>NZ_CP108569.1:1800000-3232500 GCF_036010505.1 Streptomyces sp. NBC_01197
AGCTTCGGCGGTGCGCCGAGTTCAGGATGCGGATGACTCAAAAGACTCTCCTCACCACACACGCCACGTACCTGAGGCACGTGGCGCGCATGATTCGTGCACTTGCAGTTGTCAGAGTGATCTTGCGTATTCAGTTGTGAAGTCTGTGTTTAAAGTTCTACCCCGCCGGCGGCAAGATCGATCTTGAGCTGGGCCGTCTCCTCAGGGGCAAGTTCCACCAGAGGGAGCCTGAGCGGTCCGGCAGGCAGGCCCTGGAGGCTCAGTGCGGCCTTCGTCGTGATCACGCCCTGCGTCCGGAACATACCGGTGAAGACGGGCAGCAGACGCTGGTGGATCTCGGTCGCCTTCTGGACGTCACCCGCGAGGTAGGCCTCCAGAAGGGCTCGCAGCTCAGGGGTGACGAGATGGCCGACGACGGAGACGAATCCGCACGCGCCCACCGAGAAGAGCGGCAGGTTCAGCATGTCGTCGCCCGAGTACCAGGCCAGGCCGCTGCGCGCGATGGCCCAGCTGGCGCGGCCGAGGTCGCCCTTGGCGTCCTTGTTGGCCACGATGCGCGGGTGCTCGGCCAGCCGGACGATCGTCTCGGTGTTGATCGGCACACCGCTGCGGCCCGGGATGTCGTACAGCATGACGGGCAGCCCGGTGGAGTCCGCGATGGCGGTGAAGTGCCGGAGCAGGCCCTCCTGCGGCGGCTTGTTGTAGTACGGCGTCACGGCGAGCAGGCCGTGCGCTCCCGCGGTCTCGGCCGCTCGGGCCAGCTCCAGGCTGTGCCGGGTGTCGTTGGTGCCCACGCCCGCGATGACGTGAGCACGGTCTCCGACCGCTTCCCGTACCGCCCGCACGAGGTCGTTTTTCTCCGCGTCGCTGGTGGTCGGGGACTCACCGGTGGTGCCGTTGACAACCAGGCCGTCATTGCCTGCTTCCACCAGATGGGTGGCAAGCCGCTGCGCGCCGTCGATGTCGAGCGCGCCGTCCGCCGTGAAGGGCGTGACCATGGCGGTGAGGACCCGCCCGAAGGGGGTCTGCGGAGTGGAGATCGGAGCCATGGGTACCACGCTACTCGCTGCTCAGTGCGCTGCGTCCCCTCGGGGGACGGGAGCTACGGAGCCCGGCACTGCCTGCTCGGGGGTTCAAGCAGTGCCGGGTCCGTTTGATCAGCCTAGATGAACTTCAGCAAAGGGTGCAATCCGGACACCTCACGCGGCCCAGTCGCACATGCGTGCCTTATGGGGCGATCCGGCCGTTGCTGTTGAAGGCCGCATGGGTCAGCGGCATGAGCTTGTTCCAGTGCCCTTCCATCTGCTCGCCGACCATCTCGATCTCCCGCTGCGGGAAGGACGGCGTCCGCGCCAGCTCGTGCTGGGTACGCAGGCCGAGGAAGTGCATCAGCGACCGGGCGTTGCACGTCGCGTACATCGAGGAGAACAGGCCGACGGGCAGCACCGCACGGGCCACCTCGCGGGCCACACCGGCGGCCAGCATCTCCTGGTAGGCCTCGTATGCCTGCCGGTAGGAGTCCTCCATGACTCGGCCGGTGAGCTCCTGCTGGGCCGCGGTGCCCTCGACGAACTCGTACTTGCCGGGACGGCCCTGCTGGACCAGCTTTCGGGACTCTCCCGGTACGTAGAAGACCGGCTCCAGCTCCCTGTAGCGGCCGGATTCCTCGTTGTACGACCAGCCGACACGGTGCCGCATGAACTCACGGAACACGAAGATCGGGGCGCTGACGAAGAAGGTCATCGAGTTGTGCTCGAAGGGGCTGCCGTGCCGGTCCCGCATCAGATAGTTGATGAGGCCCTTGGAGCGCTCCGGGTCCTTCCGGAGCTCTTCGAGGGACTGCTCACCCGCCGTGGAGACTCGGGCCGCCCACAGCACGTCCGAGTCGCTCGCGCTGTGCTTCACCAGCTCGACGGTGACGTCGCTGCGGAAGCTCGGCTTGGGGTCTGAGGTGGGAGTGTCACTCACCGGCGGGGTCCTTCCAATTGCATCGCTCGGGCGGCGCCCACTCTACGGCGCGGCACCGACATCCAGGGCCGACGAACCGTCAGCAGAAAAGTTCTGCCCATTCGTGGAAATCGGGCACCGATCGGCTGCTTTGGACGTCTGAATCTGTGGAACCAGAGTGGAACCGGAAGTCTCGTGATCCAAGGAGAAGTGCCCCTATGTTCCGCCGGCGAGAGGCCGTCCCGTTCGCATTCGTCGCTGACGCAGACCGCTTCCGTAGCAACATCGAACCGCCGCCCCGTCAACGCCCCAGCGCCTCCCAGCTGGCCGGCCGTGTGCTCGTCGGCCTCACCGTCGTCGCGGGCCTGACGGGCTCGCTACTGTTGGGGCTGCCTGCTCTGGCAGCCGATCAGACGCCCGCGCAGACACATCAGTCCGAAGCGGCCCACGGCCACTGACTCGTCCGGACCCCTGGGGTGGTCGGGCGATGATCTCATCGGTAGCCTCACCGGGCACAGCCAATCGAGCGTGCTTGTGAGTGAGGATCAGTCGTGCCCCTGCCTTTCCTGACGGCCGACCGCGCGTTTGACGCAGCCGCCGAGAATGCCGGCGACGTCGCGCTGCCGTTCGACGACCACGACCAGTGGCGCCGCCCCTACCGCCCAGGACCCTGGCGGGTCGGGGCGGCAGCTCTGCTTCTGCTGCTCGCCTCGTTCGTCCTGCTGGCGGCGATGATCATCGCTTTCGCCGGCGCGGTGTCGGGTGCGGGCGTCACTCTCGTACTCGGCCTCGTAGTGGTGGCCTGCGCCCTGCGGCTGCTGCGGATGGGCACCTGGGTGAGCAGGCACGGAGTGCGGCGGGTGGGCTTCTTCAAGACGGTGACCGTGCCCTGGGGCCGTACCGCGGCCGTCCGCACGGTGCAGCAGCCGGTCCGCTGGCTGGGGCTGCCGCGCACGGTACAGGGCGAGGCGCTTCTGCTCGTACAGCGGAACGGTGAGCGGCTGTCGCCGCTGCTCACCGACCACAGTGCCGACTTCCTGGCACGCCACGAGGCCTTCGACCGGGCAGCGGACACGGTCGAGGCCTGGGGTGCGGAGTACCGGCTCGGCTGAGCGGCCGTGGAGAAACCAGCCCGGCCGGGCGGAGGATTTCCCGGCGACCCGCAGGCCCGTCAGATACTGACGGGCCTGCCCGCGTGCAGGGCGATGGCCCGCTGCATGGCCTTGCGGGCGCGCGGGGTGTCCCTGGCGTCCTGGTAGGCGACCGCGAGGCGGAACCAGCAGCGCCAGTCGTCCGGGCTGTCCTCGGTCTCCTCCTTGCGGCGGACGAAGACCGCGTCGGCCGAGTCGCGGTCGATCCGGCCGCTGGGCGTACGTACCAACTCGTCGACGGGCAGGCCGCCTTCGGCGTCCAGTTCGGCGGCGAGCCGGTTGGCCCGCCGGACGAACTGGGTGTTCTTCCAGAGGAACCAGATGCCGATCAGCGGCAGGATCAGCACCGCCACGCCGAAGGTGACCGTGAGCAGCGTGCCGTTCTCGATGAGCAGCACCCCCCGGCTGCCGACCAGGACGAAGTAGAAGACCAGGACGGCGGCCGTGACGAGGTAGGTGATCTTTGCGCGCATCGGGTCAGCTCAGATCGAGGAAGTGTTCCAGGCCGAGGGTGAGGCCGGGGGTGGCCACCACGCGGCGCGTGCCGAGCAGGATGCCCGGCATGAAGCTGCTGTGGTGCAGGGAGTCGTGGCGGATGGTGAGGGTCTCGCCCTCGCCGCCGAGGAGCACCTCCTGGTGGGCCAGGAGGCCGCGCAGCCGTACGGAGTGCACCGGGACGCCGTCGACGTCGGCTCCGCGGGCGCCGTCCAGTGCGGTGCTCGTGGCGTCCGGCTGCGGGGCGCAGCCGGCCTTGGCGCGGGCGGCCGCGATGAGCTGAGCGGTGCGCTGCGCGGTGCCCGACGGGGCGTCCGCCTTGTTCGGGTGGTGCAGCTCGATCACTTCGACGGACTCGAAGAAACGCGCTGCCGCCTGGGCGAACGCCATGGTGAGCACGGCGCCGATGGAGAAGTTCGGGGCGATGAGGACGCCGGTCTCCGGGGAGTCGGCGAGCCAGGAGCGGAGCTGCGCGAGGCGGTCTTCGGTCCAGCCCGTGGTGCCGACGACGCCGTGGATTCCGTTGCGTAGGCAGAATTCGAGGTTGCCCATCACCGCGTCGGGGTGCGTCAGGTCGATGGCCACCTGCGCTCCGGACGCGGTGAGTGCGTCGAGCTCGTCGCCGCGGTCGAGGGCGGCGACCAGTTCCATGTCGTCGGCGGCGTCGACGGCCCGTGCGGCTTCGGAGCCGATACGGCCCCGGGCGCCGAGGACCGCGACGCGCAGCTTGCTGCTCATGCTTGCTCTTCCTTCATCGCTCGCGCTTCACGCGTCATGGCTGACGCGTTTCACAGACGGTTCAGCTACGGACGGTTCAGCTCAGGAGACCGCTTCGTGGAGGCGGTCGGCCTGCTTGTCCTTCAGCGGCCCGATCACCGAAAGCGAGGGGCGCTGTCCCAATATGTCCTGGGCGACCGCGCGGACTTCGTCAGGGGTGACCGCGGTGATCCGCTCCAGCATCTCGTCGACCGACAGCTGGGTGCCCCAGCACAGTTCGCTCTTGCCGATGCGGTTCATCAGCGCCCCCGTGTCCTCCATGCCGAGCACCGTGGAACCGGCGAGCTGGCCGATCGCGCGGCGGATCTCCTCGTCGGTGACCCCTTCGCCCGCTGCCCGGTCGAGCTCGTCCCGGCAGATCTTCAGGACGTCGTGGACCTGGTTGGGGCGGCAGCCCGCGTAGACGCCGAAGAGCCCGCAGTCGGCGAAGCCCGAGGTGTACGAGTACACGCTGTAGGCGAGGCCGCGCTTCTCCCGTACCTCCTGGAAGAGACGGGAGCTCATGCCGCCGCCGAGTGCGGTGTTGAGGACACCGAGCGCCCAGCGCCGGTCGTCGGTCCTGGCCAGGCCGGGCATCCCGAGGACTATGTGCGCCTGCTCGGTCTTGCGGTTCAGCAGGTCGACGCCGCCCGCGGAGCGCAGGGTGCGGGACCCGGTGCGCGGATCCACCGGTACCGCGTCGGTACGGGACAGCGCGCCCGCGCGCTCGAACGCATCGCTGACCTGGCGTACCACGGTGTCGTGGTCGATGTTGCCCGCGGCGGCGACGACGAGGTGCGTCGGGTCGTAGTGCTTCTTGTAGAAGCGGGCGATCTGGCTGCGGCTGAGCCCGTTGACGGTGTCGACGGTGCCGAGAACCGGGCGGCCGAGCGGGGTGTCGCCGAACATCGTCTGCGCGAAGAGGTCGTGTACGACATCGCCGGGGTCGTCCTCGGTCATCGCGATCTCTTCGAGGATGACGCCACGCTCGGCCTCGACGTCATCGGCGGTGATCAGCGAACCGGTCAGCATGTCGCAGACGACGTCTGTCGCCAGTGGCAGATCGCTGTCCAGGACCCGCGCGTAGTAGCAGGTGTACTCCTTCGCCGTGAAGGCGTTCATCTCGCCGCCGACGGCGTCGACCGCGGCGGAGATGTCGAGGGCGCTGCGCTTCTCGGTGCCCTTGAAGAGGAGGTGTTCCAGGTAGTGGGTGGCTCCGTTGAGGGACGGCGTCTCGTCGCGGGATCCGACGTTCGCCCAGATCCCGAAAGTCGCCGAGCGTACTGAGGGGACGGTCTCGGTGACGATGCGCAGACCGCCCGGGAGGACGGTCCTGCGGACCGTGTCGCTGGACTGTGCTCCGGCGTTGCTCACGTTTCCGTCCTTGAATGCACTGCTGCCGTTCTCGTCCGTGAGGTGGCTCTGGGTACGGGCGACGGCCCGCGCCTCCGATGAGGTGCGGGCCGTCGTCACGGAACTACGGGACGTCACTTGTCGGCGTCGTCCTTCTTCTCGTCTTCTTCACCCTCGATGACGGGGACGAGGGAGAGCTTGCCGCGGGAGTCGATCTCGCCGATCTCGACCTGGACCTTGGAGCCGACCGCGAGCACGTCCTCGACGTTCTCCACGCGCTTGCCACCGGCGAGCTTGCGGATCTGCGAGATGTGCAGCAGGCCGTCCTTGCCCGGCATGAGCGACACGAACGCACCGAAGGTCGTGGTCTTGACGACCGTGCCCAGGTAACGCTCGCCGACCTCCGGCATGGTCGGGTTGGCGATCGAGTTGATCGTGGCGCGCGCGGCCTCGGCCTGCGAACCCTGCTGGGCACCGATGTAGATGGTGCCGTCGTCCTCGATCGTGATGTCGGCGCCGGTGTCCTCCTGGATCTGGTTGATCATCTTGCCCTTGGGGCCGATGACCTCACCGATCTTGTCCACCGGGATCTTGACGGTGATGATCCGCGGGGCGTTCGGGGACATCTCGTCCGGGACGTCGATGGCCTCGTTCATCACGTCGAGGATGTGGAGGCGGGCGTCACGGGCCTGCTTCAGCGCGGCGGCCAGGACCGAGGCGGGGATGCCGTCGAGCTTGGTATCGAGCTGCAGCGCGGTCACGAACTGCTTCGTGCCGGCGACCTTGAAGTCCATGTCGCCGTAGGCGTCCTCCGCACCGAGGATGTCGGTGAGGGCGACGTAGTGCGTCTTGCCGTCGATCTCCTGCGAGATGAGGCCCATGGCGATACCGGCGACGGCGGCCTTGAGGGGCACACCGGCGTTCAGCAGGGACATGGTGGAGGCGCAGACCGAGCCCATGGACGTCGAGCCGTTGGAGCCCAGCGCCTCGGAGACCTGGCGGATCGCGTACGGGAACTCCTCGCGCGTCGGCAGCACCGGCACGATGGCGCGCTCGGCGAGCGCTCCGTGGCCGATCTCGCGGCGCTTGGGCGAGCCCACGCGGCCGGTCTCACCGACGGAGTACGGCGGGAAATTGTAGTTGTGCATGTAGCGCTTGCGGGTCACCGGGGAGAGGGTGTCCAGCTGCTGCTCCATGCGGAGCATGTTGAGGGTGGTGACACCCAGGATCTGGGTCTCGCCACGCTCGAAGAGCGCCGAACCGTGCACACGCGGGATGGCCTCGACCTCGGCGGCGAGCGTACGGATGTCCGTGACGCCGCGGCCGTCGATGCGGACCTTGTCCTTGATGACGCGCTCGCGCACGACGGACTTGGTCAGCGCGCGGTACGCGCCGGAGATCTCCTTCTCGCGGCCCTCGAACTTCGGGAGCAGCTTCTCGACGGCGATCTCCTTGACGCGGTCCAGCTCGGCCTCGCGCTCCTGCTTGCCGGCGATGGTGAGCGCCTTGGCGAGCTCGGTCCTGACCGCGGCGGTGAGCGCCTCCAGGACGTCGTCCTGGTAGTCGAGGAAGACCGGGAAGTCGCCGGTGGGCTTGGCGGCCTTGGCGGCGAGGTCGGACTGTGCCTTGCAGAGCGCCTTGATGAAGGGCTTCGCGGCTTCGAGACCGGCGGCGACGACCTCTTCGGTCGGGGCCTCGGCGCCGTCCTTGACCAGCTGGATGGTCTTCTCGGTGGCCTCGGCCTCGACCATCATGATCGCGACGTCGCCGTCGTCGAGCACGCGGCCCGCGACGACCATGTCGAAGACGGCGTCCTCAAGCTCGGTGTGCGTCGGGAAGGCGACCCACTGGCCCTTGATCAGAGCGACGCGGGTGCCGCCGATCGGGCCGGAGAAGGGCAGGCCGGCCAGCATCGTGGAGCAGGAGGCGGCGTTGATCGCGACCACGTCGTACAGGTGGTCGGGGTTGAGCGCCATGATCGTCTCGACGATCTGGATCTCGTTGCGCAGGCCCTTCTTGAAGGAGGGGCGCAGCGGCCGGTCGATCAGACGGCAGGTGAGGATCGCGTCCTCGGAGGGGCGGCCCTCGCGGCGGAAGAAGGAGCCGGGGATCTTGCCGGCCGCGTACTGCCGCTCCTCGACGTCCACCGTGAGGGGGAAGAAGTCGAGCTGGTCCTTGGGCTTCTTGGAAGCGCTGGTGGCCGACAGCACCATGGTGTCGTCGTCCAGGTACGCCACGGCGGAGCCGGCGGCCTGCTTGGCGAGGCGGCCCGTCTCGAAGCGGATGGTGCGGGTGCCGAAGGTTCCGTTGTCAATAACGGCCTCGGCGTAGTGGGTCTCGTTCTCCACTAGCGTTTTCTCCATACTCGTCGTCTTTCGTCCCCCAGCCCGTGTGGCGGGGAACGGGGCGGAGAAGCGCTCCATGGTTGCGGGGCCGGTCTTCGATCGGAGCACCCGGGTGATGTTTCCCGGGGGCCACTACCGAGGACCGGCGGCGGCTGGAGGGCGCTTCCCCTCGTTCGGTACTGCAGCATTCGGTACTGCGGTTCTGCGTACTGCGGTGTTCGGTACTGCCGTGTTCCGTACTGCGGCGTTCGGTACCGCAGCGTTCTGTACTGCCGTGCACACCCAGATTACTGAGCCCGGTCCGGGTTCCGCACGTACAGCAGTGGCACGTACGGCAAAGGGAGCGGTCCCCAGGAAATGGGGCCCGCTCCCTCGCACAACGTTCCTACTTGGCGCCGCCGGCCGCACCGCGGCGGATGCCGAGGCGGTCGACCAGCGCACGGAAGCGCTGGATGTCCTTCTTGGCCAGGTACTGGAGAAGGCGGCGACGCTGGCCGACCAGGATCAGCAGACCCCGGCGGGAGTGGTGGTCGTGCTTGTGCATCTTGAGGTGCTCAGTCAGGTCCGAGATGCGACGCGAGAGCATGGCGACCTGAACCTCGGGGGAACCGGTGTCGCCTTCCTTCTGGCCGAACTCGGTCATGATCTGCTTCTTCGTAGCGGCGTCGAGCGACACGCATACTCCTCGTGAGTCTTCAGGCCACCGAGTGCCCCAGGTCGAATACGCTGGGGAGCTTCCGTAACTCGGGAGGCGGGGTCCGCTGGGCGCAGCCTCCAGGTCATCCGGAGGCGCGTACACAGACGGCCGTCACACAGCGTATCAGCCTTTCCGAGTCGGCCGGCCCGCGCCCCTGCTCCCGTCCGTGGACCCGAATGGCTCAAGCCGCGCGCCACGCCACGCCGCCTCAGATCCCTTCGGCTTGAGCTGCGCCATGCTCCTGTGCTGTCCAGCCCGTCAGGGCGCGACCACAGCAGCAGGAGCAGCGCAGTGACGACGAGGGCCACCGAGGACTCACCCACGTCCGATGACGATTACGACAGCGAGGTACCGGTACGCCGCAGGAGTCCCGGAAGGTTCATCGTCACCTGGGCGACCACGACCGATCACAAGACGATCGGAACGATGTATCTGACGACATCGTTCGCCTTCTTCTGCATCGGCGGCGTGATGGCGCTCCTGATGCGAGCCGAGCTGGCGCGGCCGGGTACGCAGATCGTGTCGAACGAGCAGTACAACCAGGCCTTCACGATGCACGGCACGATCATGCTGCTGATGTTCGCGACGCCGCTGTTCATCGGCTTCACCAACTGGATCATGCCGTTGCAGATCGGGGCGCCCGATGTGGCGTTCCCGCGGCTGAACCTCTTCGCCTACTGGCTGTACCTGTTCGGTGCGCTGATCGTGATGGGCGGGTTCCTCACCCCGGACGGGTCGGCCGACTTCGGCTGGTTCGCATACTCCCCGCTGAACAACCAGACCCACTCCCCCGGGGTCGGCGCGGACCTGTGGATCATGGGGCTGGCCTTCCAGGGCTTCGGCACGATCCTTGGTTCGGTCAACTTCATCACCACGATCATCTGCATGCGCGCCCCCGGTATGACGATGTTCCGGATGCCGATCTTCGTGTGGAACACGCTGCTCACCGCCGTGCTCGTGCTGCTGGCCTTCCCCGTACTGGCCGCCGCGCTGCTCGTGCTGGAGGCGGACCGCAAGTTCGGCGCCCATGTCTTCGACGCGCCCAACGGGGGGGCCCTGCTGTGGCAGCACCTCTTCTGGTTCTTCGGGCACCCGGAGGTGTACATCATCGCCCTGCCGTTCTTCGGGATCGTCACCGAGATCATCCCGGTGTTCTCCCGCAAGCCGGTCTTCGGCTACATCGGCCTGGTCGGGGCCACGATCTCCATCGCGGGGCTCTCGGTGACGGTGTGGGCCCACCACATGTTCGTCACCGGCGGTGTGCTCCTGCCGTTCTTCTCCTTCATGACCTTCCTGATCGCGGTGCCGACCGGTGTGAAGTTCTTCAACTGGATCGGCACGATGTGGAAGGGGTCGCTGTCCTTCGAGACACCGATGCTCTGGTCCATCGGCTTCCTGGTCACGTTCCTCTTCGGTGGTCTGACCGGTGTCATCCTGGCCTCGCCCCCGATGGACTTCCATGTGTCCGACTCGTACTTCGTGGTCGCGCACTTCCATTACGTGGTGTTCGGGACCGTGGTCTTCGCGATGTTCGCCGGGTTCTATTTCTGGTGGCCGAAGTTCACGGGCAAGATGCTGGACGAGCGGCTCGGCAAGATCAACTTCTGGACGCTCTTCGTGGGTTTCCACGGCACGTTCCTGGTGCAGCACTGGCTGGGCGCGGAGGGTATGCCGCGGCGGTACGCGGACTATCTCGCCGTTGACGGCTTCACCACGCTGAACACCATCTCGAGCATCAGCTCCTTCCTGCTGGGGCTCTCGCTGCTGCCGTTCTTCTACAACGTCTGGAAGACCGCCAAGTACGGCAAGCCGGTCACGGTCGACGACCCGTGGGGCTACGGCCGCTCGCTCGAATGGGCGACATCCTGCCCGCCGCCCCGGCACAACTTCACGACCCTTCCGAGGATCCGCTCGGAGGGCCCGGCGTTCGACCTCCACTACCCCGCGGTCAACGCTCTCCAAGCAGCGGGGCACACAGCGGGCGCCCCCTCATCCACCGGCGCCGGGGACGAGTAGCGCAGCGAAAGAAGAGGAGAAGAAGAGAAGCGGAAGGGACGGCGAGGAGACGGCGTGGCAACCGACGAAGACACCGCGCGCGGTCTCGTGCGGATCGAGGGGTATCTGCTGTGGAGCGCGGAACTGGAGGAGGCCCGGCGGCAGGCGGCCCGCTTCGCCGGCCAGCTGCCCTGGCTGACAACGGCCCAGCGGGACGAGGTGGAACGCGTCTACACGGCCGACCGGGTGGCCGTCTCCCGGGCCGTGCTCGTACGGATCTCGGGCCGGGCGGCCGAGCTGCGCGGCGAGTACACCGCGCGCTATGAGCAGTTGAAGCGGCGCTGCGTGTCGGTGACGGTGATGGCAGTCGGTGCGGTGAGCGGTACGTATACGGCGATCGCGCTGCTCAGCCGGTGACCACGCAGCACCCGCCGTCATCCCGGATCCACGTCGCCCGGAACCCATGAGCGGGACCGGTCTCTCCAAGTAGGGTGAGCGAACAGCTTGTTCGTACGTGGTGAAGGGACCGGGCAGCCATGGCTGACGCACACGACAAGGACCGCAAGGAACGCGAGAAGGAAGAGCTCTACGCCCTCGACATCTCCGGTGTCGAGTGGCAGGGCGCGCCCGGCACCTCGGAGCACGAGGAGCGGGTCGAGATCGCGTATCTGCCGGACGGGGCCGTGGCCATGAGGTCGTCCGTCGACCACGGAACAGTGCTGCGGTACACGGAAGCGGAATGGCGCGCTTTCGTGCTGGGCGCCCGCGACGGCGAATTCGACCTGGAGCCCGCACCCCACAACGGCGGGATGACGAGCGCCGCGGAGTAGCCCGGGGCAGGGGACGGCCACGACGGATCGATTTTGGGCGACTTTCGGCACCTTCCTTCCGTTATGACCGATGCCTTGTGGCGTAACAGGGCCTGTTTCGGGCGCCCCTTGACGTAAAGGTCACGCCCGACGGTGCACTCCGTCATGCCGTCCCGGTACGAATGGTGATTAGGCTGGGACGGGGGCGCGGGCCAGAACCCGCAAACGGGGTGTTCGCGTCCTCACGGGGAGAGCCAGGCGGATCGGACGACAACGGTCGCCCCCCATCCACTACGGCACGAGGGTGCTAGAGCACACCAGCGGGAGGCATTGTGAACAGCGATCGGGACGAGATTCGCGGGGGACCGAACACACCCGTCGACGATCAGTCCGACGCGGATCCCGCCGAGACGGGTGAGTTCACCATCGACTACACCCCTCCCGCCTGGTACACGCAGAACGCTTCGGACGCTCAGGCTTCGGACGCTCAGGCGAAGGAGCCGGCACCGGCCGATCCGCCGCCCGCTCCCACTCCCCCGCCGCCCGCTCCGCCGGTGCCTCGGCCCGAGATGCCCCAGGTGACTCAGGTGCCTCAGGTGCAGCCCACCGGTCCTGTCGGTGGGCCTGCGGCTGTGCCGGGGCTGCCGCTGACGGGCGGGTTCCAGCCGAACTGGAGCCCGGCGCCGGCCGCTGCGGAGAAGGAAGAACCGGAGACGAAGGAAGCACCGGAGACGCGGGCCGGACGTCCAGCGGAGCCGGGTACTGGCGCGGCGCCCGAAGCGGACGCGGATTCCAAGTGGGACCGGATGCACGAATCGGACGGGGCTCCCGAGCAGGAGCCGGAGTCCGATCAGGAGCCGAAGTCCCGGGCCGATGCGGAATCTGCCCCGGAGTCATTCGGTGATTCCGTGTCCGAGGCCGGAGATGAGCCCGAGTCGGCGTCCGAGCCCGTCGCACCGGTCGTTCAGGACCAGGAACCGGAGCCGGCAGCAGAACCGGGCCCGAAGGGTGCGCCCGAGAAGGCAGCCGAGGCGTTCGGTGGGGGTGAGGTGGAGAGCGCGGACACCATGAAGTTCTCCCCCGCCGCGCTGAAGCGTGAGTTCGAGAAGCTCGAAGCGGCTGCGAAGGCCGCGCGGGAGCGGCCCTGGACCCCTCCGGGCACCGAGCCGGAGAGCACCCCGCCCGCCCCCGCTCCGACGGCCGGAACGTCCAGCGGGTCTCCCGGCCCCTATCGGTCCGACGCGTTCGCGGATGTCGCCGCCTCGTTCGACCTGCCCGGCACTCCGCGCGGCACTGACAGGCGGAGTGACTTCGGGGCGGATTCCGGAGCGGCGGCCGGGCCCGTCCGAGAGGCCGCCGACGCCGTACCCGCGCCAACCGAGGCAGTCGAGGACGCGGTGCCGCCGCACGTTCCGGACGACCCGGAGCCGCAGGACGCGCCTCCCGCGCCCGCCCAGCCCTGGGCACCCGCGCCCTCCGCTTCGCCGCAGAGTGAACTGCCGCCGCTGCCGCCCGCGTTCCAGCCCGCCGCGCCGCCGCCCGCTCCGCAGTGGCCGGTGAGCACGCCGAGCGCCGATCAGTCGCAGCCGTACCCCGGGCCGCACCAGCCGCAGCCGCAGGGCCCGCCCGCGGTCGGTCCGGCGGCTCCCCCGGCGCCGCCGTCCTGGCCCCCGCAGACCGCCCAGCCGGCCGGCGAGCAGGGTGGTTACGGCTTCCCGCGGTCCCCCGAGCCTGCTGCCCCTCAGCAGCCACAGCAGCCCCAGCAACAGACACCGGGCACGCCTCCCCCGGCTCAGGTTCCGCAGGGACAGGCCGGTTACGGGTTCCCGCAGCCGGCCCCCAGCCTCCCCGCACCCCAACAGCCGCAGCAGCCGCAGCCTGGTTACGGGTTCCCGCAGCAACCACTGCCGCCCCAGGCACCTCAGCCGCCGCACAGCGGATATGGGTTCCCGCAGCAGCAGGCTCCGCAGGGGCAGGCCGGTTACGGATTCCCGCAGCCGGCCCCCGACCTCCCCGCACCGCAGCAGCCGCAGGCACCCCAGGCACAGCAGCCTCAGCAGCACCCCGAATCAGGCTACGGCTTCCCGCAGCCCGGTGCCCCTGCCCCGAACCTGCCCGCGCAGCAGAATCCGCAGGCCCAGGATCCCCGGCAGGCCCAGCAGCCCGGCGCCCCCGTCGACCCCCGCACCGGAGCCGCGTGGCCGCAGCCCGTTGCCCATGATCAGCGGGAGCGTTCGGTTCCGGGTGCGCCGCTCGGGTACACGGCGGCCGTCGAGCTGTCGTCCGACCGGCTGATCCGCAACAAGCAGAAGACGAAGAGCAGTCGCAGCGGTCCGGCCGGTGGTTCGCGCTTCAAGATCGGCGGCAAGAAGGAGGAGGCCGAGCGGCAGCGCAAGCTCGAACTCATCCGGACGCCGGTCCTCTCCTGCTACCGGATCGCCGTCATCAGCCTCAAGGGCGGTGTCGGCAAGACCACCACGACGACCGCGCTGGGCGCCACGCTCGCCACCGAACGGCAGGACAAGATCCTGGCGATCGATGCCAACCCGGACGCCGGAACGCTCGGCAGGCGGGTACGGCGTGAGACCGGGGCCACCATCCGAGACCTGGTCCAGGCGATCCCGCACCTCAACTCGTACATGGACATCCGCCGGTTCACCTCGCAGGCGCCCTCCGGTCTGGAGATCATCGCCAACGACGTGGACCCCGCCGTCTCCACCACGTTCAACGACGAGGACTACCGCCGGGCCATCGACGTCCTGGGCAAGCAGTACCCGGTCATCCTGACCGACTCCGGTACGGGGCTGCTCTACAGCGCGATGCGGGGCGTACTCGACCTCGCCGACCAGCTGATCATCGTCTCCACCCCCTCCGTCGACGGCGCCTCCAGTGCGAGCACCACGCTCGACTGGCTCTCGGCGCACGGCTATTCGGACCTGGTCGCCCGGTCGCTCACCGTGATCTCGGGGGTCCGCGAGACCGGCAAGATGATCAAGGTCGACGACATCGTGCAGCACTTCGAGACCCGCTGCCGTGCGGTCGTCGTCGTGCCGTTCGACGAGCACCTGTCGGCGGGTGCCGAGGTCGACCTGGACATGATGCGGCCGAAGACCCGCGAGGCGTACTTCAACCTCTCCGCCCTGGTCGCCGAGGACTTCCAACGCGCCCAGCAGGCGCAGGGGTTGTGGACCGGCAGCGGCCAGGCCTCGCCTCCGCACATGGCCCCGCCGCTGCCCGGTCGGCAGCAGCCGTACCCGCCCCAGGGGCCGCAGGCACCTCAAGGACCGCAGCAGCCCTACGGAGGTCAGCAGCCTCCGCAGGGCCAGCCCCCGCAGCAGCCCTATCCGCCGCAGCAAGGGGGCTGGCAGCAGCAGTCGGCGCAGCCCGGCCGGCCGGGACAGCAGGGTCAGGGGCAACAGGCTCCGGGACAACAGGGTCAGGGGCATCCGGGACAGCCCGGCCAGCCTCCCCCGCCGGGGCAGCCCTGGCAGCAGCAGCCGGGACAGCCGCTCCCCCAGCCGCAGCAGCAGGGACACCCAGGTCAGCCCGGTCAGCCCGGTCAGCCTGAGTCGCAGGGACCCGTGCCGCCCGCCGGGTGGCCTCAGCAGCAGCCCCCGCAGGCACCGGCGGCCCCTCAGCAGTAAGGCGATAAGGGTATAGACCACTGAAGGCCCACACCGTGCGAACGGTGTGGGCCTTCAGACATTTGTGCAGACCAGGCACGGTCTTGACGACCGTTGACATGTCTAAACCACCGCTGATAAACCTTCGCTTCACCAGCTGGCGACTCCATGATTCACCCTGACGCGAGGTCAACGCCCATGGACAGAAGAGTTCCGACCGGCACAATCCAGCACCGATCCCGTTCCCGTCTGCTCCTGGCCACCGGTGCGACCGCCTTCGCCCTGATGGCCGCCGCCGCGACCCCGCTGAACCCGGCTCCCCAACAGGCCCACGCCGCAACAGCCAAGGCGGCGGACACGGCTGAATCCGGCTCAGGGGACGGCTCCGGTGGCAAGAAGGTCCTCACCGTCGCCGTCAATCAGAGCGTCGACTCGATGAGTCCGTTCCTCGCCACACGCCTGGTGTCCACCACCGCGCTGCGCCTGATGTACGACTACCTGACGAACTATGACGTCAAGGACGGCCACACCGTCCCGGGTCTCGCCACCACGTGGAAGTCGTCGGCCTCCAAGCTGACCTGGACCTTCACCATCCGTAAGAACTCCAAGTGGTCCGACGGGCAGCAGGCCACCGCCGACGACGCGGCCTGGACGTTCAACAAGATGATGACGGACGGTGCGGCCGCCACCGCCAACGGCAGCTTCACCTCGAACTTCAAGAAGGTCACGGCGCCCGATCCGCAGACGCTGGTCGTGCAGCTGAAGAAGCCTCAGGCCACGATGACCGCGCTCGACGTGCCGATCGTGCCGAAGCACGTCTGGGAGAGCGTCAAGGACTTCTCGAAGTTCAACAACGACAAGCAGTTCCCGGTCGTCGGCAACGGCCCCTTCCTCCTGACCGACTACAAGGTCGACCAGTATCTGAAGTTCAAGCCGAACAGGACGTTCTGGCGGGGCGCCCCGAAGTTCGACGAGCTCGACTTCAAGTACTACAAGGACAACGACGCCGCGGTCGCCGCCCTGGAGAAGGGTGAGGTCTCCTTCGTCCAGGGCCTCACACCCGCTCAGGCGGCAGCCCTGAAGACCGAGAAGAACATCAAGGTCAACGACGCCCCCGGCCGCCGCTTCTACGCGCTCGCCACCAACCCGGGCGCCAAGGCCAAGAACGGCCAGAAGATCGGCAACGGCAACCCCGCCCTGCTCGACCCCCGGGTCCGCCGGGCGCTGTTCGCCGCGACCGACACCAAGACCATCATCGACAAGGTCTTCCAGGGGCATGCCGTGCAGGGCGCCGGCTATATCCCGCCGCGCTTCTCCAGCTACTTCTGGAAACCGTCGGCGAGCCAGCAGATCGCCTACGACCCGGCCAAGGCGGCAACCCTGCTGGACCAGGCGGGCTACAAGAAGAACGGTGCCGGCAAGCGCGTCGGCAAGGACGGCAAGCCGCTCAGCTTCCGGCTGCTCTGCCACGCCACCGACCCGAACGACAAGGCCATCGGCCAGTACATGCAGGAGTGGTGGGGCAAGCTGGGCATCGGGCTCAAGATGAGCTGTCTCGACAACGTGTCCGACCCCTGGCTGGCCGGCCAGTACGATTTGGCCTTCGACGGGTACTCGGTCAATCCCGACCCGGACTACGTCCTCTCCATCCACACCTGTGCGGCGCTGCCCGACACGCCCAAGGACACGGGTGCCACGGACAACTTCATCTGCGACAAGAAGTTCGACGGCCTCTACGCCCAGCAGGCCGCCGAGTACGACCCGGCCAAACGGGCCGATCTGGTGAAGCAGATGGAGTCGCGGCTGTACGACACCGGGTACATGAATGTCATGGCCTATCCGAACGCGGTCGAGGCGTACCGTACCGACCAGATCAAGTCCATCGACACGATGCCCCAGGCGGCGGGCAACATCTGGGGCCAGGACGGCTACTGGAGCTGGTGGTCGGCGGTCCCCGCCGACCACAGCACCTCGAAGTCGTCGGGTTCCTCGACGGGGCTCGTCATCGGCATCGTGGCAGCTGTCATCGTCATCGGGCTCGGAGGCTTCGTCGCCCTGCGCCGCCGTTCCACCGCGGAAGACCGTGAATAACCCATGAGCGCTGCTAGCACCACTCCGCTCGCGGAGGGTGCGGCCGACGGCCCGGTCCAGATCAAGACCGGGCCGTCCGGCCCCCGCACCCGTAACGCGACCGCGTATCTGCTGTACGTGGCGGGCAAGCTCGGCGGCGCGGCCGTCTCGCTGTTCGCTGTCCTGGTCACCAGCTTCTTCCTGTTCCGGATCATCCCGGGCGACCCGGTCCGTACGATGACGCACGGCCGCCCGGTCACCCATGGGCAGCTGCTCGCCCTGCGCAAGCAGCTGGGGCTCGATCTGCCGGTCTGGCAGCAGTTCACCCAGTACTGCACCAAGGCGCTCAGCGGCGATCTGGGCATCTCGTACCAGTTCCACGCCCCCGTCGGGCAGCTGATCGCGCAGAAACTGCCCGCGACACTGCTGCTCACCGGTGTCGCCGTGGTGATCTACTCCGCGCTCGGCCTCTGGCTCGGCACCCGCTCCGCCTGGGGGCACGGGGGGCTCGGCGACCGGCTCTCGACCGGGGTGGCGCTGACCCTGTGGTCGGTGCCCGCCTTCTGGCTCGGGCTGCTGCTGATCATCGTGTTCTCGGTCGGCATCGGCCCGATCCCCGGAATGTTCCCGACCGGCGGCATGGAGTCCGGCGGTCTGTCCGGCTTCGCGTACGTCACCGATGTGGCGCACCACATGGTGCTGCCCGTCATCACTCTCGTAGCGGTCGGTTACGCGCAGACCCTCCTGGTGATGCGCTCCTCGCTGCTGGACGAGATGGGCAGCGACTATCTGACGACGGCGCGGGCCAAGGGGCTGCGCGACGTTCTGGTGCGCCGCCGGCACGCCGTGCCCAATGCCATGCTGCCGACCATGACCATGATCTTCATCAACTTCGGGCATGTGGCGGCCGGTTCGATCCTGGTCGAGACGGTGTTCTCCTGGCCCGGCGTCGGCGGTCTCTTCTACTCGGCGCTGAGCGTGCCCGATCTGCCGTTGGTGCAGGGGCTGTTCGTGGTCTTCGCGGGCGCGATGATCGTGATGAACCTGCTCGCCGATCTGCTCTATCCGCTGCTCGATCCCAGGGTGGGCCGATGACGACCGCACAACCGACGGCGGGCTCGCTCGCCCGGGCCAGGCAGCGCGACTCCCTGGCCCGCTTCTGGCAGCAGTACCGCACCCACCGGGCCGGGGTCTTCGGGCTGGCCGGTCTCGTCCTCATCGCGGCGATCGCGCTGGCCGCGCCCCTGCTGGTCGGCGGCGACGTACAGAGTGTGACCAAGGCTCCGGGCTCGCCGCTGGAGTCGCCCAGCGGTGAGTTCCCGCTCGGGACCGACCAGTTCGGGCGCTCGGTGCTGGGGCTGCTCGTCTGGGGCGCCCGGATCTCGCTCACCGTGGGGCTGCTGGCCGCCGCACTCTCGGTGGCCATCGGCACCCTGGTCGGGATCATCGCGGGCCACTTCGGCGGCTGGTTCGCGACGGTGCTGATGCGGATCACCGACTGGTTCCTGGTGATGCCGACCCTGGTGCTGGCCATCGTGCTGGCGACCGTGCTCGATCACTCGGTCTGGACGGTGATCCTGGCGATCGGCGTCACCAGCTGGCCGACCACGGCGCGGCTCGTGCGGGCGCAGACCATCGCTGTGGAGTCCCGTCCGTACATCGAACGCGCCAGGGCGCTCGGCGGCGGCCACGGCCATGTGATGACCCGGCACGTGCTGCCCAATGTGGTGCCGCTGGTGCTCGCGCAGACCACGCTGGGCATCTCGAACGCCATCCTCACCGAGGCGACCCTGGCCTTCCTCGGACTCGGCGATCCGACGGTGATCTCCTGGGGCGGGATGCTCCAGGACGCCCGCGAGGCAGGCGCGGTGTCCTCGGGGCACTTCTGGTATCTGGCGCCCCCCGGTATCGCCATCGCCCTCGTCGCGCTCTCCTTCACCCTCTGCGGCCGCGCCGTGGAGGCCGTGCTCAACCCGAAGCTGGGGGTGGGACGTTGAGCCTCCTCGAAATCAAGGACCTGCACGTGACCTACGGGTCGGGTGCGGCCGCCGTGCCCGCCGTGCGCGGGGTGGACCTGACCGTCGGTGCCGGGCAGAAGCTCGGGATCGCCGGTGAGTCGGGGTGCGGAAAGTCGACCCTGGCGCTGGCGCTGCTGCGGCTGCTGCCCGCGTCGGCGACGCTGAGCGGCGAGATCCTGCTCGACGGTGAGGACGTCCTGACTATGAAGTGGGGGCGGCTGCGGGCCGTCCGGTGGGCGGGCGCCTCGATCGTCTTCCAGGGCGCGATGCACTCCCTCAACGCGGTGCACCGGATCGGCGACCAGATCGCGGAGCCGCTGCTCGTACACCACCAGGCGACCCCGGCCGCGGCCCGCGCACGCGCCCGCGAGCTGCTGGAGCAGGTCGGGCTGCCGGCGGCGCGGGCGGAGGCCTATCCGCACGAGCTCTCCGGCGGACAGCGGCAGCGGGTGATGATCGCGATGGCGCTGGCCTGCGGCCCGCAGGTGATCGTCGCCGACGAGCCGACCACCGCGCTCGACGTGATGATCCAGGCCCAGATCCTGCGGCTGATCGAGCAGCTGGTCGCGGACCAGGACATCAGCCTGCTGATGATCAGCCATGACCTGGCGGTGCTCGCCGACACCTGCGACCGGCTGGCCGTGATGTACGCGGGCCGGGTGGTCGAGGAGGGCCCGGCGCAGCAGGTCTTCACCGCTGCGGCGCACCCGTACAGCACCGCGCTGTCCGGCGCCTTCCCGCGCATCGGCGACCCCGCGTCCCGGCGTGCCCCGCGCGGGCTGCCAGGTGACCCGCCGGACCCGGCCGCGCTGCCGTCGGGCTGTACGTTCCATCCGCGCTGCCCGGTCGCGCTGGACGAGTGCGCGACCAGCGGGCAGGAGCTGCGGGACGCCGGGCCGGGGCGGCAGGCGGCCTGTCTGCTGGTGCAGCCGGGCACCGGCGCGGTAGCGGTGGCGGTCGCAGAGCCTGGTGACGGCACGAACGCGGACCCCGGCGCCGAGGAAGCAAGGAGCACCTCATGACCACCCCTCCCCTGCTGAGCACCACCGCGCTGGAGGTCGCCTTCCCGGGCAGGCGCGGAGCCTCCCCGGCGCGCGCCGTCGACGGGGTGGACCTCCATATCGGGCCCGGCGAGATCGTGGCCCTGGTCGGTGAGTCGGGGTGCGGCAAGACGACGCTCGCCCGCACGCTGCTCGGACTCGTACGGCCGACGTCGGGCGAGGTCGCCTTCGCGGGCGAACCACTGGACCTCTCCGCCCGCGCCCTCAAGGCGTACCGCAAGCGGGTCCAGCTGGTGCTCCAGGACCCGAGCGGTTCGCTCAACCCGCGGCACACCGTGTACGAGGCGGTGGCCGAGGGCTTGCGGATCCACGGGTTCACGGGCGACGAGCGGGCCAAGGTGTCCGAGGCGCTCTCCCGGGCGGGACTGCGGCCCCCCGAGCGGTTCTTCCTGAAGTATCCGCACGAGCTGTCGGGCGGTCAGCGCCAGCGTGTGGTGATCGCGGGGGCGCTGGTGCTCGATCCCGAACTGATCGTGGCGGACGAGCCGGTGGCGTCCCTGGACGCGTCGGTGCGCGGTGAGATCCTCGCCCTGCTGCTGCGGCTGCGGGACGAGCTGGGCCTCTCGGCCCTGGTCGTCACCCACGATCTGGGGCTCGCGTGGAACATCGCCGACCGGGTCGCGGTGATGTATCTCGGCCGGATCGTGGAGACGGGTGACGTGGACCGGATCCTCACGGCGCCCCAACACCCCTACACTCAGGCGCTGTTGTCGGTCATGCCGGATGCGTCGACCGAGCCGGTGGTGCTCACCGGTGAGCCGCCGGACCCGTCCAGGGTGCCGTCCGGGTGCCGGTTCCACGCCCGCTGCCACATCCTCGCCTCGGGCGAGGCGGAGCGTGCGGGGGTCGCCGATGCCTGCCGTACGAAGGATCTGCCGGTGCTGGCGGGTGGCGGAGATGACGCGGTGGCGTGCCACTGGGCCGCTGCGTCGAAGTCCGCTGGGACCGTACCGGCCTCCTGAGGCGGTTCCTGGGGCGGTGTTCCTGGGGGGCGGCGTTCCTGAGGCAGCGCGCCCGAAGCGGTGTGCCGCTGCGGTCACGGAGCTGGCGGCCCCGGGGCGGCGGGCGCCGGGGCCCCCGCCCGCAGCCCGGGTATCAGGGCCAGCGATACGGCGACGGACGCCGCGGCCATCACCGCCATGGCCGTCGCGGCGGACGTGTGCTGGGCCACGGCGCCGGCCAGGGCGGCCCCCACGCCCTGGAGTGTCAGCATCCCGGAGGTGTGCAGACCGAGCGACTGGCCCTGGATGTCGTCGGGCGTCAGCCCCACCAGACGTTCCATCAGGACGAGGCTCGCCGCGTACCCGGCCGAGGCGAGCATGATGGCGGCCACCGCGAGCGGCAGACCCGGCCGGACCGCGAACAGCAGATAGGGCGCGGCGAGGAGGAGCAGCAGCGGGGTGGCGAGCCGGGGCCGCCGGCGCGGCGGCACGAGCCGGCCGACCGCCACGTCCCCGGCCAGCATCCCGGTCGCGGCGGCCGCGAGCAGCAGCCCGGCGTGCCGGGGCGCGTACGGCACGAGGACCGACTCGCAGCCGACGATCAGCCCGTTGGGCACCCAGAGCGCGAGGTAGACATACCGGCGCGGCGCGGACGACAAGATCAGCCGGTTGACGCGCCAGGTCTCCCGGACCGAGGGTCGGCCCGCCGCCCGGGCCGGCCGGCTGCTCAGGCCGCCGAGCGCGACGGCCGCCGCGGCCAGGGCGAGAGCGGCGGCGACGAGCAGGGCGCCGCGCGGGGACAGTGCGGCGACCAGCACACCGCCGACCGCGAATCCGGCGATCTGCGTGACCCCGGCTGACATGTTGAGGGCCGAACGCCCCAGCACATACGCCTCCTTGGGAAGGAGCTCGGCCAGCAGGCCGTACCGCACTCCGCCGCCCACCGATCCGGCCAGGCCGAGGCCGAACAGCACCGCGAAGGTGGCCGGGACCGGCAGCCCCGGGAACGCGAGGACGGCGGCGCCCGCGGCGGCGAGCCCCGCGAGGCCGGTCTCCGCGGCCCGGGGCGGCAGCCGGTCGGCTGCGGAGAGCAGCGCCACCGCGCCGACGGCCTGGGCGAAGGAGCCGCCGAACATGCTCAGCGCGGCGAGCAGCGGTGAGTGGGTGGCGGAGAAGACCTGCGAGGCCAGTGCGATGCCGCTGACGGTCGACCCCACGCCCAGGAGCGAGGCGGAGACGAAGAGCGGCGTGAACTCCGGTACTCCGAAGAGCTGTCGGTAGGTGCGCATGGACCGGATTCTGACCGGGCGCCGGGGCAGGGGGTTAATGTTTCGCCGGGGGGCGGAACATGGGGCTGTGGATCATCGACGCGGACACGCTGGCGCGCAGCCGGTTTGTGATCTCCCAGTTCAGCGAGGCTTTCGCCTGTCTGGTGATGCTGGAGTCCGGGCAGACCGGGTACTCCGATGAGCGGTCCTGGCTGGCTGTGCACCGGCCCGCCTACCGGGAGTTGCTGGACGCCGATCCGGTGACCCGGCTGCTGGTACGGACCGGTCTGCGCCCGCACTGGATCGCCGACTTCCTGTCGCCCACGCCACCGTCCGATGACGAGTCGGACTTCCACCGCGAGCTGGCCGGGGTCCGCGCCACCCCGTCGGCCGAGGCTCGCCGCGATCTGGCCTTCGGGCTGGGCGGCCGGCTGCCCGCCGCCCTGGACCGGGACGATCTGCCGGACCGCGCGGCCGACCTGCTGGAGTGGGTGTGGACGGAGACCGTGCTGCCGTACTGGCCCCGGCGGCGGCGCCTCTTCGAGGCGGACATCCTGGCGCGCACCCGGATGCTCACCAAGGGCGGCTGGGCGGCGGCGCTGGACGACATCCGGCCGGGGATGCGCTGGCTGGGCGAGGGGCGGCTGCGGGTCAACCACGGCGCCTATGAGCCGCAGGAGCTCTCGGGAGCGCAGCTGCTGTTCCTTCCGGCGAGCGGGCGCAGCGGCTGGGTCTCATGGGAGAGGCCGCACCGCTTCTCCGCCGTCTACCCCTGTACGGGCCAGCTGTCGGAGCCGGCCCGGGCGGCCGTGCCCGAGACGCTCGGCCGGCTGCTGGGCAGCGGCCGGGCGGGGGTGCTGCTGCTGCTCGACACTCCGAAGAGCACCACGCAGCTGGTCGCGCTCTCGGGCCAGGTCCTGGGGTCGGTGGGCCGCCATCTCAAGGTCCTGCTGGACGCCGGTCTGGTGTTCAGACGGCGGGCCGGGCGGTCGGTGCTCTACTGCCGGACGACGGCCGGGGACGTGCTGGTGGCGGCGCAGGGCTGAACCGTGCCCCCTGCCGGGGCGCCCGCCGTCAGTGCGACTCGTACGCCTCGATCAGCGTCCGGCAGCGCTTCACGTCGTCCGCCATGGCCACCAGCAGCGCGTCGATCGAGTCGAACTTCTCCATACCGCGCACATACGCGAGGAAGTCGACGGCGACGTGCATCCCGTACAGGTCGAGGCCGACGCGGTCGATGGCGTACGCCTCGACGGTGCGCTCGCTGCCGTCGAACTGGGGGTTGCTGCCCACCGAGATCGCCGCGGGCATCCGTTCGCCGTCCGCGGTCAGCCACCCCGCGTACACCCCGTCCACCGGGACCGCGGTGTGCGGGAGCGTCTCGACGTTCGCCGTGGGGAAGCCCAGCTCGCGGCCGCGCTGCGCGCCGCGGACCACCACGCCCTCGACGCGGTGCGGGCGGCCCAGGATCTCGGCCGCGCCCGTCATGTCGCCCTCGGCGACGAGGCGGCGGGTCAGGGTGGACGAGAACGGCTCGCCGCCGCCCGCCTCCCCGCTCACCGAGAGGTCGATGATGTCGACCTCGTAGTCGTACGTCGCGCCCAGCTCGGTGAGGAAACCGACATTGCCGGCCGCCTTGTGGCCGAAGCGGAAGTTGGGGCCCTCGATGACGGCGCGCGCGTGCAACTTGTCGACCAGGACCTTCACGATGAAGTCGGCGGGCGACAGCTTCGAGAACTCGGTCGTGAAGGGGAGGATCAGCTGCGCGTCCACGCCCAGCTCCGCCATCAGCTCGGCGCGGCGGTGGTGCGGCGCGAGCAGCGGCGGGTGGCTGCCGGGGCGCACGACCTCGCTGGGGTGCGGGTCGAAGGTGACGACCACGGAGGGAACGCCCAGCTCACGAGCGCGCCGCACGGCCCGCCCGATGATCAGCTGATGGCCGCGGTGCACCCCGTCGTAGGAGCCGATGGTGACGACGCTGCGTCCCCAGTCCTGGGGAATGTCCTCCAAGCCACGCCAGCGCTGCACTGAGACCGCTCCTCGC
Source organism: Streptomyces sp. NBC_01197 (assembly GCF_036010505.1). NCBI lineage: Bacteria > Bacillati > Actinomycetota > Actinomycetes > Kitasatosporales > Streptomycetaceae > Streptomyces > Streptomyces sp. NBC_01197. The sequence continues at coordinate 1,824,574 of NZ_CP108569.1, forward strand.
CCGAACCCGTGTACATGATCAATGCCTGCAGTTACGCAGGTCTAAGACTGCCATGTCCGGCGCTCGCGGCGTGCATCGGCATCGGGGCGCCCAGTTTGCCGACCGCGAGGCGGGCGCCCGGGCCGACGACGACGGCCCACTCCTGGGGCGCGCAGGCCATCCAGTCGGCGAGCTGTCCGGCGAAGACGGGCCACTGCGTGGACAGTTCGACCAGGAGCCGGTCGAGTACGGCCGCTCCGTCGGGCGTACGGACCAGCAGCAGTCCGGCGCGGCGGACCAGCTCGCGGGTCCGGGGCTCCGCGCGGCGGTCGGCCCCGCGCGCCGCGGTCCGCACCAGGACCTCAAGCACGGCCAGACCGTCCCTGGCCTCGTACCGCTCGTACTCCAGGAGTACGTCGAGCAGCTCGGCCCGCATCGCACGCGAGTCCTGGCCCCCCGGCGCGGCGAGTACCGGGGCGAGCGCCGCGCGCACGGAGCTCGGGCGGCCCCGCAGCAAACCGGTGACCAGCGGGAAGATGACGGCGCGGGCGGCCGGGCCGTCCTCCAGGCGGCGGTCGACGAACGCCGCGGCGTGCCTCGCGCCCGCCGGGTGGCGGTCGATGTACTCGTGGACGAGCGCGGCGGCGCGGCGGGCCGGGGCGGGGGCGCTGATCCCGGCGAGCGCGCTCAGCACCGGGCCGGCGGTGTCCGGCCGCGTCCGCAGGACGGCCTCGAAGGCGGCGAACACCGGCTCGGGGTGGGTGGCCAGAGCGGCGGCGAGCGCCGCGGCGGGCAGCTCCGGCCGGCCGGACTCGAACAGGGCCAGGGCACGCGGCAGATGCCGGGCGCGGGTGTGCGGGTCGCTGATGAGCAGGGCCAGGGCGGAGCCGTGCAGCCCGCTGTCGCCGGGGCGGGCGAGCAGGGCGAGTGCGGCATACCGCAGCAGCTCGCGGTCGGCGCCGGTCCTGGCGTGTACGGCGGCGCGCGTGGCCTGACGGGCCGCGACCGCCCGGCGCTCGGGCCGGTCGTCGTGCGCCCAGCGGTCCACGGCGCGGCAGAGCGCGGAGGTCTCGTCCTCGGCGAGCGCGGCGAGCAGTTCGTCGGCGCGGGGGTGGTCGGCGGCGGCGAGCGCTTCGGCGAGGTCGTCGACGGCCAGTCCCCGCCGGGTGTACAGCAGCGCCTGCGCGGCGCCGGCGACGGTGGGCCGCAGCTCCGCGCCGTCGTCGGACGGCAGCAGCCGTTCGTCGCCGAACCAGCGGCACAGCAGCGGCTGTACGGCCCTGGGCTCGGCGGCGAGCCGCCGGGCGGCGGCGTCCAGATAGCGGTCGGCGACCCGCGCGCCGGGGACGCCGTCGGCGGGCACCAGCCGCCGCAGGAGGTCGAGACGGTGGCTCTCACCGAGCCGCAGCCGCTCCCAGAACGCGCTGTCGAAGGTGCGGAATCCGCCGAGCCCGCGCGGGCCGCCCGCGCGGACCGACAGGAGGGTGATCCGGTCGGCGAGCAGGCGCAGTACGCCGATGTACGGGCGGGCGTCGGGGACGCGCAGCAGCACATCGGCGAGCAGCCGCGCGGCCCACCACTCCGGATCGGGGAGCAGCGCGGGCTCCGCCGCGGTGCCCGCCTCCCGGCCCGGCCGCGGCACGCGCGGCTCCGTCGGCATGTCCTGCATCCTGTCCAGAGCCTCGATCAACTCGCGCAGCCGACGCCCCAGTTCGTGGTGGCCGTGTCGGCGCCCGAGCAGCAGCAGCGCCTGAACCACCGGTCCCGCCCGGTGCCTGGGCACGGTCGGCGGACGCTTCACGGGGGCGGCTTCCGTGCGCTCCGGGAGGCGGGCCGCGGTCACGGGCGGCTGCGCCGCGCGGCGGTGCACCAGCGCGTACAGCGCGCTGTCCACGTCGAGGTGCTCGCCCTGCACCCAGTCGGCGAGCTCGCCGTGCGCGAAGCGGTATCCGGCGCCCGCCGGGGTCAGCAGCCCCTCGGTGAGCACGGCCGACGCCCAGCCGGTACGCCACGGGAAGAGCTCCTCGAAGGAGGCGCGGTCCAGCTCCCCCTGCCCGGGGCCCAGACAGCGCCGCGCCGCCTCGTGCACCCGGCCCGAGACCCCGGCGGCGAGGCGCCGCACCGCCGCGCCCCGGGGTGCGGGGCGCCGGTCGGCCGCGATCCGTACGGCGGTCCGCAGACAGAGCAGATCCAGGTACGCGGTGAAGACGTCCTCGCGAGCGGGCCTGCCGTCCACCCCGCCGGGGATCGCGGCGCGCACCTCGGCGAGCATCCGCAGGGTGAGCGGATGGCCCGCCTCCTCCGGGGCGAGCATCTCCTCGGGGATGCCGTAGCGCTGCCGGGCCCGCTCGGCCTCGTGGGGCGGCAGATCCCCGATCCGTACGCAGTCCGCGCCCCGGGGGCCCAGGAGCCCGGCCGCCTGCTCCCAGTACTCGGGGCGGCAGGCGACCACCATCCGCGCCCCGTGCGCGCACAGCCAGCGCGTGGTGGCCCGGGCCCACTCCGGCAGCGCGCCGGCCGGCAGCGGCGCCATCTCCTCCGGCCCGTCCAGCAGGATGAGCAGGGGCTGCCCGGCTGCGGCCGCGAGGTCGGCGATCCTCTCCGGGGTGGCGCCATCCAGCCCGCCGCACCGATCGGCGCCCACGATCCGCCCGGCCTGCCGGACCGTACGGGCCACCGCGTCGGCGACCGAGACGTCGGCGGCGCGCAGATCGGCGCCGCGCAGCCAGACCGTGGGGGCGGGCTGCGCCCCGCGGGCCCGGCGGGCGGCGAGGGCGGCCAGCTCCGTCGTCCGCCCCGTACCGGGGGCCCCGACCAGGCCGAGTACGGGACCGCCGGCCGACTGGAAGGCGTCCAGCGGGGCGGCGATGCCGGGCCGCTCAACGGGGTCACGCCAGAGCTCAGGGGAGCCCGAAGCGCCGACCGATGTGGCGGTCAGCTCAAGGACGCCCGCGAGGTTGAGATCCTGGCCGTAACCGGGGACGGTCGCGGCGTTGCGCCGCAGCAGCGGAGCGAGCGCGGCGCCGCGCAGCGGAACCGCGAGACCGGCCACCGGGCGGTCGCCCTGGAGCGCGGTTCCGAGCACTCCGAGCACGGCACCGGTCGCCTCGTCCACGACGGGGCCGCCCGCCGCCGCGCTGCCCGGCCGGAGCGCGTCGCTGCCCTGGGTGCCGAGCGCCAGCTCCAGGGCGGCGAGCCGGTGACGGCGGCCGTCCGCCGCGTAGCTCACCGCGGTCTCGCCCAGCACGCGCGCGGCGCGCCAGCCCAGTGCGGCGACGCGGACATAGCTGCCGGTCCCGACCGTGTCCCGGACGGCCAGCGGCAGGGGCGGTACGCCGAGGTGCTCGCTGCGGAGCAGGGCCAACCCCAGTTCGGGCAGGGCGGTGATCGCTTCGGACCCGGCGCAGCACGTCCGGCCGTCCGCTCCGTACAGCACGGCTCCGGTGAGGCCGGTGACCACCTCATGGCTGGTCACCACCGTGCCCCGGTCATCGGCGACGAAGCCGGTGCCCCTCGGCCGTCCCGCCGGATCGCAAATGCGTACCAGCGTCTCCCGGTCCCCGCTTCCCATGGTCCGACCGTAGGCGCGCGGTGATCGCCGGGAGAAGGACACCGGCCGAAAGCGCCCCCTTGCGCTCCGGGCATTCACTCCGAGCGCCTGGCCGAACGAGTGAATCCCGGGGCCAGGCTGGACAGACCCCTTGCGAGGGGGATCGTGGAGCGGGCAAGCGGCCCTGCCCGCTCCACGGTGGGTCAGCCGAAGACGGCGAGGCTCTTCGCCTTGCCGTTCTCCTCCTCGACCAGGGCGAGAAGGCGCTCGTCGGGACCGAAGGCGGCCACGGCCCCGGCCGGGTACCCGGGCATGTCGAGCCGGACGCCGTTGAGCAGCAGCCTGGCCCGCCTCTCGTCCACGTCCCACCGGGGGAACGCGGCAGCGGCGGCGTCCGCGGCCGGCATGACGGTCAGCTCCTCCTGGAGCTGGTCGAGCGTCCGGGCCGTGTCGAGCCCGTACGGGCCGACCCGGGTCCGGCGCAGCGCCGTCAGATGGCCGCCGACCCCGGTGGCGGTGCCGAGGTCGCGGGCGATGGCGCGGATGTACGTGCCGGAGGAGCAGACAACCGAGACGACCAGGTCGACGACGGGCGTCCCGTCGTCGGCGACGGCCGGGCGGACGTCGTACACCTGGAACGAGGAGACCGTCACCGGGCGGGCCGGGATGTCGAACTCCTCGCCGCCGCGCACCCGCGCGTACGAACGCTTTCCGTCGATCTTGATGGCGCTGACCTTGGACGGCACCTGCATGATGGCGCCGGTCTGCTGGGCCACCCCTGCGTCGATGGCCTCCCGGGTCACCGCCGAGGCGTCGGTGGACGAGGTGATCTCACCCTCGGCGTCGTCGGTGACGGTGTTCTGGCCGAGCCGGATCGTACCGAGGTACTCCTTCTCGGTCAGCGCCAGATGACCGAGCATCTTGGTGGCCTTCTCGACGCCGAGTACGAGGACGCCCGTGGCCATCGGGTCGAGGGTGCCCGCGTGGCCGACCCGGCGGGTTCTGGCGATCCCGCGCATCTTGGCCACGACGTCGTGCGAAGTGAAGCCGGACGGCTTGTCGACGATGACAAGTCCGTCCGGCACGGTGTTCTGCTGTGTCATGCGGAGGCGTTGTCCCCGTCGTCGTCGCCGGACGCGGCGGCCTCATCGGCCTCGTCCTCCGGCTTGCGGTACGGGTCGGCGCCGCCGGCGTACTTGGCGCCCGACGACGCCTCGCGCACCTTGGCGTCCGACGCCCTGGCCCGGTCGAGGAGGTCCTCGATCGCCTTGGCGTTCTCCGGCAGGGCGTCCGCCACGAAGGCGAGGGTGGGGGTGAACTTCGTCCCCGCCGCGGCGCCGACCGCCGAGCGCAGGATGCCCTTGGCGCTCTCCAGACCGGCTGCCGCGCTCGCCCGCTCCTCGTCGTCCCCGTAGACCGTGTAGAAGACCGTGGCCTCCCGCAGATCACCGGTGACGCGGGTGTCCGTGATGGTCACGTGCGTGCCCAGACGGGGGTCCTTGATGCCGCGCTGCAGTTTCTCGGCGACCACCTCCTGGATGAGGTCCGCCAGCTTTTTCGCCCGCGCGTTGTCGGCCACTGGTCCGTCTCCTTCTAGAGCCTTGCTCAATCGTCTTCGTCGCTGTGCAGCCGCCGCCGTACGGACAGCAGCTCCACCTCGGGCCGGGCGGCGACAAGCCGCTCGCACCGGTCGAGTACATCAGTGAGGTGCTCCGTCCCGCCGGACACCACAGCGAGGCCGATCCTGGCTCTGCGGTGCAGATCCTGGTCGCCGACCTCGGCCGCGCTCACCGCGAACTTGCGCTGGAGTTCGGCCACGATGGGCCGGACGACGGAGCGTTTCTCCTTCAGCGACCGTACGTCGCCGAGCAGGAGATCGAAGGACAGTGTCCCTACATACATGCATGTCCGGATGTCCCGCCGGTTCGGGGTCGCGCCCCGCCAACCGCTTGGCAGGGACACCAGAACCGTACACGCAACGGCCGGGGCCGCTCGACGGATATAACTCCCGCCGAGCGGCCCCGACTGACGCTGCACGGATCAACCGCGATACGGATCAGCCGCGGGGCTTCTCGCGCATCTCGTACGTCGCGATGACGTCGTCGATCTTGATGTCGTTGAAGTTGCCGAGGTTGATACCACCCTCGAACCCTTCGCGGATCTCGGTGACGTCGTCCTTGAAGCGGCGCAGACCGGAGATGTTGAGGTTCTCCGCGATGACCTTGCCATCACGCAGCAGGCGCGCCTTGGTGTTGCGCTTGACCTCGCCGGAGCGGACCAGCACACCGGCGATGTTGCCCAGCTTGGACGAGCGGAAGATCTCGCGGATCTCCGCCGTGCCGAGCTCGACCTCTTCGTACTCCGGCTTGAGCATGCCCTTGAGGGCCGCTTCGATCTCTTCGATCGCCTGGTAGATGACCGAGTAGTACCGGACGTCCACACCTTCGCGCTCGGCCATCTGCGCGGCACGCCCTGCGGCGCGCACGTTGAAGCCGATGACGATGGCGTCGGAGCCGGTCGCCAGGTCGATGTCCGACTCGGTGACCGCACCCACACCGCGGTGCAGGACCCGGATGTCGACCTCTTCGCCGACGTCGAGCTGGAGCAGCGAGGACTCGAGAGCCTCCACCGAACCGGACGCGTCGCCCTTGATGATGAGGTTGAGCTCCTGAACCAGACCGGCCTTGAGCGCCTCGTCCAGGTTCTCCAGGGAGAACCTGACGCCCTTGCGGGCGAAGTTGGCGTTGCGCTCGCGGGCGGCACGCTTCTCGGCGATCTGACGGGCCGTACGGTCCTCGTCGACCACCAGGAAGTTGTCGCCGGCACCCGGGACGTTGGTGAGACCCAGCACGAGGACGGGGGTCGAGGGACCCGCTTCCTCGAGGTTGTTGCCGTTGTCGTCGAGCATCGCCCGGACCCGGCCGTACGCGTCGCCGACGACCATCGTGTCACCGATGCGCAGCGTGCCGCGCTGGACCAGGACGGTCGAGACGGCACCACGGCCCTTGTCCAGGTGGGACTCGATCGCAATACCCTGCGCGTCCTGCTCCGGGTTGGCCCGCAGGTCGAGCGAGGCGTCGGCGGTGAGGACGACGGCCTCCAGGAGGGAATCGATGTGGAGACCCTGCTTGGCGGAGATGTCGACGAACATCGTGTCGCCGCCGTACTCCTCTGCCACCAGACCGAACTCGGTGAGCTGACCGCGCACCTTGGTCGGGTCGGCACCCTCGACGTCGATCTTGTTGACCGCGACGACGATCGGCACACCGGCCGCCTTGACGTGGTTCAGCGCCTCGATCGTCTGGGGCATCACACCGTCGTTCGCCGCCACCACGAGGATCGCGATGTCGGTGGACTTCGCACCACGGGCACGCATGGCGGTGAACGCCTCGTGACCCGGGGTGTCGATGAAGGTGATACGGCGGTCCTCGCCGTTGACCTCGGAGGAGACCTGGTAGGCACCGATGTGCTGCGTGATGCCGCCGGCCTCGCCCGCGATGACGTTCGTCTTGCGGATCGCGTCGAGCAGCCGGGTCTTACCGTGGTCGACGTGACCCATGACGGTGACGACCGGCGGGCGCGAGACGAGAGCCTCTTCGCCGCCCTCGTCCTCGCCGAACTCGATGTCGAAGGACTCGAGCAGCTCGCGGTCCTCCTCCTCCGGGCTGACGATCTCCAGGACGTAGTTCATCTCGTCCGCGAGGAGCTTCAGCGTCTCGTCGGAGACGGACTGCGTGGCCGTGACCATCTCGCCGAGGTTCATCATCACGGCGACGAGCGACGCCGGGTTGGCGTTGATCTTCTCCGCGAAGTCGGTGAGGGAGGCACCGCGCGACAGCCGGACGGCCTGTCCGTTGCCGCGGGGCAGCATGACGCCGCCCACCGACGGGGCCTGCATGGCCTCGTACTCCTGGCGCCTCTGCCTCTTCGACTTGCGGCCTCGGCGGGCGGGCCCGCCGGGACGGCCGAAGGCACCCTGTGTGCCACCGCGGCCACCGGGGCCGCCGGGACGGCCCGCGAAACCGGGACGTCCACCGAAGCCACCACCGGGAGCGCCGCCGCCGGGACGGCCGCCGAAGCCACCGCCGCCGCCGGGACGACCGCCGCCGCCGGGACCTGCCGGACGGCCGGCGAAGCCGCCGCCGCCCGGACGGGCGCCGCCGCCGGGACGGCCTGCGCCGCCGCCGGGACCACGACCGCCACCGCCGGGACCGCCACCGGGACGGGGGCTGGCAGCCGGACGCTGCGGCATCATGCCGGGGTTGGGACGGTTACCGCCGGGGGCGCCGCCAGGTCCACCGGCCGGACGCGCGCCGCCCTGCGGACGGGGCATACCGCCGGGGCTGGGACGGGCGCCGCCCTGACCCTGGCCCTGGGGACGCGGAGCGCCACCGGGACCACCCTGCGGACGCGGGCCGCCGGGGCGGTCCTGGCCGCCGCCGGGACGCGGGGCGCCACCGGGACGGGGTGCCTGCGGGCGGGCCATGCCGGTGGAGCCACCGGAGGTGAACGGGTTGTTGCCCGGACGGGGACCGGACGGACGGTTGCCGCCGGGGCGCGGGGCGCCCTGACCGGCCGGCCGTGCCGGACGCTCGCCACCGCGGCCGCCGTCACGCTGACCGCCGGCCGGGGCCGGACGGGCGTTCGTGGGACGGGGACCAGGGGTGGCACCCGAGGGACGCTGGGTCTGCGGCGCCGTCGGCTGGGCCGGGGCGGGCGCCGAGAACTCGGCTGCCGGCACCGGAGCCGCCGGAGCAGGCTTGGCCGCGGGCTTGGGGCCCGGACGCGGACCGGACGGAGCCGACGGGGTGCTGGGGGCGCTGCTCTGCGGAGCCTCGGCGGCGGCCGGCTTGGGGGCCGGGACACCGGGCTTCGGGGCAGCGGGACGGGCCGCGGCGGCCGGAGACGGCGCCGCGGGCGTGGAACCCGCACGGGGTGCGGGGGAGGGCGCGGCCTTGCGGGGCGCGCCGGGCTTGGCAGCGGACTTGCCGGCGTTGCCGCCGGGCCCCTGCAAAGCGTCAGTCAACTTGCGTACAACCGGCGCCTCGATCGTCGAGGACGCCGAACGTACGAACTCACCGAGTTCTTGGAGCTTGGCCATGACGACCTTGCTCTCAACTCCGAACTCCTTGGCGAGTTCGTATACCCGGACCTTAGCCACTTCGCTCCTTTTAGGTCCGGGTTACCGCCGGACCGTCGCTACTTCATGGGCGTACTCATCGCGTACTCATCGAGTGCTCATCGCAATCTCGACCTACTTCCAACTCGCGAGGTACCTGACCGCACGGGGACCCGTGCCGTTCACTTATTACGGTGCTGCCTGCCCGACATACTCGTTCAGCTCCGCGCTGTCGAGCGGACCCCTGACCTTGAAGGCCCTGGAGAACGCCCGGCGGCGGACCGCCAGGTCGAGGCAGACCATGGCGGGGTGCAGATACGCACCCCGGCCGGGCAGCGTACCGCGCGGATCAGGGACGCATTTGCCCTCGACCACGACGATGCGCAGCAGTTCGCTCTTGGCCGTCCGCTCCCGGCATCCCACGCAGGTTCGCTCAGGGCACGCTCGGTCGACTGTCCGGCCAGACACGTTTAAGTCTACCTCCCCGTAACGACCCCACCCGATTGGGGCAGGAATCGAACGGATGTTGTCCTGAAGTTTTCCGTAATCGTGCAGTTACGGTCCCGGCCGCACAGCCGGGACCGGAGGCTCAGGCCTCGTCGCCCCGGATGCCGGACGGGCCGCCGTCCGGCTCGGTGTCCGGGCGGATGTCGATGCGCCAGCCGGTCAGCCGCGCGGCGAGGCGGGCGTTCTGCCCTTCCTTGCCGATGGCCAGCGAGAGCTGGTAGTCGGGGACCGTGACCCGCGCCGAGCGGGCGGCGAGGTCGACGATCTCGACCTTGCTGACCCGGGCCGGCGAGAGCGCGCTGGCCACCATCTCGGCCGGATCGTCCGACCAGTCCACGATGTCGATCTTCTCGCCGAGCAGCTCGGCCATGACGTTGCGCACCCGGCTGCCCATCGGGCCGATGCAGGCGCCCTTCGGGTTGAGCCCCGACCGGGTCGACCGTACGGCGATCTTGCTGCGGTGACCGGCCTCGCGGGCGATGGCCTCGATGACGACCGATCCGTCCGCGATCTCCGGGACCTCCAGTGCGAAGAGCTTCTTCACCAGGTTGGGGTGGGTGCGGGAGAGGGTCACGGACGGGCCGCGGACACCCTTGGCCACCCGGACCACGTACGTGCGCAGCCGCAGGCCGTGCGAGTAGGTCTCGCCGGGCACCTGCTCCTGCACCGGCAGGATGGCTTCCAGCTTGCCGATGTCGACCAGCACGTTCCGCGGGTCCTTGCCCTGCTGGACGACCCCGGCGACGACGTCGCCCTCGCGCCCGGCGTACTCGCCGAAGGTCAGGTCGTCCTCCGCGTCCCGCAGCCGCTGCAGGATGACCTGCTTGGCCGTGGTCGCGGCGATCCGGCCGAAGTCGGACGGGGTGTCGTCGAACTCCCGGGCCTCCTGGCCCTCTTCGAGATCGGCCGGGTCCTCTTTCGCCCAGACCGTCACATGACCGTTGTCGTGGTCGAGGCGCACGCGGGCGAGGCGGCGGCTTCCCTCCGTGCGGTGGTACGCGATGAGGAGGGCCGACTCGATCGCCTCGACCAGCAGGTCGAAGGAAATCTCCTTCTCCTTCGCCAAGCCCTTCAGAAGCTTTACGTCGATGTCCATGGCTACGCCTCCTCTTCCTTCTTGTCCTTGCGGTTGAATTCCAGTTCCACGCGCGCCTTGGCGATCTCCGCGAACTCCACCCGGCGGGCGGTCGGCTTGCGCCCCTTCACGCCCGGCACTTCGAGGTCGAGGCCGTCGGCGTCCACCGCGAGGATGCGCGCGACCAGCTCATCGCCCCCGGTCAGCGTCAGCCTGGCCAGCCGGCCGGTGGCCCGTACGTAGTGGCGGTGCTCCGTCAGCGGGCGGTCGGCGCCCGGCGAGCTGACTTCGAGTACGTACTCGCCGTCGCCCATCACGTCGCTCTCGTCGAGCTTCTCGGAGATGGCCCGGCTCAGCTCGGCGCAGGTGTCGAGCTCGACGCCGTCGTCGGAGTCCACGGTGATCCTCAGTACGCCACGCCGGCCGGCCCGGGAGACTTCGATCTCTTCCAGATCCAGGTCCTTGGAGGCGACGAGCGGTTCCAGCAGCCCGCGCAGCCTCTCGCTCTGGGTGGTGCTCATCCGGGTGACTCCTCGGCCGCGTGTGCTGTTGTGGGATCGTCGCGTTTCTCGATCGCCGCGTGTCTGATCGTCGCGTGTCAGCTCAAAGGGTATCCGGTCGCCAGGGGTGTTGCCGTCCTCGCTGTGTTGACCCGCAGGTACGCTCGCCTGCGGTGATCACTTCGGGCCGAGGGAGACACACGTGCTGGGCACGGGGACCACACGCAGGAGTGTGCTGAGCACGGCGGCGGCTGCCGGTGCCGCACTCCTGACCGGATGTTCGGAGCGGTCCGCCGCCCACCGTACACACGGCGCGGCCGCCCCCGGCACCGGGACGATGCTCAGGCAGCGCTCGGCGCGGACCAGCGGCGCCCTGCTCGCGCTGTACGACGCGGTGCTCGCCCAGCACCGGGACGAGGCCACGGAGAGACTGGCGCGCCCGCTGCGGGACGCCGTGGCGCTGCATGTCAAGGCGCTGGCACCGCCCGCCGGTGCCCCGGCACCCGGCGCCTCCCGGGAAGCGTCGCCCGCGCCGGCGCCGCCCGCGGTGCCGGCGGACCGGACGGCCGCCCTCAAGGCCCTCGCGGCGGCCGAGCGGCGGGCCACCGACGCGCACACCGCAGCGCTGGCCGGTGCCCCGCCGGAGCTGGCGCGGCTGCTGGCCTCGGTCGCGGCGGCTTCCGCCGTCCACGCGTATCTGCTGACCCAGGGGGACCACTGATGAGCGCACTCGAAGCGGCGCAGGCCGCACTGGCCGCCGAGCACGCCGCCGTGTACGGGTACGGCGTCGTCGGCGGCCGGGTCGCCCCGGCGCGCAGGACCGAGGCCCGCCAGGCGTACGACACCCACCGCGCCCGGCGTGACGCGCTGGTCAGGACCGTGCAGGGGCTGGGCGGGAAGCCGGTCGCGGCGTCGGCCGCCTATGCGCTGCCCTTCGAGGTGGCGGGGCAGGGCGACGCGGTCCGGCTCGCGGCGGTTCTGGAGGACCGGGTGGCCGATGTCTACTCCGACCTGGTGCGGGCCGGACAGGGGCCGCTGCGGCACGAGGCGGCGCTGGCCCTGCGGGAGGCCGCCGTGCGGGCTGCGCGGTGGCGCGGCGACGGCAGCGTAGCCTTTCCGGGGCTCGCCGAGCGGGCCGCAGAGGCTGCCGGAAAGGGAACCACGCACGCATGACTTTCGAACCGCCGCAGCGGCTTGTCCGGGCGCTCGGCGAGACGTACGGGGACGCCGCCGCGGCCGACTGGCTCAGCCGGATTCAGACTGATATGCAAGGGGCCATCGGCGTACGGGAGTTGACCGCCGAGCGGGTGCAGGCCCCGGGGGGCCGCAGCGCCCTGATCGTGCTGGTGCGCCGCGCCGACGGGACGCATGCGGTACTGAAGCTGGCTCCGCCCTTCGCCCGGCCCGGTCTGGAGCGGGCCGCGCTGGCGCACTGGAACGGCTGGGGCGCCGTACAGCTGCTCGACGACGCTGCCCCGGGCGACACCGCTCTGCTCCTAGAGCGTCTGCACCCGGAGGTCTCGCTGCACTCGCTGCCTGAGGCCAAGGCCCTCCTGGAGGCCGCGGGCACGGTGCGCAAGCTCTGGGTGGCGCCGCCGGACGCGCACGGTTTCGAGACGGTGGCCGAGCGGACCGCCCGGCAGGCCGCGGCGATGCGCGCGACGGCCGAGCCGCTGGTCGTCCCCCTGGTCGACGCGGCGCTCTCGGCACGCGACGAACTGCTCGCCTCGGGTTCGGAGAGTGTGCTGCTGCACGGCAACTTCCGCCAGAGCAAGGTTCTCGCCGGCGAGCGCGCCCCGTGGCTCGCGGTGGGTCCCGACCCGGTGGTCGGCGAGCGGGCGTACGACCTGGCCCGGCTGGTGCGCGACCGGGTGGACGACCTGGTCGCCGCCGCTGTCGGTCCCTCCACGGTGCGGCGCCGGGTGAACCGGCTGGCGGACTCGCTGGAGGTCGAGCACGCGCGGCTGCACGGCTGGACCCTGTTCCGGGCGGTGGAGTCGGGGGTACGGGCGGTCGCGGCGGGACGGCGGCAGGACGGAGAGCTGCTGCTGGAGTTCGCGGGCTGGCTCTGAACGGGCCGGCTCCGAACGGGCCGGCCGCCGGGTGCTGGGGGCGGGCCGGGCTTCTCCCCGGCCCGCCCCCAGCACCCGGACCCGTACGCGTCAGCCGGCCAGCCGCTCGATCGCCTCGGCGACCGTGAGCTCCTCGCGCTCGCCCGTGCGCCGGTCCTTGAGTTCGAGGACGCCGTCCGCCGCCCGCCGGCCCGCGACCAGGATCTGCGGGACCCCGATCAGCTCGGAGTCGGTGAACTTCACCCCGGGAGAGACCCCGGCGCGGTCGTCGACGAGCACCCGCACACCGGCCGCGCCCAGCTTCTCGGCGACGTCCAGGGCCAGTTCGGTCTGGAGCGCCTTGCCCGCGGCGACGACGTGCACGTCGGCCGGTGCGACCTCCTTGGTCCAGCACAGCCCCTTGTCGTCCGCGGACTGCTCGGCGAGCGCCGCCACGGCGCGGGAGACGCCGATGCCGTACGAGCCCATGGTGACCCGGACCGGCTTGCCCTGCTGGCCCAGCACGTCGAGCTGGAAGGTGTCCGCGTACTTGCGGCCCAGCTGGAAGATGTGGCCGATCTCGATCGCGCGGTCAAGCTTGAGGCCGGCGCCGCAGGACGGGCAGGGGTCGCCGGGCTCGACGACCACGACGTCGAGGTAGTCGTCCACCTCGAAGTCGCGTCCGGCGACCACGTTGCGCGCGTGCTTGCCGGGCTTGTTGGCGCCGGTGATCCAGGCCGTACCGGCCGCGATCCGCGGATCGGCGATGAACCGGACCTTCTCGAGACCCTGCGGGCCGACATAGCCGCGTACCAGGTCGGGGCGGTCCTCGAAGTCCTCGGCGGTGACCAGCTCGACCACGGCGGGGGCCAGGTGCTCACCCAGCTTGCCGAGGTCCACCTCCCGGTGGCCGGGCACACCGACGGCGACGATCTCGCCGTCGACCTTCACCAGCAGGTTCTTCAGGGTCGCGGACGCGCGCACGCCGAGGTGCGCGGCCAGCGTCTCGATCGTCGGGGTGTCGGGGGTGTCCAGCTCCTCGACGGCGCCGTGCTCGGCGGCGTCCACCACGGGGGCGGTGAAGGTGACCGCCTCGGTGTTGGCCGCGTAGTCGCACTGCGGGCAGTCCACGAAGGTGTCCTCGCCTGCGGCGGCCGGCGCCAGGAACTCCTCGGAGGCCGAGCCGCCCATGGCGCCGGAGACGGCGGAGACGATCCGGTGGTCGAGACCGAGGCGCTCGAAGATCCTGATGTATGCCTCACGGTGCAGCCGGTAGGACTCGGCCAGGCCCTCGTCCGTGGTGTCGAAGGAGTACGAGTCCTTCATCTGGAACTCACGGCCGCGCAGCACTCCGGAGCGCGGACGCGCCTCGTCCCGGTACTTCGTCTGGATCTGGTAGAGCATCACCGGCAGGTCCTTGTAGGACGTGCACTGGTCCTTGACGGTCTGGGTGAAGATCTCCTCGTGCGTCGGGCCGAGGAGGTAGTCGGCGCCCTTGCGGTCCTTGAGGCGGAAGAGCAGGTCGCCGTACTCCTCCCAGCGGCCGGACGCCTCGTAGGGCTCCTTGGGCAGCAGCGCGGGGAGCAGGACCTCCTGCGCGCCGATGCCGTCCATCTCCTCGCGCACCACGCGGGAGACGTTGTCGAGGACCTTCTTGCCCAGCGGCAGCCAGGTCCAGATCCCGGCCGCGTTGCGGCGTACGTAACCGGCGCGGACCAGGAGCTTGTGGCTGAGCGTCTCCGCGTCCGCCGGGTCGTCGCGCAAGGTCTTGACCATCAACCGGGACATGCGCTGGACCTGGGCCATGGTGACTCTCCTGCTTGGCTGTGTTTTCCGGGGGACGCCCCCCGGACCCCCGTAAGTGATGTCAGGAGGTTAACCGTGCCCGGCGGGCGGGCGGAAATCGGTTACGGACGCCTGGCCGGGCGGAGCAGCGGGAGCGGGGCGCCCATCACCGCGTACGGCATTCCCGCGCTGGGGAAGTGGACCTGCCGCGCGAGGTCCGTGTACCCCAGGGAGCGGTAGAGACCGCGGGCCGGGGACTCCCGGTCGATGGCCGAGAGGATCGAGCGCGGTTCGGCGGCGCTGTCGGTGATCGCGGTGATCAGCGCGCGGCCGGTGCCCCGGCCCTGGAATCCGGGGTGGACGTGCAGCTCGGTGATCACGAAGGAGTCGTCGAGCCAGAAGTCGGTGCCGGTGGAGCGCAGATACGGCTCGACCACCGTGGACCACCAGTGGGCGCGGCTGTTGGGCATCCCGTACACGAAACCGACCAGGCGGCCGTCGGACGCCGTCGCGCCGAGGGCGCGGGCGCCGGGGTTCTGCAGATGGCGCAGCACGATGTGGCGGCGTACGGCGACCTCCGCCTCGCTGAGGCCGAACGCGAGGGCCTGCACGGCCAGCGCTTCGTCCACTCGTCCGGCGAGATCGACCGGCCCGACCACTGCGTCATCCATGGTCGGCACCCTAACCGCAGAACTCCGGTGTCAGAACAGGACGCTCATGAAGGCTCCGACCTCGCGGAAGCCGACCCGGCGGTAGGAGGCGCGCGCCGCGGAGTTGAAGTCGTTGACGTACAGGCTGACCACGGGGGCCACGTCGGCGAGCGCATAGCGCAGAACCGCGGCCATGCCGGTCTCGGAGAGGCCGCGGCCGCGGAACTCCGGGGCGACCCAGACGCCCTGGATCTGGCAGGCCAGTGAGGTGGCGGCACCGATCTCGGCCTTGAAGACGACCTGGCCGTTCTCGATCCGGGCGAAGGAGCGGCCGGAGCCGACCAGTTCGGCGACGCGTGCCTGGTAGAGGAGTCCGCCGTCCCCCGCCATCGGGGAGACCCCGACCTCCTCGGTGAACATGGCCACGCAGGCGGGCATGACCACTTCCAGCTCGTCCTTGCGGATGCGGCGGACGAGCGGGTCCGGCGCGATGTCGGCCGACGGCTGCTCGGTGACCATCATCGGCTGGTGGGCGCGGACGTCGCGGGCGGGGCCCCAGCTCGGTTCGAGCAGCCGCCACAGCAGCGCGGTGGACTCGGCGGGGCCCACGATGGAGGAGCAGCGGCGGCCGGCCCGGCGGGCGCGTTCGGCGAAGGCGCGTACGGCGTCGGGGCCCGCGCAGATCGGGACGAGGTTGGCGCCGGAGTAGCAGAGCGAGCGGAGCCGGCCGCCGGTGTACCAGCCCCACATCTCGCCGCCGAGCCGCCACGGGTCGAGTCCGGCGACCTGGACGCGGGACGTCACGAAGGCGTTGACGACGGGATCGCTGTGCAGGATCTCGAGCGCAGCGTCGAGTTCGCCGGGTTCGAGGACGCGGGTGGTGGTCTGCGTCAACACAAGGGTCGCTCCAACGCTCCTTCGGGGCAATGTCACGGCATCGCGCTTCTTGTAGCGTTGCAGCGCGTCTGTCCGGCGACGGTCACGGATTGGCCGTCGCGTCACCGCGAGAAGCCCGTCAGGGCGGAGTCACACGGTCTGCTGGTCTCCGAACTGTACCCGGAGATGCATCGCGGCACCGCTCGCGCGGGAGAGGCCCTTCCTGCGGAGGGTCCTGTCCCGCGCGCCACCGGAGCGGTTCAGCCGATGTGGTGGTTCAGCTCACAGAGCGGTCTCAGCCGGCGGACTCAGCCGGCGGAGCGGCTCAGCTCACGAGCAGCTCCGCGGCAGAGCAGCCGGCCGAGAGCAGTCAACTGACAGAGCCTTCGGCCGACAGAGCGTTCAGCTGACAGAACGTTCAGCTGACGGAGACCGCGGGCTCGCCGGATGCGATGCCGTCACGTTCCATCTGCTCGGCGATCTTCATCGCCTCCTCGATCAGGGTCTCGACGATCTTCGACTCCGGGACGGTCTTGATGACCTCGCCCTTCACGAAGATCTGGCCCTTGCCGTTGCCGGAGGCCACACCGAGATCCGCTTCGCGCGCCTCGCCGGGGCCGTTGACGACACAGCCCATCACGGCGACGCGCAGCGGGACCTCCATGCCCTCGAGTCCGGCGGACACCTGGTCGGCCAGCTTGTACACATCGACCTGGGCCCGGCCGCAGGAGGGGCAGGAGACGATCTCCAGGCGGCGCTGCCTGAGGTTGAGCGACTCCAGGATCTGGATGCCGACCTTGACCTCCTCGGCGGGCGGCGCCGAGAGCGAGACCCGGATGGTGTCGCCGATGCCCTCACTGAGCAGCGCGCCGAAGGCCACGGCGGACTTGATGGTCCCCTGGAAGGCGGGGCCCGCCTCGGTCACACCGAGGTGCAGCGGGTAGTCGGACTGCGCGGCCAGCTGCCGGTAGGCGTTGACCATGACCACCGGGTCGTTGTGCTTGACCGAGATCTTGATGTCGCGGAAGCCGTGCTCCTCGAAGAGGGAGGCCTCCCACAGCGCCGACTCGACCAGAGCCTCGGGTGTCGCCTTGCCGTACTTCTTCAGCAGCCGCGCGTCCAGCGAGCCCGCGTTCACGCCGATCCGGATCGGCGTCCCGGCGTCGGAGGCCGCGAGCGCGATCTCCTTCACCTTGTCGTCGAACTGCTTGATGTTGCCCGGATTCACCCGCACCGCAGCGCAACCCGCGTCGATCGCCGCGAAGACGTACTTCGGCTGGAAGTGGATATCGGCGATGACCGGAATCTGCGACTTCTTCGCGATGGTCGCCAGCGCGTCCGCGTCGTCCTGCGTCGGGCACGCCACCCGCACGATCTGGCAGCCGGAAGCCGTCAGCTCCGCGATCTGCTGAAGCGTCGCCCCGATGTCCGAGGTCCGCGTCGTGGTCATCGACTGCACGGAGACGGGTGCGTCTCCTCCGACGGCCACCGTGCCGACCTGGATCTTGCGGCTGATCCTCCGGTCGGCGAGCTTGATCGGAACGTCCGGCATTCCGAGAGAAATCGCAGTCATGCGCAGTGCATCCCCAAGGGTGTGGATCGAGGTCCCGGAATCAGTTCGAGGTCCCGGAATCAACGGGCTTCGGCCACCGAGATTACGTCACCCGGGGCGGCGCACGAACATCCGCGCTCTAAACCACCCCAAAGGTGAGCGGCCGCACACCCAGGGTGCGCGGCCGCTGTTTTCCGCCTGGTTTCAGGTGATTTTGACAGGGTTGACGATGTCAGCCACCAGCACGAGCAGGGTGAAGCAGACGAAGACCCCGGCGACGACGTACGCGACGGGCATCAGCTTCGCGACATCGAACGGGCCCGGGTCGGGCCGCCTGAAGACCTTGGCCAGATTGCGCCGCAGCGCCTCCCACAGGGCTCCCGCGATGTGCCCGCCGTCCAGCGGCAGCAGCGGCAGCATGTTGAAGAGGAAGAGCGAGAGATTGAATCCGGCCAGCAGGAACAGCATCATCGCCAGCTGGTTCTGCGCGGGCACGTGCAGCGTCATGACCTCGCCGCCGATCCTCGCCGCGCCGACCACGCCGACCGGCGAGTCGGCCTTGCGCTGGCCGCCGTCGAAGGCCGCGTTCCAGAGGTCCGGGATCTTGGACGGCAGCGCGACGATCGAGTCGACGCCGTTACCCACCATGTCGCCCATCCGGCCCACCGAGGCGCCGAAGGACAGCGGCTTGATCTCGGTCTGCGCGGCGAAACCGAGGTAGCCGGCCGGGACGTACTTGTCGGGGACGACGTCCCCGTTGGAGTCCTTGCGGGCCACCATGTTCTTGGCGAGCTTGGCGTGCAGGGTCTGCTGCTTCCCGTCACGTACGACGGTGATGGTGGCCGGGCCGATGGTGTTGCGGATGTGGTCCGACAGCTCGGCCCAGGTGGAGACCTTCGCGCCGTCGAAGGCGACGATCTTGTCGCCCTCCTTCAGGCCCGCCGCCCTGGCGGGCGAGACCGGGTCGCCCTTCTCGCAGGTCTGACGCTTCTCGCTCTGCGAGATGACGCACTTCTGCACACCGGCGACCTGCGTGGTCTGGGTCTCGAAGCCGAAGGACATCGCGACCCCCATGAAGATCACGACCGCGAGGATCAGATTCATGAAGGGGCCCGCGAACATCACGATCACGCGCTTCCACGGCTTGCGGGTGTAGAACAGCCGCTCCTCGTCGCCCTCCTCCAGCTCCTCGAAGGCCGCGGACCGCGCGTCCTCGACCATGGAGCGCCAGGGGGAGGTGGACCGGGACTCGATCCTGCCGTCCGGTCCCGGCGGGAACATACCGATCATGCGGATGTAGCCGCCGGCCGGAATCGCCTTGAACCCGTACTCCGTATCGCCCTTCTTCCGCGACCAGATGGTCGGGCCGAAGCCGACCATGTACTGCGGGACGCGGATACCGAAGAGCTTCGCCGTCGAGAGGTGGCCCAGCTCGTGCCAGGCGATGGAGAAGAGCAGCCCGAAGACAAAGATGACGATGCCGATGACCGTCAACACGATCGTGCTCATGCGCGAGCCTCCGCTGTGGCCTTCTGGGCGAGTTCATGGGCCCGGGCACGTGCCCAGGTCTCCGCTTGCAGGACGTCCGCGACCGTCAGAGAGGTTCCCGTACGGGGCTCACCATGCTCGGCCACGACTGCGGTGACCGTATCCATAATCCCGTTGAAGGGCAGCTTTCCGTTCAGGAAGGCGTCGACGCACTCCTCGTTCGCCGCGTTGAAGACCGCGGGAGCCGTGCCGCCCAGGGCTCCGACGTGCCGCGCCAGTCCGACGGCCGGGAAGGCCTCGGTGTCCAGCGGGAAGAACTCCCAGCTGGACGCCTTCGTCCAGTCGAAGGCGGGAGCGGCGTCCGGGATCCGCTGCGGCCAGCCGATTCCGACGGCGATCGGGCCGCTCATGTCGGGAGGGGTGGCCTGGGCGAGCGTCGAGCCGTCGGTGAACTCGACCATGGAGTGGACGTACGACTGGGGGTGCACGACGACCTCGATGCGGTCGAACGGGACGTCGTACAGCAGATGCGCCTCGATGACCTCAAGACCCTTGTTGACCAGGGTCGCCGAGTTCACGGTGATGACGGGTCCCATCGCCCAGGTCGGGTGGGCCAGCGCCGCTTCGGGTGTGACGTCGGCCAGCTCGGCCCTGGTCCGGCCCCGGAACGGTCCGCCGGACGCGGTGACGATCAGCTTGCGCACATCGGCGCGCTTCCCTGACGCCAGTGCCTGGAAGAGCGCGGCGTGCTCGGAGTCGACCGGGATGATCTGGCCGGGCTTCGCCAGCGCCTTCACCAGCGGGCCGCCGACGATCAGCGACTCCTTGTTGGCGAGGGCGAGCGTACGGCCCGCGGTCAGGGCGGCGAGGGTGGGCGCGAGGCCGATGGAGCCGGTGATGCCGTTGAGCACGGTGTGGCAGTCGGACGCGGCGAGTTCACTCGCGGCGTCGGGCCCGGCCAGGACCTCCGGGAGCGGCTCTGTTCCGTACTCCGCGCCCAGCGCCTCTCGCAGCGCGGGCACGGCGTCCTCACGGGCGACAGCGACGGTACGGACACCGAGCCGGCGCGCCTGCTCGGCGAGCAGGGCGATCCGCCCGCCGGCGGCGGAGAGCGCCGTCACCCGGAAGCGGTCGGGGTTGCGCAGCACCAGGTCGATGGCCTGGGTGCCGATGGACCCGGTCGAGCCGAGGACGACGATGTCCCGGCGTCCTTCGAGCGGGTCGAAGACGGTGTGCGGGTCGGCGAGGGTGGCAGGGCTGTCGCTCATGCCCCCCATTGTTGCCGCATAAGGCGGGCGTCAGGACAGTGAGCCCCGGTTCGGGTGCGCGGGAGTTGTCGGGGCGCCCGCGCCGTCGGCGCCCTTCGCCGCGGCGCGGGCGCTTCACCAGGAGCGCCGCAGCTCCGCGAACGCCTCGTGGAAGCCGGGGAAGGTCTTCCGTACACAGCCGGGGTCGTCGAAGGTGATGCCGGGCGTGCGCAGGCCGGTGACGGCGAAGGACATCACGATGCGGTGGTCGCCGTGCGTGCGGATCCGGGCGGGCCGCGGTGTGCCCGGCCTGATCTCGATCCAGTCGGGTCCGGTGGCGGCCTCGATGCCGAGCGCGCGGAGGTTCTCCGCACACGCCTCAAGCCGGTCGCACTCCTTCACCCGGGTGTTGCCGACGTCCTCGATCCGGACCGGCCCCGACGCATACGGGGCGATCGCGGCCAGGGTCGGCATGGTGTCGGAGATGTCTCGCATGTTCACGGTGAGCCCGCCGAGCGTGCCGGGCCCGGTGACCGTGGTGCCGCTCGCAGTCGTACGGACGTCGGCGCCCATCCGGCCGAGCACCCCGGCGAAGCGCAGATCGCCCTGGAGCGCGCCCGTCCCGAGCCCTGGCACGGTCACCGTCTGTCCGGTGACGGCGGCCGCGGCGAAGAAGTAGCCGGCCGTGGAGGCGTCGGGCTCGATGGCGTACTCGGTGGCGCGGTAGCCGCCGGGCGGCACCGTGAACACGTTTCCCTCGCGGGCCACCGTGACACCGAAACCGCGCATCATCGCGAGCGTGATGTCGATGTACGGGGCGGAGACGAGGTCCGTGACGGTGATGCGCAGCCCCGTCCGGGTGAGCGGGCCGAGCATCAGCAGCGCGGTGAGGTACTGCGACGACTGGCCCGCGTCCAGGGTCAGTTCGCCGCCCCCGATGCCGCGGGCCGCGATCCGCAGCGGGTGGTGGCCCTCCGCTCCCTCGTGCCGGAGGTCGACGCCCAGCTTCCGGAGTGCGCGGGTGAGCGGGGCCAGCGGGCGGCGGCGCATCTGTTCCGAGGCGTCGAAACGGTACGTGCCCCGGCCCGCGGCGGCGAGAGCGGGCAGGAAGCGGGCCGTGGTGGCGCCGTCCCGGCAGTAGACGTCGGCGTCGGCGGCTCCGGGCCCGGCCGGGCGCCCCTCGATGCGCCAGGCGTCCGGGCCGCGCTCCACCGCGTATCCGAGCCGGGTCAGGCCCTCGGCGAACCCTTCGGTGTCGTCGGAGACGAGGGGACGCAGCAGCGTGGTGGTGCCGTTGGCAGCGGCGGCCAGGAACAGGGCGCGCGCGGTCACGGACTTGGAGCCGGGGATCTGGGTCACGGTCACGGGCGGACATTCTGCCGTGCGCCCGTGACCTGGGCCGGGGCAGTCCACGATCCGGCCGGTTCACCGCCGGGGCGGTCCACGGTCCGGCCGTGAACCGCCCCGGCGCCGCCCAGGGGCGCGGTCTGCCCGTGATCAGCGGATGCGTCGGTGGACGTTGTCCGCGGTGGAGGGCCCCGGGGCCGCGTCGGCGATCCAGGGCCCTTCGCCCGAGGCGTCGACGATGCCCTGTTCCAGCCAGGTGTACGTCCCGGAGAGGACGCCGGACACGACCTTGCGGTCCAGTTCGTCGGTGTTCGCCCAGAGCCGGCCGAAGAGCTCTTCGATTCGGATACGGGCCTGCCGGCAGAAGGCGTCGGCCAGTTGGTAGGCCTCCCGGCCGTGGTCGTCCGACGAACGCATCAGTTCGGCCCGTACGCACGCCGCGCTCATCGCGAAGAGCTCGGCGCCGATGTCGACGATGCGGCCCAGGAAGCCCTGCTTCGTCTCCATCTTTCCCTGCCAGCGCGACATGGCGTAGAAGGTCGAGCGGGCCAGCTTGCGGGCGGAGCGCTCGACGTAGCGCAGTTGGGCGGCGAGGTCCGGGTGCCCGTACGGATGGAACGCCGCGTAGCTGCTGGGCAGTTGCCCGGGGCCCGCGACGAGCTTCGGCAGCCAGCGGGCGTAGAACGCGGTGGCCTGTGCCCCCGCCTTCGCCTTGTCCGCCAGGGTGGTGTCGGGGTCGATCAGACCGCCGGCGACGGAGAGATGGGCGTCGACAGCCTCCCGGGCGATCAGCAGGTGCATGATCTCCGTCGAGCCCTCGAAGATCCGGTTGATGCGCATGTCCCTGAGCATCTGCTCGGCGGGCACCGGCCGTTCACCGCGGGCCGCGAGAGAGTCGGCCGTCTCGAAGCCGCGGCCGCCGCGGATCTGGACGAGTTCGTCGGCGATCAGCCAGCCCATCTCGGACCCGTACAGCTTGGCGAGCGCCGCTTCGATCCGGATGTCGTTGCGGTCCTCGTCGGCCATCTGGGACGAGAGGTCCACGACCGCTTCGAGGGCGAAAGTGGTCGCGGCGATGAAGGAGATCTTGGCGCCGACGGCCTCGTGGCGGCCGACGGGCCTGCCCCACTGCTCCCGCTCGGACGACCACTCACGGGCGATTTTCAGACACCACTTGCCCGCGCCGACACACATCGCGGGCAGCGAGAGCCGGCCCGTGTTGAGGGTGGTGAGGGCGATCTTGAGACCGGCGCCCTCGGGGCCGATCCGGTTCGCCGCCGGGACGCGGACCTGGTGGAAGCGGGTGACGCCGTTCTCCAGGCCGCGCAGCCCCATGAAGGCGTTGCGGTTCTCGACGGTGATGCCCGGCGAGTCGGCCTCGACGATGAAGGCGGTGATGCCGCCCTTGCTCTCCTCGGTCCTCGGCACACGCGCCATCACGACGAGGAGATCCGCGACGACGCCGTTGGTCGTCCAGAGCTTCACGCCGTCGAGGACGTACGAGTCGCCGTCCCGGACCGCCGATGTGGCCAGCCGGGCCGGGTCGGAGCCGACGTCCGGCTCGGTGAGCAGGAAGGCCGAGATGTCGGTACGGGCCAGCCGGGGCAGGAAGGTGTCCTTCTGCTCCTGGGTGCCGAACTGCTTCAGCGGCTGCGGGACCCCGATCGACTGGTGGGCCGAGAGCAGCGCGCCGACCGCCGGGCTGGCCGAACCGGCCAGCGAGAGCGCCCTGTTGTAGTACACCTGGGTGAGGCCGAGGCCGCCGTACTTGGTGTCGATCTTCATGCCGAGCGCGCCGAGCTCCTTGAGCCCGTTGACCGTCTCGTCGGGGATCCGGGCCTCGCGCTCGATCCGCGCGCCGTCGATCCCGGTCTCGCAGAAGGCGCGCAGCTTCGCGAGGAAGGCCTCACCACGCCGGGCGTCCTCGGCGTCGGGCAGGGGGTGGGGATGGATCAGATCGAGCCGGAAGCGGCCGAGGAACAGCTCCTTGGCGAAGCTGGGTTTCCGCCAGTCCTGTTCACGGGCGGCCTCGGCGACCTGGCGCGCCTCGCGCTCGGTGACCCTGGGCTTGTCGAGTGGTGCGGTCATGAGGGGTACTCCTCACCGCGGATGTCGGGTGGACACACCTGCCCGCAACGAGGCGGTGCTAGTAGTCGCTACTCTCCGTGTGTACCCCATTACCCGCACCACGGCCACCCCTCGCGTGCGTGAGGGGTGGCCGGCCGGGGACGAATGCGTCCGATCGGGTCCGCCGGTCCGGACCAGCTCCGTGGGCTGATCCGGATCAGTCCGCCCGGTTCAGAGGGCGAGGCCCGTGAAGACCATGACCCGCTCGTAGGTGTAGTCCTCCATCGCGAAGCGCACGCCCTCACGGCCGACGCCTGACTGCTTGGCGCCGCCGTACGGCATCTGGTCCGCACGGTACGAGGGCACGTCGCCGACGATCACACCGCCGACCTCCAGGGTGCTGTGGGCACGGAACGCCGTCTGCACGTCGTGCGTGAACACGCCCGCCTGCAGGCCGTACTTGGAGTCGTTGACCGCGGCGAACGCCTCCGCCTCGCCGTCGACCCTGGTGAGCGTCAGGACCGGGCCGAAGATCTCCTCGCAGGCGACCGTGGTGTCCGCGGGGACGTCGGCGAGCACGGTCGGCGCGTAGCTGGCGCCATCCCGGGAGCCGCCCGCGAGCAGCTTGGCGCCCGCCTGGACCGCCTCGTCGACCCAGGACTCGACCCGCCTGGCCGCGTCCTCGCTGACCAGCGGGCCGACGTCGGTGGCCGCGTCGGCGGGGTCGCCGGTGGCCTGCTTGGCCACGGCGTCGACGATCTTCGGGACGAGCCGGTCGTACACCGAGGCGTCGGCGATCACACGCTGCACCGAGATGCAGGACTGGCCGCCCTGGTAGTTCGAGAAGGTCGCGATACGCGCGGCGGCCCAGTCGAGGTCCTTCTCGGACGCGTAGTCGGCGAGGACCACGGCCGCGCCGTTCCCGCCGAGCTCCAGCGTGATGTGCTTGCGCGGGACCGAGTCCATGATCGCGAAGCCGACCTTGTCGGATCCGGTGAACGAGATGACCGGGAGCCGCTCGTCCTGGACGAGGGCGGGCATCTTGTCGTTGGGAACCGGAAGGACCGACCAGGAGCCCGCGGGCAGCTCGGTCTCGGCCAGCAGCTCGCCGAGGATGAGACCCGAGAGCGGGGTCGCCGGGGCGGGCTTGAGGATGATCGGCGCGCCGACCGCGATGGCGGGGGCGATCTTGTGGGCGCAGAGGTTCAGCGGGAAGTTGAACGGCGCGACGCCCAGGACCGCGCCGCGCGGGAAGCGGCGCGTCAGCGCGAGGCGGCCGGCGCCGCCCGCGTCGGTGTCGAGGCGCTGCGCCTCGCCGCCGTTGTAGCGGCGGGCCTCCTCAGCGGCGAACCGGAACACCGATACGGCGCGGCCGACTTCGCCGCGGGCCCACTTGATGGGCTTGCCGTTCTCGGCGGTGATCAGCTGGGCGATCTCCTCCGTGCGCTCGACCAGGCGGCGGGAGACATGGTCCAGGGCGGCGGCGCGGACGTGGGCGGGCGTCGCGGCGAACTCGTCCCGGACGGCGTGCGCGGCGGCGACGGCCTCCTCGACCTGGGCATCGGTCGGGACGGCGACCGTACCGACGAGCCGGCCGTCCCAGGGGGAGGTGACATCGAAGGTGTCATCGCCGGTGGCCTGGCGGCCGGCGAGCCAGAAGGCGTGGGTGGAGGTCATGTGTTCCGGCCCTTCCGTGGTGGTGTTTGGTGCTCCCACGGTAGGGGCGCGAAGGCGGCGCCGTGATTGTCCGGCGTGGAGTGGTACGGGTCTCCAGCGCGCCGGAATGGCCTGGGGCGGGGCGGGGCGCTCCGGGCGCCGCCGCGTCCCGCCTCCTCAGGGCATGCTCGTGGCCTTCAGCGCCAGCCAGAGCTCCATCCGTACGTCCGGATCGTCGAGCGACCGCCCCAGGATCTCCTCGACCCGCCGCATCCGGTACCGCAGCGTGTGCCGGTGCACCCCCAGGTCCGCGGCGGCCGCGTCCCACTGGCCGTGGTGCGCGAGCCAGGCTCGCAGGGACGCCACCAGGTCACCGCGGCCGGTCGCGTCGTGCTCGTGCAGCGGGCGCAGCATCCCGTCGGCGAAGGCCCGTACCGCGTCGTCGGCGAGCAGCGGCACCACGGATCCGGTGGCCAGTTCCTCGTGTTCGACCAGGACCCGGCCGCGCCGGCGGGCGACCGAGAGCGCCTGTTCGGCCTGGCGGTACGCGGAGGCGGCGGCGATCGTGCCGGCCGGCGCGGACTGGCCGATGACGACGTGGTCGCCCTCGCCGGCTGGACCCGCGGAGCCCGCGGGGAGCGGGGTCTCCGCCTGGGCCTGGACGGCCTCGATCCGCTGGGCGTACGCGGTGCAGGCGGTGACCGCGGCCCCGCCGTCGGTGGCGAGCACGACGAGACGCTCGCCCTCGGGCACGACGAGCACCATCTCGCCCGCCCGGGACGCCCCTGCCTCCAGCGACTCGGCCAGCTCCTGGAGCGCGCCGGACCTGCCCTCGGCGATGAGCAGCCGGTACGGGGCGTCGAGCAGACCGTTGTAGAGGTCCCCCGCGACCGTGCGCGCGTGATCGGGTTCCCCGGCGAGCAGCATCCGCAGTACGGCGGCGCCCAGCCGGTCCTCGGCCGCCCGCAGCGACCGGGAGCGTTCGGTGGTCAGGGTGAGCAGGGCGATGGCCGAGTGCACCGCGTACCGCTCGGCGGTGCCCAGCGGGGCGCCCGTGCCGACGGCCAGCGCGCCGTGCGGGCGGCGGCCGGTGCCGAGGGACTGGAGCTCGACGCGGTCGTCGGAGCCGCCGACGACGGCGCTCGCGGGCGCCGGGCGTTCGCCGAGCCGGGCGACGTCCGATGTGAGCCGTGCGGCGCGGCGGGCGGCCCACTCGGGGGCGACCGCCACGACGGTGCCGGCCGCGTCGTACAGTGCGGCCCAGCCGTCGACGTGCGAAGCGAGCCGCGCCAGCAGGTCGCCGGGGCCGTCGCCGCTCAGCGCTGCCCGGGTCAGCTCGCGCTGGGCCTCGAAGCCCGCGGTGACCGAGCGGTACTGATCGGCGGCGATGGCGGCCGACACCGCTTTGCTGATGGCCAGGAACGGCGTGCGCCGGGGGACTTCCAGAAGCGGCAGACCCTCCTCCTCGGCGGCGGCGACCAGCGTGGGCGGGATGTCCTCGTAGTGGACGCCGACCGCGAACCCGAGCCCGACGACTCCGGCCTTCGCGAGCCGCCGTACGTACCGCCGCATCGCCTCCTGGTCCCCGGTGTCCAGCGTCATCGCGGTGATGAGGAGGAGCTCGCCGCCCTCCATGTACGGGACGGGGTCGGCCAGCTCACTGACGTGGGCCCAGCGCACCGGCGTCTCGAGATGGCCCTCCCCGGCACGCACGGTGAGCTTGAGCGTGGAGTGGTGGACGAGCGAGGCAAGGGTGGGCGGCATGGAGGGACCGTAGGACCTTCGGCTGAAGAATGGGTGAGAACTGCGCCGCCCCGTATGAACGGCTACACCAATTCTGCCAGGGCGTACGGGTCCCCGCGCCGGATCAGCCGCGCAGGTCCACCAGAAGGGGTGGTGCGTGCTCACCGCGCACGGTCCTCAGCGAGAGCACCGCATGGCCCGCGGGAACCGAATGGGCCAGGTCGGAGGCCGACCAGCGCTCGCGCTCGACCCTCCGTACGGTGACGGCGTCCGTCGTCACCGCCTTGCCGGTGACGAGTTTGCGGAAGGAGTGGATCGCCCGGGTCAGCGGCTGGTCGGCGAAGACCGTGCGCTGGGTGACGTCCCTGGTCTCCACCCATTCGGTGCCCCATGCCTCGGCGAAGGACCTGCCCTCCCAGGTGGTCACCCCGGAGAACGCCATCCGGCAGCCGACCGCGCCGAGCAGCGCGGTGTGCAGGTCTTCGGGGACATCACTCAGGCTGCGCAGGACGAGGACGGCTCCGGCGTGCGCGGAGCGCAGCCGCTGGATGGAGCGGACCGAATCCGCCGTGACGGTGCGGGTGGCGTCGTCGAGGACCAGGCAGGCGAAGAGCGAGCGGTCGGCGCGGGCCGCCGCGCTCGCGGTGAACTGGGCGAGTACGAGCCGGGCGAGTACCCGGGACGCCTCCGCGTGCGCCCGTTCCGGGAGGTCGATCCTGACCCGTACGGGGTGTTCGAGCGAGCGCAGCGAGAAGGGCCGCGACGTGCCCGAGGTGTCGAAGAACCCGGCGAAGGCGGGCCGGTCGAGCGAGGCGACCCGGTCGGCGAGGGCCGGTCCTGGATCGCCCGGCGTCCCGGACTGCCGGGCGCGGGCGTCGAGTTCGCGCTGCAGGCCGAAGTGGCCGCCCGCGTCGAGCGCCTCGCGCAGGGTGGCGAGCGCGGCCGGCACGCCGTCGAGAAGTTCCCGCAGGTCGGGCACTGAAGGGAAGCGGCCGTGGGCCGCCAGGTAGGGGCCGAGCAGCTGAGCGAGCGCGGTGGCCGCGCGCCGGCTGTCGACCTCGGGGAGGTCGCCGGTGAACGCCTCGGCGAGTACGGCGGCGGCCTCGTCGGGGTCGGTCGCGCCGCCGTAGAGGTCGAAGTCGTGGACGGACGAGGGGTCGCCGGGTTTGACCACGACGTCGTACGCGTCGTCGGGACCGAGCTGGGTGCCGGCCGCGGCCACCGCGATGACGGCGGCCTGGCCCGCGAGTGCCTGCAGGGCGAGGGACTCCACCACGGGCCGCACCAGGTCGCGGGTCTTGCCCGCGCCGGGCGGTCCTACGGCAAGCAGCGAGGTGCCGAGCAGCTCGGGTTCGAGCGCGAGACCGCTGCCGCGCCTGGCGTATGGGTTGCGCTCGCCCGGATCGACCGTGCCGAGCCTGACCTGGCGTACGAGCAGGTCGTGCCGGGCCGCGCGCACCGGCAGGTCACGGGCGCCCGAGGGGTGCACGCACGCGGCGGCGCCGGTCCGGCGCACGGCTTCGGTGAAGGAGCCGAGCCGGGCCGGGTCCGCCTGGACCGAGCGCCAGGCGCGCCGGACGCGGGTGTAGTCCACGTCGTTCATCCTCCCGGAGCGCACCTCGTCGGAGAGCCGGTCGGCGAGCTCGGTCAGCCCCTGGGCGCGCAGTTCGGGCCAGTCGGCGAGCGCCGGGACCGACGGGTCCTGGGCGGCCGCCCTCGCCTGTGCCTGTACCTGTGCCTGCTCCTGTGGTGCGCGCTGCTGCGGCAGCTGCCCCGGGCGCAGCAGGGTGCGCCAGCGGCCCAGCCGGGCGAACGGCCAGATCACGGCCAGCGTGATCAGCCCGTACAGCGTGTAGGCCACGGTCGCCGCCACGACGCGGTCGCCGCCGCCGGTCAGCCAGGACCGCGGGACCAGCATGAAGACCATGTCGAGCCCCGGCAGGGTGTCCGTCCAGACGAACATCCAGACCAGGAGGGCGAGGGCGGCGGCGGCCGTCGCACGGGCGCGCGGTCCGCGGCCCTCGACGGCACGCTCGAAGGCCCCGCGCCAGTTGCCGAGCCGGCCGAAGCCGTAGAGGAGCACGGCCGCGATCAGGAACCGGTAGACCTCAAGGGCGTTCTCCGCACCCCGCGGCGCCGGTTCGCCCATCCGCTGGCGGCTCCACCAGTCCCCCGGCGTGAACAGCTCCAGCGGGACGCGCCAGTACGGGATGTAGCCGTTGCGCCAGAGCGACCAGACGAGGACGCAGGCGAGCAGCGAGATGACCGCACCGCTGAGCAGCGTGCGGCCGGGCACGTTCTCGGCCTCCGGGGGGCGCTCCACATGGCCGTACGCCCAGACGCCGGGCCCCTCCCGGTGGCGCGGGGCCGCCAGCCAGTCGGTGAGCACCGGTCCTGTCGCGGGCGCGTAGCCCGGCGGGGGCGGGACGGCCGGCGGCCCGGCGGGCCGCGGCACGGGGCCGGCCCCCCGGGTGCCGCGTGCGTCGTACGTGCCTTCGGTGTCCATGACCCCTGCCCCCTGATCAGCCAGGTCCGGCCTGTGCGGTGCGCCTCGATCTCGCGCCTCAATCTAGTGCCACGTGCCCGCTACCGGGTGTCATCACGCTGCTATGTCCGCCGCGGACAACGACACACCCGGACCACTACCGAACGGAGCATGCCGCGTCTCGGGGCGCGCCCCTAGCCTGCTGTGAGAGGAAGCGTCCGATTTCGTCCCACAGGAGTCCCCCATGACCGCTGTTCCGCAGGAGCGCCGCGTCGTCACCGCCATCCCCGGCCCGAAGTCGCAGGAGCTGCAGGCCCGTCGCAACGCGACGGTCGCATCGGGTGTCGGCTCCGTGCTGCCGGTCTTCACGACCCGCGCGGGCGGCGGCATCATCGAGGACGTCGACGGCAACCGCCTCATCGACTTCGGTTCCGGCATCGCCGTGACCTCCGTGGGCGCGTCCGCCGAGGCCGTCGTGCGCCGGGCGTCCGCGCAGCTCGCCGAGTTCACCCACAGCTGTTTCATGGTGACCCCGTACGAGGGGTACGTCGAGGTCTGTGAGGCGCTCGCGGAGCTGACCCCGGGCGACCACGCCAAGAAGTCGGCGCTCTTCAACTCCGGCGCCGAGGCAGTCGAGAACGCCGTGAAGATCGCCCGCGCTTACACCAAGCGCCAGGCCGTCGTCGTCTTCGACCACGGCTACCACGGCCGCACCAACCTCACGATGGCGCTGACCGCGAAGAACATGCCGTACAAGAACGGCTTCGGCCCGTTCGCGCCCGAGGTCTACCGGGTGCCCGTGGCGTACGGCTACCGCTGGCCGAGCGGCCCGGAGAACGCCGGCGCCGAGGCGTCCGCCCAGGCCATCGACATGATCAACAAGCAGATCGGCGCGGAGAACGTCGCGGCGATCATCATCGAGCCGGTCCTCGGCGAGGGCGGCTTCATCGAGCCCGCCAAGGGCTTCCTGCCCGCCGTCGCGCAGTTCGCCAAGGACAACGGCATCGTCTTCGTGGCCGACGAGATCCAGTCCGGCTTCTGCCGCACCGGCCAGTGGTTCGCGTGTGAGGACGAGGGCATCGTCCCCGACCTGATCACCACCGCCAAGGGCATCGCGGGCGGTCTGCCGCTCTCCGCGGTGACCGGCCGCGCCGAGATCATGGACGCCGCGCACTCCGGCGGCCTCGGCGGCACGTACGGCGGCAACCCGGTCGCCTGTGCCGGCGCCCTCGGCTCGATCGAGACGATGAAGGAGCTGGACCTCAACGCGAAGGCCCGGCGCATCGAGGAGATCATGAAGGCGCGGCTGACGGCCGTCCAGGAGAAGTACGACATCATCGGCGACATCCGCGGCCGTGGCGCGATGATCGCGGTCGAGCTGGTGAAGTCGGGCACGAAGGACCCCAACCCGGAGGCGACGGCGGCTCTGGCCAAGGCGTGCCACGCGGTGGGTCTGCTGGTGCTGACCTGCGGCACCTACGGCAACGTGCTGCGCTTCCTGCCCCCGCTGGTCATCGGCGAGGACCTGCTCAACGAGGGTCTGGACCTGCTGGAGCAGGCCTTCGCGGGCGTGTGACCTCCAGTAACGGGCGGGGCGTGTGAAGAACGTGTGGGGGGGCGATGGCGGGATGCGATTCCGGCTGTCGGCCCCCTTTCCCCTGCCGTACGGTTCTGACAGATGAGAGAAACACCTCGCTCACGGGTGACTGTGGGCGATCCCAGGCAAGGGCCTCCCCAGCTCGCGCCTGGTCGTGCCTTCGCGCACACCACCGGAGCTTCGGGCTCCGGATCTCCTCACCGATCGGATGGCCGCCCGCCCCACACCCCCCGGGGCGCGCGGCACACCGGTCCAGGCGGCCGCCCCGGAACTACCCCCCCTGTTCCCGGGCGGCCGGCTTCTCTCTCCGAACTGCGACGCGTGCTGCTCTCCGCGTTCGGCTGCGTTCTCCTCTTCGCACTCATCACCTGGCAGGTCCTGGTCCGCGGGCCCCTGCTGCGGCTGGATGTGCGCGTGGACCACTACATCGTCGGCACCGGCCCGGGATGGCTCAGCGGCGCCCTCTCCGACCTGGGCAACACAGAGGTGGCGCCACCTGTCCTGGTGGTGGCGATGGCGTACGCCCTGTGGCGCGGCAGCCGCCGGGACGTGCTGGCCGCCGCCCTGGCGATGGCCGCGGTGCCGGCCCTGGTGGTACCGCTGAAGCTCTGGACAGCCCGGCCGGGGCCGCTCGACCCGTCCACCGGGTACTTCCCCTCGGGCCACTCGGCCACCGCGATGGTGGCGTACGGAGGGGCCGCGCTGCTCCTCGTGCCGTACGTCCGGCGGAACTGGCCGGTGCCCGTCGCCGTAATCCTGACGGTGGCGACGGGCACCGGTCTTCTCCTGCACGGCTACCACTGGCCACTCGACGTGCTGGCGAGCTGGCTCCTGTGCGGGGCTCTGCTGCTGGTCACTGCCAGCTGTATGCGTCGAAGTTCTTCGCGAACTCCTGATTGCTGAACAGGGTCCCAGTCGACGGACCAGGCCATCAGCCCGCGCAGTCCCGGCCAGGTCCCGTGGGTCGCGCAGGAGCCGCAGCCGGACGTTTCACAACTGCCTCCGGGCATGGGGGGATTGAGGTGGTGAAGCGCGCCCAACGTGGTCCAGACCAATTGGACTGTCAAGGTTTCACACACCCACCGGCGGTGGTTCAGACCAGACCGTCACCAATGTCGCCCGCCCGGAGCGCGGCTGCCTCGTGCATCGCCATCTCCAGCAGCGCCGGGTCGGTGAGGGTGCCCTCGGCATCCGGCGGGACGAGCCAGCGCAC
The DNA here is from genome assembly GCF_036010505.1 of Streptomyces sp. NBC_01197. Taxonomy (NCBI): domain Bacteria; kingdom Bacillati; phylum Actinomycetota; class Actinomycetes; order Kitasatosporales; family Streptomycetaceae; genus Streptomyces; species Streptomyces sp. NBC_01197. Next base: position 1,857,061 of record NZ_CP108569.1, read on the forward strand.
CCCGCCGGACACCCGGCCCGGCTGCGGCACCACGATCCAGGTGCCGCTGCCCGCGCCGCGCACGCCGGTGCCGATCCAGCGCGCTGCCGTCCCCGCCGGTACGAAGAAGCCCATGCTGGCCTCCCCGAAATCCGCCAGCACCGGCCCCGGCCGGTCGATGAGCCGGGACAGCACGTCCAGGGTCGGATAGCCCAGCTCCCCCGGAACGATGAGGACGTCCCAGCGCACCCCGGCGGGCAGGAGGGCCACCCCGTGCGGGTCGCGTTCCCATGCCCGCCGGCACGCGCCGGGATCCGGCGCCACCGAAGCGAGCCACTCCACTGCGGTCCTTGCCTCCGAGCCAGCCATCGCCCGGCCTCCATTCGTACGCGCGGATGTGCGTGCACGGGGAGAGAGCGGGGTCAGGGCACTTCATGACGCGGGTTCGACCACCCAATGACAGTGAGGTGGGTCACAGGCCGACCGGGAGCCGTGGGACCAGGCCGAGCCGTGGGACCGGCCGGAGCCGTGGGACCGGCCGGAGCCGTGGGACCGGCCGGATCAAGGCACGGTCAAGGCTGGATCAGGAATCGAATCCGAGACCGAGGCGGTCCATCGACTTGAGCCAGAGATTGCGCCGGCCGCCGTTCTCATCCGCCCGCGCCAGCGACCACTTCGTCAGCCCGATGCCCGCCCAGGCGAACGGCTCGGGCGGGAACGGCAGTGGCTTACTCCGCACCATCTCCAGGCGGGTGCGCTCCGTGTCGGCCCCCGAGAGCAGGTCGAGCATCACATCGCCGCCGAACCGGGTGGCTCCGACGCCGAGGCCGGTGAAGCCCGCGGCATAGGCGACGCGCCCGCCGTGCGCTGTACCGAAGAAGGCCGAGAACCGCGAGCAGGTGTCGATCGCGCCGCCCCACGCATGGCTGAAGCGGACCCCTTCGAGCTGCGGGAAGCAGGTGAAGAAGTGCTCGGCGAGGGTCAGATAGGTGGCCGGGCGCTGGTCGAGTTCGGCGCTCAGCCTGCCGCCGTACGGATAGATCGCGTCGTAGCCGCCCCACAGGATGCGGTGGTCGGCGGTCAGCCGGAAGTAGTGGAACTGGTTGGCGCTGTCACCGAGCCCCTGCCGGCCCCGCCAGCCGATCGACGCCAGCTGTTCGCCGGAGAGCGGCTCGGTCATCAGCGCGTAGTCGTAGACCGGGACGGTGTACGGGCGTACCCGCTTGACCAGCGAGGGGAAGATGTTCGTGCCCAGCGCCACCTGCCGGGCGCAGACCCTGCCGTACGGGGTACGGACGTCCATCCCCGGTCCTGAGCGCACCAGGTCGAGGCCGCGGGTGCGCTCGTACATCCGGACGCCGAGGTCCAGGCAGGCACGCTTGAGCCCCCAGGCCAGCTTGGCCGGATGCAGCATCGCGACGCCGCGCCGGTCCCAGAGCCCGGCCAGGAAGGTCGGCGAGTCCACCTCGGCCCGTAGGGCGTCCTGGTCGAGGAACTCCAGGCCCCCGAAGCCGAGTTCGGCGGTCTCCCGGTGCCAGTCGCGCAGCTCATCGGCCTGGTGCGGCCGGGTGGCGACATCGATCTCGCCGGTGCGCTCGAAGTCGCAGTCGATCCCGTACCGGGCGACGGTGTCCTCGATGGCGTCGAGGTTGCGCGCGCCCAGCTGCTCCAGCTGCTTGATCTCGCCGGGCCAGCGTTCGAGACCGTTGGCGAGACCGTGGGTCAGGGAGGCGGCGCAGAAGCCGCCATTGCGGCCCGAGGCCGCCCAGCCCACCTCGTTGCCCTCGATGAGGACCACGTCCAGGCCGGGGTCGCGCTCCTTGGCGAGCAGCGCGGTCCACAGACCGCTGTAACCGCCGCCGACGACGAGGAGGTCACAGCTGACGTCACCGGTGAGGGCGGGCAGTACGGCGGGCTTGCCGGGGTCCTCCAGCCAGAACGACACGGGTTCGGCGTCGGCGAGCGATGCGGCAAGTGCACGGGTCATGGCAGCTGGGGCCATGGGTTCCACTCCTTCGGGTCCTGCTCGGTGCGGTGTTCCGGTCCTGCTCAGTGCGGTGTGCTGTTCTTCCGGCGGTTGCTGATGAGCTGGCCGCCGAGTACCACCAGCACCGCGATGACGAACATCGCCGTGCCGATGACGTTGATCTGTACAGGGGTACCGCGCTGGGCCGAACCCCAGACGTACATGGGGAAGGTCACGGTCGACCCCGCGTTGAAGTTGGTGATGATGAAGTCGTCGAAGGAGAGCGAGAAGGCGAGCAGCGCGCCCGCCGCGATGCCGGGCGACACGATCGGCAGGGTGACCCGCAGGAAGGTCTGCACCGGGCTCGCGTAGAGGTCGCGCGCGGCTTCCTCCAGCCGCGGGTCCATGGACATCACCCGGGCCTTGACCGCGGTGACCACGAAGCTCAGGCAGAACATGATGTGCGCGATGAGGATGGTCCAGAAGCCCAGCTGGGCACCCATGTTGAGGAACAGGGTGAGCAGCGAGGCGGCCATCACGACCTCGGGCATCGCCATCGGCAGGAAGATCAGCGAGTTGATCGCGCCGCGCGCCCGGAACCGGTAGCGGACCAGGGCGAACGCGATCATCGTGCCGAGCATGGTGGAGCCGATCGTCGCCCAGACCGCGATCTCCAGCGAGAGGTTCAGCGAGCCGCAGATGTCGGCGACCCCGCAGGGGTCCTTCCAGGCGTCCAGCGAGAACCGCTGCCAGCTGATGTTGAAGCGCCCGTTGGGCTTGTTGAAGGAGAAGACCATCACGACGACGTTGGGCAGGATCAGATAGGCGAGTGTGATCAGCCCGGCGACGGTGACGAGATTGCGGCGCAGCCAGCGCGTGGAGTTCCTCAGCATCAGACCAGGTCCTCCGTGCCGGATCGGCGGATGTAGACGGTGACCATGACCAGCACGATCGCCATGAGGATGAAGGAGAGCGCGGCCGCCGTCGGATAGTCGAGCACCCGCAGGAACTGCGACTGGATGACGCTGCCCACCATCTTGGTGTCGGTCGAGCCGAGCAGCTCGGAGTTGACGTAGTCACCGGCCGCCGGAATGAAGGTGAGCAGGGTGCCGGAGACGACGCCCGGCATGGAGAGCGGGAAGGTCACCTTGCGGAAGGTGGTGGCCGGGGTGGCGTAGAGGTCGCCCGCCGCTTCGTGCAGCCGCCCGTCGATCCGCTCCAGCGAGGTGTAGAGCGGCAGGATCATGAACGGCAGGAAGTTGTAGGTGAGTCCGCAGACCACGGCCATGGGCGTGGCCAGCACCCGGCTGCCGTCGGTCCACCCGAGCCAGCTGGTCACATCGAGGATGTGCAGGGTGTTCAGGACGCCCACGACCGGACCGCCGTCGGCCAGGATCGTCTTCCAGGCGAGCGTGCGGATCAGGAAGCTCGTGAAGAACGGCGCGATGACCAGGATCAGCACCACATTGCGCCAGCGGCCCGCCTTGAAGGCGATGAGGTACGAGAGCGGGTACCCGAGCAGCAGACAGAGCACCGTCGCGGTGCCCGCGTACAGCAGGGAGCGGATGAACTGCGGGTAGTACTCGTGCAGCGCGTCCCAGTACGTCTGGAAGTGCCAGGTGACCTGGAAGCCGTCCTCCAGCGAACCCGTCTGCACCGATGTCGACGCCTGGTAGACCATCGGCAGCGCGAAGAAGACCAGCAGCCAGATGATGCCGGGCAGCAGCAGCCAGTAGGGTACGAGCCGCTTGCGGACCGGGGGCTTGCGTACGGCGCCGGCCTCCTCCGCGGGGGCCTCGGCGAGCGGGGCCTCGGTGACGGTCACGCGGCCTCCTCCCCGGCGCCCGACTTGCCGGCGTCGACCGCCTGGTCGGCGTCGAGGCCGAACGAGTGCCCGGGGTTCCAGTGCAGGACGACATCCGCCCCCGGCGACAGCCGGGAGTCGCGCTCGACGTTCTGTACGTAGACCTCCAGACCGGGGCAGACCGGGCTGTCGATGACGTACTGCGTGGAGACCCCGATGAAGCTGGAGTCGGCTATGCGTCCGCTGATGCGGTTGCGGCCGTCGGCTATCTCCGCCGCGTCGTCCGCGTGCACCAGGGCGATCTTCTCGGGCCGCACCCCGACGAGCAGCTTGTCACCGGCGCTGGTGGCGGCCTTGCAGCGGTCGGCGGGCAGCCGGAGCTTGGCCCCCGACGCCAGGACGGTGATGTCGGCCCCTGCCTCGACGACTTCGGCCTCGATGAGGTTCGAGGTACCGAGGAAGTTCGCGACGAAGGTGGTGTTCGGGTTCTCGTACAGCTCGGCGGGAGCGCCCAGTTGCTCGACCCGGCCGCCGTTCATCACCGCGACGGTGTCGGCCATGGTCATGGCCTCCTCCTGGTCGTGGGTGACATGGACGAAGGTGATGCCGACCTCGGTCTGGATGCGCTTGAGCTCCAGCTGCATCTGGCGGCGCAGCTTCAGGTCGAGAGCGCCGAGCGGCTCGTCGAGCAGCAGCACCTGCGGGTGGTTGATGAGCGCCCGGGCGACGGCGACGCGCTGCTGCTGGCCGCCGGAGAGCTGGTGCGGTTTGCGGTGCGCGAAGTCCCCGAGCTGGACGAGGTCGAGCATGTCGCCGACCTGCTTCTTGACGGTCTTGATGCCGCGCCTGCGCAGCCCGAAGGCGATGTTCTCGGTCACGTCGAGGTGCGGGAAGAGCGCGTACGACTGGAAGACCGTGTTGACCGGGCGTTTGTAGGGGGGCAGATCGGTGACGTCCCGGTCGCCGAGCCGGACGGTGCCGGTGGTGGGGTCCTCCAGTCCTGCGATCATCCGCAGGGTGGTGGTCTTTCCGCAGCCGGAGGCGCCGAGTAGCGCGAAGAAGGAGCCCTGCGGGACGGTCAGGTCCAGCGGGTGCACCGCGGTGAAGGACCCGTAGGTCTTGCTGATCCCGGCGAGGCGGACGTCGCCGCCTTCATTCGTCTGTGTCATGGGTACGGTCCCGGGGGTCGTGGGAACAGAGGGGGAGCTGAGAGAGCAGAGGGGGCGGTGGGGCTGGAGAGTCCTGGGGGCCGCGCGGTTCCGGATCAGGCCCCGATCAGCCTGGAGAACTTCTCCTCGTACGCCGCGTCTTCCTTGCTGGAGAGCGAGCGGAAGGAGTGCGACCGGGCGGTCATCGCCTTATCGGGGAGGATCAGCTGGTTGGCCGCCAGTTCGGGGGCGATCTTCGCGAGCTCCCCGCGGATACCGTCCACCGGGGAGAGGTAGTTGATGTACGCGGTGAGCTTCGCGGCGACGGCTGGCTCGTAGTAGTAGTCCATCAGCCGCTCGGCGTTGGAGGTGTGGCGCGCGTTGGCCGGAACCATCATGTTGTCGCTGGAAGTCAGGTAACCGGCGGTGGGGATCGCGTACTTGACATGCGGGTTGTCGTTCTGGAGCTGGGTGATGTCACCGCCCCAGGCGAGGCAGGCGGCGATGTCGCCCTTGTCCAGGTCACTGATGTAGTCGTTGCCGGTGAAGCGGCGTATCTGCTTGGTGTCGACGCCCTTCTGGAGGCGGCCGATCGCGGCGTCGAAGTCGGCGTCGGTGATCTTCGCCGGGTCCTTGCCCATGTCGAGCAGCGTCATCCCGACCGAGTCGCGCATCTCCGAGAGGAAACCCACCCGCCCCTTGAGTCTGGGGTCGTCGAGGAGCTGGGTGACGGAGTCGACCTTGCGGCCGCCGGTCGCCTTCGTGTTGTAGGCGATGACGGTGGGGACACCGGCCCAGGGGTACGAGTAGACGCGGCCCGGATCCCAGTCGGGGTCGCGGAACTGTGGGGAGAGGTTCGCGTACGCGTGCGGGAGCAGCGACGCGTCGAGCCGTTCCACCCAGCCGAACCGGATCAGCCTGGCGGCCAGCCAGTCGGTGAGGATGATGAGGTCCCGTCCGGTGTCCTGGCCGGCCGCGAGCTGCGGCTTGATCTTGCCGAAGAACTCGACGTTGTCGTTGATGTCCTCGGTGTAGTTGACCTTGATCCCGGTGCGCTTGGTGAACCCCTCCAGGGTGGGCCGGTGCTTTCCGTCGTCGGTGACGTCCACATACTCGGTCCAGTTGGAGAAGTTGATCACCTTCTCCGCGGCCGAGTGGTCGTCGGAGGCCGGGGCCCCGCCGTCGCGTTTGGCGGCGGGGATACCGCAGCCGGTGAGAGCGGCGAGGCCCCCGAGCGTGAGGGCGCCTGCGCCGGTGGCGCGCAGGAGCGATCGGCGGGCGACGGGCCCGCCGCCACGGGCCAGGGTGCGGCGCGTGGCGGCCAGCTGGGCCGGGGAGAGACGGTCTGGCTCGAACTGCTCCATGGGCTCTGTGCCCTTTCTTTATCGGTCCCCGAAGATCGTGCGGTGCCAGTCCTTGCGGGCCACCGCTGTGTTGTCGTACATGACGTGCTTGACCTGGGTGTACTCCTCGAACGAGTACACGGACATGTCCTTGCCGAAGCCGCTTGCCTTGTAACCGCCGTGCGGCATCTCGCTGATGATCGGAATGTGGTCGTTGACCCACACACAGCCGGCCTGGATCTCACGGGTCGCCCGGTTCGCCCGGAAGACGTCCCGGGTCCAGGCGGAGGAGGCCAGTCCGTAGGGGGTGTCGTTGGCGAGGGCGATGCCCTCGTCGTCGGAGCCGAAGGGCAGCACGACCAGGACCGGGCCGAAGATCTCGGCCTGGACGATCTCGCTGTCCTGGGCTGCGTCGGCGATCAGGGTCGGGAGGTAGTAGGCGCCGTCGTTCCCGGGCGCCGCGCCGCCGGTGACCACGCGCGCAGTCTCCCTGGCGCGGTCCACGAAGGCCGCGACCCGGTCGCGCTGGGCGTAGCTGATCAGCGGGCCGATGTCGGTCGACTCGTCGAAGGGGTCGCCGAGGCGGAGGGTGCCCATCAGTTCGGCGACGCCCTGGACGAAGGCGTCGTAGAGCGGGCGCTGGACGTAGGCGCGGGTGGCGGCCGTGCAGTCCTGGCCGGTGTTGATGAGCGAGCCCGCGACCGCGCCGTGCACGGCGGCTTCCAGATCGGCGTCGTCGAAGACGAGGAAGGGGGCCTTGCCGCCGAGTTCGAGGTGGATCCGCTTGACGGTCGCGGTGGCGATCTCGGCGACGCGCTTGCCGACCGGCGTCGATCCGGTGAACGAGGTCATGACCACGTCCGGGTGGCCCACCAGGTGTTCGCCCGCCTCGGCGCCGAGGCCGTTGACGATGTTGACGACCCCGTCGGGGATGCCCGCTTCGGTCGCGGCCTGCGCGAACATCAGCGAGGTGAGCGGGGTGATCTCGGCGGGCTTCAGGACGATGGTGTTGCCTGCGGCGATGGCCGGGAGGACCTTCCAGGCGGCCATCTGGAGCGGGTAGTTCCAGGGGGCGATGGAGCCGACGACGCCGATCGCCTCGCGCCGGACGTACGAGGTGTGGTCGCCGCTGTACTCACCGGCCGACTGGCCCTGGAGGTGGCGGGCGGCGCCCGCGAAGAAGGAGGCGTTGTCGACGGTGCCCGGCACGTCGAACTCGCGGCTCAGCTTGATCGGCTTGCCGCACTGGAGGGACTCCGCGTACGCGAACTCCTCGGCCCGCTCGGCGAGTACGGCCGCGAAGCGGTGCAGCGCGTCGGAGCGCTCTCCCGGGGTGGCTCCGGACCAGCCGGGGAAGGCCGCGCGGGCGGCCTCGACGGCGGCGTCGACATCGGCGGTGCCGGCGAGCGCGTAGCTGAGGACCACCTCGCCGGTGGCGGGGTTCACGACGTCCTGGGTCCGCCCTGAGGTACCGGGGCGCAGCTGCCCGCCGATGTACTGAGCGCCGGCCGCGAAGCGGTCCCGCACCTGGAAGCTGTTGACCATCGTGCTCTCTCCGTAGCTCAAGCTCGAATTGAGTGCCGATCCTGGCAGAGCGGTAGTTCATCAACAAGTGATTCCGTTGTTTCCTTTTGGTTACGCAACGGAATCGGTGGACCATGTGTCGCGTGGGCCGCAAAATCCACGACGGAGTGTCAGTGGCGGCTGCCAGACTCCCGTGCATGGAACGCATCGAGGCGCTGGCCAGGCAGGCCGGCAACGGGGAGCGGATCAAGTTCCTGCACTTCTGGGGGCACACCGCGCGGCGGGACGGCAGCATCGGGCCGAGCTGTCTGAGCCAGTGGTGGCCGTCACCCTTCGTGGTCGACGGCGTGCGGTACGCCACGGCGGAGCACTGGATGATGGCGGCCAAGGCACGGCTGTTCGGCGACGCGGAGGCGGAGCAGGCGGCGCTGATCGCGACGAACCCCGCACTGGCCAAGAAGGCGGGGCGGCTGGTGCGCGGTCTCGACGACGGGATATGGCAGCGCGAGCGGTACAGGATCGTGGTCGAGGGCAGCGTGCACAAGTTCGGTGCGGACGCGCAGCTGCGCGAATTTCTGCTGGCCACCGGGGACCGGGTGCTGGTCGAGGCCAGCCCGATGGACCGGGTATGGGGCATCGGGCTCGCGGCGGACGACGAGCGGGCCGGACAGCCGGGCAGCTGGCGCGGGCTCAATCTGCTGGGGTTCGCGCTGATGGACGCCAGGGAGCGGCTGCGTACGGCTGCGGCCTGACGGCGGGGGGTGCCGGCGCGAGGGCCGACGGGGGCCGGCGGGGGCCGACGGGACTGAGTGCCGCCGTCAGCGCTGCCCGGGCGAGTGGGGCCGCCCGGGACAGGCTCAGCGGTCGTGTCTCAGTGGCCTTGTCTCAGTGGCCGTACCTCAGTGGCCTTGTCTCAGTGGCCTTGTCTCAGCGGTCGGCGCCGACGATCAGCGAGCTCGGGTAGGTGCCGCCGTCGCTGCCGTAGTCGGGGGTGGAGTCGTGGCTGTGCGAGATGCCCCAGATCATCAGGCTGAGAAACGTGATGCTGACCACGATGCCGATGGGTCCCAGGATGATCCCGGCGAGCGCCATCCCCCCGTTGTTCGCCTCACCGCGGTTGGCCCGCTTGCGGCCGAGGATGCCGAAGATCAGGGCGAGCGTCCCCAGGATGATGCCGAGACCCCAGGCGCAGAAGATGACCACGCTGAGGATGCCGAGCACCAGCGCGGCCACCCCGTAGCCGTTGGCGGGGCCTTGCTGCATGGTGTTCCAGCCGCCCTGTCCGCCGTACCCCGGATAGCCCGGGTACCCGGGATAGCCGTAGGCGGCGGGTCCCTGCGGGCCGGGGGCTGCACCCGGGTAGGACGGGTAGCCGTACGGGCCCGGGGCGCCCTGCCCCGGACCGTTCGGCGCGACCGGCGGGGGCGGTACGGATCCGGGGGGCGGGTATCCGGGCGGTGCGAATCCCGCAGGTGCGGAGCGGTGCTGCCCCGGAACCTGCCCCGGAACCGGCGTGGGCTGCCCGGAGTTGCTGTGCTGGCCGGGGCCCTGCTGCCCCGGGATGTACGGGCCCGGGGACTGCTGCCCGGGGGTCGGCTGCCCGGGGCCCGGCTGCGTGGGGCCCGGCTGTCCGGAGCCCGGGTCGGCGCCCGCGGCCGGCATGTCCGTGACCGTCTGCTGGTCGTGCACCGGGCTGCCCGGCGTCTCCGGCTGGTCCGTCTGCTTGTCCAGCGGCACTTTCGGCCCGGGCGGCGCCCATGGGTCTCTCGGCGGCTCGGAGTCCCCCGAAGGGCTTGGTGCGTTGTCTGACATGGGCCTCCCCCATCCTCGGCTCGTCATGCTAGAGCCTGTGCGCGAGGCTCCGTCCCCCGCCTACGATGTTCTCCGACCAGCGAACTCGCCGTACCCGGAGGACCCGATGACCGACCTGCACCCCTTCATTGCGGGACTGCCCAAGGCGGAACTGCATGTGCACCACGTCGGGTCCGCCTCACCCCGCATCGTCGCCGAACTCGCCGCGCGCCACCCGGACTCCATAGTGCCGACCGACCCCGAGGCGCTCGCCGACTACTTCACCTTCACGGACTTCGGGCACTTCATCCAGGTCTACCTCTCGGTGGTCGACCTGATCCGCACCCCCGAGGACGTACGGCTGCTGACCTTCGAGGTCGCACGCGACATGGCCCGCCAGAACATCCGGTACGCGGAACTCACCATCACCCCGTTCTCCTCCACCCGCCGGGGCATCCCCGAGCAGGCCTTCATGGAGGCGATCGAGGACGCCCGCAACGCGGCCGAGGCCGAACTCGGCACCGTGCTGCGCTGGTGCTTCGACATCCCCGGCGAGGCCGGACTCGAATCGGCGGCCGAGACGACGCGGCTCGCGCTCGACCTGCGTCCCGATGGGCTTGTCTCCTTCGGGCTCGGCGGTCCGGAGGTCGGGGTGGCCCGCCCTCAGTTCAAGCCCTATTTCGACCGGGCCCGCGCGGCCGGGCTGCACTCGGTGCCGCACGCCGGTGAGACGACCGGCCCGGAGACCGTCTGGGACGCGCTGCACCACCTGGGCGCCGAGCGCATCGGCCACGGCACCAGCTCGGTCCAGGACCCGAAGCTCCTCGCGCACCTGGCAGAACAGGGCATCGCGCTGGAGGTCTGCCCGACCTCCAACATCGCGACCCGGGCCGTCCGCACGCTTGATGAACACCCTCTGAAGGAGATGGCGGACGCCGGGGTGCTGGTGACCATCAACAGCGACGACCCGCCGATGTTCGGCACCGACCTCAACAACGAGTACCTGGTCGCGGCCCGCCTGCTCGGGCTGGACGAGCGGGGCACCGCGGAGCTCGCGAAGAACGCCGTCACCGCGTCGTTCCTCGACGCACCGGGCAAGGCGAAGCTGACAGCCGAGATCGACTCGTACACAGCGCAGTGGCTCGCCCGGTAGCCGCCCGCGGCGGCGGTCGGCAAGGATAGCCTCATGCGTACCGTCACTGCCGTGGGCCATCGCGGCGACCCCTACCTCTTCCGTGAGAACACCCTGCCGTCCGTCCGCTCCGCGCTGGAACGGGGCGCCGACGCGGTGGAGATCGACGTCCGGCTGACCCGGGACGGTGTGCCGGTGCTGCTGCACGACGCGACCCTGGAGCGGCTGTGGGGCCACGACCGGCCGCTCCACCGGGTCACGGCGGACGAGCTGCGCGGGCTGACGGACGGCAGGGTGCCGACGCTCCGGGAAGCGCTGACGGCGGCCGTCGGCCACCGCCTCATGATCGATCTGCCGGGCGCCACCCCGGAAGCGGTGCGCGCGGTCGTCGGCGTGGTCCACGAGTGCGGGGCGGGCGACCGTACGTACTACTGCGCCGGGCCCTCGACCATGCTCGCCGTGCGCGAGGCCGACCGGGCCGCCGAGATCGCCATGACCTGGACCACGCTTACACCGCCGCGCCCCGCCCTGCTCGACTCGGTGAAGCCCCGCTGGCTCAACTACCGCTTCGGGCTGCTGAGTCCGGAGCTCTGCGCACGCGTGCACCGGGACGGGCTGCTGGTCTCCGCCTGGACCCCCGACACCGGGCGGTCGATGCGCCGACTGGTCGGCTTCGGCGTCGACTCCATCACCACCAACCGCGTCGACGCCCTCCGCGCGGTCCTCCGCCGGACGCCTCCCGGCGGCCCTGGCATGCTGCGGGCATGACCGCGGGAGCCGCCGCAGAGTTCGAGTCCCACAGGTCCCGGCTGTTCTCGCTCGCGTACCGGCTGCTCGGCAGCGCGAGCGAGGCCGAGGACGCCGTGCAGGACACCTGTCTCCGGTGGAGCGCCGCCGACCGCGTACGTACGGTCCTCAACCCCGGCAAGCTCCGCGTCGTCACTGCCCAGCTGGCGGGCTAGGAAGGGCCGTCAACAGGAGCGGAGCACCGTACCGGCGGTGCGCAGCCCGGGCCCGGCCGACCGCAGAACCGGGTGAAGACCGGCGGGCCGGCCGCAGCACCAGGCCGACCGGCCGGCTCGCTAAAGACCCACGATCTGGTTCCAGCGCTTCGCGTACTTGACCCGCTCAGCCGACGTGAGGTCCCGGGCGATGGCGAGGCGCTTGCGCATCTTGTCGTCGGGGAAGATCAGCGGGTCCTCGGCGAGGTCCGCCAGTTCCTTGTCCTTCGACGAGGCCAGCACCTCGCGTGCGGCGGGGACCGGGCACACGTAGTTGACCCAGGCGGCCAGCTTCGCCGCCACCGCCGGCTCGTAGTAATAGTCGATCAGTTTCTCGGCATTGGCTTTGTGGCGCGCGAGGTTGGGGATCATCATGGACTCCGCCCACAGCTCGCCGCCCTCCTCGGGCACCACGAACTCGATGTCCGGGCTGTCGGCCTGGAGCTGGATCACATCGCCGGAGTACGCCTGGCAGGCGAGCACGTCGCCGGTGGACAGGTCCTTGATGTAGTCGTTGCCGGTGAAGCGCCGGATCTGCTTCTGCCGGACGAGCCTCTCGACCTGGTCGCACATGGTGTCGAAGTCATGGGCGGTCCAGCGGGTGATGTCGGCGCCGTTGCCCTGCATCAGCAGGGCGAACGCCTCGTCGAGCCCGGAGAACAGGGTGACCTTGCCGCGCAGGTCGGGCGCCCAGAGGTCGCTCATGCGCTTGATCTCGTGGCCGACCTTGCGCCGGTTGTACGCGATGCCGGTGATCCCGGACTGCCAGGGCACGCTCTGCTTGCGCCCCTTGTCGAAGGCGGGCGAACGGAGCTGCGGGTCGAGGTACTTGGCGACGTTCGGCTGCTTGGCCCGGTCCATCTCCTCGACCCAGCCGAGCCGCACGAACCGGGCGGCCATCCAGTCGCTGATGACGATCAGGTCCCGGCCGGTCTCCTGGTGGTTCATCAGCGCCGGGCTGATCTTCCCGAAGAACTCGTCGTTGTCGTTGATCTCCTCGGTGTACGTGACCTTGACCCCGGACCGCTTCTCGAAGGTGTCCAGCGTGGGCCGCTTCGACGGGTCGTGGTCGTCGGTGTCGATGTAGAGCGGCCAGTTGGCGAAGACCAGGCTCCCGTCCTGCGCGGATCTGTCGCGTCCGGCCCGCTCCCCCGGCTTCACGTACGCCGCGGGGACCCCGCATCCGGTGAGCGCGGCCAGCGCGCCCAGCGCGCCGGAACCACGGAGGAGGGAACGCCGGGACACACCAAGATCTGCCATGCGCCCACCTTCACCTCCGGCAGCGGCGGCGGGCAATGGACGCTGCGTACGGAGCACCGGCCCCGGCCGCGACACCTTGTCGGGGCCCGGTGCCCGTAGATGTCCAGGTCAGACGCACACACGCACGCCGCCCCCGCACGGCGGACCGTACGGGGGCGGCGGAAAGCGGTGGAAATGCGTTGTCAGAACGGAGGAACGGGCGGCTGCGGCAGGGGTGTTCAGCCGTCCAGCGACGTCATCACGTGCTTGATGCGCGTGTAGTCCTCGAAGCCGTAGGCCGAGAGGTCCTTGCCGTAGCCGGACTTCTTGAATCCGCCATGCGGCATCTCGGCGACGAGCGGGATGTGGGTGTTGATCCACACACAGCCGAAGTCGAGGTTCTTGGACATCCGCATGGCGCGGCCGTGGTCCTTGGTCCACACCGAGGAAGCCAGCGCGTACTCCACGCCGTTGGCGTGCGCGAGGGCCTCCGCCTCGTCCTGGAACGACTGGACGGTGATGACCGGGCCGAAGACCTCCTGCTGGATGATCTCGTCGTCCTGCTTCAGGCCTGACACGACGGTCGGGGCGTAGAAGTAGCCCCGGTCGCCGACCCGGTGGCCGCCGGCCTCGACCTTGGCGTGTGCGGGCAGCCGGTCGATGAAGCCGCTGACCTGGGCCAGCTGATTGGCGTTGTTGAGCGGCCCGTACAGCACGTCCTCGTCGTCCGGCTGGCCGGTCTTCGTGTCGGCTGCCGCCTTGGCGAGCGCCGTGACGAACTCGTCGTGGACCGAGGCGTGGACCAGCACCCGGGTGGCCGCCGTACAGTCCTGCCCGGCGTTGAAGTACCCCGCGACCGAGATGTCCTCGACGGCCTTGGCGATGTCCGCGTCCTCGAAGACGACGACGGGGGCCTTGCCGCCCAGCTCCAGATGGACCCGCTTGACGTCCTTGGCCGCGGACTCGGCGACCTGCACCCCGGCCCGTACCGACCCCGTGATGGAGGCCATCGCGGGCACGTTGTGCTCGACCATCGTGCGGCCGGTGTCGCGGTCGCCGCAGACGACGTTGAAGACGCCCTTGGGCGCGACGGCCCCGATGATCTCGGCCATCAGCACCGTGGAGGCGGGCGTGGTGTCGGAGGGCTTGAGGACGACGGTGTTGCCCGCGGCGAGCGCCGGGGCGAACTTCCACACGGCCATCATCATCGGGTAGTTCCACGGCGCGACCTGGGCGCAGACGCCGACCGGCTCGCGCCGGACGATGGAGGTCAGCCCTTCCATGTACTCACCGGCCGAGCGGCCCTCCAGGAGCCGTGCGGCGCCCGCGAAGAAGCGGATCTGGTCCACCATCGGCGGGATTTCCTCGCTGCGGGTCAGCCCGAGCGGCTTGCCGGTGTTCTCGCTCTCGGCCGCGATCAGGTCCTCGGCCCGCTCCTCGAAGGCGTCGGCGATCTTCAGCAGTACGCGCTGGCGCTCCGAAGGCGTGGTGTCGCGCCAGGCGGGGAACGCCGCGGCGGCGGCCTCCATGGCGGCGTCGACATCCGCCTGCCCCGAGAGCGGGGAGGTCGCGTAGACCTCGCCGGTGGCCGGGTTGACCACGTCGATGGTCCGGCCGTCAGCGGCGTCCCGGAACTCCCCGTTGATGTAGTTACGCAGCCGGCGCAGCTCGGTGGTCACAGTGAATCTCCCTCTCCGATGCCCGATGGGTATGTGGTGGATATGTCCCGACGGATGGTGCCCGGTCGATGTCCGGTGGATGTCCCGGTGGGTGAGACACCACCCTAATCGCAAGGACGACGCTTTCGACATACCTGACCACCCAGAACTTCGGATTCAGTTCCCAAATCGGCTTTCTACAACGAATTACATCGCTCAGGGCTTGCATGACGGGCGAGACCTCATGCACAGTGTGGGCGTGGCCAGTCGCAGCGCAGATTCCAGAAACGGGAACGGCACCCCCCCGATCGACGCCGTCTCCCTGGCGATCATCGAACAGCTCCAGCAGGACGGCCGGCGGCCCTACGCCGCGATCGGGAAGGCCGTCGGCCTCTCCGAGGCGGCAGTCCGCCAGCGAGTGCAGAAACTCCAGGACCAGGGCGTCATGCAGATCGTCGCCGTCACCGACCCGCTCACCGTGGGGTTCCGGCGGCAGGCGATGGTCGGCATCACGGTCGAGGGCGACCTCGACCCGGTCGCCGACGCGCTGGCCACCATGAACGAGGTCGACTACGTGGTGATGACCGCGGGCTCCTTCGACCTCATGGTGGAGGTCGTCTGCGAGGACGACAACCACCTGCTCGATCTGATCAACAAGCGGATCCGCGCGCTCCCTGGCGTGCGGGCGACCGAGAGCTTCGTCTACCTCAAGCTGAAAAAACAGACCTACCAGTGGGGCACCCGATAGTCATGAGCAAGGACCTGAGCCAGACCGCGTACGACCACCTGTGGATGCACTTCACGGACATGTCGTCGTACGAGAACGCGCCCGTTCCCACCATCGTGCGTGGCGAGGGCACCTACATCTACGACGACAAGGGCAAGCGCTACCTCGACGGCCTCTCCGGCCTGTTCGTGGTCAACGCGGGCCACGGCCGCCACGAGCTGGCGGAGACCGCGTACAAGCAGGCGCAGGAGCTGGCCTTCTTCCCGATCTGGTCGTACGCCCACCCGAAGGCCGTCGAGCTGGCCGAGCGCCTCGCGAACTACGCGCCCGGCGACCTCAACAAGGTCTTCTTCACCACAGGCGGCGGCGAGGCCGTCGAGACCGCCTGGAAGCTGGCGAAGCAGTACCACAAGCTCACCGGCAACCACCAGAAGTACAAGGTCATCTCCCGCGCGGTCGCCTACCACGGCACCCCGGCGGGCGCCCTGTCCATCACCGGGCTTCCCGGCCTGAAGGCCCCCTTCGAGCCGCTGGTCCCCGGCGCGCACAAGGTTCCCAACACCAACATCTACCGCGCCCCGATCCACGGCGACGACCCGGTGGCGTACGGCCGCTGGGCCGCCGACCAGATCGAGCAGGAGATCCTCTTCGAGGGCCCCGAGACAGTCGCCGCCGTCTTCCTGGAGCCGGTGCAGAACGCCGGCGGCTGCTTCCCGCCGCCGCCCGGGTACTTCCAGCGCGTGCGCGAGATCTGCGACAAGTACAACGTGCTGCTCGTCTCGGACGAGGTCATCTGCGCCTTCGGCCGCCTCGGCACGATGTTCGCGTGTGACAAGTTCGACTACGTGCCGGACATGATCACCTGCGCCAAGGGCATGACGTCGGGCTACTCCCCGATAGGCGCGTGCATCATCTCCGACCGGCTGGCCGAGCCGTTCTACCGCGACGGCAACACCTTCCTGCACGGCTACACCTTCGGCGGCCACCCGGTCTCGGCGGCCGTCGGCATCGCCAACCTCGACATCTTCGAGCGTGAGGGCCTCAACCAGCACGTTCTCGACAACGAGGGTGCCTTCCACTCGACGCTGCAGAAGCTGAACGACCTGCCGATCGTCGGCGACGTCCGCGGCAACGGCTTCTTCTACGGCATCGAACTGGTCAAGGACAAGGCGACCAAGGAGACCTTCAACGAGGACGAGACGGAGCGCATCCTCTACAACGCCGTCTCCAAGGGTCTCTACGAAGCCGGTCTGTACTGCCGGGCCGACGACCGCGGCGACCCGGTCGTCCAGCTCGCGCCGCCGCTGATCTCCGACCAGTCGACGTTCGACGAGATCGAGTCGATCCTGCGCACGGTCCTCACCGAGGCCTGGGCGAAGATCTGATCGCGTACCGGCCCGGGATCTTCCGCCCGGATCAGCCCGTTCCCTGAGCGGCCGGTCCGGCCGGGAGACCCTGTGTGACACCGCGGCCCGGCCGCACCCGTACGAGTGGATACGGGTGCGGCCGGGCCGCGTGCTGTCCGCGCACCCCGGCCCCGAGTCCCTACGGTGCCCAGTGACCTATCGGCTCCCCGGCCCGTTTTCCGGTGCGGGGACCGACATCAGATCTGAACCGAGGTGTGCTCGCAGTGGCCCCACCGGACAACGACGTGCTCTGGGCGCGCTCCGCGCACTACTCACACAGCGGCTCGCCCGCCATCACGGGTGTCTCGCTCGGGGTGCGCGAGGCGGAGATCCTCGCGGTGCTCGGCCCGCGCGGCAGCGGCAAGACCACACTGCTGCGCTGCCTCTCGGGCCAGCTCGTACCGCAGCAGGGCGAGGTCTGGTTCAACAGCAGTCCCGTGCACACCCTGGGCCGGGTGGCGCGCGAGCGGCTGCGGCTGACCCGGTTCGGCTGGATCGACCCCGAACCCCGGCTCGTGGCCGAGCTGACGGCCTGGGAGAACACGGCCCTGCCGCTGCTGCTGAACGGCGCTTCGCACCGCGCCGCGAAGCACACGGCCGTCCAGTGGCTGGAGCGCCTCGACCTGGGGACATGCGCCGGCAAGCGCCCGCACGCCCTGCTCCAGGCACAGCGGCAGCGGGTGGCCGTCGCCCGCGCGCTGGCCGCCGGTCCCTCGGTGCTCTTCGCCGACGAGCCCACGGCCGTCCTGCACGGCGCGGACGGCACCCAGCTGCTGCGCACGCTCATCACCGCGGCCCGTTCACACGGGATCACCGCGGTGCTCGCCACCCATGACCCCGAGGTCGCCGCCTGCGCCGACCGCACGGTTCTGCTCCGGGACGGCCGCCGCACCGCCTCCCTCAGCGGCACGGGCCCGGCCAGTGACGAGGGGCGCGACGCGTGCTCGCTCTCCGTCTAGCCCGCGGCTCCGGCCCCCTCGTCCTGCTGCGGAGACTGCTGGTCGCGGCGGCCTCGGCCGGTGTCGGGATCCTGCTGCTGTGTGGGCTCGGTTACGCGGTGGGGCACCCGGCGCGGCCGGCCGGCGCCGGGCTGCGGCTGCTCTGGTGCCTGATCCCGCTGGCGGCGACGGTGCGTCTCGCGGCGGCGGTGGCCCGTACCGATCCGAGCATCCGCCCGAGCCAAGGGGCCACGGCGGCGGGGCTCGGCCCGGCCGGGCGCGCCGTACTCTCGGCGGTGTCCGCCGCGCTCACCTGTGCGCTGGGCAGCGGGTTGGCGCTGCTGTTCTTCCTCCATCTGCGGAACGGCGCCGCCGCCCGGCTGCCGGGGGCCGGCAGCCCGCTGCCGATGCCGGCGGCTCTGCTCCTGCTGGCGTCGGCCCCGGTGGCCGCCGCCGTGAGCAGCGCCTGGGCCGTGCGGCAGCGCAGACCCGTCCCGGAGGACGCCACCCCGAGGGGGCTGATCCGGGGCGTGGCACTGGTCGCGGCGGGGCTCGCGGCCGAGGCGTACGGAGGCAGCCGGGCCGGGGGCGCGGCGCTGCCGGTGCACGGCCGTTTCGGCGGCGGCGCGACGGTCGTGGCGGCCGGCTGGTCCCTGACCGCGCTGGGGCTCGCGGTCGTCGGCCCCGCCCTGACCCATGGGTGCGGGCTGCTCCTGCAGTGCGTACGGCCGGGGGTGGTGCGCCTTCTCGCGGGCCGGGTGCTGCAGGCGGAAGCCCACCGGATCGGCCGGCCGCTCGGCGTGTGCTGCGCGGTGGCCTCGGGAATCGTCGCCGCTTCCGTGCTGCACGGTGCGGGCACCCGGCTCGCCGGTCCGCTGACCGCGCTGGGCGCCGCACTCGTCGTGGCCTGCTCGGCCGCCACTCTGCTCAGCGCCGCCGTCGAGGCACGTCAGGACCGCGCGCCCACCACGGCGGCCCTGCTGCGCGGGTTCGCCCCCGCGGGGGTGCTGCGGTCGGCCGCCGTGCTGCGCGCGGCCACCCTGCTGTCGGTGTTCGCCGGGGTGACCTGGGCGGTCGCGGTGCTCGCCGCGGCGCCGCTGCCCCGGTGAATAACGCCACTGTCCCGGTGCAGTGCGACGCTCCGGTCCCCGTGAAAGACGCCCTGTCCCCGTGAAAGGGGAAAAGGGCCGCCCCCTACGATGACCGGATGCCCACCACACCCGAGCGTGACCGCGAGATCGAGACCCTGGACGCGTTCGACCGGGCCGTTGCCCGGGGTCCGCTCGGCGGATACCGCGTCCAGGCCGTCGACCTGACGGACCGCACCGACGCACTGCTCTCCGCGGACACATCGGGCGCCGTCTTCCTGGGCTGCCCCATGCACCCCGAGGCCGAGTCCGCGGTGGGCGCGGCGGGCGCACTCGTCTTCCCGCCGGTCCCCGGCCTGCCGTTCGCCCCGTACCGCGGGCTGCTGTACTCGGCGGACGAGCTGTTCGAAGGCCTGGCGGACGGTCGTTACGAGGACACCCCCGACGCCCGCGCGTACGCCTGGTTCCAGCGGACCGCGAACAACGGCGACATCTTCGCGTCGATGCTGCGCTCCATCCACGACGACGCGATCTCGGACGCGCTCGACGAACACCTCGACAGCGCACGGGTGGTGGGCGTGATGGGCGGCCACGCCATGGCCCGCGGCACGGCGGAGTACGCGGGGGCGGCGCGGCTGGGCCGTACGCTCGCCCGCACCGGCCTGACCGTCGCCACCGGCGGCGGCCCCGGTGCCATGGAGGCCGCCAACCTCGGTGCGTACGCCGCGCCCTTCCGCGACGGAATGCTGGACGAGGCGCTCGGACTCCTCGGCAAGGCGCCGTCGTTCAGCCCCTCCGTCTCCGAGTGGGCGAGCGCGGCCTTCGAGGTGCGGGGCCGCTGGCCGGACGGCGGGGACTCGGTCGGTATCCCCACCTGGTTCTACGGCCATGAGCCGCCGAACGCCTTCGCCGGGCACATCGCCAAGTACTTCGCCAACGCCACCCGCGAGGACGGACTGCTGGCCCGCTCGACCGCGGGTGTCGTCTTCCTGCCCGGCGCGGCCGGGACCGTCCAGGAGGTCTTCGACAACGCGACCCCGAACTACTACAGCTCGTACGGCGAACCGTCCCCGATGGTCCTGGTGGACCGCGCCCACTGGACCGAGGAACTGCCGGCCTGGCCGCTGCTCCAGGCGCTGGCGAAGGGCCGGGCGATGGAGTCCCGTATCGCACTGGTCGACACGGTGGACGAGGCGCCCGAAGCACTGGCCCGGATGGTCTTCTGACGCCGGGCAGGCGGATGCCCGGGAAGCGCCCTCACCCCTGCGCGGCCAGCAGCACCACGTCGGCCGCCTCGAAGACCGCGCCCACCGTCTCGCCCACACCGGGCGCCGTCAGCAGCGGGCACTCGGCCTCCAGCTGCGGTCCGTGCTCCGGGCTGAGGAGTACGGCCACGTGGCTGCCCCGGAACGTGCGCGCCTCCACCGTGCAGCGCAGCCCCTCCTGCGGCGCGGCGAGCCGCACTCCGGCGGGCCGCACAAGGAGCCTGCCCTCCCCCTGCGTCGAGCCATCCGGCACCGGGATCTTGCCCCAGGGGGTGTCGGCCGCCCGGCCGGTGACTGTCGCGGCCACCACGTTGTCGAAGCCGAGGAACCGCGCGACGAACTCCGAAGCCGGCCGCTGCCAGACCTCCAGCGGCGTTCCGGCCTGGGCGATCCGGCCGTCCCGCATCACCACGACCCGGTCGGCCAGTGCGAAGGCCTCGCCCTGGTCGTGGGTGACGGCGAGCACGGTCGTACCCAGCCGGCCGAAGAGCTGCCGCAGTTCGACGACGAGGCGCTCGCGCAGGCTGCGGTCGAGCTGGCCGAGCGGCTCGTCGAGCATCAGCAGTTTGGGGCGCGGGGCCAGCGCCCGGGCCAGGGCTACGCGCTGCTGTTCTCCGCCGGAGAGCACCCCCACCGCACGCCTCCCGGCGCCGGGCAGGCCGACCAGGTTCAGCAACTCCTCGACCCGGCCGACCTGTTCGGCCCGGGGCACGGAGCGCATCCGCAGTCCGAAGGCCACATTGCCCGCGACGTCACGCTGCGGAAAGAGCTGGTGGTCCTGGAACATCAGGCCGACACCGCGCCGGTGCACCGGCACCCCGCTCTGCTCCGCCCCGTCCAGCAGTACCCGCCCGGCGGACGCGGGCTGCAGACCCGCCACCACCCGCAGCAGCGTCGACTTGCCGCTGCCGCTGGGGCCGAGCACACAGACCGTCTCGTGCTCCGCGACCGTCAGATCCACCGCGTCCAGCGCCACCCGCTGCCCGAAGCGGACCGTCACACCGTCCAGTTGCAGCATCAGAACTCCCCAGAGCGCTCGGTACGAATGCGTTCGAGCACCAGCAGCGACACGGCGCACACCAGCATCAGGATCGTGGACAGCGCCATCGCCTGCCCGTAGTTGAGCTCACCGGCCCGCCCCAGCAGCCGTGCCACCGCGACCGGCAGCGTCGGGTTGTCCGGCCTGGCGATGAAGGCCGTCGCCCCGAACTCCCCCAGCGACACGGCGAACGCGAACCCGGCGGCGACCAGCAGCGCCCGGCGCACCATCGGCAGGTCCACCTCGCGCCAGGCCCGCAGCGGCGATGCGCCGAGGACCGCGGCGGCCTCCCGCAGCCGCCCGTCCACCGCGCGCAGCACCGGCAGCATCGTCCGTACGACGAACGGCACGCCCACCAGCGCCTGGGCGAGCGGCACCAGGATCCAGGACGACCGCAGATCCAGCGGCGGCTTGTCGAGGGTGATCAGGAACCCGAAGCCGACGGTGACCGCGGACACCCCGAGGGGGAGCATCAGCAGAGCGTCGAACCCGCGCACCAGCCGCCCGGCCCGCCGGGTGAGCGCCGCGGCCGCGAGTCCGCCGACGGCCAGCGCGATCCCGGTCGCGGCCAGGGCGTACCGCACGGAGTTCCAGATCGCGGCGACCGGCGGGACCAGGAACGTACCGCCGCCGGCCCCCTGCGACTGGAGCGCCCGGTAGAACGTGAAGCCGTATCCCCCGGGGCCGTCCAGCGAACGCGCGACCAGGACCCCGAGGGGCAGCAGGATCAGTACGGTGATCACCGCGAGCACCCCGCCGACCAGCGTCCACTGCGCCGCGCCCCGCGGACGGCGTGCCGTCTGCGCCGGGTCCACCAGGCTCAGCGCGGTCTCCCGGCGCCGTACGGTCCAGGCGTGCAGCGCCAGGATCGCTCCTACCGCTGCGAACTGCACCAGCGTCAGCACGGCCGCGGTCGGCAGGTCCAGCAGTTCGGCGGTCTCCCGGTAGATCTCCACCTCCAGCGTGGAGAAGGTGGGTCCGCCGAGGATCTGCACCACGCCGAAGGAGGTGAAGGTGAAGAGGAAGACCATCAGCGCCGCGGCGGCCACCGCGGGCGTCAGCGCGGGCAGGGTCACTCGCCGCCAGGCGGCGAACCGGGAGGCGCCGAGCACCCGGGCGGCCTCCTCCTGACGCGGGTCGAGCTGCGCCCAGAGGCCGCCCACGGTCCGTACGACCACCGCGTAGTTGAAGAAGACATGCGCGAGCAGGATCGCCCAGACCGTGGTGTCCAGGCGTACGCCCCACAGCTGGTCGAGCAGCCCGCCGCGGCCGAGCAGCGCGAGGAAGGCGGTCCCGACGACGACGGTGGGCAGCACGAAGGGCACCGTCGCCACCGCGTGCAGCAGCTGCTTGCACGGGAAATCGAACCGGGCGAAGACATACGCGCCCGGGAGCGCGATGAGCAGCGTCAGGCCGGTCGACGCGCACGCCTGCCAGCTGGTGAACCACAGGATGTGCAGGATGTCGGGCCGGCTCAGCACGTCGCCGATCCGCCCGAACTGCCAGCTGCCGTCCGCCTTGAGACCACGGCCGACAATGGCCGTCACCGGGTACGCGAAGAAGACCGCGAAGAACGCGAAGGGCACCGCCATCAGCGCGAGCCGCACCGCCGTCCGGCGCCGGGCCGCCCCGGCCGCGGACGGCGGGCCGACCTGCACCGCGGGCACCATCCCGGCCTGCTCGGGCGCTACTTCAGGACGATCGAGGACCACGACTTGACCCACTGATCACGGTTCTTGGCGATCGTGCCGGGCGCGACGGTCTCGGGCGCGGTGACCTTCGCGCCGAACTCCGTGAACACCGCGGGCTCCTTCGCGCCCTTGACCACCGGGTCCACGAACATGTTGAGCGGCATGTCCTCCTGGAACTTCTTGCTGATCAGGAAGTCGATCAGGGCCTTGCCGCCCGCCTCGTTCCTCGCTCCGTCCAGCAGCCCGGCGAACTCGATCTGCCGGAAGCAGGTGGAGGTGGCGACGCCGGTCGGGGCGGTCTTCGGCTGCGGCTTGGCGTACAGCACCTCGGCGGGCGGGCTCGACGCGTACGAGACGACGAGCGGCCGGTCGCCCTTGGCCTTCTTGCCACCTGCCGAGCCGGAGAAGTCGTTGTTGTACGCCTGCTCCCAGCCGTCGTCGACCTTGACGCCGTTGGCTTTGAGCTTCTTCCAGTACGCCTGCCAGCCGTCGCTGCCGTATTTCGCGACCGTGCCGAGCATGAAGCCGAGGCCGGGTGAGGAGGTGGCCACGTTCTCGGTGACCAGCAGGTTCTTGTACTGCGGCTTGATCAGGTCGTCGAAGCTACGGGGCGGGGCGATCTTGTGGTCCGCGAAGTACTTCTTGTCGTAGTTGACGCAGAGATCGCCGCTGTCTATGGGGGTGACCCGGTGCTTCGCCGCGTCGAGCTGTACCCCGGAGTCGACCTGGTCCAGGCCCTTCGCCTGGTACGGCGTGAAGAGTTCGTTGTCGAGCGCCCGCGACAGCAGGGTGTTGTCCACGCCGAAGAAGACGTCGCCGCGCGGGGAGCCCTTGCTGAGGATCTCCTGGTTGAGCGCGGCGCCGGCGTCCCCGCTCTTGAGGACGTGGACGGTGTAGCCGGTTTCCTTCGTGAACTCCTTGAGCACGGCCGGAGAGGCGGCGAACGAGTCGTGGCTGACCAGCGTCACGACCTTGGAGTTCTTGGCACCCGAACCGGAGTCGCCGGAACCTCCGCAGGCGGCGAGCGTCGAGACGCCCAGCGCGGCCGCCAGCGCGGTGACGGCCAGCTTCCTGGTGGGCAGCGTTCTGCCGGACGTACGCGCTCGCTTGGTGGTGCTCACTGATTCCTCCTGGGATGGACATCCAGGAAGAGACGCGGCCCTGCCCGCGGGAGAGCGGGCAGGGCTGAACAGCTTGAGTAGAGACCGAACTTCCTACCCGGAATGACCCGGGCAAGGTCCAGAGGGTCTGCGGCATGGCCGCACTCTCAGCGCTGTGGCGCTCCCCTGTCGGAATATGAAAATGTGCGGCCCACGTTACACGGGCCCTACCTCTGTGACACGGGCCCTACCGCTCAGCGGCCGCCAGCTGCCCGCACGCTCCGTCGATCTCCTGGCCGCGAGTGTCCCGTACGGTCACGGGGACACCATGGGCGGCGATGGCGGCGACGAACGCCTTCTCGTCCTCCGGCCGTGACGCGGTCCACTTGGAGCCCGGTGTCGGGTTGAGCGGGATCAGGTTGACATGGACCGGCTTGCCCTTGAGCAGCCGTCCGAGCCGGTCGCCCCGCCAGGCGTGGTCGTTGATGTCGCGGATGAGCGCGTACTCGATGGAGACCCGGCGGCCGGACTTCGCGGCGTACTCCCAGGCGGCGTCCAGCACCTCACGGACCTTCCACCGGGTGTTCACCGGGACGAGGGTGTCGCGCAGCTCGTCGTCGGGCGCGTGCAGCGAGACCGCGAGGCGGCACTTGAAGCCCTCGTCGGCGAAGCGCAGCATCGCGGGCACCAGGCCGACCGTGGAGACGGTGATCCCGCGCTGCGAGAGGCCGAGGCCGTCGGGCTCGGGGTCGGTCAGCCGGCGGATCGAGCCGACCACCCTCTTGTAGTTGGCGAGGGGCTCACCCATACCCATGAAGACGATGTTGGAGAGCCGCGCGGGCCCGCCGGGCACCTCGCCGTCGCGCAGGGCGCGCATACCGTCGACGATCTGGTGGACGATCTCAGCCGTCGACAGATTGCGGTCGAGGCCCGCCTGCCCGGTGGCGCAGAAGGGACAGTTCATGCCGCAGCCGGCCTGCGATGAGATGCACATCGTCACCCGGTCCGGGTAGCGCATGAGCACCGACTCGACCAGTGTGCCGTCGTGCAGCTTCCAGAGCGTCTTACGGGTCGTGTCGTCGTCACAGCTGATGTGGCGCACGACGCTCATCAGGTCGGGGAGCAGCGCCTCCCGCAGCTTCTCGCGCGAGGCGGCCGGGATGTCGGTCCACTCGGCGGGGTCGTGGGCGTACCGCGCGAAGTAGTGCTGCGACAGCTGCTTGGCGCGGAACGGCTTCTCGCCGGTCCCGGCCACGGCGTCCTTGCGCTCGGCGGGCGTGAGGTCGGCGAGGTGGAGCGGGGGCTTCTTGGCTCCGCGGGGCGCGACGAAAGTGAGTTCTCCGGGCTTAGGCATGGTTCATCCAGTGTCGCAGACACCGGAGGGAGGGTCCGCCGCCCTGTGGACGACGCCCCTCCCTCCGGTGAAGACGCAGGCAGCAGAGCTGTACCTCCGGTCCCGGGAGCCGAGACCCAGGAGCCGGTGTCAGGAGCCGACGAACAGCACCATCAGCAGCCAGACGACGGGTGCGGTGGGCAGCAGGGAGTCCAGCCGGTCCATGATCCCGCCGTGGCCCGGCAGCAGCGTTCCCATGTCCTTGATCCCGAGATCCCTCTTGATCATGGACTCGCCCAGATCGCCCAGGGTGGCGGTGGCCGCGACGGCGAGGCCGAGCAGAAGACCCTGCCACCACTGCCCGTCGTCGATCAGGAACTGCATACAGAGGGCGCCCGCCACCATCGCGAAGCTGACCGCCCCGAACAGCCCCTCCCTGGTCTTTCCGGGGCTGATGCGCGGTGCGAGCTTGTGCTTGCCGAAGCGCCAGCCGATCGCGTACGCCCCGGTGTCGCTGACGACGGTCAGCAGCAGGAACGTGAGCACCCGCCAGGGCCCGTCGTCGGCGGTCAGCAGCAGTGCCACGAACGTCGCGAGGAACGGCACATAGAACGCGGCGAACACACCCGCCGTGACGTCCCTGAGGTAACCGTCCGGCGACTCGGTCATCCGCCAGACCAGGACGGCGAGCGCCGTGAGCGCCATGGCGATCCAGGCGCCCTGGGCCCCGCGCGCGTACCCGGCGACGACCATGGCGGCGCCGCCCACCGCGAGCGGCACCAGCGGAGCCTTGATGCCCTTGCGCTCGCTGAGCCGGGAGGTGAGCTCCCAGAGGCCGACGACCACAGCGACCGCGATCACGATGACGAACGCGGCCTTCCAGATGAAGAGGGAGGCGGCCACCACCACGCCGAGGCCGAGACCGACCCCTATCGCCGACCGCAGATCCCGGCCTGCCTTCTTCTTCTCGGGAGGCGGCGGGGCTGTCATAGGCTCCTGCGGCATCTCGTCACGGAACGGGGGACCACCCGGGCGAGCGGCCCCCCGTTCTTGGCCGGCACGGCCGTGCTGGTGACGGCCGCCGTCTTCGGCGTCTCTGCCTGCGTCAGGCACGATGGGCATGGGCCGAGTCTGCTCAACTTCATACTCGCCGTACGCGGGACCCGCCGGGACAGCGTCCTGGTCGGGGGCGGGTCGCCGTTCCCCGACGGGGTGGCCGCTCTGCGGGGCACCCCAGGAAGAGTCGTTCATCAGACCTCGAGCAGCTCGGCTTCCTTGTGCTTGAGCAACTCGTCCACCTGCGCGACGTACTTCGCGGTGGTGTCGTCGAGCTCCTTCTCGGCACGGCGGCCCTCGTCCTCGCCGACCTCACCGTCCTTGATCATCTTGTCGATCGTCTCCTTGGCCTTGCGGCGGACGGAGCGGATCGAGATCTTGGAGTCCTCGGCCTTGGTCCTGGCGACCTTGATGTACTCCTTGCGGCGCTCACCGGTCAGCTCGGGGAACGTCACCCGGATGATGTTGCCGTCGTTGCTCGGGTTGACGCCGAGGTCCGAGTCGCGGATCGCCTGCTCGATGTTGCGCAGCGAGGTCTTGTCGAACGGGGTCACCACGGCCATCCTGGCCTCCGGCACGGAGAACGAGGCGAGCTGGTTGATCGGGGTCAGCGCGCCGTAGTACTCCGCCACGATCTTGTTGAACATCGCCGGGTGCGCACGGCCGGTGCGGATCGCGGCGAAGTCCTCCTTGGCGACGACGACGGCCTTCTCCATCTTCTCCTCGGCCTCGAGGAGGGTCTCTTCGATCACCACTTGCTCCTGCATGTCTTGAGTGGACCCGCGTTCTCAGGCCCTGGAGTAAACCCGCGTCTTGCCCTGCACGGTGTCCGACCGGCAGGTTCTTGTCGGTCCTGTTGGCCGCTCGGCCTCTCGGCCTCGTGACCGCGTGGCCCCTTGGCTCTCCTGAGCGGCCGTCCCCCGGTTCTCAGGCCCGGGTGCCCTGGTCGTTCACAAGAGTCCCGATCTTCTCACCCTTGACGGCCCGCGCGATATTGCCCGAAGCCAGCAGCTCGAAGACGAGGATCGGCAGGCTGTTGTCACGGCAGAGGGTGATGGCGGTCGCGTCGGCGACCTTGAGGTTGCGGTTCAGTACCTCGCTGTACTCCAGCGCGTCGTACTTCACCGCGTCGGGGTTCTTCTTCGGGTCGGAGTCGTAGACCCCGTCCACCCCGTTCTTGCCCATGAGCAGCGCCTCGGCGTCGATCTCCAGGGCGCGCTGCGCTGCGGTGGTGTCGGTGGAGAAGTACGGCATGCCCATGCCCGCGCCGAAGATGACGACGCGTCCCTTCTCCAGGTGACGGACCGCGCGCAGCGGGATGTACGGCTCCGCGACCTGCCCCATGGTGATGGCGGTCTGGACGCGGGAGTCGATCCCCTCCTTCTCCAGGAAGTCCTGGAGGGCAAGGCAGTTCATGACAGTACCGAGCATGCCCATGTAGTCGGAGCGGGCCCGGTCCATACCGCGCTGCTGGAGCTCGGCGCCGCGGAAGAAGTTGCCGCCGCCGATGACGACGGCGATCTCGGCGCCGTCGCGGACGACCGCTGCGATCTCGCGGGCGATGGCGTGCACGACGTCGGGGTCGACACCGAGGCCGCCGCCGCCGGCGAACGCCTCACCCGACAGCTTCAGCATGAAGCGGCCGTGCCTCTTGACGTCGCCGGTACTGCCGTCGTCGGTCCTGTCGGCGTTTTTGTCGGCCTGTTCCATGGAGATCTCCTCGTGCGCATACGAAGAAGGCCATTGCCGGGGCTCCTTGCGGTTCCCTGTGCGGCAATGGCCTCCTCGTCAGATCTGCGGCCGTCCGGCGCGGACCCGGGCGGCTGCGTCAGACCCTATCGGGGTCTTCGGTGGATCGTGTACGGACTCAGATGCCGACCTTGATGCGCGAGAAGCGCTTCAGGGTGGCACCGGCCTCGTCCAGGACCTTCTGGACGGACTTCTTGTTGTCCAGGGCGTAGGGCTGACCCAGGAGGGTGGCGTCCTTGAAGAAGCCGTTGACCCGGCCCTCGACGATCTTCGGGAGGGCGGCCTCGGGCTTGCCCTCGGCGCGCGTGGTCTCCTCGGCGACGCGGCGCTCGGCCTCCACGACCTCGGCCGGGACGTCGTCGCGGTCCAGGTACTTCGGCGCGAAGGCGGCGATGTGCTGCGCGATACCGCGGGCCAGCTCGGCGTCGGCCTTGTCCAGCTCGACCAGGACACCGATCTGCGGGGGCAGGTCAGGCATGGTGCGGTGCATGTACGAGGTGACGTAGGCGCCCGAGAACTGCGCGAAGCGGTCCAGGACGATCTTCTCGCCGAGGTTGGCGTTGGCCTCGTCGACGTACGCCTGGACGGTCTTGCCGGCCTCGATCTCGGACGCGAGGAGCGTCGCGATGTCGGCCGGGGAGGTGGCGGCGACGTGAGCGGCGAGCGCGTTGGCGACGGCCTGGAACTTGTCACCCTTGGCGACGAAGTCCGTCTCGCACTTCAGCTCGACCAGGACACCGGAGGTGTTGTCGTCGGCGATGAGGGAGACGACGGCGCCGTTCTCGGCGGAGCGGCCCTCGCGCTTGGCGACGCCCTTCTGGCCCTTGATGCGGAGCGCCTCGACGGCCTTGTCGACGCTGCCGTCGGCCTCGTCGAGCGCCTTCTTGCAGTCCATCATGCCGGCGCCGGTGAGCTCGCGGAGCTTCTTGACGTCAGCGGCGGTGTAGTTCGCCATGATCGTGAAATTCTCTCTCGAAGTCTGAAAGATCTTACGGGTGAACGGCGGAGGCCCGGAGGCCTCCGCCGTCAACAACCGAACCGGTGAGGGTCAGGCCTGCTCGGCGTCCGCGGCCGGGGCGGCGGGCGCCTCGGCGGCAGGGGCCTCGGCAGCGGGCGTCTCGGCGACCGGAGTCTCGGCGGCGGCCTCGGCGTCAGCGACCTTCTCGGTCTCGGCAGAGGTCTGGACGACCTCGGCGCCGTCCTTCTTCTCACCGTCGAGCAGGTCACGCTCCCACTCGGCGAGCGGCTCGGAGGCAGCCTTCTCGCCCGGCTTCTGGTCGCCGGTCGCAGCACCGGAGCGGGCGATGAGGCCCTCGGCGACGGCGTCGGCGATCACGCGGGTGAGCAGGGTGACGGAGCGGATCGCGTCGTCGTTGCCCGGGATCTTGTAGTCGACCTCGTCGGGGTCGCAGTTGGTGTCGAGGATCGCGACAACCGGGATGTGGAGCTTGCGCGCCTCACCGACGGCGATGTGCTCCTTCTTGGTGTCGACGATCCAGACGGCGCTGGGCACCTTCTGCATCTCGCGGATACCACCGAGGGTCTTCTCCAGCTTGGCCTTCTCACGCGAGAGGACCAGGAGCTCCTTCTTGGTGAGGCCGGAGGCGGCCACATCCTCGAAGTCGATCTGCTCAAGCTCCTTCAGACGCTGAAGGCGCTTGTAGACGGTGGAGAAGTTGGTCAGCATGCCGCCGAGCCAACGCTGGTTGACGTAGGGCATGCCCACACGCGTCGCCTGCTCGGCGATCGCTTCCTGGGCCTGCTTCTTGGTACCCACGAACATGATGGAGCCGCCGTGCGCGACGGTCTCCTTGACGAACTCGTAGGCGCGGTCGATGTACGACAGCGACTGGAGCAGGTCGATGATGTAGATGCCGTTGCGCTCCGTGAAGATGAAGCGCTTCATCTTCGGGTTCCAACGACGGGTCTGGTGACCGAAGTGGACGCCGCTTTCCAGCAGCTCCCGCATCGTGACGACGGCCATGGCCGTACTCCTTGATGTACTCGGTTGTCGCGACCGCAGGATTGCTGTCGCGCCTGACGCCCACACGCGCCGTGCCACAAGGGACCGAGAGGCGCGTCCATCGACCGCTGAGGGGGTGATGGGGGGCGTGCGAAGTCGACCCGGTGACCCGGATCGCCACCAGAAGTGTACGGGACCCGGCGGGTGCCGGGTGACGGCGATGTCCACAACCGGCTGGTAGTCCACAGATACCGGCCATGATCCCCGCGAACCCGCGTACTGGGGGACGGTTTCCCTCATGCGCCTGAACCAGACCACTTGGGGCCACGACGCCCGCGAACCGAACGCCCCGGACCGCAACGCACGGTTCGCCGGGTTACTCGTGGCGGTGCGCGCCGTGCTGCCGGCCGTGGTGGCCGCGGTCTGTGCGGTGGCCGCGGTCGCTGCGGTGTGCGCCGCCACGGGGGCCGGGCTGCCGTTCGCCGTGGCGGCAGGGGCGACACCCATGTCGGCATTGAGGGTGCCGGCGGCGGCGCCCGCGGCCATGCCCACGCCAGTGCCGACGGCGGACCGCAGCTGGCCGGTGGGCGGCCGACCACGGATCGTCCACGGCTGGGACCCGCCCGCCTCTCCGTACGGACCGGGGCACCGCGGAGTTGACCTGGCCGCCGCACCCGGCACACCGGTACTGGCAGCGGCCTCCGGCCGGGTCACGTTCGCGGGCCGGGTGGCCGGACACGGGGTGCTCACCATCGCGGTGTCGGGCACACCCCTGCGCACGACTTACGAACCGGTCCGGGCACTCGTCGCAAAAGGAGAAGAGGTCACCGCCGGCCGGCCGGTCGCCGTACGGGAGGACGGGGCGTCCCACTGCCCGTCGGGCTGTCTGCACTGGGGGCTGCTGCGCGGGGACGTCTATCTGAATCCGCTGTCGCTGCTCCCGCCCGGGCTGCTGCACCGGGGGCCGTCCAGGCTGCTGCCGGTGTTCGGGGTTCCGGAGATCACGGGGGAAGCGCCCGGAGCCGGACCGGGATACGCGGATGACGCAGCGGCGGAGGAGTACGGGGAAGCGGGGAAGTACCGGGAGGGCGCGCGCATCGGTGGGCGTCAGCCCTGGACACCGCCCAGTGCCATCCCGACGGCCGCGTCGGCCACCACGGCGGGGTCTTCGGCCGAACCAGTCTCGATACGCCGCACCGCCGCGTCCACCACCCCCTGGAGCAGCATCGCCGCCAGTCTCGGCTGGTCGTGGTGGAGAGCTTCGAGCGCCTCGACGATCATCGCGATGAGACCGCCGTGCGCGGCACGGATCTTCTCGCGGGCACCCGCATCGAGCTCGCCTGCGGAGATGGCCACCACGGCCCGGTGGCGCTGGTCACCGACCAGCGCCAGCTGCTGGCGCACATAGGCCTCGACCTTGCCCGCCGGATCAGGGGCCCGCTCCATCGCGGACTCGATCTCGGCCGCCCAGACGGGGAAGTCGACGGCGCAGAGCTCTTCCACCACTGCGGCGCGTGAGCGGAAGTACTCGTACACGGAGGAGCGCGCGAGGCCGGTGCGCTCGGCGAGGGCGGGGAAGGTCAGCGCCTCCGTGCCGCCTTCGGAGAGGAGGGTGCGGGCGGCGTCCAGCAGGGCGCTGCGCTGCATGGTTCGGTGTTCGGCCACGGAGGCCGCTCGAATCCTGGGCACGGGCCCACTTTACGGAAGCCCTCTGCGCAGGCACGATTCGCCTGCGGAATCAGCGGCCGACGTCCGACAGCTTGGCGCGAAGCTGCAGTACCGATTTGGTGTGGATCTGGCTGACCCGGCTCTCGGTGACCCCGAGGACGTGGCCGATCTCTGCCAGCGTGAGACCTTCGTAGTAATAGAGGGTGACCACGGTCTTCTCCCGGTCGGGGAGCGTGTTGATGGCGCGGGCCAGCAGTCTGCGCAGCTCGCGGCCCTCGGCCAGCTCGACCGGGTTGTCCGCTGCGGTGTCCTCCAGGGTGTCCATCAGGCTGAGCCGGTCGCCGCCCTCGCCGCCGACGTGCAGCAACTCGTCCAGGGCTACCACATTCGCCAGCGACAACTGACTGAAGACCGCGTGCAGTTCCTCGACGGCGATGCCCATCTCGGCCGCGACCTCGACCTCGGACGGAGTGCGGCGCAGCTGGGCCTCCAGCGTCGCGTAGGCGCGCTCGACGGCGCGTGCCTTCTGCCGGACCGAGCGGGGAATCCAGTCGAGCGCGCGGAGTTCGTCGATCATCGCGCCACGGATCCGGGTGATCGCATAGGTCTCGAACTTGATGGACCGCTCGATGTCGAACTTTTCGATGGCGTCGATCAGCCCGAAGACACCGGAGGACACGAAGTCGGCCTGCTCGACGTTGGGCGGCAGCCCCACGCTGACCCGGCCCGCGACGTACTTCACCAGGGGCGAGTAGTGCAGGATCAGCTGCTCGCGCAGCCGTCTGTCGCCCGTTGACTTGTACGACCGCCACAGCTCGTCGAGCGAAGACGGCGCGGGGGGCCGAATGTGGCCACGTGCAGCCGGCGGCGCTGCCGCGCGGTCAGACCCGGACGTGTGCTGGGGCATTCGTTGCCTTGAGCCGTTCTGCTGGGACCTGCGTGAGGACTTGTTTTGAGCCGGATTCCTTGTGAGCGTAGCGTGACTGGAGCATCGCAGGGTGCGATGAGTACGTCATAGCACCTGGTTGACGTCATCGCGCGGACCGCGTTCCGGAGGTGATGCCGGAAGACCCCTGCCGAGGCTGTGACATCACCTTTTCACCCGATTGCCCCAGGTCAAGCATCGCCTCGCCGGGTGTCCGCGATCTATGGCGCCCCCGACACCAACTGCCATCCTTCGCTTCGCCGTTCAACAAACCCCAACGAGTGGAGTTCGTACAGCCTGGCGAGCGCTTCATCTGCTGTCGTCCCGGCCTCACGGGCCACATCGTGCCCGGCCATCGCACCGTGGCCGGGAAGCGCCTCCAGGACCCGGGCGGCGACCGGGCCGAGAAGGTCCCGGGGCAGGACCGGGCCGTGCCTGCCGGGTGCGAGGTCCCCGATGTCCCCCACCAGCTCGGCGACTTCGGCCGCGTCGGTGACCAGCAGGCCTCCGCAGCGCAGCAGTTCGTGCACACCGGCGGAGAGCCCGCTGGTCACCGGCCCGGGGACGCCCATCGTGTACCGGCCGAGCTTCTGCGCGCTGCGCGCGGTGGCCAGTGAGCCGCTGCGGTATTCGGCCTCGACGACCACGGTTCCCCGGGTGAGCGCGGCGATCACGCGGTTACGGAGGATGAAGCGGCTGGGCGTGGGGTGGTCACCCGGCGGCAACTCGCTGATGAGCAGCCCCTGTTCGGCGATCCGTCCGATCATCTCGGCGTGACCGCGCGGGTAGACCGTGTCGACCCCGCAGGCCAGCACCGCGATGGTGGCCCCGCCAGCGGCGAGCGCCCCGCGGTGCGCGGCCCCGTCGACCCCGAACGCGGCGCCCGACACGACGACCCAGCCCAGCTCCGCGAGGCCGGAGCCCAGCGCTGCCGCCATGTGCGCCCCGTAGGCCGTACAGGCCCGGGCGCCGACCACCGCTACGGAGCGCAGCGCCCACATCCGCAGATGGGGCCGGCCCCGCACCCAGAGCCCGATGGGCCGCGCGTCTCCCAGGTCGTCGAGCTGCACCGGCCACTCCTGGTCCCCTGGGCAGATGAACCGCCCACCGCCCGCCTCCGCGGCCCGCAGATCCTGTTCGGGGTGCGCCGCAGCCGCCCGCAGCCGGTAGCCGCCGAGCCGCTTGGCGCTCACCCCGGGAAATGCCGCCTCCCCGCCGTCCGCCATGGTGCGCAGCCGCCGCCACAGCTCCACGGCCCCCAGTTCGCGCAGCAACCGGCCGCCCAGCTCGTCGCCCGGCTCGACGGTCCGGGTGAGCGCGGCCCGGGCCAGCCGCTCGTCCCCGCCGGCGTCCGTGCTCATCCGGCCTCCTTCCCGGCCGCGAGCAGCGCCCCCCGGTCCACCCCGGTACGCAGCTGGAGAGCCAGCCCGACGTCCTGGGCGCCCGGCCGGTCCCGGCCCGCCAGGTCGGCGACCGTCCAGGCCACCCTCAGCACCCGGTCGAGACCACGGGCCGTGAGCAGTCCGCGCTCCATGTCCCGCTCGGCCACGGCCAGCGCACCCGGCGCGGCCGTCCAGCGGGTCCGCAGCTCATGGCCCGGCACCTCGCTGTTGGTGCTCCACGGCGTACCGGCCAGCCGCGCCGCCGCCCGCTCCCGGCCCTCCCGCACCCGAGCGGCCACGGTGGCCGACGACTCGCCCGCACCACCCTGACCCATGAGGTCGGATCGGCGCACCGGCTCCACCTCGACCCGGAGGTCCACCCGGTCGAGGAGCGGGCCCGAGAGTCTGGACTGGTATCTGCGGACCATCGAGGCCGGGCATTCGCACCCCGAGCCGTTCATCGTGTGCCTGCCGCAGGGGCAGGGATTGGCGGCCAGTGCCATCAGGAACCTGGCGGGCAGTCTCACCACCCCGGCGCTGCGCGCGACCACCACATGCCCGGACTCCAGCGGCTGGCGGAGCGCGTCGAGGACCCGGACGGAGAATTCAGGGGCCTCGTCGAGAAAGAGGACCCCTCGGTGTGCCAGGGACACGGCCCCCGGCCGGGGCAGGCCGTTGCCGCCACCGATCAGCGACTGCATGGTCGCGGAGTGATGCGGGGCGCAGTACGGCGCGGTCCCGATCAGTGGCTCCCCCGGCGGGAGGATGCCGGCCACCGAGTGGACCGCCGTCACCTCCAGCGACTCATGCCTGGTCAGCGGCGGCAGGATCGCCGGAAGCCGCTCGGCCAGCATGGTCTTGCCCGCCCCAGGGGGTCCGTGCAGCAGCAGATGGTGGGCCCCGGCAGCGGCGACCTCCAGAGCCTTTCTGGCGGCCGGCTGTCCCGCCACGTCCGCGAGATCCGGCCCCGCGCCCAGGGTCAGCCCGGTTCCGGCCCCTGCGCCCGGCATCATCAACCCGGCCAGCATCGGGTCCGGCCGCCCCGCCACCGGGGCCTCCTCATCGGGGACCGGCTCGCCGGTCAGTACGGCGATGAGCTGCCGCAGGCTCCGTACCCCGAGCACCGAGACCCCGGGCACCAGCGACGCTTCCCCCGCGGTCTGCTCCGGGACCACGACCTGGCTGTATCCCGCTTCCGCCGCGGCCAGCACGGCGGGCAGGATGCCGCGCACCGGCCTGACCCGGCCGTCGAGCCCCAGCTCCCCGATGAGCACCAGATCGGCGATCTCCTTCGGGTCGATGCGCTCGGCCGCCCCCAGGACGGCGCAGGCGACGGCCAGATCGAATCCGCTGCCGCTCTTCGGTACCGACGCCGGGCTCAGCCCGACCGTGAGCTTCTTCTGCGGCCACTCGGCGCCGGAGTTCACCACAGCGGCCCGCACCCGGTCCCGGCTCTCGACCAGGCTCTTGTCCGGCAGCCCCACCAGCGTGAAGGCGGCGATACCCGGTTCGAGATCCGCCTGGACCTCCACCACCACGCCGTCGACCCCGACCAGCGCGACCGAACACGCACGCGCGAAGCCCATCAGGTCACCCCCCGTACATGCTCGACCCGGGGCGCCCCGCGCCTGGGCAGCACCACCCCGATCAGGTCGATCCGCACCCCGCCGGGCGGCGCCCCGCCGTGGGCCGCGAGCCAGCGCTCGGCGAGGTGTCTGAGCCGGTCGGCCTTGACCGGGGTGACCGCGGCCATCGGATGCTCGAAGGAGCTTTCCCTGCGGGTCTTCACCTCGCAGACGACCAGCGCGTCGCCGTCACGCGCCACGATGTCGATCTCGCCCGACCTGCACCGCCAGTTCCGTTCGACGACGGTCATTCCGGACCCGGCCAGCGTCCTCGCCGCCAGCCCCTCCCCGTACCGCCCGAGTGCCCCCCGTGCGTTCATACCGGCACCACCTCCGGTACCGACTGTGCCGCCCGGGCCGCCACCCTGTGGATCTTGGTGGATTACTCGCCGGTTGTGGACAACTCAGCCACCCGGAAGTTCGAGATCGCTCTTGTTGAGCTCCTCGATGTTCACATCCTTGAAAGTCAGTACACGTACCTGCTTCACGAACCTGGCCGGCCTGTACATGTCCCAGACCCAGGCATCAGCCATCGACACCTCGAAGAAAACCTCGCCCTGTACGGAGTGCACCTGCATCTCGTAGTCGTTGGTGAGGTAGAAGCGCCGCTCGGTCTCGATCACATATTTGAACAGGCCGACAACGTCGCGGTACTCCCGGTAGAGCTTCAGCTCCATCTCGGTCTCGTACTTTTCGAGGTCCTCGGCGCTCATGGCATGTTCCCCTTCAGCCGTGCGTCCCCCTATTGTGCGCCGCTCCCCTGCGCCCTAGACGATTTCCGGGGCCAGGACCACCGGTGCAGCCGGGGGACCCTCGTCGAGCAGCGTGCGCAGCAGCCCGGCGAGCCTGGTCGGATACACCGTCTCACGCGTCGCGGACAGTTCGGCGGAAGTCCACCACCTCAGCCCCGCGACGCTGCGCTGCTCCAGCGGGGTCAGCCCGTCCATGGCGGTCGCAGTCCGAGTGGTTCGCCCGAGAAAGTACCGTTCATCCTGGTTCCACCGGCGCCCGTCGAACGGGAACGAGCACACCCGGGACCACAGCACCGGGCCGAGGTCCACCGCGTCGATGCCGGTCTCCTCCCGCAACTCGCGGAGCGCGGCCTCCTCATGGGTCTCCCCCGGCTCGACGCCTCCGCCGGGAGTGAACCACCAGGTGCGCGCCGGATCGGCGGGCTCGAACCCGTGCATCAGCAGCACCCGGTCGGCCGGATCGAGCAGGATGACGCGCGCGACCTCGCGCAGCTCAGCCGACACCGACGGCCACCTTCTTCTTCCGGCCGCCCAGCCCCCGCGCGAGCGGCCCGTAGACCGAGCCGCCCAGGATCAGCACGACTCCGGCCAGCACAGCCGCCACGACCAGCTTCAGCGGCCCGGGCTGCGAGACCCCGCCGGGCAGCGCGGCGAAGGCCTCCGGCCGCCCGATCGTTCCGCCGCTCAGCGGCCAGGCGATGGCGTCCACCCGCGCGGACACCGTCGAGCGCGGTACCGAGCCGTGGTCCGCGTCCTGGAGGTGGACACGCGAGTCCATCGAGTTGGTGCGCTCGTCACCGAGCAGGAAGAGCCGCCCCGCGGGCACCTTCACGGTGAAACCCATCGCGGAGGCCCGCCCCTTGGAGAGCGGATCGGCATTGAGGTACGGCTCGTTGATGCCATTGCCGTTCACAGTGAGCCGGCCCCTGGTGTCACAGCAGGCGACCTTGTCGCCGCCGACTCCGACGACCCGCTTGACCATCGGCATATCGCCCCAGTCGGGATCCTGGAAGATCACCACGTCACCGCGGTGCACCGCACTGCTGTCTATTCGCTGTGCCAGCACCCGGTCCCCCACCTTCACGGTCGGGGTCATCGAGTCGGTCGGCACGGTGTACGGCTTGTACTCAACCGCTCCCCAGGCGAACCCTCCGAGAAAGAGCACGCAGCCAACGGCCACGGCCAGACCCGACAGCGCACTGCCGAGCCGGCCGCCTCCGTCACTCGTACGTACTGTTCCGCTCATCCCAGCGCTCCCCCATATCGGAGATCAACAATCTGGGAGCGCACCTTACCCGGCGGTACCGTCGCGGGTCAGCTTGCGCCTGCGCCGGATCACCAGAGGCAGTGCCCCGGCGAGACCCAGCGCCCCAGGAGCGACGGCGCCTGCGGCGTTGATGCCCTTCTGATCGAAGGTGCCGGGAACCCCCAGCCACGACCAGCGGTCGACCGGCCAGGCCACGACGAAGGCCCGTCCGACGACCTCCTTGGTGGAGACCGTGCCGCCACCCGGCAGTTGCTGGTGGTAGCGCGAGTCGAGCGAGTCCTGACGGTGGTCGCCCATCACCCAGATCCGGCCCTTGGGCACATGGATCGGCCCGAACGGCTGGTCGTCGCAAGGGGTGTTGCCGGGGAAGATGAACGACTTCTCGGAGAGCGCCTTGCCGTTGACGACGACCGGGCCCCCCTTCTTGCAGGAAACCGTGTCCCCGCCGATCGCGATGACCCGCTTGATCAGGTCCTTCTCCTCGGCGGACGGCATCAGGCCGATGAAACTGAGGAACTTCTGCGCCACGTTCGGAGTCGGGGTCGGCTCGCCTTCGAGCCAGCCGCCCGGGTCGTGGAACACCACGACGTCGCCCCGCTCCGGCTCCGAGCCGAACCACGGGGTCAGCTTGTCGACCAGCACCCGGTCACCGCGCTGCAGCGTGTCCTGCATCGAGTCGGAGGGGATCGAGAACGCCTGCACCAGGAAAGTCTTGATCAACAGGGCCAGGACCAGCGCGATGCCGATGAGAAGCGGCAGCTCCTTCCAGAAGGAGCGCTGCTTCTTCGGCCCGCTGTGGCCGGTGTTCTCGCCGTCCCTGTCGTCCTCGTCGAGGCCGTCCGGCCCGTCGGGGCCGTTCTGCCGGTCGCCGGCCCTGTGCTGACCGCCGTCCTTGCCGGGCCCGTCGGACCACCCGCTGTCAGAGGCTTCGGTTCCCTCGCCACCAACGGGCGGCCCTGGCCGGTCCTCTGGCTCTTCGTGTCCGGATCGCGCGCCGACCGCCACGTCCCCCACATCCACTCCTCACTCCGTGCCGTCGCCTGCCTCCGGGGAGACGCAGGCCCACCACTCCCATAACGAGCGGAAGTTCCGCAGGAGTCGGGAGCGGGAAGTTTACGTGCCGATCCTGAGAGGCGAGGCTCCGCGGACCGGGGCCGGGCGGATCCTGGCCGGCCCGGGAGGCCACCGACGCGAAGGTGGCGGGCTCCTTGAGCCTGCTCCAGTGCCCCAGCGGCCAGGCGATGACGACCGCGCGCCCCACCACACCGCTCACCGGCACCGTCCCCTGGTAGGGCCCGTCCATGTGGAACCGCGAATCCGCCGAGTTGGACCGGTGGTCGCCCATCACGAAGAGCCGTCCGGCCGGGACCTTCACCTCGAACTTCAGCTGGGAGGGCGGATTTCCCGGATGGAGATACGGCTCGTTCAGCGGGACGCCGTTGACCGTGACCCTGCCGTCCTTGTCGCAGCACTTCACGGTGTCGCCGCCGACCCCGATGACCCGCTTGATCAGATCCTGTTCGTTGTCCGACGGCAGCAGTCCGATGAAGGTCAGGCCCTCCTTGAGCTGCTTCACGAGGAACGGCGAGCTCTGGGACTTGCTCTCCTCGGGCGGCAGCCAGTGGCCCGGGTCCTTGAAGACGACGACATCGCCGCGCTGCGGTTTCGAGCCGAACCAGGGGGTGAGCTTGTCCACCAGCACCCGGTCACCGATCCGGATCGTCTCCTCCATCGAACCCGACGGGATGACGAACGCCTGCACCAGGAACGTCTTGAGCACCAGCGCGATCACGACCGCAACGACGATGAGGACCGGTATCTCCTGGGCCTTGGACCGGCGCCGCCGCCGCTGGACCTTGCGCGCGAGCCTGCGCCGCTCGGCCCTGGTGGGCAGGGCGCGCTCGCCCGTAGGGGCGCTCGCCTCCGGCGTACGCTCGGCGCTCTCCCCGCTGCCGCGCGCTCTCCCCCGGTTACCCATGGCTGCCACCGGCCGCCCGCACCCGGTCGAAGGCCCCGGTCCGCTTCACCGAGGTCCAGCGGCTGAACGGCCAGCCGATCCAGCCGGCCCGCCCGATCACCTGGCCCACCGGGACCATCCCGCCACCGGGGTCCCCGAGATGGTCACGGGAGTCGCTGGAGCGGGATCGGTGGTCGCCCATCACCCAGAGGGTTCCGGCGGGCACCACGATGTCGAAGGGCACCTGGGAGGGCGGGTTGCCCGGATACACATACGCCTCGTCCACCGGCCGCCCGTTCACCTTGATCCGCCCGCGCTCGTCGCAGCAGACGACATGGTCGCCCCCCACCCCCACCACACGCTTCACGTAGTCGGCGCCGGCGGGCGCGGCCAGACCCAGCGCCGCCGCCGCACCGTGCACCACGCGGGTCACGGGGTTCTGCGCGGGCGCCTCCCGCACGAACGAGCCGGCGCCGTCGAAGACCACGACGTCCCCGCGCTGCGGCACGTCGCCGAACCGGTACGCCAGCTTGTCCACCAGCACCCGGTCCCCCACCTGCAGCGTGGGCTCCATGGAGCCGCTGGGGATGAGGAACGGCTGCATCACATACGTACTCAGCAGAAGCAGGAACACCAGGCAGACGAGGGCAAGCAGCCCTGCCTTGCGCCACGGTCCCCCGACCAGCGCCGCGATACGCACAGAGCGCGACCGCTCTTCCTCCCCGGACGTATCCGGTTCGGGTGAGCGGTCGCGCTCCTTGTGCTGTGCTTCGGTGTCCATCGGGGCCAGAGCTTATCCGGCCGCCCTGTGGACTCAGTGGTCGCGCTTCTCCTTGATCTTCGCGGCCTTGCCGCGCAGCTCACGGAGGTAGTACAGCTTCGCGCGACGGACGTCACCGCGGGTCACGAGCTCGATCTTCTCGAAGATCGGGCTGTGCACCGGGAAAGTACGCTCGACGCCGACCGAGAAGGAGACCTTGCGGACCGTGAAGGTCTCGCTGACGCCCGCACCCTGGCGGCGGATGACGACACCCTTGAACTGCTGGATACGCGAGCGGTTGCCCTCGATGACACGGACGTGGACGTTGACCGTGTCACCGGCGCGGAAGGCCGGAAGGTCGGACCGCAGCGAAGCGGCCTTGACGTCGTTGAGCAGGCTGGACATGATCTTCTGCTTTCTTCGCCGATGCCACAGGTCATCGACGGAATCATCGTGATGAGTTTCGGGAGCTGATCGCGTCGGACGGTCGTCGTTCCCCCTGTGGCAGGGGCGCACGCCGGACGTACAGCAGCGGCCTATTCTTCCACGTCCCCGGGCTCTCGCCCAAATCGCCCTCCGGGCCCCTGCTTCCAGCCCAGGATCGAGAGCATTTCGCGGTCCTTCTTGCCGAAGGACGCGGGATCGCTGCGCTCCAGCAGATCCGGCCTGTTGAGGTCCGTACGCCGGAACGCCTCGTCCCGGCGCCAGCGCGCGATCTTCCCGTGGTGGCCGCTCAGCAGCACGTCCGGGATGCCACGGCCGCGCCACTCGGGCGGCTTCGTGTAGACGGGGCCTTCGAGGAGGTCGGCCATCGCGCCGGTGGCGAAGGAGTCGTCGCGGTGCGATTCGGCGTTGCCGAGTACACCGGGCAGCAGCCGGGCGACGGCTTCCGTGATCACCAGGACCGCGGCCTCGCCGCCCGCCAGGACGTAGTCCCCGATGGAGACCTCGTACACCGGCATCCGGGTCGCGTACTCGTCGACGACCCGTCGGTCGATGCCCTCGTACCTGGCGGGTGTGAAGACCAGCCAGGGCCGCTCGGAGAGTTCGACCGCGACCTGCTGGGTGAAGGGGCGGCCGCTGGGCGTGGGCACGACCAGGACCGGGCCGGACGCCCCCGCCTCATAACCGGCCGCCACCACCTCGTCCAGCGCCTCGCCCCAGGGCTCGGTCTTCATGACCATGCCGGGGCCGCCGCCGTAGGGGGTGTCGTCGACCGTGTTGTGCCGGTCGTACGTCCAGTCGCGCAGGTCGTGCACCTGTACGTCGAGCCGGCCGCGGGCGCGCGCCTTGCCGACCAGCGAGACATTCAGCGGTTCGAGGTACTCCGGGAAGATCGTGACGACGTCGAGCCGCATCAGTCGTCGTCCCTGGCGCCGGCGACCTCGGCCCTGCTGTCGTCGATCAGGCCGGGCGGCGGGTCGATGACGGCCCGCTGCTCCTCCAGGTCGATCTCGGTGACGATCTCCTCGACGAAGGGGATCATGACCTCGCTGCCGTCGGGCCGCTCCACGATGAAGAGGTCCTGCGAGGGCAGGTGGGTGATCTCGGTGATCCGGCCGACCTCGGTGCCGTCGGACAGCACCACGTCGAGGTCCATCAGCTGGTGGTCGTAGAACTCCTCGGGGTCCTCCGGGGTCTGCTGCGGGTCGACCTCGGCGATCAGCAGGGTGTTCCGGAGAGCCTCGGCGGCCGTCCGGTCCGTGACCCCCGCGAAGCGCAGCAGCAGCCTGCCGCTGTGCACCCGGCCGGTCTCGATCGTCAGCGGCCCGGTGGCCGCAGGGTCGGTGGCGAGCACCGCGCCGGGACCGAGCCGTAGCTCGGGCTCGTCCGTGCGCACCTCCACGGTGACTTCGCCCTTGATCCCGTGGGCGCGCCCGATCCGTGCGACTACCAGTTGCACGCTTCGCTCCTCATTCTGATGATTCCGCTGGTTCCAGTGTTGCCGCGCGCACCGCGGACGACAAAGGCCGGGGACGGCTTCTCAGCCCTCCCCGGCCCGAGCCGGTGTTCAGCTACTTCTCAGCGGACCTGGTCCACGTCGACGAGGTCGACCCGGATGCCACGGCCGCCGATGGCGCCCACAATGGTGCGCAGGGCGCGCGCGGTGCGGCCGTTGCGGCCGATCACCTTACCGAGGTCGTCGGGGTGCACCCGGACCTCCAGCACCTGCCCGCGACGGAGGTTGCGCGAAGCGACCTGTACGTCGTCGGGGTTGTCGACGATGCCCTTCACGAGGTGCTCGAGAGCCTCCTCGAGCATGCTCAGGCCTCGGTCGACTCGGTGGACTCAGCAGCCGGAGCCGCCTCGTCCGCCTTCTTGTCGGCCTTCTTCGCCTTCGGGGTGATGGCCTCACCCTTCGGCTCGTCGCCCTCGATGGACTTGGCGAACGCCTCGAACGCAGCGCGCTTGTCGGCCTTCGGCTCCGGCTGCAGCAGCGGCGCGGGGGCCGGGAGGCCCTTGTGCGCCTGCCAGTCACCGGTGAGCTTCAGGATCGCCATGACCGGCTCGGTCGGCTGGGCGCCGACGGACAGCCAGTACTGCGCACGCTCCGAATTGACCTCGATGCGCGAGGGGTTCTGCACCGGGTGATACAGGCCGATCTCCTCGATGGCCCGGCCATCACGGCGGGTACGGGAGTCGGCGACGACGATGCGGTAGTGAGGCGAACGGATCTTGCCCAGACGCTTCAGCTTGATCTTGACTGCCACGGAAGTGGTGTCTCCTGGTCTTGACGTGGTTGGGCACAACGAGATGCCACGTGGGGTTGCGGTACTCGGGTGCCCGATGGACGCGTCAGCCGGAGGACGAGAGGGTTCCTGTGCGGCTGTCGAGTACAGCTAGCCATTGTGCCATACGTTGCGGTACCCCGGGTCAGCCGGCCGCTGCGACCACTTCCGGGATACGGAAAGCCTTTCCGCAGCCACCGCAGACGATGGGCGCCTGGGCCAGCACGGAGGGAACGACCCGGACGTTGCGGCCGCAGTCGCAGACCGCCTTCACCCGCACTCCGCCGCCGGAGGAACCGTGCCGTGCGGCAGGTCCGCGGAAGGAGCGTTTGGTGTCGGCTGCCGTCGCCGCGGTGTGCGCCTTGAGCGCACGCTGCAGTCTTTCGATCGTCTGCCGGTACCTGCGCTTCGCCTCGGGGTTGAGCGAGACCAGCGAGAAACCGCTGCTGGGATGCGGCTCCTCGGGGTGGTCGAGCCCCATCTCCTCGGCGATCGCCAGGAACCTGCGGTTGTGGTAGCGGCCGGCGCGGGAGGTGTCGCGGACACCTCGCGCGGCGGCGATGCCGTGGACTGCCTCATGGAGCAGTCGCTCGAAGGAGAGTTCAGCGCCGCAGGCGGACGAGGACTCGCCGATCAGGGACTCGGGCGCGGCTAGATCCGGCAGCTCGGGGTGGTACCGC
Source organism: Streptomyces sp. NBC_01197 (assembly GCF_036010505.1). NCBI lineage: Bacteria > Bacillati > Actinomycetota > Actinomycetes > Kitasatosporales > Streptomycetaceae > Streptomyces > Streptomyces sp. NBC_01197. The sequence goes on from NZ_CP108569.1 coordinate 1,900,746, forward strand.
TGAATATCGGCCCACGCCTGCGCCAGCTCTGCGGCGAGGACAGTTGGTGTCGTGCTCACGTCGTGACAACGAGCCGGGGTACCGCTGTGTTCCTATTCCGGGGCATCCCAAATAATTTGCACCTACCCGTCAGTTGCCCTTGATGCGTCCGGACGAGGGCGGGTGCGCTGATCTGCGGAGAAGCCTCACAGCTCACACCAAGGTGGTACTTAGGGTCTCGTACGCCCCGGCGCGTAGCCATGGGCCCCGCGCCGGTTCGCACTCCACCGGTCGGCGCGCAAGGGGCGTTTCGGCCGATTCACCGGCCGATCACCAGCCACTGTCGGCCACGCCCCGCAGCGGGGCCGGCCGGACCGCCGCCCTTACCCGCGACCAGTGCTCACGGCTGAGTACGCACGACTAGTACGCACGGGCGACCAGAGCGACGTTACCGGGAGCGTCGTCCGACTCCGGCACCGACCCGTCCTCGGCGATCAGACACCGTACGGAGGCCGAGTGCCCGGCCAGCTCGGCCTCGCCCCCGGGGCCGAGCAGGGCCCACGGGATCCGGGCCCAGCCGCCCGCGGCCGCCGCCTCGGCCGCCTCGCCGACCGTCCGCACCTCGCTGGTACGGGCCTCACGGCGCTCCCGCGACTCCCGCAGCAACTGGTTCTGCGCCTCTTCGAGCACCGCGGGCAGCAGCCGGGTCAGTTCATCCACCCGTACGGAATCCTTGCCGCCGGGGCCCCCGGAGCTGCCCGTGCCACCGGAACCGCGTGCGTCCACCACCCGGCGGACCAGCACCGCCGTCCCCTCCGCCAGGTCCCGCGGTCCGATCTCGATCCGTACCGGAACGCCCTTGAGCTCCCAGTCGACGGCCCGGCGGCCGAAGGGGATGTCCGTGCGGTCGTCGACGTGGACCCGGATTCCCGCCGCCTCCAGCCGCGCGCCGATCTCGCGGGCTTTCACCACCGCCTCGCCCCCCTTGATGGCGACGACCACTGCCTGCACGGCCGCGAGCCGGGGCGGCACCCGCAGGCCGCTGTCGTCGCCGTGCGACATGATCACCCCGCCGACCAGCCGGGTCGTGGCGCCCCAGGACGTCTGCCAGACCAGTTCCTGGGTGCCGTCCTTCGACAGGTACTCGGTGTGGAACGCCTTGGCGAAGTTCGTGCCGAGTTCATGACTGGTACCCATCTGGAGGGCCTTGCCGTCCCCCATCATGGCTTCGAGCGTCAGGGTGTTGATCGCGCCCGCGAACCGTTCAGCGGCGGTCTTGCGGCCGGGCACGACATCGATACCGAGCACGTTGACCATGAAATCCGCGTAGACGTTCCGGTGAATGTACGCAGCGTAGTCATGGGCCTCCGCCCTGCTCGCATGGGCGGTGTGGCCCTCCTGCCAGAGGAATTCCGTGGTCCGCAGGAACACTCTGGGGCGCATCTCCCACCGGACCACATTCGCCCACTGATTGATGAGCAGCGGAAGATCGCGGTAACTCTGCACCCATTTCGAGAAGTACTCATTGACGATCGTCTCGGACGTGGGCCTGACCACCACCGGCTCTTCGAGCTCTCTGCCGCCACCGTGGGTGACCACGGCGAGCTCCGGGGCGAATCCCTCGACATGCTGAGCTTCCCGAGTCAGGTAAGACTGGGGGATGAAGAGCGGGAAGTAGGCGTTCTGAGCGCCCGCGGCCTTGATGCGGGAGTCCAGCTCCTGCTGCATCCGCTCCCACAGCCCGTAGCCGTACGGGCGGATGACCATGGTGCCCCGCACCGGGCCGTTGTCCGCCAGTTCGGCCTTGTTGATCAGGTCCTGGTACCAGCGGGGAAAGTCGTCCGCCCGGGGCGTGAGAACGGGAGCCTTTTTCATGGCGCGAATCGTACGGCGGGCTCCTCCGGGAACGTGATTGATTTTCGCTCCCGGAGGCGCACAGTCGGGATGCATATTCCGGGAACGCAAGCATTGCCTCACCACCCCTGGACTTGCGCGCGGATGCGGAGTTCTCTGGCAAAGGGACAGTCCGCGCACACCTTCACGGGGGTTTTGCACACAGGGCACAACTGATCTCTCGGCGAATTGGGGCGCTTCGATGTCATCAACGCTCGTCCGGAACCACCGGTCCGTGGCTGCGACTCCCACTGAGGAAGCGGTCGCACGTGCCCGCGACTGGGCCGAGATCCAGGAACGGATGCTGGTACCGCTCTACGAAGCGGTCTACAAGCGGCTGGACGCCGGCAGCGGCACCCGGCTGCTCGGCATCGGCTGTGGCTCGGGGCTCGCCCTGCTCATGGCCGCCGCCCGTGGCGCGAGTGTCACCGGCGTGGACACGCACGCCGAGCGCATCGCGCTGGCCCGGGAGCGGATGCTCCCGGACGGCCCGGACGGTACGCCGGGCGCACAGCGCGCCAGGACCCGGCTGGTGCACGGGGGCCCCGCCGACGCCTCCGCCGGGACGGCCGAGCCGTACAACCTGCTGACCGCTTTCGAGCCGATGGGCGGCGTCACGGGTGACCCGTACGGGCCAATGCCGGCCGTCGAGGACGCGGTGCCGCTGCTGGAGCGCGGCAGTGCGGTGGTCCTGACCGGCTGGGGGCCGCCCGAGCGCTGCTCGGCATCGGCCGTACTGCGGGTCGCCACCCGACTGGCCGATGCCGTGCGCCAGCCGCGCAGGGACGACCTGGAGGAGGTCGCGGCGCGGGCCGGGCTGAAGCTGGACGGATCGGGGCGGGTGGCCTGCCCGTTCGGTTACGCGGACCTGCGGAGCGCGGTGCGGGGGCTGCTCTCGACCGGGCTGTTCGACGGGGCGATACGGGCGACGGACCGGGAACAGGTGAAGAAGGAGGTCGCCGAGGCGCTCCATCCCCATGTGCGGCGCGACGGCACGGTGTGGATGGAGAACATCTTCCGTTACGTGGTCGCCCGGACCGCCTGACCGCCCGCCCCCTGACTACCGCGAAGCGGCCCGTACCCACCGGATGTCCGAGAGGGTACGGGCCGCTTCTGCTTGCGTAGTGCTGCGCGGCGCGGTCAGCCCATGAACTTCTTGAACTCGTCCGGGAGCTCGAAGTTCTTCGCGTCCTCACCGGCCGGCAGGCCCGGCGCGCCGCCCTGCTCACGGCGGGCGGCTGCGGCCTCTTCCTCCGCCTTGCGCTTCATCGGGTTACCGCTCTTGCGCTTGCCCTTGGCCTGCTTCTGCTGCTTCTTCTGCCGGCCGGGACCGCCACCCATGCCCGGCATACCCGGCATACCCGGCATGCCACCGCCCTGAGCCATCCGCGACATCATCTTGCGCGCCTCGAAGAACCGCTCCACCAGGCTCTTCACGGCGCTGACGTCGACGCCCGACCCCTTGGCCACCCGGGCCCTGCGTGAGCCGTTGATGATCGTCGGGTCCTGGCGCTCGGCCGGGGTCATCGACTTGATGATCGCGGCGGTGCGGTCCACGTCCCGCTCGTCGATGTTGTTGATCTGTTCCTTCATCTGCCCCATGCCGGGCAGCATGCCGAGCAGCTTGGAGATGCTGCCCATCTTCCTGACCTGCTCCATCTGGGCCAGGAAGTCGTCGAGCGTGAAGTCCTTGCCGCCCTTGCTGCCGGCCAGCTTGGAGGCCATCTGCTCGGCCTCGGCCTGGCTGAAGGTCTGCTCGGCCTTCTCGATCAGGCTGAGCATGTCGCCCATACCGAGGATCCGCGACGCCATGCGGTCCGGGTGGAACGTGTCGAACTCGTCCAGCTTCTCGCCGTTCGAGGCGAACATGATCTGCCGACCGGTGACGTGCGCGATCGACAGGGCCGCGCCACCGCGGGCGTCGCCGTCGAGCTTGGAGAGCACCACTCCGTCGAAGCCGACGCCGTCGCGGAACGCCTCGGCGGTGTTGACCGCGTCCTGGCCGATCATCGCGTCGACGACGAAGAGGACCTCGTCGGGGCTGACGGCGTCGCGGATGTCCGCGGCCTGCTGCATCAGCTCCTGGTCGATGCCCAGCCGGCCCGCGGTGTCGACCACGACGACGTCGTACTGCTTGGTCTTGGCGAACTCGATCGAGTCCTGGGCGACCTTGACCGGGTCACCGACGCCGTTGCCCGGCTCGGGGGCGTACACGGCGACGCCCGCGCGCTCGGCGACCACGCTCAGCTGGTTCACGGCGTTGGGACGCTGGAGGTCGCACGCCACGAGCAGCGGGGTGTGGCCCTGGCCCTTGAGCCAGAGGCCGAGCTTTCCGGCGAGGGTCGTCTTGCCCGCGCCCTGGAGGCCCGCGAGCATGATCACGGTCGGCGGCTGCTTGGCGAAGCGGAGGCGGCGGGTCTCGCCACCGAGGATGCCGATGAGCTCCTCGTTGACGATCTTGATGACCTGCTGGGCCGGGTTCAGCGCCTGGGAGACCTCGGCGCCGGCCGCACGCTCCTTGACCTGCTTGATGAAGGCGCGGACGACGGGCAGCGCGACGTCCGCCTCAAGCAGGGCGATACGGATTTCGCGCGCGGTGGCATCGATGTCCGCCTCGCTGAGGCGCCCTTTGCCCCGGAGGTTCTTGAAAGTCGCGGCAAGGCGGTCGGAGAGGGTATCGAACACGGCGGTCGCGGATCCTCGGGTCGGGAGCGGGGGGACGGTTGGACCCCAGGGTATCCGGACCGGGTGGGTCGGGTCTGCCCCTGCCCCCGACAGGGGTCCGGAGCAGGGCGCCGGACCGGGTGCCGGCGCGTGATCCCGCACCGGGGCCCGCCCGCGCTCACTCCCGGAGCCCGGCCTCCAGCTCCCTGGCCAGCCCGGCCGCCGCCTCCGCCGGAAGCGGGTCCCCGCCCAGTCCCGTCACATAGAACGCGTCCACCGCGTTGGCCCCCAGCGTGGAGACATGCGCGCTGCGCACCGCCGCCCCGGCCGCCTCCAGGGCCAGGCCGATCCGGTACAGCAGCCCCGGGGCGTCCTGGGCACGGACCTCGATCACCGTGGCCAGCCGGGAGCCGGCGGGGACCACCTTCACCCGGGGCGGCGGCGCCTGGACACCGCGGCGGCGCGGGTAGGCCGCCTCCCGTTCGGCCAGTCTGGCGCGGACGTCCAGCGAGCCGTCCAGCGCCCGTACGAGATCGGCGCGCAGCCTCGCGGCCTGCGGGAGCGATCCGTACTCGGCGGCCACCCGCCAGGTCAGCAGCAGCACGTCGGCCTGGCTCCCCAGTCCGGTGGGCAGTTCGACAGCGCGCAGGTCGGCCGCGCGTACGGTCAGCCGGTGCAGCGCCAGGACCCCGGTGACGGCGGGCAGGACGCCGGGCCGGTCGGGGAGCGCGATGAGCAGTTCCACGCCCACCGGTTCCGGGGCGCCGTCCTCCTGCGGTTCCCCGGTCCTGGCGTGCAGGGCCAGGACCGGGCCGCCGGTGCGCAGCGCCTCGACGGCCAGCCGCTCGTGCTCGGCACCCGGTGCGCCCGCCTCGGGTTCTTCGGGGACCTCGCCCGCCAGTACCGCGGCTACCCGTGCCGCCAGATCGTCCACGAGCGACGCCCGCCAGGAGGACCAGGCCGCGGGCCCGGTCGCCAGCGCGTCGGCCTCGGTCAGCGCGTGCAGCAGTTCCAGCGTGGTGGCGGATCCCACCGCCGCGGCGACGGAGGTCACGGTCGCCGGGTCGTCCAGGTCGCGCCGGGTCGCCGTCTCGACGAGCAGCAGGTGGTGGCGTACGAGCACGGCGAGCACCTCGGCGTCCGCGCGGTCGAAGCCGATCCGGGTGGCCACGTCCCGGGCGATGACCTCGCCCGCCACCGAGTGGTCGCCGGGCCAGCCCTTGCCGATGTCGTGCAGCAGGGCCGCGACGAGCAGCAGGTCGGGGCGGCCGACCCGGCGGGTCAGCGAGGACGCCCGTACGGCTGTCTCGACGAGATGCCGGTCGACGGTCCAGGTGTGCACCGCGTTCCGCTGCGGCCTGCACCGCACCCGCTCCCAGTCCGGCAGCAGCCCGCTGATCAGCCCCTCCGCCTCCAGCGCCTCCCAGACCGGCACCGTGGACTCCCCCGCGCCGAGCAGGGTGACCAGCTGTTCGCGTGCCTCGGCGGGCCAGGGCACCGGGAGCGGCCGTGCGCCGCCCGCCAGCCGGCGCACCGCGTGCAGGGAGACCGGCAGCCCGGCCTGCGCCGCCGCGGCGGCCACCCGCAACGGCAGTACGGGGTCGCGTTCGGGGCGGGCGGTGCGGGCCAGCACCACCTCGCCCTCCTGTTCCACCACGCCTTCGGCGAGCGGGGTCCGTTCGGCCGCCGCTGTCCTGCCGCCGCCGATCAGGGCGCGCAGCCGGGGGCGCGCGGTGCGCGAGCGCAGCACCCGGTTGACCTCACGCCAGGTGACGTCACCGGCGTACGAGATGGTGCGCGCGGCTTCGTACGCCTCGCGCAGCAGCACGTCGGCGTCCAGCAGTCCGAGCTCGGCGGCGACCTGGTCCTGTTCCTGGAGCGCGAGCCGTTCCGTGGCGCGTCCGGTCACCAGATGCAGCGCGTCCCGCACGTCGAGGAGCCGTCTGCGGGCGCCGTCGAGCCCTTGGCGGGGCGCGTCGGCCAGCCAGGACGCGGCGACGGCCCGCAGCGCGGTGGCGTCCCGCAGCCCGCCCCTGGCCTCCTTGATGTCCGGTTCGAGGAGGAACTGCAGCTCGCCCTGGCGCTCGGCACGTTCCTGGCACAGCTCGTACAGCTCGGGCAGCCGCTTCGGCGCCTGGTTGCGCCAGTCGGCGAGTACGGCCGTCCGCAGCCCGGCGGTCAGTCCCGGGTCACCGGCGACGTGCCGGGCGTCGAGCAGCCCGAGCTGGACCCTGAGGTCCTCGCCCGCCGTTCTGCGCGCCTCACCCGGGGTCCGTACGGAGTGGTCGAGGTCGAGCCCCAGGTCCCACACCGGGTACCAGACCCGGTCGGCGAGCGAGGCGACGGCGGCCTGGTCCGCTTTCCCGTCGTGCAGCAGGAGCAGGTCCAGGTCGCTGCGCGGTGACAGTTCACCGCGCCCGTATCCGCCGACGGCCACCAGGGCCGCGCCGTGCACGCCCGCGGCCTCGGCGGCCGGGGTGAAGAGCACGTTCATCCACGTGTCGGTCAGCCGGGCCAGGGCCGAACGGCGCGGCGGCCCGGGCTCCGCCTTCTCCTGAAGGAGGCGGAGCCGGGCCGCCGCGTAATCGCTGGGTCCGGGGCCGTCCGTCTGACCGGTCATCTCGTCGGCACCCGTCACCCGGCAGTTCCCGTCTCTCGTCGTTCGAGTCGTTCGAGTCGTTCGAGTCGTTTCAGCGTCGTTCAGAGCGCGTCAGGACCGCGTTCGCCGGTCCTGACCCGGATCGCTGTCTCGACCGGAACGCTCCAGACCTTGCCGTCACCGATCTTGCCGGTCCTGGCGGCTTTCACCACCACGTCGATGAGCTGTTCGGCGTCCGCGTCCTCGGCCAGGACCTCGATCCGGATCTTCGGCACCAGGTCCACGGTGTACTCGGCACCCCGGTAGACCTCGGTGTGGCCGCGCTGGCGGCCGTAGCCGCTGGCCTCGGTGACCGTGAGGCCCTGGACGCCGAAGGCCTGGAGGGCCTCCTTGATCTCGTCCAGCCGGTGCGGTTTCACGACCGCGGTGATGAGCTTCATACGTCCACCTTCCTGTTCGCCGGACCCGCCATGGGGCCGGTGCCCGCCAAGTCGCGATGGGCGCTCGCGGCCGTCCGGGAGCCGCCGCCCGCCCCGCTGTAGTCGTATGCCGTCTCGGCGTGCTCGTCCTGGTCGATACCCGCGACCTCGACGTCCTCGGTGACCCGCATCCCCATGGTCCGGTCGATCAGGAACGCCAGGCCGGCCGACGCGACGAGTGAGTAGCCGAGTACCGAGAAGACCCCGATGGCCTGGATGCCGAGCTGGTGGAAACCGCCGCCGTAGAAGACGCCCGCCACGTCGGACTGCACCCCGCCGGTGGCGAAGAACCCGATCAGCAGGGAGCCGACGACGCCGCCGACCATGTGCACGCCGACGACGTCGAGCGAGTCGTCGAAGCCGAAGCGGTACTTGAGGCCGACGGCCATGGCGCACAGCACACCGGCGATGGCGCCGACCGCGATGGCGCCGAGCGGGCTGACCGCGCCGCCGGACGGGGTGATCGCGACCAGTCCGGCCACGGCGCCGGACGCCGCGCCGAGCGTGGTGAAGGAGCCGTGGCGGAACTTCTCGTACGCGAGCCAGGCCAGCATCGCGGCCGCGGTGGCCACCTGGGTGTTGATGAACATCACCGCGCCCACGCCGTCGTCGTTGCCCAGCCACGATCCGGCGTTGAAACCGAACCAGCCGAACCACAGCAGGGCCGCGCCGAGCATGACCAGCGGGAGGCTGTGCGGGCGCATCGGGTCCTTCTTGAAGCCGACGCGCTTGCCCGTCACCAGGATCACGCCGAGCGCCGCCGCGCCCGCGTTGATGTGGACCGCCGTGCCGCCGGCGAAGTCGATGACGCCCTTCTTGAAGAGCCAGCCGTCGGACGCCCAGACCCAGTGCGCGACCGGGAAGTACACGACCGTGACCCAGCCCACGATGAACAGCGCCCAGGCGGTGAACTTCACGCGGTCGGCAAGCGCACCGCTGATCAGCGCCGGAGTGATGATCGCGAACATCAGCTGGAAGACGGCGAAGACGTAGACCGGGATGGTGTAGCCAGGCCACAGCTGGGTCAGTCCGATGCCGCTGAGTCCGAGGTAGTCCTTGGACCAGCCGAAGAATCCGTTGCCCGATCCGAAAGCGACGCTGAATCCGTAGAGCACCCAGAGGATCGTGACGATCCCGAGGCTGATGAAGCTCATCATCAGCATGTTCAGGGTGGACTTGACCCGGACCATGCCTCCGTAGAAGAAGGCGAGACCGGGGGTCATGACCATCACCAGGGCCGAGCAGATGAGCATGAACCCGGTGTTGGCGGACGACAGCTTCGGGGCTTCTGCAGCCAGGGTCATGATGCCTGTGGGCATCGGCGTCTCCTCGTCGTCGGTGCGGCCACCTGCGGGCGGGGGCTGTGGGGAGCGGCGGAACAGCGGCCTGTCATGCGTCAGAGACTGACGCCGCGCCGTTTCCGCCGATGCCGCGTGATGTTTCACCGCGGTGACGAAGAGGTGGTGCGTGTTACGCCCGGATGAAGTGCGGGACGGGTGCGTGTGGGCCGGGCCCGCCCCCGCGCGGGACGGAAACCGGCCACGACGGTCACCCTGTTGGCCTGGCGCGGGGGAGCCGAGTCGGGCATTACGGGGTGACTGTCGTGGCCGGGGCCTCTGGGTACCGCTCAGTGGGTGGGTGGTGTGGTCTCAGACCGCTTCGGCCGTCTCGGGCAGCTGCTCGGCGAGCCGTTCGGTGAGGTCGATGACCGCGGGGACGTCGCCGAAGTCCCTGACCGCCGTGTCGACGGTCTTGCGGAGCCTGGTGTTGACGCGCTCGGAGCGGACGCGTTTGGCGATGTGCAGGGCCTGGGTGGCGAAGGAGGTGGACTGCTCGGGTTCCCGCTTCAGCAGATGGACGGTGGCCATCCCGACGAGGTTCAGCGCGTACGAACGCTGGTGCTCGTCGTCCTTCTCGAAGAGCGCGACCGCGTTGTCGATGACCGGCTCGGCGAGCGAGGCGTAGGTCGGGCTGCGGCCGGCCACATAGGCGAGATCGCGGAACGAGTGGCCGTTCTCGCCGTTCAGCTCGGCCTCCGAGAAGAAGCGGATCCAGTCGGGCTCCGGCTCGCCGTCGAAGCCCGCGTCGGAGAAGGTGTCCTCGGCCATCCGCACGGCCCGTTTGCACTTGCTCGGCTGGCCCATGTTGGCGTAGGCGCGGGCCTCCATCGCATACAGCATCGCCTGGGTACGGGGGGTGGCGCACTCACGGCTGCCGTACTGGGCGAGGTGGACGAGTTCCAGGGCGTCGTCGGGGCGGCCGAGGTGGATCATCTGGCGGCTCATCGAGGACAGGATGTACGAGCCGAGCGGCTTGTCCCCGGCCTCCTTGGCCGCGTGCAGGGCGAGCACGAAGTACTTCTGGGCGGTGGGCTGGAGACCGACGTCGTAACTCATCCACCCGGCCAGCTCGGCCAGTTCGGCCGCGCACCGGAACAGCCGCTTCGAAGTGGCCCCCGGCTGGGGCTCCTGCAGCAGGTCGGTCACCTCGTGCAGTTGCCCCACGACCGCCTTGCGACGCAGCCCGCCACCGCACTGGGCGTCCCACTGGCGGAACATCGCCGTGGTGGACTCCAGCAGTTCGAGCTCGGGCCGCGAGAGCCTGGAGGGGCGCCGTGCGTGATCGGCGGGGAGTTCCGCGGTGGGCTCACCCGCGGGCGTGGGCACCAGCCAGCGCTGCATCGGCTCGATGAGCGTCGGGCCGGCGGCCAGTGCCAGCGACGCGCCGAGGAAGCCGCGCCGGGCGAGCATCAGGTCGCTGCGGGAGAACTCGCTGAGCAGCGAGACCGTCTGCGGGCCCGCCCAGGGCATGTCGACACCGGACACCGAGGGTGACTGGTGCGCCGCGCGCAGCCCCAGATCCTCGATGGCGACGACGCTGCCGAAGCGTTCCGAGAAGAGCTCCGAGAGGATGCGCGGAATGGGCTCACGCGGCTGCTCGCCGTCGAGCCAGCGCCGCACGCGTGAGGTGTCGGTGCTGATGTGGTGTGCGCCCATCTGCCGTGCCCTGCGGTTCACCTGGCGTGCCAGCTCGCCCTTCGACCAGCCGCTGCGCACGAACCACGAACCGAGCCGCTCGTTCGGGCGTTTGCCGGCACCCGTCTCGCCGTCGCCACTGCCGCCCACTGGAACGCCCCCATCCCGCTGAAGCCTCATTACGCCAACCCATATCAGAATGCCGCGAGTTGAGGTTCACTGTCCGGCGCTTGCGCCCCTTCGAACAGAAAACCGGCTTGCCCCCGGCATACCCGTGAGTGCATCCGACCCGAGGGTTCGTGCACTGAAAGTAATCCTACGATCACGCACCTCGCGAGGGCGATCCCGGAAACGCCACCATTCGCCACCCCTTCGAATGAACCCGCCTGCCGCCAGGCGCGATTCACTTGACACTCGACGATCAGGATCGGGTGGAGCGATGCACGCCGGGGCGCGTGAATCGTTCCGCACCACCCCCGATGTCACCCCGCACCTCCCCGATCAGGGTGTTTGCAACACAGGGTGACGGAGAGGCTCCAGGTCGTAACCACCGGCGCGCACGACCCGTTGGAGGGGGCATGGGCTTCACTATCGGCGGCATCCGGGACATCCGCTCCGGCACCCGGCGTCGCGGCCGCACACAGCAGAGCACAGCGGTCGCCGAGTTCACCGGGCTCTGGGGCTGGGACGTGGTTCCCGGCGCGCGCGCCGCGGCGGGCAACTGCTCCTGCGGAGAAGCCGGATGCACGTCCCCCGGGGCCCATCCCCTCGGGTTCGCGCCCGAGGTGCCGGCGGGGGCCACCCTCGGTGAAGCGGCGAAAGCCTGGTCCCTGACACCGGGCGCCGCGGTGCTGCTGCCGGTCGGCCGCTGCTTCGACATCATCGACGTCGCCGAGCCCGCGGGGCGCACGGCCCTGATCCGGATGGAGCGCATGGGACTCCCGCTGGGCCCCGTGAGCGCGACCCCGGACGGCCGGGCTCAGTTCTTCGTCGCCCCCGGCGCCGCCCGCGAACTCCCCGAGCTGCTCTACCGGATGGGCTGGGACGACGCGGACCTCGATCTGCACGGCCTGGGCCCGGGCGAGCACATCACCGCCCCGCCGTCGAACCACGCGGGCCTGGGTCCGGCCCGCTGGCTTCGCCCCCCGTCGCTGGAGACGGCGAGCGGCCCGCCCCAGGCCCGGCTGCTGCTCGGCACCCTCGCGTACATCTGCCACCGCCACGTACCCGCCTGACACGCCTCCCGCGCCGGCCGGCGCCGGCGCGGGACAGCGCGAAGGGCCCCGCCGCATCTGCACCGTGCGGTGGGGCCCTTCGCGGTTCTTCCTGATTCGGCCGGCCAGGTCTTCAGGCGGCCGGGTTCACTCCCCGACCAGCGCGTCCACGAACGCCTCTGGCTCGAACGGGGCCAGGTCGTCCGGGCCCTCGCCGAGGCCGACCAGCTTGACCGGTACGCCCAGTTCCCGCTGGACGGCGATCACGATGCCGCCCTTGGCCGTACCGTCCAGCTTGGTCAGCACGATGCCGGTGATGGCCACCACCTCGGCGAACACCCGCGCCTGCACCAGGCCGTTCTGCCCGGTCGTGGCGTCCAGCACGAGCAGCACCTCGTCCAGCGGGCCGTGCTTCTCCACGACCCGCTTCACCTTGCCGAGCTCGTCCATCAGGCCGGTCTTGGTGTGCAGCCGCCCGGCGGTGTCGATGAGGACGACATCGGCGCCCTCCTTGATGCCCTCCTTCACCGCGTCGAAGGCGATCGACGCCGGGTCGCCGCCCTCGGGGCCGCGTACGGTGCGCGCCCCGACCCGTTCGCCCCAGGTCTGGAGCTGGTCGGCGGCGGCGGCCCGGAAGGTGTCGGCCGCGCCGAGCACCACGCTGCGGCCGTCGGCCACCAGGACCCGGGCGAGCTTGCCCGTGGTGGTGGTCTTGCCGGTGCCGTTGACCCCGACGACCATGACGACGCCCGGGGTCTCCAGGCCGCCCTCGGTCTTGACCTCGCGGTCGAAGTCCGTACCGAGCAGGTTCAGCAGCTCCTCGCGGAGCAGGGTGCGCAGGTCCTGCGGTGTACGGGTGCCGAGCACCCTGACCCGCTCACGCAGCCGCTCGACCAGCTCCTGGGTCGGCGCGACGCCGACGTCCGCCGTGAGCAGGGTGTCCTCGATCTCCTCCCAGGTCTCCTCGTCGAGGTTGTCGCGGGAGAGCAGGGTGAGCAGGCCCTTACCGAGCGAGTTCTGCGAGCGGGCGAGCCGGGCGCGCAGCCGTACGAGACGGCCCTCGGTGGGTTCCGGGATCTCGATCCGCGGGGCGACGGGCTCCGCGACGACCGGGTCCTCGACCGCGGCGGGGGCGCCCGCGGCCTCGTCGGCGGGCGGGAGGTCCACCTCCTCGATGGTGCGGCGCGACTCGTCGCGCGGTGGGGCAGCGTCCTCGCCGACCTGGGGTTCGGCGGGAGGCGCTGTGATGGTCGGCGCACTCGGCGGTGCCGTGGGCAGCTGCTTCTTCTTGCGGCTGCTGACCACGAGCCCGCTGATCGCGCCGACAGCGACCAGGGCGATGACTACAGCAAGGATCACGATTTCCATAACCCACCCAGTATCAGTCACGAAAGATGGGGAATCGCAGAAGGTGCTAACCCGTGACGATGCGCGTACGAGCAATCACCGCCGCCGGAGTCCGTCCGGCAGAACGCCTCCGAGCTGGCCGCCCTCGCTCAGCGCTGGCCCACGGACCGGCCCTGCGCACCTTCGTCCGATCGCACAAGGGACTAAATCCTCTATTTGAAATTTTCCCGGCGGCCCTACGATGATGTCGACATCTACGCGCGTCACATCACTCTTGTCCCCAACTCCCCCTCACACGTGCACGGAGTACCCCCATGCCCCACGCCTCCGACGTCGAAGGCGCGGTGGAAACCCGCGGTCTCGAACCCGTCCCGGACAACGAACGCAAAGGCCGTGTCCGCGACCTGATCCCGACCTGGGTTGCCGCCAATATCAGTGTGCTGCTCCTCGCGATGGGCGCGAGCCTGGTCGTGGCCGACAAGCTGAACTTCTGGCAGGCACTGATCGCCGCCTTCGTGGCCCCGGTCATCAGTTACGGACTTGTCGGCCTCATCAGCATCGCCGGCAAGCGCGGTGGGGCCCCCGGCATGGCCCTCTCCCGTTCGGTCTTCGGCCAGCGCGGCAATCTGCTGCCCGGCTCGCTGATCTGGATCGCCCGCTGGGGCTGGGAGACGATCAACGCGGTGACCGGTGCGTATGCGCTGCTGACCGTGCTGGACATCTGTTTCGGCATCCACAGCAGCACCCCGCTGATCATCGTGACCCTGCTGCTGTTCGTCGCTGCCACGTTCCTGATCTCGGGCCTCGGCATCAACGCCCTGCACCTGTGCAACAAGTGGTCCACGTATCTCTTCGGGATCTTCTCGGTCCTGGTGCTGGTCTACCTGATCGCCGACACCGACTGGTCCGCCGTGTTCGCCAAGCCGGCCGGCACCACCGCCTCCCTGGTCGCGGGCATCGGCCTGATCGCCGCGGGCGGTCTCAGCTGGGTCCCCTCCGGCCCCGACTTCGCGCGGTACCTGCCGCGGCGCTCCTCCGGCGCCGGCATGGTCGGCGCGTCGATCGGCGGCGCGGGCATCGTCGTCCTGCCGATGGTGCTGATGGGTGCCGTGATGGCGGTCTCCACCCCGGATCTCGCGAACGCGTCCGACCCGGTCTCCTTCCTGGGCAAGGTCCTGCCGATGTGGATCGCGGTCCCGTACCTGCTGATCGCCGTGGTCGGCATGGTCCTGATCAACGCGATGTCGATGTACTCGGCCGGCTTCACCGCGCTGACACTGGGCATCAAGGTGCCGCGCGCCTGGGCGGTCTCCGTGAACGCCGTGATCAGCGTGGTGCTCGGACTGATCCTGATGCTGGCGGCGACAAGCTTCCTCGGCTCCTTCGTCGCGTTCCTCTCACTGCTCGCGGTGGCCTTCTCGGCGTGGATAGGGGTCTTCGGCGCGGACATGCTGCTCGGCCGGAAGTACGACCCGGTGGCCCTGATGGACACCACCCGGACCAGCGCCTACTGGTACCGGGGCGGCTTCAGCCCCGCCGCCGTCGGCGCCTGGCTCGCCGCGCTGGTCACCGGGATGCTGTTCACCACCGCCGGCACCGCGGGCTCCGCATGGTTCAGCGGGCCGTTCGCGGACACCTGGCTGGGCCGCAACGGCCTCGGCTGGGTGGTCACCATCCTGGTCTCGGGCGTGCTCTACGCCGTACTCCCGAAGCCGGAACCGAAGCCCCAGGGCGGCTCGGCGGGCCAGGGTCCCGACGCGGACCGTGAGCCTGCGGGGCTACCTATCTGACGCCACGTCAGCTACCGTCCCCCTTCGCCAGCTCCCACCCGGCGAAGGGGGACTTCCCGTCATGGCCTTCACAGTCGTCAGGTTCAATCTCGTCGATCCGCGGGCGACCCCCGAGTCACTCTCCGCCCGCTACCGCACCGCCCTTGAGATGGCCGCGTACGCGGACGACCGCGGCGTCGACACCGTCCAGACCGAGGAGCATCACGGCGTCGGCAACAACTGGCTGCCGTCCCCGTTCGTCTTCGCGGGCTCCGTCTTCGGGGCCACCCGCCGGATCGCGGTCACCGTCTCCGCGATCATCGGCCCGCTCTACGACCCGCTGCGCCTCGCGGAGGACATCGCCGTCCTCGACCTGATCAGCGCGGGCCGGCTGGCCACGGTCGCGGGCATCGGCTACCGGCCCGACGAGTACGCGCAGCAGGGCGTCGAGTGGACCCGGCGCGGCCGGCTCCAGGACGAGTTGCTCGAGACCCTGCTGGCCGCGTGGACCGGCGAGCCGTTCGCGTACCGGGGGCGTACGGTCCGGGTCACCCCGCGCCCGTACACCGCTCCGCACCCGCTGCTGCTCGTCGGCGGCTCGTCCAGGGCGGCGGCCCGCCGGGCCGCGCGGCTGGGGCTGCCGCTGTTCCCGAGCGCGTATCTGCCGGAACTGGAGGCGTACTACCACCAGCAGCGCGCGGAGTACGGGACCGAGGGCTTCTGCATGATGCCGGAGGCCGAGACCCCGCTGCTGCACATCGCGGAGGATCCCGACCGGACCTGGGCCGAGTACGGCGAGTACTTCCTGCACGAAGCGCGCACCTACTCCTCATGGCAGTCCGCGGATATCCACTCGGCGGTCCGTTCGGCCGCGGATACGGTGGACGGGCTGCGCGCGGAGGGCGTCTACCGGATCGTCACCCCCGACGAGTGCGTGGCCCTGGCCGAGGGCGGCGCCGGGAGCCTCGTACTGCATCCGCTGTGCGGCGGGATACCGGTGGACGAGGGGTGGCGCAGTCTGCATCTCTTCGCCGAACGCGTACTGCCCCGGCTCAAGAGCTGAGCCGGGGCGGGCCGGCGGGAGCAGGCACAGGCCGGGGCCTCAGCCCATCTCCTCCAGCGTCTTGCCCTTGGTCTCCTTCACGAACAGCAGCACGAAGGGGATCGAGAGCACGGCGAAGACGGTGTAGATCACGTACGTCGCCGAGAGGTTCCAGTCGGCGAGGCTCGGGAAGCTGGCCGTGATCGCCCAGTTGGCGATCCACTGGGCCGAAGCGGCCACCCCGAGGGCGGCGGCACGGATCTTGTTCGGGAACATCTCGCCGAGGAAGACCCAGACGACGACGCCCCACGACATCGCGAAGAAGAACACGAACCAGTGGGCGGCCACGAGCGCGACCCAGCCCTGGACGGTCGGCAGTTTGCCGCCGACGAGATGGTACGAGAACGCCCAGGCTTCCAGAGCGAGCCCGATGACCATGCCCGTGGAGCCGATCAGCACCAGCGGCCTGCGGCCGATCCGGTCCACCAGGATCATGGCGACCACGGTGCCGATGATGTTGATGATGGACGTGGTGAAGGAGTACAGGAACGAGGTCGACGGGTCGATACCGACGGACTGCCACAGGGTCGCGGAGTAGTAGAAGGCGACGTTGATACCGACCAGTTGCTGGAAGGCCGAGAGTCCGATACCGATCCAGACGATGCGCTTGAAGTAGAAGCCCCCGCCCAGCAGGTCCTTGAACGTCGACTTGTGCTCGCGCTTCATGGCGAGGCGGATCTCGGCCACCCGCGCGTCGAGATCGATGTGCGAGCCCTCGACCTCGGACAGCACCTTCCTGGCCCGGTCCGTCTTGCCCGCGGAGATCAGATAGCGGGGCGACTCGGGGATCGCGAAGGACAGCAGCCCGTAGATCACGGCCGGGATCACCATCACACCGAGCATGAGCTGCCAGGCCTCGATACCCAGCAGATGGCCGCGCTGGTTGCCGTTGGCCGTCTGCAGAATGCCGTAGTTGACGAGCTGTGAGACAGCGATGCCGACGACGATCGCCGCCTGCTGGAAGGACCCGAGCCGGCCGCGGTACGCGGGCGGGGAGACCTCGGCGATATAGGCCGGGCCGATGACCGATGCCATCCCGATGCCGAAACCGCCGATGATGCGCCAGAGAGCGAGGTCCCACAGGGCGAAGGGGAGCGCGGAGCCGACGGCGCTGATGGTGAACAGCACGGACGCGATCTGCATACAGCGGATGCGCCCGATGCGGTCGGCGATGCGGCCGGCCGTGGCGGCCCCGATCGCGCAGCCGATCAGGGCGACGGCGATGACCTGGGCGAGGGTCCCCGAACCGACGTTGTACTTGTGCCGGATGCCCTCGACGGCTCCGTTGATCACCGAGCTGTCGTAGCCGAACAGGAACCCGCCCATGGCGGCCGCGGCCGTGATGAAGATGACGTGCGCGAGATGCTCAGGGGCAGCCGGGGCGCCGCCGGCCTGCGGTGTGTTCGCCGTGCTGGTCACATGAGCTCCTCGGGCCCGTCGGTGATGACGGCCATGGGGGTACGAGCCCCTCCAGTTCCGCACAGCTTCCGGGCGCGCACCACTTGAGGACCGGCAGTTCTGAGGACCACTCAGTCCGGCCGGGGCCGGTAGCCCGGTCTGGACGGGTTGCCCAGCCGGACCGGTTCAGCGAAGACGCTGGCTGATGACCTTGGAGACCCCGTCGCCCTGCATGGAGACGCCGTAGAGCGCGTCGGCCACCTCCATCGTGCGCTTCTGATGAGTGATCACGATGAGCTGGGAACTCTCCTGGAGCTCCTCCATGATCCGGATCAGCCGCTGGAGGTTGGTGTCGTCGAGCGCGGCCTCCACCTCGTCCATCACGTAGAACGGGCTGGGCCTGGCCTTGAAGATCGACACCAGCAGGGCCACGGCGGTCAGCGACCGCTCCCCGCCGGAGAGCAGCGAGAGGCGCTTGACCTTCTTGCCAGGCGGCCGGGCCTCGACGTCCACACCGGTGGTGAGCATGTTGCCGGGGTCGGTCAGGATCAGCCGTCCGTCGCCGCCGGGGAAGAGCCGGGCGAAGACCCCTTCGAACTCGCGTGCGGTGTCGCGGTACGCCTCGGTGAAGACCTGCTCGACGCGTTCGTCGACCTGCTTGACCACCAGCAGCAGGTCGGCTCTCGTCTTCTTCAGGTCCTCCAGCTGCTCGGAGAGGAACTTGTGCCGCTCCTCCAGCGCGGAGAACTCCTCCAGAGCGAGCGGATTCACCTTTCCGAGTTGCTGGTACGCCCGTTCAGCCGACCTGAGCCGCTTCTCCTGCCCGGCCCGGTCGAACGGCACCGGCTGGTTCCGCGGATGGTCCGGATCGTCAGGCAGCTCCTCCCCCTCGGCGGCCGGGGACGGCGGCACCGGCTGGTCCGGGCCGTAGTCGGCCACAAGACCGGCCGGCTCCACACCCAGCTCCTCCAGCGCCCTGGTCTCCAGCTGCTCGATCCGCAGCCGCTTCTCGGCTCCGATCACCTCGCCGCGGTGCACCGAGTCGGTGAGCCGGTCGAGTTCGGCCTTGAGGTCGCGGCCCCGGTTCCGCTCGGCCGTCAGCTCCTGCTCGCGCCCTGCCTTCGCTGCCTCGGCTGCGGCCCGCTCCTGTTCGGCGCGGACCAGCGACACCTCGACATGCGCGAGCAGCTGGCGCGCCCCGTCCGCGACGGCCGACGCGACCGCGGCCTCGTGGCGCAGCCGGGCGCGGCGCTGCTCGGCGCGCGCCCGGGCCTCACGCTCGGCGCGCGCTCCCCGGTCGAGTGCTTCGGCCCGCCCCGCGAGCCCCTTGACTCTCTCCTCATGGGTACGGGCCTGGAGCCTGGCCTCCATCTCGGTCTGCCGGGCATTGGCCCCGTCGGCGGCGAGCCGGTCCCGTACGGAGGTGTCCGGCTCCTCCTCCATGGGCGCCTCCTCGGCCACAAGGAGACGTTCGGCCAGCTCCTCGGCCTCGCCGGTCGCGCGCTCCAGGGCCTCCTGAGCCTTGGCGGCGGCAGCCGCCGACCGCTCGGCCTCGCCCGCCGCGCCGCGCGCCTGCCCGGCGAGGCGACCGAGCTGCTGGGCGACACCCGACTTCTCCCGGTCGGCTGTGCGCCGCAGCTCCGCCAGCTCGTCGACGAGCGCCGCGCACTCCGCGCGCCGGCCGGTTGCAGCGCGCTGCGCTCCGGCCAGCTCGTCGCACCGTACGGCCAGCTCAGCCAGCCCGGCGGCGGCCTCGTCCACGGACGCCTGCACCTCCAGCAGGCTGGGCGCGCCGGCGGACCCGCCGTGTGCGAAGTGCGTTCCCAGGACATCACCTTCGGAGGTCACGGCGGTCAGCCCGGGCCGTTCGGCGATCAGCTCCTCGGCGTCTTCGAGGGTGCTTACGACGACGATGTCGCGCAGCAGTCTGCGCACCCCGGGCAGCAGCTCGGCGGGGCCGCCGACCAGATCGACGGCGAAGGGCGCGGCGAGAGCGACGGCGGCGCGGTACGGTCTCGGCGCCGTCCCGCCGGACGGGAGGGAATCGGCACCACTGCCCGAAAGATCTCCGGGCTGACCTTCGGAATACCCACCGGACCGGCCGCCCCCTGAATGGCCCCCCGGAACCACCCCCGCACCGTCGCCGTGCCGGGCGTCCGGCACCTCGGGAGCCCCGCTGCCCGGCTGCCCCTGGCCGTCCGTACGGATCTGGCCGGGCAGAACTGCGGCGCCGGACTCGCGCGCCGGGGCGGCCGCCGTGCCGGGGAGCAGCGTCGCCCGGCCGGCGTCCTGCTTGCGCAGCCGCCGGATCGCGTCCGCCGCGGTGGCCGTGTCGCGCACCGCGAGCGCGTCGGCCGCCACCCCCAGGGCGGCGGCCACCGGGACCTCGTACCCGGCGGCCACCGTCAGCAGCTCCGCGACCGGGCCCAGCAGACCGGCCGGGCGGTCCTCGGCTCCGAGCAGCACACCGGTGCCGTCCTTGCGGCGCAGCCCGAGCGCCAGCGCCTCGTGCCGGGCCGTAAGCGCGGCCCGCTCCCGCTCGGCGGCCGTGGCCGTCTCCCGGGCCACGG
This sequence comes from Streptomyces sp. NBC_01197, assembly GCF_036010505.1. Taxonomy (NCBI): domain Bacteria; kingdom Bacillati; phylum Actinomycetota; class Actinomycetes; order Kitasatosporales; family Streptomycetaceae; genus Streptomyces; species Streptomyces sp. NBC_01197. The sequence goes on from NZ_CP108569.1 coordinate 1,920,735, forward strand.
TGAGCGCGGTCTCCGCCTCCGCCAGCGCGGACTTCGCCGTGCTGTGCCGGTCGGCGAGGTCCAGGTCGCCCGCGTCGAGCCCCTCGACCTCGGCCTTGAGCTGCTCGTACTCCTGCTGGGCCGCTTCGGCGCGCTCCTGGGCCCCGTCCCGCGCCTCGGCGAGCCGGTCGATCTCTGCCTGCGCCGAACCGGCTCTGCTTCGGGCCGCGTTGACCTGCCCGTTCAGTCGCGCGAGCCCTTCGCGCCGGTCGGCGATGGCCCGGGCGGCGTCCCTGAGCCTGCGTTCCTCGGCGGCGAGCTCCCGTTCCAGCTCCGCCCGGTGCGCCGAGGTGTCTTCCAGCGCGCGCTCGGCCGACTCCAGCGCGGCCTCCAGCTCGGCCTCCTGCTCCCGGATCCTGGCGGCCTCGCGCTCCATGTCCTCGGGATCACGGCCCCGCCGCTCCTCCTCGGGGGCGGCGGACGCGCTCTTCACCCGCGCGTCGGCGAGCGAGACCGTACCACGCACGCGCTCGGCCAGCTGCGACAGCTCGTACCAGGTCTGCTGGGCCCGCTGGAGTCTCGGGGCCAGCTGCCGCACGTCGTCCTCAAGGCCGGCCTCGCGCGCGAGCGCGGCCTTGAGCGCCGTCTCCGCCGTCTCCCGGCGCTCCTTCAGCGCCGCCTCGTCGGCGATCTCGCTCCGCAGCGCCCTGCGCATCGTCACCAGGTCGTCGGCGAGCAGCCGCAGCCGCGCGTCCCTGAGGTCGGCCTGGATGACGGCGGCGCGCCGGGCGACCGCGGCCTGCCGGCCCAACGGCTTGAGCTGGCGGCGCAGTTCATCGGTGAGGTCCTGGACCCGCGCCAGATTGGCCTGCATCGCGTCCAGCTTCCGCAGCGCCTTCTCCTTGCGCTTGCGGTGCTTCAGTACGCCCGCGGCCTCCTCGATGAAGGCGCGGCGCCCCATGGGATCCGCGTGCAGTACGGAGTCGAGCTGCCCCTGCCCGACGATGACGTGCATCTCGCGGCCGATCCCGGAATCCGACAGCAGCTCCTGGATGTCCAGCAGCCGGCAGGTGTCGCCGTTGATCTGGTACTCGCTGCCGCCATTGCGGAACATGATCCGGGTAATGGTGACTTCCGCGTACTCGATGGGCAGCGCACCGTCCGAGTTGTCGATGGTGAGCGAGACCTCGGCGCGGCCCAGCGGCGGCCGGCCGGTCGTCCCGGCGAAGATGACGTCTTCCATCTTGCCGCCGCGCAGCGATTTGGCGCCCTGCTCCCCCATGACCCAGGAGAGCGCGTCGACCACGTTGGACTTGCCCGATCCGTTGGGCCCCACGACACACGTGATGCCGGGCTCGAACCGGAGGGTGGTGGCCGAGGCGAAGGATTTGAACCCGCGGAGGGTCATGGCCTTGAGGTGCACGCCGCCGGACTCTACCTTTCACTGCCGGTTTCACCCATGAAGGTGCAGGGCACATCAGACGTTAAAGGAAGCACTCGCGGCAGTGTGTGAGGGGGCGGCGGGCGACCGGAGGCCGGCCGTGAGCGACGGGGAAAGCGGGGGAAAAGAGAAGCGGGCAGAAAGAAGGGACGCCGAAGCGTCCCTTGCATATCCTTGCGCATTGGATCTCAAGCGGCTGTACGGATCAGCCCGCCGTTACCCTTGTGGGGTGCGGGTCAGGTGAGCGCAGGCTCCGCCTGGGGTACGTCCATGTCGATACCGTCGAGCAACGAGTCTCCGTGGTGCTGGACTGCGGCGGCCAGCGCGTCGTTCTCGGACTGAATCCGTACGAGCTCGGATTCGAGGTCCTGGACGCGCTGCTGAAGCCGTCGCATCTCGGAGAGAAGTCGCGGGTCGGAACCGCCGACGTAACCGAGAAGCGCCTTTGCCATGATGGATGGTCCTCCACACTGAGTGACCGACCGAAGAGTGGTGGTCGTAGGGGGAATCGCACCCGCGGAACTCGGCAGCCTCTGTCTTCTCTGCTGTTTTCTCTGCGTTTCTCGCTGCCGAGCAGCTGAGGTGCGCGGGGCTTCCAGAGTCTCACCAAAAAGTTTGACGGTCAACACGATCACACCCCGTATCGATGGGCAGACCCGGGGGCGCACGCCGGACGGGGTCCGGTGCGGCTCTCCTTCGGGGCCCAGGGGGCGTGGAGATCATTCCTACTGCGGCAGCCTGGCACGGAGCGCGCTTCTTGGCAACCACCAGGCACTTTCTGCCTCTCACATATGCCAGAGGCAGAACAGCGGGACCCCGCGACCGCCGCCACGACCGGCCCCTTCAGCGGATCTCGAAGCTCTGGTAGATGTGGCGCGGGGTGTCCCAGATCTCAGACACACCGTCGACGCGGCCGGGTGTGTCGGACGACCTCAACCACTCCAGGAGAAGGTCGCACTTCTCCCGCGGCCCTTCGGCGACGACCTGCACCCTGCCGTCCTCCAGATTGCTGGCGAATCCGGTGAGCCCACCGATCCGCAGGGCGCTGGCCCTGGTGAACCAGCGGAACCCCACGCCCTGAACCTTGCCCCGCACCCAGGCGGCGAGCCGTACATCTTCGTTCATATCTGCACGCTAACCGGCCAATTGCCCCAGCAGCACTTCGCCCCCATGGCCCATGGACTACAGTCCCTGGCCAATGAGCTTCACCTGTACGGGTTAGTCACGCCGACGCCGAGCACGAGGAAGGGCACCGCGCATGGGACGCCACAGCCGCTCCGCCGCCGGACCCGACGCCGCTGACGATCCGGCGGCCGCCGTGAACCGGCGGCGGAACCGGGCGCAGGGCAAGGGCCGGAGCTCCGCGCCCGTACGCACCGGGCTGCTGGGGGTGTCGGCGGCCGTCGCGGTGGGCGCCGTGGCGATGGCATCGGGGCTGCTGCCCGGCGGCGACACCTACACGATGGGCGGCTCGGGCGGCAGCGGTCAGGTCCGCGCCGACGGCGTACCGGACCTCCAGACCCAGGGCGGATCGTCGGCCACACCGGAATCGGACACCCCGTCCGCACCGGGCACCCCGTCCGCACCGGCCGGCCTGTCCTCCGCCCGCGCGCACGCCCCGGCGGCCGCGCCGTCCCCGCAGAAGCCGGAGGCTCCCGCCGTACCGTCGCAGCGGAAGACGGGCAGCCCCGCCGCACGGAGCGCCTCGCGCAGCGCGGCACCAGCCCGTACGGCGGCGCCCACCGCGGTGTCCGGACCCACCGAGTCCGCCCGCACCGCGGCGGTGACCAGCACCGAGAGCACCGCGGCCGCGGCGGTTCTCAGCCTGGTCAACCAGCAGCGGGCCCAGGCCGGTTGCCGGCCCGTGCGGGCGGACATGAGCCTCGCCTCGCTGGCCGGGGCCTTCAGCGCCGAGATGGCGTCCCGGAGTTTCTTCGACCACACCGATCCCGACGGGGCCACCCCGTGGGACCGGGCGGACAAAGCGGGCGTGAAGGGCCTGGGCGGCGAGAACATCGCACGCGGCCAGGCCGACGCCGCCGCCGTGATGGACTCCTGGATGCACAGCCCGGGCCACCGCGCGAACATACTCAACTGCCACTTCAAGACGCTCGGTGTCGGTGTCCACTTCGGCACCGGCGGGCCCTGGTGGACCCAGGACTTCGGCTACTGAACCGACCCGGCGGGCGGGCGCTGGCAGCGCGGGCAGAAGTAGCTGGACCGGTTCATCCAGGCGCGGCGGCGCATGGGGGTGCCGCAGCGGCGGCACGGCTCGTCCTCCCGCCCGTAGGCGTCGAGCGACCGGTCGAAGTAGCCGGACTCGCCGTTCACATTGACGTAGAGGCTGTCGAAGCTGGTACCGCCGACGGCGAGGGCCTGGTTCATCACGTCCCGTACATGGCCCAGGAGTTCCACGGTCCGGGCGCGGGTGAGCGTGGCGGTGGGGCGCTCATAGTGCAGCCGCGCGCGCCAGAGCGCCTCGTCCGCGTAGATGTTGCCGACCCCGCTGATCAGTGACTGGTCGAGCAGGGCGCGCTTGATGGTGGTGCGGCGCACCCGCAGCGCTGCGTGGAACGCGGCGTCGTCGAACTCCTCGTCCAGCGGGTCGCGGGCGATGTGCGCGATGACGTCGGGGAGCCCGTCGGGGGTGTTCGCGTGCAGCGAGAGCCCGCCGAAGGTCCGCTGGTCGACGAAGCGCAGCTCGGTGCCCGCGATGTCGTCGAACCGGATACGGACCCGCAGGTGCTTCTCGTCGGGCGCCCCCTCGGGCTGGACCAGGAGCTGCCCGCTCATCCCGAGATGACCGAGGACCGAGTACGCGGCCCCGGCCTCCCCACCGGCGGAGGCGGCAGCGGTATCGGTGCCTGCGTCCTCCAGCGGCAGCCAGAGGTACTTCCCCCGGCGGCGGGCCACGCCGAACCGGTGCCCGCGCAGGGCAGCGGCGAAGTCCTCACCGCCCGCGGTGTGCCGGCGGACCGCTCGGGGGTGCAGCACCTGCACATCGGCGACGGTACGGCCGGAGACCCAGCGTTCCAGTCCACGCCGTACGACTTCGACCTCGGGCAACTCGGGCACGCTGCTCCTCAGGGGTGGCTCACCGGCGAAACGGTGAGGAGGCTGAGAGGGACCATGGAATGAACGATGAAAAGAACCACGAAAAGAACCGCCCGCCCCCCGGAGGGGACGGGCGGGGAAAGAACCGGTGTCAGGCCGAGGCCGTGCCGGCGGCCGGAGCCGAAGAGGTGTCGGCGTCCTCTCCGTGGGCGGCGGGGGCGGTCTCGGCCGCCACCGCCCGCTCTTCCGCCGCGGCGCTGATCGCACGCCACGCGGACTCCGCCGCCTGCTGTTCCGCTTCCTTCTTGCTGCGGCCGGTGCCGGTGCCGTACGAGACACCACCGACGCGAGCGGCAGCTGTGAAGGTCTTCTCGTGGTCCGGACCTGTCTCACTGACCAGGTATTCCGGGACCCCGAGCCCTTCACTTGCGGTGAGTTCCTGGAGGCTGGTCTTCCAGTCCAGGCCCGCACCAAGGTTGGAGGACAGCTCGATGAGGGGGTCGAAGAGCCGGTGCACCAGCTCGGACGCCGCTTCGAGGCCCTGATCGAGATAGACGGCGCCGATCACCGCTTCCAGGGTGTCGGCGAGGATGGACGCCTTGTCCCGCCCGCCCGTGCCTTCTTCGCCCCGGCCGAGCCGGATGAAGAGACCGAGTTCGAGGCCACGGCTCACCCCTGCGAGCGCACGCGAGTTGACCACCGCCGCCCGGAGCTTGGCCAGCTGGCCCTCCGGGAGATCGGGGTGGGTGCGATAGAGCGTGTCCGTGACCACCAGGCCGAGCACGGAGTCCCCCAGGAACTCCAGCCGCTCGTTGGTGGGCAGACCGCCGTTCTCGTACGCGTACGAACGGTGGGTCAGCGCACGCACCAGAAGGGCGGACTCGAGTGTGTACCCGAGCCGCCCTTCCAGAAGCGTGTGGGACGAGGCATTGTCCGTCTTGTTGACGTCAGACATTGCGCCTCTCACCAGCCGCTCAGACCTCGAGGACCTGGCGCTTGTTGTAGGTGCCGCAGCTCGGGCACGCGATGTGCTGGAGCTTCGGCTCCTGGCAGCGCTCGCACGCAACCAGGGTGGGGACCGCAGCCTTCCACTGCGACCGGCGGTGGCGCGTGTTGCTGCGCGACATCTTCCGCTTCGGAACAGCCACGGCTACTTCTCCTGCTTCTCGTCGACGCCAGGTTCGGCGCCGTCAACGTTGTCCTTCTCGTCGACCTGGCCGGTCCCGACGAGTCCCTGCAGTGCCGCCCAACGTGCGTCGACGGCGTCATGGTGGTGACCGGGTTCGTCGTCCAGCCTGATTCCGCATTCGGAACACAGGCCGGCGCAATCCTCCCGGCACACCGGCTGCATCGGCAGTGCGAGCACCACCGCATCACGCAGCACGGGTTCGAGGTCGAACAAGCCGTCCTCAAGGGGGGTGATTTCCTCGTCCTCGTCGTCGGCACTGTCAGCCGGGTCCGCCTTCTTGCTGCGGCCCCGGTCGTCGGCTTCGGGGTACGAGAACATCTCCTGGAAATCCGCTTCGAGCTCTCGCTCCAGCGGCTCCAGACACCTTACGCACTCCCCCTTGGCGGTTGAACGGGCGGTGCCTGTGACAAGCACCCCGTCCATGACCGACTCAAGGCGGAGCTGCAGTTCCACGGGAGTACCTTCCGGCACTCCGATGACCCCGTCGAGACCGAGATCCTTGGGGGCTGCGACCGAGCGGGTAAGCCGCTGGAGCGCACCGGGACGCCGGCCCAGCTCGTGCGTGTCGAACACGAGGGGGTTGCGGTGGTCGAGGCGGGCGTTCAGGGCTCTTCCTGCTTTCGGATCGCTGAAGACTGGGGAATGAGGCGCCGCCTCGTCGGGAACCGTCCGGAGACCATCGGAACGGGCAGCACAGATCGCGGAGGTACGGGCGACCGAAGAGCCAGGATACTGGACCGGCCGCCGTAGACCCAATCGGCCCCTTCGGGCCTCAGGGTCCCCCTGGGTTCAGCGCCCCTGTTCGTACTCGCGCAGCTGATCCAGGTTGATCATGCTGGTGTCGAACAGGCTGGTCTCGTCGAGAGCGCCCTGCTGCTGGGGGTGCGGCGGCTGCATGTGCTGGACCTGCTCGGGCTGCTGGACCTGGCCGGGCCCCGGGTAGCCGTAGCCGTCCTGCTGCTGGGCCTGCTGCTGGGCCTGCTGCTGGTACGCGTACGGGTCATGCTGGTACGCGTACTGCTGCTGCTGGTACGCGTACGGGTCCTGGGGCTGCTGCTGGTAGCCGTACGGGTCGTACATCTGCTGGACCGGTACGTCGGCGAGGTGCTGCGGCGGCTCCTCCGGCGGCAGCTGGGCGGCCATCGGGACGGGCGCCTGGGCGGACGGCTGGACCGCCGCCGGGGCCTGCGGTTCCGCCAGGTCCGAGAGGAAGTCCGCGTCGCTGCTGTGCCTGCGGCCCATCTCGTCCTGCTCGGCCATGTGCACGCCCAGTTCGTCGGAGGCGACCCGGCCGTGCAGCTTCTGCCGGCCGCGCCCCACCGCTTCGAGGGTCTTGGCCATCACGGCCTCGAAGGCTCCGAGCTTGGTGTCGACGTACTCGTCGGCGCGCATCCGCAGCGTCTCGGGGTCCTGGCTGCGCTCCGGGGCCTCCGGGTCCTCATAGCCCTCGTCGTCCAGGCCGGGACCGCGGCCGAGCAGCTTCTCGCGGCCCCGGTCGACGGAGCCGATGGTCTTGGTGAGGACGACCTCGAAGTTCGCCAGCTTGGAGTCGACGTAGTCGTCGGCCTCGGCGCGGATCTCCTCGGCCTCCCGCCGGGCCTCGGCGAGCAGCCGGTCGGCCTCGTCCTGGGACTGCCGGGCGACCTCGGTGTCGGAGATGAGGGAGCCACGCTGGGCGTGCGCCGCCTCGATGATCCGCTCGGCCTCGTCCCGGGCCTGCTCGACCAGCTGCTCGCGGCCGCCGATCAGCTCCTCGGCCTGTGCCAGAGAGCCCGGCAGAGCCTCGCGCACCTCCTGGAGCATCGCCAGCAGCTCGGCGCGGTTGACCACGCAGGAGGCCGACATGGGCATGGACCTGGCACTGCCGACCGTGTCGACGATCTCGTCCAGTTTCTTCTGCACGTCCACCGTGGGCGCCACCTGTTCTTCCGGCCTGGAGACGGACGGGGACGACTGTACGGCCAGTCGGCGCCCGCCCGACACCTGGTGACGGGCCGTCAGTTCAACCCGGCGCCGTCATACGGCCGTCAGCCTGCTTCCCGCTTCTCGCCGAGCCGCTGCGCCAGGGCTTCGCAGACCAGCGGAGGCAGCAGGTGCGAGACGTCCCCGCCCCAGGTCGCGACCTCCTTGACCAGGCTGGAGGAGAGGAAGCTGTAGGTCGGGTTGGTGGGGACGAACAGTGTCTCGACCCCGGAAAGACCGTTGTTCATCTGGGCCATCTGCAACTCGTAGTCGAAGTCACTGACCGCGCGGAGACCCTTCACGATGGCCGGGATGTCGCGCTGTTTGCAGAAGTCGACGAGAAGGCCGTGGAAGGACTCGACCTCGACGTTCCCGAAATCGGCCGTGACCTGGCGGATCAGGTCCATCCGCTCCTCGACGGAGAACAGGCCCTGCTTCGACTGGTTGATCATCACGGCCACGTGTACGACGTCATACAGTCTGGAGGCACGGCCAATGATGTCGAGGTGTCCATTGGTGATGGGGTCGAATGACCCCGGACAGACGGCGCGGCGCAACTGAAGTCCCTCGCTCCCGGGTCCGGTCATCGTGCGTCTTCGCACGTAGAGGCGGCGCGACCGTACCAAAGCGTGGCCTCGCCGTACCGGCGGGCCCTCAGCGGCTCAAATCCCTTGGGCCACTTGAACTCTCCGCCTCTTGTGCTCCGTTCCACCGTGACGAGCGCATCGCCGGTGAGCCAGCCCTGAGCACCGATTGTGAGCAGGATCTCGCGAAGATCGTCATCGGTGACGGCGTACGGCGGATCGAGGAAAATCACGTCGTACGGGGCGTCCGGCGCCGGTCCTGTCACGATCTGCTCGGCTTTGCCCGTCCGCACTTCCGCTCCTGGGAGACCGAGCGTACGGACGTTGTCACGGACCGTGGCCACCGCCCGCGCGTCCGCCTCGACGAGCAGCGCGTGCGCCGCGCCACGGGAGAGCGCCTCCAGGCCGACGGCGCCCGACCCTGCGTACAGATCGGCGATCCGGGCCCCGTCCAGGGTGCCCAGCAGCGCTTCCCAGGTGGAGAAGAGCCCTTCGCGCGCACGGTCGGATGTGGGGCGGGTGCCGTTGCCCGGCGGTACGGCGAGGCGGCGCCCGCCGGCCGTACCGGCGATCACGCGGGTCATCTCAGTCCTTCTCGGGTGGGCGGAACTCGGGTGGGCGGAACTCGGGTGGGCGGAACTCGGTGGGCGGAGTCGGTGAGGGAGCCCTCCTGTCCGGGCTCCTGTCCCGGCCAGTCTCTCAGCCCTTGTCGAGGTACCGCTCGCGCTCCTGGTCGAGGAGGGCGTCCAGGGCGATGCGCAGGGCGGGCAGCCGGGTGAGCTCCGGATCGGCGGCGACCACCTGGGCGGCCTCCTCGCGGGCCGCCGCGATGACCTCCTCGTCGTCGATGACGGCGAGCATCCGCAGCGAGGAACGCACACCGGACTGGGCCTGGCCCAGGACGTCGCCCTCACGGCGCTGTTCGAGGTCGATACGGGACAGCTCGAAGCCGTCGAGAGTGGCGGCCACCGCGCCGAGCCTGGCGCGCGCGGGACCGGCCTCGTGCGCCTCGCTCACCAGGAGGCAGAGACCGGGCGCCGAGCCGCGGCCCACCCGTCCGCGCAGCTGGTGCAGTTGCGATACGCCGAACCGGTCGGCGTCCATGATCACCATGACGGTGGCGTTGGGCACGTTGACCCCGACCTCGATGACCGTCGTCGCGACCAGGACGTCCACCTCGCCCGCCGCGAAGCGGCGCATGACGTCGTCCTTGTCGTCCGGCGCCATCCGCCCGTGCAGCAGCTCGATGCGCAGCCCCTTGAGCGGGCCGTTCCTGAGCTGTTCGGCGGTCTCGACCACGGCGAGCGGGGGCCGCTTGTCCGCGTCGGCCCCGGCCTCCGCGACCGCTTCCTCAGCTGCGGGCTTCCGTTTCTTCGGCTCGTCCTCGCCGTCCCCGATGCGCGGGCACACCACGTACGCCTGGTGACCGTTCTCCGCCTCCTCGCGCACCCGCTCCCAGGCGCGGGCCAGGAAGTGCGGCTTGTCCTTGGCCGGTACGACATGGGTGGCGATCGGGGAACGGCCGGCGGGGAGCTGGTCGAGCACCGAGGTCTCCAGGTCCCCGAAGACGGTCATGGCGACCGTACGGGGAATGGGTGTGGCCGTCATGACCAGCAGATGGGGCGGCTGCTTCCCCTTGCCCCGCAGCGCGTCCCGCTGCTCGACACCGAAGCGGTGCTGCTCGTCGACCACGACCAGACCGAGGTCGTGGAACTGGACCTTGTCCTCGATCAGCGCGTGTGTGCCGATGACGAGTCCGGCCTCACCGGTGACCAGGTCGAGCAGCGCCTTGCGACGGGCGGCCGCCCCCATGGAGCCGGTCAGCAGCACGACCTTGGTGGACTGCTCGCTGCCGCCGAGCATCCCGCCTTCGGCCAGCTCGCCCATCATCTCGGTGATGGAGCGGTGGTGCTGCTGGGCGAGCACTTCGGTGGGCGCGAGCATCGCGGCCTGGCCGCCCGCGTCGACGACCGTGAGCATCGCGCGCAGCGCGACCATGGTCTTGCCCGAGCCGACCTCTCCCTGGAGCAGCCGGTGCATCGGGTGCTCGGTCGCCAGACCGGCGAAGATCTCCGCGGTGACCTTCTGCTGGCCCTCGGTGAGGGTGAACGGCAGCTTGGCGTCAAAGGCGTCGAGCAGTCCGCCCGGTACGGGTTTCCGTGCCATCGCGGGCAGTTGGGTCTCGGCGTACCGCCGCCGGGCCAGCGCGACCTGGAGGACAAAGGCCTCGTCCCACTTCAGCCGGTCCCGCGCGACCGCGACATCGGCCTTCGTCTGCGGCCGGTGCACCCTGAGCAGCGCGTCGGGCAGCGTGGTGAGTCCGCGTCCGTCGCGCAGCGCGGGCGGCAGCGGGTCGGCGGCCTCCTGGGCGGCGGGAAGTACGGCGTCGACCGCCTTGGCGATCTTCCAGGACTCCAGCCCCTTGCAGGCCGGGTAGATGGGGATCAGTTCGTTCGCCCAGGCCTCGACGGTGTCCGCGTCGGTGTCGGCGTCCAGCAGTTCGTACGTGGGGTGGGCGAGCTGGAACTTCTGGTTGAACTTGGAGACCTTGCCCGCGAACATCGCGCGGCGGCCGGGGAGCAGTTCCTTGTGGGGCTTGTGGATGCCCTTGCCGAAGAAGACGAGCTGCAGCCGGCCGCTGCCGTCGGTGATGTTCACCTCCAGGCGCCGGCCCCTGCCCTGGTTGAAGGTGAGCACCCGGGCGTCGGCGACCTGGGCGAAGACGGTGACGTGTTCGTCCAGGGGCAGTTCGGCGAGCTGGGTGAGTTCACCGCGCTCGGCGTATCGCCGGGGGTAGTGGTGCAGCAGGTCGCCGACCGTGTGCAGGTCGAGGTGCTCGGCCATCACCTTGGCGGTGGGGGCGCCGAGCGTGTTCTTGAGAGGTTCATCGAGCGCGGGCACGCGGTCCATTGCACACCATGGGTCCGACAGCGGGCGTATTTCCCCGGCCGCGGTCCCCTGCCCCGTCCCGGGCCGGACACCGTATCGCCCGGTGCCCCGTCCGGTGGGCCTCCCGCTACTCGACGCCGATCAGCAGCGGCGCCAGCTGACGGCCGCCGTCGTAGACCACCGTGTCGACCGCCAGGTGGCCGCCCCGTACGAACCCTTCGAGCCGGTCGGCGACCGCCACCGGCACCCCGTCGCCCAGGACCAGTGTCACCAGCTCGCCGCCCGCGGAGAGCATCCGGTGCAGCACCGTCTCGGCCGTCGTGACCAGATCGGCCCCGATCACCGCCACATCACCGTCGATGAGACCCAGCACGTCGCCGGCCTGGCAGATACCGGCCGACGTCCAGGACTGCCGCTCGGCGACGGCCAGTTCGGCGTAGCGGGTGGCGCCCGCCGCCGCGGTCATCGCGACGACGTCCTCGTCGAACCGACGCTCGGACTCGTGCACGGCCAGCGCCGCGACGCCCTGGACGGCCGCCCGGGTGGGTACGAGGGCCACCCGTACGCCCTCCGCCCTGGCCTGTTCGGCCGCTGCCGCCGCCGTGTGGCGCAGTTCGGCGTCGTTGGGCAGCAGCACCACCTCACGGGCGTGCGCGCGCCGGATCGCGTCGACCAGTTCGCCGCTCGCGGGCGGCTCTCCCGGGCGGGCCAGCACGGTGGTGGCACCGGCTTCCTGGCACAGGGCCGCCAGACCCTCGCCGGGGACGACGGCGACCACCGCGCGCTGGACCTGCTCGGGCGCCGGGGTGCCGGCCGCGCCGAAGTGGGTGATACGGATCCGGTACGGGCGCCCGGCGTCGACTCCGGCCTCCACGGCGGCCCCGGCGTCGTCCACATGGACATGGACGTTCCACAGGCCGTCACCGCCGACAACGACCAGTGAGTCGCCGATGCCGTCCAGCCGGGTGCGCAGCCGGGCCACGGCGTCGTCGTCCGCTTCCAGGAGGTAGATCACCTCGAAGGCCGGACCGCCGTCGGCCGGGCAGTCCTCGGTGAAGTGCGGGGGCAGCACGGTGGGGGCCCGCCGCCGCTCGGCGGCCGGGGCTTCACCGGAGAACGCCCCGGCCAGCGCGGCGAGCACGTCGACCAGGCCCCGGCCGCCCGCGTCCACGACGCCCGCGCGGCCGAGTACGGCCAGCTGTCCGGGGGTCGCGTCCAGCGCCCTACGCGCCCCTTCGTATGCCGCGCGTGCCACCGCCGTGCAGCCGGCGCCTGCCGGGGCGGATGTGTCAGTACGGGCCGCCGCCGCGGCCGCTTCGGCCGCTGCGGTGGCCACCGTCAGAACAGTGCCCTCCACCGGGTGCGCGACCGCCTGGTACGCCGATTCCGCCGCCCGGCGGAGGGCCTCGCTCAGCAGTTCCGCGTGATCATCGTCACCCGTGGGCGCCCCGAGCACCTCTGCCATGCCGCGCAGCAACTGGGCCAGGATCGTGCCCGAGTTGCCGCGGGCTCCGATGAGCGCGCCGTGTGCCATCGCCCGTACCGCGTCCGCCAGCGCCGGGGTCGAGCCCCCGCCGTCCGAGCCGGCGAGAGCTCCGTCAGAGGTTCCGGCAGCTCCCACCGTCCCGTGGGCCACGAAGACCGCTTCCACTGCCTGGGCCGCGGATTCCACGGTCAGATAGAGGTTGGTGCCGGTGTCCCCGTCGGCGACCGGATAGACGTTGATCGCGTCGATCTCCTCGCGGTCCCTGCCCAGCGCGTCCAGCGCCAGCGAGCACCAGGTGCGGACCACGACGGCATCCATATCGTCGGGCGGCTGCGGCACCTGAAGCCTCCTTGAGCAGCGGGGTTGAACCGCAGGGTAGCCCTCGGCCGCGAGGCGGGCAGCGGAGCCCGGACCGGGAGGGGGGCGGTGCCAACCGTGGTAGTTTCGTTCCACCGGCGCAGTCGTTGTATGCTGCTTCGGTTGCCCGATGAGAATCGGGCCATTCCTCCGGTACCGCCACTTCAGTTAATGATTCCGGCGCGCCGGAATTCACTGTAAGTGCACCTGAAGTCTTTGGAGTGACCCGTGGCTGCCAACTGCGACGTCTGCGGCAAGGGGCCGGGCTTCGGCAACAACATTTCGCACTCGCACCGCCGTACTCCGCGTCGTTGGAATCCCAACATCCAGCGCGTGCGTGCAGTGGTCGGTCGGACGCCGAAGCGGCTCAACGTCTGCACCTCGTGCATCAAGGCCGGCAAGGTCTCGCGCTAATCTGTGGTTGCTCCCCGCCTGTGCGGGGACTGATCCCGCCGACGTTTCGTCGTAGCGCAGCCCCTTGCGGTTGCCTTGAAAAGCCGGTCCACCTCGGTGGACCGGCTTTTTCGCATTCCCACGCGCATTCCCACGTGTATTCCTACGCACTCATTTCCACGCATTCCCCCTGAGCGCCCGCTGAAGGGCGGGCCCGGCTGCCCGGACCCGTCCCCGTCCTCACCCGGGCGGGCAGCTCACCGGCGGAACTGCCAGCCGTGGTCCACCGGGCCGATGCCCGAGCCCAGCGGGAATCCGGCGCCGATGGCGCCCGTGACGTACTCCTTGGCCGCGGCCACCGCTTCGGGCACGGCCAGACCGTGCGCCAGCTGCGCCGCGACGGCCGAGGCCAGCGTGCATCCGGTGCCGTGCGTATGGCGGTTGTCTAGCCGGGGCGCCCGCAGCCAGTGCTCCGCGCCGCCGTCGGTCAGCAGGTCCACCGCGTCACCCGCGAGATGACCGCCCTTGACCAGCACCCACTGCGGCCCGTGGGCCAGCACGGCCGCCGCCGCACGCGGCAGATCGGCCTCGCACTCCACCCGTACGCCGGTGAGCTGCGCCACCTCGTCCAGGTTGGGGGTGGCGACCGTGGCCACCGGCAGCAGCCGCTTCCGTACGGAGTCGAGCGCCGATGCCGCGAGCAGCGGGTCGCCGTGCTTGGAGACCCCCACCGGGTCGACGACCACCGGGGCCCGGGTCCCGGCGAGCAGCCCGGCCACCGTCTCCACCAGCTCCGCCGACGACAGCATCCCGGTCTTCACCGCGTCGACGCCGATGTCGTCCACGACCGCGCGGTACTGGGCGCGTACGGCGTCGGCGGGCAGCTCCCACGCGCCGTGCACGCCCTGTGAGTTCTGGGCGGTGACCGCGGTGAGCACGCTCATGCCGTGCACCCCGAGGGCGAGCATCGTCTTCAGGTCGGCCTGGATGCCCGCGCCGCCGCCGGAGTCCGATCCGGCGACGGTCAGGACCAGCGGTGGCGCCGTCATGACGGGTCCTCCCCGAAGTGGTCCCAGCCGCCCTTGCTGGTCCATGGCGCCCCGTCGACCGTCACATGGGGCAGCGCGGAGGGGTTGACCACCTCGCCGATCACCTTCCAGCGCGCGGGCAGTTTCACCTCCGGGGGGAACGTCGCCACGATCGCGTGGTCCTCTCCCCCGGTGAGCACCCACTGGAGCGGGTCCACACCGACGGCCTGGCCGATGTCGCTCATCTGCGTGGGGATGTCGATGAGCCCCGCCCGCAGGTCGATCCGGACCTTGCTGGCCTCGGCGATGTGCCCGAGGTCGGCCACCAGACCGTCGCTGACGTCGGTCATCGCGGTGGCGCCGAGGCCGGCGGCCGCGGGGCCGGCGTGGTAGGGGGGCTCGGGGCGCCGGTGCGCCTCCACGAAGGCGCGGGGTGAGCGGAATCCGCGGGAGAGCACCGCGAACCCGGCGGCGGACCAGCCGAGCCATCCGGTGACGGCCACGACGTCGCCGGGCCTGGCGCCGGACCTGGTGACCGGTTCGTGGTTGCGCAGATCGCCGAGCGCGGTGATGGACACGGTGATCGTGTCTCCCCGTACGACATCACCCCCGACCACGGCGGCTCCCGCGACCTGGCACTCGTCGCGGATGCCGTCCATCAGTTCGGTGGGCCAGGTGACCGGGAGCTCGGCGGGCACGACGAGCCCCAGGAGTATCGCGGTGGGCACCGCGCCCATGGCCGCGATGTCCGCGAGGTTCTGCGCCGCCGCCTTGCGGCCCACGTCGTACGCGGTGGACCAGTCCCGGCGGAAGTGCCGCCCCTCCAGCAGGATGTCCGTGCTCGCCACGACCCGCCGGTCGGGGGCGGCCACGACCGCGGCGTCGTCGCCGGGCCCCAGCCGTACCGCCGGGGTCGTCGTGAGCCGGGAGGTGAGCTCTCTGATCAGCCCGAACTCCCCGAGCTCCCCCACAGTGCCCTTCATCGCCCGTCGCCTCTCCTCGTGATCCGGACCTCGTGTCCGGGCTGTTCGCCGGCCTGCCTGCCAGGGGAGATGCCCCGTACACCCTGTATGCCCCGATCGGCCGGCGCTCGCGGACTCCCACTGCCGCGGGTACCGTCAATCAGGTACGTCAACTCTGTATCCCATACACCCCGTACGCGTGTGACTGCCGGGTGCGCGGGTCTCCCCGCCGCCCGGAGCTACGCGATACCGTGGCGTCCCTTTCTCTCCCCCACATGATCCTCGTGGCCGCCTTGGAGGTTCCGTGGTACAGGCGTACATCCTCATTCAGACCGAAGTGGGCAAGGCGACAGCGGTCGCCGAGTTCGTCGGGAAACTCCCCGGAGTGATCCAGGCAGAGGACGTCACCGGTCCGTACGACGTGATCGTGCGCGCGCAGGCCGACACCGTCGACGAGCTCGGCCGCATGGTGGTCGCCAGGGTCCAGCAAGTGGAAGGCATCACGCGGACCCTGACCTGCCCGGTCGTCCATCTGTAGCCCCCTCTACGCTGAGCCGGTGAAGACCGATCGCCGCCGGCGCCTGTCCCTTTCCGCCGCCGCCCTGCTGCTGGCGGCCGCGGGCTGTTCCTCGACGGACGGCAGCACGTCCGTCGCGGTTCCCGAGCCTCCCGCGGCCCAGGTCAAGCTCTGCGGGGCGCTCGACAAGGAGCTGCCGAAGACCGTCGCGGGACTGACCCGCGGCGATCCGGCACCGAAGTCCGAACTGACCGCCGCCTGGGGGGATGCGGCGATCGTACTGCGCTGCGGGGTCCCGCGGCCCGCGGAGATGGACGACTCCCGGGCCAGGGCCGTGGACGCGAACGGGGTCAACTGGCTGCTGGAGCAGCGGGACAGCGGACCCCGGTTCACGACCACGTACCGCAAGGCCTACGTGGAGGTGACCCTGGGGCAGAAGTACGCCCACGACGCCACCCCGCTCTCCGACTTCGCGGGCGCCATCAGGAAGACGGATCCGTCCAGCCTCTGAGGGCCGGCCGGCGTACGGTCTCAGCGCAGCCCCGTCGACCGGCTGAGCGCGGCCTGGATCAGCCGGTCCACCAGCTCCGGGTAGCCGACGCCGCTCTCCTGCCACATGCGCGGGTACATCGAGATCGGTGTGAACCCGGGCATGGTGTTGATCTCGTTGATGACGAACCGGCCGTCCTCGGTGAGGAAGAAGTCGGCGCGCACCAGCCCCTCGCACGACACCGCCTCGAACGCCTCGACGGCGAGCCGCTGCACCTCGGCGGTCTCCTCGTCCGTCAGCGGTGCGGGCACCATGCCCTCGGCCGACTCACCGGGGATGTACTTCGCCTCGAAGTCGTAGAAGTCGTGCGAGGTGACCGGCGGGATCTCGGCGGGCACGCTCGCCCGCGGACCGTCCTCGAACTCCAGCACTCCGCACTCGATCTCGCGGCCCCGCAGCAGCGCCTCGACCAGCACCTTGGGGTCGTGGCGCCTGGCCTCTTCGACGGCGTCGTCGAGACCGGCCAGTGAGTCGACCTTGGTGATGCCCATCGACGAACCGCCGCGCGCGGGCTTGATGAACAGCGGCCAGCCGTGTTCACCGGCGAAGTCCACGATCTTCTTGCGGGCGGCGGCCGGGGCCAGGTTCCACTCGCGGGGGCGGATCACCTCGTACGGGCCGACCGGCAGCCCGTAGGAGAGGAACACCCGCTTCATGTACTCCTTGTCCTGGCCGACGGCGGACGCGAGGACGCCCGCGCCGACGTAGGGCACTCCGGAGAGTTCGAGCAGGCCCTGGAGGGTGCCGTCCTCGCCGTAGGGGCCGTGCAGCATCGGGAAGACCACGTCGACGTCGCCCAGCACCTTGGGCACCGAGCCCGGCTCGCTGTAGACCACTTCGCGGTTTCCGGGGTCGACGGAGAGCACCACGGCACCCTCGGCGCCCTCGGCGATGGCGGCCACCGACGGCATGGTGCGGTCGCTGATGGCCATCCGCTCGGGATCGTCCGCGGTCAGCGCCCAGCGGCCGTCCGTGGTGATGCCGATGGGCAGTACGTCGTACTTCGTCCGGTCGATGGCGCGCAGGACAGCGCCCGCAGTGACCACCGAGATAGCGTGTTCGGAGCTGCGCCCGCCGAAGACAACCGCCACACGCGGCTTACGACGCTGCTGCTCAGGGCTCTGGGATGAGTTCTCGCTGCTCATATCGCGTTGAGAGTACCTGCTGGTACGTATCGAGTCAGCGTCGCTCGGCCTTGGCGCTGCGGGACATCAGTTCCTTCAGCGCAACGACCGGCGCCTTCCCGTTGTGGACGATGTCCACAACAGTTTCCGTGATGGGCATTTCGACGCCGTGCCGGCGGGCCAGATCGGCCACCGACTCACAGGACTTGACGCCTTCGGCCGTCTGACTGGTGGCCGCGATGGTCTCCTGCAGCGTCATGCCCCGGCCGAGGTTGGTGCCGAAGGTGTGGTTGCGGGAGAGCGGCGACGAGCAGGTGGCCACCAGGTCGCCCAGGCCCGCGAGTCCGGAGAAGGTCAGCGGATCAGCGCCCATCGCCAGGCCCAGACGGGTGGTCTCGGCGAGTCCCCGGGTGATCAGGGAACCCTTGGCGTTGTCACCGAGCCCCATGCCGTCGGCGATCCCGACGGCGAGGCCGATCACGTTCTTGACGGCGCCGCCCAGTTCGCAGCCGATGACGTCGGTGTTGGTGTACGGGCGGAAGTACGCGGTGTGGCAGGCGGCCTGGAGCCGCTGGGCCACCGCTTCGTCCCGGCAGGCGACGACGGCGGCAGCGGGCATCCGGCCGGCGATCTCCTTGGCCAGGTTGGGCCCGGTGAGTACGGCGACGCGCTCGGCGGGGACCTTGCCGACCTCCTCGATGACCTCGCTCATCCGCTTGGCCGTGCCGAGTTCGACGCCCTTCATCAGCGAGACGAGTACGGTGCCGGGGTGCAGCAGCCCGGTCCAGTCGGCCAGGTTGGCGCGCAGCGTCTGCGACGGGACGGCGAGCACGGTGAACTCCGCGTCGCGGGCGGCCTCGGCGGGGTCGGCGGTGGCCCGCACCGACGCCGGGAGTTCGATCCCCGGCAGATAGTCCGGGTTATTACGGGTGGTGTTGATGGCCTCGGCGAGAGCGGCGCGGCGCCCCCAGAGGGCCACCTCGCACCCCGCGTCGGCGAGGACCATGGCGAAAGCCGTGCCCCAGGATCCGTTGCCGAAGACGGCTGCTCGCGTCACTTGGTGCCCTCTCCTGCGGCCTTGCGGCGCTCTGCGGCGCGGGCCTTGCGGTGGTCGTACGGTTCGGTGGGGGCCTGCTCGCCGCGCAGGTCCTCCAACAGGGCGGTGACGGCGGCCATGATGGCCTCGGTCGCCTCCCGCAGCACCTCGGGCGTCGGGTCCTTGCCGTAGAACCGCGCCAGGTCCACCGGCGGTCCGGCCTTGACCTGAAGGGTCTTGCGAGGGAAGAAGTGGACCTTCTTGCCGCTGGCGTACGGCGGCATCGCGAGGTTGGCACCCCACTGGGCCACCGGGATGACCGGCGCCTTGGTGAGCAGAGCCGCCCGTGCGACTCCGCTCTTGGCGGTCATCGGCCACTGCCCGGGGTCACGGGTGAGGGTGCCTTCGGGGTAGAAGGCGACGCACTGGCCCTTCTCGACGGCGGCCACGGCGGCCCGGAAGGCACCGAAGGCGTTGGAGGACTCCCGGTAGACGGGGATCTGTCCGGTGCCGCGCAGCAGCAGTCCGACGACGGGCACCTTGAAGAGCGCGGCCTTGGCCAGGAAGCGCGGCACCTTGCCCGTGTTGTACTGGAAGTGACCGTAGGAGAACATGTCGAGATATGAGTTGTGATTGACAGCGGTGATAAACCCGCCGTCATCCGGAATGTGTTCCATTCCGCTCCAGTCCCGCTTGAACAGAACCAGCAGCGGCGGTTTAGCAATCACCGCCGCCAGGCGGTACCAGAAGCCGATTCTGCGGCCGGACACTCGGACACCTTCCTCTTGTTCCTCTTGGACCTCAACGCTGCCTGGCTTCCTGACGTCACCTGTCGCACCGGGCCCCTGCTCTGTCGAGAACACCGTACGCCCGGCCCGGCCCGCCCGGTATCGCGGGCTCGGGCCACAATGGGGCCGATGCCGAACACGGATCGGACCCCCAACTGGTCCCTGGTCGTACCCCTGAAGCCCTTGTCGCTGGCGAAGAGCAGACTCTCACCGACGGCGTCCGACGCGGTGCGTCCGGGGCTCGCCCTGGCCTTCGCGCAGGACACCGTGGCGGCGGCGCTGGCCTGTTCCGCCGTGCGGGATGTGGCCGTCGTCACCAACGACGCGCTGGCCGCCGCCGAACTCGCCTCACTGGGTGCCCGGATTGTGCCGGACAGGGCAGCGGCGGGACTGAACCCCGCACTGGCGCTCGGTGCGCGTTCCGTCCGCGAGCTGCGCCCCGGAGCCGCCGTTGCCGCACTCAACGCCGACCTTCCCGCACTGCGCCCGGCGGAATTGCGACGGGTGCTCGACCGGGCGACTGAATTCCCCCGTGCATTTCTGACGGATGCCGCCGGAATCGGCACGACGTTGCTGACCGCGCGGGCGGAAACTGAATTGAGCCCGGCATTCGGCGGGCTGTCACGGGCGCGGCATTCCGCGTCGGGGGCGGTGGAAATACTGCTCGACGGCGTGGCATCGGTGCGCCAGGACGTGGACACCGGCGACGATCTGCTGGCCGCGGTGGCCCTGGGGCTCGGCCAGTACACGGCCCGCAGGTACGCGGCGGTCGCCGGGGGGCCGGGGCCCGTCCGCGGCCGGGAAGGCCGTCACCGGACGCCGTAAGCTGCGCTCATGCAGGCGACCGCGTACACGTACGACTCCGAGACCCGCAGCGGCAGTGTGCTGCTCGACGACGGCACCCCGGTGGATTTCGGTGCTGCGGCCTTCGACGCGGGCGGTCTGCGGCTGCTGCGGCCCGGGCAGCGGGTACGGATCGAGACGGCGGACAACGGCGCCGCCGGCGAAGCCCCGCGGATCACGCTGGTGACGCTGGTGACGCTCTGACGCCCGCGGTCTGAGGCCCACAACGCACCGCGGGCCGGACTCCCCAGGGGGAGTCCGGCCCGACGCGTGTGGCTCTGCCGCTTACTTCTTCCTGGCGGTGGCCTTCTTGGCGGTGGTCTTGCGCGCCGTGGCCTTCTTGGCCGGGGCCTTCTTCGCCGCGGCCTTCTTCGCCGGCGCCGTCTTCTTCGCGGTCGCCTTCTTGGCAGTGGTCTTCTGGGCCGGGGCCGTCTTCTTCGCGGCCGTCTTCTTGCCGGTGGTGGCCTTCTTCGCCGCGGTGGCCTTCTTGGCCGCCACCGTCTTCTTGGCGGTCGTGGCCTTCTTCGCGGCCGCCTTCTTGGCAGTGGTGGCCTTCTTCGCGGCCGCCTTCTTGACCGTCGTACGGGTGGAAGCACCGCCCGAGAGGCTGCCCTTGGGCGCCTTCTTCACAGCCACGTCGTTCTTCGGGAGTTTCTTCGAGCCGCTGACGAGGTCCTTGAAGCCCTGGCCCGCACGGAAGCGCGGCACCGAGGTCTTCTTGACCCGTACTCGCTCCCCCGTCTGCGGGTTGCGGGCGTACCGGGCAGGCCTGTCGACCTTCTCGAACGAGCCGAAGCCGGTGACCGACACACGGTCGCCGCCGACAACTGCGCGGACGATCGCGTCCAGTACGGCATCGACAGCGTCTGCGGCCTGCTGGCGGCCACCGACCTTGTCGGCGATGGCCTCTACGAGCTGCGCCTTGTTCACGTCTTCCCCTTCGGAGACATTGCCTGAACGAAACTGTCCAGGCTTTTTCGCACGTTAGGCAGATATATACCGCAAATCAAACACGAAACGGTCTAATCACCCTTGTGCCGCAACGAACTCAACCGTCACGGAGATCCACCAAGGGAGTTGCCATCGGGGAATCGACCCTCGTCGAGGTCCTTCATCAACCGGTCCAGCCGCGTTGCTGCATCGGTGAGATCGTGCTTCGCCGCGGCCGTGATGACCAACAGCTTCCGGGACAGCGCCATCCGTACGCCCTCCGGGACTTGCAGTTCACGCACCCTTGCGTGCGCTTCTTTCATTTGTTCGGCGACTTCCGCGTAAAGCTTGAGTTGGTTGTCGCGTTCCATGCGCCGATTGTGCCATCTGGGGCGAGTTGTCGCCCGGCGGGGGCTCAACAAGCGACTGCGCCCCCTGCCGGTCGGCAAGGGGCGCAGTCCTGAAAACGTGCTGCTCAGACCTCAATTGTGCGGGGCTTGAAGGCGGGTCGGGCCGCCTCATAGGCCGTGATGTCCGCTTCGTTCTGAAGGGTGAGGCTGATGTCGTCCAGGCCGTTCAGCAGCCGCCAGCGGGCGTTCTCGTCCAGCTCGAAGTCGGCGGCGATGCCCTCCGCGAGGACCTGACGGGCCTCCAGGTCGACGGTGACTTCGGCGGCCGGGTCGGCCTCCGTCAGCTTCCAGATGGCATCCACGACCTTCTGGTCGAGAACCACGGTCAGCAGGCCGTTCTTCAGCGAGTTCCCACGGAAGATGTCGGCGAACCGGGACGAAATGACGGCCTTGAAGCCGAAGTTCTGCAGGGCCCACACCGCGTGTTCGCGGGAGGAGCCCGTACCGAAGTCGGGACCCGCCACCAGCACCGAGGCACCGGCGCGCTCCGGGCGGTTGAGCACGAACTCGGGGTCCTTGCGCCATGCCTCGAAGAGCCCGTCCTCGAAACCGTCGCGGGTGACCTTCTTCAGCCAGTGGGCCGGGATGATCTGGTCGGTGTCGACGTTGCTGCGGCGCAGCGGGACGACCCGGCCGGTGTGCTTGGTGAAAGCTTCCATGGAAATCAGGCCTCCACGAGAGTCGGGGCGTCGGACAGGTCGGCGGGCGAGGCCAGATGACCCAGCACCGCGGTGGCAGCGGCCACCTGCGGGGAGACCAGGTGGGTACGGCCGCCCTTGCCCTGCCTGCCCTCGAAGTTGCGGTTGGAGGTGGAGGCGCAGCGCTCACCGGGCGCGAGCTGGTCGGGGTTCATACCCAGGCACATCGAGCAGCCCGCATGCCGCCATTCGGCGCCGGCGGCGGTGAAGACCTTGTCCAGACCCTCCTCCACGGCCTGCAGGGCGACCCGTACCGAGCCGGGGACGACCAGCATCCGCACACCGTCGGCGACGCTGCGGCCCTGCAGCAGGGCTGCCGCGCTGCGCAGGTCCTCGATGCGGCCGTTGGTGCAGGAACCCACGAAGACCGTGTCGACCTTGATGTCGCGCAGCGGCTGGCCCGCGGTCAACCCCATGTATTCCAGGGCCTTTTCGGCGGCCAGACGCTCCGACGCGTCTTCGTACGTCGCCGGGTCGGGGACGCTGGCGGAAAGCGGTGCGCCCTGGCCGGGGTTGGTGCCCCAGGTGACGAACGGGGCCAGCTCGGCACCGTCGATGAACACCTCGGCGTCGAATACCGCGTCGTCGTCGGTGCGCAGGGTCTTCCAGTACTCGACCGCGGCGTCCCACTCCGCACCCTGCGGGGCGTGGTCGCGGCCCTTGAGGTAGTCGAAGGTGGTCTGGTCGGGGGCGATCATGCCGGCCCGCGCGCCCGCCTCGATCGACATGTTGCAGATGGTCATCCGGGCTTCCATCGAGAGCTTCTCGATGGCGGAGCCGCGGTACTCCAGGATGTAGCCCTGTCCGCCGCCGGTGCCGATCTTGGCGATGATCGCCAGGATCAGGTCCTTGGCCGTGACCGCGTCGGGCAGTTCGCCCTCCACGGTGATGGCCATGGTCATGGGACGGGCCATCGGCAGCGTCTGGGTCGCCAGCACATGCTCGACCTGGGAGGTGCCGATGCCGAACGCCAGCGCGCCGAAGGCGCCGTGCGTGGAGGTGTGGCTGTCACCGCAGACCACGGTGGTGCCCGGCTGGGTCAGGCCCAGCTGCGGTCCCACGACATGGACGACACCCTGCTCGACGTCGCCCAGCGGGTGCAGCCGTACGCCGAACTCCGCGCAGTTCTTGCGCAGCGTCTCCAGCTGGACACGGGAGACCGGGTCCGCGATCGGCTTGTCGATGTCGAGGGTCGGGGTGTTGTGGTCCTCGGTGGCGATGGTGAGGTCGAGTCGCCGCACCGGCCGGCCGTTCTGGCGCAGACCGTCGAACGCCTGCGGGCTGGTCACCTCGTGCAGCAGGTGCAGATCGATGAAGAGAAGGTCGGGCTCGCCTTCGGCGCGCCTGACGACATGGTCGTCCCAGACCTTCTCCGCGAGTGTCCTACCCATCGCTTTCCCTCCGGCCGGCGTCTTCGCCGGCCCAACTAGAAATCGGGCGCCCCGTCCGGACCCCCGTACCGGGCGGCAACTGCGAGCCGTTGTACGGCCGCCCCTACAGGTTGGCAAGTTCCCTGGAAAATTGAACTTGCGTTTCACAGAGTGAGACGCGAGTATCGTTGCATGGACAACTCTAGCGGCGTCGGCGTTCTCGACAAGGCAGCTCTGGTATTGAGTGCTCTGGAGTCCGGCCCGGCCACCCTCGCCGGGCTGGTCGCGGCAACAGGGCTGGCACGACCCACGGCACACCGGCTTGCCGTGGCCCTGGAACACCACCGGCTGGTGGCGAGGGACATGCAGGGCCGGTTCATTCTCGGCCCACGGCTCTCGGAGCTGGCAGCGGCGGCGGGCGAGGACCGCCTGCTCGCAACGGCGGGCCCCGTACTGACGCATCTGCGCGATGTCACGGGCGAGAGCGCCCAGCTCTACCGGCGGCAGGGCGACATGCGGATCTGCGTGGCGGCGGCCGAGCGGCTCTCCGGGCTGCGGGACACCGTCCCGGTCGGCTCGACGCTCACCATGAAGGCCGGTTCGTCGGCGCAGATCCTGATGGGCTGGGAGGAGCCCGAGCGGCTCCACCGCGGACTCCAGGGCGCCCGGTTCACGGCGACCGCGCTCTCCGGCGTACGGCGCAGGGGCTGGGCCCAGTCGATCGGCGAGCGCGAACCGGGCGTGGCCTCGGTCTCCGCCCCGGTGCGCGGCCCCTCGAACCGGGTGGTCGCCGCCGTCTCGGTGTCGGGCCCGATCGAACGGCTCACCCGCCACCCGGGCCGGATGCACGCCCAGGCGGTCATCGACGCCGCCGGACGGCTCTCCGAGGCCCTGCGCCGCTCCAGCTGACGCGGGGGCCGCTCACGCAGGGCTCCGTGACCGCTCCGCTCAGTCACTCCGCCCAGTCGCTCCCACACCGGCAGCCCCAGCGTCGTGGCGGCCCGGCGCATCGCAGCCAAGGTCCGGTCCGTTCAGCCCGCCTCGGGCCGTGAGCCGGCGCCGGCGCGGTGCGCGAGACGGTCCGCCGCCGCGCGGCCCCGCCGCTCGACCGGGAGCACACCGGTCGCCGCCGCCAGCCCGAAGGCCGGCATATCGGCGTAGATGGACTCGTGCGACCCCTCCGGCACGATGTACGTCTCGTGCCACAGCCCCACGTGCTGCCGGGACTTCCGCTCCCTGCGGTTGACCATGGTCCACGCGGTGCGGTGGAACATGTCGGGGGCGGCCGCGTACGCGAGCAGCTTCTCCTTCGACTCCCAGTACTGCACGACGTAGTACGTCCGCGGTGAGCCGGTCAGCAGCGTGTGGCCGAGGAGTCCGCGATCCTTGTTCCTGCCCAACTCCCTGAGCATGCGCGGCATCGCCAGGAAGACCGGCAGCCCAGCTGATGTATCAAGTGGCCGTCCAGGGCCTGGACTTGATGGAGACGTACCCCTCCGAGCAAGAGCAGGTGGAGACGGCCGTCGTGGCCACCGTGCTGGACGAGCCGGTGCTGACTTCGCCGCCCAGGCCGGCGCAGGAGGAGGAGTCGCGCGGCGCTACGGGCTCTGAACCGGCGGGAGTTCGGGCATCCGGCCGCCAGTCCGGCCAGACAGCCGGGCCGTGCGACCCGCGCAACCGGGCTATGAGCAAAGGCCCTTCACCGAAGTGAAGGGCCTTTCCTGCTCCTGTACCCCCGACCGGATTCGAACCGGCGCTACTGCCGTGAGAGGGCAGCGTGCTAGGCCGCTACACAACGGGGGCTTGTACTGCAAGGTGGTTACTGCTGATCTTGCGCTGGGCTACCAGGACTCGAACCTAGAATGACGGTACCAGAAACCGTTGTGTTGCCAATTACACCATAGCCCATGGTGGAGTACCCCCGACCGGATTCGAACCGGCGCTACTGCCGTGAGAGGGCAGCGTGCTAGGCCGCTACACAACGGGGGCCCTAGCGATCCTGCATCAAGTTGACCGGGTGCGACCCTGAGCAACTCACGGGAAGGATCTGTACCCCCGACCGGATTCGAACCGGCGCTACTGCCGTGAGAGGGCAGCGTGCTAGGCCGCTACACAACGGGGGCTTGTACTGCAAGGTGGTTACTGCTGATCTTGCGCTGGGCTACCAGGACTCGAACCTAGAATGACGGTACCAGAAACCGTTGTGTTGCCAATTACACCATAGCCCAATGAAACGCAACCCTTGGGGGTCTTGTTTTCATCTCGCGCTGTCCGCTCCGGCCTTCCGGCCCACTCGGGCGGCGCAAGAAG
Source organism: Streptomyces sp. NBC_01197 (assembly GCF_036010505.1). NCBI lineage: Bacteria > Bacillati > Actinomycetota > Actinomycetes > Kitasatosporales > Streptomycetaceae > Streptomyces > Streptomyces sp. NBC_01197. The sequence continues at coordinate 1,946,635 of NZ_CP108569.1, forward strand.
AACATTACCCGAAGGTGGACGGCGCTCCAAAACGGGTATCGCCCCGCAGCAGCCCGGGAAGCTGCCCCAGCGCGGTGATCCGCTCCAGCTCGGGCCGGCCGCCGAGGTCCGCCCGGTCCAGCCAGACCGCCCTCAGTCCGGCCGCCAGCGCCCCGGCGGCGTCGATGTCCGGATGATCTCCCACGTACAGGACCTCCCCGGGGGCGAGCCGCAGGGCGTCGCAGGCGGCGTGGAAGGCGCCGGGCGCGGGTTTGGCCACCCCCAGATCGGCCGCGCAGACGAGCACCTCGAACCGGTGCCGAACGCCCATGGTGCGCAACTTGCGGTCCTGGTTGTGGGCGGCCGAGTTCGAGAGGAGGCCGTGCCGGTAGTCGGCCGCGAGGGCGTCGAGCGTCGGCACGGCGTCCGGGAAGAGCGACCAGGCCGCCTCGTAGTGCGCCAGGTGCCGGGCGAACCAGGCGTCGGCCTCCTGGTCGCTCAGTTCCGTACCGGTGAAGGACCGGACCCGCTCGCGGCGCTGGCCCTCCCAGTCGGTCTCCCCCTCGGCGAACCTCGCCCAGTGCAGCTCGGTGATCTCCCGCCAACGGCCGAGGGCCTGCTCGACGGAGGTGTATTCGTCGGGCAGGCCCTCGGTCTTCAGATGCTCCAGCAGCCCGGTGCGGTCCGCGGTGGTGTAGTCGAAGATCGTGTCGTCGATGTCCCAGAGGACCGCACGTATGGGCATGTACTCAGCTTAGGCGGCCAGCTTCGCCAGTGCCGCGTCGATGCGCTGGAGTGAGCGCTCCTTGCCCAGGATCTGCAGGGACTCGAAGAGCGGCAGGCCGACCGTGCGGCCGGTGACCGCGACACGGACCGGGGCCTGGGCCTTGCCGAGCTTCAGGCCGTGCTCCTCGCCGGCCGCCAGGACGGCCGCCTTGAGCGCATCGGGGCTGGTCCAGTCGGCGTCGGCGAGCCTGGCGCGGGCCGTCGTGAGCAGGGCCACCGGGTCGCCCTTCATCGCCTTCACCCACGACGCCTCGTCCTCGACCGGCTGGTCCAGGAAGAGGAAGTCGACGTTGGCGGTGATGTCCGAGAGGACCGTGAGGCGGGTCTGCGCGTACGGGGCGATCGCCTCCCAGGCGGCCTGGTCGAAGTTCTCCTCCGGCCAGTTGGCGTGCGGGGCGCGCAGCCACGGGGTGCAGGCCTCGGTGAAGTCCCGTACGTCCAGCAGCCGGATGTGGTCGGCGTTGACCGCCTCGGCCTTCTTCAGGTCGAAGCGGGCCGGGTTGCTGTTCACGTCCGCGATGTCGAACTTCTCGACCAGGTCGGCGACCGAGAAGATGTCCTGGTCCGCCGAGAACGACCAGCCCAGCAGGGACAGGTAGTTGAGCAGCCCCTCGGGGAGGAAGCCCCGCTCGCGGTAGAGGTTGAGGGACGCCTCCGGGTCGCGCTTGGAGAGCTTCTTGTTGCCCTCCCCCATCACGTAGGGAAGGTGTCCGAAGAGCGGGATCTCCTTGGCGGCGCCGATGTCGATCAGCGCCTTGTACAGCGCGATCTGGCGCGGGGTCGAGGAGAGCAGGTCCTCGCCGCGCAGTACGTGCGTGATCTCCATCAGCGCGTCGTCGACCGGGTTGACGAGCGTGTACAGCGGCGCGCCGTTGGCCCGGACGATGCCGTAGTCCGGGACGTTCTCCGGGGAGAAGGTGAGCTCGCCGCGTACCAGGTCGTTGAAGGTGATCGTCTCGTCGGGCATCCGGAAGCGGACGATGGAGGTGCGGCCCTCCGCCCGGTACTCCTCGATCTGCTCCGCGCTGAGGTCACGGCAGTGGCCGTCGTACCCCGAGGGACGGCCGGCCTTGCGGGCGGCGTCGCGGCGCTCGTCGAGCTCGGCGGTGGTGCAGTAGCAGTTGTACGCGTGACCCGCGTCCTGGAGCCTCTTCGCGATGTCCGCGTAGATGTCCATCCGCTGCGACTGGCGGTACGGCGCGTGCGGGCCGCCCTTCTCGTCGGGCCCTTCGTCCCAGTCCAGGCCGAGCCAGCGCAGCGAGTCGAGCAGCTGGTTGTACGACTCCTCGGAGTCGCGGGCCGCGTCGGTGTCCTCGATGCGGAAGACGATGGAACCGCCGGTGTGCCGGGCGAAGGCCCAGTTGAACAGGGCGGTGCGGACCAGTCCCACGTGCGGGTTGCCGGTCGGGGAGGGACAGAAACGTACGCGGGGGGGCACCCCCTGCCCGTCGAGCGAAGCCGAGAGCCTGAGGGGGTGTGTCGCGTTAGCCACGCTTGATCACCTTGTTGGTGAGAGTGCCGATGCCTTCAATGGAGACGGCGACCTCGTCGCCGACGTTGAGCGGTCCGACGCCGGCCGGGGTGCCGGTCAGGATGACGTCTCCGGGGAGCAGCGTCATGGCGTCGGAGATGTTCACGATCAGATCCGCGATGGAGTGGATCATCTCGCTGGTGCGGCCGAGCTGTCGCTGGTCGCCGTTGACCGTGGCCTGGATGGTCAGGTCGGACGGGTCGAGGTCGGTCTCCACCCACGGGCCGAGCGGGCAGGAGGTGTCGAAGCCCTTGGCCCTGGCCCACTGCTTCTCGCGCTTCTGGACGTCACGGGCGGTGACGTCGTTGGCGCAGGTGTAGCCGAAGACGACGTCCTTGACGCGGTCGTGCGGGACCTCGCGGCACATCCGGCCGATCACGACGGCCAGTTCGGCCTCGTGGTGCAGTTCGCTGGAGAAGGAGGGGTACTCGATGGCGTCGCCCGAGCCGATCACCGATGTGGTGGGCTTGAAGAAGGCGAACGGCGCGTCCGGGACCGCGTTGCCGAGCTCTGCCGCGTGTTCCGCGTAGTTGCGGCCGAAGGCCACGACCTTGTTGGGGAGCACGGGGGGCAGCAGCCGGACCTTGCTCAGCGGGACCTTGACACCGGAGAGCTCGAAGTCGGAGTACGGGATGCCCTTGATGATGTCGAGGACGAGGTCGCCCGAGGGATGGGAGCCCTCGCCCTCGACCACGCCGAAGGCGACATTGCCGTCGATGGAGAATCTGGCGATGCGCACGAGTGCTGGCGCCCCTCACTTACTGGCTGGCTGGAGTTCTGACGCTTCAGGCTAACGCGGGTGGCGAGGGGCTGCCGTGCGATTACCGCGCGTTACTCGGCGGGGGTGACCTGCGTCTGGGCGGGTGCTTCCATCAGGATCGTGCGGCGCGGGTTGGCCGTCGCGGCCGGCAGGGTGGTGGCGTGCTCCGGCTGCTCGGGGCGCTGCAGCTGCTCGGCGTCCGTGAGGTGGGCGAGCGTCGTGCGGCGGGGGTTGGCAGTGTTGCGGAACAACGTCGTCGTCTTCATCTGCTTGTGAGGCCCTGTCGGTTCGGGCGGCGCCGGGGCGCCGGTTGTCGGATTCGCCATCCCTGTAAAGCGTCAGGCTAAACATCTGATTCCCCGCGGAAGCGTGGACAGGACAACGATCTAGGTGTGAGTTTGCTCACGAGTTGAGGGATATTTAGGGCATTGCGGGCAGTCAACTACCCCTCAACAAGCGGACATTACCTACGTGAACCGTTCATTCCGCCCCTGATCATCGCGACTGGGACACCCCTGCCCCGTAAGCAGTACGTAAACAAAAGTCCGATTCATCCGGGATGAATTTCTACCCCTGGTGATGCACCGCTCACACCGTGTCAATAAGCTCACAACGCGGCACACGGGCCTTGTTGGAGATCCGTCGCTGTGCTGGAATTCCACGCACTGCCGCGCAGTCTTTGTGAAAACACAGGCAGGCCGGCGCACGAAGGGCGCGACGCAGCGCCGAGTGGCGGCGGTGAAGGGGGAGAACACGCCGGTCACTGACGACCACCATGGGGCGCGCCGCGCCCCACGACTCGACACCGTTCCGCCGCCTGTGCGGGGGAACGCCTGGTCCAGAGGTTGCGACGCTAGTGCAGGGACGTTTCAAGAGGGATGGCACGGGCTCTCCCCAGGCCCGCCAGGGTCAAGGGGAAGCCGAGGCTGAACAGGAGCCTCGCGGCGGATCCGACCGCGGCTCCTCGGCCCAGCACGCCCAGGCCCCCCGTGGACACAGCCAGACCCCGGCAAGCGGCGGTGAGTCCAGTACGTCGGCCCGGCCGTCGGCTCCGGCCGCGCCGAAGACCAAGGGCCAGACCGGCGCGGGCTCGCGAATAGCTCTGCGCAACTGGCGCATCAGCACCAGACTCGTCTCCCTGCTCGCGCTGCCCGTGGTCGCCGCGACCACCCTGGGCGGACTGCGCATCAACGACTCGCTCGACAACATGCAGCAGCTGGACCACATGCAGCTGCTCACCCAGATGACCAAGCAGGCGACCGAACTGGCCGCCGCGCTCCAGGAGGAGCGCGACAGGTCCGCGGGTCCGCTGTCGCACGGCGCGAAGGCCGACGACTTCAACGTCGAAGAGCCCCGCAAGCGCACCGACCTCGCCGACCAGGCCTTCCTCAAGGGCACCGCGGACTTCGACAAGGCGAACCGCGACAGTTCGATCGAGTCGATCCGCGGCAGCCTCCGGGGTATCGCCACCAAGCTGACCCGGCTCAAGGCCATCCGCGCCGACGCGTACCAGGGCAGCGCCACCACGTCGCAGACGGTCAACGAGTACAGCGAGCTGATCGACTCGCTGCTCGGCCTCTCCCAGGACATGGCCCAGGCGACCGCCAACCCGGAGATGATCAAGCGGACCCGCGCCCTGGCGGCCTTCTCGTCCGCCAAGGAGTACGCGTCGATCCAGCGAGCGGTCATCGCCGCCGCACTGCCGACGAGCAACAAGGGCCACGGCCAGCTGGAGGAGAGCGACCGGCTCTTCGCCAAGTCCGCCATGCAGAGCGAGGAGGACGAGCTCAAGTCCTTCAAGCTGGTCTACGCGGGCAACGCGGCGGCTCTGACCGCCCCGCTGGACACCGGTAACCCGGAGATCACCGCCGCCAGCCTGTACGCGAAGCACGTGCTGGAGAACAAGGGCGGTCTGGAGAGCCAGACCCCGCGTTCGTACAAGGACTGGTACGACGCGGACAGCAACCGCATCACGGCGATGAAGACCATCGAGGCCACGCTGCTCGGCGAGATGGAGCAGAAGGCCCGCGAGCTGCGCAACGACGCCGAGCGCGAGGCGATCATCAATGCCGCGCTCATCGTGCTCGTGCTGGGTGTCTCGCTGGTCGGCGCCTTCGTCGTGGCCCGGTCCATGATCCGCTCGCTGCGGCGGCTCCAGGACACCGCGACCAAGGTCGCGAGTGAGCGCCTCCCCGAGCTGGTCAAGCAGCTCTCCGAGACCGACCCGCAGGACGTCGACACCTCCGTGGAGTCCGTCGGCGTGCACAGCCGGGACGAGATCGGAAAGGTCGCGACGGCCTTCGACGACGTGCACCGCGAGGCCGTCCGGCTCGCCTCCGAGCAGGCCATGCTGCGGGGCAACGTCAACGCGATGTTCACCAACCTCTCGCGCCGCAGCCAGGGCCTCATCCAGCGCCAGCTCTCGCTCATCTCCGAACTGGAGTCCCGCGAGGCCGACCCGGACCAGCTGTCCTCGCTCTTCAAGCTCGACCACCTCGCGACCCGTATGCGCCGGAACGGTGAGAACCTCCTGGTCCTCGCGGGCGAGGAGCCCGGCCGCCGGTGGACCCGCCCCGTGCCGCTGGTCGACGTGCTCCGCGCCGCCGCGTCCGAGGTGGAGCAGTACGAACGCATCGAGCTGGCGGCGGTCCCTGCGACCGAGGTCGCGGGACGCGTCGTCAACGACCTCGTCCACCTGCTCGCCGAGCTGCTGGAGAACGCCACATCGTTCTCCTCGCCGCAGACGAAGGTCCGCGTGACCGGTCACGCGCTGCCCGACGGACGGGTGCTCGTCGAGATCCACGACACCGGTATCGGCCTCTCCCCCGAGGACCTCGCCGCGATCAACGAGCGGCTCGCGTCGCCGCCCACCGTGGATGTCTCGGTCTCCCGCCGCATGGGTCTGTTCGTGGTCGGCCGCCTTTCGCTGCGCCACGGCATCCGCATCCAGCTCCGCCCCTCCGACTCCGGCGGTACGACCGCACTGGTCATGCTGCCCGTCGATGTCGCGCAGGGTGGCAAGAAGGCTCCGGCCAAGCCGGGTGTGCCCGGTGGCCAGCAGCCGCCGCAGCAGCAGCTGGGGCAGTCGCAGCAGGGCGCGGGCGCCCCGGGCCGCGCAGGTGCCGGCGCTGGTGCCCCCGCTGGTGCCGGTATCGGTGCCGGTGCCCCGCGCGGTCAGGTCTCGGGTACGGGTCCGCGCGCAGCGCTGCCCGCCCGCGACGGTGACCGTTCCATCCAGCCCGGCGGCCCGCAGCAGCAGGGGCAGCCGCAGGGCGGCTCCGCACCCGCTCCGGCGGTCAACGCCTTCGGCGCCGGGGCGCCCATGCCGCGCAGGGCCGCCCAGGGCGGTCGCGGCGGCCAGGGTGGTCAGGGCGACGCCCCGGGACGCGGCGGCAACGGACCGCAGCGCCCGCAGCAGCCCGGGGACAGCATGTTCCAGCCCCCGGCCGACCGTCAGCAGCAGCCCGGGGACAGCATGTTCCAGCCCCCGGCCGACCGTCAGCAGCAGCTGCCGCCGACCGGTGGCCCGCGCGCGGAGCTGCCCGGCGGCAACCCCGGCGGTCCGCAGACCCGCGGCCCGCAGTCGCAGCAGCCGCAGGGCCCGCAGCCGCCGCAGCGTCCGCAGACCACCAGCTGGGGCAATGAACTGCCGCAGCGGGCGGCCCAGGACATGCCGCGCGGCCACGAGGAGCCGGACACCGGCGCGTTCCCCGACGCGTTCGGTCCGGGTACGAGCGACTCCGGCGCGGCCGGCACCGGCAACTCCGGCGCCCAGTACCGCCAGCCGCTGCGTCCGCGGCGCCAGTCCGGCGAGCGCGCCCCGGCGGACGACCTGTTCGGCAGCGACCGGCTCTCCGCCGATCGCCAGGGCCCCGGCTCCACCGCCGAGTTCCAGCGCCCGGACTTCGACGGCCCGCCCCCGGGGAGCACCGGCCGGTTCGAGCGTGCCGACGTCTTCGAGCGCCCGGACGTGCGCGGCCCGCAGCGGCGCCCGCAGATACCCCAGGTGCCGCAGATACCGCAGGCCCAGCAGCAGGATGGCCGGTTCCAGCAGGGCCGGCCCCAGGACGAGCTGTTCCAGCAGGACCTCCCGTACCAGGACCCGCAGCAGTCGCAGGACCCCGCGTCCACGGCGCAGTTCCCGCGAGCCGGGCTGTCGGACTTCGGCGGTTTCGACTCCCCGCGCCCGCCCGCCCCTTCGCAGGGTCCCGGCGGCGCCCCGCAGCAGCGTGACCGCACCGAGGCCGACTTCGGTGCGCCGCGACCGCCTGCGCCGCAGAGCCTGCCCGCGCAGCCGCAGTACGACGCACTGCCGCCGGCCGCCGGCCCCGGGGACGGACGTACCCCGCTCTACGACACCCTGGAGACCAACTGGTTCCACGGCGCGCAGTCCGCGAGGACCGCACAGCCGCAGGGACCGGCCGCTCCCCAGCAGCCCGAGCAGGCCGCTCCCGCGGCGCCGCCCCGCGACCCCATGGCCCAGACTGCCCCAGGCAGCAACTGGCGGGCATCGCCCAACGATGAACTCGTACGGCAGGCCGAGCGGGCGAAGAAGCCCGCTGCCGGTGGTGTCACCACATCCGGTCTGCCCCGACGCGTACCGCGTGCCAATCTGGTGCCCGGCACCGCACAGCAGCAGGCCCACCAGGCCGGTCCGCAGGTTTCGCGTGCGCCCGACGACGTACGCGGCCGGCTGACCAATCTCCGGCGCGGAATCCAACAGGGTCGCCAGGCCGGAACCGGCCCCTCTCACCAGCAGGAGCACTAGTTGAGTCCGATGAGCCAGGCGGCGCAGAATCTGAACTGGTTGATCACGAACTTCGTGGACAACACCCCCGGGGTGTCCCACACAGTGGTGGTCTCCGCCGACGGACTTCTGCTGGCCATGTCCGAAGGCTTTCCGCGTGACCGTGCCGACCAGCTGGCGGCCGTGGCGTCCGGGCTGACCTCGCTCACGGCGGGCGCCTCCCGGATCTTCGAAGGCGGCGAAGTCGCCCAGACCGTGGTGGAGATGGAGCGCGGCTTCCTCTTCCTCATGTCGGTCTCGGACGGCTCATCGCTCGCCGTGCTCTCCCACCCGGACTGCGACATCGGCCTGGTCGGGTACGAGATGGCCCTGCTCGTCGACCGTGCGGGCAGCGTCCTCACCCCGGACCTGCGCGCCGAACTCCAGGGGAGCCTGCTCCACTAGAGACGCCTCCCCACAGGTTCTGCCCGTACGTTCATCACCTACCGTCCGGCCGCATCCCGCCCCCCACCGGCCCAGTCAGACGGCATTCCGTCTCTTCGCTGTCACGCCCGGAGGATCCATGACCCCGCCCCCCGCCTCTCACGATCCGTACGGCGTGCTGCACGACGCGTCGTACGACAGTGAGGGCGACCAGCCACTGGTACGTCCGTACGCCATGACCGGCGGCCGGACCCGGCCCCGCTACCAGCTCGCCATCGAGGCGCTGGTCAGCACCACGGCCGACCCGGTGCACCTCGCGGGCCTGCTCCCCGAACACCAGCGGATCTGCCATCTGTGCCGTGAGGTCAAGTCGGTGGCCGAGGTGTCGGCACTGCTCTCGATGCCCCTGGGTGTGGCGCGGATCCTCGTGGCCGACCTGGCGGAGGCCGGCATGGTGGCCATCCACCAGCCGGGCAACGGAGAGGCCGGCGGCACGCCGGACGTGACACTGCTCGAAAGGGTGCTCAGTGGACTTCGCAAGCTCTAGCGGCGGGGCGGCCAGATCGACCACCTCGGCGAAGATCGTGGTGGCGGGGGGCTTCGGCGTGGGCAAGACCACGTTCGTCGGCGCCGTCTCGGAGATCAACCCGCTGCGTACCGAGGCAGTCATGACGTCCGCGTCCGCGGGCATCGACGACCTCACACACACCGGGGACAAGACCACCACCACGGTGGCCATGGACTTCGGACGCATCACCCTCGACCAGGACCTGATCCTCTACCTGTTCGGCACCCCAGGACAGGACCGCTTCTGGTTCATGTGGGACGACCTCGTACGCGGCGCCATCGGCGCCGTCGTACTCGTCGACACCCGCCGCCTTTCGGACTGCTTCCCCGCGGTCGACTACTTCGAGAACTCGGGCCTCCCCTTCGTCATCGCCCTCAACGGCTTCGACGGACACCAGCCCTACACCCCCGACGAAGTACGCGAAGCCCTCCAGATCGGCCCCGACACCCCCATCCTCACCACCGACGCACGACACCGCGCAGACGCAAAGAGCGGACTCATCACACTCGTCGAGCACGCACTGATGGCACGTCTCAAGTAGTCGTCCTTCTACGGCAGTTGTCGTAGCCGACCTGGGGCGGACTGTGGTCTTTGACACGATCCGCCCCCATGTTCATAACGTTTCGACAGAGAATTCATCGACCGCGGACACCCGTTGCATCCAGATGGTGCCGCTCCGCTCACGCCCGCCTCTGCTTTTGGCGCCGCTCGCTCTTTTTGACCGTTTTATCTGAGGCATACGCCACTCGGTGCGGCGGGTTCCAGCTGTTTGGAGCCACGCCGCCCGACGTGCTGGAATTCGGCGAACTCCTGAGTAGGACCACCGTCCGACGGCCGGTCCGAGTACGGCTCTGAATGATGGACGGCACAGCGTTGGTGCCGGCGCCGAGAGGTTGTTGGTCGAGTGAGGCGAAGCACGAAGAGCTCCGCGGCGGAGCAGGCGCGGGGGAACTTCACGCCGCCGCCGCAGTCGGCGACGTCTCCTGGCGCCCGGTCCGGCTCCGCCGCCGGGGGCAGTGACACCGGCGCGAGCGGCAGCCGGCTGGCGCCGCGCAACTGGCGTGTGCCCACCAAGCTCAACGCGATTCTGCTGATCCCGGTGATCGTCGGCCTCGTCATGGGCGGGTTCCAGGTCAAGAGCTCGATCACCACCTGGAACAGCGCGCGGGACGCCGAGCAGGTCGCTCTCGTCGTACGGGCCGCTTCGGCGTACGGCGAGGCGCTGCTGGAAGAGCGTGACAACAGCGCTGAGCCGTTGCTCTCCAACCACCGTATTGACTTCAACGTCAAGCGCGCCTACAGCCGCACCGACGCGGCCGCCAAGTCCTTCGACGCCGCGGTGAAGAACCTGCCGAAGACCAAGGACCTCCAGCGCCGCCTCAAGCTCTTCCGCGACGAGGAGCCCACCCTCGCCACGCTGCGCAAGACCGCGTACACCGCGGCGATGGACCCGGTGAAGACCGAAGAGGGCTACGTCAAGGTCCAGCACTCGCTGATGGAGTTCTCCAATGAACTCGGCCTCGGCACCAGCAACATCAACAGCTACGGCCGCACGGTCTACGCGCTCCAGCTGGCCCAGGCTGCAGAATCGCTTCAGCGCTCCATCGGTACGCATCTGCTGGTGCGCCCGAGCCAGGACCCCGCGACCTTCCAGGCGCAGGTCGTCGCCTTCAACTCGTACAACTACCTGGAGCAGATCGCGCTCCAGGAGTACGTGTCCGGCGGCACCGAGGCGGACGCCGCCGCGCTGAAGACGGAGATGGCCGCTCAGGCCGCCAGTGCCAAGAACTATGTCTCCCGCGACAAGGAGGCGGCCAAGGGTGCCGGGAAGCACTATGTGAACCCGCCGTCCAAGGGCGGGTCGATGTTCGACGGCATCGCGTCCGAGATCGGCAGGGGCCAGACACCCGCGGCGCTGAAGGCCAAGGGCATCGACCCCGAGTCCTGGTCCATCGTGGCCGGCACCAGGTTCAACGGCTACAGCACGGTCGAGAAGAACCTGGTCGACAACGCGGTCGGCGACGCGGCGACGATCTCGCACAACGCGAAGAACGACGCCATCACCAACGGCGCGGTCGTCCTCGTCGCCCTCCTGGTCGCCTTCATCCTGGCCGGGATGATGGCCCGCCAGATGAGCCGGGCGATGCGGCGCCTGCGCACCGCCGCCTTCGGGGTCGCCGAGCAGCGGCTGCCGATGCTCGTCGACCAGCTCTCGCGCACGGAGCCGGGCCGGGTGGACACCCGGGTCGAGCCCATTCCGATCCACACCCAGGACGAGATCGGCGAGGTGGCGCGCGCCTTCGACCAGGTGCACCGCGAGGCGGTCAGGCTCGCGTCGGAGCAGGCCATGCTCCGGGGCAACGTCAACGCGATCTTCACCAACCTCTCGCGCCGCAACCAGTCGCTCATCGAGGGCCAGCTGACGCTGATCACCGACCTGGAGAACAACGAGGCCGAGCCTGAGCAGCTGGAGAGCCTCTTCAAGCTCGACCACCTCGCGACCCGGATGCGCCGCAACGGCGAGAACCTGCTCGTGCTGGCGGGCGAGGAGCCGGGGCGGCGCTGGAACCAGCCGGTCCCGCTGGTCGATGTGCTCAGGGCGGCCTCGTCCGAGGTGGAGTCGTACGAGCGCATCGAGCTGACCGGGGTCCCCGAGACCGAGATCCACGGGCAGTCCGTCACCGACCTGGTGCATCTGCTCGCCGAGCTGCTGGAGAACGCCACCACGTTCTCCTCGCCGCAGACCAAGGTGCGCGTCACGGCGACCCGGCTGCCTGACGGCCGGGTGATGATCGAGATCCACGACAAGGGCATCGGCCTCACCGCCGAGGACTTCGCGGACATCAACCACAAGCTGGCCAATCCGCCGACCGTGGACGCGGCGATCTCGCAGCGCATGGGCCTGTTCGTGGTCGGTCGCCTCGCCGACCGGCACGGCGTACGCGTGCAGCTGCGCCCCTCGGGTGAGCAGGCGGGCACCACGTCGCTCGTCATGCTCCCGGACGCCATCACGCACGGCGGTGGCGGCGAGCAGCTGCCCGCGGACGACTTCAGCGTCTCCTCGATCATCCCGGAGCAGCAGCCGCGCGAGCAGCAGTCGTTCCCGCAGGCTCCACAGCGCACGGCCGCCGAACTCGGCTTCGACGACACTCGTTACGGCGACAGCGAACCGCGCCGCCTTGACCCGGTCAACCGCTCGCTGATGCGTGAGGAACGCCGGGCGGCAGTGGAGGGTGGCCACGACGGAGGCGGCAGGCCGCTGTTCCGCGACGAGGCGGCGGAGCCTGAGCAGCCGTACGGGCAGGGGCAGCAGTACCCGCAGCCCGGCAATGGCTACACGCAGCCCGGGAACGGCTACGCGCAGTACGGCCAGGAGGCACAGCAGGCGCCGTACGACCCGAACGGTTACGCGGCCCACACGGCGCCGGACGGCTACCGGGACGGGGCATATCCGGAATCCGGCCACCCGGCGTCCGACGGCCGGCAGCCGCAGTACGACAGCGCGTTCGAGCCGCAGTCCCAGCAGGGCGACTGGGCTGGTCAGGCCACGTACCAGGACGGTTTTCGGTCGGCTTACCAGCCGGAGGCGGAATCTGCACAGGGCGCTCCCGCAGCCGCTTCCGAACGCGTAGGCTTCGACCGTCCGGGACCGTCTCCGAGCACCTCCCACGAACTGACCGACGCCGGCCTTCCCCGCCGTGGCGGTCAGCAGCAGGCCCCGAAGGCGGCCCCCGGAGCACACCGGCCCGGTCAGCAGAACTCCGGTCGCCCCCAGGCCGGACAGCGGAATCCTGAGGAGCAGAACGACGGGGAGGACAGCGGGGAGAGCAGCCGTCCCGACGGCTGGCGTTCGTCGAACGACGAGCGCTGGCAGCGGGCGGACAAGCTGCGCGAGCCGAAGGCGGGCGGGGTCACCCCCTCCGGTCTCCCCCGGCGGGTGCCCAAGGCCAACCTGGTCGAGGGCAAAGCCGAACAGACCCCGCAGGGCGGCCCCCAGGTCTCCCGCGCGCCCGAGGACGTCGGGGGCAGGTTGAGCAACCTGCGCCGCGGGGTCCTGCGGGGGCGCAACGCAGGTAGTGACACGAACAGTCAGGCCACCGGGGATCACCACGGCGGCCCTGACAGCACCTACAACCAGGAGCGTTAGTGTGAGCCCGATGAGCCAGGCGGCGCAGAACCTGAACTGGTTGATCACCAACTTCGTGGACAACACCCCCGGGGTGTCCCACACAGTGGTGGTCTCCGCCGACGGACTCCTTCTGGCGATGTCCGAGGGGTTCCCGCGTGACCGTGCCGACCAGCTGGCGGCCGTAGCTTCCGGGCTGACCTCGCTCACCGCGGGGGCGTCCCGGATCTTCGAGGGCGGTCATGTCAACCAGACCGTCGTGGAGATGGAGCGCGGCTTCCTCTTCATCATGTCCGTCTCGGACGGCTCCTCGCTGGCCGTCCTCGCTCACCCCGAGGCCGATATCGGTCTGGTGGGTTACGAGATGGCCCTTCTGGTGGACCGTGCGGGCAGTGTCCTGACCCCGGATCTCCGCGCCGAACTGCAGGGCAGTCTTCTCAACTAGCAAACAGACAGTGCGTTTCTCGCCACCGCGCCATAAGGTGCGGTGGCGCGCTCCACAGGAACAGGCGACGGGCAGTCGGAGGAGGAAACGTGGCAACACCCCCAGGCGGTCACCCTTACTACGGTGAACAGCGGGTTCCGGGCGGGTACGACCGGGACCGTTTCGACCTTCCCTCCGCGCCGGGCAGACACGGCAGGCAGCACCAGCAGCCGGAGCCCCCGTCGCCGTACGACCAGCCGCCGCGCATCCAGCCGGTACAGCCGCACTGGACGCCGCATCAGCAGCCCGATCCGGCTCCGGCTCAGGACCGCAATCCCCTGGTACGCCCGTACGCCATGACCGGCGGCCGGACCCGGCCGCGTTACCAGCTCGCCATCGAGGCGCTGGTCAGCACCACGGCAGAACCGTCGCAGCTGCAAGGGCAGTTGCCCGAGCATCAGCGGATCTGCCGGCTCTGTGTCGAGATCAAGTCTGTTGCCGAGGTCTCGGCACTCCTTACGATTCCTCTCGGCGTCGCCCGGATCCTCGTCGCCGATCTGGCGGAGGCCGGGCTTGTCGCCATCCATCAGCCCGGCGGCGACGATGCCGTCGGCGGCCAGCCAGACGTGACACTGCTCGAAAGGGTGCTCAGTGGACTTCGCAAGCTCTAGCGGCGGTGCAGCCCGCTCCACTACCTCCGCGAAGATCGTGGTGGCAGGGGGCTTCGGCGTGGGCAAGACCACGTTCGTCGGCGCCGTCTCGGAGATCAACCCGCTGCGTACCGAGGCAGTCATGACGTCCGCGTCCGCGGGCATCGACGACCTCACACACACCGGGGACAAGACCACCACCACGGTGGCCATGGACTTCGGACGCATCACCCTCGACCAGGACCTGATCCTCTACCTGTTCGGCACCCCAGGACAGGACCGCTTCTGGTTCATGTGGGACGACCTCGTACGCGGCGCCATCGGCGCCGTCGTACTCGTCGACACCCGCCGTCTCGCCGACTGCTTCCCCGCGGTCGACTACTTCGAGAACTCGGGCCTCCCCTTCGTCATCGCCCTCAACGGCTTCGACGGACACCAGCCCTACACCCCCGACGAAGTACGCGAAGCCCTCCAGATCGGCCCCGACACCCCCATCCTCACCACCGACGCACGACACCGCGCAGACGCAAAGAGCGCGCTGATCACGCTGGTGGAGCACGCACTGATGGCCCGCCTGCGTTAGCGGGGCCCAGGCCGTACAGCGAAAGGCGCCCGCACCCTCCGGAGAGGATGCGGGCGCCTTTCGCTGTGTCCGGTGCGGGCGGGCCGCTGTCGGCGGGCTCAGCCCTGCCAGGAGTGCGGGGCGCGGAAGCCCGGGGTGCGCTCCAGGCGGCGCCAGCCGGCCGTGGTGCGGGGCGTGTGCAGCGGGGCCTCGGGCTGGTTGCCGGCGCGGGCCAGCAGGATCGCGGTGATCGCGGCCAGCTCCTCCGGCTCCGCGTGGCCCTTCTCGACGCGCAGCAGCGATGCGGCGGCGGTGGGAGTACTCAAGGTCTTTCCCCTTACTGGGACATACGTGCTGTGGCTTGTGGCTGTGGATTACTGCGGCGGGTTGCCGTGCTTGCGCGAGGGCAGGTCGGCGTGCTTCGTACGCAGCATCGCGAGCGAGGCGATGAGCACCTCGCGGGTCTCGGCCGGGTCGATGACGTCGTCCACCAGACCGCGCTCGGCCGCGTAGTACGGGTGCATCAGCTCGGCCTTGTACTCCTTGACCATCCGGGCGCGCATGGCCTCGGGGTCCTCGGCTTCGGCGATCTGCTTGCGGAAGATCACGTTGGCGGCGCCCTCGGCACCCATCACCGCGATCTCGTTCGTCGGCCAGGCGTAGGTGAGGTCGGCGCCGATGGACTGGGAGTCCATGACGATGTACGCGCCGCCGTACGCCTTGCGCAGGATCAGCGAGATCCGCGGGACGGTGGCGTTGCAGTACGCGTACAGCAGCTTCGCGCCGTGGCGGATGATCCCGCCGTGCTCCTGGTCCACGCCGGGCAGGAACCCGGGCACGTCCAGGAGGGTGATGATCGGGATGTTGAACGCGTCGCACATCTGGACGAAGCGGGCCGCCTTCTCGGACGCCTCGATGTCCAGGACACCCGCCAGAGCCTGCGGCTGGTTCGCCACGATGCCCACGACCTGGCCGTCCATCCGGGCCAGCGCGCAGATGATGTTCCGCGCCCAGCGCTCGTGGATCTCCAGGAAGTCGCCGTCGTCGACGAGCTCCTCGATGACCTGGTGCATGTCGTAGGGGCGGTTGCCGTCCGCCGGTACGAGGTCCAGCAGCCGCTCCGAGCGGCGGTCCGCCGGGTCCTCGCTGGGGTGCGAGGGCGGGTTCTCCCGGTTGTTCGACGGCAGCATCGAGATGAGGTAGCGGACCTCCGCGATGCAGGTCTCCTCGTCGTCGTACGCGAAGTGCGCGACGCCCGAGGTCTCGGCGTGCACGTCGGCGCCGCCGAGGCCGTTCTGGGTGATCTCCTCACCCGTCACCGCGCGGACCACGTCCGGGCCCGTGATGAACATCTGCGACGTCTCACGCACCATGAACACGAAGTCCGTGAGCGCGGGGCTGTAGGCGGCGCCGCCCGCGCACGGGCCGAGCATCACACTGATCTGCGGGATCACACCCGAAGCACGCGTGTTGCGCTGGAAGATCCCGCCGTACCCGGCGAGAGCGCTGACACCCTCCTGGATACGGGCGCCCGCGCCGTCGTTCAGCGAGACCAGCGGGGCACCCGCCGAGATGGCCATGTCCATGATCTTGTGGATCTTCGTGGCGTGGGCCTCGCCCAGCGCGCCGCCGAAGATCCGGAAGTCGTGCGCGTAGACGAAGACCGTCCGGCCCTCGACCGTGCCCCACCCGGTGATCACACCGTCGGTGTACGGCTTCTTGGCCTCCAGGCCGAAGCCGGTCGCCCGGTGGCGGCGCAGCTGCTCGACCTCCTTGAACGAGCCCGGGTCCACCAGAAGCTCGATGCGCTCGCGCGCGGTCAGCTTGCCCTTCGCGTGCTGGGCCTCGGTCGCTCGCTCACTGGGCCCGCTCCTGGCCTGCTCGCGCAGGGCCAGCAGTTCCGCCACCCGTCCACGTGCGTCGGTGCTCCGGCCCGCGGTCTCGTCCAAAACGGTCATGTCCCGACCCTACGAACTGCGCCAAGAAAACGCGCAGTGCACTTCGCACAGTCTCCGGACCAGTTTCCTGGCCGCCCTGGACAGAAGAGCCCGGCGACGCAGCCGAAGTGCCAGTCCAGCACCACCCTGGATTGTGGAGTCCCCACAAGCGTCTCGGGAGGGGGCTGCCCTGGCGGGACGGGAGCGCGGCCGGGCCTTCCGGTGTCCGGTCAGCCGAGTACGACCTCGCAGGCGTGCATCGCGCCCGATGTGCCCGGGGCGATCCGCAGCCGCAGGGAGCCGCCGGTCGAGACCACCTGAACGGAGGAATCCGCGCTGGTCACCCTGCGTACCGGCTGCTTCCAGACGATCTCCACCGGCATTCCGGTCCGGGGCGGCTCACTGATGTGCAGGGTGGCGGTGCCCCGCTTGCGCCGCACCAGCACACTCGCCGGAGCGGAGGCGGTGAGCCGCTCCACCGTACCGGCCTGCCAGAAGTTCACCGCGGTCAGCCCGAGCGAGCGTACGGCGACCGCCTGCTGTGCCGCCGTATTGGTCAGTACCTCCAGCCAGCCGCGGTCGGCCGCGCGGGCCGCGAGCGTGCGGGGGGAGGCGCCGGGCATCAGCAGATACGCGTACGAGGCGTCCACCGGGTCCGTGCCGTGGTCGAGCCAGAGGGTCTGGAAGGTGCGGGTCTGCCGCTCGGTCGAGCTGGTGGTGTTGATGTCGTGCCAGGCCCCGGTGCGGGCCTCGCGCAGGGTGTGCAGCGCGTCGGTGCCGCCAGGGAAGACCCACCCGCCGTGGCCCGCGAGGTGGGCCCAGCGCGGCCGGCCGCCACCGTCCAGGGTGAACGCGCCCGTGCCGTCGGCTCCGAGGTTGCGGTTGTCGACCACCGTCTCGACCGGGACGCCGTCGGTGGCGGTGATCCCCGCGCCCAGGCAGATCACCGTGTCCCCGACGCAGAACCAGGACTTGCGGGCCTGGAGGGTGGAGAGCAGCCCCTTCACATGCTGGCCGACGGCCGCGAACTCGCCGTCGCTCGCCCCGCCCACCCACTGGACCGCCGGCTTGGCGGCGCCCCACTCACCGCCCGCCTTGTCAGCAAGTCGCTTCGTGGACACGGTGGTTCCCGGCATCCGGTACGGGTCGACGGTCGGCCAGAACCAGTCGGTGTACTGGTCGTTCGCCTGCTTGCCCGGCCACCAGTAGAGCATTCCGGCGCCGGTGTGCCAGCCGTGCAGGTTCTCGCCGTTGCCGCACTCGTAGTACGAGATCCGCTCGGAGGACATCGAGATGTTCGCCGCCCAGCCGGGGCGGCGGTGCACCGCCCGGTCCATGGAGGCGAAGAGGTTGTGGGCGACCGGTTCGGGGGCGGCCGCCACCGGGGCGGCGGCGACCGCGTGCAGCCGGGAGAGGTCGGCGACGCCGAACTGCGGCGAGGTGAGGATCGGGGCCGTGGTGTCCCGCTCGATCCAGCCCTTGACCATCCCCTGCCAGCGCAGCCGCTCGGCATCGGACGCACCGCCCGCTATGACCGCGATGGCGGCGATCAGCCCCTTCCCGTGGAAGTGGTCGCTGCGCATCACGTGCTGGTCGTCGTTGGCGAGGTAACCGCGGCTGACCGCACGCCCGTTGACGCTGTCCATGGCCAGGCCGTTGTAGATGATGGGCGCGTAGGCGTGCTCGACGCTGTCCAGGATGATCTGCCGGTTGGGGTCGGTGACATCCCAGGTGGAGCCCGCGAGCAGGGTGAAGAGCCGGCCGAGGCCGTCCAGCATGACCTGGCCGTAGGTGCCCGAGTAGGCGATCGACGTGTGCTGGAGGAACGAGCCGTCGGGGTAGAGCCCGTCGCTCCTGGTGACGTACGGGAAGACGGGCGAGAGAGCGTCGCGGGCCAGCGCGATCTTCTCCGGGGAGCGGCCGTTCACCCCGCGCATGGTGACCGAGCGGCAGAGGTCGACCCGGTTGGCGCCGGTCGACGTGCCGGAGTAGTCGGCGAGCACCGAGTCCGGGATGAAGTGGTCGACGGCCGCGCAGGCGGCCTGGATCTGGGTGTCGGTCAGGTGCTCGTAGAGGGCGGCGACCAGGTCCATCAGCAGCCGTGGGCTGCCGATCTGCCACTCCCACCAGTTGCCGTAGACCGTTGTCGCGGGGTTGTAGATCTTCGCGGAGAGGTGGTCGATGCCGGTGATCACATCGGCGAGCAGGCCGGCGTCTCCGGTGAGCCCGGTGCCGTCCTGGAGGTATCCCTGGGCCATCGTCCACAGCCGCGAGTAGCTCTGGGTGATACCGGCCGGCGGGTCGAAGGGGTAGTCCGCCCAGAGGGACTTGTCGGCCGGGGCCATCGATGCCCGGAACTTCGCGGCGAGTTGGCCGGTCGCTTTGAGCTGGGAGGCGTACGGCTCGGCGGTCGCGTCGTAGCCGGTGCCGAGCGCCAGCTCCAGCCAGCGGCCGCGCAGCGTCGCGAACTCGTCGTCGGAGCCGGTGCCCGCGGCCTCGGCCGTCCCGGCGGCGGACAGCGCGGACGGGGCCGCGTTCGCGAACGGCACAGACGTCAGCGTGAGCGCGCCGGCGCCCGCGGTGGCGAGGAAGGCACGACGGGACCAAGGGGGCAGCGAGGGCACAGGAGACTCCCGGAGACAGGGGCGTGGATCTGCGTGGATCTGCTAACCGCTGGTGTAGCAGGGCCTCAACGGCCTAGCAATGGTCTGGACAAGACGAATAGAAAGCGCTTGCTCCCGGATCACCGCGAACCGGGAGCAAGCGCTTTCCCGGCCGGCCTTCAAGCGGCCGACCTTCAAGCAGCCGCCCTTCAACCGCCAGCGGCCGGCCCGTCAGCCGCCGCAGTGGAAGCGGGCGTCGCCCCAGTCCGCGTGGTCGTTGCCCGGCCCGTCGCCGCCGTCACCGGTGACGAGGTCGACGTACTTCGCCCCGGTCACGTCGGCCGTCAGCGGCCAGGCACCGTCGGCTCCCTTGAGCACCGGCGACTTCACCTTTTCCGTGCCGTCGGCGACCACACTCAACTGCACGCTGCCGCGCGTCCCCTGCGAGCTGTCGAGACCCGCCTGCGCGGTGAAGGACGTGCACCGGCCGCCCAGGTAGTAGCGGATGGTGCCGGGCGACGCGGTGCCGAGCCCCTTCGCGTACACCTTGCCGCCGATGGTCAGCGGTGTGCCGTCCCCCGCCGCTGTCTCGCCGTTGTCCATGTCCTTCTCGGCCGGTCCCCAGCCGTTCACCATGGACGTCCAGTCGAGGTCGCTCGCGTAGCTGTCCTCGGTGGGCGGCGGCGGGAGCGTGCGGACCGAGGCGGACGCGGTCAGCTTCCGGGTGCTGCCGCCGACCGTGTACGAGCCGGTGGAGCGCAGCTCGTACGGCTGGTATGCCGCGTCCACCGGCGGGGTGACCTGCCAGCTGCCGGTGGCCTTGGCTCCAGGGGCCACGGTGTCGAAGGTGACCGGCCCCGCGGGCTCGGCCTGCCAGCCGTGGGGCAGGTCCAGGCTCACCGATACACCGGTCGCCGCGGTGGCCTCGTAGTTGGTGAAGGTGGCCGAGACCTCGTTCTTCGCACCCGGTTCCAGTGTCTGGCCGGCCGGGTCGACGGAGAGCGTGCCGCAGGCGGCCTGTCCGCTCGCCGGGCCCAGGTCGGTCACCGTGAAGTTGTCGAGCACGAAGTCGGCGCCGTCGGGCGCCCCTTCGGCCTTGCGCAGCCCGGTGAAGGTGTCCCCACAGCCGGCCGTGAGCTGCTCGCTGAAGTGCCCGGTGGTCCGCTGTCTGCCGATGGGGGTGCTCCGGGTCTCCACCGACGCGGCGCCGGAGCCCGACGCACGGTCGTAGCCGTCGACCCACGCATAGGCGCCCGCGTCGCTCGACTGGTAGTCGAACTGCACCTGATACGCGTGTCCTTCGGCCATCGGGACGGTCCACGGCGCGGTCCGGTAGACGAGGCCGGTGTTCTCCTCGTGCGACTTCAGCGACTGGCCGTCGCCGACGACGTCGTCGATGGCCTTCCCGTTCCACCCCGCCTGGGTGTACGGGGCGTGTTTCTGCGCGATATGGGTGCGGGGGTCGGTGTCGCCGCCCGCGTCGCCCTTGAGGAACGGGCCCCAGCCCTGGTCGACGTGTTCGAAGTCCTCGGACGCGACCGTTCCCGCCCTGACCGTCGGAGCGTTCGCCACCACCCGGATGTCATCGAGCCGCACGGTGGCCGCCGAGCCCTTCGCGGCCTCGATCCTGAGCGTGGTGGCGCCGTTCCCCGGCGCCGTGAAGTTGACCGCCGCCCGCTGGAAGTACGTGCCGTGCCAGTCGGAGGCGGCGACCATGTTCTTCGCGGTCGACCGCTCGACCGCCACCGACTTCCCGCCCGCCGAGAGCGTCGTACGCCTCGAACCGCCGGGCTGGACCTCGATCCAGGCGGATGCGGAGTAGCGGGCCCCGGGCTTGAGTCCCTTGAGCTGCTGGGAGACGGCCGCCGTGCCGCTTCCGGAGAGCGCGGCGCTGTTGCGGCCCTGGCTGTCGGTGGCCCGTACGGCGGTGCCGGTCCGCTGCCAGTCGCTCAGCTTCGCGTCGTTGAAGCCGGGGTCCCTGACCAGGGTGTCCTGGCCCCAGCGGGGGTCGGCCTGCTTCGGGGCGTGGTCCGGGTAGAGCACGTACGGCTGGCCCGCGGCCGCTGTCAGGGTGATCCGCCCCTTGACCGGCTTGACGGTGCCGACGCTTGTGCGGCCGTTGTCGGTGAGCTTGTAGACGGTGTACGCGCCGCTCCCCGGCACCTCCCAACTGGTCGTGCCGCCGGCCTCGTTGTAGTGGTAGAGCTTCTTTCCGCCGTCCCACGGGATCAGGTAGCCGGTCCCGTCGATGACCTGCCGCCCGTGGTCGTAGACGGCCCGCCTGCCGTCCTTGACCGTGCCGGTGACCCCGCCGGTGAAGGTGATGTCGTTGCCGTCCCAGCGGGTGATCTTCTGGTGCTGGAGGTACTTGGCGGGGAGGTCCTTCTGCCAGACGGTGTCGTAGAACTTCGTCCAGTTGGTCTCGCCCGTCCAGCCCTCGAACTCCTGGATGGCGGTCTGGCCGAGGACCGGATCGTTGTTCCAGACGTCCTTCTCGTCGTTCCGGATGAACCGGATGATCTTCGAGTTGAGGCCCTTGTTGTGGGCGTCGCCGTAGTCCAGGTCATTGGCCCAGTGCGACCAGAGCGTGTCCCGCTCGAACTTGTCCGCCCACTCGGACGCCAGGTTCCAGCCCTGCTCGCGGACGGCCTCGGCGGTCTTGTCGGCGATCCAGCCGTGTGTGTAGTAGACGTCCAGGTAGAGCAGCGAGAGGTTGGGGTCGGTCTCGTTCCGCAGCTGCTGGAGCCGGGCGGCGAGGTCGCCGCTGTTGATGTCGTGGCGCTGGTCGATGTAGTAGCTCTGGTCAAGCCAGTTCCAGCCCTGTGCGCCCTTGTCGACCAGGCTGTCGTCGAAGTGGTGGGCGACCGGGTAGGCCTCGGTGGCGTTGATGTGCGCCCCGAACGTGGCGCCCCACTTCTTACCGTCCTTGAGAAGCTTGTTCAGGTCGGTCAGGCCGCCGGCCCGGGTGTTGTAGTTGCCGCCGTAGTCGGGGTGCGCCGAGTCGTGGCCCTCCGACTGGTAGCCCTTGAGCAGCGCGAGCTGACCGAGGCCGTCGGTGGCGAGCGAGATGCGCTTGACGTCGTCCAGCGTGCGGAGGAAGGGGTGGGTGGCCTGGCTGGCGAAGTTGAACGGGATGTGGGTTATCACCCGGTCCGGCGTCTCGTTCCCGCCCTTGGGCTCGATGCCGATCGTACGGAACGCGACTGCGCCGTCCTGCCAGTCGACGGTCTTGTCACCGTTGGCGTCCGGGGTGACGACGACCTTCGCCCAGGGCAGGTTGTTCCCGGTCTCCGGCTTGGCCGCGCCCGCGCCCCGGTAGGTCCACTGTCCGGACCGGACGCCGACCCGGACGCTGCCGTCGGCCTCCTTCTGCGCCTGGTGCCAGAAGCGGGCCGCGTCGCCGTTGGTGGCGCCGGCCGGCTTGTCGTACGAGGAGTTGGACTCGACGGCCGCGGCGAGCTGCCCGGTGCTGACGATGGCGTACGTCGCCCCGACCGGCGAGGCGTCGGCCTTGGTGTCCGCTGTGACCTTGCCGAAGACATCGGCGGTACGGGTCGAATCCGCGTCGAGCCGGGTGAAGGCGGTGGCGGCTCCCGCGTCGTCGGACCCCACCGAGACCAGGTCGTGGCCGGGGATGTCGATGGTCCCGACCCGGAACGCCGCGGTGTCCCGTACGGCGGTCACCTTGAACGTGGTGACGCGTCCCGAGACGGAGAGCTTCGCGTCGATCTCGACCCCGGCCAGGGCTGCGAAGGTGAGGGTGTATGCGGCGGACGCGGCCCGGACGACGGGCGCGCCCTTCACCTGGACCGGGTACGGCTTGCCGTTGAGGGTGACTGCGGTGACCGGCTGCGTACTGCCGAGCAGCCGCGATCCGGTGGTGCGGTCGGTGTACGAGACGACCCGCGGGAAGTCCCTGGCGACGGCGACCGAGAGCTGGGCCGAGCCGATGACGGCCGCGCCCCCGGCGGCTCCGGTCGCGGGCGCGGTGGTGGCGGAGGCGGACGGGAGGGGCCCGGCCAGGGCGAATACGGCGGAGGACGCGGCGACGAGCGCGCGGACGGATCTGAATCTTCGGGACATGGTCACTGGGTATCCGCGCCTGACCACCCGGTCAACGCCCAACGCCCCCGCGGACAGCGGCAGTCCAACAGCCGCTGTCCGAAAGTCCAAGCCGGTGCGGGGAAGAACCGGTGCGGCATCAAGCAACGTCCGGGAACCTTCGGCCGGTTGCCGGACACGTACACAGCATGGAACTGAACAACGCCGGTCCCGCCGTACCGGTCGGAGGGACATCTGACCGGGAGCTGTGGGCGAGGGCCGTCGACGGCGACCGGGAGGCGTTCGGCCAGATCTTCGACCGTCATGGGAAGACCGTCTACAACTACCTGTTCCGGCGGACGGCCGACTGGTCCGAGGCTGAAGACCTCACGTCGACCGTGTTCTTGCATGCCTGGCGCCGGCGATCGGAGACGGTGCTTGACCGCGACTCGGCTCTGCCGTGGCCTGCGGCTCCTTCCGATCGTGATCTGCCGAACCACCGGCGGACCCGAGAGGAGCTACTGATGAAGGTCGGTCCAGAGGACAACCGTGCTTCGCTGCGACGCGGATGGGAGTGCCGCTAGGTGTTGCCGCCGGGGTCGCGGCGGTGAGCGTCGCGGCCGTGGCCGTCTTCAGCGGGGCAGGGGATGCCAAGCCGCTTCTCGCCGGCCCCGCCGGAAACCCGACGAGCGCCGTCGCGTCACCGAGTCCGAGCACAATGCGCGGCTCCACGTCGGGCGGAGCCGGCTCGGCGCCGTCGTCGGCCCGTACGGATTCCGCCCCGGACGCATTCACCATCACCAGCGGGGCGACGACCCCGATCGACGCCGGGACCGTCGCCAAGATCCTGGCCTCCTGCCTGGGTTCGGATGCATCGCGCTACCACGCGGTGGCCGCGGCCCGCGCTCCCGTCGCCTCGCAGGACGGGGACGGCGTGGTCATCGCCGTCAACTCCGCCGATCAGTACGTGCAGTGCCAGTCGAAGGGCGACAAGGGCAACAGCCAGGATTCCCCGCCCACGTTCATCAACAATCGCCTGTGGGGCACCGGCCATACGATCGAGTATTTCGACTCCGTTCGCGAGCCCGTCGGCCAGGGGCGATACCTCATGCTGGGCGCCGGGCACTACAAATCCAACATTGCCAAGATCGCCATCAGCTACGGCGACGACCCGAAGCAGTACCCGGCGGTCATGGCGGGCGGCGCGTTCGTCTACGCGGCGGCTCGCTCCACCGACAACCCCGGCCCGCAGTATGCGGGCCCGAGCCCCTACGTCCATGCCTTCAACGCGTCGGGCGAGGAGATCTACAACCAGAAGAAGGACCCGCACTTCACCGACCAGCAGTAAGCCGGCCCGCGGCGCTTCATCGACCCGGTGGAGGACCAGGAGGCCCGGCGCCTGATACGAGAACGGCGGCATCCTGAATTACGACCCGTTCGCCGTCACCATTGGTGACTGGATCAGATGCGTGAAGGCGGTCTGGCCGGACTGTGGGCCGCCTTTGGGAGCGGCCCACAGGTTGTCACGTCTGACTGATCCGCCAGATCTGCACGAGGCAGTACTGGTCCTCGCCATCGAGTTCCGCTTCATGGCCGAGTGGTGGTCTCCCCAGGGCCTGGGAACCCGCTGAGCGGTGAGACAAACGGGCCCTTCTTACCTAAGGGCTGTCCCGCAATTCCCGGCGGGCGCGCGACGACAGCTACGGCACCTCGCCGCGTTGCCGGAACGTCCACATACATCCAGTATGCGGACGTCCCTCCGCCTTGCGATGCACCGCATCTGACGCCGCGCGCTGATCCACCAGGAATTGCGGGACAGCCCTTAGCAGCCGCCGCAGTTGTAGAACGTGACGTCCCAGTGGCTGCCCTCGTCCGCGTACACATTGCCAGCGCCGGACTTCCACTGCGGGTAGCCGTCACCGCGCAGGCCGATGTACGTGAAGGTGTTCTTGACGTAGTTCGTCAGGCAGGTGGTCTTGGCGATGTCGAGCTTGTAGCCGTTCCAGTGCGAGTACGTGCCGGACGCGTGGCCCGTCTCGGTGCCTCCGGTGATGTTCATCGCGCAGCCGAGCGCCCCCTTCAGCGTCTGGGCGCCCTGCGCGGTGGCCAGGTTGAGCTGGTCGAAGGAGGTGCAGGTGGCGACGTTCCGGTCGGAGCAGCCGCCGGACGACGACCAGGTGATGCCGGATGAGCGGAACATCGACGTGGCGGTGGCGTGACTGATCTTCGTCACGGCGAAGGCGTCGGTGGCGCCTCCGAGGACGCCGACGCCGGGCGCGAAGAGGACACCGAGGACGAGCGTGAGTGCGGCGAGAACCGGGCGGAGTTTCATTGGGGATTCCTCCTGCTGATGACTGCGAGGACAGCGATGACTGCATTGAGTGCGATGTCGGCGTTGTTCGCGTTGCCTGTGGGGCCGCTGTGCAGGTGGAGCGGGACAGATAGTGCCGTAGTTCTACGCGCGTCGCCAGAGGGCCGTCACCGTGCATCGCACACCGATCCGCGCGCTCGCCTCCGCACCCGTCGTCGAAGATGTTGAATTTTGAACCAGATGCCCTTACAGTGAATCCCGTCGAAGGTTGAAGGTTAAACAACCACCTTGGACGCCACCTGTGCACTCACCCCCGCACCACCCGTCCCCGAGGAGGAGCCATGGCTCTGTTCAACCGCAAGTCCCCCACCGCCCCGGCCGCCACCGCCACCACCCTCCCGGTGGACCCCGCCCTGGCCGCCCTGTCCGGTGACTACAGCATCGACCCGGCGCACAGCGCCATCAGCTTCACCGTGCGCCACGCCATGGTGACCAACGTGCGCGGCTCCTTCACCGAGCACGAGGGCACGCTGCACCTGGACGGCACCGACCCGTCGAAGTCCACCGCGGCCATCGACATCCGGATCGAGAGCATCGACACCGGTATCGCCGACCGCGACGGCCACCTGCGCAGCGGCGATTTCTTCGACGCCGAGCAGTTCCCGCACATGACGTTCCGTTCCACGCGCGCCGAGCAGCTCGGCGGCGACACGTACCGCATCGTCGGCGACCTGACCATCAAGGGCGTCACGAAGCCGCTCGCCATCGACCTGGAGTTCAACGGCTCGGCCACCGACGTCTACGGAAACCAGCGCGTCGGCTTCGAGGGCAGCACCGAGATCCTGCGCTCCGACTGGGGCCTGACCTGGAACGCCGCCCTGGAGACCGGTGGCGTCATGGTCAGCGACAAGGTCAAGCTGGCCTTCGACATCTCGGCGATCAAGTCCGCCTGA
Organism: Streptomyces sp. NBC_01197; assembly: GCF_036010505.1. Taxonomy (NCBI): domain Bacteria; kingdom Bacillati; phylum Actinomycetota; class Actinomycetes; order Kitasatosporales; family Streptomycetaceae; genus Streptomyces; species Streptomyces sp. NBC_01197. Next base: position 1,973,036 of record NZ_CP108569.1, read on the forward strand.
TCACGGGCCCGTTACCGCCCCTCGTGTACGCCGGTGCGCCGCGACCCGTTCCCGGGTGGCGGCGCACCGGCGCGAGCCCGCCTCTCCACCGTCAGAGCTGCAGCGGCGGCGACGGCAACTGCGCAGAAGTCGCCGCCCACCCCGTGCCATCCACGTCCGTGATTCCAAGGCCGCCAACGGTCCTGTCCTGACCGGCACCCCGCAGGCCTGGGCCGCCTTCCTCGCCGAGCGCTGTCTCGGTCTGCGGCGTCAGGTCCCCTTGTTACCAAGTGCGGACAGAACCCGGCGAACAACCCCTCCCCGGGCTCCATCTCACAGGGTGTAGCTAACAGAAGATCCGGTCGGCCGCCCTGTGGGAGCAGGCGGAAGGGCCGGGCTTTGACACCCGTGGGGGATTTCCATGATGACCACTCGCCGCACCCGCCGTACCGCCCGTTCCGCCGGGCTGGTGGCCGTCGCCGCCGCTGCGGCGTTCTCGCTGACCGCCTGCCAGAGCGGGGGCGAGGACGCCGCCGGCCCGGAGAAGAAGGACTCCGTCTCCATCGCCGACTCCACCGGCAACGGCGCCGCGCACAGCGACTCCCGGACCAGTGCGGAAAAGACCAGCGCGGACAAGACCGGCGCGGACAACTCCCAGACCACGGCCAGGACCCGGACCACGACCGAGACCACGGCGTCCCCGATCCACACCCAGCCTCTGCCGGACGGCAGCACGGCCAAGATCTACCAGGTCGGCCCCCAGCACTACCTCGCCAAGCTCGTCCACAAGGGTGAGGTCTTCGCCACCCTGGAGACGCCCGAGCAGGACGCCGACGCCGGGCTCGACGCCAATGACATGTTCGTCGTGCTCACGCTGGGCGGCGAGGTCCACGCCTGGATGGGTGGCGGGCACCAGGGGCCGGGCACGTTCAAGCTCGCGGGCGGCTGGAAGACCAAGGTCACGAAGCTCGGCGAGGGCAAGTACCGCGCGCAGATCATCGGCCACGACGGCGTGGACGCCACGCTGAACGCGAACCAGCACGACACCGGGGTCGACGCCAACGGCATCTACATCGTGCTCAGTTCCGGCGGTGTGATCAGCGCCCACGCGTAGTCATCCGCACCATCTGCCCGGCTGTGCGGTGGAGTTGCGTCCGATGGCGGCTCCACCGCTCACCCGTGGATGGCGGGCACCGTCACCCGGCCACCGTCCGCCTGCGCCGCGTCCTTCGGTACGGCCTTGATCGCCACCGTCGTCACCATCGCCACGGCAAGCAGTCCGCACGAGGCCCACAGCGCGGGCTCGTACCGGCCCGAGCCGTGCGCGCCGCCGCCGGCCGCGACCGTGATCAGGGCGGAGGCCAGCGCCGTACCGAGTGAGGCGCCGATCCCGAAGCAGGCACCGTTCAGGCCGGGCAGCGCGCCCTTCTGGTCATCGGGGGACGAGAGGACGGCCAGGCCGTTGAGGGCGGTGATGCTCAGGCCGTTGTACGTGATCCCGAGCACCGCGAGCGCGGCAGCGAAGATCCACTGATGGGTCATGAACGGCACCGCGACAACGAACGCGATCAGGGAACCGGCAGAGCCGAGGACCACGCTGCGGCGCCAGCCGATCCGCGGGCCGAGTATGCCCGCGAGAGGAGCGCCGATCACGCCGATGGCCTGGGCCGGTGTCGCGAACAGCAGCGCCGAGTGTGTCGCGCTCATGCCGTAGCCGGCCTGCGGGTCCTGGGTGAACAGCGGCACGGTGAGCGTGAGCGCCCCGAAGGCGCCGGCCAGGGTCAGCACGGTCGTGGCCAGTAGTGGCCAGGCGCGGCGCGAGACGAGGAGCTTCGTGTCGATGACGGCGTCGCCGGTGCCCCGGCCCGCCGGCGCGAACGCGACCAGAGAGGCGAGGCCGCCCAGCACACAGACCCCGGTCGGCACGGAGAGCCAGCCCCATGACTCGCCCTGCGCCAGGCCGATCAGCACGCCCGTCAGCCCGACGGCCAGGAGTGAGGTGCCGCGCCAGTCCATACGGCCCGTCGCGGTCGGTGGCGTCGCGGGGACGGTCCGGTACACGGCGAGGGTGCCTCCCACCGACACCACGAGACCGGCCAGAAAGATGCCACGGAAGCCGACAGTGTCCGCGAGGCGGCCGCCGAAGACCGCGTCCACGCCCGCGAAACCGCCGTTGACAGCGGTGATGATGCCTGCGGCGCGGCCGAAGCCCTTGGCCGAGAGGGTGTCGTCCAGGGTCAGGAACGCCAGGGTGAACAGCGCGGCGGAGAAGCCCTGGAGGACGCGCCCCACGAGGAACACCCCGATATCGGGGGCCGCCGCGCAGGCGATGTCGCCCGCGATGACCAGGAAGCAGCCCAGCAGCATCATCGGTTTGCGGCCCCGGTAGTCGCTGAGCCGGGCCAGGGTGACCTGCCCGACCGCCGCGAACAGGAAGAACAGGGTCTGCGAGAGTCCGACGAGCCCGCTGGTGGTGTGCAGCCGGCGCATGACGTCGGGGAGGGCCGGGCTGAGCATGGTGGCGTTGAGCTGGTAGCCGAGCACGGCCAGCGCCAGCGCCAGCAGCATTCCGGGACGGCTGTCGGACCCGCCGGACCTGCCGGACCTGTCGGACCGTGGCGTCTCCGGGCGGTCAGCACACGTCGGCATGGCGGCTCCTAGGAGGGAGGGCGAAGCGGGGAGTACGGAGCGGGGCGGCCCGAGGGGCCTTCGGCGCACGGCGAAGACGGAGACGGGCGATGACGGGTGGCGGGTGGCGAGTGGCGGGGGTCGGCCCGTTCGTCCGCCACTGCCGGCCGGTTCCGCCGATGTGTGCGGAGGTGCGGCAGTCGGCGCTCCCGGGCAGCGGCACGGCCGCGCCCGGAACGCTTTTCATCCCTTGCCCGATCACTTGTCAGACAAGGCATGGTGAAGGACTGGTCTACCTCCGCACTCGAAGAGCTGTCAAGCGCCACCCGCGCCCCGGCTCTGCCACGCCGGTCTTCCCAGCCGGACGTCAACACCGCAGCCTGTGGCCGTACTGCGTAGGCTGAGCGGCCGGGCGGCGGCAGCCGGGACAGCACGATCACACCGCAGGAGATGGCTATGGCTGACAGACAACAGCAGCGGCGCCCGGTCGTCGTCCTGTACGAACGGATCGTGGAAGCGGTCCATCAGGGCGTCTACCCGCCCGGATCCCAGCTGCCTACCGAGCCCCGGCTCGCCGCCGACCTGGGCGTCAGCCGGCCCGCGCTGCGCGAGGCGTTGATCCTGCTCCAGGAGGACGGGGTCATCACGGTGCGGCGCGGAGTGGGCAGGACCGTGAACCATCACCCGCCACAGCGCGGCTTCGAGACCCTCAAGCCCATGGAGGAGCTGCTCGGCGGGGGTGCGGCGGTCCGTACCGTACGACTGGCGCAGGCTCTGGAGGAGCCGACCGACTTCTCCGCGCAGCATCTGCTGCTCCCCGCGCACGGCGAGGTCCGGTTCTGGGAGAGCATGATCGAGGTCAACTCCCTGCCGTCCTGCCTCGCCCATGAGTGGGCAGCCACCGAGGAGACGCTCACCGGTCTCGGCCTCACCCCGGCGCAGGCGCTCGACGCCGCGCCCGGCGCACCGTCGACCATGCTCCGGCTACTGCTGGAAACGGGGCGGGGCATGGCGCTGAAGGGGTCGTCCACCATGGTCGCCACCATGCTCGGCAGCCGCCGCGGCGCGCAGTTCGACCGGCCGTCGGACACCCCGGCCGTGCTGGTGACGCAGGTGGTCCACGCCGGGCGGATCCCCGTTCTCGCGGCCAAGTACATGCTGCCCACCGGGGCGCCGGCGCTGCCCGTCTGGCAGTCGCGCTGACCACGGACCCCGCACCGCCGCCGGCTGCCGACCCTCTGAGGGCTGTCCCCCAGCCGGCCATTTTTTCGGCGGCGCACACCTCCGGGCGGCCCGCGTTCGCGTTCCGGCCCGCCGGGGCTACACTCCCCTCCCATGCACTTGTCAGACAACAACTCGCTCAACACTGCACAGACCGGCAGCCTCAGCCAGGAGCAGATACGGCAGGCGCCGAAGGTTCTCCTGCACGACCACCTGGACGGCGGTCTGCGTCCGGCCACCGTCGTCGAACTCGCCCGTGACGCGCACTACTCGGGGCTGCCGACCACCGACGCCGCGGAGCTCGGCGGTTGGTTCCGCGACGCCGCCGACTCCGGTTCCCTGGAGCGGTATCTGGAGACGTTCGCGCACACCTGCGCCGTGATGCAGACCCGCGATGCGCTGTACCGCGTCGCCGCCGAGGCCGCCGAGGACCTGGCCGCCGACGGCGTCGTGTACGCCGAGAGCCGCTACGCGCCCGAGCAGCACCTCGAAGGCGGGCTGAGTCCGGAGCAGGTCGTCGAGGCGGTCAACGACGGCTTCCGCGAGGGCGAGCGCCGGGCCGCGGCGAGCGGCCGCGCCATCCGCGTCGGCACCCTGCTGACCGCCATGCGGCACGCCGACCGCTCCCGGGAGATAGCCGAACTGGCCCTCGCCCACCGCGACTCCGGGGTAGTCGGCTTCGACATCGCCGGGGCCGAGATCGGCAATCCGCCGGAGGCGCACGTCGACGCCTTCGACCACCTCAGGGCCGCCGGCGCGCACATCACGATCCACGCCGGAGAGGTCGTCGGCCTGCCCTCCATCAAGGAGGCGGTGCAGCGCTGCGGAGCCCACCGGATCGGGCACGGCGTCCGGATCACCGACGACATCACGGTCGCAGCCGACGGGTCCGTCACGCTCGGCCGGCTCGCCACCTACGTACGTGACCACCGCATCGCCCTGGAGGTCTGCCCGACCTCCAACCTCCAGACGGGCGCGGCCTCCTCGTACGCCGGGCACCCCATCGACCTGCTGCGCCGGCTGAAGTTCCGGGTCTGCGTCAACACCGACAACCGGCTCGTCAGCGGCACCACGATGACGCGGGAGTTCCAGCACCTGTCCGACACCTTCGGATACGGCCTGGACGAGTTGGAGTGGTTCACCGTGAACGCGATGAAATCCGCGTTCATCCCCTTCGACGAACGCATCGCCCTGATCGACCAGACCATCCGTCCCGGCTACGCCCAGCTGCGTAACCGGAGCCTCAGCCACGTCCCGGCCGCCCGGCCGGCGCCGGTCGGCGTCACCGCGTAACAGGCCACCGGCGGAGGGCGCCTGCCGCCGCCCTCCGCCAGGGCCCGGGCCGGCCTGGGGGGCTTCGCAGATGTGTACCGGCCCGGGGCGCGCGGCCTGTCGGCGCCGGCCCCCGGCGATGCGGTCACCGCGCAGCCGGTCACCCGCCGTTCACCACCCAGGGCGCCTCAGTGCTCACGCAGAGCTTCGGATCCCGCCTCGGCCGAAGTGCCCGCTACACGGTTGTGAAACTGTCCACAGCCGTGCTGATCACACCTGCGGACGACCGGCTATCCCTTGCGCCAGACGGCCTGCGGACGACCTGTGGACGACCTGTGTCCACGATGTGGACAGCACGCCGACGTGCGCGGGTTGCGCGAGGATCAAGCCCTCGCTGTAATGGCTGCCGCAAAGGAACTGCACTTGTCGCTGCCCGGATCCGCCCTGCGGTCGGCAAGCGCCGCAGGACCACGGAGCCGAGGAGTACGGAAGCACATGAGGGACAGACCTGGTCCGACCGGAATACGCACCGAGGCCGAAGGCCCGTCCGCGTCGCGCCCGACCACCGGCGCACGGTGAGGGAAGTGCCGCACGGCGGCGGCAGATGGTTCCGCCGAGGCAGCCCCACCCATCGCGAGCCCGTGGCGCCAGGTCTGCGCGCTCCCGAGCCGCCTCCCCCGCTCAATCCGGAGTACGCGGCCTCGCCGCCTTTGCCGAGGGCGCTGGCCGGCAACGAACACGACACAGCGCTCATACGGGCCAGCCTCAGCGTGATCGAACCTCAGGTCGAAGAGCTCGGGGTCTACTTCTACGCGATCCTCTTCGCCCGGTATCCGGCGGTTCGCGAACTCTTCCCCGCCAACATGGATGTCCAGCGTGACCGGTTGCTCCGGGCGCTCCTGCGGATCGTCGAACTCGTCGACGACCCCGAGAGCCTGACCCGCTTCTGTGCCCATCTGGGCCGGGACCACCGGAAGTTCGGTACGCAGAACGGCCATTACTCCGCGGTCGGCGAGTGCCTCCTCGAAACCCTCGCCCGGTTCGCGGGCCCGGCCTGGACCCCGGAGACCGCCGGCGCCTGGGGACGCGCGTACGGGACCGTCGCGGACATCATGATGCGGGCCGCCGAGCAGAACGCCCAGCACTCCCCCGCGGCCTGGAACGCCCAAGTGATCGGGCACGTACGCCACCAGAACGGCATCGCGGAAATCACCGTGCTGCCCGACCAGCCGTACACCTACACCGCGGGCCAGTATCTGAGCCTTGAGTCGCCGTGGTGGCCCAGGGAGTGGCGCCACTACTCCCCCGCCCACGCACCCCGCGCGGACTCGGCCCTGACCTTCCACATCCGCGCGGTCCGGAGCGGCCGGGTCAGCCAGGCCCTGGTCGACCACACAACGGTCGGCGACTGGGTGCGGATCGGGCCGCCCCAGGGGGACATGGCCATCGACCCGGCGTCCACTGACAACCTGCTCTGCGTGGCGGGCGGCACCGGGCTCGCCCCCATCCGGGCCCTGATCGAAGAGGTCGCACGGCAGGGCATCTCGCACCGGCGCAGTGTGGACCTGTTCGTCGGCGCGAGAACGGCCGATGAACTGTACGGCCTGGACGACATGCTCCGTATGTCCCAGCGCCACCCCTGGCTCACCGTCCGTGCGGCGGTCTCCGAGCAGAACATCGTGGGCCGCACCGGCTCCCTTCCCCAGGTGCTGGCCGAGTTCGGCCCCTGGGACCGGCACGAGGCGTACCTCAGCGGCCCCCAGCAGATGATCTCCGCGGCGGCCGACGTGCTGCTCCGCCGCGGTCTCGCTCCGCGGAAGCTGCACTACGACCCATGGGGTGCGCCCGCACTCGCCTCGTCAATGCGCCGGGCCCTCGCCCAGGAGGAAGACGATCAGCTGTGACCACCTATGACGGGACGTTCGGCTCCTCCGGGGAGCGGATGCTGCAGGAGGCGCTGGGGACGGCGGACCGTGCCTCCGGCTTCTACGACCGGCAGATGCGGCCCTGTCTCACCCCGGCCATGCGTGACTTCATCGCCCGGCAGTCCATGGTGTTCCTGTCCACGGCGGACGCACGCGGCGAGTGCGACGCGAGTTTCCGGGCGGGGCCGCCCGGCTTCGTCGCCGTGCTCGACGACTACACCCTCACCTACCCGGAGTACCGCGGCAACGGGGTGGTGGCGAGTGCGGGCAACATCACCGAGAACCCGCATCTCGGCATGCTCTTCATCGACTTCACCGAGCATCACATCGGGCTGCATGTGAACGGGCGGGCCCAGGTGTACTCGGCGCACGACCACTACGCCCTGTATCCGCACCTGCCGGCCGACCCGGCGCCGGGCAGGCAGCCGCAGATGTGGATACATCTGTCGGTCGAGGAGGCGTACATCCACTGCTCCAAGCACATCCCGCACCTGGAGCCCGGGCGGCGGCCCCGCGTCTCGCCGGACGAACGGCCCAAGGACGCCGAGTACTTCACCGGGGAACGGCGGCCTGCGGCGCCGTATCCCGCGGCTGGGTCCTATCCGGGGCCCGCGGCCTATCCGGAGCCCGCGCCGTACCCCGCGCCCGCGTCCGCGTCCTACCCGGCGTCCGCGTCCTACCCGGAGCCTCCCGCGCCTACTGCGCCCCCCGCGTCTCCCGCCCGTCACGCCGCCACCAGGAGCGGCGACTCCGCCGACGCGCCGCCGCGGACGCGGCGGGAGCGGCTCCTGAAGCTTCTGCGCTGACCGTTCGTCCCGTCGGCCCGGCCCGGCCTGTCCGGCCGGCCGGGCCCGGGCCGGCAGCCGAGCCCGGCTCGCGGACAGTTCCTGCTACGCCGGTTCCTACTCCGCCGGTTCCACCCCGGCCCGCAGCAGCCCGTACGTGTACGCGTCCTCCAGCGCCTGCCAGGACGCGGCGATCACGTTCTCCGCGACGCCCACCGTCGACCACTCCGCCGTGCCGTCGCTGGTGGTGATCAGCACGCGGGTGGTCGAGTCCGTGCCGTGCCTGCCCTCCAGGATGCGGACCTTGTAGTCCGTCAGTTCCAGCCTCGCGAGCTGCGGGTAGATCCGCTCAAGGCCCACCCGCAGCGCCCGGTCGAGCGCGTTGACCGGGCCGTTGCCCTCCGCCGTCGCGACGATGCGCTCGCTCTTGGCCCACAGCTTCACCGTCGCCTCGTTGGCGTGCGTACCGTCCGGGCGGTTCTCCACGATCGCACGCCAGGACTCGACCCGGAAGTAGCGGCGGGCGCGGCCCTCCGCCTCCTCGCGGAGCAGGAGTTCGAAGGAGGCGTCGGCTGCCTCGTAGGTGTAGCCCTGGAGTTCGCGTTCCTTGACGCGCTCGACGACGCGGGCGACCAGCGCGCGGTCGCCGCCCAGGTCGATGCCGAGCTCCTTGCCCTTGAGCTCGATCGAGGCGCGGCCCGCCATGTCGGAGACGAGCATCCGCATGGTGTTGCCGACCTGCTCGGGGGCGATGTGCTGGTAGAGGTCCGGGTCGACCTTGATCGCGGAGGCGTGCAGGCCCGCCTTGTGCGCGAAGGCGGAGACACCCACGTACGGCTGGTGGGTGGAGGGCGTGAGGTTCACGACCTCGGCGATGGCGTGCGAGATACGGGTCATCTCGGGCAGAGCGCCCTCGGGGACGACGGTCTTGCCGTACTTGAGCTCCAGGGCGGCGACGACCGGGAAGAGGTTGGCGTTGCCGACGCGCTCCCCGTAGCCGTTCGCCGTGCACTGCACATGGGTCGCGCCCGCGTCGACGGCGGCCAGGGTGTTCGCGACGGCGCAGCCCGTGTCGTCCTGGGCGTGGATGCCCAGGCGCGCGCCAGTGTCCGCGATGACCGTGGCGACGACCGCCTGGACCTGGGCGGGCAGCATCCCGCCGTTGGTGTCGCAGAGGACGACGACATCGGCGCCGGCCTCGGCCGCCGCGCGTACGACGGACTTGGCGTACTCGGGATTGACCTTGTAGCCGTCGAAGAAGTGCTCGCAGTCGAGGAAGACGCGGCGGCCCTGCGCGCGGAGGTACGAGACGGAGTCGCGCACCATCGCCAGGTTCTCTTCGAGCGTGGTGCGCAGCGCAAGCTCCACATGGCGGTCGTGGGACTTGGCCACCAGGGTGATCACCGGGGCGCCGGACTCAAGCAGCGCGTTGAGCTGCGGGTCTTCCTCGGCGGGGGTGTTGGGCCTGCGGGTGGCGCCGAAGGCCACCAGCTGGGCGTGCCTGAAGTCGATCTCCTGCTGTGCGCGGGCGAAGAACTCCGTGTCGCGGGGGTTGGCACCGGGCCAGCCGCCCTCGATGAATCCCACGCCGAAGTCGTCGAGGTGCCGGGCGATCGTCAGCTTGTCCGAGACGGTGAGGTTGATGCCCTCGCGCTGCGCGCCGTCGCGCAGCGTCGTGTCGAAGACATGGAAACTGTCGTCCGTGGCCCTGGCCTTGGCCTCTGTGGTCATGCTGATCGACTCCTGTCGGATGGGTGGATCCGGAATGTCTGGCTCCACTTGCCCCCATCTTCGCGTGCGCCTCGTCCCCCGGCCGAGGTGGGGCCTGGAAACGAAAAAACCCTTCGCGGGTGCGAAGGGTTAGCGCGCGGGTCTGGGGCACGGTGGCCGCGCCGTACGGGTTGGTACGGGTGCGGTCACTGCGGACCGGCGCGCCTGCTGCCGATAATCATGGCGAACGAGGACACAGTCGCAGTCTGCCACACCGTCCACTCCCCGTAGAGGGAATCTCACGATGCGGTCAAGCTTCCGCGCGGGCGTGGCGCGGACCACGCCCGCGGATCCGGGGGTCCCGGCCGGACGCAGACGGGTCTCACAGCGCGGAAGGGCTTGTCTTTCCCAGGCCCTCCGGGGCACGGTCGGCCGCACCCAGCACAGCGGCCCGGTTCAGATCGATGTCGCGGGTCTCCCGCATCGTGAGATACACCACCAGTGAGACGGCCGCGCACCCGGCCACGTACCAGTAGAAGCCGGACTCGGCCCCGGCCTTCTTGAACCAGAGCGCCACATACTCCGCCGTCCCCCCGAAGAGCGCGTTGGCCACCGCGTACGGCAGGGCGACCCCCAGCGCGCGGATCCCGGTCGGAAACAGCTCCGCCTTCACACACGCGTTGATCGACGTGTAGCCGGTGACGAGGAGCAGCGCGAGCAGCGCCAGGCCGAAGGCCGGCCAGAACGTGCCCGCGTGCTTGAGCATCGTCATGATCGGCACGGTCAGGAACGTCGAGCCGACCGCGAACGTGATCAGCATCGGGCGGCGGCCGATCCGGTCCGAGAGGAGGCCCGCCAGGGGCTGGACGCACATGAAGACGAACAGCGCGCAGAAGCTGACCAGCGACGCGGTCGGCTTCGCCATCCCCGCGCTGGAGGAGAGGAACTTGGTGAGGTAGGTCGTGTACGTGTAGTACGCGACGGTGCCGCCCATGGTGAGCGCCATCACCAGCACCGCCTCCCTGCGGTGGGCCCAGAGCGCCCGGAGCGTGCCGCGGTTCTCGTCCGCCGCCGCGCCGGACTCCGCGTACACCTCGGTCTCCAGGAGCGAGCGCCGCAGATAGAAGACGACGGCCGCGCCGACAGCGCCCACGATGAACGGGACGCGCCAGCCCCAGCTGTGCAGCGCGTCCTCGGACAGGGTGCGCTGGAGGACGATCTGCAGTCCCAGGCCGACGAGTTGGCCCGCGGTCATCGACACGTACTGGAAGCTGGAGGCGAATCCACGCCGGCCGGGGGCGGACGCCTCGGTGAGATAGGTGGCGCTGGCCGCGTACTCACCGCCGACGGAGAGCCCCTGGAGCAGCCGGGCGACCAGCAGGACGGCGACGCCGCCGTACCCGGCGACCGCGTAGGTGGGGGCGACCGCGATGAGGATCGCCGACGCCGACATCAGGGAGACGGTGAGGGTCAGCGCGGCCTTGCGGCCCCTGCGGTCGCCGATCCGGCCGAGCAGCCAGCCGCCGACGGGCCGCATGAAGAACCCGACGGCGAAGATGCCCATGGTGTTCATGAGATTCGCGGTCTCGTTCCCCTTCGGGAAGAACGCGTCGGCGAAGTACACCGCGAAGGTGGCGTACACGAACCAGTCGAACCACTCGACCATGTTGCCGGCCGAGCCCACCCAGACTTTCTTCCACTGCTCTCGTCCCATGGGGATTCACGGTGGCGCAGGCGCCTGACGGCCCACAAGAGGGCCGCACGCAACGATCACGCGTACTTGTGTGCGTTGCGTTCCCCCGGCGTCCGGTTCACGGGGCGAGCGCCTCGTCTATGAACTCGCCGACATGAGCCAGGACTTGGGGCCTGCCCGAACCGGGAAGGGCCATCGCGACATGGGTGCTGAAGCCGTCGAGCAGCGCCCGTATCCGGGTCGCGAACCGCTCGGAGTCGACCGCGCGCAGCTCACCGCGCGACGCCCCCTCGACCAGCAGGGCGACCAGATCGCGGTGCCAGGACAGCTCGATGTCGAGCAGCCGGGCGCGGGTGTCGTCGTCGACGCCGTGCGCCCGGTTCCACAGTTCCAGCCAGAGCGACCAGTGCGGATCACGGGGGCCCGCGGGGACGTACAGGTCGATGTAGGCGTCGAGCCGTACACGGACCGGCACCTGCCGGGCGAGGGCCGCGCGGCGGTCCATGCCGAGCAGCTCCTCGCTCCATTCGAGGGTCTGGAGGAGGAGCTCGTCCTTGGAGCGGAAGTAGTACAGGAGGTGCCCGCTGCTCATCCCGACCTCGCGGCCGAGCCCCGCCATGGTGAGCTTCTCCAGGCCGCCGACGGCGATGCTGGCCATGGCCGCGGCCAGCAGGGTCTCGCGAGGCGGGGCGTTCTTGCGCGCGCGGGCCGCCGGTTCGTTCATGCCGCCCAGAATATGGGATGCGCCGGCGGCCGCCACGGGCCCGTCCTTGTCCAACGGTGAGCCTCCTGCCTCGGGACTAGCCGACGAGCGGCTGCTGCTGGGTGATGCAGTGGATGCCGCCGCCGCCCGCGAAGATCGTCCGGGCGTCGACCTGTACGACGGTCCGGTCCGGGAATAGCTCCTGGAAGATCGCCGCCGCCGCCTTGTCCCGGGGATCACCGAACGCGCAGAGCACCACTCCGCCGTTGCAGAGATAGTGGTTGATGTACGAGTAGTCGACCCACTCCCCGTCGGCCTTCAGGGTGGTCGGAGCCGGGACCTCCACCACCTCCAGCGGGCGGCCCTTCGCGTCGGTCTCCGCCCGGAGCTGGGCCACGATCCCCTTGCACAGCTCGTGGTCGGGGTGGGCGGGGTCGGGCTGGGTGTGGGCCACGATCACACCGGGTCGCGCGAACGCGGCCACGATGTCGACATGTCCCCGGGTGCCGAACTCGCCGTAGTCGCCGCTGAGTCCGCGCGGCAGCCAGATCGCCTTGGTGGTGCCGAGCCGGGCGTGGATCTCAGCCTCGACCTGTGCGCGGGTCCAGTCGGGGTTGCGCTCGGGGCCGAGCTGGACGGTCTCGGTCAGCAGGACCGTGCCCTCGCCGTCGACGTGGATCGCACCGCCCTCGTTGACCAGATCCGAGGTGAGGGTCTGGGCCCCGGCCAGGTCGGAGACGTACGCGCCGATCTTGGCGTCATGGCCCCAGCGGGCCCAGGACTGGGCGCCCCAGCCGTTGAACGTCCAGTCCACCGCGGCCAGCCGCTCGCCGTCGGTGACGAAGGTCGGGCCGATGTCGCGCATCCAGGCGTCGTCCAGATCGCGCTCCACCAGCTCGATGTCCGGGCCGAGCAGCTCACGGGCCTGGGCGGACTGGCCGGGGCCGGTCACCATCGTCACCGGCTCGAAGCGGCTGACCGCCCGCGCCACCGCGGCCCACGCCTCGCGCGCCTGCGCCAGGCCGACCTCGTCGTCGAAGGTGGGGTTGGGGCCGGGCCAGGCGATCCAGGTGCGCTCGTGCGGGGCCCACTCGGGCGGCATACGGAACATGGGCGGGTCCTCCGGGAGGTCGGTCTGACGCTGGTTGAAGGCTGAGCGGTGACAAGCTGCGGTGCAGAGGAAGCGGAGCGGAAGAGCAGGATCAGAGGAAGTACAGGCGGTTGAGCGAGACCGACTCCGCCGCCTCCGACTCCAGCGGATCGCCGTCGAGTGTGACGAGACCCGTGCGCTGGTTCACATCCACCTGTCCGGTACGGGAGTTGAGACGCAGGTCGGCCGGGCCGATGCCCCGGGTGTGGCGCACGGCGACGCGCCGCCGGCGGGTCGGCATGTGGTCGCTGCCCAGGTCTATGGCTGCCTGCGCCACGAAGGCCACGCCGAGATCGGCCGCCGTCGCCCCGTAGGAGCCGAACTGCGGTCCGAGGATCAGCGGCTGGCAGGTGTCGGTCGCCGCGTTCGGGTCGCCGGTCACGCCGTACGCCGGGAAGCCCGACTTGAGGACGAGCTGCGGCTTCGCGCCGAAGGAGTCCGGCCGCCACAGCACGATGTCCGCGAGCTTGCCGGTCTCGATGGAGCCGATCTCGTGGGCGAGGCCGTGTGCGATGGCCGGGTTGATGGTCAGCTTCGCCATGTACCGCAGGACACGGGCGTTGTCGTCGTCGCCCTCCGCGCCGCGTTCGGCCTTCATCTTCCCGGCCATCGCGAAGGTCCGGCGCACGGTCTCGCCCGCGCGCCCCATGCCCTGCGCGTCCGACGAGGTGATGCCGATGGCGCCCAGGTCGTGCAGGACGTCCTCGGCGCCCATCGTCCCGGCGCGGATCCGGTCGCGGGCCATGGCCGCGTCGCCCGGCAGGTCGGTCTTCAGGTCGTGTACGGAGACGATCATCCCGTAGTGCTCGGCGACCGCGTCCCGGCCGAACGGCAGCGTCGGGTTGGTGGACGAGCCGATGACGTTGGGGACCCCGGCCATCTTCAGCACGTTCGGCACATGGCCGCCGCCGCACCCCTCGATGTGGAAGGCGTGGATCGTGCGGCCGTCCAGGACGCTCAGGGTGTCCTCGACGGACAGGCACTCGTTCAGTCCGTCGCTGTGCAGGGCGACCTGGACGTCGTACTCCTCCGCGACGCGCAGCGCGGTGTCCAGGGCGCGGGTGTGCGCACCCATGTCCTCGTGCACCTTGAAGCCGGACGCGCCGCCCTCGGCGAGCGCCTCCACCAGCGGGGCCGGGTGGGACGACGAACCGCGGGCCAGGAAGCCGATGTTGACCGGCCAGGCGTCGAAGGCGTTGAACGCGTGGCGCAGCGCCCAGGGCGAGTTGACCCCGACGCCCCAGACCGGGCCGAACTCCTGGCCGATGATGGTCGTCACGCCGGAGGCGAGCGAGGCCTCCATGATGCGCGGTGAGAGCAGATGGACGTGCGCGTCGACGGCTCCGGCGGTGGCGATCAGCCCCTCGCCCGAGACGATCGAGGTGCCGGTGCCGACGACGACGTCGACCCCGTCGAGGGTGTCGGGGTTGCCGGCCCGGCCGATCGCCGCGATCCGGCCCTCCCGGATACCGATGGAGACCTTGCGGATGCCCTGCACCGCGTCGATCACCAGCACATTGCTGATCACGACGTCGCAGGTTTCGCGTACGGCGGCGGCCTTGAGGTGCAGTCCGTCGCGGGCGGTCTTGCCGAATCCGGCCAGGAACTCGTCGCCGGGCCGCTGTGCGTCGGACTCGACACGGACGGTCAGCCCGGAGTCACCGAGGCGGACCCGGTCACCGGCGCGGGGTCCGTGCACGGCTGCGTACTCACTCATTGTTCGGCTCCCGTCGTCCGGCTCCCAGATATCCGCAGGCCACCGCGCGCCGCAGGGCCTCTTCCTTCGCGCCGGGCGCGTCCAGTGGTCCGTCGACCAGCCCCGCGAATCCGATCGCGATCCGGTCGCCGCCGATCGCGATCAGCTCCACATCGGCGCTCTCGCCGGGCCCGAACCGCACGGACGAGCCCGCGGGCACGCACAGCCGCCTGCCGTAGGCGGCGGCGCGGTCGAAGTCCAGGCGGGGGTTGGCCTCGAAGAAGTGGAAGTGCGAGGTGACGCTGACCGGCACGGACGCGGTGTTGTGCACGGACAGCGTCACCTCGGGGACGGGGTCCTGGTAGCCGGGCCCCGACAGCACGGCGCCGGGCGCGTCATCGCCCAGCGAGCCGCCGCCGATGGGGTCGGTGACCACGGCGAGCCGCGATCCGTCGTCGAAGACGGCCTCGACGTTCACCTCGGCGACGACATCGGCGACACCGGGCAGCACATCGCCGGGACCGAGCACCGAGCGCGCCGCCTCGATCGCCTCGGCGAGGCGCCGCCCGTCACGGGCCGCCTCGCAGACCGTGTCGGCGATCAGCGCGGTCGCCTCGGGGACATTGAGCAGCAGCCCGCGTGCCCGGCGCGCCCGCGCCAGCTCCGCGGCGCCGAACAGCAGCAGCCGGTCGCGCTCTGTCGGGGTCAGTCTCACGCCCACTCGCTTCCATGAATCGTCCATTGATCATGTTTAGAACGCCACTCTAACTTCAAACAACAGTTATAGAAAGAACAGAAACCATTGACATGCCAAACCGGAAAGTCTCAGATTGAGCAGCACTCAAACAGACGAGCGGAGAGGTACCTCGTGCCGATCGAACAGCGCGGAGTCGACACCATCCCGGACGCGGAGCGAACCAGCGGTCCGCGCGATCTCATCAGCATCCTGCTGGGGTCCAACCTCTGCCTGGGTGTGATCATTTTCGGCTGGCTGCCGGTCTCCTTCGGCCTCGGCCTGTGGCCGGCCGTCACCTCCGTCGTGTCCGGCACCATCGTCGGCACACTGCTCACCGCACCGCTCGCCCTGGTCTCGCTGCGGACCGGCACCAACCTCTCCACATCGAGCGGCGCGCAGTTCGGCGTCCGCGGCCGGCTCATCGGCTCGATCGTCGGCCTGCTGCTCTCCCTCGGTTACACCGCGCTGACGCTCTGGACCGGCGGCGACGTAATGATCGGGGCCCTGTCCCGGCTGACCGGACTGCCGGACAGCGGCCTGATGCACGCCATCGTCTACGCGCTGCTCGCCGCCCTCACCGTCACCGGCGCGGTGTACGGATACCGGATCCTGCTGCGCCTCAGCAAGGCGCTCGCCATCGGTATGACGCTCCTGCTGGTGCTCGGGCTCTTCGCGTACGCCCCCCACTTCACCACCGCGGCCGCCCCGCACACCGGGTATCTGCTCGGCTCCTTCTGGCCCACCTGGTTCCTCTCGGCCGTCGCCGCCGGGCTCAGCGGCCCCATCGCCTTCATCACCCTGCTCGGCGACTACACCCGTTATGTCTCGCCGCGCCGCCACACCTCACGCGCGGTCCTGATCGCCACCTGTTCCGGCCTGATACTCGGGCTGCTCGTCCCGCAGCTCTTCGGCACGTACACCGCGCTCGCCGCCCGTTCCGCCGTCGACTTCGCGGGACCGCTCGTCACCGCGTCGCCCGGCTGGTACCTGATCCCGCTGCTGCTCGCGGCGTCTGCCGGTTCGGTCGGCAACGCCGGTCTCATGCTCTACTCGATGGGCCTGGACCTGGACGCGATCCTGCCGCGCGCCACCCGTGCGCGGGCGACCCTGGTGGTGGCCGGTGTCTCCACCTTCTTCGTCTTCATCGGCCACTTCGCCTGGAACGCCCAGTCGGCGATGACCTCGTTCGTGCTGCTGCTCACGGCCATCGGCACGCCCTGGGCCGTGATCACCGTCATCGGCTACGTCCGGTGCCGCGGCCAGTACGACTCGGAGGCCCTCCAGGTCTTCAACCGCCGCTCCCGGGGCGGGGTCTACTGGTACCGATCCGGCTGGAACGTCCGGGCGACGGTGGCCTGGGCGGCCGGCGCGGCCGTGGGTCTGTGCGCGGTCTCCACCCCGTTCTATGAGGGCCCCCTGCTGCACCTCACCGGCGGAGTGGACTGCAGCTTCCTCTTCTCCGGCGCGGTCGGCGGGCTGGTCTACGCGGCCCTGACCCGGCGCACGGTCTCGGCCGTCAGCCCCGCGGCGGCCCTGGCGGACCCTTCCGAGACCCCTGCCGGAGCGCTCGCGGAGTTGTAGCGTCGTGGCCCATGGAGCGTGAGATACAGGCTTTCGTCCCCGAACCGGGCCGCGCCGAACGGATCGCGGCCGAGACCGCGGCAGTCACAGCCCGCTGGCCCGACCCCGCGCACCGGCCGCCCCTCTTCGGCGTCCCGGTCGGCATCAAGGACATCATCCACGTCGACGCCCTGCCCACCCTGGCGGGTTCGGCCCTCCCGCCGGAGGCCCTGGCCGGACGCCAGGCCACGCTCGTCGACCGGCTGCGCGCTGCGGGGGCGGTGATCGCGGGCAAGACGGTGACGGCCGAGTTCGCGGTACTGGCCCCGGGGCCGACCCGTAACCCGCGCAACCTCGCGCACACACCCGGTGGATCGAGCAGCGGCTCGGCGGCGGCGGTCGCGGCCGGAATGGTCCCGCTGGCCGTGGGGACCCAGACGGTCGGCTCGGTGATCCGCCCGGCGGCGTACTGCGGGGTGACCGCCTTCAAACCGACGTACGGCCGCATACCGGTGGACGGCGTCATCGCGAACGCCCCGAGCTTCGACACCGTCGGCCTCTTCGCGGTGGACGTGGCCGGGCTGCTGCCCGCGCTCGCGGCGGTCTGCGACAACTGGCACCCGTACGGGCCGCCCGCGGGCACGGAGGACCGGTCGCCCGTTCTGCCGGTGCTCGCGGTGCCTGAAGGCCCGTATCTGGAGTGCGCGCAACCGGAGGCACTCGATGTCTTCGCGACCCGGGTGGAGCGGCTGCGCGCGGCCGGGTTCACCGTGCGGCGGATCCCGGTGATGGCTGACTTCGAGCAGGTCAGGGCCCAGCTCTTCACGATGAACCGCTACGAGGTGGCCCGTACCCATGCGGAGTGGTTCGCGGAGTTCGGCGCGCTCTACCGGCCCGAGACAGTACGGGCGATCCGGGAGGGCCAGGGCATCACGGAGGTGGAGTACGTCCGGGCCCAGCGGGAACGGGTCGCGTTCCGGGACCGGATGGCGGCGGCCATGGCCGGCACCGACCTGTGGATCACGCCGTCGGCGACCGGCCCGGCCCCGGTGGGGCTGACGACGACGGGCAGCTCCGTCATGTGCCTGCCCTGGAGCAACGCGGGGCTGCCGTCCCTGACACTCCCGGCGGGGCACGCGGGGAACGGCCTGCCGCTGGGCCTCCAGTGCGTGGGGGCGGCGGGGGACGACGAACGGGTGCTGGCCTGGGGGGCGTTGATCGAGACGGCTCTCGCGGAGGAGTGACCTCTGCACTCGATCGCGGAGGGGCTTGTGTTCAAGCCCCTCCGGAGATCGAGGAGAGCGGGGTCCGGGGCGGCGCGCCGTGAAAGGGCGGAGCCCCGGCACAAGGACCGCGTCAGCCCAGCGGGTGCATCCATCCGTGCTTGTCCTCGCCGAT
This sequence comes from Streptomyces sp. NBC_01197, assembly GCF_036010505.1. Classification (NCBI taxonomy): domain Bacteria; kingdom Bacillati; phylum Actinomycetota; class Actinomycetes; order Kitasatosporales; family Streptomycetaceae; genus Streptomyces; species Streptomyces sp. NBC_01197. The sequence continues at coordinate 1,991,492 of NZ_CP108569.1, forward strand.
CCCCCGCTGGATGTCCAGCAGCGCGGCCCGCAGCGCCAGCGTGACCTCGCCGGGCGTACCGTCCCCCTGCATCCACTCGCCACCGGCCGACTTCACGGTGCCGACGGGGGTGATGACCGCCGCCGTACCGCAGGCGAAGACCTCGGTGAGCGAGCCGTTCTCGGTGTCACGGCGCCACTGGTCGATGGAGACCCGGCCCTCCTCCGCTTCGTAGCCGAGGTCGCGGGCGACGGAGAGCAGCGAGTCGCGGGTGACGCCCGCCAGCAGCGAACCGGTGAGCCGCGGCGTGACGATCTTCGGCTTGCGGCCGTCCCCGCCCCCGTACACGAAGCACAGGTTCATACCGCCCAGCTCCTCGACCCACTTGTGCTCGACGGCGTCGAGGTAGGCGACCTGGTCGCAGCCCTGGCGGGCGGCCTCGGCCTGGGCCAGCAGGGACGCGGCGTAGTTTCCGCCGGTCTTGGCCTCGCCCATGCCGCCGGGCACGGCGCGCACCCGGTCCTCGGAGAGCCAGATCGAGACCGGCTTGACGCCGCCCTCGAAGTAGGCGCCGGCCGGCGAGGCGATCACGATGAAGAGGTACTCGTTGGCGGGCTTCACGCCCAGACCGACCTCAGTGGCGATCATGAACGGACGCAGATAGAGGGACTCCTCGCCCCCGTGCGCCGGAACCCATGCCTTGTCCTGCTGGACCAGCGCGTCACATGCGTCGAGGAAGGTCTCGACGGGCAGCTCGGCCATGGCGAGGCGGCGGGCGGAGAGCTGGAAGCGCCTGGCGTTGGCCTCCGGGCGGAAGGTCGCGACCGATCCGTCGGGCTGGCGGTACGCCTTGAGCCCCTCGAAGATCTCCTGCCCGTAGTGCAGCGTCATGTTCGCCGGGTCCAGGGAGAGCGGCGCGTACGGAACGAGCTGGGCGTCGTGCCAGCCCCGCCCTTCCGTCCACTTGATCGTCACCATGTGGTCGGTGAAATGGCGGCCGAATCCGGGATGGGCCAGCAGCGCCTCCCGCTCCGCGTCGGACAACGGGTTGGATGAGGGCTTGAGCTCGATCGGGAGCGTCGTCATGAGTGGTATGTCCTTCACCGGTTGTTTGTGACGGACCGCGCTCACGCCACTACTAGGACGTCCGAGCTTCCCCACATACCGCGGCCCCACGTCCGATTATCGCTCGTGGGTGGCTGCGGATGAAAGGCGTGAATGCGGTCCTGGATTCGATGGTCGCACCCGGGACCGCAAAACACAGCCGCCGGGTGTCTGGGAGACCCGGCGGCTGTGGTGTATCAGTCGACGGGTCAGCCCGCTACTCGTACCGCGAGCGCGTCGCCGATCTGGTCGGTCGTACGCGGCTCCGTACCGCGCTCCGCCAGGTCCGCGGAGACCGCGTCCTCGATGCGGGCGGCCTCGGACTCGTGGCCCAGGTGGCGCAGCAGGAGGGCGACGGAGAGGATCGTGGCCGTCGGGTCGGCCTTGCCGGTGCCCGCGATGTCGGGCGCCGAACCGTGCACCGGCTCGAACATCGACGGGAAGGTGCCCGTCGGGTTGATGTTGCCGGAGGCCGCCAGGCCGATGCCGCCGGTCACGGCAGCGGCGAGGTCGGTCAGGATGTCGCCGAAGAGGTTGTCGGTGACGATGACGTCGAAGCGCTCGGGCTGCGTGACGAAGAAGATCGTCGCGGCGTCGACGTGCAGGTAGTCGGTGGTGACGTCCGGGAACTCCTGGCCCACCTTGTCGAAGATGTTCTTCCACATGTGGCCGGCGTAGACGAGGACGTTGTTCTTGTGCACCAGCGTCAGCTTCTTGCGCGGGCGCGCCTGGGCCCGGGCGAACGCGTCGCGGACGACCCGCTCGACGCCGTACGCCGTGTTCACGCTGACCTCGGTCGCGATCTCGGCGGGCGTGCCGGTGCGGAGGCTGCCGCCGTTGCCGGTGTACGGACCCTCGGTGCCCTCACGGACGACGATGAAGTCGATGTCCGGGCGGCCGGCGAGCGGGGTGGCCGTGTTCGGAAACAGCTTCGAGGGGCGGAGGTTGACGAAGTGGTCGAAGGCGAAGCGGAGCTTGAGCAGCAGACCGCGCTCCAGGACACCCGACGGCACGGAGGGGTCACCGATCGCGCCGAGCAGGATCGCGTCGTGCCGCTTGAGCGACTCCAGTTCGGCGTCCGGGAGGGTCTCACCGGTGCGGTGCCAGCGCTGGGCGCCGAGGTCGTACTCCTCGGTCTCCAGCTTCACATCCTGAGGAAGGACCGCGTTCAGGACCTTGAGGCCCTGGGCCACGACTTCCTGGCCGATGCCGTCACCGGGGATCACTGCGAGATTGAGGCTGCGAGACATGACGGCACCCTACTGCGCGTCCCAGGGGATGACATGTGGTGTCCATTATCCGGACACGAGATCTGCTGTACGGGCGCCGTTCACCCGTACGGCAGGATCCTGTCAGGCCGGCCGGGCACCTTGTCGGCCATGGACACACCTCGCTTCGGTATCCCCGAAAAGCTCGCCGGCCGGATGAGCATGGCCGAGCAGCACGAGTACCTCCGCACCCGGCTCAGCCGTCGCGGGGTTCTCCGTACGACCGCGGCAGGCGCAGCGGTCACCGTAGCCGGAGCCGGCACCACGCTGGACACGCAGGCCGCTTACGCCGCCCCCGCGCCCGCGCGCCGCCCCGCCCACTCGACGCCGGCCGTCGACGGTTCGCTGGTCGCGCCGTTCGGCAGGCACCTCTCCTACGGCGCGGACCCCAGGACGCAGATGCGGGTCTCCTGGCAGGTCCCGTTCGCGGTGAAGCGGCCGTACATCCGGATCGGCACCTCGCCGTCGGATCTGAGCCGGAAGATCGGCGCGGAGGTGCGGCACCTGACGACGCCCAGCCTGAACGGCGGCAGGATCGCCGCCGCCGAGCAGTTCTACGTCCACGCCGGACTCGACCGGCTGCGGCCGGGGACGACGTACTACTACGGCGTCGGGCACGACGGGTTCGACCCGGCCGACCACCGCAACCTGGGCACGCTCGGCACCTTCCGGACCGCCCCCTCCCGCGCCGAGTCCTTCACCTTCACGGCCTTCGGCGACCAGGGCGTCAGCTACCACGCGCTCGGCAACGACCAGCTGATCCTGGGCCAGAACCCCGCGTTCCACCTTCACGCGGGTGACATCTGCTACGCGGACCCGTCGGGCTCCGGCCAGGAGACGGACACATACGACGCGCGCACCTGGGACCAGTTCCTGGCGCAGACGGAGACCGTCGCGAAGACGGTGCCGTGGATGGTGACCACCGGCAACCACGACATGGAAGCCTGGTACTCCCCCGACGGCTACGGCGGCCAGAACGCCCGCTGGACGCTGCCGGACAACGGCCCCGACCCGGTCGACCAGCCCGGCGTTTACTCGTTCGTGCACGGCAATGTCGGAGTCGTGGCGCTGGACGCCAACGACGTCTCGTACGAGATCCCCGCCAACTACGGCATCAGCGGCGGCAAGCAGACCCGCTGGCTCGACCGGCGCCTGGGCGAGCTGCGCGCGGACCGCGACGTCGACTTCGTCGTGATCTTCTTCCACCACTGCGCGTTCTCGACGACGAACTCGCACGCGTCGGAAGGCGGGGTGCGCGAGGAGTGGGTGCCGCTCTTCGAGAAGCACCAGGTGGACCTGGTCATCAACGGGCACAACCACGTGTACGAGCGCACGGACGCGATCCTGCGGAACAAGGTCGCGCGCAAGGTGCCGGTCGGCGAGCGGACGGATCCGACGCGGGACGGCATCGTGTACGTGACTGCGGGCGGTGCGGGCAAGTCGCTGTACGACTTCCCGGCGCCCGACAGTTACGAGGGACACGTCCACGAGCAGGAGAGCGTGCCCACCTACCACTGGGTCAAGGGCGGCGCGAAGGCGACCGAGACCGTGGAGTGGTCGCGGGTGCGCTACACCGGCTACTCGTTCCTCGCGGTGGAGGTGACGACCGGCAGAGGGGCGGCGCTGAAGGTCAGCGCGCTCGCTGAATCGGGCGAGCGCATCGACCACTTCGAGATCCGCCGCGGCGACTGACGGCCGGCCGGCCGGCCACGGTATCGTCGTCGTTTCGCTTCTGCTGTTTCGCTTCACGACCGCCCTGGGCCGTACGGCGCGGGGCGGTTGTGCGGGCGCGCGCTGATGAGGGCGGCTCGGCCCCCAGTCAGTGCCCGGTGGAGCCGCCGTTGTCACGGCGGTCGAGGGCGCGCTGGAGGGCGGCTGCCGCGTTCTTGCGGTCGGACTCGCCCGAACGTGCTGCACGGGCGGTGTGACGGACGCGGCGGACTGTCGTCTCGGCCATGGGGATCGACTCCTTGAAGCAAGGGGGATATCGATGCGCCGGAGGGGCGGGGAGCCTGCGCCGCAGGGGTTACCTGCTTCAGGGCGCTGCTCACGACCGCCAGTCGCTGGGTCGAGCGAGACGTTCGGCTCCTCTCAAGCTAAGGGAGCCGGGGCTGGTCTGTCTGCACAATTACTCGGACTTCCTACTATCTGAGACGCGATCATGAATCGACATCACCATCTAGGTTGCTTCCCTACCTAGATGGTGATGCACTGTCGGCATGGCCGCAGACCGCAGATCCAGCTGGCTCAAGGGCGTCCTGGACCTCCTCGTCCTCTCCTGCCTCACCGGCGGCGAGAGTTACGGATACGAGATCGCCAAGGCGCTCGCCGCCGCCGGACTCGGCGAGATCAAGGGCGGGACGCTCTATCCCGTACTGAACAGGCTGGAGGAGGCCGGTCTCGCCACCGGGGAGTTCCGTGCCACGGAGCGGGGGCCGGGTCGGCGCTACTACCGCCTGACCGGAGCAGGCCGAAAGGCGCTCACCGAACAGAGCGCCTCCTGGCTGGAGTTCCACAGGGCCGTACAGACCACGCTGTATCCAGGGGGAACAGCGGACATGCCATGAGCAGGGGGATGCCATGACGGGGTATTTCGACGAACTCGCCGCCGCACTGCGCTCGCGCGGCAGGCCCGGGGCGGAGGTGGCGGCTACCGTCGCGGACCTCTCGGGCTATCTCGCGGAGACCGGCACGAGCCCGGAGGAGGAGTTCGGCCCGGCCGGACTCTTCGCGGAGCGGCTCACCGGGAGCGGCGGGGCGCAGGAACCAGGGGCCGGGGCCGAGACCTGGAAATGGATGTGCGACATCTATACCGACCGCCGGCACCTCAACTCCTACGGGGACCAGGGCTGGGAAGTCGAGGGGCTGGACCGGCTCGGCCGTTTCGTCTGCCGCCGCGACCGGGACGCGCCGATGCGCTGGGAGTACCGGCGGGAGGCCGCGAACGGCGCAGTGGAACGTGACACCCTCGCGGCCGGCCTCGCCCCAGACGGCTGGGAACCGTGCGGGCACTGGGTCTTCTACATGTACTTCAAACGCCCCAAGGCCGCCGAAGCGGGCCCGGCCGCCGCACTGGACACCACCCCGCGGACCCCGGACCGGCATCTCTTCTTCGGCGACCGGTACCGCGGCAAACTGAAACAGTCGGGCCTGGCGGGAGTGCTCTCGGCCGCGGTGACGGTCGCGGTCATCCAGTTCGGCGGCGACATCTCCGCGCTCCCGATCCTGATCGGCGCCGCAATCGCCGCGCCAATCGCCGGCTACTTCGGCTGGCAGCGCGTGAAACGGGACGTCATCAGGGGCGTCGAGGACTGAGGACGCCTCGGCTCGCCCCGGTAGACTGGGCCGGGGCCCGGCAACGGGAGCGGGAGCGGGATCAGCGGTTGACGGCCTGAATCTCCTGAACTGTGACGGGCTGGTCGTGACCGTACTCACCGTCGGGAAGCGATCCCCCCGCACCCCCGGTCCCGGTCCAGCTGATCCTCCAGGTGGCGGTGGCCCGCAGATTGAAGGTGCCGCCCCCGGAAGAGCGCTGGTAGACGACGCCACAGGGCGGAGTCTGATTTGCCTTCCCCCGCGCATACGGTTCGCCGATGGAACCGTCGCTGTTGAGCGCGCATCGACCGGACGCGGGGAGCACCTGTGCGTCGTCGGTGCCGGGGTCCAGACTGAGCGAGTCCGCCGTGGCCGTCGTCGTCGCCTCGGCGTGGAAGCCGCCGATGTCGAGTGAGGCGGTGACCGAAATGGGTTTGAAATCGGCCTTGTCCAGCCATGCCCAGGTCGGCAGATTGACCTTACTGGCACCGGCCGGGGCGAGACTGACCTTGGTTCCCGGGACCTGCATCTGCTGGTAGGCCAGTCCGGCGAGCGTCTCGGGTTTGATGGCCTCCGGGACGTCGGGAGTCTCGCCCTTCTTGACCCAGAACGGGTCCTTGTCGCACTTCATCTGGTCGGCAAGTGAGGCGTCGTCGTTGAACTGGGGCCCCCACCACATCCCCTCTTTCTCCTTGTCAATGTTGTAGTTGTCGCCGGCGTATTTCTGGTTCTGGTCAGAGATTTCCCCCCGGACATCATTGGGGAGGCCCGGGTCATGAACGGCCGAGACATAGACGCCCTGCCGGAACTGCTGAAATTCGGTGGCGGACCACTCCGGGGCGTACCAGCACGCGGGCGGGGTCCAGTTGGAGTCGGTGGAAGCCAACGGGCCGGAATGGACTCCGCTGTTGCCGGACGAGTGGTACTTGATGGATACCTGGGAAGTGATGGTCCGGTTGGGTCCCTTAGTAGCTTTGGAGCTGGGACTGCTGGTGGAGCTGGAACTGCCAGCGCGTTCCGCTGTGGCCGACGCAGAAGCCATCAACACAAATGCGCAGCCGATTACGGAGACCAGGGCAGATTTGCGTGTGGCCGTCACATGCACTGCGTCGCCTCTCCCTTCACGTTGACCTCTTTGGCGCGCCACAGTCCATTGACACCGTCCGCAGCCGTCATTCCGATCTGCCAAAAGTAGTAGTCTTTAACGCTCTTCGTGGTGCGGAGAACTTTGCCACTCTTGACGATCTTGCTGTAGAACTTCGAGCCATCACTGCAGAAAGTAACGACAACACTCTTACTGTTCTTTACGGGCTGCACCTTGGGATCGTAATACTTCCTCTCGCCAGTGTCGGTCATACCGACATCGACACTCTGCGCGATCTGGCCACGCGCATACTCCTGCGCAGGACTCTGGAATTCGGAATAGAACTTGTAGGCAGCGTCGTTCTTATTCTGCTTGATGATTCCGTGCTCGATGGCAAGAATGAAGTTCTTGGCATCCGCCAAGGCTGCCGCCTGATCCGGAACCGTTACATGCGCTGGAGCGAACGCATATTTGACATCACCAGGAAGCTTCAAATCCGGCCGATCGATACCAGCCCCCTTGCTCGGCGCAGGCGTACTCGGCGCCGCGGTCTTCTTCGCTCCCCCGTCATCCGCGCCCGCGATCTTGTCGTTGCCCGAGCCCTTGCCCCCACCTCCGCATCCGGTCAGCAACAGGGCAGCGGCCGCAGCGAAGGACACGGCGACGGGCAGGACACGACTGCGGTTCACTGGTAACTCCCGGTGGGGCGAGGGTTTCTTTGAGTCAAGGGATCGTACTAGCAGCGGCCACGCAGACGTTCAGCCCATCCGCCCGGCGAGAATCCGCCGCTCGGTGTCGGCCTCGGCCTCCGTGACCTCCTTCGGGTGAGCGGCGCGCTCGCGCTGCACATCCGCGAGGAAGCCATGCGCCTGCTTGGACAGGTCGGTGTTGGCACCGTGGAGATCACTCCCCCAGGCCCGGGCGTTCTTCCCGACCCAGACCTCGCCCTTGCCACTGGCCATCTGCTTGTCGGCCGTCTTGAGGGCATCTGCCACGGAGGCGATGTCCTTGGACACCTCCTTGCAGAGAGCGTCCAGCTCCTGCCAGATGGGGCTGGGGACCTTCTTCGATTTATCAGTCACCACGTCATCCTTAGGCGTGTCGAGGTGTGCACCGGCCCGCTACGGGGCGCCCGGATCAGGAAAACCAGTAGGAACTGGGGAAGCGGAAGCATCCTTCGGGTCATACTTGTCGCTCGATTGACTGCCATAGTCACGAAGGAGATCCTTCTTCGCGTTCCCCACCGGCGTGCATGCGCTCCGAGTCCACAGCGAGAACCGCGGCCCTTGGTCAGCCTCCCGCTGAAGAAACACAAGCACGAGCGTCACATCGTGCGCCTTGCCGGAATAGGCATTCTTACCGGACGCATGAAGATTCCAACCTGCGCCGCTCACTTTATTTTTCAGTGAAGCCAAAAATTCCGCATCACCTACCTTCTGCGCCCCTTCGGTGAGAGGTGAGTAGATTTCATACATGGCCGATTTATCAACATCACCACCGGTGCATTCGGTGAATCGACCAGATGCCGTCATTCCCTCTTCACCAATGGCGCGGTAGATCTTCCAATAGGACTCAGCCACCGGACGGCGCGCCCGCTCTGCATCTTTCTTTCCGTCCGCAGCGTTCGCCCCACCTCCGCCACACGCACTGAGGACCGATGCGAGTGCAGCAATCGAAACACAGAGAAGGCCAGTCCGCTTCATTATCACGACGCTCCGGTGAGGCGAGCCAACTCAAGTTGACTGTAGGTTTCTTCGGACGCGTTGGCGACACTCTTGTCGTTCAACCAAGCGTTGTAGGCCAACTTCTGCTCTGCGGACGCGTCGGCCACTAGCCCTCCAGAATCATCAAGGAATTTCTTTCCGCCACAGTACTCATCCGCATACTGTCCGGGGTTCCCCAGGTTGTGATTCTTCTTGAACTCTGTCTTTACTGCCGCAGAATACTCATCACGCCACCCCTTGTACGGAGCCTTATCTTTCTTCTTGTCCGCCTCAGCCGGATCCACATTTCCAATGAACACTGAAAGTGCATAGTTGACGGCCGCCTTGGAAATATTCGCAGCAGCCTCATTCGGCGCGAATGCGACCTCGATTCCCGCACCAGTCACAGCCGTCAGCTGGCCCTGGACTGTAGAGTTCCATTTGTCGGCCTTGGCTGAATCCTCGGCCTGAATCTGGCCAAACACTTTCTTCGCCTCAGCGCCGAATATCCCATCGAGCATTCCCTTGGCCCGAGTCGCCTGCGCGTTGTCCGGATTGTTGTCCAATATGTCCTGACCCTGCTGACTACTCATGGCCATCATCGTGGTAGTGGCGTCCGGATTTCGCATGGCCTCGTCGATGAACGCCCGAAGATTGTCCTCGCTCACCGAGACATGCCCCGAACCGGGGTCCGCCGGGGCAGGATCCGTCAGGATGCTCTGAACGTCGTCCCAGTGATACGTGACGATGTCGCCGAACGCTTTCTGGATCTCCGAGTGAGTGTGCTCGTCCGAGTGGTTGGCGTAGTAGTTGATCAATTTTTCCGAATTGTCGGCCGCGACGTTCGCGTCCGCACCCGGGCCGTCAAGCGTCCCCGCCCTGATGACTCCGGCAAACACCTTCGCCTGAAAGTCCGGCATCCCCCCGTGGTGATCCGAGTCGTCCTTCATCCACCCTGGGATCCGGTCCATGTTCTCGTGCAGGAACTTGGTCGCCGCCGCGGGCTCGTTGCCCATCGCGTCCCAGACCTTCTCCCCGTACATGTAGTTGCCCGGGTTGAGGCACTGCTTACCGAGGTTCGCCACCACGTCCGACGGGAAACTGGCATGGCCGACCAGGCCCGAAAGGTGCTGGAGGTCCTCGTTGCCGTTTTCGTCCTTGAACGTGGTGCCGTTCCGCATGGCCGTGGCCACCGTCGTAGCAAGGACGGATATGCCAGCATCCGGATTACCGGGGTCGTACATCGCCGGGCCGTCCTGGAGCTGATAGAGCGCGGTGTCGCCGAGCTCAGCCATCGCAGCCTTGCAGTAGTCCGGGTCGGTCTGGTTGGCCGCGAGCATCTTCATGTACTCGTCGAGACGCATGTCGCCGTCTTTGTAGGCCTTGGCGTCCTTCTTCGCGGCCTTCTGGGCGGCAGCCTGCGTCTTGTACTTGCCCAGGTCGCCCGCCCCAGACGTGACCATTCCGGCGCCCAGTCCTGCGTCCTTGTCCAGCTTCTCCTCGTCCATCGCCAGGCTGTGGCGGCGCCGGAGCATGGGCAGTTGGCCGTGGGCCCACGTGAGGTGGCCGGTCATCTTCGACAGGCGGGTCGTGTCCATCTGGAGGCGACGCGCGTGGCTCATCCAGCTGTTGATGTGGGGCTGGCCCGCCGCAGCACCGTCACCGGAATTGGTGTTGATCGACTTGATGAGGTCACCGAGTCTGTCCGGGTTGATGCCCTGGAAATCTCTACCGGCATCCGGATCCATCTACGTCCCCCTGTGTCGATGACCAAGAAAGTGAAGTTGTTGCGAGGCGTGCGCGCAGTAGCTGCGGGCAGCACAGAGCACCTCCCCGATCCTGTGGACGCTATCTGTCGTGTCCATGGTTTCGCCAGTGCCAACGCTGTTCACGCCAGCCAGCCCGCGTACCAGAACGCCCCGGCTCGCCCCGACTTCACATAGATGTCGGAGCAAATCCGGGGCGCCCTCAGGACCCGTCCCTACGGGACTACCTACCGCACCTTGGCGCCATGCCTGCGGCGCAGGGCGAATACCAGGCCCCCGCCCAGTGCCACCGCAGCCGCGCCCGCTCCCGTGATCAGCGGGGTGTTGCCGGCGCCTGTCGACGCCATGGTGCCGGTCGCGTCGCCGCCCGTCGTGGACGCGGCGCCCGTGGTGCCCGCGCCGCCGGTGGACTGGCCGTGGGTACCGCCCGACGTGCCCGTGGAGGCGGTGCTCGAACCGGCGGTCGTGCCCGCAGTCGAACTACCCGCCGAGGAGCCGCCGTTGGAGCCGCCCGCCGAAGCGGAACCGGATCCGGGACTCGTACCCGTACCCGTGCCCGAACCGGAGCCCGGCCCCGTGACGTCTATGACGAGCTTCGCCTTGTCGTTGGCGGGGTTCTTGTCGAAGACCGGGTGGATGTCGTACGCCGAGGTGGCCTTGACCTCGCTCGACGTGTCCTTCGCGCCCTTCTCGATCTTCAGCACGAACTTGTACGCGTGGAGCGAGCCCACCTCGTATATGTGGTCGGCCGGCAGGCAGACGTACTTCCGCTTGCCGGGCGCGGAAGGCCCGCTCGGGCCGTCGATCGCGAACGGCTGGCAGTCCTTCGGGACCTCGACGGCCGTCGTGCCCTTGGGGATGTCGACCATCACCGCCGGCTGGTCGTCGCTGGTGTTGTTGTCGATCCAGCCCGGGCCGTCGTTGCGCAGGCCGGCGGTGACCGTGACCTGGTCGCCCGGCTTGCCCTTCGCGGTGTCACCGACCGCGGCGAGGTCGGCCGTGCTGTCCGCCGTGACGGCCAGCGACCGGTAGCTGAGGGCGGTCGACCCCGACGCCGGGTTGCCGCCTGCGGTGCCGGTGCCGTACTCCACGTTCTCCATCAGCGCCTTCGGCAGCACCTTGAAGTTGATGGGCGCGGTGAAGTGCTCGCCGGGGTCGAGGACTTCGTCGAAGTGGCAGAGCGCCACGGAGACCTGGTCTCTGTCGGTGGAGTACGTACAGCCCGCGGCGTGCTCGGGGAAGGCCAGGCCACGCGTGATCCGCAGCCGCATCGTGACGCCGTCGGCGGGTGCGTTGCCCTGGTTGGTGAAGGTCAGGGAGTCCGTCCGGACCTCGCCCGGCTTCCACGGATCACTGGACAGCTCGGACACCACGAGGGCCGGGGCTGCCGCGTCATCGGCATGCGCCTGGACGGCCGGCGCGAGGGCTACGGCGAGCAGGGCCGCCGCCACGGCGGACACGGAGCTGATGCGGTGGCGCAAAGTGATTCTCCAGCATGGGGTCGTGAACGCGTATCAGCCCTTTGATGCTCGAATGACGAGAGAGGTTGTCCGCATCCACCGGACCATCACCAATCCGGCACAACTCCACCATCGCCCCGCGTGCACTCGCGCGGACCTCACACGGGCTCACACGTGCTCACACCGGGACGATCTCGATGCCGTCGGGCACCCCGTCGAGCGTGCGCACCACCCCCGTGCTCACCTGGAGCGTCGTGAGGTGCGGGAAGGCGCTCAGTCATTCCAGGCCCGCCCCGGTCGTACCCGAGCCACAGCCTGGTCAGCCGCTCGGCGACGATCCCATCGAGCAGCTGGTCCGGTGTGAACATCCCGGAGATCAGCATCCGCGACCGTCCGCCCAGTCGGCGCAGCGTGCGGAGCTCCGACATGTCCGACACCGGGAAGTCGAGTCCGTCCTCGCCGAGATGGGCGATGATCTCGTCCGCGTAGATGTCGGTGTCATAGCGCCGCCAGTCACCCGCGAGCTGGGATCGCACGGCCCAGGACGAGCGGTCCCGCATCCGGACCAGGTACCCGATCGCCCGGTCGTCGGCCACCGAGGTGGCGGTGACCGGCCCCGGCCGGACAGCGCCTGCTCGGCCGGGAGCGCGGGCTGCGGCGGCGCGGCGCCTGTGACGCCGAACTCCGCCTCCAGGCTGAGGTAGGCGGTGTCCAGCGGCCGGCTGTCCGGCGAGTGGGCCAGCTCGATCCCGAAGATGGTGAGGTGGTTAGGGCCCGCGATGATGTCCTGCGCGTACCGCTCCTCGAACGCGGCGTCCTCGCTGGTCCGATCGGGGTAGCGCCGGGCGAGCGCGTCCAGCTGCTCACTCAGCAGGGCCAGTTGGCGTGCCTGGTGCCCAGCCGGACCGCCTGGAGATCGTCGATCTCGGCGGTCCGGGCGCCCGATACGGCGAGCGCGCGCCCCGTGTGAGGGACGCCGTACGCCCTCCGAACGGTTCACCGTGCGCCCACCGTTGGGGCTGGACCGGGCTTACGGACGGGGGCCGCCGGGGGCGCCCGTCCCACCCCCGCTGCCCGTACCGCCGGGCTCGTCCGTTCCGCGGGGAAGCACGGCCGAGAGCAGCCCGCCGTGCACCGGATACGCCCCCTCCCTGGGCAGCAGCGCGGCAGCGCCCGTCGCGTCACCGGCCAGGACCAGCGCATGGATTCGGTGGACCAGCGGGGTCGCATCGGTGATCGAAACGGTCCACTCGTCGGCGTACCGGCGGACGGCGTCACCGGAGAGACCGAGCTGCAGTGAGCGGTACGGCTGCGGCCTGAGCCACAGATCGCGTTCCGGGTCCCACTGCACACGCGCCGGGGACTGCTTCAACTCCCGCTTCCAGGAGGCCTGATCGTCGTGGACGGACCGCTCGTACGAGGAGAGGCAGGCGTTCCGCAGCGCCCAGTCGAACCCCGACCTGCTGATCTCTACGGCCAGCACCGTCTCCTGGCCCTCCTTCGCCGCCCAGCCGCAGCGGTACATCATCCACAGGAACGAGGGCTTGATCCAGGTCATCCGGTCGCGCTTCCAGACCGCGGGGAACCGGGCGTCGCGGGCGGCCGGCAGGCCGATGGACGGCGTGTACGCCTGGTAGACGGTGACCGTCGACTCGGTGTGCAGCGCGCGGATGCGGTGCTTCGGTTCGGTGGCGGGGTGTGTTTCGGCGGCGGGGTGCGTTTCGGTGGCCGGATGTGCGCCGGTGGCGGGCTGTACGTGGGTGCTGTGCCCGGTGATCTGTTCTGCCATGCGGCAAGGGTGCGCCGTCATCGCCCGTGCGGGCCACCGGAATTACGGCGGCCCGCACAGCTCACACGGAACGCCCGGACATGGAACCTGGCCCGCATGGAACCTGGCCCGGACATGGATCCGCCCCCTCGCGGCGGTGGACCGGGAGGGGGCGGCGTCTCGGGGCGGGCCGGGATCAGCCCTGGTGGGGGTAGGTGTACTCGGTCGGCGGGACCAGGGTCTCCTTGATGGCCCGGGTCAGGGTCCACCGCTGGAGGTTCTGCGGAGCACCGGCCTTGTCGTTGGTGCCCGAGGCGCGGCCGCCGCCGAAGGGCTGCTGGCCGACCACGGCGCCGGTCGACTTGTCGTTGATGTAGAAGTTGCCCGCCGCGTAGCGGAGCTTCTCCATCGTGTGCGCGGCCGCCGCGCGGTCCGCCGCGATGACCGAGCCGGTCAGGGCGTAGTCGGAAGCCGACTCCATCTGCTCCAGCATCGCGTCGTACGAGCCGTCCTGGCTGTCGTCGTAGACGTGGACGGCGAGGATCGGGCCGAAGTACTCGGTCGTGAAGACCTCGTTCGCCGGGTCGGTGCACTCGATGACCGTGGGACGCACGAAATATCCGACGGAGTCGTCATAGGTACCGCCCGCGATGACCTTGCAAGTCGGGTCGGCCTTGGCGCGGTCGATCGCGGCCTTGTTCTTCGCGAACGCGCGGTCGTCGATGACGGCGCCCATGAAGTTCGACAGGTCCGTGACGTCACCCATGGTGATCCAGTCGACCTCGGCGGCGAACTCCTCGCGGAAGCCGCTGTTCCAGATCGAGGCGGGGATGTACGCACGCGAGGAGGCCGAGCACTTCTGGCCCTGGAACTCGAACGAGCCACGGGTCAGCGCGGTCTTCAGCACGGCGCGGTCGGCGCTCGGGTGCGCGACCACGAAGTCCTTGCCGCCGGTCTCGCCCACCAGGCGCGGGTAGGTGCGGTACTTGCCGATGTTCTCGCCGACCGTCTTCCACAGGTACTGGAAGGTGGGGGTGGAGCCGGTGAAGTGGATGCCCGCGAGATCGCGGTGGTTCAGCGCGACCTCGGAGACCGCGATGCCGTCGCCCGTCACCAGGTTGATGACGCCCTTGGGGAGGCCGGCCTCCGTGAGGAGCTCCATGAGCAGGACGGCCGCGTGGGTCTGTGTCGGGGACGGCTTCCAGACGACCACGTTGCCCATCAGGGCCGGGGCGGTCGGCAGGTTGCCCGCGATGGCCGTGAAGTTGAACGGCGTGATCGCGTAGACGAAGCCTTCGAGCGGCCGGTGGTCCAGCCGGTTCCAGACGCCCGGGGAGTTGGCCGGGGGCTGCTCGGCCAGCAGGTCACGGGCGTACTTGACGTTGAAGCGCCAGAAGTCGATCAGCTCGCAGGGCGTGTCGATCTCGGCCTGCTGGGCCGTCTTGCCCTGGCCGAGCATGGTCGAGGCGGCCAGCGTCTCGCGCCACGGGCCCGAGAGCAGCTCGGCGGCGCGCAGGATGATCGCGGCACGGTCGTCGAAGGACATCGCGCGCCAGGCGGGGGCTGCGGCCAGCGCGGCGTCGATGGCGTCCTGGGCGTCGGCCTGCGTGGCGTGCGCACCGGTGCCGATGACGGACTGGTGGTTGTGCGGCTGGACGACGGTGAACGGCTCGCCGCCACCCATCCGCTTCGCGCCGCCGATGTTCATGGTGAGCTCGATGGGGTTCTCGGCCAGCTCCTTGAGCTTGGCTTCGAGACGCGCGCGCTCCGGGCTGCCCGGGGCGTAGGAGTGGACCGGCTCGTTGACCGGCGCGGGGACCTGGGTCACAGCGTCCATGAGTGCCTTGTCTCCTTTATGTCTGAGGTGGGTGGTCAGCCGGGCAGGTCAGCCCTTGGTGAGCACGGAGCGGCCGAAGAACAGCAGGTTCGCCGGCTTCTCCGCGAGGCGGCGCATGAAATAGCCGTACCAGTCGGTGCCGTACGCCGTGTAGACGCGCATCCGGTGGCCCTCGGCCGCGAGCCGGATGTGCTCGTCGCTGCGGATGCCGTACAGCATCTGGAACTCGTACTCGTTCAGTTTGCGCCCGGCCCTGCGGGCCAGCTCCTGGCCGACGGCGATCAGACGCGGGTCGTGGGACCCGATCATCGGGTAGCCCTCGCCGTCCATGAGGATCTTCAGGATCCGGACGTACGCCTTGTCGATCTCGGCCTTGGCCTGGTACGCGACGGAGGCGGGCTCCTTGTAGGCGCCCTTCACGATACGGACCCGGCTGCCGGCCGCGGCGAGGCGGCGGGCGTCGTCCTCGGTGCGGAAGAGGTAGGCCTGAATGACACAGCCGGTCTGCGGGAAGTCCTTCCGCAGCTCCTCGTGGATGGCGAACATCGAGTCGAGCGTGGTGTGGTCCTCGGCATCAAGGGTAACCGTGGTGCCGATGGCGGCGGCGGCCTCGACGACCCGGCGGACGTTGGCGAGCGCCAGCTCGTGGCCGCCCTCCAGGCCCTGTCCGAACATCGACAGCTTGACCGACATCTCGGCCTTCTCGCCCAGACCGAGGCCCTTGAGGCGCTCGACCAGCTCCAGATAGGCGTCGCGGGCGGCGGTGGCCTGCTCGGGGGTGGTGATGTCCTCACCCACCACGTCGAGGGTGACCTCAAGGCCCTTGCCGGCGGCGTCCTCGATGATCGGGACGACCTGCTCGACGGTCTCACCGGCGATGAAGCGGGCGACGACCTGCTTGGTGCCCGGCGCGGCCGAAATGAACCGGCGCATCTTGTCACTTCGCGCCGCAGCGAGGATCACGGGAGCCAGCACGGAGCACCTCCAACCAAAAGTACGAACGAGGACCGTAGCGGTATGGGAGCGGCACGAACCGAATCGGGCCGGTACAGCACGGGGGACTACTCCGAAACTTAAGGACCGCCCCGATGTTCTGCCATCGACAGCTGTCACGCATCCGTGCCCTGGATCTCAGACATATGTCTGAAGGGGTGGGAGAATGCCGGCGTGAAGGGTGACTACCAGGAACTGGCCGACGAGATCTCGGCGCTGCTCGGCGCCCCCGCGACCCTCGAGAACCGGGACTTCGGGCTGATCGCCTTCGGGGCGCACAACAGCGAGGACGACAGCGAGATGGACCCGGTCCGTACCCGCTCGATCCTCACCCGGCGGTCCACCCCGGCCGTCCGTGCCTGGTTCGAGGACTTCGGCATCACCCGCGCCACCGGCCCGGTCCGCATCCCCGCCGCCCCGGAGGCCGGGGTCTACCGTGGCCGGATCTGTCTGCCCGTACGCCACAGGGGCACCGTGTACGGATATGTCTGGCTGCTGGACTCCGACCCCGGCCCCACGGACCGCCGACTGGCCGCGGCGATGGAGGTGACCGCGCGCATCGGCGACCTGCTGTTCGAGGAGGCGCAGGCGGGCGCCGGACTCTCGCGTGAATTCCGCGCGGTGCTCACCTCCGAAGGGGGCTGGCCACGCGACATGGCGGTGGCCGCGCTGGGTACGGCGCTGGGACCGGGCGCGGACGGGCTGCACGCCATGGTGTGTGTGGCGCCCTGGCCGGACGAGGATCCTCCGGTCCGCCCCGTCCCGGCCGCCGCCGCGCTGTGCACCCTGCCGGGCACGGGCCCGGACACCGGCCCCGAAAGCCCGGGATCCGGTACGGGCGGCCCCGGCACGGGCCCCGGGCCGGCCGACAGCGGGGGCGCGCCCACCGAGAAGGCTCCGTACGCGTACGCCCTGGCCGCGCTGATCAGAGTGCGCAGCGCGGGCACCCTCGACCCGGCGCTGAGTGCCGCTTCACGCCTCGCTGAGCTGGCGGGGGCCGGGGCCACGGCGGGTGTGGCACCGGCCCGGCACGGTCTGACCGGGTTGTCGGTGTCCTGGCGGGAGTGCGCGGCAGCGGCCCGCGCCGCGGCGGCCGAGCCACGGTTCGGCCCGGTCGCGGAGTGGGCATCGATCGGTCCGTACCGCCTGCTGACCGCGCTCCCCCGGGGGCTCGCGCGCGACACGGTGGTGCGGGACCTCACGGCGCCGGCCCATGCCGAACTGGCCCACACCGCCGAGGTGTTCCTCGACTGCGCGGGCCAGGCCGGGCGTACCGCGTCGGTGCTCGGGATCCACCGCCAGACCCTCTACTACCGCCTCTCCCGTATCGAGCAGCTGACCGGCCTCGATCTGGACGAGGGCGAGGACCGGCTGCTGCTGCACATGGCGCTGAAGGGGGCGCGGCTGTAGCGGCTCCGGCTACATCAGTTGTAGCGGCTCAGTCAGGCGGGCGCGTAGCCGCGGGTGTGGAGGACCTGCTGGACGACATCGGCGAAGGCGCGGGACGCGGAACTCCGGTAGGCGCTCTCGCGCCGGAGGAGGGCGACGGTGCGCTGCGGAAGAGGCGGATCGAGAGGCACCGGACGCAGGTGCGGGTGGTCGTGGGTGATGGCGTCAGGCAGGACGGTGGCCAGCGGGGTGCGCCGGACGATCTCGGTGAGCGCCTGAATGGAGTTGGCCTCCACCATGATGCGGGGGCTGACCCGCTCCTGGGCGAAGTAGGCGTCGATGTGGCCGCGGGTGGCGAAGTCGCCGCTGAGCAGCGCGAGATGACACTCGGCGAGGTCCCTGACCGGCAGCGGCCGTCCGTGGCCGGCGTCGGCCCGGTCCGCGCCGATGACGAGGCTGAGGGTCTCGGTGAACAGGGCTGACGCGGCGATTCCGGGCAGGTGGGGTCCGTCGAAGGCGATACCGAGGTCGAGGCCGTCGGCGAGGAGGGCTGACTCGATGTGATCCTGCGTCATCTCCCTGACTTCCAGGGCGATACCGGGATGGCGGGTGTGCAGCTCGGCGATCAGGGGCCCGATCAGATAGGCGGTGAAGGTCGGGGTCACCGCCAGCCGCAGAGTGCCCCGGGAGAGGTCCTGGACATCGGCGACAGCGCGTTCGGCGGCTGCCAGGTCGCGCAGCGCCCGGCGGGCGTAGTGCTCGTACGCCTCGCCGGCGTCGGTGAGGCGCACGGAGCGGCCGGTACGGTCCAGCAGCTGCGCCCCCACACCACGCTCCAGCTGTTTGATCTGCTGGGACAGGGTGGGCTGGGAGATCCGCAGGTCTTCGGCGGCGCGGGTGAAGCTGCCGTGCTCGGCCACTGCGAGCAGATAGCGCAGATGACGCAGTTCCAGGGCCATGGTTCAACTATAGATGACAACAATAGACCTTATGAATATTACGTCTTGGACGCTATAGCCCCAGGTCGTGCACAGTGGATCCAGTCGGCCAGCGGTTCCGGTCAGCCCACGGGCCCGGCATGCATCGCCTCCGCATCCACCAAATCCTCCACCGAAGGGAGTGGCCATGCCCGACCTCACTGAGGGAGTACGGCGCTTCAAGCGGGACCTCTTTCCCCCCAGGGCGGAGCTCTTCGCCCACCTCGCGGGCCACCACCGGCCCACGACGCTGTTCATCGGCTGCTCCGACGCCCGTGTCGTGCCGGAGCTGATCTGCGCCAGCGAACCCGGTGAGCTGTTCGTGATCCGCACCGCCGGCAACCTCGTCCCCGCCCACACCCAGGGCCGCGCCGACGGGATCGCGGCGAGCATCGAGTACGCCGTCGCGGTGCTCGGCGTGTCCGGGATCGTGGTCTGCGGGCACTCCGCCTGCGGCGCGATGACCGCCCTGGCCGAGGGCCACGACCTGACCGGCACCCCCGAGGTCGCCGGCTGGCTGCGGCAGGCGGACACCATCCGGGCCGAGAGCGTTACCACGGCCGGGACCGGGGCGGGCGCCGTTGACGCGCTCGTACGCCGGAACGTGCTCGCCCAGCTGGCCAGCCTGGCCACCCACCCCTCGGTGGCCCGCGCCCTCGCCGCCCGCACCGTCGCCCTGCACGGCTGGGTCTTCGACATCGCCACGGGCACCGTCGAAGAACTCGACCCCGCGACCGGCCGCGGCACCGCTCTCACCGCCTGACCTGCGCCCCCGCCCCCTGGCCCCCGCCGCAACGAGGCGCCCGGGATCCACCCGCCCGAGAACCGCCGCACCCGCACCCGCGGGAAGCAGCTCACCGAAAGGAAACCAGCTCATGGTGCACGCACAGCTGGACCCCACCGCCCGTCAGGCCCTGGCCGTCGCAGCCGTCGAGGCCAAGACCCGCATGGACCTGTCCTGGCAGCAGATCGCCGACGCCGCCGGACTTTCGCCCGCCTTCACCACCGCCGCCGTCCTCGGCCAGCACGCCCTGCCGGCCGAAGCCGCGCAGGCCGTCGCCGGTCTCCTCGGCCTGGACGAGGAAGCGGTGATGCTGCTGCAGACGATCCCCACCCGCGGTTCGATTCCCGGCGGCGCGCCGACCGACCCGACGATCTACCGCTTCCACGAGATGCTCCAGGTCTACGGCACCACGCTCAAGGCCCTGATCCACGAGCAGTTCGGCGACGGCATCATCAGCGCGATCAACTTCCGGCTCGATGTGCGGAAGGTCGCCGACCCGGAGGGCGGCGAGCGCGCCGTCATCACCCTGGACGGCAAGTACCTGCCCACCAGGCCCTTCTGACCCGCAGGCCCCGCTCCCCTCCCCCGTACCCCGGTTTCCACACCCGCCGTTTCACACCCTGGAGGAACCCTCATGGACTTCGCGCAGCGCACCATCGACCTCGCCCGGCAGAACGTCGCCGACGGCGGCCGGCCGTTCGCGACCGTCATCGTCAAGGACGGCGAAATCCTCGCCGAGAGCGCCAACAAGGTCGCCCAGACCAACGACCCGACGGCACACGCCGAGGTCCTCGCCATCCGCGACGCGTGCGTGAAGCTGGGCACCGAGCACCTGGCCGGCACCACCATCTACGTCCTGGCGCACCCCTGCCCGATGTGCCTCGGGGCGCTGTACTACTGCTCCCCGGACGAGGTCGTCTTCCTGACCACCCGTGACGCCTACGAGCCGCACTACGTGGACGACCGCAAGTACTTCGAACTCGACACCTTCTACGGTGAGTTCGCCAAGGACTACACCGAGCGGCGGCTGCCCATGCGCCACCATGCGCATGACGGCGCGGTGGACGTCTACCGGTTCTGGCAGGAGCTGAACGGCGGCGAGCGCCGCGTGCCCGGGGCCCCCACCGCAAGCTGACGCCCCGGTAACCGGAAGGGGTGGCGGGGCAGGCCCTGCCCGCCACCCGGGGCAGCAGCCGAGCAGACGGGAACAGTCCGCTCGCGGCGCCTTCGGGCAGCCTGGTCGTCAGGCGGGCCCGTCGTCCCCGACGATCGCCCTGAGCCCGTCCGTGAGGTCCCGCGCGGAGGGGGCCGTGCCGGGATCCATCAGCCACTGCACCATCACCCCGACGAGCAGCGCCTGGTAGACGAGTCCGGCCGTACGGGCCTTCTCCGGGTCGGTCTTCTCGTCGATGCCCTGGAAGTTCTCGGCGAGCCCAAGACGGCCCTCCTTCTGCGGCCCGGCGATCGCCTTGCGCAGCTCGGGCTCGTCATCGAAACGCGAGACCACTTCGAGCTGGAGTTTCCACAGGGCCTGGCTGCCCTCGTAGGAGCCGATGACCTTCCCCCACACCGCCTCCAAGCGCTCGTACGGATCGGCGATGGCCGTGGGATCCACCCCCGACTCCTCGCCGACCGCGTCGCCCCACTCCTCGGTCACCTTGAGGAAGGCCAGATTCAGCAGGGCCTCCTTGGAACCGTAGTGGTAGCCGATGGAGGCCAGATTCGTACCGGAGGCGGCGACGATGTCGCGGGCCGTCGTCCGCGCGTATCCCTTCTCCAGCAGGCAGCGCTTGGCGCCTTCGAGCAGATCCTCACGATGTCCCATGACAGCAGCGTACCCGGCTCACAGACGCCTGTGTAAGACAAGCGTCTACGAACCGGGCACAGCGGTGACGTGCGGAAATCAGCGTCAGCCTGCGGAAAATCAGTCGGTCAGGTCGACCGAACGGGCCGAGACGGCGCCGATCTCCTCGGAGATCTCGGCCAGCACGGCCGGCGGCACGGTGTCGTCGACGGTGAGGACGACCAGCGCCTCGCCGCCCACGGCCGCCCGCGAGACCTGCATGCCCGCGATGTTCAGCCCGGCCTCGCCGAGGATCTTGCCGACGGCGCCGACCACACCCGGGCGGTCCGTGTAACGCAGCACGACCATGTGGTCGGAGAGCGCCACGTCCACGTCGTACTCACCGACGGAGACGATCTTCTGGAGGTTCTTCGGACCGGCCAGCGTGCCGGAGACCGAGACCTCCTCGCCGTCCGCGAGGGTTCCCCGGACGGTGACGACGTTGCGGTGGTCGGGCGACTCGGAGCTCGTCGTCAGACGGACCTCGACACCGCGCTCCTGCGCGAACAGCGGGGCGTTGACGTAGCTCACGGTCTCGTCCACGACATCCTCGAACACACCCTTGAGCGCGGAGAGTTCGAGCACCTTGACGTCGTGCTGGGTGATCTCGCCGTACACCTCGACGTCGAGCCGGGCCGCGACCTCGCCCGCCAGCGCGGTGAAGATCCGGCCGAGCTTCTCCGCGAGCGGCAGCCCCGGGCGCACGTCCTCGGCGATCACGCCACCCTGGACGTTGACCGCGTCGGGGACGAGCTCACCGGCGAGCGCGAGGCGGACGGACTTGGCGACCGCGACACCCGCCTTCTCCTGTGCCTCGTCCGTGGAGGCACCGAGGTGCGGGGTGCAGACGACCTGGTCGAACTGGAAGAGCGGGGAGTCCGTGCAGGGCTCCTTCGCATACACGTCCAGGCCGGCACCGGCGACGCGGCCCTCCTTGAGGGCGGAGGCGAGCGCCTCCTCGTCCACGATCCCGCCACGCGCGGCGTTGACGATCCGGACGTGCGGCTGCACCTTGTGCAGCGCCTCGTCGCCGATCAGGCCGATCGTCTCGGGGGTCTTGGGGAGGTGCACGGTGATGAAGTCCGCGACCTCCAGCAGCTCGTCGAGCGAGAGCAGCTTGACGCCCATCTGGGCGGCGCGCGCGGGCTGTACGTAGGGGTCGTAGGCGACGATCTTCATGCCGAAGGCCGACATGCGCTGCGCGACCAGGACACCGATCCGGCCGAGGCCGACGACACCGAGGGTCTTCTCGCTCAGCTCGACGCCGGTGTACTTCGAGCGCTTCCACTCGGCGTTCTTGAGCGCGCTGTTGGCCTGCGGAATGTTGCGCGCGGTGGCGACCAGCAGACCGCAGGCGAGCTCGGCGGCAGTGACGATGTTGGAGGTCGGCGCGTTCACGACCATGACGCCGGCCTTGGTGGCGGCGGAGACATCGACGTTGTCCAGGCCGACACCGGCACGAGCGACGATCTTCAGCTTCTTGGCCGCGGCGACTGCCTCGGCATCGACCTTGGTCGCCGAGCGCACCAGGATCGCGTCCACGTCGGCGATGGCGAGCAGCAGCTCCGCGCGGTCGGCGCCGTTGCAGTGCCGGACCTCGAAGTCCGGGCCCAGCGCGTCCACGGTGGCGGGCGACAGCTCTTCAGCGATGAGTACGACAGGTTTCGAGCTCACGTGAGTCCTCACAAGTCCGAAGGCGAAGGGGGCCCCTCCCGCTCCGTCCAGGCAGTGGGGGCGGACGGCCGTCCGACGACCGCAGGCGGAGGGGCTGGGGCGCGTGGAAGACGCACGACGCTGTGGGCCTGACGCGTATGTTCTGAGCAGTGTAGTGGCGTTGCGGCTTACTTATTCCGCCAGTACGGAAGGATCACCCGTCCGTGGTTGGCCGCAATGGACAGGGGGCCGTCCGGTGCGGAAGGCCCCCTGTCCTCGTGGCTTACGCCTCGTCGTTGTCGACCCAGCTCATGAGCTTGCGGAGCTCCTTGCCCGTGGTCTCGAGCAGGTGGTTCTCGTCGGCCTTCTTGTACTCGTTGTACTTCTTCAGGCCGCCGTGGTACTCGTCCATCCAGTTCTTGGCGAACGTACCGTCCTGGATCTCGCCCAGGATCTTCTTCATCTCGACCTTGGTCTGGTCGGTGATGATGCGCGGGCCGCTGACGTAGTCGCCCCACTCGGCGGTCTCGGAGATCGACCAGCGCATCTTCTCCAGGCCGCCCTCGTACATGAGGTCCACGATCAGCTTGAGCTCGTGGAGGCACTCGAAGTACGCGATCTCCGGCTGGTAACCGGCCTCGGTCAGCGTCTCGAAGCCCGCCTTGACCAGCGCGGCGGTGCCACCGCAGAGGACGGCCTGCTCGCCGAAGAGGTCGGTCTCGGTCTCCTCGGTGAAGGTCGTCTTGATGACGCCGGCCCGGGTGCCGCCGATGCCCTTCGCGTACGAGAGCGCCAGCGCCAGGCCCTTGCCCGACGCGTCCTGCTCGACGGCCACGATGCACGGAACGCCGCGGCCTTCCTCGTACTGACGGCGGACCAGGTGGCCCGGACCCTTCGGGGCGACCATGCAGACGTCGACGTTGGCCGGCGGCTTGATGAAGTCGAAGCGGATGTTCAGACCGTGGCCGAAGAACAGCGCGTCGCCGTCCTTGAGGTTGTCCTTGATGGACTCCTCGTAGACCTGGGCCTGGATCGGGTCCGGGACGAGGATCATGATGACGTCGGCCTCGGCGGACGCCTCGGCGGGGGTCACCACGCGCAGGCCCTGCTCCTCGGCCTTGGCCTTGGACTTGGAGCCCTCGTGCAGACCGACCCGGACGTCGACACCCGAGTCACGCAGCGACAGCGCGTGGGCGTGGCCCTGGCTGCCGTATCCGATGACTGCGACCTTGCGGCCCTGGATGATCGACAGGTCGGCATCGTCGTCGTAGAAAAGCTCGGCCACTGGGATATCTCCTTGGTGTGCAGGTGTTACGGCCCACCGTACGGCGGGCGGGGGAGGGAAGGTTTCCGGGTCTCGCCATGCGAGCGGGCGGGCACCGCGTGATCCGCCGGAACGCGCGGTGCCCGACGGCTCAGGCGCTGCGTTCGAGCGACCGCAGGCTGCGGTCGGTGATGGAGCGCGCGCCGCGGCCTATGGCGATCGAGCCGGACTGGACGAGTTCCTTGATGCCGTACTGCTCCAGCATCTTGAGCATCGCGTCCAGCTTGTCGGTCCCGCCGGTGGCCTCGATGGTCACGGCCTCCGGTGAGACATCCACGGTCTTGGCGCGGAACAACTGGACGATCTCGACGATCTGGGAGCGGGTCTCGTTGTCGGCGCGGACCTTCACCAGGACGAGCTCGCGCTGGATCGCAGCGCCGGGCTCGAGTTCGACGATCTTCAGGACGTTGACCAGCTTGTTGAGCTGCTTCGTCACCTGCTCCAGCGGCAGGTCGTCGACACTCACCACAATGGTGATGCGGGAGATGTCGGGGTGTTCGGTGACGCCCACGGCGAGCGAGTCGATGTTGAAGCCGCGGCGGGAGAACAGGGCGGCGATCCGGGCGAGGATGCCCGGCGTGTTCTCGACCAGGACGGAGAGCGTGTGCTTGGTGGACATGTCGTCGGTCTCTCTCTGTCTCAGTTCTCTTCGCTGTCGCCGAAGTCGGGGCGGACACCGCGGGCGGCCATGACCTCGTCGTTGGAGGTACCGGCGGCCACCATGGGCCAGACCATCGCGTCCTCGTGGACGATGAAGTCGACCACGACCGGGCGGTCGTTGATCGCGTTCGCCTCGGCGATGACCTTGTCCAGGTCCTCCGGACGCTCACAGCGCAGCGCGACACAGCCCATGGCCTCGGACAGCTTCACGAAGTCCGGAATACGGGTCCCGCCGCTGGCCTTGCCGTCCGCCGCGATGCCGTCGGCGTCGGGGCCGGAGTGCAGCACCGTGTTGGAGTAGCGCTGGTTGTAGAAGAGGGTCTGCCACTGGCGGACCATCCCGAGCGCGCCGTTGTTGATGATCGCGACCTTGATCGGGATGTTGTTGAGCGCGCAGGTGGTCAGTTCCTGATTGGTCATCTGGAAGCAGCCGTCGCCGTCGATCGCCCAGACCATCCGGTCCGGCATACCGGCCTTGGCGCCCATCGCCGCCGGGACCGCGTAGCCCATCGTGCCGGCGCCGCCGGAGTTCAGCCAGGTGGCCGGGTGCTCGTACTGGATGAAGTGCGAGGCCCACATCTGGTGCTGTCCGACGCCCGCCGCGAAGATCGTGTCGCCGTCGGCGGCCTGGCCGATGCGCTCGATGACCTGCTGCGGGGAGAGGCTGCCGTCCGCGGGCAGGTCGTAGCCCAGCGGGTAGGTGTCGCGCCAGCGGTTGAGGTCCGTCCACCAGTCCGCGTACCGCTTCTGGGCGGCGGGCCCCATGGTGCCCTCGGTGTGCTCGGCCTGGACGGCCTGGACCAGGTCGGCGATGACCTCGCGGGCGTCTCCGACGATCGGGACGTCCACCACACGGTTCTTGCCGATCTCGGCGGGGTCGACGTCCGCGTGGATGACCTTGGCGTCCGGCGCGAAGCTGTCCAGCTTGCCGGTGACGCGGTCGTCGAAGCGGGTGCCGAGCGCGATCAGCAGATCGGACTTCTGCAGCGCGGTCACCGCGGTCACCGCACCGTGCATCCCGGGCATACCCACGTGCTGCGGGTGGCTGTCGGGGAAGGCGCCGAGCGCCATCAGCGTGGTGGTGACCGGTGCCCCGGTCAGCTCGGCGAGCACCTTGAGCTCCGCGGTGGCGTGCGCCTTGATGACACCGCCGCCGACGTACAGCACCGGGCGCTTGGACTGCGCGATGAGCCGCGCGGCCTCACGGATCTGCTTGGCGTGCGGCTTGGTCACCGGCCGGTAGCCGGGCAGCTCCAGCTGCGGCGGCCAGGAGAACGTCGTCTGCGCCTGCAGTGCGTCCTTGGCGATGTCCACCAGCACCGGTCCCGGCCGCCCGGTAGAGGCGACCTGGAACGCCTCGGCGATCACCCGCGGGATGTCGGCCGCGTCGGTGACCAGCCAGTTGTGCTTGGTGATCGGCATCGTGATGCCGCAGATGTCCGCCTCCTGGAAGGCGTCCGTACCGATGGAGGCGGAAGCCACCTGGCCGGTGATCGCGACCAGCGGGACCGAGTCCATGTGTGCGTCGGCGATCGGCGTGACCAGGTTGGTGGCGCCCGGCCCCGAGGTGGCCATGCACACCCCGACCTTGCCGGTGGCCTGCGCATAACCGGTGGCCGCGTGACCCGCTCCCTGCTCGTGGCGGACCAGGATGTGACGGACCCGGGTGGAGTCCATCATCGGGTCGTACGCCGGGAGGATCGCACCGCCGGGAATGCCGAATACCGTATCGGCCCCGACTTCCTCGAGAGAACGGATGAGGGACTGCGCGCCCGTGACGTGCTCGACGGTGGCGGACGAAGGTCCGCCGTTACGGGCCCGCGGCTGCGGGTGGTGGGCCCCGGTGGCCTGCTCGGTCATCGGCATTCTCTTCTCGAAGCTGAGGGTTTTTGCGGGGATTTTCGCGGTGTTCCGGTGGTGCTGGTGCAACAAAAAACCCCCCGTGCCGTGAGGCAAGCGAGGGGAGCGCGTCGGGGGCGTTGAGCGGAGCTGGTGAGGAGCTCTGCTTCAGCCGACGCGCTTTCCAAGTACGAGAATTCGGGTGGTCATGGCACTGACCCTCCTCCCGCCCCCCGGTGACTGTCAAGTGGGTGGGACAGGCGTCTCATTATTTGAACCGGCGAAGGACCGTGTTCCGAGCAGTACCGGCCTGGCCGCGCCACCCGGCAGGGGGAAGCGAGAACGGCTCAGTGAGCGGCGCAGCCGGTACTCGTCCAATGGCCCGGCGAAAGCCATGCCCTGTCCGTGGGTGCATCCCATGGCACGCAGCGCTGTCACCTGTTCGGGTAAATCGACCCCGTCCGCGACCGACTGCATACCCAGATCGCAGGCGATGCGCAGCAGCCCGCTGGTGATTTTATGCAGCCGCGCCGATTCCACCACGCCCTCGACCAGTCCGCGGTCCAGTTTGAGTACGTCGACGGGCAGCCGCCTCAGTGCGTTTATCGCGGCGTACCCCCGGCCGAATCCGTCCAGGGCGATCCGCACACCGTGCCTGCGCAGGACCATCAGACGGCGCTCCAGCTCCTCGAAGGCGATCCTCGGGTCGCTGTCGGCGATCTCGATGACCAGGGCGCCGGAGGGCAGCCCGTGCCGGGAGAGGAGCGCCTCGATGGACCCGAGCGGCATGGATCTGTCCAGCAGCCTGCGGGCGGAGAGGCGCACGGCCACCGGCACCTGGTGCCCGGCGCCGCCGCGGTCCGCGGCCTGCTCGACGGCCTCTTCGAGCAGCCATCGGCTGAGCTCGCCGGTGCGCGCGCCCTCGGCCAGGTCCCCGGTCTCGTGGACCCGGAGGAACTCCGCCGGGGTGAAGAGGATGCCCTGGGTGGACCGCCAGCGGGCGTGAGCGGCGACAGCGGCGATCTGTCCGGTGGTGAGATTCACTACGGGCTGGTGCAGCAGGGCGAACTCGCCGTCGTGCAGCGCGGTACGGAGCCTGGCGGTCAGCTCGGACCGGCGGACGACCTCGGCCTGCATCTGCGGCGCGTACAGCTCGACGCGGTTCTTGCCGCCGGCTTTCGCACGGTACATGGCGAGGTCGGCGTTGCGCATCAGGTCGGTCGGGGTGATACCCGACTCGGCGAAGGCGACGCCGATGGAGGCCGCGACCCGCACCTCGCTGCCCTCGATCCGGTACGGCTCGGAGAGCCGCAGCCGGAGCCGGTCGGCGATCTCGTGGACCTGGGATTCGCGGGCGGACTGGTCCTGGCCGCCGTTGCCGATGATCAGGGCGGCGAACTCGTCGCCGCCGAGCCGGGCCGCCGTGTCCGCGGCCCGGACGGATTCCTGGAGGCGGCGGGCGGCCTGGATCAGCAGCTCGTCCCCGGCCTGGTGGCCGATGGTGTCGTTCACCGCCTTGAAGCCGTCCAGATCGATGAAGAGCACCGCTGTGCCGTGGTCCGTCGCTCTGCGCCCGAAGAGCGCCTTGCGGACCCGGTCGGTGAAGAGCGCGCGGTTGGGCAGGCCGGTGAGCGGATCGTGCTCGGCGTTGTGCTGCAACTGCGCCTGGAGCCGGACCCGTTCGGTCACGTCCCTGCTGTTGAAGATCAAACCGCCCTGGTGGCGGTTGACCGTGGACTCGACATTGAGCCAGTCGCCGGTGCCGGATCTGAAGCGGCACTCGATACGGGTGGTGGGCTCGGTGGCGGGTGAGGCGGCGAGAAACCGCCGCACCTCGTGGACCACTCGCCCCAGGTCCTCGGAGTGGATGAGTGAGGCGAGCTCGGAGCCGATGAGTTCTTCGGCGTCCCGCCCGTACACACCGGCGGCGGCGGGGCTGACGTACCGCAGGATGCCGGTGGGGGCGGCGATCATGATGACATCGCTGGACCCCTGCACCAGGGAGCGGAAGTGGTTCTCCTTCTGGGCCAGTTCATGGGTGAGCGCGATGTTGTCGACGAGCATGATGCCCTGCCGTACGACCAAGGCGAGGACGACCGTGCAGCCGGTGAAGACGACCACCCGGTCCACTCTGCGGCCGTCGATCACGTTGTCGAGGATGCCGAGGGTGCAGACGGCGGCGGCGAGATACGGCGTGAGGGCGGACAGCGATCCCGCGATCGGGCGGCTCGGGCGCCCCGGCTGGCGGATTCCCCGTGGCTCGGGCGCCGGGTCGGCCCCGGTGAATCCGGTGGCTCCCAGCCGCGCGGCCCAGGGTGCGTACGCCAGGAGCAGCGACCCCGCGAACCAGCCGGCGTCCAGCAGCTGGCCCGAGTGGTAGTTCGCGCGCAGCAGCGGCGAGGTGAACAGGGCGTCGGACAGGACGGTCAGGGCGAGCCCGGCGATGGCGGTGTTGATCGCCGAGCGGTTGGCGTTGGACCTGCGGAAGTGCAGGGCGAGCACCATCGACACCAGGACGATGTCGAGGAGCGGGTAGGCGAGCGAGAGGGCCGCGTGGGCCACGCTCTCGTGGCTGCCTTCCAGCCGCGCGGTGTGGGCCAGCGCAAGGCTCCAGGAGAGCGTCAGCAGCGAGCCGCCGATGAGCCAGGCGTCCAGCGCCAGGCAGACCCAGCCGGCCCGGGTGACCGGACGCTTGGCGAGGACCAGCAGCCCCACGATGGCCGGCGGCGCGAAGCAGAGGAAGAAGAGATCGGCGAGGGAGGGACTGGGCACCGGGACCCGCAGGACGACCTCGTACCAGCCCCACACCGCGTTTCCGCAGGAGGCCATCGCGGAGGAGAGCGCGAAGAGCAGCCAGGCGGGACGAAACCTGATCTCCCGGGTACGCGCATAGAAGAGGCAGGAGACCGCCGCCAGCGCCGCGGCGAAGCTGAGACCGAAGTCGCCCATCACGAGAGCCAGCTGCTTGGAGCCCCAGTCGAAGGCCGAGCCGACCGCGTACCCTCCGCACACCACGGCGAGGAGGAGTTGGGAGAGCAGACCCGCGGGGCCGCCGGGGGCCGGCTGCCGGGCGAGCAGCGCCCCCGACGCGCTCACCGCTCCTCCCCCGGGCCCGCCGTCCGCGGCATCACCCGGCGCTGGCCGGATCTGTACAGGGCGGGCCGCCGGGAACGCCGTCGATGGCCCCGCTGCGTCAGCTGGTTCGTCCATTGGCCGTGCATCGCCCGTCGCCCCCTCGGAATCTGTACGCTCCCCCGCACCGTGACCTTGCGCGGTGGAACCCCCATCCGGACGATACACCAGGACCGTCACTCAGGGACATAGCGCTTCTACGCTCCGTTACGATCAGGAGAGTTACGGACACACAGCGCATCCAATTGCCTGCAGAACGTGCCTATTCGGTCGTCAGGACGACATTGTCCAACTGCTCGTCCGCGGCGAACCGGGTCAGCTGCGCGACCAGCAGACGTTGGGCGCGCGGCATGAACGCCGAGGTGGGACCGCCCGCGTGGGGGCTGATGAGGCAGCCGGGCGCGTGCCACAACGGATGCCCCGCGGGCAGCGGTTCGGGGTCGGTGACGTCGAGGGCCGCGTGCAGCCGTTCCGACTCCAGCTCGGTGAGGAGGGCCTTGGTGTCGACAACGGGTCCGCGCGCGACGTTCACCAGCAGCGCACCGTCCTTCATCGCCGCCAGGAACTCCGCGCCCGCAAGGCCCCTGGTCTGCTCGGTGAGCGGCGTGGAGAGGACGACGACGTCCGCTTGCGGCAGCAGTTCGGGCAGCTCGGTGAACGCGTGCACTTGACCGCGCTCCGTGGTGCGTGAGGAGCGCGCGACGCGCACAACCCGCGCGCACTCGAAGGGCGCGAGCCGGTCCTCGATGGCGGCACCGATCGACCCGTATCCGACGATCAGTACGGACTTGTCGGCGAGCGCCGGGCGGAATCCGGACCGCCACTCCTCGCGCTGCTGGCCGCGCACGAAGTCGGGTATGCCACGCAGCGAGGCAAGTATCAGGGTGAGGGCGAGTTCGGCGGTCGACGCCTCGTGCACACCGCGCGCGTTGCAGAGCCGCACGCCCGCGTGGAGACGGTCAAGTCCCGGGCGTACGTGGTCCACACCGGCCGAGAGGGTCTGCACGACGCGCAGATTCGTCATCGCGCCGAGAGGGCGCAGGGCGACCGCCATGCCCTGCATGTAGGGGACCACGTAGAAGGCGCAGTCCGCGGGGTCCGCCGGGTATTGCGGACCGCCGTTCCAGAAACGGTAACGGAGGGCGCCGGGCAGCCCGTCGATCTTGTCGGGCGGGAAGGGGAGCCACACATCAGCAGTCATGACCAGGAGGTTAGTTTGGGGTCGGGAAGAGGGAGGATGCGGCCAGGTGGAGCGCAGGACAATCGGGGCGGCAGCGCTCGAAGTGGGCGCGATCGGGCTCGGCTGCATGCCGATGAGCTGGGCGTACACCGGGTCTCAGCAGCGCGGGGACCGTTCGTTGCGTACCGTGCACGCCGCACTCGACGCCGGCTCGACCCTCCTCGACACAGCCGACATGTACGGCCCGTTCACCAATGAACTGCTGCTGGGAAGGATCCTGAAGGAGCGCAGGGCCGATGCCTTGCTCTCCACCAAGTGTGGCCTCCTGGCGGGCGAACAGCACATCGTGGCCAACGGCAGGCCGGGTTATATACGCCGGGCCTGCGATGCCTCGCTGCGGCGGCTGCAGACCGATGTGATCGACCTCTACCAGTTGCACAGGGCCGACCCCGAGGTGCCGGTCGAGGAGACCTGGGGGGCGATGGCCGAGCTGGTCGCCGCGGGGAAGGTGCGGGCCCTCGGGTTCTGCGCGGTCGGAGCGCGCGCCTCCCGGCGCTCCGGCGCCCGCCTGCATGACGCGACGCTCGGGCAGCTGGACCGGGTGCAGCAGGTCTTCCCGGTGAGCGCGGTACAGGCTGAGCTGTCGGTCTGGTCCCGGGACGCTCTCGACACGCTGCTGCCGTGGTGCGAGGCGCGCGGGGTCGGCTTCCTGGCCGCGATGCCGCTGGGGAACGGTTTCCTCTCGGGCACGCTCACCCCGGGGCAGGGCTTCGAGCCCGACGACATGCGGGCGAGGCACCCACGGTTCACCGCCGAGATGATGGCGGCGAACCAGCCGGTGGTGGCGGGGCTGCGGCGGATCGCGGAACGGCACCGGGCGACGCCTGCCCAGGTGGCACTGGCGTGGGTGCTGAGGCAGGGGCCGCATGTGGTGCCGGTGCCGGGGACCAAGCAGGAGCGGTGGGCCGTGGAGAACGCTCGTGCTGCGGAACTGGTGCCGACAGCAGAGGATCTGGGGGAGATCTCGGAACTGCCGCCCGCACGGGGCTCCTGGGACTGAGCGTCTCCGTACTGCCCAGCGTCTCTTTACTACCCAGCGTCTCTGTACTGCCCGTTCTGCGCGCCTGCGGACAGGGCAGGCCGGGGGCGCGGCTCTTGCGGGGGCCCGGCGGGCGCGGGTGGGAACCGGCGGCGGACCTGCGGTGTATGAACAGTAGCTGTGCTGTCGTCGAAGGGATCAGAACCGTGCAACGTCCAGCTGTGACAGCCGTATTGGCCTCCGCCCTGCTGCTGTCGGCCGTCGGGTGCTCCTCCGGGGGCGGTGAGCGGCTCACCGGCACGGGCCGCGGCCCCGGGCCGCACGCGGCCACCTCCGCGTCGGCCTCCCCGTCCAGAGCCGTCCCACCGGCGAAGGGGGCGGTCAAGGTGGTCTCGACCCTCGCCACGGGCCTCGACTCGCCGTGGGGGGTGGCGGTGCTCCCGGAGGGAGATCTGCTGGTCTCCTCACGCGATCGGGGGACCATCACCAAGGTCGACGCCAAGACCGGCCGGAAGACCGTGATCGGGAGGGTCGCGGGCGTCGCGCCGGGCGGTGAGGGCGGTCTGCTGGGGATAGCGCTCTCCCCTTCGTACGCCTCGGACCATCTGGTCTACGCGTACTTCACCACCACGTCCGACAACCGCATCGCGCGCATGTTCTACGACGAGAAACAGCCGGCGGGACAGCAGCTGGGGGCGCCCGACACCGTCTTCAAGGGCATCCCGAAGGGCGCCATTCACAACGGCGGACGGATCGCGTTCGGACCGGACAAGATGCTCTATGCCGGGACCGGGGAGACCGGTGACAGGGGTCTGGCCCAGGACAAGAAGTCACTGGGCGGAAAGATCCTCCGGATGACACCGGACGGACAGCCGGTACACGGCGATCCCTGGGCCGACTCCGTCGTCTACTCCTATGGCCACCGCAACGTGGAAGGCCTCGCCTGGGACACGGACGGGCGGCTGTGGGCCGACGAATTCGGCCAGGACGCCTGGGACGAGCTCAATCTGATCGGTCCCGGGAAGAACTACGGCTGGCCCGAGGTGGAGGGCAAAGCGGGAAACAGAGCGGCAAAGGCGGGGTTCACGGACCCGGTGGAGCAGTGGAAGACGGCGGATGCCTCACCCAGCGGTATCGCGTATGCCGAGGGGTCCGTCTGGATGGCGTCCCTGCGCGGTGAGCGGCTGTGGCGGATCCCGCTCAACGGCGCCAAGCCGTCGGCCCCGCCCCATGCCTTCCTCCAGGGCAAGTACGGGCGGCTGCGTACGGTGGTCCCCGCAGGCGGGGACAGGCTGTGGCTGGTCACCAGCAATACCGATTCGCGGGGCAGGCCCAAGGCCGGGGACGACCGGATCCTCCAGCTGGAGGTGAAGTAGCCGGGGTTACGCTGAGGAGGGCTCACCGCACGGGAGCCCGGCCGGGGCTCACCGCAGGGGGTCTGGATGTTCAACCTGATAGAGCAGCTCTTCGCGCCCGGGCGCAAACACACCGAGGACGAGAACAAGCGGCTGGAGCTCTCCCGTGTCGATCTCAACGACGGCGATCCGGGGCGCGGCCCGATAGACCTTGACTCGGGGACAGTGATCATCCGTGCACAGGACGAGGACCAGTGCCAGCACCAGGACCGCCCGGCGTCCGATTCCTAGGGGCCACCGGCATCCGTACCCTCGGACCCGTACAGCTCAGAAAGCCCCTTGAACGGTGGGCTCCGGGAAATCCGCCACGGCGTCCGTGAAGAGGTGCAGCCGGTGAGCCAGTGCGGCTGCCTCGCCTCGGCCGGTGACGCCCAGCTTGGCCAGGATGTTGGAGACGTGCACGCTCGCCGTCTTGGGTGCGATGAACAGCGTTTCGGCTATCTGGCGATTGGTGCGGCCTGCCGCGACCAGGCGTAGGACGTCCTGCTCACGACTGGTGAGGCCGAAGGCGTCGACAGCGCTGCGCGTGTCTCCCGGCGCGGAAGCAGTTGGGTGATCCGCCGCTTCGGTCAGGGGGAGTCTGGCGCGCTGCGCGAGCAGCGTGATCTCCTCGGTCAGCGGGCGTGCGCCCAGCCGGTCGGCCGTCGCGAGGCTGCTGCGGAGCAGCTTCACCGCGCGCTCCCGGACCGCGCGCTCCCGGCCCACGGCTTCGCGGTCGGAGCCGGGCGTGAGCAGGGCAGTGGCCCAGTGCTGGCGCACCTGCGCTCGTAGGGGCGTTCCAGTGGCTCCAGGGCCCCGGCAGCCGCGCTCCAGTGCTCCGGCCGGTCAAGACCGTCAGCGCGGGCCAGCTCGGCGCTGACGTGCAGGGCATAGGCGCTCCAGAGCGGTACCGGTGTGGCGAGCCGCTGCGCCGTCGAGCGGATGAGGGCCAGAGACTCCGTGCGCCCCGGCTCGGCCGTCGGCAGGCCGCGGGTGTTGGCCTCGGCGGTGGCGGCTGCGAGTACCAGGGGCCAGACGTACCGCTGGGTGCCGGGAGGGAACCCCGCTTCCACGGCCCCGGCCAGTACCGCACGGGCCTCGTCCAGTTGCCCCCGGGCGGCCAGTATCCCGAGGGTGAGCCTGGCCAGGGGTATGGAGTCCTGCGGCATCGGGTCGTGGGTGCCGAAGTGGGCGTTGGCGGAGGCCAGGTGCCGGGCTGCCTCGTCCTGCTTCCCGCGGAGCAGTGCCAGGTCCGCGAGTTGCAGGCATGCGTTGCCCCGGGGCTTGGCGCTCTGCGCGTACCGGAGTACCCACTGCGCGCATGCCGAGGCCTCGTCCCAGCGGCCCAGGGCGAACAGCGAGTCGGTCATGTTGCCGCGGATCCAGGCTCCGTGGTCCCGCAGGCCGTACTTGCCCGCGAGGGCGATACCGGCGGTGCCCATGTCGACGACCTCGGCGGAACGGCCTATGGCCTCCAGGTTCGACATCAGATTGGTGTACGCGCGGCTCCCCTCGGCGACCAGGCCGAGTTCGGTCGTCCGCTTGAGAGCGGCCCGCATGGTGGCCAGCCCGGTCTCGATGTCGCCGGAGTCGACCAGGAGGCCGCCCAGCGTGAGGCGGGCGCTCAGTTCGGTCTCCTCCGCGCCGACCAGCCGGGCGTACTCCACGGCGCGCTCGGCAGCGGTCAGGCTGTCGGGCCCCGGTTCGTGGAGCATCGCCCAGTTGGCCGCGGTGGTGAGGAGCTGGGCGTGGACGGCCGACGGGGGCAGCCCGCGTACCAGCTCCTGCGCCGTGGCGATCTCCCGCCGGCCGTTGCCACGGGCGAGGCTCTGCTCCAGCTTGGCCCGCTCGTTCCAGAACCAGGCGGCGCGCAGTACGTCGTCGGCGCCGCCATCGATGATGCGCAGGGCCTTCTTGGAGATCTTCAGTGACCGTTCACGCTCGCCGCAGCAGCGTGCGGCGACCACTGCTTCGGCGAGCAGGTCGAGATAGCGCAGCGCGGACGGCGCGGATGTCCCGGCTTCGTGTCCGCAGGCCGGGTAGGCACCGGCGGAGTCCATCGGCCGCAACCCGTCCCGCACCTCGGCGGGCACACTGTCCCAGAGCTCCATCGCCCGCTCCAGCAGCTGCAGTTGCTCGGAGTAGGCGTGGCGCCGGCGTGCCTCCGCCGAGGCCAGCAGCACGGCGGGCAGGGCCTTCGCCGCGTCATGCGCGTAGTACCAGTAGCCGGCGAGCCGGGTGGTGCGCGCGTCCGCCCGTACGAGCGAAAGGTCGTTCTCCAGGGCCTCAGCGCAGCGGCGGTTGATACGGGAGCGTTCCCCCGGCAGCAGATCGTCGCTGACCGCCTCGCGTACCAGGGAGTGCCGGAAGCAGTAGCCGCCGCCGTCCGGCGCCGCGATCAGGATGCTGGCCCCGACGGCTGCCCGCAGCGCCTCGATCAGGTCGTCCTCGGACAGCCGGGTAACGGCGGCGAGCAGCGGATACTCGACGGTCGAGCCGCCCTCTGCCGCGAACCGGACAACCCGCTGGGCAGCCTCGGGCAGGGCCTCGACCCGGACCAGCAGAAGATCACGCAGTGAGTCGCTGATCCCGGAGACCGAGCAGTCGCCGCCGCTGCAGACGGCCAGCTCCTCGACGAAGAAGGCGTTGCCGTCGGAACGGGTGAAGATCTCGTCGGCCAGCGCGGCGTCCGGCTCGGCGGCGAGGATGCCGGCCAGCTGGAGTCGCACCTCGGACCGGGTGAAACGGGCCAGCTCGATCCGGCGGACCGTCCGCAGCCGGTCCAGTTCGGCCAGCAGCGGCCGCAGCGGGTGGCGCCGGTGGATGTCGTCGGCCCGGTAGGTGGCTACGACCACGAGGCGTCCGCTGCTCAGAGTGCGGAAGAGATAGGCGAGCAGATGGCGCGTGGACGCGTCGGCCCAGTGAAGGTCCTCCAGGACCAGCACCACCGTACGGTCGGCGGCGATCCGCTCTAGGAGCCGGGAGGTCAGCTCGAAGAGCCGGGCCGTGCCGTCCTCGTGGTACGCCTGCCGGCTGGTGTCGCCCAATTCGGGCAGCAGTCTGGCCAGTTCGCCCTCCTGGCCCTCGATCGCCGTGGCCATCTCGTCGGGAAGGTGGCGGCGCAGCGCGCGCAAGGCGGTGGAGAACGGGGCGTACGGAAGGCCGTCGGCGCCGATCTCGACACAGCCGCCGACCGTGACGACGGCCCCGGCGCGGCCGGCGCCCTCGATGAACTCCTCGACGAGCCGGGTCTTGCCGACGCCGGCCTCCCCGCCGATGAGAAGCGCCTGCGGCTCCCCTCGGGTGGCTCGGGACAGCGCTTCTCCGAGAACGGCCAACTCATCGGCTCGGCCGACGAATACGGGGCTCACTGAGGTGGACTCCACAGCGCCGAGCATCGCACAGCGGTCCGACAGTGCGGCGCCCGATATACGGGTGCCGCCTGCTGTGGTGCCGGTGTCGGGCTGTGCGCCGTTCATCAGGCCGCGCGGACGAACCGGTCGCGGAGCGATCTCACCGTCCTCTGCGTATCGTGCCGGCCGGAACGGCGGGCGGCCCTGCGGGCCTTCAGTGCCTGTCCCGCGAGCCGCCCTGCCTCGGCCCGGCGGGTGAGTTCGGCGGCGTAGGCCTTCTGGAGATCCTGCTGAATCATCGTGTTCTCCCCTGCGGCGGAGGCCGGTTGCGGCTTCCTCCGATGCCTCGACTTTCGTCTCCCAGGGGGCCGCCGCATCGGGCGAGTGCCGCATCCTCATGGCGGAGGGGGCCTTAGGCGCGGTACGCAAGTGCTTACGTACGGCCCAGGCCCCCTCGGGGATGCCTTACGGGTTTCTGCCCACTGGTGCTGCGACGGGGCAGACCTGCCCTGCCGCAGCATCGCTCTTACTGGGTCGGTGCGGGCGCGGTGGCGGGAGCGGTCGGGAGCGCGGCGAACAGGTCGAAGTACATCCCGACGGCGACGATCAGGCCGATGACGGCGACGCCGACAGCGCCCCAGGCGACGGCGCGGACCCAGACGGCCTGCGGGCGGACGGGCGAGCTGAAGAAGGGGCGGGCCAGTACGAAGGCTCCGACGACCAGCGCCAGCAGCGCGAAGACGCCGTTGACGAGGGCGGTGGTGTGCCAGGAGTCGGCGTAGACCTCGTGGATCTGCTGAGAGGCGCTGGCGCTCTGCGAAAGCTTCAGCTGGCCGGTCAGGGTCTCGCGCTCGGAGAGCACCTTGCCCATCCAGCTGCCGGAGAGTCCGACGAAGCCCAGCGCGGCGGCGACGACGGCGGCTGCGCCCGCGCCGATCGCGGAGCCGCCGGCAGCGGGGCTGCCCGCCGCGAGCTCGGCCTCCTCGGCTTCTTCCTCGGCTGCCGCTTCCGCCGCTGCCTCGTCCGCGTCGATGTCGGTGTCCTCAGCGGTCGCCTCCGCCGCGGCCTCATCGGCCTCGGCGTCCTGCACCTTCGCGGCGGAGTCGTCGGTCGTGTCGGTCTTGGTGGTGGCGTTCATGCGGCGCACGCTAGGCGCCCTTTCTGAGAGCGGGCTTAATGCCCTCTGTGTGCCTTCCACTCGGGTGCCAGCACCGACCAGACCTCGGTGTCGTGCCGGGTTCC
This sequence comes from Streptomyces sp. NBC_01197, assembly GCF_036010505.1. Lineage (NCBI taxonomy): Bacteria > Bacillati > Actinomycetota > Actinomycetes > Kitasatosporales > Streptomycetaceae > Streptomyces > Streptomyces sp. NBC_01197. Next base: position 2,029,578 of record NZ_CP108569.1, read on the forward strand.
CCGATGGGGGTGGTTCTGCCGCAGTACGCCCTCGCACACCATCCCCAGCCGCTTCGCGACGTTGATGCTCGCGGTGTTCCCGGGATCGACGTGCCACTCGACGCGGTGCATCCCGCGGCCGTCCACCGCCCAGTCGATCAGCACCCCGGCGGCGCGCGTGACCAGTCCACGGCCCACCGCGGCCGGCTCCAGCCAGCAGCCGACTTCGCAACAGCCCGTCGCGGCGTCGAACTGCGGGAACAGCACCCCGCCGACCAGCGTGCCGTCCAGCCGGATGCCGAAGATCCGGGCACCGTCGGCGGCCTGCTTGTCCGCGTACGTCTGGAGGAAGGCACGCGCCGAAGCCAGATCCCCGGCGGCGTCGGCCAGCCCGATGTACTGGCCGATGAATTCGCGCCCCCGGTCGATATGGGCCAGGTAGTCCTCGGCCTGCCAGGGCTCCAGGGGCCCCAGCTCTGCACCCTCACCGAGCGATATCGCGAACATGTTTCTCCTCTGCCACTGGTGTGCGCTGCGGTTGGATTCTCACACCGTCGCCGGAGGCGGGGGCCTCGATGCTGATGCGGGGCAGCCGCCGGTCCAGCCAGCCGGGGAGCCACCAGTTCGCCCGGCCGAGCAGGTGCATCAGCGCGGGGACCAGGAGTGTCCGCAGCACGAAGGCATCGAGCGCGACGGCTGCGGCGAGGGCGATCCCGAACATCGCGATGACCCGGTCGCCGCTCAGGACGAAGGCCAGGAAGACGGAGATCATGATGACGGCCGCGGAGTTGATCACGCGGCTGGTCTCGGCGAGGCCGACCCGGACGGCCCGCCGGTTGTCGCCGGTCTCCCGCCACTCCTCGTACATCCGGCTGACCAGGAAGACCTGGTAGTCCATGGAGAGCCCGAAGAGCACCGAGACCATGATCACCGGCAGGAAGGGCTCGATCGGCCCCGCGCTGCCGAGTCCCAGCAGCTCGCTCCCCCATCCCCACTGGAAGACCGCGACGACGACACCGAAGGCGGAGGCCACCGCGGCCACGTTCATCACAGCGGCCTTGAGCGGGATGCCGATCGAGCGGAACGCCAGCAGAAGGAGCAGACAGCCGAGCATGATGACCACGCCGACGAAGAGGGGGAGTTTGCCGATGATCACCCCCGCGAAGTCGTCGTAGCTCGCGGTGACACCGCCGACCTCGACGTCGAGCGAGGTCCGGCTCTCGGCCCGGGGCAGGACATCCGTACGCAGCCGGTCGACCAGGTCACTGGTCTTCTGCGACTGCGGGGCCGAGTCGGGGACGACCGTGATGAAGGCCGTGTCGCCGCTGCCGTTGTAGGTGACCGGGCTCACGGATGCGACGCCCTCGGTCGTACGGAGCCGGGCGGGCAGTTCGTCCAGCGCCACCCGGTCCCCCGCGCCGTCCAGCCTGGCGGCGAGGGTGAGCGGTCCGTTGGCTCCGGGCCCGAATCCCTTGCCGGTCAGGTCGTACGCCTTCCGGGTGGTCGAGCCCGCCGGGCTATTGCCCTGGTCGGAGGTGCCCAGGTGGAGTCCCAGAGTCGGCAGCGCGAGGACCAGCATCACGGCCGCGGCGAGTGCCCCGAGCAGTCTGGGGTGCCGCTCCACGAAGGCGGACCAGCGGGCGGCGAAGCCGGTGGGCGGATCGGGCTGCGGACCGCGCTCGGCGAGCCGTACGCGTTCCCGGCGGCTCAGCGCACGCATCCCGATGAACGAGAGCAGCGAGGGCAGCAGGGTCACCGATGCGGCCACGGTCAGGACGACCGTGAGGGAGGCCGCGATGGCGACACCGTTGAGGAAGTCCAGCCGCAGGATGAGCATGCCGAGCAGGGCGATGCAGACGGTCGCTCCGGCGAAGACGACGGCCCGGCCCGTCGTGCTCACCGCCTGTGTCACCGCCTCGGCGACGGGCAGACCGCGGCGCAGCGCCTTGCGGTGTCTGGTCACGATGAACAGCGCGTAGTCGATACCGACCCCGAGCCCGACCAGCATCCCGAGCATCGGCGCGAAGTCGGCGACGGTCATGACGTGCCCGAGCAGTTCTATGGCCGCGTACGCGGTGCCGACGCTGACCAGGGCGGTGGCGATGGGCAGCAGGCTCACGGCGAGGGCACCGAAGGCGAGGAAGAGCACGAGTGCGGCGACGACGACCCCGATGGCCTCGCTGAGATGCACGCCGGTGGTCTGGGTGAGCGCGACGGCGCTGCCGCCCAGCTCGACCTGGAGCCCGTCGGCCTCGGCCGCCTTCGCGGTCTCGACGACGGTCCTGGCCTGCTGCACCGGGATCTCGTCGGACTGCGCGTCGAAGGTGAACACGGCGTAGGCGGTGTGCCCGTCGGCGCTGGTCCGCGGCGTCCCGACGGAGGAGATCCCGGGGAGGTCGCCGATCTTGTTGAGGGTCTGCGTCATGCGCTGTTCGACCCCCGACGCGCGCACGCTGCCCTGCGCGGTGTGCCAGACGATGGTGTCGCTGTCGCCGCCCTGGCCGTGGAATCCCTGGTCGAGCAGGGCAGTGGCCCGGCCGGACTCCGTACCCGGCACTTCATAGTCGTTGGAGTACGCGGACCCGGCGAAACCCGCGGCCGCCGCCGTACCGCCGAGGGCGAGGAGCCAGAGCAGAACAGTCAGAAGGCGGTGCTTGATGCACCATCGCGCGATGGCTGCCAACGGACTGCTCCCTCGGGGTCGACCTGGGTGGTTCGTCAGCCTTTATCGGGAATAAACCGTAAAGAGCACAGACCTTTAGCGCATCACTCTGACATCGAAACGTGATCCTTTGACTGATTCGTGGGGTTAGTCACAAGGGTCCGCGCCGCCGTAGGGTCGGGGTATGGCTGCTGAAGAGGGGACCGTACGGCTCGACACCTGGATCTGGTCGGTGCGGCTCACCAAGACGCGCTCGCAGGCCGCTGCCGCCTGCCGCGCCGGTCACGCCCGCCTCAACGGTGAGCGCGTCAAGCCGGCCCATGCGGTGCAGGCCGGAGACGAGGTGCGGCTGTTCCACGCGGGGCGTGAGCGGATCGTCGAGGTGTCGCGCCTGGTGCGCAAGCGGGTGGGGCCGCCGGTCGCGGCCGAGTGCTACGTGGACAACAGCCCGCCGCCCCCGCCCCGGGAGGCCGTTCTCGACATCCCGGTACGCGACCGGGGTACGGGTCGACCGACGAAGCGGGACCGGCGTGAACTGGAGCAGCTGCGCGGGGAGATCGGACTGCGCTGACCGGTCCGGTGTGTGCGGAGAGGGCATTCGCTCCGGAGGGACCGCCCAGGGACTCACACCCCGACGGCCCACAGTGCTCCCCACAGCGCGACGGTCGACACGGTCAGCGTCGCCGGTACAGTCAGCAGGCCGAGCCGGGTGAAGGTGCCGAGCCCGGGCTCCTGTCCGTACTCGTTCATGATCCGGCGCCACAGCAGCGTGGCCAGCGAGCCGACGTACGTCAGGTTCGGGCCGAGGTTCACGCCGATCAGCGCGGCGAGTACCGGTCCGGGCCCGGCGGGGCCGACGACCGGCAGCAGCGCCAGGATCGCCGGCAGGTTGTTGATGGCGTTGGCCAGGACGGCGGCGACCCCGGCCACCGCGAGCAGCGCGGGCAGTGAAGCGCCGCGGGGCAGCAAGTGCCCGATCCCGTCGCCGAGTCCGTTGTCGACGACAGCCCGCACGACGATCCCGAGCGCGAGCACGAACAGGCAGAAGAACGGGTTGGCGTCGCGCACCAGGCCCGTGACGGTGGTCCGTCGGCGGCGCAGCGCGCGGACCCCGAGCACCAGGACCCCGGCGAGTGCGGCCCAGACCGGTTCGGCGCCCGCGAAGGAGGTCACCACGAAGCCGACGAGCGTCAGACCGACCACCACCAGGGTGAACACCGGCGTCTCGGGCCGCTCGGCCGCGTCGGGCGGGTGCGCGGGTGCGGCCAGATCGGCCGCGAAGAACCGGCGGAACACGGCGTACTCGACCGCCACGGCGGCCAGCCACGGCACCGCCATCAGACCGGCGAACCGGGTGAAGGTCAGACCGCTCGCGGAGAACGCCAGCAGATTGGTCAGATTGGAGACCGGCAGCAGCAGGGAGCCCGAGTTGGCGAGGTGCGCGCATGCGTAGACATGGGGCCGCGGTCTCGCGCCGACCCGCGCGGCTGTCGCGAAGACGACCGGGGTGAGCAGTACCACGGTGGCGTCCAGGCTGAGCACCGCGGTGACCACGGCGGCGACCACGAAGACGCCACCGAGCAGCCGCACCGGCCGTCCGCCGCAGATCCGCGCGACCCAGTCGCCCAGGGCGTCGAACAGCCCGTCGTCGGCGCAGAGCTGGGAGAGCACCAGCACCGCGGCGAGGAAGGCCACCACGGGCAGCAGGGTGCGCGTCTGGTCCCACGCCTCGGACGGCGAGACCGCGCCCAGAGCCACCACAAGTGCCGCCGCGGGTACGGCGGCTGCCGCTTCCGGCCTGCCCTGGGGACGGGTCACGGCGAAGGCGAGTACGCCCAAGAGCGCCGCTACGGAGAGGATCTCGGCGGGGACGGTGTTCAGGGGGTGCTCCGTGGGGGAAGCGGGCCGGGGCCGCGCCCCGGACCTGCGTGTCCCATGATGCCGGGGGGATGTGACCGCAGGCCGGGCCTGCGGTCACAACCCCCGGCGTCCGTGGAGCAGGGTCCGCGGCGCGGCCCCGAGACGGTGTGTGGGCGGGTCAGCCTTCGGCGCCGAGCTTCTCCAGGATCAGCTCGCGGACGCGCGCCGCGTCCGCCTGTCCCCGTGTCGCCTTCATGACCGCGCCGACGAGTGCACCGGCGGCGGCCACCTTGCCGCTGCGGATCTTGTCCGCGATCGCCGCGTTGCCAGCGATGGCCTCGTCCACGGCGGCGCCGAGCGCGCCGTCGTCGGAGACGACCTTCAGACCGCGCTTCTCGACGACCTCGTCAGGGCCGCCCTCACCGGCGAGCACGCCGTCGATGACCTGGCGGGCCAGCTTGTCGTTGAGGTCGCCCGCCGCGACGAGCTCCGCCACCCGTGCGACCTGCTCCGGCGTGATGGGCAGTGCGGCGAGGTCACGGCCGGTCTCATTGGCATTCCGGGCCAGCTCGCCCATCCACCACTTGCGGGCCTGGTCGGACGGGGCTCCCGCGTCGATCGTGGCCAGAATCGGGCCGAGCGCACCGGCGTTGAGGATCGACTGCATGTCGAACTCGGTGACGCCCCACTCCTCGCGCAGCCGGTTGCGGCGTACGCGCGGCAGCTCGGGCAGCGCGCTCCGCAGCTCCTCGACCCAGTCGCGGGCGGGCGCTACGGGGACCAGGTCGGGCTCCGGGAAGTACCGGTAGTCCTCGGCGTTGTCCTTGATGCGGCCGGCCGTGGTGGAGCCGTCCTCCTCGTGGAAGTGCCGGGTCTCCTGCACGATCGAGCCGCCGGAGCTGAGCACCGCGGCGTGCCGCTGGATCTCGTAACGCGCGGCACGTTCGACCGAACGCAGCGAGTTGACGTTCTTCGTCTCGGAGCGCGTGCCGAGCTTCTCGACACCGTGCAGGCGCAGCGACAGGTTGACGTCGCAGCGCATCTGGCCCATCTCCATCCGGGCCTCGGAGACGCCCAGCGCCTTGATCAGCTCGCGCAGCTCGGCGACGTACGCCTTGGCGACCTCGGGGGCACGCTCGCCTGCTCCCTCGATCGGCTTGGTGACGATCTCGATGAGCGGAATGCCGGCGCGGTTGTAGTCGAGCAGCGAGTGCGACGCGCCGTGGATACGGCCGGTGGCGCCGCCGACATGCAGCGACTTGCCGGTGTCCTCCTCCATGTGGGCGCGCTCGATCTGCACCCGGAAGGTCTCGCCGTCCTCCAGCTGGACGTCCAGATAGCCGTCGAAGGCGATCGGCTCGTCGTACTGCGAGGTCTGGAAGTTCTTCGGCATGTCCGGATAGAAGTAGTTCTTCCGGGCGAAGCGGCACCACTCGGCGATCTCGCAGTTCAGCGCGAGACCGATCTTGATGGCCGACTCGACGCCGATCGCGTTGACGACGGGCAGCGAGCCGGGCAGGCCCAGACAGGTGGGGCAGGTCTGCGAGTTGGGCTCGGCACCCAGCTCGGTGGAGCAGCCGCAGAACATCTTGGTCCTGGTGCCGAGCTCGACATGGACCTCCAGGCCCATGACGGGGTCGTACGTCGCGAGAGCTTCCTCGTACGACGCGAGTTCAGTGACGGTCACGATGAGACTTTCCCTCTCAGCCCAGCAGGACGTCGTCGTCGCCCAGGCGCTTCAGCTCGCGTACGAGCAGAGCGATGCCGGTGGCGATGGCGGCTGCGGAGACGACGGCGTCGACCAGACGGAGCGTGTCGTTCTCGGTGCGGGCCTTCTTGCCCTGCTTGATCACGTTCAGCGCACCGAAGGCGGTGGTTCCGATGGACAGGTACGTACCGGCCTTGGACTTCTTGAATCCCTTGGCCTTGCTCACAGCACTCACAACGACGGAGCCTCCTCAAGCAGCGGGTGTCCCCACCTTTCCACGAAGGCGGCCTCGACGGCAGCTCCGACCTTGTACAGCCGGTCGTCCTTCATGGCGGGGGCGATGATCTGCAGGCCGACCGGCAGTCCGTCCTCCGGGGCCAGACCGCAGGGCAGCGACATGGCGGAGTTTCCGGCCAGGTTGGTCGGAATGGTGCACAGGTCGGCCAGGTACATCGCCATCGGGTCGTCGGCGCGCTCACCGATCGGGAAGGCGGTGGTGGGCGTGGTCGGCGAGACGATGACGTCAACCTGCCCGAATGCCGTCTCGAAGTCCCGCGTGATGAGCGTGCGGACCTTCTGGGCGCTGCCGTAGTACGCGTCGTAGTAGCCGGAGCTGAGCGCGTACGTACCGAGGATGATGCGGCGCTTGACCTCGTCGCCGAAACCGGCCTCGCGGGAGAGGGCGGTGACGTCCTCGGCCGACTTCGTGCCGTCGTCGCCGACCCGCAGGCCGTACCGCATGGCGTCGAAGCGGGCCAGGTTGGAGCTGCACTCCGAGGGGGCGATCAGGTAGTACGCGGAGAGCGCCAGGTCGAAGGAGGGGCAGTCCAGTTCCACGATCTCGGCGCCGAGCCCCCTGAGGAGCTCGACCGACTCGTCGAAGCGCTGGATGACACCGGCCTGATAGCCCTCGCCGCGGAACTGCTTGACGACACCGACGCGCAGCCCGGCGACCGAGCCGTTGCGGGCGGCCTCGACGACCGGCGGGACCGGGGCGTCGATGGAGGTCGAGTCCAGCGGGTCGTGCCCGGCGATGGCCTCGTGCAGAAGGGCCGCGTCCAGGACCGTACGGGCGCAGGGGCCGCCCTGGTCGAGGGAGGACGAGAACGCCACCATGCCGTAGCGGGACACCCCGCCGTAGGTCGGCTTGACGCCGACGGTGCCGGTGACGGCGGCGGGCTGGCGGATGGAGCCGCCGGTATCCGTACCGATGGCCAGAGGGGCCTCGTACGCCGCCAGCGCGGCGGACGAGCCGCCGCCGGAGCCGCCGGGGATCCGGGAGAGGTCCCAGGGGTTGCCGGTGGGCCCGTACGCGCTGTTCTCGGTCGAGGACCCCATGGCGAACTCGTCCATGTTGGTCTTGCCGAGGATGACGACGTCGGCGGCCTTGAGGCGCTTGGTGACGGTCGCGTCGTACGGCGGGAGCCAGCCTTCGAGGATCTTGGAGCCGACGGTGGTCGGGACGCCCTCGGTGGTGAAGATGTCCTTCAGCGCCAGGGGTACACCGGCCAGCGGTCCGAGCTTCTCACCGTTCGCGCGCTTGGCGTCGACCGCGCGGGCCTGCGCGAGCGCGCCCTCACGGTCGACGTGCAGGAAGGCGTTGACCTTCTCATCGACGGCCGCGATCCGGGCCAGATGCGCCTCGGTGACCTCGACGGCCGTGAGCTCGCCGGAAGCGATCTTCCCGGCGATCTCGGCGGCGGTGAGCTTGATGATGTTGATGTCCGTCATGGCTTAGTCCTCCCCCAGGATCTGCGGCACCTTGAAACGCCGCTGCTCCTGGGCTGGGGCGCCGGAGAGGGCCTGCTCCGGGGTGAACGACGGACGGACCTCGTCCGCGCGCATGACATTCGTCAGCGGCAGCGGGTGGGAGGTCGGCGGTACGTCTTGGTCGGCAACCTCGGATACGCGGGCGACCGCGCCGAGAATGTCGTCGAGCTGTCCGGCGAAGTGGTCGAGCTCTTCGTCCTTCAGCTCCAGACGTGCCAGCCGTGCGAGGTGGGCGACCTCCTCGCGCGTGATGCCAGGCATGCAGCGATCCTCAGGGGTGAGTGTGTGGATTTTGGCCCAATCCTATGGGGCCGGGGGCCGTGGCCACTAAACGGTTTCACCGGGGACGGCTGCGGAGACGGATCCGCGCTACGGAAAGCCGGGCGCGGGGCCGGGTTACGGGCGCGGGCCCGGTTACGGACGCTGCTCCTGCTGCGGCCCCGGCCGGCTGTGCAGCACCACCTGCCCGGACGGCAGCTTCTCCTTCTCCGCCGCGGCCGCAGCCGCGAGCTCCGCCGGCCGCTGCCATCCCCGGGAGCCCCGGGCCAGCAGCCACGCCGTCGCCTCGTGCGGCGGCATCGCCGCCGCCACCAGCCAGCCCTGTACCGCGTCGCAGCCCAGATCGCGGAGCCGCTCCCAGGTCTCGTCGTCCTCGACGCCCTCGGCCACGACGATCAGGCCGAGCGAGTGGGCCAGGTCGACCGTGCAGCGGACGATCTCGGCGTCCTCGTTGTCCACCGCGAGCCGGGCCACGAACGACCGGTCGATCTTCAGCTCGCTCACCGGCAGCCGCCGAAGGTGGACCAGTGACGAGTACCCCGTGCCGAAGTCGTCCAGCGACATCTTCACGCCGTGTGCGGTCAGCCCGGCGAGGGTGTCGGCGGCCCGCTGCGGGTCCTCCAGCAGGACGTGCTCGGTTATCTCCAGCTGGAGGGCGCCCGGCGGCACCCCGTGCCTGGCCAGCCGGGCCGCCACCGCGCCGGCAAAGCCGGGGGTGTGCACATCTCGCGGCGAGACGTTGACCGCCACCGGGACCTTCAGGCCCTGGAGGCGCCACTTGGCGACCTGGGCCAGGGCCGTTTCCAGGACGTACTCGGTGAGATGCGGCATCAGCCCGGACGACTCGGCGATGGCGATGAACTCGTCCGGGGGGACCCTGCCGCGCTCCGGGTGCACCCAGCGGACCAGCGCCTCAAGACCCGCCACCTGTCCGTCGAACCGGACCTTCGGCTGGTAGTGCAGCTCCACATCGCCCGCGTCGAGAGCGCGCCTCAGATCGCCGAGCAGCCCGAGCCGGTCGGGGGTGTTGGAGTCCCGCTTGGACTCGTACACCTCCACACCCGTGCGGTCCCGCTTGGCCTGGTACATCGCCACATCGGCGCGCTGGAGCAGCCCCTCGGCGTCCAGCGCGTGGTCGGGGAAGACCGAGACGCCGGCGCTCGCCTCCAGCACCAGCGTCAGTCCGTCGAGGTCGAGCGGGGAGCCCAGTTCGGCCACCAGGTGGCGCGCGATGCGCATCACGCTCGTCGCCGAGTCGGCCGCCGGGAGCAGTACGGCGAACTCGTCGCCACCGAGGCGGGCGACCTCGGCGCCGCGCGGCAGTGCGAACCGCAGTCGTTCCGCTATCTGCAACAGCAGCCGGTCGCCCGCGAGATGCCCGAGCGTGTCATTGACCGAGCGGAACCGGTCGAGGTCGATCAGCACCAGGGACGATCTGAATCCGCCGTTCTCCGCCTCCGCCAGCGCGGCCCAGGTCCGCTCCAGCAGCCACTGGCGGTTGGGCAGTCCGGTCAGCGGGTCGCGCAGCTGCTCCTCCGCGCGGGCCCTGGCGATCCACAGTGTGGAGTCCAGAGCGATCAGCGGCACCGCGAAGAGCGGCAGCAGCAGCGGCAGGGACACCGCGACCACGCAGATCAGCGGGGCGATCCCGAGCAGCGCGACGCCGACGAGCCCTTGCCTGACCAGTGCCGTACGGGCGACCGTCGGCAGCCCGCGCCTGGGCGGTGCCGCTGCGGACCAGAGCAGCATCCGCGCGACGAGCAGATAAACGGCGGCCGCCAGCACGATCTCCGCCGCGGAACCGATCCCCCAGTGGAGTGGCTGCCAGGGGTGCTCGACCGTCGGAGTCTCGCCGAACGCGGCGAGGATGAGGGCGGCGGCGCCGAGTCCCAGGATGTCGGCCGCACCGTGCAGCAGCCCCTGCCGCCAGCGGCGGCTGCGGGCAGTCCCCACGAGGACGACGACGGCCAGGCTGACCAGCGCCGCGGGAAGCCAGCCGTACAGCAGCAGGACGGCGAGGGTGAGAGCAGCACCGGAGCCGGTACCGCCCCACCAGCGGTCGCGGCCGAGCGCGACCAGATGGCCCACGATGATGCCGGTGAGGACGGCGAGCGCCCAGCCCACCGTGCCGTCGGGGAACAGTGCGCGGCCGTCCCTCACGGCACCTAACAATCCGGTCACCAGGACGACTGCGGCCAGTCCCACGACGAACGGGAAGGCGGGCAGCCTCGCCACGGAGTGAGCGAACTGCGCGAACCCGCGCCCCCGCGACTCCGGATCGGCGCTCTCGGTCGGTTTCATGCCCGTCCCTCTCACAGCCGGCAGTGCCCGTGCACGTGATGGCCCGCTGTCATGCCGTCACGACTCATATCTTGTCCCGGACTCGGGAAGAAACTCCAGAGGAAGAATCTCCAGACGAGCAGGGCAGACCCATTGCAGCCGTGCGGGACGGGCGCATCCTTCAACAGTAGGCCGCAGAAGGGCCTGAGGGCAGCGCTCCGCAGGTCTTGCCCGAATGCGACCCGACCGTCCCGAACCATCTGCTATGGGCCGAACGGGTGAGCTTGGACCCACCGCTCACACCCGCTCCCCCCGCTACTCCTCCACCGGCACCGCTGCCTCCCTGGCCGCGTCAGGGCCCTGTTCGAGGAGCACGGCGAAGCCCTCCTCGTTCAGGACGGGAACCTTCAGCTGCATCGCCTTGTCGTACTTCGAGCCGGGGCTGTCGCCGACCACCACGAACGCCGTCTTCTTGGAAACGGAGCCGGTCACCTTCGCGCCGAGGCTCTGCAGGGCTTCTTTCGCGCCATCCCGTGTGTGGTGCTCCAGAGTCCCCGTGACGACCACGGTCAGCCCGTCCAGCGGCCGCGGACCCTCGTCCACACCGGCCTCGTCCTCCATACGGACTCCGGCCGCCCGCCACTTGCGGAGGATCTCGCGGTGCCAGTCCTCTTCGAACCACTGCTTGAGCGAGGCCGCAATGGTCGGGCCGACACCCTCCACGGCGGCCAGCTCCTCCTCCGTGGCCTGCTCGATCCGCTCGACGGAACGGAACTCACGTGCGAGCGCCTCCGCTGCCACCGGGCCGACATGACGGATCGAAAGGCCGGTGATCATCCGGGCGAGCGGGCGCTCCTTCGCGGCCGCGATGTTCTCCAGCATGGCCAGCGCGTTCTTCCTCGGCTCGCCCTGCTGGTTGGCGAAGACCGTGGCGATCTTCTCCTCGCCCGTCTTCGGGTCCCTCTTGGGGAGGCCGCTGTCCTGGTCGAGGACGTACGCCTTGATCGGCAGCAACTGGTCGATGGTGAGGTCGAAGAGATCGCTCTCGTCCTTCAGCGGTGGCTCGGCCGGTTCCAGTGGCTGGGTCAGTGCGGCCGCGGCGACATAGCCAAAGTTCTCGATGTCCAGGGACTTCCGGCCGGCGAGGTAGAAGAGCCGCTCACGCAACTGGGCCGGGCAGGAGCGGGCGTTGGGGCAGCGGAGGTCGATGTCCGCCTCCTTCATGGCCCGCAGAGCCGTACCGCACTCGGGGCATTCGGCAGGCATCACGAACTCGCGCTCGCTGCCGTCCCTCAGGTCCACGACCGGGCCCAGGATCTCCGGGATGACATCGCCGGCCTTGCGCAGCACCACAGTGTCGCCGATGAGCACACCCTTGGCCTTCACCACGTCCTGGTTGTGCAGCGTCGCGAACTCGACCTCGGAGCCGGCCACGGTGACCGGCTCGACCTGTGCGTACGGCGTGACCCTGCCCGTACGCCCCACGCCGACCCGGATGTTGACCAGCTTGGTGTTGACCTCCTCCGGTGCGTACTTCCAGGCGATGGCCCAGCGCGGTGCCCGTGAGGTGGAGCCGAGGCGCCCCTGGAGCGGGATCTCGTCGAGCTTGATGACGACTCCGTCGATCTCGTGCTCCACGGAGTGCCGGTTCTCGCCGAAGTACGCAATGAACTCCCTGGCACCCGCGAGGTCGTCGACCACTTTGTTGTGCTTGGCGGTGGGCAGGCCCCATTCGTGCAACAGCTCGTACGCATGGGACAGGCAGTCGATGTCGAAGCCCTCGCGGGCACCGATGCCGTGGACGACCATGTGCAGCGGGCGGGTCGCGGTGATCTTCGGATCCTTCTGGCGCAGCGAACCGGCCGCCGCGTTGCGCGGATTGGCAAAGGGTTTGTCACCGGCCTCCACCAGCCGTGCGTTGAGCCCTTCGAAGGCGTCCATGGGGAAGTACACCTCGCCCCGGATCTCCACGAGCTCCGGAATCCGCTCCCCGCGCAGCCGGTGCGGGATGTCGGCGATCGTCAGGACGTTGGGGGTGATGTCCTCGCCGGTGCGGCCGTCACCGCGGGTCGCGGCGCGGACCAGCCTGCCCTGCTCGTACGTCAGGTTGACGGCGAGACCGTCCACCTTGAGTTCACACAGGAAGTGGTAGCCCGGCGAGCCGACCTCGCGTGCCACACGCTCGGCCCAGGCGGCCAGCTCCTCGTCGTCGAAGGCGTTGTCCAGCGACTGCATCCGGTCGCGGTGCTGCACGGAGGTGAACTCCGTCTCGTACGCCCCGGCGACCTTCTGGGTGGGTGAGTCCGGAGTCCGAAGCTCCGGGTACTGCTCCTCCAGGGCCTCCAGAGCACGCAGCTGCGTGTCGAACTCAGCGTCGCTGACGACGGGCTGGTCCCTCACGTAGTACCGGAAGCGGTGCTCCTCGATCTGCTCGGCCAGCTGGGCGTGGTTCTCCCGTGCCTCCGCAGGCACCGCACCTTGCTGTTCGACAGCCACCGTCTCGTCCTCCCGTTGATGAAACCGATCCCGCTACTCAGGGTTGTCAGCGAGTGACCTCGCCGCGCGGGCGCAGTGGGCGAGCGCCGTGCGGGCATACCCGGGTGAAGCGCCCGCGAGCCCGCACGCCGGGGTGAGCACCAGCGACTCGGCGAGAGTCCCCGGATTCAGCCCCAGCCTGCGCCACAGCGTCCTGACACCCATGACGCTACCGGCAGGGTCCGACAATGCGGCGTCGGTGCCGGGCACCACACCGGCGAAGAGCCGGGTACCGCCCTCCACAGCCTCGCCGACGGCCTCCTCATCACGCTCGGTGAGGAGGCTGAAATCGAACGAGACACCTGCCGCACCGGCCCGCCGCAGCAGGGCGAACGGCACGCCGGGCGCACAGGAGTGCACGATCGCAGGTCCGTCGCCGACCGCCATCACGTCCCGCAGCGTGCCTTCGATCACCTGCCTGTCCACGGCCCGGTGTGTCCGGTAGCCGCTGGCGGTCCTGATCTGTCCGCGCAGTACGGAGACGAGTGAGGGCTCGTCGAGCTGGAGCACGACCTGTGCGCCGGGCACCCGCCGCCGCACATCGGCGAGGTGGCCTCGCAGTCCCTCGGCGAGCGAAGCCGCGAGGTCACGGCAGGCCCCGGGGTCCCCGAGCGCGGCCTCACCGCCCCGCAGTTCGAGCCCGGCGGCCAGCGTCCAGGGGCCGACCGCCTGGACCTTGAGCGGCCCCTCGTACCCCTGGGTGAACTCCTCCAGCGCGTCAAGGTCCTCGCCGAGCCAGGAACGTGCACGCCGGGTATCACGTCCGGGCCGGTCGCTCACCCGCCAGCCGCTGGGCTCCACATGCGCGTACATCTCGACGAGCATCCCGAGGGTGCGTCCGAGCATGTCGGCGCCGGGCCCGCGCGCCGGCAGCTCCGGAAGAAAGGGGAAGTCCTCGAAGGACCCGGTGACGGTTTTCGCACTCTTCCGCGCGTCGCCGCCCGGCATGGACCCGATCCCGGTGGCAGGACCCCAACTGAACTTGCTGTTCTCGCTCACCCTCGAAGGGTACGAGAGGGCCCGGACGGAACCGGGGCGGCCCGGGCGGTGTATGTATCGGTGAAGACCATCGCGGACGGACTTCGAGGGGGAGACCGATGAAGGACCGGCTGGACGGCTGGACATGGAATTCCGGCGACAGTGACACGGAGGCCGGTGCGGGGCCCCCTGCGAGGGACCGGTATGCCGTTCCGCGGATACGGCGGACCCCGGCCCAGTCGGCGGGAGCCGCGGCTGCCTGGGTCCGGGCCAGGTGGATCAAGTTGGTGACTGTCGTGACAGTGCTGGCCCTCTCGATCGGCAGTTGGCAGACGTACGACTACCTCACCCGCTTCCATGAGCAGATGAGCGGCCCACACGGTGACTTTCCCACCGCTCTCGGCTCCACCGCACCGGAGCGGCCGGGCCGCGTGCTGCCGAGTGGCGCCGACGCTCCTGTGGCGGTCGTCGGCGGACTGGTTCTGCACGAGCAGGACGACGGCATCACGGCGAACAGCGTCCGTACCAACCGGACTTACTGGCATTACGGGCGCGAGAAGACGGCGCTGAAATCGGAGTCCGTCGTCAGCGGCGCCGTCGTTCTCTGGTACGACGACGGACTCGCGGTCTCGGTGGACCTGCGCAGCGGGAAGCCCCGCTGGCACACGAGAGTGGCAGGGAAGGCACGGGAGGACTCCGGAGACCGTGTCTGGCGGGGCGGGGGCACCGTGATCATCAACCAGCAGGGCCGGTTGACCGGCCTGTCCGCTCGCAGCGGAAAGCAGCTCTGGTCCATCGCTCCGCCCAAGGGATGCAAGCGATGGTACGACCGGCCGCCTGTGGAACTGTCGGGTGCCGAGGCGTTCGATGCCATCGACTGCTCCGGGCCGGCGAGGGACGCGCTGTACGGAGTGGACCCGGCCAGCGGCCGGACCCGCTGGCACATGCAGGACCAGACCCTGGGCTACGGACGTCTCGGCGATCACACGCTGGTCTCCCTGACAGCGCGCGGTTCGCTGGTCACGGTGGACGTCTCGGGGGCGCGGCCCCGGGCTCACTCGGCCTTCCTCTCACCCCACTTGGGTCTGCGCGGCATAAGTGATGGCATGGTCATTCTCAGCTCCGGCGACGACACCTCATTCACCGCACGGCAGGTGAGCACCGACAGCAGCAGCAAGGCTCTCTGGACCGTGAAGGCGGACAAGGGGCGCACACTGGGGATTCCCCGGACCGCCGACGACCGCGTGTACATACCGCAGTACCAGCCACAGATGGAGGAGAAGCGGCAGAAGGCTCACCGCTCGGCGCAACTGCTCGTACTGGACGCGCGGACCGGTCACGAGCTGCACCGGACCGAGCTGCCCGCCTCCCTCTACGGGAACCCTGACGATGTCGACGTGAGCACGATGGCAGTCCTCGAAGCGGGGTACGGCGTGGCAAGGGTCGGCTTGAGCGGCTTCCTGGCCTCCCCCGAAGACCAGGTGACTCTGGCCGAATAGGAGCCCGGCAGGGCCGGCAGGGCCGATCGCGGTAGCGGCCCGACCGGTCACGGCGGACCAGCGGGAGCGGCCCGCCCGCACCGGCGCGGGCACCGGCCGTCAGCGCCCCGGCCGGACCGTCACGTCATTGATCTCGGCGTCGCGCGGGAGGTCCAGGGCCGTCAGGATGGTCATGGCGACCGACTCGGGGTCGATCAGGCCTTCCGGCCGGTACTCCTTGCCCTCCTGCGAGTGGATCTTGGCCTGCATTGGGCTCGCTGTGCGGCCCGGGTAAACGGATGTGACCCGGACACCGTTCGCGTGCTCCTCCTGGCGCAGGGCGTCGGCCAGGGCCTTCAGACCGTGCTTGGCGGCGGCGTAAGCGCCCCACTCGGCATGGGCGTTGAGGCCGGCGCCGGAGTTGACGAAGACGACCTGGCCGCGGACGGTCCGCAGCTGCGGCAGCAGCAGCCGGGTCAGCTCGGCCGGAGCGATGAGGTTGGTGTTGAGCTGCTGGTGCCACGTCGGGGGACGCAGTTCCGCGATGGGAGAGAGGTCTACGATGCCCGCGATGTGCAGCAGCGAGTCGACCTGTTCCGGCATCGTCTGCTTGCCGAGCGCCCAGGAGATGCGGTCGGGATTCGCCAGGTCGGCGACGAGTGTCTCCGAGCCGGGGAAGCGTCCCGCGAGCTCCTTGGCGCGCCCCGTGTCGCGCGCCACGATGACGAGGTGGTCGCCGCGCTCATGAAGGCGGCGCGCGACGGCCGCCCCGATGCCGGAACCAGCACCAGTGATCACATGTGTAGCCATGGGCCCCATCGTCGCACTACTGGACGCCCTGCGACTCCTCCAGGTACGCCAGCGCGGCCACGCCGTCCTCGGCGAACAAGACCAGGTCAGTGAGGGGAACGGGCAGGAACCCCTCATCCTCCATCCGCTGGAACTGCTGCTTCAGACCGTCGTAGAAGCCAGCCGTGTTCAGCAGCACCACCGGCTTCACAGTCTTCCCGTGCTTCTTCAGCTCAAGGATCTCGGTGGCCTCGTCGAGCGTGCCGGTGCCGCCCACCATGATCACAACCGCGTCGGCCTTGGCGAGCAGCAGCGCCTTGCGTTCGGCCAGATCGGAGGCAATCACCATTTCGTCGGCGTTGGAACGAGCCTTGGCCGCGAGGAAGTCCACCGACACCCCCACGAGCCGTCCGCCGGCCTCCTGTACGCCGTCGGCCACCACCTTCATCAGACCGCTCTCGGAGCCACCCCAGACCAGGGTGTGGCCACCCCTGCCGAGCAGTTCGGCGAATTCACGGGCGGGGCGGGTGTAGCGCTCATCGAGATCGGCGGCGGAGAGGAAGACACAGATATTCATGCGTCCACGGTAGAGGCCGCCCACGGGGAAGAAGTTCCGGCCCGGATGCGCTGAATCACATATGACGACTGGACATCGCATCACTATCGAGCAAGGTACCGAGCATGTACGGGTGATCCACGAGGGCCGGGTCCTGGCGGAGAGCCGCCGCCCCCTGCTGCTGCGCGAGACAGGACTCCCGGTGCGTTACTACCTCCCGGCGGAGGACGTGCGCACCGAGCTGCTGACCCCCTCGGACACGCGCACCCACTGCCCGTTCAAGGGCGACGCGTCCTACTGGTCGCTGGCCGAAGCAACCGACCTCGTCTGGGCCTACCCGGAGCCGCTGGCCCAAGTCGCCCAGATCAAAGACCACTTCTGCTTCTACGACACTGAAGTGGTCTGAGGCGCAGTGGTCTCAGGCACGACTGCCTAGGACGACGCCGCTGTCCCGGAAGTGGCGGCCTCGGTCTGCGGGGGCGGGGTCGTGCCGGCTGCCCGGTCCGTCGTGGCGATCGTCGCCGAGCCGACGACACGTGTGCCGTCGTAGAGCACGATGGCCTGGCCGGGCGCGACGCCCCGTACCGGCTCGTCGAACGTGACGTTCAGGGTGCCGCCCGCCAGCTCGGCCGTCACCGGCGTCTCGCCGCCGTGCGCACGCAGCTGGGCGGTGTACGTCCCGGCCCCGGCCGGGGCGTCGCCGCACCATCGGGGCTTGATCGCGGTGAGCGCGGTGACGTCCAGGGCCTCGACGGGTCCCACCGTCACGGTGTTGTTCACCGGGGAGATGTCGAGGACGTAGCGGGGCTTGCCGTCGGCGGCCGGGTGGCCGATGCGCAGCCCCTTGCGCTGGCCGATGGTGAAGCCGAAAGCGCCGTCGTGGCTGCCCACCTTCGTACCGGACTCGTCGACGATGTCGCCCTCCGCCTTGCCGCCGAGGCGTGAGGCGAGGAAGCCCTGCGTGTCACCGTCCGCGATGAAGCAGATGTCGTGGCTGTCGGGCTTCCTGGCGACGGCCAGACCCCGCCGCTCTGCCTCGGCCCGGATCTCGTCCTTGGTGGTCAGGGTGTCACCGAGCGGGAACATGGCGTGCGCGAGCTGGCGCTCGTCCAGCACCCCGAGGACGTATGACTGGTCCTTGGCCATGTCGGAGGCACGGTGCATCTCGCGTGAGCCGTCCTCGTTGAGGACGACCGTGGCGTAGTGGCCGGTGCAGACCGCGTCGAAGCCGAGGGCGAGCGCCTTGTCGAGCAGCGCCGCGAACTTGATCTTCTCGTTGCAGCGCAGACACGGGTTGGGGGTGCGGCCGGCCTCGTACTCCGCGACGAAGTCGTCGACGACGTCCTCACGGAACCGCTCGGCCAGATCCCAGATGTAGAAGGGGATGCCGATGACGTCCGCCGCACGACGGGCGTCGCGGGAGTCCTCGATGGTGCAGCAGCCACGCGCGCCGGTGCGGAACGACTGTGGATTGGCGGAGAGCGCCAGGTGCACACCGGTCACGTCGTGTCCGGCCTCGGCGGCGCGGGCGGCGGCCACGGCGGAGTCCACACCGCCGGACATCGCGGCCAGTACCCGGAGGGAACGGGGGCGGGGGCTCTGGGGTGTCTGAGTCATAGCCGTACCAGGGTACGGGTACGGGGGAATCCCGCGCTCGCACGGATCGTTGAGCTGCACATGGAAGGTACGGGCAGCGACACGGACCGGCACGTGGGCCGGCGGGGCCTGCTGATCGGCGGGCTGAGCGCCGCGGCGGGCGCCGCCGCGCTGGGCAGGAGCGAGCTGGCGCACGTGTGGGACCGGCTGTCCGGTGGCGGGGCGTCGGGCGAGAAGGGCGCGGTGGATTTCGCGGGGGCCGAGTGGGCTGCGGCCTCCCCGGCCAACTACCGGCGGGCCGACCGGCCCCATGACTATGCGATCGACCGGGTCGTCATCCACACCGTCCAGGGCAGTTACGCGATGGCGCTCCGGGTCTTCGCTGATCCGGCCCACGCGGCCGCCGCGCACTATGTCCTGCGCAGGGACGGAAAGGTGGCGCAGACGGTCCGGGAGCCGGATGTGGCGTTCCACGCGGGCAACCGCTCCTACAACGAACGCAGCATCGGCATCGAGCACGAGGGGTTCGTGGAACGGGCCTCGTCGTACACGGACGCCATGTACCGGTCGTCCGCGCGGCTGACCGCGGACATCTGCGCGCGGTACGGGATACCCGTGGACCGGCAGCACATCATCGGGCATGTCGAGGTCCCGGGGGCCGACCACACGGACCCCGGGCCCTACTGGGACTGGGCCTGGTACGTACGACTGGTGCGAAAGGCGCGGGAGCTGTCCGGGCCGCAACGGGACCTGCCCGGAACGTCACGGGGCCGGTCCAGACCGTGAACACCCGGGCCCAGCGGTCTGTCCGTCTCAGCTCAGTCCGGCCGCCTCAGCTCAGTCCGGCCGCCTCAGCTCGCTCCGGCCGCCTCAGCTCAGTCCGGCCGACCGGGCCCGTTCCACCGCCGGGCCGATCGCCTCCGCCACCGCCGCCACATCCGCCTCGGTCGAGGTGTGTCCGAGGGAGAACCGCAGGGTGCCGCGGGCCAGATCGGGGTCCGTGCCCGTGGCCAGGAGTACATGGCTGGGCTGCGCCACACCCGCCGTGCACGCCGAGCCGGTTGAGCAGGCGATGCCCTGGGCGTCCAGGAGCAGCAGCAGGGAGTCACCCTCGCAGCCGGGGAAGGTGAAGTGGGCGTTGGCGGGGAGGCGGTCCCACGGGTCGCCGCCCAGGATGGCCGTGGGGACCGCGGAGCGTACCGCGGCGATCAGTCCGTCGCGCAGTGCGCCTACCTCCCGGGCGAAGACCTCGCGCCGTTCGGCGGCCAGCGTTCCCGCCACGGCGAAGGAGGCTATGGCCGGCGCGTCCAGCGTCCCGGAGCGTACGTGGCGTTCTTGGCCCCCGCCGTGCAGGACGGGGACCGGCGTGTACTCACGGCCGAGCAGCAGTGCGCCGACCCCGTACGGGCCGCCGATCTTGTGGCCCGACACCGTCATCGCGGCCAGGCCCGCCGCGGCGAAATCCAGCGGGAGCTGGCCGTACGCCTGCACCGCGTCGGCGTGCAGCGGAACACCGGACTCGGCTGCCACTTCGGCCAGTTCACGGACCGGCATGACCGTGCCGATCTCATTGTTGGCCCACATCACGGTGGCCAGCGCGACGTCGGACGGGTCCCGTTCGATCGCCTCGCGGAGGGATTCGGGGCGCACCCGGCCGTAGCCGTCGACCGGCAGGTACTCGACCGTCGCGCCCTCGTGCTCGCCCAGCCACTCGACGGCGTCCAGGACGGCGTGGTGTTCGACCGGGCTGACCAGTACCCGGTTCCTGCGCGGGTCGGCGTCGCGGCGGGCCCAGAAGAGGCCCTTGACCGCGAGGTTGTCGGCCTCGGTGCCGCCCGCGGTGAAGACCACCTCGCTGGGGCGAGCGCCGAGCGACTCCGCGAGAGCCTCCCGGGCTTCCTCGACGGTACGCCGGGCCCGTCGCCCGGCGGCATGCAGCGATGAGGCGTTGCCGGTGACGGCGAGCTGGGCGGTCATCGCCTCGACCGCCTCCGGAAGCATGGGAGTGGTCGCAGCGTGGTCGAGGTAAGCCATGGTGCCGACGATTCTACGAGTTCCGGGGTGGCCTCCCCGCCGCGCGTCCCCGGTTGGCGCCCGATGACCGGTCAGCCGCCGAAGTTCCAGATCACGGCGCCGCTCGAAGTGAAGACGGTGGCCAGGACCACCAGGTCGGCCACGCCGAGCGCGAGGCCGAGCAGGGCGCGGCCGCGGCGGGCCGTGCCGCGCCAGAGCGCGAGGCCGGCCAGCACGATGGCGATGGGGCCGAGGACGATGTTCAGCACCAGCAGGCCCAGCAGGCCCAGCACGAACGAGGCGACGGCCATGCCGTCGGCGTCCCGGGTGCCGGTCCGGGTGCGGGTGCGGGCGGATGCGGTGAGTTCCATGATGCAGCTCCCTTACGTGGTGAGTCGCTGGACGCGGTGAGGCGCTCGGCTACTTGTTGAGACGCTCGGTGAGGCGCCCACGGCCGTGGCGCTCGCGCACGGCGAACACGACGAGCCAGCCGCCGATGACGGCCGCGGCGATCAGGGACACGGAGAGCGGGAAGTGAGCCACGGCACCCAGCACGACTCCGAAGACGAGGAGAAGCGCGACGAGGGCAATCATCACTGTTCCTTTCGGGGCGCCCGGTTCGGCGCACACATACGGATCGGTTGAGTGAACAATTGTGAGTACGACTGTTCACTGACTCTGAGTCTACGCTTCCCTTCGACGGAGAACGGTTGTTTACTGAATGGCATGAGTCACACCGCGGGCATCCGTCAGGCCCAGAAGCAGAAGACCCGCCAGGCCCTCCTGGACGCGGCCCTCGGCCTGCTGGAGGAGCAGAGTCTGTCCAGCCTCGGTCTGCGCGAGGTGACCCGTGCCGTGGGCGTCGCGCCGACGGCCTTCTACCGGCACTTCCGGGACACCGCCGACCTCGGGGTCGCGCTCGTCGAGGAGACCCTGGGTTCGCTGCACGGGCTGATCGCCGCGACACTCGCGGACACCGGCGACAGCGAGATGCGGATCGGTACCACAGTGGACCTGATCGCCGAGCTGGTCCGCACCCATCCCGCCCATGTCCGGTTCATCGCCCGCGAACGGCACGGCGGCGTCCAGCCGGTGCGTGCGGCGATAGCGGCGCAACTGCGCCTGTTCACACAGGAGGTGGCCGCCGCGTTCACAGGCGAGCCGCGGTCCGAGGGGTGGAGCGAGGACGACCTGCTGATGCTGGCAGGCGTCTATGTGGATCACATGGTGATGACCGCCTCGGTCCTGCTGGAGGCGGCGGAGGACGGGCCGCAGGCCTCGGAGCGGGCGCGGGACATGGCCCGGCGCCAGATGCGGCTGGTCAGTCTGGGCCGGCTGCACTGGCTCGACTGAGGCTCGGCTGAGTCACGGCACCTCGCCCAGGTACGGAGCGGGGCCCAGCTCTCCCGCTTGCAGCCCGGCCGCCCCGAGCAGCCTCCCGGCCAGGACCGGGAGGTGCCCCCCAAGGGCTGGGGCCAACCCCTACCGCCGTGGCGCCAGCGCCAGTTGCCGGGACTGGGCCACCAGGCGGTCCGCGCTGTCCCAGACCTCCGCGTCCTCCTCCAGGAAACCGCCGGCAAGGTTGCGCGTGGTGATCGACACCCGCAGCGGACCCGGCGCCGGGCGGCAGCGGACGTGGGTGGTCAGTTCGACCGTGGGCACCCAGCCCTTGATGCCGAGCTCGAACGCGGTCGGCGGCAGCGCGTCCACCGTCAGCAGCAGCGAGAGCGGATCGGCGTCGCGGCCGTCGGAGAGTCCGAACCACGCCCGCATCTCGCCGTTGCCGGACGGCGCGCCCACCGCCCACCCGCAGGTCGCCGGGTCCAGCTTCAGCATCAGGCGGCCCGTGATCGCGGAGGAGCCGGGTATGGGCGCCGGTCCGTCGCCGGAGCCCAGGCAGTGCTCGATGGGCGGGATCGACGGCGGCTTCGCCGTGGTGCGCACGTCATCGGTGAGCGCGTCGAGGTCGCCGTACGAGGCGAGCACCCGTATCCGTTCGACCTCGGTGCCGTCCTCCTCGTACTGGAACAGCGACGCCTGGCCGGTGGAGAGCGTGCGGCCGCTGCGGACGGTCTGGGTACGGATCACCGCGGGGCCCGGCCGGGAGGCGCTCACATAGTGCGCGGAGACCGAGAACGGGTCGGGGTGCGGGAGCGCGTCGCCCAGAGCGCGGCCCATCAGGGCCAGCAGATAGCCGCCGTTGACCGCCTGGATGATGGTCCAGCCCGCGGAGAGCTCCGCGTCGTAGACGCCTTCTTCACGACGGGTGACTGCGGTGTCGCGGTCGAACTCGCTGTCCCCGATGGATGCCTGTGCCATGGACAGCACCGTACACCGCAAGGTTACTCGTCGGTAGAGACGGCCGCCGAACGCCGGTTCCAGGCCCGCGAGGCCCGCCAGTGGAAGCGCAGCGCGAGCAGCCGCAGCACGAAGCAGGTGAGCGCCGCGACGACGCCCGTGGTGGTGGTCAGCACGTCGAACCGGATAAAGAGGGCTACCATCGCGGCCCCCACCATCGCCGGCACGGCGTACAGGTCGCGGTCCCAGCGCACCAGCGACGGCGTCTCGTTGGCCAGTACGTCGCGCAGCACACCGCCGCCGACAGCGGTGGCGAGGCCCAGCACGGCGGAGGAGGTGAGGCCGAGCCCGTAGTCGTACGCCTTGGTGGTGCCCGTCACACAGAAGAGCCCGAGCCCCGCCGCGTCGAAGACGTTCACCCCGACCTGGATCCGTTCGACCTCTGGATGGAGGAAGAAGACCAGCGCCGCCGCGATCAGCGGTGTGATGAAGTACCCGAGGTCGGTGAAGGCGGCGGGCGGCACCGCGCCGATCACGATGTCGCGGAACAGCCCGCCGCCCGTCGCCGTGACCTCGGCGAACACCGCGATCCCGAAGACGTCGAAGTTCTTCCGGACGGCGAGCAGCGCGCCCGAGATCGCGAAGACGAAGATCCCGGCGAGGTCGAGCGCGTGCTGGACGGAGGTGTTGAACAGGTCATGGAGCACCCGACAGTTCTACCCCCCGTCGCCCGCCCCTGCCGCGCGCCCCCGCTCTCTCCCCGTTACAGCTCCGGTTTGGCCGAGGTGCGCAGCCACGCGTCGAAGAAACCGTCGAGCCGCTGCCCGGAGATCTTCTCGGCGAGGGCGGTGAACTGCCCGGTGTCGGCGTTCCCGTAGCGGTGCGCCTTCGTCCAGGCGGGCAGCAGCCGGAAGAACGCCTTGTCCCCGATCCGTTCGCGCAACGCCTGGAGCGTCATCGCGCCCCGGTCGTAGACGGCCGACGCGAACATCGTGTCGCGCTGCGGGTCAGCGACCTTCGTGCGCCAGAAACCGGAGCTCGCGGGGGTCGCGTTGTACTCGTTGAGGAAGGCGTCGTGGGCCGAGCGCTTGCCCTGGTGCTCGTCCCAGAGCCACTGGGCGTACGTGGCGAAGCCCTCGTTCAGCCAGATGTCCTTCCACTGCTTCACCGAGACGGAGTCGCCGAACCACTGATGGGCCAGCTCGTGCACGATCGTCGACGCGCTGCGTACGGCGGAGTAGCTCGGCTTGGACTGGGTCTCCAGCGAGAAACCCGCCTGCGGCATGTCGTCGACCACCGCGCCGGTCTCCTCGAACGGATAGGGCCCGAAGAGCTTCGACCAGTAGTCGGTGGCCTCGGCCGTTACGGCGTACACGTCAACGGCGTTGCTGTTGGCGAGCACTGGGTCGATGGCCACGTAGATCGGCGTACCGGCGGGCGTCCGGCCGGTCTTGACGTCGAACTTGCCGATCGAGGCGGTGGCGAGGTAGGTGGCCATCTGCCGGGACTCGCGCCAGTGCGAGACGGTCGACGCGCCCTGCGTACGGGTGGAGAGCAGCCGCCCGTTGGAGACACCGGTCAGCCCCTTGGGCGCCTTGATGGTGATGTCGAAGGCGGCCTTGTCGGAGGGGTGGTCGCTCGAAGGGAACCAGGTGGAGGCGGCGTTGGGCTCGCAGGCGACGAAGACACCGTCCTTGGTCTTCATCCAGCCGTAGTCGGACCCGAAGACGATCGGGCCGCTGAGCGCCTGCGGCACACCGCCGTAGACCACCCGCACGGTGAAGGTGCGGCCCTTGTGCAGCGGGCCGGCCGGGGTGATGCGTATCTCGTCGCCGGAGCGGGTGAAGCCGGCTCGCGCGCCGTTCACCTCGACCGATGCGACCGTCAGCTTCTGGAGGTCCAGGTCGAAGGAGGAGAGGTTCTGGGTGGCTCGCGCCGTGACCGTCGTACGGCCGTCGAGCCGGCCGGTGTCCGGGTTGTACGCGACATCGAGGCCGTAGTGCAGGGCGTCGAAGCCGCCGTTGCCCAGCTGTGGGAAGTAGGGGTCGCCGATTCCGGCCGAACCGGGTGAGGGTGCGGGAGCGGCCGCGATGACACAGAGGGCTGCCGTCGCGGTGGCGAGGGCGGCCAGACGTGCCGAACGGGAGAGCGCCAAGAGTCTGCCCTTCGTGCGTGCGCCGTTGTTACGGACACGCTGACTCTGCACTCTCCCGTTGCGGCATGTACATGACTTTGCCAACTTGTCATGGGCAAGCCTGCCGCCGCATCTCGTGGCGGACTACTTCTCGTCCGACTCCACAGCGGCGTCGGACTCGGCAGTGGTACCGGGCGCCGCAGTGGCATCGGGCTCCGCAGCGTCCTCGGCCGCCTTCTCCGCGCCCTGTGCAGGCTTCGCCTTGCCCTCCGACGCCTTCTCCGCGCCACGTGCAGGCTTCTCCGCGCCCTTCGGCGGCTTCTCCGCGTCCTCCGCAGGCTTCTCCGCCGGCTCGGGCTTCGCGACCGACACCAGCTCGGCCGCCTCCCGTGCCTGCGGCAGCCGTTCCTCGCCCGGCGCTTGGTCGGGTGCGTTCTCCGGGTGGTGACAGGCCACCTGGTGTCCGGTCCGCAGCGTCAGCAGCGGCGGCTCCTGCACCCCGCAGATCTCCGTCGCCTTCCAGCACCGGGTGTGGAACCGGCAGCCGGCCGGCGGCGAGATCGGCGAAGGGACATCGCCCTCCAGCCGGATCCGGTCGCTCCTGACCCCCTTGCGCCGCGGGTCGGGCACCGGCACCGCCGAGAGCAGCGCCTTGGTGTACGGATGCATCGGCGACTCGTACAGCGACTTGCGGTCCGCAAGCTCGACGATCTTCCCGAGGTACATCACCGCGATCCGGTCCGAGACATGGCGGATGACCGAGAGGTCGTGCGCGATGATCACGTAGGTCAGACCGAGCTCGCTCTGGAGGTCGTCCAGCAGGTTCACGACCTGTGCCTGGATCGACACGTCCAGCGCCGAGACCGGCTCGTCCGCGACGACGAGCTTGGGCCGCAGCGCGAGTGCGCGGGCGATACCGATGCGCTGGCGCTGGCCCCCGGAGAACTCGTGCGGGTACCGGTTGTAGTGCTCGGGGCTGAGACCCACCAGCTCCAGCAGGCCCTGGACCTCCTTCTTCACGCCTCCCTCGGGCTCGACGCCCTGAAGCCGGAAGGGAGTGCCGACGATCCCGCCGATGGTGTGCCGGGGGTTCAGTGAGCCGTAGGGGTCCTGGAAGATCATCTGGACGTCGCGACGCATCGGCCGCATCTGCCCGGTGGACAGATGCGTGATGTCCCTGCCCTCGAACTCGACCTTGCCTCCGGTCGGTTCGAGCAGCCGCGTGATCAGCCGGCCCATGGTCGACTTGCCGCAGCCCGACTCGCCGACGACGCCCAGGGTCTCGCCCGGGTACACGTCGAACGACAGCCCGTCCACGGCCTGGACCGCGCCCACCTTGCGCTTGAGCACGCCCTTGGTGATCGGGAAGTGCTTGACCAGGTCGGTGACCTTCAGCAGCGGCTCCGCCCCGGTGTCCTTGGCGGAAGCCGCCACCGCGGCGTCCGTGGACTTGGACGTCTGCTGCGGGACCTTCGGCGTCTCGGGAGCCTCGGCAGCCTGCGGAGCCTTCTTCTCCTCCGCCTTCTTCTTCTGATCAGTCACAGCTTCGGCGCAATCTCTTCGGTCCAGATCTTTTCCCGCTGGGCCTTCGTCATGTGGCAGGCGGAGAAGTGCCCCTCCGTGCCCTCCCGCAGTTCCGGACGCTCGGTGCGGGTGATGTTGTCCTTGGGCACGTCGGCGTACGGGCAGCGCGGGTGGAAGGCGCAGCCGGACGGCACGTTGATCAGACTGGGCGGGGAACCCTTGACGGGCACGAGACGCTCGGTCTGCTCACGGTCGATGCGCGGCATGGAGCCCAGCAGCCCCCAGGTGTAGGGGTGCTGGGGCTCGTAGAAGACCTTCTCGGCCGAGCCGCGCTCGATGCAGCGGCCCGCGTACATCACCAGGAGCTCATCCGCGATCTCGGCGACGACGCCGAGGTCGTGGGTGATGATGACGACCGCCGAGCCGAACTCCTTCTGCAGGTCGCGGATGAGGTCGAGGATCTGCGCCTGGACGGTCACGTCCAGGGCGGTCGTCGGCTCGTCGGCGATGAGCAGTTCGGGGTTGTTGACCAGGGACATCGCGATCATCGCGCGCTGGCGCATACCGCCGGAGAACTGGTGCGGGTAGTCCTCGAAGCGGCGGTGCGGCTCGGGGATGCCGACCCGGTCGAGCATCTCGACCGCACGTGTGCGCGCGGTCTTCTTGTCGACCTTGTTGTGGACGCGGTACGCCTCCACGATCTGCGCGCCGATGCTGTAGTACGGGTGCAGCGCCGACAGCGGGTCCTGGAAGATCATGGCCATCTTCTGGCCGCGGAGGTTGCGGACCCGCTCGGGCCCCGCTCCGATCAGCTCCTCGCCGTCGAGCCAGATCTCACCGGAGATCCGCGCCCGGTCCGAGTTGTGCAGACCCATGATCCCCAGCGAGGTCACGGACTTGCCCGATCCTGACTCGCCGACGATGCCGAGCGTCTGACCGGCCTTCAGGTCGAAGCTGACGCCGTCAACCGACTTGACCAGGCCGTCGTCGGTGTCGAAGTGGATCCGCAGGTCCCGCACCGAGAGGAAGCTCTTGCCGGCCGCGGACGGCGCACCGGCCTGGCCGCTCTTGGGGGGCTCGCCGGAACCCTTCTTGCGCACGTCGCTCATGAGAGCCTCACCCGGGGGTCGATCGCGGCGTACACAAGGTCCACCAGCAGGTTGCAGACAACGATGAAGAAGGCGGCCACCAGCGTCACACCCATGACGATCGGGAGGTCGCTGCGGGTCACGCCCTGGATGGCGTAGGCCCCCATCCCCTGGAAGTCGAAGACGGTCTCGGTGATGACCGCGCCGCCGATGAGCAGCGCGAAGTCCATCCCGAAGATGGTGACGAGCGGGGTCAGCGCGGCGCGCAGACCGTGCTTGACGACCACGTTCCGCTCCCGCAGGCCCTTGGCCCGCGCGGTTCTGATGTAGTCCTCGCCCATGGTCTCCAGCATCCCGGCCCGGGTGAGCCGGGCGTAGAGCGCCGAGTACAGGAAGGCGAGGGTGCACCAGGGGAGGACCAGGTTCCAGGCCCACTCCGCCGGATTGTCCGTGAAGGGCACGAAGTGCACGTCCCAGATCGTCCAGTGGAAGCTGAACAGGGCGAGCGAGACGAGTCCGGTGAAGAACATCGGCAGTGAGACGCCGGCCAGGGCCACGCCCATCGCCAGCCGGTCGATGAGGGTGCCCCGCTTGAGCGCGGAGAGCACGCCGGTCGCGACACCGCTGACCACCCAGATGACCGCCGCACCGATCGCGAGCGACAGGGTCACCGGGATGCGCTGCTGGATCTCGGGCCAGACCGCCGAGTGGGTCTTGAAGGAGTAACCGAAGCACGGCGCGTGACACACGGCGGGGTCGGGCCCGAAGTGGTAGTTCGCGCCGACAACGATGCCCTTGATGAAGTGCCAGTACTGCTCGTAGAGGGGCTGGTCGAGCCCCAGGTTCTTCTTGACCGCGGCGAGCGTCGCGGGGTCGGGGCTCTTGCCCACGAACTGGGCGGCCATGGAGTCGGTCGTCTGCCCGCCGAGGCGGGGGACGAGGAAGAAGATCGCGAAGGTGACTGCGCTGACCACCAGCAGCAGCAACACCGCGGCGAATACGCGTCGGATGATGTACGCAGCCACAGCCGTGCGGCGCCGGGTCGGACGGACGGGGTAGGCCCGTCCGTCCCGGCGCCTTCACCTGCCTTTCAGGGGGGTGCTGTCGATGAACAGGTGTGTTACTTGGTCGAGGTCATCAGCACGTAGTCGTACATGCCCAGGTACGCCTGACTGACCGTTACGTTCGCCGCCGAGTCCGGGCGGTAGAGCAGGTTCTTGCGGTAGAAGAGCGGGACGAGCGACGCGTTCTCCATCACCATCTGGTCGACCTTGCCCCAGGTGGCGTTGCGCTTCGCGTTGTCCAGCGTCCCGATGCCCTTGACGATCTCCGCGTTGATCTTCGGGTCGTCGAGCTCCATCAGGTTGGTGCCACCGGACGGCTTGATGGCCTTTCCGTCGACGATCTGGTCGATGTAGCCGAAGCCGGCCGGCCAGTCGGCGCCCCACGCCATCATCATCATTCCGGCGTTGTTCTTGTGGACCCAGTCCGGGACACCCGCGAAGTCGGTGAAGTACTTGTCCGACGGGAACGTCTTGATGTCGGCGGTGATGCCGATCTTCTTCAGGCTCTGCTGGAGCTGGGTGGCGCTGGTGACCTCGTCGGGACGGTCGGTGCGGGCGGTCAGCGTCGTCTTGAAGCCGTTCGGCTTACCGCACTTGGCCAGGTGCTGCTTGGCCTTGGCGATGTCGCCCTTGTTGCCCGGGGTCGGGTACAGGTCGAACTTCTTGTAGCCCGAGACGCCCGGCGGGATGACGGTCGTCGCCGGGTCGCCCCGGACCTCGCCGCCGATCGCGTCGACCATGTCGGCCTTGTCCGCGACGTACTGCACGGCCTTGCGGCACTCGACGTTGTCGAACGGCTTCACGTGCACGTTCAGCGCGAGGTACTGCAGCGCGCCGGCGTACGGGTCGTCCGTCTTCGCCTTCTCGGTGGCCTTGGTGATGACCTTCGGCTGGGTCTTGGACTGCAGACCAGTACCGGCGATGTCCGCGGTGCTGGTGTCGTTGAGCAGGTGCTCGTCGACGGTCGTCGGCGTGACGTTGAAGTTCAGGTTGATCTTGTTCGGCAGCGCCTTGCGGATCGGGTCCGTCTTCGGGTCCCACTGCGGGTTGCGGACCAGCGTCGCGCCCCGGCTCTCGCTGTACGAAGCGAACTTGTACGGGCCCGAGGACACGATGTGCTGGACGTACGCAGCGCCCTTGTCCGCCTTCTGCGGCACCGGAGCCGTCTGCGAGAACGTGGCCAGATAGTCCATGTCCGCGAACGGCTTGCTCAGGTGGAAGACGATCGTGGAGTCGTCCGGCGTCTCGATGGACTTGAGACCGCCGGGCGACTTGTCCTTGTAGGGGCCCTTGTACTTGTCGCCGTCCTTGAGGTACGTGCTGAAGTACGTGGGCCCGTTGGAGAGTGCCTCACGGGCGAAGCTCCGCTCGATGGCGTACTTGACGTCCTTCGAGGTGATGACCGAACCGTCCTGGAACTTCACGCCCTTGCGGATGTGGTACGTCCAGGTCTTGGCATCCGGGCTGGCCTTGCCGAGGCTCGTCGCCAGGTCGGGCACGATCTTGAGCCCGTCCTTGCCCGGAGCCGGGTTGAAGGTCACCAGCGCACGCGCGTAGAGCCGGGAGAAGTTCTGCACCCAGCCGTAGTACGTGTTGCCGGGGTCCAGGGAGTCCGCGCCACTGGCGTGCTCGTAGGTGACCGTCCCCCCCTTCTTGTCGGTCTTGTTGACGATGCTCGTCAGACCCGCGTCGACCTTGCCGTGGCTGCCCCCGCCGCCACTGGCGCTGCTCCCGCAAGCGGTGGCAGCGAGCCCCAGCGCTACCGTCGCGGCTATCGCCGCTGCCGTCTTCCTGCTCTTCATGCTGAGGAAAGCCCCCTCGGTTGTCCGGTGTGCGGCATGGCCGCGATTACTTGCCACGGGGGTCGAGTGCGTCGCGCAGCCCGTCCCCCAGCAGATTGAAGGCCAGCACGGTGATGAAGATCGCCAGGCCGGGAATGACCATGAACATCGGGTCGACCTGGTAGAGGTCGACCGCGCTGGACAACATGCCGCCCCACGAGGCCTGCGGCGGCTGGATACCCACGCCGAGGAAGCTCAGGGACGCCTCGAAGAGGATGTTGGTGGGGATCAGCAGCGTCGCGTACACGAGGATCGGCGCGATCAGGTTCGGGAGCAACTCGCGGAAGAGGATGAAAGGCCCGCGGGCACCCAGGGAGCGGGCGGCCTCGACGAACTCCCGTTCACGCAGACTGAGCGTCTGCGCACGGACGATACGGCCCATGTAGGGCCAGTTGAAGAAGCCGATCACGAAGATCAGCACGCAGATACGGAGCGTCAGACCGCTCATGCCGAAGGCGTTGCCCTGCAGTGCGGCGGAAATGGAGATCGCGAAGAGCAGCAGCGGGAACGCCAGGAAGGTGTCCATCAGGCGGCTGATGCCGCTGTCCACCCAGCCGCCGTAGAAGCCCGCCACCACGCCCATCACGACGCCGATGACGACCGAGAGCAGTGTCGACCCGGCGGCGACCACCAGCGAGACCCAGGAGCCCTCGACGACGCGTGCCAGGATGTCCCGGCCGGTCTGCGGCTCCACACCCAGCGGGTGGCTCCAACTCATGCCGCCGAAGCTGCCCTTGGGCGCCAGCAGAGCGGGATCGACCAGGTTCTGGTGGAAGGCGTTGGGGTCGAGCCCGAACATCGCCTGGATCGGCTTGGACAGGACGGCGACCAGCACCAGCAGGATCACGACGACCCCGCCCGCCACGGCGACCTTGTCCCGCTTGAAACGCGTCCAGGCGATCCGGCCGAGTGAACGGCCCTCGATCTGGCTCTGCGTGGCCCCCGTGAGTACTGCCTCCGGCTGCGCTTCGGCAGTCGATCCGGTGGTCTCGATCGGTGCGGTCACAGTGCCTTTGACCCCTCCCGGCCGGCGGTGGCCGGCCCGTACCTGCCGCGGTGGCGGCTGCTGTGCATCAAGCGCATCGGGTGATGCCACTGTGCTGAAGTGACGGAATGTGTTCATGACTCGCCGCACAAGGGCACGACGATGCTCAATGCAGGGAGTCTTCATTGCGGTTGCGATCACCCGCCAGACCTGAAGGTGAAAGTATGCGCAACCGTGATGCGGCTAATGAACTTCCGTTATCCGGACGCCGGGACCGGCTGAGCGGAAATCTTCCTCACCAAAGCGCCAGTTCGGACATCACGCCCAACGGCCGCCATTGACGGCCTAATTGGTGCACTCAGCCTACCGGCGGGTAGCCGTATCCTGCCGCGGGAGAGGGCGCCGCGTGGGCCTCGCGGTCGTAAAAGGGGCGGGAGTTGGCCCGCAGCCACATCCCGACCGGGTCGTACGGGTCGGACAGCGCCACCGTCGAGACGGGCAGCCCCTCGGGCACAGCGGCGATCGACTGCTGCATCATCGCCCGCACCGAATCCACGGACTGCTGGCTCGTGTCGTACAGATCGAGCCCGATGGCCAGATACGGGGTGCCGAGCGCGGGCTGCACCCAGACCCGGCTCAACGCGCGGATCGCCGGGGTGTGATGGGCGCTCTGGGTGAGCAGCGCGTAGAACTGCGGGATCTCGATGGCCGGCTCGGACAGCCGCAGCGGCCCGGCCGGCATCCGGTCCAGCCCGGTGGCGATCCGCCGCAGATCGGTCCAGGGGATGCCGACGCCGCCGCCGGGGGCATGTGGATTGAGCCAGATTCCCCAGTGGTCGGGGTAGAGGGAGCGGGCGACGTCACGTCCTGTGACCACCTCGTGCGAACGGTTCCAGCCGGAGACCGCCAGCTCCTGCGCCGAGGTCACACACGGGGCGTAACCGAGACCTTCGATCTCCATGTTCCCGTACTGGGCGTCCGGCGACCCGGCCTGGCCGTGCCAGAGCAGCATCCAGACCTGGCTGTCGGCGAGCGCCTGCAGCAGTGCCTCATAGGCGTCGTACCGCCCGGGGGTCACCTGGAGCAGCATCTGCTCGACCTGCCCGGCCGCCGTGCCCGACGCACTCACTCTGGGTCCCGCCCCTCTTTGATCCACCCGTTGTTGACCCACGCGCTTCTGATCCACGCGCTTCTGATCGCCCGTCGCCGTTCCACGCGCCGGGACGCAGCTCACACGACCCCGCCCGCACGATCCGTTCCGTACGATCAGTTCGATCCGGTTCGGTGCGCCTCGGTTCCGTGTGATTCCGGTTCCATGCGATTCCGGCCAACTCGCGCGCCGGCCCTCCCACACATCCCGCACATCAGACCAGCTTAGGCCGCGGCGGGTTTCCGGTGCCTGCGCGGCACCGGCCGCCTCGGTCCCGGCGCCGCAGGTCCCGGCCCTGCGGCACCGGCCCCTACAGCACCGGCCCGATGGCGTCGGCCCTGACGTAGAACGGCCTGACCTTGTCCAGCATCCAGTCGGCGACCGGGTCCTGCGCCACGTCCAGCAGGACGAGATTGACCGGCCAGGGCACCTCGACCCGGTGCAGTGCCCGGCCGAGCGCGTCCATCGGGGCGTTGCGTCCCGCGCCGTCCCACGTCGCGAACTCGACCCCGACGAAGAGGACCGGGTCGCCGCCCTCGATGGAGGCGAGGGCCCGTCGCGCCGAAAGGACCACGCCCGACTCCTCGAACTCACCGGCGGCGGCGGAGAGGAAATCGACCGGCTCCTCCTGCCAGTCCGGCTCGAAGAGCCGCACCCGGCCGCCGGTCGCGGGCCCGTCGAGGGAGGTACGGCCGGTGCGGCACAGTTCGGCCACGGCGGGCGGCGGCAGCGGCATACCGATCGCACCGCCCGGGTTCACCGCGACGCCCAGCTGCGGCGGCAGCCCGCGGGCGAACTCGACCGCCGGCGCCACCGCGAAGGAGTAGTGCGAGCCGACGCACTGGAGGAACTGAGCCTCGGAGCTGAAGACGGGGACATAGGCCCCGCCCTCGATGTCCACGGTGGGCAGGTCGAGCGAACTGCTGTCCTGTCCACCGCCGTTGGGCAGCGGTACCCAGAGGTTGCTGCGCCCCAGCACCTCGATCAGCCGGCCGCCCGCGGCGGGGTTCCCGACCGATGTGGTCAGGACCTCTTCGAGCTCGTTTCCCGGCCATGCCATGTCCACCGAGGTATCCCCTTCTCACCTGTTCACCTGCCGACCGGCCTTGGAGCCGCTCGTTCGGTCTCCCCCAACCATAAGGAGCGGGACCGTCACACCGCTGCCCCGAACCCGATCCGGCGCAGTACGGCCGCCGCTTCCCGGTCGAGCAGCACGACCGAACCGCACCCCGCGGGCAGCCGCGCCCGCTCGGCGTTGCGGATCAGCCCGGCGACCGCCCTGCGGTGCCGGGCGAAGGCGTACACGGAGACCTTCCGGCCGCGCTCCGCCTGACCGGCCAGCGCCGCCCCGGGTGCCACGTCGAGCAGCAGCAGATGCAGGGCGCTCCGGCGCCGCCGCGCCGCCCGGGCCAGCAGAGCGCGCACCCAGGAGTGCGTGCCGCAGTCGTGCACGACGACACCGGCGCCCGAGCGCAGGGCGCGCCACAGCCTGCCGTAGTGGGCGGCCCGCACCAGCGGCCGGTAGCTCCAGTACGGAAGACAGCCGGGCATCCGGCGCTCCCAGCGGTCCCGGGCGTCCTGCGAGTCGATCCCGCGCGCCCCCGCGGCCCTTCGTAAGAGCGTGGACTTCCCGCTGCCCGGCAGACCGGACAGGACCACCACGTCCCCGGCGGCGAACACCAGACGGTGCGGGCTGCGGCCGGCCCGCCGACGCAGGTCCCTCACCGCGGGCGGCTCGCCGCCGGCCGCCTCCCGTCCGGGCCGAACCGCCCGCCCGGACTGCGCCGGCACCGCCCCCGGCCCCCGGGATGTCTCAGTCGGCGCCACATCCGTGCGCCACCCCTGCCCCACCATGGCCACTCCCCCCTGCGCCCGTATGCCTGCGTATCCCCTGCATACCCCCGCTGACGGAGTGTAAAGAAAGAGTAATGCGACACAGGTGAGGCGCCGCCCGCGCGGCATGCGATGATGTGCGCGCCAACTCCATACAGGCCGTTCGAATCCGCGCGGGAGAGTTCCCGGCCACCGGCCGGGGCGCCGAAGGAGCAAGTCCCTCCCTTGTAATCTCTCAGGCCCCGTACCGCGCGGACGAGGCAGATCTGAAAAGCGGGCCGCCCTGCGGCCCCACCCAAGGTGCAAGCCGTCCCTCTCAACAGGCGCCGGCGAACCTCTCAGGTTCCGATGACAGATGGGGAGGATCGTCCTCGTCTGTCATGCCCCGGGAGTACCGCATATGAGCCCCACGCCCCGTCTCACAGCACTCGACGCCCTGCACCGTTCGCTGGGCGCGACCATGACCGACTTCGCGGGCTGGGACATGCCGCTGCGCTACGGCAGTGAGCGCGACGAGCACATCGCCGTACGGACGCACGCCGGTCTCTTCGACCTCTCCCACATGGGCGAGATCACCGTCAGCGGCCCGCAGGCCGTGCGGCTGCTCGACCACGCGCTGGTCGGCAACATCAGCACCGTCGGCAACGGCCGCGCCCGCTACACCATGATCTGCCAGGAGGACGGCGGGATCCTGGACGATCTGATCGTGTACCGGCTCGGCGAGCAGGAGTACATGGTCGTCGCCAACGCGGGCAACGCGCAGGTGGTCCTGGACGCGCTGACCGCCCGCGCGGGCGGCTTCGACGCCGTCGTACGGGACGACCGCCACGCGTACGCCCTGCTGGCCGTACAGGGCCCGGAATCCTCCGGCATCCTGAAAGCGCTCACGGACGCCGACCTGGACGGGCTGAAGTACTACGCGGGCCTGCCCGGCACCGTCGCCGGCGTCCAGGCGCTCATCGCAAGGACCGGCTACACGGGCGAGGACGGATTCGAGCTGTTCGTCGCCCCGTCCGACGCCGAGAAGCTCTGGCAGGCACTGACCGAGGCGGGCGCGCCGGCCGGTCTGGTGCCCTGCGGCCTCTCCTGCCGCGACACCCTGCGTCTGGAGGCGGGTATGCCCCTCTACGGCCATGAGCTGACCACCGCGCTGACCCCCTTCGACGCCGGTCTCGGCCGGGTCGTCAAGTTCGAGAAGGAGGGCGACTTCGTCGGGCGCGCTGCCCTGGAGGCTGCCGCCGAGCGCGCCGCAGCGGCCCCGCCGCGCAAGCTGGTCGGTCTGATCGCCGAGGGCCGCCGGGTCCCCCGCGCGGGCTACCAGGTCGTCGCGGACGGCCAGGTCGTCGGCGAGGTCACGTCGGGCGCCCCTTCGCCGACGCTGGGCAGGCCGATCGCCATGGCGTACGTCGACGCGGCCCACGCGGAGCCCGGCACCTCCGGTGTGGGCGTGGACATCCGCGGTACGCATGAGCCGTACGAGGTCGTGGCCCTCCCCTTCTACAAGCGCCAGAAGTGACCCACACCATCTCAGCCCGTAAGACCACCGTTCATCAGCACTCCCCCGCATCCAGGAGAATCAGGTCATGAGCAACCCCCAGCAGCTGCGTTACAGCAAGGAGCACGAGTGGCTGTCGGTCGCCGAGGACGGCGTCTCGACGGTCGGCATCACGGAGTTCGCGGCCAACGCGCTCGGTGACGTCGTCTACGCCCAGCTCCCTGAGGCCGGGTCCACCGTCACCGCGGGCGAGACCTGCGGCGAGCTGGAGTCGACCAAGTCGGTCAGCGATCTGTACGCCCCGGTCTCCGGTGAGATCACCGAGATCAACCAGGACGTCATCGACGACCCCTCGCTGGTGAACACCGCCCCGTACGAGGGCGGTTGGCTGTTCAAGGTGCGCGTCACCGGCGAGCCGGACGACCTGCTCTCCGCCGACGAGTACGCCGCTCTCTCCGCCGGCAACTAGGGACTATTGATGTCACTTCTTGATTCCTCCCTCCATGAGCTCGACCCGGACGTCGCCGCCGCTGTCGACGCCGAGCTGGTCCGCCAGCAGTCCACCCTCGAAATGATCGCCTCGGAGAACTTCGCTCCGGTCGCGGTCATGGAGGCCCAGGGCTCGGTCCTCACCAACAAGTACGCCGAGGGCTACCCGGGCCGCCGTTACTACGGCGGCTGTGAACACGTCGACGTGATCGAGACGATCGCGATCGACCGTGTCAAGGCCCTCTTCGGTGCCGAGCACGCCAACGTCCAGCCGCACTCGGGCGCCCAGGCGAACGCTGCCGCGATGTTCGCGCTGCTCAAGCCCGGTGACACGATCATGGGTCTGAACCTCGCCCACGGCGGGCACCTGACCCACGGTATGAAGATCAACTTCTCCGGCAAGCTCTACAACGTGGTCGCGTACCACGTCGACGAGCAGACCGGCCAGGTCGACATGGCCGAGGTCGCGCGCCTGGCCAAGGAGTCCCAGCCGAAGCTGATCGTGGCCGGCTGGTCCGCCTACCCGCGCCAGCTGGACTTCGCCGCGTTCCGCAAGATCGCGGACGAGGTCGGCGCGTACCTGATGGTCGACATGGCGCACTTCGCGGGCCTGGTGGCCGCGGGCCTGCACCCGTCCCCCGTCCCGCACGCGCACGTCGTCACCACGACCACGCACAAGACGCTGGGCGGCCCGCGCGGTGGCGTGATCCTCTCCACCGCCGAGCTCGCCAAGAAGATCAACTCCGCGGTCTTCCCCGGTCAGCAGGGTGGTCCGCTGGAGCATGTGATCGCGGCCAAGGCGGTCTCCTTCAAGGTCGCGGCGACGGACGATTTCAAGGAGCGCCAGCAGCGCACCCTGGACGGCTCCCGCATCCTGGCCGAGCGTCTGGTGCAGGCCGATGTCACCGAGCACGGTGTCTCGGTCCTCTCCGGCGGCACCGATGTGCACCTGGTCCTGGTGGACCTGCGCAACTCGGAGCTGGACGGCCAGCAGGCCGAGGACCGTCTCCATGAGATCGGCATCACGGTCAACCGCAACGCCGTCCCGAACGACCCGCGCCCGCCGATGGTCACATCGGGGCTGCGGATCGGTACGCCTGCCCTGGCCACCCGCGGTTTCCAGGCCGAGGACTTCTCCGAGGTCGCGGACATCATCGCGGCCGCGCTGAAGCCTGCCTACGACCGGGAGGCGCTGGCCGCCCGGGTCACCGCGCTGGCCGAGAAGTTCCCGCTGTACCCCGGGCTGAAGTAGGACCGGTCGGTCCGGATCAGTACGGTTTTGTACGAACCACGGGGCACCCCGCACACTGGACAAGTGAGCAGGGTGCCCCGCACCACGTAGGCACCCCGCTCACCGCTGTACCGCGCTTCCTCTGCACCACCCCGGCAGACAACGGCGTCTACCCACACCAAGGAGTTCCCCCGTGGCCATATCGGTCTTCGACCTCTTCTCGGTCGGCATCGGCCCCTCCAGCTCCCACACGGTGGGCCCCATGCGGGCCGCCCGGATGTTCGCCGCCCGCCTGAAGAACGAGGGCCTGCTGGCCCACACCGGATCGGTCCGCGCCGAGCTCTTCGGCTCGCTGGGCGCGACGGGTCACGGACACGGCACCCCGAAGGCGGTGCTCCTCGGACTGGAGGGCGAGTCCCCCCGTACGGTCGACGTCGAGCACGCCGACGAGCGCATCGAGCAGATCCGCACCAGTGGCCGCCTCAGCGTCCTCGGTGCGCACGAGATCGCCTTCGACTACGACACGGACCTGGTCCTGCACCGTCGCAAGGCACTGCCGTACCACGCGAACGGGATGACGGTCTCCGCCTACGACACCGAGGGCGCCCCACTCCTCGAGAAGACGTACTACTCGGTGGGTGGCGGCTTCGTGGTGGACGAGGACGCAGTGGGCGAGGACCGCATCGTCCTCGACGACACCGTCCTGAAGCACCCCTTCCGCACGGGCGACGAATTGCTGCGGCTGACCCGGGAGACGGGTCTCTCCATCTCGGCGCTGATGCTGGAGAACGAGAAGGCGTGGCGCACCGAGGCGGAGATCCGCTCGGGGCTGCTGGACATCTGGGGCGTCATGCAGTCCTGCGTCGCCCGCGGCATGTCCCGCGAGGGCATCCTCCCCGGCGGCCTCAAGGTCCGCCGCCGCGCGGCCAACTCGGCCCGCCAGCTGCGCGCCGAGGGTGACCCCCTCGCCCGCGCCATGGAGTGGATCACGCTCTACGCGATGGCCGTGAACGAGGAGAACGCGGCCGGCGGCCGAGTCGTCACCGCCCCCACGAACGGCGCGGCCGGCATCATCCCCGCCGTCCTGCACTACTACATCAACTTCGTCCCGGGGGCTGACGAGGAAGGCATCGTCCGTTTCCTGCTCTCCGCGGGCGCCATCGGCATGCTCTTCAAGGAGAACGCCTCGATCTCCGGCGCCGAGGTCGGCTGCCAGGGCGAGGTCGGCTCCGCCTGCTCCATGGCGGCGGGCGCCCTGGCCGAGGTCCTGGGCGGCTCCCCCGAGCAGGTGGAGAACGCAGCGGAGATCGGCATGGAGCACAACCTGGGCCTGACCTGCGACCCGGTCGGCGGCCTGGTCCAGATCCCCTGCATCGAGCGGAACGGCATGGCAGCGGTCAAGGCGGTCACGGCGGCCAAGATGGCGATGCGCGGCGACGGCAGCCACAAGGTGTCCCTGGACAAGGTCATCAAGACGATGAAGGAGACCGGCGCCGACATGTCGGTCAAGTACAAGGAGACGGCGCGGGGCGGGCTCGCGGTGAACATCATCGAGTGCTAGACAGATGGGTCCTGACCAGCGCATTCATATCTTTCGGTGCTGTCAGTGCCTTCCCTGCTCACACAATGGAAAGTCCCTGAGATCTCCCTCGGACAGACGCGAAGGCCCTGAGAAGTCCCTGACGGGTTCCCCGCTGATGGGCGTCCGAGCTAGGAGTTCGCGGCGTCCGCGCGGTGATGGATGACTCGGACACGGCAGATCGAACCCATCACCCCCATCCAATAACAAGAGTCTTGTTAAACTCTGCTCCATGGCTATCTCCCCGGCGCCCGGTGAAGGACCCGTCCGGCCTGTATCGGTCTCACTCCACGAAGGCACCATCGCCGCCCTCAAAGCACGTACGGGCAAAAGAGGCATGTCCGCCTACGTCGAGTCGCTAGTCCAGCGCCAACTGGAACGGGACCGGCTGCGCGAACTCATCGAGGATGCGGAAGCCGAGCATGGTCGAGTCGACCAGTCGGCCGTCGATGCCAAACGTGCGATCCTCCGCGACGAGACGGCCGGCTCGGCGGACGCCGCGTGAGCGGCACGCTCGTCCTGGACTGCGAAGGTCTGTCCAAACTGGTACGACGCACACCTGAGATCACCGAGTGGCTGACGGCAGCCGAAGCCGAAGACATCCGCGTCGTCACCAGCTCCGTCACCCTCGTCGAAGCACGCGACCCCAAAATCAACCAGGCCCGCTTCGACTACGCCGTCTCCCGAGTGAACATCATCCCGCCCAACGAAGCCATCGCCCGCCATGCAAGCAAGCTCCTGGCCACGGCCGGACTACACGGCCACAAGTACGCCCTCGACGCCATCGTGGCCGCCACCGCGCTCACCTCACCAGCCCCAGCGACCGTCCTGACATCGGATCCCGAAGACCTCCTGCTGCTCTGCGGCCCCCGCGTCCGCATCATCAAGGTCTGACCGTGAGGCCGCGGCCTCGACCCACCCCTTGCGCGGATCAGAGCGCCGCGTCGAAGGCCAGTGCCCAGCCGGTACGCAGCTCCTCATCAACATGTTCGTCAGCAATGGCCTTGCTGCCGCAAGCTTGCTGGTGAACATCGTGGTCGCCTGGCGAGCAGCCCACCCCGTCACGCAAGATCGAGGCTAGAGTTGCGAAGCCCCTCCGTCGACAGGGAACTCCGTTCCCGTCGAGAAGGTCGCACCGAACGCCAAGTACGCCACCGCGGCAGCCACTTCCTCGGACGACCCCAGCCGCTGCATCGGAATGGTGCTCCGGTAGGTGTCCTTCGTCGCCTCGACGACATCGGCGGGCAGCGAGGAGCGGTCCAGGATGCCCGAGTCGATCGGGCCGGGGCTCACGGCATTGACGCGCACCTTGCGCGGCAGCAGCTCGCGGGCCAGGGTGCGCGTCATCGACCGCAGGGCTGCCTTGCTCGCCGAGTAGACACTGAGCGCGTCGAGGCCCAGGACGTTCACCACCGACGTGGTGAGCACCACGCCGCTTCCCTCGCGCAACAGCGGCGCCAACGCCTGCACCGTGAAGTACGGGCCCTTGGCGTTGACGCCGAACAGCTCGTCGTACATCTCCTCCGTCGTCGAGTCGAACGGCGCGGACGCAGTGACGCCGGCGTTGACGAACAGCGCGTCCACTGCGCCGAACCGCTCCTGCACCGTGTCGGCCAGCGCCTTGATGTCCTTCAGGGACGCGGCGTCGCTTCGGACGGCGATCGCCTTGTTCCCCAACTGTTCCAACGCGGTGTCCAGGGAGGAACGGGTACGGCCTGTGATCAGTACGTGCGCCCCACCGTCCGCGAACAACTGGGCCGTAGACAGGCCGATACCGTTGCTTCCGCCCGTGATCACGATCTTCTTGCCGTCATAAGTGGTCATGCCCTCAAGCCAAATACCCACCCGCGCACCATGTCCAAGACCTGTTCCGTATGCCGCCATGCCCCAGGCGTATGACGGCGCACGGCGTACCCTGAGCGAATGGACATCGATCTGCGGCTCGTGCGCTATTTCACGGTCGTGGCGGAGTACGGCAACTTCGGTCGGGCCGCCACCAAGCTGCACCTGGCGCAGCCGTCGCTGAGCCGCCAGATCCAGCGACTGGAAGCCCAGCTCGGTGTCCGGCTTTTCGACCGCTCGCCGCAGGGCAGCAGCCTCACCGACGCCGGTCAGGCCTTTCTTCCCAGAGCCCGGATACTGCTCCACGAGGCCGAGCAAGCCGCTTACACGGCCAGAGCCGCCGTCCAGCCCCCTACCATCACTGTCGGCTGCGCCGAAGGACTGGTCATCACCTCCTGCGTGCAGGAACTGCGCCGCCGGCACCCCGAAAGCCAGGTCCGCACCCGGC
This sequence comes from Streptomyces sp. NBC_01197, assembly GCF_036010505.1. NCBI lineage: Bacteria > Bacillati > Actinomycetota > Actinomycetes > Kitasatosporales > Streptomycetaceae > Streptomyces > Streptomyces sp. NBC_01197. Next base: position 2,071,062 of record NZ_CP108569.1, read on the forward strand.
ACTTGGACTGGCGGGACACGCACGCCCTCGCCGAGGGTCGGGTCGACGCCGTCATCGCATACAAACCCCTGCCCTTGCCCACGGACGGCCTCCGGGTGACCAAGCTCCATGTGGAGCCGCGGGTGCTCGTCACGTCGGCGAGCCATGATCTGGCGAACGAGAAACCCGTCAGCCTGCGGGCTCTGTCGGACCAGGAACTGGTGACCTGCGTCAGCACTCCGGTCGTCTGGAGCACGCCCAAGCCGGTCGGCGACCGACCTGCACCACCCCCGCCCGCAATCGACGACAGCTATGAGGACAAGCTGGAACTCATCGCCACCGGCCACTGTGTCGCGATCTTCCCTGCCAGCGATCGACGCGCCGCTATGCGTGAGGACATCGCCCTGGTGCCTGTCATCGACATCGATCCCTGCGAAGTCGTGCTCGTCACGCGCGCTGACGACCCCAACCCGCTGCTCGGATCACTCGAAGACGTCGCACGCACAGTGCTCGGCACAGCCTCCCGCTGGGAGAACAACGAACTGCCGGTCCACTGACCCCCTGCCTCTGCGAGGTGTCATAGGGCTGTCGCCGCGCTGCCCTCGTCGGCCTGCACCAGCTGGACGATCAACGGCCCCCCGTTCCCGCCAGCGGAGCCAGCAGCAGCATCGCGCGCCGTCGGCGGACCGTCACGCAAGATCGAGGCCAGAAGTCCCTGGAAAATCCCTGAAGCGACGCAAAGCGTGCTTGTCGCCCCAGAACCGCAGGTCAGAACGGCACCCGGATGCAGCCGACATATGGGTCAAGTACAAGGAGACGGCCGGGCGGCCTCGCGGTGAACATCATCGAGTGCTGGGGGACTCGTTCGAGGAGGCGGGGATCACCCGGAACACCCAGGTTCGGTACGACCAGAATCTGAAGAGGGTGGCGATTCCGATGCCGACGAACTTGAATACGTTGCTCTGCAGCGGGCTGTCCCAGCCGAAGCCGTAGGTCGCCAGATAGAGAACACCGTTCTCGATCACCAGGCCGATGGCGCTGAACAGCAGAAACAGTCCCATCTCACGGGTGCAGCCGCTTTTGTCCCGGTCCCGGTAGGCGAAATATCTGAGCCCGGTGTAATTGAAGATGATCGAAACGACGGTGGCGATCACACTCGCGCTCACCACCGGTATCGAGGTCGTGTGGCGCACGAGATTGAACACCAGAAGATTGACCGCCACGCCGGACACGCCGACCGCTGCGAATTTCACGACCTCCCGCGTCTTCGGAGGCGGCGCTTTCGGAGACGGCGCCGCTGCTCGTACCGCTTGCTCACCTCTTACGGACATCGGCACAGTTCCTTCGGGGAGGGCCGGCGGGAGTCGATCGTCCTTCCACCCCAACGGCCACCGGCTTCCCACACCGGAGGCGTGGGGGCACGAGGGCGTGGAGCGTGGGTTCGATGGAGCAACCGGGCACTCAGGCGCGCGGGCACCTGGCTGAGACGCGTGGCTGCTCGGAACCACTTGGCTGAGACGCGTGGCTGCTCGGAACCACTTGGTCGGGCGGGCCCGTACGGGGAGCCGTACGGAAGCGCCGTTGAAGGCCGACGGCGGCTTCGGTGTGGCGGAGGCTCCCCCGTGGGGGCTGCGCGACACCATCCCCTCCAGACTCCCACCGGAGGTCGGCCTGTCAAGACGATCAAGAAGTGGGCGGATCAGGGCGGCCGCCGGGCCCCTGAAAAGCCTCGGGGCCCGTGCTTCCCGCCCTCACTCCTGGTCGTCAGGCAAGAAGGATCCGTACTCGGGCATTCCCGCCCGTTCGTAGACGCAGTACTGCACTCCCACGCTGGTAACGCGGGATTCCGTGAGCGTCCAGGCGGCAGGGGCGGCGCCCTCGGCGAAGAGCCGCTTGCCGGTGCCGATGATCACGGGATTGACGAGCAGCCGGTACTCGTCGACGAGGTCATGGCGCTGCAGGGTGCGGATGAGGTCGCTGCTGCCCTGCGTCATGATCACACCGTCGAGCCGCTCCTTGAGCTCTGCGACGGACTCCGCCGCCTCGCCCTCCAGGAGATGGGAGTTGTGCCAGTCCAGGCTGGAACGGGTGCGCGAGGCTACGTACTTGGGCATGGCGTTGAGTCTCACGGCGATCGGGTTGTTCTCGTCGGTGATACGAGGCCAGTAGGCGGCGAAAATGTCGTAGGTCTTCCGGCCGAGCAGGAGGTGGTCGGCGGTCCGCTCGAAAACACCCTTCATGAGGCCCATGAAGTCGTTGTCGACGTACGGAACCTGCCAGCCGCCGTGCTCGAAGCCGTCGTCGACGTCCTCGCCCGGGCCGCCCGGGGCCTGCATGACGCCGTCCAGAGTGACGAACGCGGTGACGATCAGCTTGCTCATGGTGCTGCCCTTCACGTGTGCGTGTGACCGGATGCGAAAACCGGCTGCACCAGGGTTGACTCCCGGGCCGGCGAGAACTCATCGCCCGCTGTACGACCAGTCGTGACACCATGCCGGTCCGCGCAGGTCCCCGGTGGAGGAGGAGCCAGCCATGGCCAGGATCGTCAGGTCGGTGCACGCGTGGGGCGGGGAGAAGCTCAGCTACTTCGAGGTGACACCGGACGCGGGCGCCACCGAGCGGGAGCGGGTGGTCCTCATGCATGGCGGGGGCCCAGGCGACAGCAAGGAGCCGAGTCTTGCGCTCGCCGAAGACTTCGCCGCGCTCGGGTTTCACGTCCTGGGACTCGACTTCATGGGAAGCGGTCAGAGTTCGGGCACCTGGTCCGGGATGACTCTGAACCGCAGGCAGGATCAGGCCGCCTCCCTCATTGATGCGCACGTTCCCGCAAGCTCGCCCTTGATACTCATCGGCTTCAGCATGGGCGGCCAGACCGCCACTGACCTGGTCGGCCGGTTCGGCGACCGGGTTCAGCGGATCGCTCTCTTTGCTCCCGGTGTGTACGGGAGCACCATCCGGGACACCCGTTTCGGGGACGATACGTTCACCGATCTGGTCTTCAACAGACCGGAGCTATGGCCGGACAGCCCAGCGCTCGAGGTCATGGCTACGTTCCACGGGCAGACGCTGCTCATACTCCCCGGGCACGACGAGGCAGTGCCGCCGGGAATGGCCGGTCTCATCGAGCGAAGCGTGCGGAGCAACCCCCGGTCGAGCACCCTGGTCATCGACGGCGCCGGGCATCTGCTCGACCACTGGCTCGCCGAACACCCGGAGGACCGGAAGTCCGTGATCGGTGGTCTCACGAGGGACCGCCGACCGTAGATGAACGTGCGGCCCGGGCGACCGCGGGGCCACACGTTCCCCGGCCCCGTCACCCCTCCCGCCTGTACACCCGGTCGACCACCTCTGCCAGGGCCCGGGGCAGGTGGGGCGGGAGGCCATGGTGGAGCTGGGCCAGCAGGCTGTGGCGGGCTTCTTCCGGGAGGAGGTCCGGGCTGGGTGCGGCGGGTCCGGGGGGTTCCGGGCGGGGGCCGGGGCGGGCCGTGGCCAGTTTCGCTGACTGCGCGCGCCAGTACTTGGCGTCCCGGTACTCACCGCGCCTGCGGTGGTCGAGGAAGAGTGCGTACGCGGCCGTCCTGCTGCCCGCGCCCGCGGCGAAATGCCACCAGGAGCGGGCCGCGTCGTGTCTGCCGGTGATGTGCAGCAGCGCGGCGAGGACCAGCGCGCCCTCCGGGTCGGGGCGCTGCTCGTCGATCAGGCGGAGGAGGCCGGCCGCCGCTTGCGGGGCGTTCAGGACCAGGGCGCAGGCCAGGCCCAGTTCGTGTGCGGCCTGTTCGTACGCCGTCGGGTAGGGCGCCGGGGCCGGGGCGCCGGGACGTGCCGGGGTGTGCGGGCGGTCGGCGTCACCCGTGGCCCGGAGGCGGGGTGCGTTCTGCGGGGCGTACGGGACGGGCGGGACGTCCTCATGCTTCCCGTACATGCGTTACTCCCCCGGGCCGGGCGCCCAGTTGAGGCCCAGGTCGAGGGCCAGTCGCCGCTTCGCGTGCCGGATGTGCGAGCGGACTGTCTCCTGCGGGACGCCCATGATGAACGCGGTGCGGGCCTGATCGTATTCCAGTACGTACCGGAGCAGCAGCACGTCGTACTGGCGCTCCGGGAGGGCCGCGATGGCGGCGTAGAGCCCCGGCTGCCTACGGTCAGGGCCGGGTCGTCCCGCGCCGGGGGCCGGGGGCCCGCAGGTGCCCAAAATGTTCTGGTACACCTTGGCGGGCGCCGCGATTCGGGTCAGTGCCGGTTCCAGGCCGCGCTCGTCAAGCCACTCGAAGATGATCTCCTTGAAGATCTTCCAGGAGTGCCCCTCGACCGACTCCCGGCGCAGCGCGTGTTCCCAGTGCAGTGTCAGTCTGCCCTTGAGTTCACCGACCAGGCCGTGAGCCGTCGCGCTGTCGCCGACCTGCAGGAAGGCATAGGACTGCCACTCCTCGTGGTGCTCGGCGCAGAACGCCTCGCAGACCATGTGCAGCCGGCGCGCCGACAGTCCGGCTGTCAGCGCCCGTAAGCTGCCGTCATCTACCGCGGTCGTCCGCCGCATTCACGTACCTGCTCTGCTGTGCCCCGCGCCGGTTCCCCCGCTGGAACCGGCGTCCGGTGATCAGGGATACGCCCCCGTACGCCGGCACACACCATGGTCCGCACATCCATGCCGTGACGCATACAGAAGCTGCCATCGGTGTTCGTTCCGTTACGTTGGGCTCGTATGTGTGTACCTGAAAAATACAGTGTGGTGGTTCCGTTTCCCGGCCTGGACCGGATGGGACCGAAGTAGGCCAGTACTGGACGGACTTGGCCGGAGTTGACTGGAGCCGGCCGGAGTTTCCGCGCCGCTCGGCGGGCATGGTGCTCCCGAGCGGCGCACCGACAAGGGGAGGCAGTCATGACGGACCACAACGGGCAGGCGCCCGGTGCGAGTTCGGTCGACCTGGAGCTGGACCGGGCCCACTCGGCCCGGATGTACGACTACTACCTGGGGGGTACCACCAACTTCACCGCCGACCGGGAGGCGGTCGGCAGGGTGCTCACCGCGTTCCCCGGTGTGCGCATCGCCGCGCGGACGAACCGGGAGTTCATGCACCGCGCCACCCGGTGGGCCGCGGAGAACGGGCTGCGCCAGTTCCTCGACATAGGCACCGGCATCCCCACCTCCCCCAACCTCCACGAAGTCGTCCAGCTCTCCGTACCGACCGCGCGTGTGGTGTACGCGGACAACGACCCCATCGTGCTCGCCCACGCCCAGGCGCTGCTGCGCAGCACGCCACAGGGGCGGACCGCGTACGTCGAGGCCGACGCGACGGATCCCGACACCCTGCTGAAGGCGTCCGCCCTGTGCGACACCCTCGATCTGAGCCGGCCCGTCGCGCTGAGCCTCAACGCGTTGCTGCACTTCGTCACCGACGCCGACGACGCCCACTCGATCATCGAGCGGTACAAGGACGCGCTCGCGCCGGGCAGCACACTCGCCCTGTCACACGCCACCCCGGACTTCGACGCGGAGACCATGAACCGCATGATCGACATCTACACCGCGGCCGGCACACCGCTGCAGTTCCGCACCCGGGCGGAGTTCAGCCGCTTCTTCGACGGCTGGGAGCTCGTCGAGCCGGGCGTCACGGTGTCCCACCGGTGGCGGCCCGACGACCACCGGGAGTCCGGCCAGGTCAGCGATGCCGACGCCGCCTGCTACGTGGCCGTGGCCCGCAAGCCCTGATCCCCGGGGCGCGGCGGGGCCAGCTTGCGGGCCGTCTCCACCACGTGGGCCCGCAGCGCGTCGGCATCCGGCGGCCCCTCCCCCGCACCCAGGACCAGCCGGGCCATCTGCGGGAACGCGAGCGGCCAGACCGCCACCCCGATGAGGGCGAGGAAGGTGGCGGCGGCGTCCCCGGCGAGCCGCCCGTCGGTGGACTCCGCCAGCGCGGCGGCTTTCCGCTCGTAGTGCGCGATGCGCACCTCGGTGTCGGGCACCGCCCGGTCGCCGTAGTGCAGGGCCTCCCACATCAGCATCCGGGTCAGCTCGGGGTTGCTCAGGTGGTAGTCGTACATCCGTCCCGCGTACTCGCCCGGGTCGCCGTCCGGCAGCCCGACCCGGACCGCGTGTTCGTTCAGCGCCTCCGCGACGACCGCTGTGAACAGCTTCTCCTTGCTGCCGAAGTACCCGTAGATCCGCTCCTTGTTGGCCCCCGCCCGCACGGCGATGCGGTCGACCCGGGCGCCGCCCATGCCGTGTTCGGCGAACTCCGTGCGCGCGGCCGCCAGCAGGCGGGCGCGGGTCCCCTGGGTGCGGGCGCTTGTCGTCATGGGGAGATCATACGCAAGTTGCCAACCAACTGGATGGTTGGCTACCGTCCCCTCGCATGGCGACAAGAACGGATGTCTGGGTCACCGGGCTGGGGGCCACCACACCTCTCGGCGGCGATGTCCCGAGTACCTGGGCCGCGATGACAGCGGGCGAGAACGGAATCGGCAGCCTGGACGGTGAGAGCTGGGCGAGGCAGCTGCCGGTACGGATCGGGGCCCGGATGCGCCAGGACCCGGCGGAGTCACTGAAGCGCACCGAGGCCCGCCGGCTCGACCGGTGCGAACAGGCCGCACTCGTCTGCGCACGCGAGGCCTGGGCGGACGCGGGAGCGCCCGGCGTCGATCCGGACCGGCTCGCCGTGGTGATCGGTACGGGTACCGGCGGCGTGCTCTCCCTGCTGGGGCAGAACCGCGTACTGGAGGAGTCGGGCCCCAGGAAGGTCTCCCCGCACACCGTCCCCATGCTCATGGCCAACGGCCCCGCCGCCTGGGTCTCCATCGACCTGGGAGCCCGGGGTGGGGCGCACACACCGGTGAGCGCCTGCGCGTCCGGGGCGGAGGCCATCGCGTACGGGCTCGACCTCATCCGGGCGGGGCGGGCCGACATCGTCGTGGCGGGCGGCTCCGAGGCGAGCCTGCACCCGCTGCCGCTGACCGCCTTCGCACAGATGATGGCGCTGTCGACGGCCAACGACGACCCTGACGGCGCCTCACGCCCCTTCGACGCGGCGCGGAGCGGTTTCGTGCTCGGTGAGGGCGCCGCCGTACTGGTCCTGGAGAGCGCCGAGCACGCCCGCGCCCGCGCCGCGCGGGCGCACGGAGCGGTGGCCGGGGCGGGGACGACGTCCAGCGCGCAGCACATCACCGCGTCCGACCCCGAGGGCCAGGTGCGGGCGATCCGCAAGGCGCTGCGGGACGCGGAGCTCGCCCCCGGGGACATCGGGCACGTCCACGCGCACGCCACGTCAACCCCGCAGGGGGATCTCGCGGAGGCGGAAGCGGTCGCCGCGGCTGTCGGCACCCATCCGGTGGTCACGGCCACCAAGTCGATGACCGGTCATCTGCTGGGCGCCTCCGGCGCGTTGGGCGCGATGGCGGCGATCCTGGCGCTGCAGGACGGGACCGTCCCGCCGATCCGCAACCTTACCCGGCTCGACGACCGGGTACCGCTGGACGTCGTCAAAGGCGCTGCTCGCAGGGGGAGTTGGGACGCGGCCCTGGCCAACTCGTTCGGCTTCGGCGGCCACAACGTATCCCTGGTTCTCACTTCGCCCAGGTGACCGAATGCAGTTGAGCCCTCCGGAATGGGTAAGTGGAATATGGAATACCTGAATCTCCGACCACACACCGGAAGGCGGTGCACATGCTGCACGGCATCGATGTCAGTACGTACCAGACGTCATTCGAAACCGGCGGTCTGGCCTTTGTGTTCATCAAGGCCTCCGAGGGCCACACCTACGTCAATCCGCGGCTGACCGCTCAGACCAAACTGGCGCGGGACGGCGGGTGCGTCGTCGGCTTCTACCATTTCCTGTGGCCGGGCAACATCCAGACGCAGGCTGAGTACTTCGTGAGCAAGGCCCCTGAGAAGGGGGGCGACCTGCTCGCGGTGGACTGGGAGACCACCGGCGACCACACCCGGGCCAGCAACTCCGAAAAGGACAGCTTCATCCGCGCGGTGAAGAAGCTGCGGCCGCACAACCGGGTGCTGCTGTACACCAACCGCGACTTCTGGCTGCACCACGACACCACGTCGTACGCCGGGGACGGACTGTGGATCGCGGACTACACCACGGCGGGCAAGCCCAGGATCAAGGCGGCCTGGACCTTCCACCAGTACACCGACAGCCCGCTCGACAAGGACGTGGCCCACTCGCGCTTCGCGAGCAAGAGCGCGCTGAAGGAGTGGGCCACACCGTAGGAAGCGGCTGCACCGCAGGAATCGGCTGTACCTCAGGAGTCGGCTGCGCCGCAGGGATCAGGCCCGGAAGGCAGCGGGGCGCTCGCGCGGGGCATCGGCGAGCGCCTTGGCGATCCCGTCCGCGTCGGCCGAGAGCCCGTAGACAGGCGTATCCGGCTGCTGGCGCCAGGAGTCGTCGATACCGCCCGCGTCAACGGTGTCGAAACCGATCGCGTCGATCAGCTCGCGTACGACCCGCTTGGCGGCCTCGTCGTCCCCCGCGACCGGCAGCGCGAACCGGCCGGAAGCCCCCTGGGGCCGGGCCGCGTCGATGATGTTGTGCGCGTAGGTGCCGTTGAACGCCTTGATGACCGGGTGGCCGATCTGCTGCTCGGTCCAGCGGCTCTCGGTGAGCCCGTCCTCGATGGCGTCGATCCGCCCGTCCCGCTCCCGCGGGTAGTAGTTGCCGGTGTCGATCACGGCGACGCCCTGAGCGGCGCCGTCGAGCAGACCGGACGGGAGATCCGGTACGGCACTCAGCGGGATGGCGATCACGACGACCTCGGCACCGCGCGCCGCCTCGGCGGCCGGGACAGGGGTGGCCCCCGTCTCGTCGGCGAGATCGCCCAGGGTGTGCGGGCCGCGCGAGTTGGCCACGGACACGTCGTGCCCGAGCGCCGTGAGCCGACGGGTGAGATTGCCGCCGATGTTTCCGGCGCCGATGATGCCGATCTTCATGATGTGCCCTCCGCTAGGGGTTTCCTGGTGCGGTGCTGTGTTCGTGCGTGTGCTGTGGCTGTGTGGTGCTGTGTTCTCACCCGGTGTCGTACCGTGCGCTGCCGGCCGGTGCGCTGCTCCGCGCCGGCGCATCGATCGCCAACCTCCGTGCGGGCCGGGCTATTCCGGCACCATTGCCCGTTCACCCGGATGCCCTGCCGGATGCCGCAGCTGAGGCCGCCCCCGTACGGGCCCGCATGCCGCGCCCGCTTCAGCCCGGATGCCTGCCTTCTCCGCCTTCAAGTGGTGAAGGCGGAGAAGAATATGAGAGCGCTCTCAGCCATAGGTATTGACCTGTCTCCCGAGCCTCGCGACAGTAAGGGCCAAGCGGGCGACCACCCCCACAGCGCCTCCGTCTCCCGCGCTCACCCCCCACAGACACAGGAGACTTGCGTGATATCCCGCAGACTGTTCCTGACCGGCGCCGCGGCGACCGCCACCGCTCTCACCTACCCCGCCTGGGGAAGCGCGCTGAGTCCACGCGCCTCGGCCTCCGCCGCCACCTGCGAACTGGCCCTGGAGAACAAGTCGTTGCCCGGCAACGTCAACGCCTACGTCACCGGCCACGAGCAGGGCACCAACCAGTGGGTGCTGCTGCGCGCCGACGGCAGCGTGTACCACCCACAGTCGCCGTCGGCCCCGCAGACACCGCTGCCGGTCGACTGCGCCATCCCCCTGAAGGCCGCAGGCGCCGGGCCGGTCGTCCTGACGCTGCCCCAGATGTACGGTGCCCGCGTCTACTTCGTTCGCGACGACAAACTCGACTTCTTCCTCAACCCGGGCCCTGCCCTGGTAGAGCCGGCCTTCGCCACCGCCGCGGACCCGAACTACGGCCGCACCTGGTCGTTCTGCGAGTTCACCTTCAACCCGGACCAGCTGTACGCCAACATCTCCTACGTCGACCTGGTGACCGCCCTGCCCATCGGGCTCTCGCTCAAGGGCGACAGCGACCACACCGTGGCGCCGCTCCCCGACGGCGCGGTCGACAAGATCGCCGCGGATCTCACCGCCCAGGCGGGCAAGGACGGCCGGCCCTGGGACAAGCTGGTCATCCGCGGCTCGGACGGCAAGGTGCTACGGGTGATCTCGCCGCAGAACCTGATGGCGTCCGCGCCCCCCGACGCGATGCCGTTCGGCGATCTGTGGACCGGCTACGTGGACCAGGTCTGGGAGAAGTACAGCTCCACCGACCTCACCATCGACCTGCAGGGCGGCAGGGGCAGCCTGAAGGGCCGGGTCAGCGGCGGCACCCTCACCTTCGACGGCGGCCACACCTTCACCAAGCCCGACTCGAAGTCCATCTTCACCTGCAACGACGGCCCGTTCGCCAACAATCCGGGGGACCCCGACGACAAGAAGGCGCTGCTCGCCAGGATCGCGGCCGGGTTCAACCGGTCGATCATGCTCACCCACCCCGGCCAGCCGAACGGAACCACCGCTGCCGACTACTACCAGGGGGACGTGACCAACCACTGGGCGCGAGTGGTCCACGCCAACTCGCCGATCGGGTACGCCTTCCCGTACGACGACGTGGTCCCCGACGGCCAGCCCGATGTCTCGGGCGCCGCGAACGACGGCAATCCGGTCCGCTTCACGGTGTCCGTCGGGTCCTGACGCGGCACGACGCCCCCCGGCACGGGTGCCGGGGGGCGTACGCGCTACTTGTCCAGCGACGCCCAGAACTCCTCGAAGGAGAGCCTGCCGTCGCCGTTGGCGTCCTTGGACCTGATGATGGACTGAGCCACGGTCTCGGTCACATGGAAGTCACCGAGCTGCGCCATGACGCTCTTGTACTCGCTCGCCGTGATCCGGCCGTCGCCGTCCACGTCGAGACGCTCGAACGCCTTGCGGGCCTCTTCTTTGTCCGCCACTGGGTCCACCCCTTCTTGGTACGTGCCTGACGGTAGTCAGATTAACCGGCGGGGTGGAGCCGCATGACCCGGCGGGGTGGGCCTCCCGCCGGGAAGACTTCGGGCCTTCGCCGTCCATGTCTGCGAGTGTGGTCCTCCCAGCCGGTGGAGACTCAAGCCGAGGAGATACCCCAGAAATGCCTTCGCCCAGGAACGGCGCGTCACGCGGCACTCTGGCAGCCGTCCTGGCAGCGGCGGCCCGCGGTTCCTTCCCGCCTGCGGACGGGGCGACGACCGTGATCGCCCAGCCGAACGCCCGGGACGCCGGGGTGCTGGCCCTGACCGCCCACTCGGTGGTCTTCCTCGACGAGGATCCGCTGTGGGTACGGAGGACGCTGGCCGGGATCGCGGCGGATCCGCTCGCCGCAGCGATGAACCCGGCCTTCCTGGCCGCGCTGATGGCCCGTACCGGCCGCCGGATGAACACCATCGACCTGCTGACGGCCGCCCCCGCGCTGCGGGGCGAACCCCCGGTCGCGCTGCGGGAGATCGAGGACCCGGACCACCCGAGGGTGGCCCGGTCCCGGACGTTCCGCGACGGCGTCCGGGTGTGGGCGGCTGACGGCGGGGTGCTGATCATGGGGCGCGGGGTCGCGGGGCGCCAGGAGGCCGCCATCGAGGTGGACGAGGCGGCGCGCGGCCGGGGGCTGGGACCACGGCTGGCGGTGGCCGCGCGGCACCTCGTCAAGGGGGAGGTCGTATGGGCACAGCAGTCGCCGGGCAACGCCCGCAGCGTGCGGGCGTTCCAGCGGGCGGGGTACCTGCCGGTGGGCTCGGAGGCACCGCTGGTGGCGGAGTGACCCGCTCACGTACTCCTGAAGGTTCTAGCGGAAGATCCCGGTGTGGCCCAGCGAGTAGCGGCCGGGCTGCGGGTACACCGCGAGGCCGTGCGGGCCGCTGCCGACCGGGATGCGGGCGAGCTGCTTGCCGCTGGTGGTGTCGATCGCGTACACCTCCGCGTTGTAACGCCCGGTCAGCCAGAGCACCTTGCCGTTCGCCGATACGCCGCCCATGTCGGGGCTCCCGCCGCCGGGCAGGACCCACTTCTTGATGAGCTTGTTCTGCGCGAAGCCGAAGACCGAGATCGTGCCCTCGCCCCGGTTGGAGATGTACATCTCCTTGGAGTCGCGGCTGATGTAGAGCCCGTGGCAGCCCTTGCCGGTGTGCACCAGCTTCGGGGTGGTGAACTTGTCCGCCGGGAGCACCCACACCCCGTCGGCCACCATGTCGGCGATGTAGAAGGTCCGTCCGTCCGGCGAGATCTTCACGTCCTGCGGCATCGCCCCCGTGAAGGGCAGCTTCTGCTGACCGACCACCTTCATCTTCTCGGTGTCGACCTTGAGCAGTTCACCGGAGAACTCACAGGAGACGATGAAGTACCGCCCGTCGGCGGAGAAGTCCGCGTGGTTGACGCCGGCACACGCCACCGGGAGCGCCTTCTTGACCTTCATGGTGTGCGGGTCGCGGAAGACGAGCTGACGGTCGAGCGAGGCCATGACGATGGCGTACTTGCCGTTGGGTGTGAAGTAGAGGTTGTACGGGTCGTGGACGGCGAGCGCCTTCCCCACCTTGCCCGTCGCCGGATCGATCGGCGTGAGCGTGTTGCCGCGGTCGTTGTTGACCCAGAGCGTCTTCAGGTCCCAGGAAGGCACGACGTGCTGCGGCTGCACACCGACCGGGATGGTGCGGATGACCTTGTACGTCCTGGGGTTGATCACATCGACCGTGTTGGAGTTGGTGTTCGGAACATAGACCAGGGACGGGAACTTCCTTACGACGGGCGAGAGTTTGCCCGGATGGTCGGCCGCGTACAGGTCCTTGGGATTGAGAACCGGGGGCATACCGGCCAGCGGCGCGGGTTCCGCCGGCTTCGCCACGGTGCCCCGCTTCGCGACGGCCGCTGTGGTGGGCCTGGTGGTGTCCGGGTGTGCGTGCCCGGCCCCGCCGGACGACCCGCAGCCGCCGAGTGCGACGGTGAGGCCGGTGATGACGGCGGTGGCGAACAGCCCGGTGGTGCGTTTGGTGATCATGAGGTCAGCAGCTCCGTAGTCGTCACCGCGTGCAGCCCGCGGCGGTCGAAGGCGTCGAGGATGGCGGGCAGCGCGGCGACCGTGTCCGCGTAGCCGAAGTGCATCGAGACCACCGACCCCGGCCGGACCGCGCCGGTGACGTTGCGGACGACGGCCGCGCTGCCGGGCGAGGTGAAGTCGAGAGAGTCGGTGTCGTACGAGAGCACGTGCGGGTACCCCGCGCGTCTCGCGAGCCGCTGGACCAGGGGGGTCGCGTACTGGGTGCGCGAGGGGCGGAACCAGGTGCCGATGGAGCCCGTGAGCCGCCGCAGCCGGTCGGCACAGCCGGTGATCTCCGCGTACGCCTCCCGCTCGCTCATCGCCGAGATGGAGGTGTGATGGAGGGTGTGGTTGCCCAGGTCGTGACCGCCGTCGAGGATCCGGCGGGCCATCGCGGGATACTCGTCGAGCCAGGTGCCGACGGCGAGGACGGTGACCCGCGCTCCGGCCCGTTCCACCTCTGCGAGCACGGACTCGGCGACGGCGGGTTTGCCCTGGCCGTGGAAGGTGAGCGCGACGCGGGGGCGGCCGCGGGGGCCGTTCGCGATCTGGACCGGCTGCCCGGCGAAGGCGAGGGGGGCCGGGGCGTGGAGGGGGGCCGGGGGCTTCGCGGGCCCGGAAGGGGAGCGTGCGGGGCGGGCTCCGGCCGGGGAAGGGGCCGCCGCGGGTGCGCCACCGCCGGAACAGCCCGCGGTGAACGCCCCGGCGACGGCCGCGCCGGCTCCTGCCCGCAGTGCGCTGCGGCGGCTTATATCAGTCACGCGACCATTTAATGAGGAATCGCCCGACCCGGCCTTTTTTGCCTCTTTCCGCCCAGCGGCGACACGAGGCCCCTAGGAGCGGGCGATCGCGCCCCTGAACCGGCAATCATCCGTCTGAACTCGCGCTCACTCACTGATTTCCAGGTGGGTCGGTCACCTCACCTGGGATTCACAGCAGCCACGCCGCGATCCGGATGGGTACAACCGGGTGGCGCCCCAGCCGTACGGGACCCGATTTCACCAGTACGGACTTCCACGGGCACGCACTTTGACGTGGCCCGCCGGGTGTCACGAGGACTGACGGTCGGCGACCCTCATCTCGAACCAGGTGGTCTTGCCGCGCGGCAGCAGGTCCACCCCCCAGCGGTCCGAGAGCTTGTCGACCAGGAAGAGGCCGCGGCCACTGACATCCATCGGCTGGACCGGCATCAGACAGGGCAGCCCGCGGGACGGATCGCGCACCTCCACCCGGATCCAGCCCCGGCGACGCAGCATCCGGAGCCCGAAGACCCGGGCGCCGGTGTGGCGGACCGCGTTGCCGACGAGCTCCGACACCAGTAACACCGCGTACTCGGCGGTCTGCGCGGAGAGCCCCCACTGACGCAGTACGACGCCCCGGGTGAGCCGCCGCGCGGTCGCCGCCGACTCCGGACGGGACGCCAGGCGCACCTCCGCGTCCGTTGGGCTTCCGAACAACTCCAGTGCTTTCAGGGCCTGTTCGTCCTCAACGGCCGGTACCCATCGCGCAGCATCCGCTTGAACGCGCTGCCGCGGTTGCTCCACACCCTCCAGGCCCGCCATGCCCCCCATCATGGCTGCCCGAAGCGGCCTCCGGGGCCGTTCCGGCGGAATCCGCAGCCAGGGACCGGGGCCGGACACCCCACGTTTTGGCATATGCACTTGGCATTGCAGGGGCCGTGACACCCACCCTGAGCTGCAAGAACCCTCTCCTCATGAACGAAATTCAAGAGTAACGATCGCCCACGCCTTAAGGTTCCCTTAAGGCGTGGAAAATCCACCCAACCGGGTGCCCCTCAGCGGAACTTGGCCTTGCCGGGGCCCTCTTCGACGAAGCTGCGCATCCCCAGTTCACGGTCCTCCGTCGCGAAGAGACCGGCGAACCAGGTGCGCTCGATGGCCAGTCCGGTGCCGAGGTCCGTCTCCAGACCCGCGTCGATGGACTCCTTGGCGGCGCGCAGCGCGATGGCCGGCCCCTGGGCGAGCCGAGCCGCCCAGGCCTGCGCCTGCTCGTACACCTCGGCCGCCGGGACGACCCGGTCGACCAGGCCGAGGGCGAGCGCCTCGGGCGCTTTGACCTGACGGCCGGTGAAAATCAGGTCCTTGGCCTTGGAGGGACCGATCAGCCGGGAGAGCCGCTGGGTGCCGCCCGCGCCGGGGATCAGGCCGAGCAGGATCTCGGGCTGGCCGAGCTTGGCGTTGTCGGCCGCGATACGGAAGTCGGCGCAGAGCGCCAGTTCGCAGCCGCCGCCCAGCGCGTATCCGGTGACCCCGGCGACCACGGGCTTGGGGATCCTGGCCACCGCGGTGAAGGAGTCCTGCAGGGCCCGGGAGCGTACGACCATCGCCGCGTGGTCCATCGCCTGCATCTCCTTGATGTCCGCTCCGGCCGCGAACACCTTCTCGCCGCCGTAGAGCACCACGGCACGTACGTCGTCGCGCTGGGACGCCTCTTCGGCGAGCTCGCGGAGCCGGTCCTGGATCGCGACGTTGAGTGCGTTCATCGGCGGGCGGACCAGACGGATGGTGCCGACGCCTTCGGAGACTTCGAGGGTGACTGTCATGACAGCAGGTTAACGGCGGCTAACGCGGTGCGGCCCGGTGCACTTGGTCACAGTGCACCGGGCCGTACGGGATGGAGAGCAGCTGTTACTTCTTCCAGTCCGCCCAGGACATATTCCAGCCGTTGAGCCCGTTGTCCGGCTGGATCGTCTTGTCGTGCGAGTTCTTGACGATCACCACGTCACCGACGATCGACCTGTTGTAGTACCAGGCGGCCGGGGTCTCCTTGCTCCAGCCACCGCGCACGTCGTGCAGGCCGACACAGCCGTGGCTGGTGTTGGCGGCGCCGAACGTGCTGTTGGACGCCCAGTAGTTGCCGTGCACGAAGGTGCCGGAGTCGGACAGGCGCATCGCGTGCGGCACGTCCTTGATGTCGTACTCACCGCCGAACCCGACGGTGGCGCCGTTCATCCGGGTCACCGCGTACTTCTCGCTGATGACCATCTGGCCGTTGTACGTCGTGGTCGCCGGGGCGCCCGCGCTGATCGGAATGGTCCTGATCAGCTTGCCGTCCTTGACGACCTTCATGGTGTGGCTGTCCGCGTCCACCGTGGAGACCATCGAGCGGCCGACGGTGAACTTCACGGTCTTCGTCTGCTTCCCGTACACCCCGGGCCGGCCCTCGACACCGTCGAGGTTCAGCTTCACCGTCACCTTGGTGCCGGCCGCCCAGTACTTCTCGGGGCGGATGTCGAGGCGGTCGTTGCCGAACCAGTGGCCCTCGACCGGTACGGCGGGGTCGGCCGTCACCTTGATCGCGTCCGCCACGTCCGCGGGGTGGGTGATCCCGCGGGTGAAGTGGATCGAGACCGGCATACCGACACCGACGGTCGAGCCGTCCTCCGGTGTGTACTGGCCGACGAAGGTGTTCTTCGGCACGAGCGTGGTGAACGCGGTGTCCTTCGCGGACTCCCGGCCCTTGGCGTCCTTGGCGACCGCGTGCACCTTGAACCTGGTGGCCGCGGGCAGGTGCTGGAGCGGCTGCCAGCTGGCGCCGCCCGCCGCGATACGGCCCGCGACCTCGTTGCCCTTGGTGTCCTTGACGGTGACGGAGGTCAGTCGGCCCTGGTCCGCGGTGACCTTGAGCGCGTCGCTGGTGGCCACCGACTCGGCGCCGTCCTGCGGGGTCACCGTCACGACGGCCTGCGAGGCGGCGGGTTCGGCCGCCTTGCCCTCACCCTGCTTCGCCTTCTCACCGCCGCCGCTCCCCGAACCGCCGCACGCCGTGACAAGCAGCAGCAGCGCGCCCAGCAGGAGGGCCAGCAGCCCGGGCCCGCCGCGCCGCGATCCGTGCGCAGGCCGGACCCCGGCCGATGTCCCCGATATCGGTCGCCCGTTCAAGATGGTGGTCTCCCCTCGCGCACATCCCGGCGCCGCCGGTGCACGTCCCCCCGCGCGCCCTGTCCGCGCGCACTGGTCACAGAATAATCGCAGCGCGGCCCCGCCCGGCTCCCCGCCGATGTCACCGTTCAGTCCCAACCGGGCGCCACCGCACAGGCCATGGGCACACGACTCGTGCAGACTCTGCGGGCAGGCGGCGGTTCAGCCGAGCGCCGAGCCGGACTTCCAGTGGGCCCAGTCCAGGTTCCAGCCGCTGAGCCCGTTGTCCGGGGCGACTGTCGTGTCCGGTGAGTTGACGATCTCCACCACGTCGCCGATCAGCGTGTTGTCGAAGAGCCAGCCGGCCGGGGAATCGGCACTGCCGCCGCGCACATCGCGCAGTCCGACGCAGCCGTGGCTGGTGTTGGAAGCGCCGAAGGTACGGGCGGGCGCCCAGTAGTTGCCGTGCAGGAACGTCCCCGAGTTGGTCAGCCGCATCGCGTGCGGGACATCCGGGATGTCGTACTCACCGCCGAAGCCGACCGTCCGGCCGTTCATCCGGGTCACCGCGTGCTTCTCCATGACGATCATCTTGCCGTTGTACGTGGTGTGTTTCGGGGCGCCGGCGGTGACCGGCAGGGTCGTCAGGAGGGTGCCGTCACGGCGTACGGCCATGGTGTGCGCCGCCGTGTCGACCACGGACACCTGGGAGCGGCCCACCGTGAAGCCGATGGTCTTCTGCTGAGTCCCGTACACCCCCGGCGCCGCCTGCACGTCGCGCAGCCGCATCCCGACGGAGACCCGGGTGCCCGGCTTCCAGTACGCGCTCGGCCGGAAGTCCAGACGGGTCTTGCCGAACCAGTGGCCCTCGACCGGGACCGATGGGGCGGCGGTGACGCGGATCGCCCGCTCCACGGCCGTGCGGTTCTCGACCGGGCGGTTGAAGTTGAAGGAGACGATCATGCCGGTGCCGACGGTGGAGCCGTTCTCCGGTGTGAAGTAGCCGATGAAGCGGTGCGGGGGGACGAACGTGGTGAAGGTGGTGTGGCGGGCCAGGGTGTGGCCGTCGCCGTCGGAGGCCACCGCGTCCACCGAGTACTCGGATGCGAGCCCCAGTCGGCCGCCGTCCGGCTTCCAGGTCCTGCCGTCGCCGGAGACACTGCCGGGAAGCACCTCGCGGTGCCCGTCGGTGCCGCTGTAGACGGTGACCTGTTCGAGCCGCTTACCGTCCGGTACCCGTACCTCGACCTCGTCGTTCGCGCGGACGCCCTTCGCGCCGTCGTCGGGCACCACCCGGATCGCCTCTTCGGGGGCCCGGGGTTTTCCATCCCAGCCGGCTCCGCATCCGGTCGGTCCGGCCAGCAGTCCCGCCCATACCAGCGCGGCCGCGACGCCC
Source organism: Streptomyces sp. NBC_01197 (assembly GCF_036010505.1). Classification (NCBI taxonomy): domain Bacteria; kingdom Bacillati; phylum Actinomycetota; class Actinomycetes; order Kitasatosporales; family Streptomycetaceae; genus Streptomyces; species Streptomyces sp. NBC_01197. Next base: position 2,089,268 of record NZ_CP108569.1, read on the forward strand.
GCCCATGTCCGCTTTGTCAGTTGTCTCACAGAGCGCTCAACGACCACCCCCCTGCGGGGGAAACGTGAGATTGCCGGTTGTTGCGGGCAGAACAAGAGCGAGGACCATGCGAGGGAGCCGCGGCCGGGCCGCCGCGGCCCGACGCGCCGCCGGTCCCGATGAGCCGCGGGAGGCCGACAGGTGTCGAGCGCAGCCGAGCAGGAGACCGCACCGGAAGCGGTGCAGGAAGCCGTGCCCGAGGCGGTGCCGGAAGCCGTGCCGGGTGCCGTACCCGGGCCGGTGTCCGCAGCCGTACCGGACGCGGTGACCGTGTGGCCGGGTACGCCCATGCCGCTGGGGGCGCGGTACCGGGTCGGGCCCGACGGGGTCGCCGGTACCAACTTCGCGCTCTGGGCGGGCGGCGCCGAGGCCGTCGAGCTCTGCCTCTTCGACGAGTCAGACCAGGAGACGCGCTGCGAACTGACCGAGCTGACCCATGAGATCTGGCACGGATTCCTGCCCGGGGTCCGGCCCGGACAGCGGTACGGCTACCGCGTCCGGGGCCGCTGGGACCCCTGGACCGGGGCCCGGTGGAACGCGGCGAAGCTGCTCCTCGACCCGTACGCGCGCGCCGTGGACGGGGAGTTCCAGCTGCCCCCCGAGGTGTACGGGCACGTCAGGGACTGGCCGGAGCAGGCGGTCGCCGACACCGTGCGCGACGAGCGGGACTCCGCGCCGTACGTGCCCAAGGGCGTCGTCGTCCACGACGACACCCCCGGCGACGAGTGGGCGGACGACCTGCGGCCCAAGACGCCGTGGGCGGACACCGTCATCTACGAGCTGCATGTGCGCGGCTTCACCAAGCGGCACCCCGGGATCCCCGAGGAGCTGCGGGGGACGTACGCGGGTCTGGCGCATCCGGCGGCGATCGGCCATCTCGTACGGCTCGGGGTGACGGCCGTCGAGCTGCTGCCGGTGCATCAGTTCGCGCACGAGGATCATCTGCTGCGGCGCGGGCTGCGGAACTACTGGGGCTACAACTCGATCGGTTACTTCGCCCCGCACGCCGGGTACGCGGCGTCCGGGACCGGCGGCGGGCAGGTCGGCGAGTTCAAGCGGATGGTGCAGGCGCTGCACGCCGCCGGGATCGAGGTCATCCTCGACGTCGTCTACAACCACACGGCGGAGGCCGGTGAGCTGGGGCCGACGCTGTCGCTGCGCGGTGTCGACAACCGCGGCTACTACCGGCTCCAGGACGACCCGCGCCGCTACGCGGACTACACCGGCTGCGGCAACACTCTGCACGTGGTGCAGCCCCATGTACTGCGGCTGATCACCGACTCGCTGCGCTACTGGGTCACCGAGATGGGCGTGGACGGCTTCCGCTTCGATCTGGCCGCCGCGCTGGCCCGGTCCTTCCACGACGTCGACATGCTCTCCCCCTTCCTGGCGGTGATCGCCCAGGACCCGGTGCTGCGGCGGATGAAGCTGATCGCCGAGCCGTGGGACGTGGGCAGCGGCGGCTACCAGGTGGGCGCCTTCCCGCCGCTGTGGACGGAGTGGAACGACCGTTACCGGGACGCCGTACGGGACTTCTGGCGGGGTGCGCTGCCCGACGTACGCGATCTGGGGTACCGGCTCTCCGGCTCCAGCGATCTGTACGCCTGGGGCGGGCGGCGTCCGCAGGCTTCCGTCAACTTCATCACGGCGCACGACGGTTTCACCCTGCGCGACCTGGTCTCCTACCAGCACAAGCACAACGAGGCCAACGGCGAGGACAACCGGGACGGCACCGACGACAACCGGTCGTGGAACTGCGGCGCGGAGGGCCGGACGGACGATCCCGAGATCGGCGCGCTGCGCCGGAGGCAGCTGCGGTCGCTGCTCACAACGCTGCTGGTGTCGACCGGGGTGCCGATGCTCGTCGCCGGTGACGAGATGGGGCGGACGCAGGGCGGCAACAACAACGCGTACTGCCAGGACAACGAGGTCAGCTGGGTCGACTGGTCGCTGCTCGACGAGCCGGGCCCGCGGATGCTGCTCGGCCTCACCTCCCGGCTGCTCGCGCTGCGCCACGCCCATCCGGTGCTGCGCCGCCGGGCGTTCTTCTCCGGGGCGCGCGCGGGCGACGGGCTGCGGGATCTCGCCTGGTTCACCCCGCACGGCCGCGAGATGACCGAACAGGACTGGTACGCGCCGACGGCCACGCTCGGGGTCTATCTCTCGGGGGGCGACATCCCCGGCCGGGACGCCAGGGGCGAGCGGATCACCGACGACAGTTTCCTGACGGTCCTGCACTCGGCGGAGCGGCCGGTGGGCTTCCTGCTTCCCGGGGCCCCGTGGGCGGACACCTACGAACTGCTGGTCGACACCTCGCTGGAGGACCAGAACACGGCGCCGGGCACGCTGCACCGGGGCGGCGCCGTGCTCACGGTGCCGGCCCGGTCGGTGCTGCTGCTGAAGGTGCGGGCCTGAGGCGGCTCGTGCGGGCCGGCCCGGAGGCGTGCCGGGTCCGCGTCAGCCGAGGATCTTGCGGTCGTACGCCACCGCGACCGCCGCTGCCCGGTCCTTGACGTCCAGCTTCCCGTAGATATGGGTCAGATGGGTCTTGACCGTCGCCTCGCTGATGAAGAGCTCACGCGCGATGTCGCGGTTGGACGTGCCCCTGGCGACCAGCACGAGCACCTCGCGTTCCCGGGCGCTCAGCGCGTCGTGGCCCGGTCCGGCCGGAGTGCGCACCCGCGAGACCAGCCGGGAGGCGACCGCCGGGGAGAGCACCGTACGGCCGTCCGCCGCGGCCCGTACCGCGGTGAAGAGTTCCTCGCGCGGTGCGTCCTTGAGCAGGTAGCCGGTGGCGCCCGCCTCGATGGCCGGGAGCGTGTCGGAGTCCGTGTCGTACGTCGTCAGTACGAGCACCTTGGCCCGGCTGCCGCGGCGGGTCAGTTCGGCGATGGCGTCCACCCCGTTACCGCCCGGCATCCGCAGATCCATGAGGACCACATCGGGGTCGAGCCGGCCGGCCAGCTCGACGCCCGTGACGCCGTCGGCGGCCTCGCCGAGCACCTGGAAACCGGGGGCCTCGGTGAACATGCCGCGCAGACCGTCCCGGACCACGGGGTGGTCGTCGACGATCAGCAGGGTGATGACATCAGAGTTCATGGCGGACCAAAGGTACGCGAGCCGACACCGCCGTGCCGTGCCCCGGCTCGGACTCGACCGCCACCCTCCCGGCGATCCGCTCGGCGCGGGCACACATCCCGCCGAGGCCGAAGCCACCGTCGGTGCTGCGCGGCGGCAGCGCGAGCGGGTCGAAGCCGCGGCCGTCGTCGCGTACGTCAAGGGTCATCTCGTCGTCCATGTACGAGAGGGTGACCCCGACCCGGGAGGCCGCGGCGTGCCGTCCGGTGTTGGTGAGGGCCTCCTGGGCGATCCGCAGCAGGGTGGCCTCGACCTCGTCGTGCAGCGGCTCGGCGGTGCCGGTGACGGTGAACTCGGCGCGCACACCGGCCTCCGCCGACCACCCGGCGACCAGTTTCTTCAGCGCTTCGGGGAGCGAGGCCTCGGCCAGGGCGACCGGGCTGAGGTTCTGCACCGAGCGCCGCGCCTCGCCCAGGCTGTGCCGGGCCAGCTCCTGGGCGCGGGCGAGGTGTTCACGGGCGGCGTCCGGGGTCCTGGTGACGGCGACGACCTGGAGCTGGGTGATGATTCCGGCGAGCCCCTGCGCGATGGTGTCGTGGATCTCGGCGGCCAGCCTGCGGCGCTCGTCGGCGACCCCGGCCTCCCGCGCCTGGACCAGGAGCTGGGCGTGCAGGGCGGCGTTCTCGTCGAGCGCCTGCTGCAGGCGGACGTTGGTGCGCTCCAGCTCGCCGATGGTCTCGGTCTGCTGCGTCGCGCGCTCCCCCTCCAGGTTGGCGAAGTGGGTGAAGACGATGAGCAGGGTGACGTTGACGCCCAACAGCGCGGGGAACACCATCCAGCCCATGAGGCCGTCCGGTGGCAGCCCGCCGGCCTGGGAGCCCGACACGGTGACCGCGCTGGCGAGCAGCCCGATCCGCACCAGCCGGCGGGGCAGCAGCCGCTCGGCGCCGAAGTAGCCGGTGACCGCGTAGAACGCGTAGAAGGTGTTCAGCCAGGTCAGGGCGAAGGCGATCGCCCAGCGCAGCACGTAGTACCAGGTTCCCGCCGTCGAGGGGCCCGGCCGGGTGCGGGCGGCGTGGCCCCACCACAGCTGGAGCCCGGCCCCCGACGCGGTGAGGGCCGCCGAAGCGACCAGTTCGGACCGGGTCATGTGGAGTGCGCCGGCGGTGGCGGCCGCGGCGAGGGTGCCGATGGCGAGCAGCGCGTAGGGACCCCAGCGGTAGAAGGCCGCCCATCCGGCGCCCAGCCTGGCGCCGCCGATCATGGGCGCGGCGGCCTCCCCGCACGGCCGGGCGGCGGGGCCGGTCAGCTCCGATGTCATCCGTCCAGTCTGCCCGTAACGGCCCACGGTGGCGGTCACTCCCAGCGGAACCAGCGGTTGGCCCCGGCCGACAGCGCCAGCGTCCACCCGGCGAGCACGCCCAGGTGGGCCCAGCCCGGCCAGCCGCCCGTCGCCGCCCCGTTGAGGGCCTGCGCCGCCGCGCCGAAGGGGGTCAGCCCGACGACATGGGCCAGGGCGTCCGGCATCGCCTGGACGGGCAGCCAGACCCCGGCGCAGAACATCATCGGGAAGAGGACGGCGGACCCGATCGCGTTCGCGATCTTCGGGTTGCGCGACAGCGCGGCCACCAGGGAGCCGAGGGCCAGAGCTGCGCAGACCGCCAGGGCGAGCGAGAGCAGATAGCCGAAGATCTGCTGGGGCAGGGCGACCTTGAAGGCGATGCGCCCGACAGTGAGCGAGAGCGCGGTCGAGATGAGGGCGGCGGCGCCGTGCAGGCCCATCTGCGCGGTGAGCAGCGCGTGCGGTCTGACCGGTGTGGTGGACATCCGGCGCAGGATGCCGCGTTCGCGGTACCCGGTGATCACCTGGGGCATCGCCTGCAGCCCGGCCATGATCATCGCGAGCAGCACGGTGACCGGGACGTACGCGCTGATCAGTGTCCGGCCTCCGACGGACGGGTCGTGCTGCCGGAAGGACGGGATCGAGCCGAGGATCACCAGCAGGATGGTGGGGAACGCCATGACCCAGAAGATGGTGGCCGGTTCACGGCGGAAGAGCCTGTACTCGGAGCGCAGGACCGCGGCTGAAGCGCCCTTCCCCGCGGTGGCCTTCGTACGTGTGGTTACGGTCGCTGTGCTCATGCTGCGGCTCCCGTCAGGTCCAGGAACGCGTCGTCCAGCGTGGCGTCGGTGACCCGGAGTTGGTGGGCGGTGATGTGGTGCCTGGCGAGCAGGGTGATGACGGCGTTGACCGTCTCGTCGGTGCCTTGGATGACCAGCGCGCCGTCCCGGTGCTGTACGGAGGTGGCGCCGGGCAGTGCGTCCAGTTCACCTTCGTCGAGCGGCTGCGAGGGGGCGAAGGAGATGACCGTCGAGCCGGCCGAGCGGCGGATGAGGCCCGCCGGTGTGTCGAGCGCGGCGACCCGGCCACGGTCGATCACGGCGATGCGGTCACAGAGGCGCTGGGCCTCCTCCATGAAGTGGGTGACGAGCAGGACGGTCACCCCGCTGTCCCTGACGTCCTCGATCAGCTTCCAGGTGTCGCGGCGGGCGCGCGGGTCGAGCCCGGTCGTCAGCTCGTCGAGCACGACCACCTTGGGGTTGCCGATCAGCGCCAGCGCGATGGAGAGCCGCTGCTTCTGGCCGCCGGAGAGCTTGGCGAAGCGGGAGCCCGCCTTTTCGGCGAGGCCGAGCCGTTCGGTGAGCGGCCGCCAGTCGGCGGGGTGCGGATAGAAGGACGAGTAGAGCTCCAGCGCCTCACGGACGGTGATCTTCGGCTGGAGTTCGCTCTCCTGGAGCTGGGCGCCGAGGATGCGTGTCACCCGGTTGTGGTCGGCGACCGGATCGAATCCGGCCACCCGCACCACGCCCCCGTCGGGCACCCGCAGCCCCCCGATGCACTCGACTGTCGTGGTCTTGCCCGCGCCGTTCGGCCCGAGAATCCCGAAGATCTCCCCCACCTCGACGGCGAAGGACACCCCGTCAACGGCGTGCTTGCCGCCGTACGCCTTCCGCAGCCCGTCCACTTCGATGATTGCCATACCCCCAGGCTCCCGGCGGACGGCTTTCCGCGGCATCCGCCATCACGCTCGAACAGGCATCAACCGATCGGCTGATGCCGGGGTACGACCCCCAGGCAGCCGGGCCGGGCCCCCGCCGGGCGGCGCGGACTGCCGCGAAATCCGGTGGGCACTGTCAGTGCCGGACCGTAGGCTCCCGCCCGATGCCCGAAACACATGCAACAGACAGACAACTCTCCGGCGTACGTTCGCTGCTGCGGCTCTGGCCGTATGTACGGCCGGTACGAAGACGGCTGGCCGCGGCGGCTCTGGTGGGGATCGTCGCCTCCTGTCTGAGCCTGGTCATCCCGCTCGTACTGAAGTGGATCGTCGACGGCCCGGTGACCGACCGGGACACCCGCGGGGTCTGGGTCGGCGCCCTGATGCTGCTGGGGTCCGGGGTCGCCGAGGCGCTGCTCTTCGGCCTGCGGCGGTGGCTGGTCGCCCGGCCGCTCGCCTGGGTCGAGGCGTCGATGCGGGCCGACCTCTACCGCCATCTGCAACGGCTTCCGGTGGCGTTCCACGACCGGTGGCCTTCGGGCCAGCTGCTCTCGCGCGGCACGACCGATCTGATGCTGGTGCGGATGTTCCTCTCCTTCCCGCTGACGTTCCTCCTGGTCAACGGTGTGACGATCGTGGTCGGCTTCGTCATCCTGCTGGTGCAGCGGTGGACGCTCGGGCTGGTGCTGCTGGCTCCCGCGATTCCGCTGATGATCCTCTGCAAGGTCTTCGAGGAGAAGTACGCCAAGGTCGCCAGGGTCTCCCAGGACCAGATCGGCGACATCACCACGGTCGTCGAGGAGAGCGTGCTCGGCATCCGCATCATCAAGGGCTTCGGACGCCACCGCAGCCAGGCGCGGGCCTTCCGCGAGCTGTCGGGGCGGCTGCGCTCGACGGAACTGGTCAAGGCGCGGCTCCTGGCGGGCATCTGGGCGGTGATCACCACCATTCCCGAGCTGGCGATCGGCGCGGCCCTCGTTCTCGGCACGGTCCAGGTCGCCGACGGGCATCTCTCCGCGGGCACCCTGGTCGCCTTCCTCTCCACCGCGCTCGCGCTGCGCTGGCCAGTGGAGTCGATCGGCTTCCTGCTGGCGATCACCCAGGACGCGTCGACCGCCACCCAGCGGTACTTCGAGGTGATCGACGTGGCCGAGGAGACGGACGCCGCCGGTCCGGCCGCGCTCGGCCGCGGTGTCACCGGTGCCGGCGACACCGGCGGCGGCCTGCGCTTCGAGGGCGTCGAGTTCCGGTACCCGGACGCCGCGCCCGGCACCCCGCCCGTCCTCGACTGCATCGATCTGCACATCCGGCCGGGCGAGACACTGGCCGTGGTGGGTGCCACCGGTTCGGGCAAGACCACGCTCACCGCGCTCGTACCGCGACTGCACGAGATCACCGGGGGCCGCATCACCCTCGACGGTCAGGACATCACCGCCCTGCCCCGCGAGCGGCTGCGTGAGCTGGTGTCGGTCGCCTTCGAGGAACCCACCCTCTTCTCCGCGAGCGTCGCCGAGAACGTTCGGATGGGCGCCGCGGACGCCGACGACGACGCGCTGCTGCGCGCCCTGTCCACCGCCCAGGCCGACTTCGTGCACGAGCTGCCGCACGGCCAGGACACCCAGGTCGGCGAGCAGGGGCTGAGCCTGTCGGGCGGGCAGCGCCAGCGGCTCGCGCTGGCCAGGGCCGTCGTCGGGCAGCCGCGCTTCCTGGTGCTCGACGATCCGCTGTCCGCGCTGGACGTACACACCGAGGCGCTGGTGGAGGCCGCCCTGCGCCGGGTGCTCGCGGAGACGACAGCCCTCGTCGTCGCACACCGGCCGTCCACCGTGCTGCTCGCCGACCGGGTCGCGCTGCTCTCCAACGGGCGTATCGACGCGGTCGGCACCCACCACGAACTTCTGCAGACCAACGCCGAGTACGCCTGGCTGATGTCCGGCGCCGAAGGGGACGGGACCCGATGACCACCACCGTCGACGGCCGGGAGGCCGCGGAACCGGGCCCGGATGAGGAGCCCGGCTCAGGGCCCGCCGCGGGCCCCGCGGCCGTACCGCAGAAAACCGGTGACGCGCAGAAGGCCGGTGATACTCGGAAGGCCGGTGACGACCCGTTCGACAGGGACGAGTTGCCCGCCCCGCCCGGCGCGACCGGTGCCCTGCTGCGCTCACTCATCGCGCCGCACCGGACGGCGGCGATCGTCTCCGCCGTGCTGATGCTGATCCAGCAGGCGGCGGTGCAGGCCGGGCCGCTGCTCGTCGCGTACGCCATCGACACCGGCGTCCCCGCCTTCCGCGACCGCGACCACGGCCCGCTGATCGCCGTGGCCGTCGGCTACCTGGCCAGTGCGCTGCTCTCCGGCGGCCTGCAGTACGCGTTCGTCCAGGTCTCCGCCCGCCTCAACCAGGGCGCCCTGCTGGACCTGCGCGGCCGGATCTTCCGCCACGCGCAGGCCCTGAGTGTGGACTTCCACGAGCGCTATACGTCGGGCCGGCTGATCTCCCGCTCCACCAGCGATGTGGAGTCGCTGCGCGAACTGCTCAGCGACGGGCTCCAGGAGCTGATCGGCGTCGTGCTCTCCGCCGTCTACATCTGCGCGATGCTGCTCTTTCTCGATCCCGGCCTCGGCGCGGTGGCCGTGCTGTCGTTCGCACCGCTGTATCTGCTGATCCGGCGCTACCGCAGGCGGGTCGGCGTCGTGTTCAGCCGGCGCTCCACCGCGGTCGCCGCCGTCATCGTGAAGTTCGCCGAGACGATGAACGGCATCCGGCCGGTGCGGGCCTTCCGCCGGGAGCGCGCCAACGACGCGGAGTTCGACCGGCTCAACCACCGCCACGAGCGGGCCAACGGGGACTCCATGCTGGAGATGGCCCGCTATGTGACCGGCTCCCGCCTGATCGCCAACACCGCCGTCGCCTGCATCGTGCTGTGGGGCGCCTACCGGGTCACCCGGGGTGGGCTCGAACTCGGGGTGCTGGCGGCATCGGTGCTGTATCTGCGCAGGCTGTACGACCCGATCGACCGGCTCGGTATGTTCCTCAACTCGTATCAGTCGGCGGCCGCCTCACTGGAGAAGATCGCCGGGCTGCTGGCCCAGGAGCCGACGGTCCCGGCGCCGGTGAATCCGCGTACGCTGCCCGCCCTGGCATCCGAACACCCGGGCCGCGAGGTCGTGTTCGACGGTGTCCGGTTCGCGTACCGCACCGGGGGTGAGGTGCTGCCGCGCTTCGACCTCACCATTCCGGCGGGCCAGACCGTCGCGGTCGTCGGCTCGACCGGCGCGGGCAAGTCGACCCTCGCCAAGCTCCTGGCCCGGTTCTACGACCCGACCGAGGGGCAGGTCCGGCTCGACGGGGTCGGCCTGGACGACCTGGACGTGCCCGAACTGCGGCGCGGGGTCGTCATGGTGACGCAGGAGGCGTTCCTCTTCTCCGGGACGATCGCCGAGAACATCGCCATCGGCCGCCCCGAAGCCACCCCCGCCGAGATCGAGCGGGCGGCGAAGGCGATCGGAGCGCACGACTTCATCAGCGCGCTGCCGGAGGGGTACGACACGGACGTACGCAAACGCGGCGGCCGGATCTCGGCCGGCCAGCGGCAGCTGGTGGCGTTCGCCCGCGCGTTGCTGGCCGACCCGGCCGTACTGATCCTGGACGAGGCGACCAGCTCGCTGGACATCCCGGGCGAACGGGCGGTGCAGCGGGCCATGGACACGGTGCTGCACGGCCGCACCGCGGTGGTCATCGCACACCGGCTCTCCACGGTGGAGATCGCCGACCGGGTCCTGGTGATGGAGGACGGCCGGATCACCGAGGACGGCACCCCGGACTCACTCATCGGCGGCAGCGGGCAGTTCGCGGGTCTGCACCGTGCCTGGCGGGAGAGCCTGGTGGGGTGAACCGGCGCTGGTGCAGTAGCGGATGAGGTTCGCCCGTCGCGGCAGGCGGGGTTCGCCTGCCTGCCGAGGCACCAGGGTCCGGGGCTTTCCGACGATGGAGGGTCTCATCCGCGCGGTGCTCAGCGCATGCCGGCCGGGCGCGGTCTTCCGGCGTCCGCTCAGGCGCCGACGGTCCCGTCGACACCCTCCCGCAGGAAGTCCGCGTGCCCGTTGTGGCGGCCGTACTCCAGGAGTACGTGCACCATCACCATCCGGAGCGACACCTCCTCGCCCCACCTCGGCTGAAGGCCCGCCCGGTCCAGCGAGTCGGCCTCAAGCTCGATACGTCGCGAGTTCTCCACCTCGGCCTCCCACGCGGCGAACGCCTCCCCCCGGGTCGACGCGCTCGCGTCGTACGCCGCCTGGAAATCGATCTCCGTCGACCAGACCATGGGCGCGTCGTTGTCCTCGAACACCCGGCGGAACCAGGCGCGTTCCACCTCCGCCATATGCCGCACCAGACCGAGCAGCGAAAGCGTCGACGGCGGCATCGACTGCTGCCGCAGCTCCTCGTCGGTGAGCCCTTCGCACTTCATGGCGAGGGTCGCACGGTGGTAGTCGAGGAAGGCCCGGAGTGTGTCGCGTTCATTCCCGGAACTGGGTGGTCCTGTGCGCTTGTCGATGGCCAAAGCCGTACTCCTTGTCGGTATCCCTGCGGTGAGGGCCAGTATCGGCGCCGGACGCGCCCCGCGGTCGCCACCCGGCAGCCCTTTCCGTCATGGGCGGCGAGGCGGCGGGCCGTCACCGGTCGCCACGGGCCGGGCCGACGGCAGGCCCCACTCGCTCCAGGACCCGTCGTACACGGACAGGTCGCGGTACCCGGCGAGTTCGGCCCCGAGGGCCAGCACGCAGGCGGTGACACCCGATCCGCAGCTGAGGACCAGCCGCTCCCGGCCGCCCGCGGCGTCGGCGAAAGCGGTACGCAGTCCGGCGACCGGGGACATCCGGCCGCCGTGCTGGATCTCCCCGAAGGGGAGGTTCACCGCTCCCGGCATATGGCCGCCGCGCAGCCCCGGGCGGGGTTCGGCGACCTCGCCGGAGAACCGGTCGCGGGCGCGGGCGTCGAGGACGGCCGCAGCCGGGTCGGCGAGCGCCGCGGTGACCTCGGCGCTGCCGACGAGCAGGCCGGTACGGGGCCGGGCGGTGAAGTCGCCGCGCCTGCTCACGGGTCCGGGTCCGCCGCTCACCACCGGCAGCCCCGCCGCCGTCCAGGCGGGCAGCCCGCCGTCGAGTACGGCCGCCCGGTCGAAGCCCATCGCCCGCAGCATCCACCAGGCCCTGGCGCTGGAGTAGATGCCCACGGCGTCGTAGACCACGACGGTGTCGGTGTCGTTCACGCCCAGGGCGCGCAGCTCGTCGGTGAAGTGTCCGGGGCCCGGCATGGTGTGCGGCAGCGGGCTCGCGTGGTCGGACAGCGCCCCGTCGATGTCGAAGATCCGGGCGCCCGGGATTCCCGTCCGGTTCTCCCTTACGCGGGACGAACCCGGTTCGATGCCCCGGTGCGCGCCCACCGATGCGTCGAGGACCACCAGCCCCGGCCCGCCGAGCCGGGCCGCGAGCCAGTCGGCACCGATCAGCGGCCCGGGCAGCGGCCCGGCCGGGGCACCGGTCGACATACCGACCGGGGTACCGCCCGACGTACCGATCCGCGACGGATCCTGCCCCGACGGCTTCCCCGCGCTCATCCGATACCCCACGGTGATCCCTGCGGAAAATCGTCCGGCGCGGTGCCGTGGATGTCGCGGGTGATGGCGCGGGAGGCCGCCAGCAGCCGGTCGCCGAGAGCTTGGATACGGGCCGGTTCGAGGTCGTCCCACACGTGCACGCTGATGCTGAGTACCGCGACCCGGTCGCCCGCGAAGGCGGGAGCGGTCATGACGCTGACCGGGTAGGTGCGTCCGGCCTCCAGGTCGTCGTCCAGATACTCGATCGCGCCGATCTCGTGGAGCAGCCCGGTCAGGGTCGGCCGCTGGCGGACGGTGAGGGAGTCGAGTTCGGCCAGCAGGTCCCGCAGTCGCCGCGACGCCGGGGTGCTCCTCTCGACGGTGTAGCCCCGTCGGCGCACCGTGGCCAGGACGTCACGGAAGCGGGGGGCGGCGCCGGGGTCCATGCGCGGCGCGCGGGAGAGCCAGCGGTCGATCTCGGCGCTGCCGCTCCAGGCGACCAGGCCGGGGCCGAACGGCGGAGCGAACGGGAAGCGTTGGCCCACGCGTACCCCGTTGCCGCCGCGGTTGGTCGCGGCGGGGCTGTGGCTGCCGATGACGATGTGGTCTCCGCTGGGATGACTGATGGTCGCCGGGAGGCCCAAGTCCCCTGCGAGCAGAGCGAGTTCTGAGTCTGCGGTGCGCGCGGCCGGTACGCCGGACTCGGCCGCGCGACCCACGGCGATCAGCGCCGGTCCTGGCATGAAGGTGCGTTCGGCGGGATCGCGGGCGACCCAGCCGGCCCGGACCAGGGCGGCGAGGACGGCGTGGCAGGTGGCGCGGTTGAGGCCGAGTTGCCGGACGAGTTCGGCGACGGTGGCCGGTTCGGCCGGGCGGGAGGCGAGGAACTCGACGACGGCGACCACCCGGTCCGTGGGCGGTGACGGTATCGCGGACCAGGAATCGCGGCCCGGGGCGGTGGTCATCGTGGGCGGGTCCTTCCATGTCGCGGCCGGCCGCTCGGCGCCACGCGCCGACGGGCCATGACCGTTGATCTCCCGGCGGGGCACCGATACGGTACCTGCTCGACATCCCATGTTGAATATTCATCACAGGAGGACGCCGTGTCCCGTGTCGAGCACGACCCCACGTCGGCCCGCCTCGCTGCGACCGAGGACATAAAGCAACTCAAAGCGCGTTACTTCCGGCTGATGGACACCAAGGACTGGACGGCGATGCGGGAGGTGTTCACCGACGACGCCCGCATGGACATCGACGGCTTCGTGACCACCGGCGGCGACGCGATCGCCGCGTTCCTGTCCGATGTCCTCACCGACGTGCGCACCGTGCACCACGGCCACATGCCGGAGATCGAGTTGACCGGCGACGGCCGGGCCACCGGGATCTGGGCGATGTACGACTACGTCCAGTTCCCCGGTGACGGTCTCCCGCAGGGCTTCCACGGTTACGGCCACTATCACGACGAGTACCGCCTCCAGGACGGCGCCTGGCGCATCGCCACCACCCGCGTGGCACGCCTGCGCCAGGACCTGCTGGCTGGTGGCCTCCCGCAAGGACAGGCATGACCGCACCTCAGCGGACGACCGGGAGTGACCCGGCGGAAGCGGCGGAGGCCACAGCGGAAGCGGCAGACGCGGCGGACGCGGCGGCCCGGCTCGACCTCGCGGACCTGGTCAACACCTACGCCGACGCCCTCGACCGCCGCGACTGGTCAGCCCTGGACGCGGTGTTCGCTCCGGAGGTGTCCGCGGACTACAACGGCCGGCACCTCGCCGGTGTCTGAACCCGGAACCGGAACCGGCTCGCCCGGCCCCGACCCGGTTCGGCCCGGCCCACCTCGGGTCCCGCCCGCCTCTGCCCCGATCGGCCCGGCCCCGCCCGGCCCGCAACCATCCGCATCGGGCAGCCCAGCAAACATTCCGTATAGCGAACACGACCATGTGGACAACGGACGATTTCCAGCCAACCTTTTGACGCGGTCCTGACACAGGGTCCTCACAGATGTCACTCTCTCCCCGTTCTGCGCACTGCTTGCTCGTCAGAACGGCCCATCAGGTCGCTCTGTCCACCCATGCAGAAGGAGTCAGCGTGAGACCCACGCACCGTCGTGCCACCGCCACCGGCGCACTCATCGCCGCCGCGGCACTGCTCGCCGTAGGAGTACAGGCCGGCACAGCCTCCGCATCACCCGGGAACAGCGCCGCTTCGGCCGCGATCACCGGCAAGTCCGCCCCCGGCGCCGCCCCGGCAGCCCTCTCGCCCTCCCAGCGGGCCGAGTTGCTGCGTCACGCGAACGCCACCAAGGCGGACACCGCCCGGAGTCTCGGTCTCGGAGCACATGAACAGCTCCAGGCCCACGACGTCACCAAGGACCGTGACGGCACCACACACACCCGGTACGAGCGCACCTACGACGGGCTCCCCGTACTCGGCGGCGACCTGGTCGTCGACACCTCGAAGGCCGGAGCGACCGAGGGTGTCACCAAGGCGTCCCGCGCGGAACTGAAGAACGTGAACACCAGCGCGGCCGTCGCTCCGGCCGCCGCCGAGAAGTCGGCGCTGAAGGCCGCTGCCGCACAGGGGTCGGCGAAGACCTCGGCCGACCGGGCACCCCGCAAGGTGGTCTGGCTGGCGCAGGGCAAGCCGACGCTCGCCTACGAGACGGTCGTGGGCGGCTTCCAGGACGACGGCACTCCGAGCGAGCTGCATGTCATCACCGACGCCACCACCGGCAAGAAGCTCTTCGAGCGCCAGGCCGTCGAGACCGGCGTCGGCAACACCGAGTACAGCGGCAAGGTCACCCTCGGCACCACTCAGTCGGGGTCGAACTACACGCTGAACGACGGTGCCCGCGGCGGCCACATGACGTACAACCTCAACCACGGGTCCTCCGGCAAGGGGACCCTGTACTCCAACTCCACGGACACCTGGGGCAACGGCCTGGCCTCCAACTCGGAGACCGCGGCGGCCGACGCCCACTACGGGGCCGCTGAGACCTGGGACTTCTACAAGAACGTCTTCGGCCGGACCGGGATCGCGGGCGACGGTGTCGCTGCCTACTCCCGCGTCCACTACGGCAACGCGTACGTCAACGCGTTCTGGGACGACAGCTGCTTCTGCATGACGTACGGCGACGGGGCGGGCAACGCAGACCCGCTGACCGCCCTCGACGTAGCGGGCCACGAGATGTCGCACGGTGTGACCGCGGCCACCGCCGGGCTCAACTACAGCGGTGAGTCGGGCGGGCTGAACGAGGCCACCTCCGACATCTTCGGTACGTCGGTCGAGTTCTACGCCAACAACACCGCCGACCCCGGTGACTACCTCATCGGCGAGAAGATCAACATCAACGGCGACGGCACCCCGCTGCGCTACATGGACAAGCCGAGCAAGGACGGCGGCTCGGCCGACTACTGGTCCTCCAGCCTCGGCGGACTCGACGTCCACTACTCGTCGGGCCCGGCCAACCACTTCTTCTACCTGCTCAGCGAGGGCAGCGGCAAGAAGACCATCAACGGCGTCAACTACGACTCCCCCACGTCCGACGGTCTGCCCGTCACCGGCATCGGCCGGGACAAGGCCCAGCTGATCTGGTACAAGGCGCTCACCGAGAAGTTCACGTCGACGACCAACTACGCCTCGGCCCGCACCGGGACGCTGGCGGTCGCGAGCGAGCTGTACGGCGCGACCAGCGCCGAGTACAAGTCGGTCGCGGACGCCTGGGCCGCCATCAACGTCGGCTCCAGGCCCGGCGGCGGGGATCCGGGCACGGGCACCGTCTTCCAGTCCACCACCAAGTACGCCATCCCCGACGGCGGTCCGGCGATCAACTCGCCGATCGCGGTCACGGGCCTGACGGGCAAGGCTCCGGCCACGCTCAAGGTGGACGTCAACATCAGCCACACCTGGCGCGGCGACCTGGTCATCGACCTGGTCGGCCCGAGCGGGAAGACGTACCGGCTGAAGAACTCCAGTCCGTCCGACTCGGCGGACAACGTGGTGGCGTCGTACACGGTCAACGCGTCCACCGAAACGGCCAACGGCACCTGGAAGCTGAAGGTCCAGGATGTCGCCCTGCAGGACACCGGAACGCTGAACAGCTGGAAACTGACCTTCTGATTTCCAGCCACAAAGCCACCCGGCCGCACTAATGTTCCACCGAACGGCGTTTCACAGAAACATCGTTCGACCGTAGGCCTGTTCCACAGGACAGAGCTGCCCGGGGGACCCCAATCGCCCCCGGGCAGCGCCACCACCCGCACGTCACCCGCATCTTTCCAACCCCCCACCTCTGAAAGGGAAAATCGAGTGACCTCTCACATATCGCGTTCCCAGCGCATCGCCGGTTCGATCGCCGTCGCGGCGCTGCTGGCCACCGGCCTCACCACCCTCTCCTCCGGCTCCGCGGGCGCGGCGCCCACGCCGGCCGCCACGGGTGCTCAGGCCCTGGCCCTCTCCACCACCCAGCACGCGGCCCTGATGCGCTCAGCGGCGGCCAACACCGCGAGCACCGCGGGCAAGCTCGGCCTGGGCAGCCAGGAGAAGCTCATCGTCCGGGACGTCATCAAGGACGCCAACGGCACGACGCACACGCGATACGAGCGTACTTACGCCGGACTCCCGGTCCTCGGCGGCGACCTCGTCGTCCACACGCCGAAGTCGGGTGCCGCCACGGTCACCAAGGCGACCAAGGCCACCATCAAGGTCGCCCGCACCACCGCGGCCGTGAAGCCGGCCGCCGCCCAGCAGAAGGCGCTCAGCGCCGCCAAGTCAGCGGGAACCGACAGGACTTCGGCCGACAAGGCCCCGCGCAAGGTCATCTGGGCGGCCACCGGCAAGCCCACCCTGGCCTACGAGACCGTGGTCGGCGGCTTCCAGGACGACGGCACCCCCAGCGCGCTGCACGTCGTCACCGACGCCGCCACCGGCAAGAAGCTCTCTCAGTGGCAGGCCGTCGAGACCGGCACCGGAACCAGCGAGTACAGCGGCAAGGTCACCCTGGGCACCACCAAGTCGGGGTCGAACTACACGCTCAACGACGCCGCCCGCGGCGGCCACCAGACGTTCAATCTGAACCACAAGACGTCCGGCAAGGGAACCCTGTTCAGCAACTCCACCGACACCTGGGGCGACGGCACCGCCAAGAACCCTCAGACAGCGGCGGTGGACGCTCACTACGGCGCGGCCGAGACCTGGGACTTCTACAAGAACGTCCTCAAACGCAACGGCATAGCCGGTGACGGCAAGGCGTCCTACAGCCGGGTGCACTACGGGAACGCGTACGTCAACGCGTTCTGGGACGACAGCTGCTTCTGCATGACGTACGGGGACGGGGCGGGCAACGCAGACCCGCTGACCGCCATCGACGTAGCGGGCCACGAGATGTCGCACGGCCTCACGGCGGCGACCGCCAACCTGGACTACACGGGTGAGTCCGGCGGGCTCAACGAAGCGACGTCGGACATCTTCGGCACCGCCGTCGAGTTCTACGCCAACAACGCGTCGGATCCGGGCGACTACCTCATCGGCGAGAAGATCAACATCAACGGTGACGGCACCCCGCTGCGCTACATGGACAAGCCGAGCAAGGACGGCGGCTCGGCCGACTACTGGTCCTCCAGCCTCGGCGGACTCGACGTCCACTACTCGTCGGGCCCGGCCAACCACTTCTTCTACCTGCTCAGCGAGGGCAGCGGCAAGAAGACCATCAACGGCGTCAACTACGACTCCCCCACATCTAACGGCTCCACGGTCACCGGCATCGGCCGGGACAAGGCCATCCAGATCTGGTACAAGGCCCTGACGACGTACATGACGTCGACAACCGACTATGCGGCGGCCCGCGTGGCGACGCTGAAGGCGGCGACTGACCTTTACGGCACGAACAGCGCCGAGTACAAGGCGGTCGGCGCGGCCTGGGCCGGCATCAACGTGAAGTAGCAGCTGGCCAGTTGCTCGACCTGCACGACTGTGAAGGCCCCGCCTCCCGCCGTACATCGGCGGGAGGCGGGGCCTTCCCCAGTCCGGCCGGCCTGTGCGATCCGGATCCCCGGTACTCGGTCTCCGAGCAGAGGAAGAAGAACAGGACTTTAGGCTGACGTCATGACGGAACCACGACCACGGGTACGCGTCCTGCTCGCCGACGACGAGGCGCTGATCCGCGCGGGGATCCGGGCCGTCCTCGCCGCCGACCCGTCCATCGAGGTCGTCGCTGAGGCCGCCGACGGACACCAGGCGGTCGAACTGGCCCTGAAACACCGGCCGGACGTCGCCCTCCTGGATATCCGGATGCCGCGCCTCGACGGCCTGCGGGCCGCCGGGGAACTGCGGACGGCGGCACCGGATACCGCCCTCGTCATGCTCACCACCTTCTCCGAGGACGAGTACATCGCACGGGCGCTCGACAGCGGTGTCAGCGGTTTTCTGCTGAAATCCGGCGATCCCCGGGAGCTGATCGCCGGGGTCCAGGCCGTCGCCGACGGCGCCGCCTTCCTCTCCCCCGAGGTGGCCCGGCGCGTCCTCACGCATCTCGGCACCGGGCGGCTCTCCCGCGCGGCGGACGCCCGCACCCGGCTGGACCCGCTCACCGACCGGGAACGCGAGGTGGTGGCGCGCGTTGGTGCGGGGCTCACCAACGCGGAGATCGGGGCCCAACTGCACGTCGTCGAGGGCACCGTCAAAGCCCATGTCAGTTCCGTACTCGCCCGCCTGGAACTCAGGAACCGCGTCCAACTGGCCATCCTCGCCTACGAGGCCGGGCTGGTCACCGGTTCCCGCTGACCAGCCGGAACCGCAGCGCCCCGCGCAACTCGCCGATCCGACACACCCGTGCGAGCAGCAGGAACACCAGCAGCATGGCTCCACCGCCCGCAGCCAGGGCGAGCGCGGCCGCCCCGGCGGACGCGCCGGACGGCACCGGGCAGAGCCCGGCCACCACCCGCCCGGCGGCAGCGCCCGCAAGGGCCGCCGCAACCAGCTTGCCGTAGGTGCGGGCGATCCTCCCGCCGGCCGGCCGGCCGCCGAGTCTCCGGCGCAGCAGCCGCGCGGTGACCAGCAGTCCGGCCGCGTAAGCGACCCCGTAGGCGGCCGCCATCCCGGTGACCGCCCACCGTGCGGGCAGCAGCAGGTGGCAGCCGGTGGCCAGCGCGACCTGGACCGCGCCGATCCACAGCGCCATCAGGAACGGGGTACGGGTGTCCCCGAAGGCGTAGAAGCCGCGCAGCAGCACGTACTGCGCGGAGAACGGGATCAGTCCGGGCCCGAACGCCTGGAGCATCTGCCCCAGCGGCCGGGTGGCGGCGGCGTCGGCGGCGCCGTGCGCGAAGAGCAGTTGCGCCAGCTGCGGGCCGAGCGCGAGAAAAAAGAAGGCAGCCGGGACGGTGACGAGGCCGCTGGTCCGCAGGGTGCGGGACAGATCGCGGCGCATGTCGTCGCCGCGGTGCTCGGCGACGGCCCGGCTCATCCGGGGCAGGGACGCGGTCACCAGCGTGACCGTGACGACGGACTGCGGCAATGACCAGATGGTCTGCGCGTATGTGTACGCGGTGAAGCCGACTCCGGCCCGGGGCAGTTCCCGGTCGGCCGCGGTGGCGTAGCGGGTGACCACGGTGGCCGCCGCCAGATTGGCCAGCACGAACAGCAGCGTCCAGCGGGCCGCGCCGAGGCTCGCCCGCATTCCGGTCCCGTGCCAGTCGAGGCGCGGGCGGAAGCGGAATCCGGCGGCGCGGACGAACGGCACCAGCGCGAGGGCCTGGACCGCGAGGGCCGAGGTGGTGCCGGCGCCCAGCAGCGTAACCTGTGCCCGGCTGATGTCGTGCACACCGTCCGCCACCGTCATGACCCCGGCGTACCAGCCGAACACCGCGATCAGCAGTACGTTGTTGAGCACCGGCGTCCACATCATCGCCCCGAACCTCCCCCGGGCGTTGAGCACTTGGCCGAGGACGCCGTACATCCCGTAGAAGAAGATCTGCGGCAGCAGGAACCGGGCGAAGACCACGGTCAGTTCGAAAGCGGCGTGGTTGCCTGGCGTGTCCCTCTGGTACACGCCGATGATCTGCGGCGCGGCCCACACGGCCAGCAGGGAGCCCGCTCCGAGGACTGTCAGCGTGAGCGTCACCAGCCGCTGTTCGAAGGCCCGTCCACCGTCCGGCTGCTCGATCCGGGCGCGGACCAGCTGTGGCACCAGGACGGAGTTCAGCGCCCCGCCGATGATGAGGAAGTACAGGCTTGCGGGGACGGTGTTGGCCTGGTTGTACGTGGTGGCGAGGAGACCCGTACCGAGTGCCCCGGCCTGGAGCACCTGTCTGATCAGGCCGGTGGCTCTGGACGCCACGGTCCCCGCCGCCATCAGCACAGCGGGTTTCAGCAGTACGCGTGGGGCCGGGCGCGGTTTCCTTGGAGCGGCGTGCCGGCCCCGGGCGGCCCTCCCGCGCGGCCGTGTCCCTGCTGGTTCTGTGCCCTCCACGCTGTCTCCCCCATGGTGTGCTGCTCCGTGCATGCTGTGCCGCGCCGACGGTAGGCAGCGCCGCCCGCCGGGTTCATGGGGCGTACGGCAGACGCAGACCCCGACTTTCGTCGGGGGCCGGGAAGCGGCCGGGTCCGGCAAGCTGGGCCCATGGGGAGAGAGCGGAGAGAGCGCATCACCGATCTGGCACTCTGGGCGCTGATCTGTGCGCCCGTAGTGCTGAGGACCGTGGTGGCCGGCGGGGGTACGTGGTGGCGGCCCGTGGCCGGGATCGCGGTGCTGGGGGCGGGCGTCGGGCTGTCCCGCGGGCGGCCGCTGACCGCGCTGCTGCTCGCGGTGGCGCTGGGCCTGACCGTCACGCCGAGGCTCTGGACACCGGAGTACGCGGCTGCCCTCGCGGTCTTCGGCTATCTGGCCGGCCGGCGGACCTCGCTCGCCCGGCCCGCGCTGCACGCCTTCGCGGGGACGGCCGCCGTGGGCCTGCTGATCACGCAGGCCGCGCACCTGGATCTCTGGACCTGGCTCGTCGAGCTGTCCACCCTGGCCTTCGCGGTGATGGTCCCGTGGCTGCTCGGCCGGTATGTGCGGCAGTACGCCCAACTCGTCGACACCGGCTGGCTGCTGGCCGGCCGGCTGGAGCGCGAGCAGGCCGTCGCCGCAGACCGGGCGCGGCTGCTGGAGCGCTCCAGGATCGCGGGCGACATGCACGATTCGCTCGGCCACGATCTGTCGCTGATCGCCGTACGGGCGGCGGCACTTGAGGTCGACCCATCGCTGAGCGGAAGGCAGCGGAGCGCGGCCGGTGAGCTGCGGGCCGCTGCGGGGGACGCCACCGCCCGGCTGCGCGACATCATCGGTGTTCTGCGGGAGAACGACGGGGCGGCTCCGGTCTCGCCGCCGGGCGAGAGCGTGGCGGAGCAGGTGGAACGGGCCCGCAGGTCGGGGATGGAGGTGGAGCTGAGCGGCGACGGGGTGGCGGACGGCCTGGCCCCGATGACCGGCCGCGCGGTGCACAGGACCGTCCAGGAGTCGCTCACCAACGCGGCCAGACACGCGCCGGGCGCACCGGTGGCGGTACGGTTCGTGCGGTCGGATTCGGCCCTGACGGTCACCGTCACCAGCACGGCAGGACCATCCGGCCTGTCAGCGGGCCCGGCGGCGGAGGCCGGCTGGGCGGACGAGGTGGAACTCCACGGCGGCCCGGGCGGCGGTACGGGGCTGGTCGGCCTGGACGAACGGATCCGTCTCGCAGGCGGGGTCCTGCGCCACGGGCCGCTGCCCGGCGGCGGCTTCGAAGTGTCCGCAACCCTGCCTCCCGAACCCGGCGCCCCGCCTGCGGCTCCCGGCGGAACATTTTCATCCGCGCAGGAGTTGGCCAGGGCCAGACAGCAGGTCCGGCGGCGTCTGAAGCAGGCGGTCTGGGTCCCGCTGGCGGCCACCGCCGCACTGGCGGTTCTGATCGGCGCCGTCGGCCTCGCCACCCGGTACGGAACGGTCCTCGACCGCGCCCAGTACGACCTGTTCCGCGTCGGCGACCGCGCGGGGCCGGTCGGTGCGCGGCTCCCCCGGCACGCGATGGGCGGCGCACCGGCGGGTGCGCCGCCTGTGTCCGCCGGTGCGGAGTGCCGGTACTACCGTGCCGGGCTGTTCGCCGAACTGCCCGCGTACCGGCTCTGCTTCAGCGGTGGCACCCTGACGTCCAAGGCGGTGCTCCGCTGACCGGCGGACGGCTCCTGAGGTGGAACCCGTGAAGTGCCACCTCAGGAGGATCACCTCAGAAGCACACCCGCGCCCTCCCCCGTCGCCGCGGTCGGTGCCGCGACGAGTCCCAGCTCCGCGCCGGTCGCCAGCAGGTGGTGCGCCGGCAGGATCCGGACCGTGTAGCCGTACGGCCCCGTACGGTCCAGGGCGAGCGGGCCCTCGTACAGCCGGCGTCCGTCCAGGTCGGGGCCGCCCGCCGGTTTCAGTGCGACAGTCCGCGCGTCCGCGATGCGGTCCTGCTCGTCGACCCGGCCCGACACCGCCTGCACCTCCACGTCGTCAGGCCCCAGCCCGCCGAGCGCGACCTGGACCCTCAGCGAGAGAGTGGAGCCCAGTTCCGCCGTGCCGTCGGCCGCGGTCGCCGCTACGGCCTCCACATGGTCGACGTGCACTTCCGGCCAGGCGGTCCGCACCCGCGCCTTCCAGCCTGCCAGCTCCCGGGCCGCTTCGGGCCCGAGCGAGCGGTGGGCGAGGGCGGCTGGCGCGTAGAGCCGCTCGACGTACTCACGCACCATCCGCCCCGCCAGCACCTTCGGCCCCAGGGTTGCCAGCGTGGAGCGGACCATCCCGACCCAGCGTTCGGGCAGGCCGGAGGCCGTACGGTCGTAGAAGCGCGGCGCGACCCGGTCCTCGATCAGCGAGTACAGCGCCGCCGACTCCAGCTCGTCCCGCCGGTCCTCGTCCATCCCCGAGCCGCTCGCGGTGGGAATGGCCCAGCCGAAGTCCGGCTCGAACCACTCGTCCCACCAGCCGTCGAGCACCGAAAGGTTGAGGCAGCCGTTGAGCGCCGCCTTCATCCCGGAGGTACCGCACGCCTCCAGCGGGCGCAGCGGGTTGTTCAGCCAGACGTCGCAGCCCGGGTAGAGCCGTTCGGCCATCGCCATGCCGTAGTCCGGCAGGAAGACGATGCGGTGGCGCACCCGCGGGTCGTCCGCGAACCGCACCAGTTCCTGCACCAGCCGCTTTCCGCCGTCGTCGGCCGGGTGCGCCTTGCCCGCGACCACGATCTGGACGGGCCTGACCGGGTGGAGCAGCAGCTCCGTCAGCCGGTCGCGGTCGCGCAGCATCAGCGTGAGGCGCTTGTACGAGGGGACGCGCCGGGCGAAGCCGATGGTCAGCACCCCGGGGTCGAGCACCCCGTCGATCCAGCCCAGTTCGGCGTCGGACGCCCCGCGCCCGCGCCAGGACGCCCGCAGCCGGGTCCGTACCTCGCCGACCAGTTGCTCGCGCAGGGTCCGGCGCAGCTCCCAGATCTCCGCGTCGGGAACGTCGGCCACCGCGTCCCAGCGGTCGGCGACGCCCACCGACAGCGCGTGCTCGGTGCGTTCGGCGCCGATCCGGCGGACGGCGGTGCGGGTGATCTCGGGCGCCGCCCAGGTCGGGGCGTGCACCCCGTTGGTGATCGAGGTGATCGGCACCTCGTCGGGGTCGAATCCCGGCCACAGTCCGGCGAACATCTCCCGGCTGACGGCGCCGTGCAGGGTGGAGACCCCGTTGGCGCGCTGGGCGAGCCGCAGGCCCATCACGGCCATGTTGAAGAGGCGCGGTTCGCCGCCCGGATAGGTCTCCCTGCCCAGCTGGAGCACGCGTCCGCCGTCGACACCCGGCAGTTCGCCGTCGTCCCCGAAGTGCCTGGCCACCAGGTCGCGGTCGAACCGGTCGATCCCGGCGGGTACGGGGGTGTGGGTGGTGAAGACGGTTCCGGCGCGCACGGACTCCAGAGCGGCGTCGAAGTCCAGCCCCGTGCCCACGAGTTCGCGGATCCGTTCCAGGCCGAGGAAGCCTGCGTGCCCCTCGTTGGTGTGGAACACCTCGGGGCCCGGGTGCCCGGTGATCCGGCAGTACGAGCGCAGCGCCCGTACCCCGCCGATGCCGAGGAGCATCTCCTGGAGGAGCCGGTGCTCGCTGCCGCCGCCGTAGAGCCGGTCGGTGACACTCCGCTCGCCCGGCTCGTTCTCCTCGACGTCGGAGTCGAGCATCAGCAGCGGGACACGGCCGACCTGCGCCTGCCAGATCTGCGCCTGGAGCGAGCGGCCGCCGGGCAGTGTGAGGGCGACCCGGCTGGGTGAGCCGTCCGCCTCGCGCAGCAGCGTGACCGGCAGTTCGTCGGGGTCGAGCACCGGGTAGTGCTCCTGCTGCCAGCCCTCGCGGGAGAGGGACTGCCGGAAGTATCCGTGCCGGTAGAGCAGGCCGACGCCGATGAGCGGTACGCCGAGGTCGCTGGCGGCCTTCAGATGGTCGCCGGCGAGGATGCCGAGGCCGCCGGAGTACTGCGGGAGTGCGGCGGTGACACCGAACTCGGGTGAGAAGTAGCCGATGGCCGCGGGCAGCCCGGCGGGCTGTTCCTGGTACCAGCGCGGTCCGTGCAGATAGGTGTCGAGGCCGTCGGCGGCCTCGGTCAGGGCGCGCAGGAAGCCGGGGTCGGCCGCCAGCTCGGCGAGCCGGGCTGCCGGCACCGTGCCGAGCAGCCGGACGGGGTCACCGCCGGCCGCCGGGAAACCGTCGGGGTCGACGGCTCTGAACAGGTCCTTGGTCCCGGCGTGCCAGGACCAGCGGAGGTTTCGGGCGAGCTCACCCAGCGGGCGCAGCGGCTCGGGGAGGACGGGGCGGACGGTGAATCGACGAATGGCCTTCACGTGTTCCACCTTCGCAGGGGAGATGCGCATCCAGGGGACGCACAGCGGTGTGTACGTCCGCACTTCACCCCGAAGGTAGCCCGTCCGCGCTCCCCGCAACCACGGCGCGAGGCCGCTTCCGCGTGCGCCGGGGCCCCGCTGCGGGGTGCGCCGGTGTGTGTCAGACCGGGCGGTATGGCCGGTTCTCCCCCGTCGCGTGGGCTTGTGGCACTTCGCACCACGGGTGAGGCTGCTGTGTGACACCTCGCTGTGACACACAGCGGTGACCCTGGAACGGAGAGGAGTGTGCCCGGATGGAACGGACCGTCACCTGCCGGGAGGGGCCCGCCCCATGAGGCGCCGTCGGCACCTCCCGTACGCGGTGCCCGACCGGCGCCTCCCGCACGCGGTGCACGACCCGCGGCGGCTGCGCGCCGGGCGCGGCGCGCTCCGTCCGGTCCGGCCGACTGGGGCGGGGCGCGGGGGGCTCTGCCAAAGGTGTGAAACCGCGGCCACCCGCACGGCCGGGCACGGCTCTCCGCGACGCGCGGCCCACCTGGTCCTTGCCTTGCACATTACGCACGAGTACTTAACTCAGGAGCCGGATTGCCCACCGGAGGTGTGGGGGAAGGCTCCTCCGGTACCCGCCCGAGCTCACCCCCACCCCTCTCCACAGCCTGAGTGAAAGCGGACAGGAGCGGTCATGCCCGCAGCCCGCAAGCCGTCATCGGACAAGCCGGCCAGAGGGACTCTCGCCACGTCCCCGCAGCCGCCGAGGTCCCCGAGGCCGCCGAAGCGGCCCCCGACCGGTCAGCTGATCGGCCGTATCCCGGTGCTCGATGTGCGCCCGCGCGTCGACGGCGGGCGCAGGCCCGCGAAAGCGGTGACCGGTGAGACTTTCCAGGTCACGGCGACGGTCTTCCGTGAGGGCCATGACGCGGTCGCCGCCAATGTCGTCCTGCGCGGACCGCGCGGCAGAACCGCGCCCTGGGCGCCGATGCGGGAGCTGGCCCCCGGCACCGACCGCTGGGGCGCGGACGTCACCCCGGACCGCGAGGGCCGCTGGACCTACACGGTCGAGGCGTGGAGCGACCCCGTCACCACCTGGCTGCACACCGCCCGGATCAAGGTCCCGGCGGGCATCGACACCGAGTTGGTGCTCACCGAGGGCGCCGGGCTGTATACACGTGCGGCAGCCGGGGTGCCGAAGAGCAGGGGCCGCCGGGCGGTCCTCGCGGTGGCGGAGGCGCTGGCCGACACCGCGGCGCCCGCCGACGACCGGCTCGCGGCCGCGCTCGCGCCGGACGTGGTGGCGGCCCTCGCCCGGTACCCGCTGCGTGAGCTGGTCAGCGCGTCGGAGCCGCTGCCGCTCCTCGTGGAGCGTGAGCGGGCGCTGTACGGATCCTGGTACGAGCTGTTCCCGCGCTCCGAGGGCGCCGTGGTCGAGGAGGGCAAGCCGCACGTCAGCGGCACCTTCAGGACTGCGGCGAAGCGGCTTTCGGCCGTCGCGGCCATGGGGTTCGACGTGGTGTATCTGCCCCCGGTCCACCCCATCGGAACGACCCACCGCAAGGGCCCCAACAATGCGCTGACCGCCGGGCCCGACGACGTGGGCGTGCCGTGGGCCATCGGCTCACCGGCCGGCGGCCACGACGCCGTCCACCCGGATCTCGGCACCCTGGAGGACTTCGACGACTTCGTCGGGCGCGCCCGTGAGCTGGGCCTGGAGATCGCCCTCGACTTCGCGCTCCAGTGCTCGCCCGACCACCCCTGGGTGACGCAGCACCCTGAGTGGTTCCACCACCGGCCGGACGGCACGATCGCGTACGCGGAGAACCCGCCGAAGAAGTACCAGGACATCTACCCGATCGCCTTCGACCAGGACATGGACGGCCTGGTCACCGAGACCGTCCGCATCCTGCGCTTCTGGATGGGGCACGGCGTACGGATCTTCCGGGTGGACAATCCGCACACCAAGCCGGTGGTCTTCTGGGAACGGGTCATCGCCGAGGTCAACGGCCGCGATCCGGATGTGGTCTTCCTGGCCGAGGCGTTCACCCGGCCCGCGATGATGCACACCCTGGGCGCCGTCGGGTTCCAGCAGTCGTACACGTACTTCACCTGGCGAACCGGCAAGCAGGAGCTGACCGACTACGTCACCGAGCTGGCCGGGGCGTCCGCGGCCGCCATGCGGCCCAACTTCTTCGTGAACACCCCGGACATCCTGCACGGGTACCTCCAGCACGGCGGCCGCCCGGCCTTCGAGGTCCGTGCGGTGCTCGCGGCGACGATGGCACCGTCCTGGGGGGTGTACGCCGGGTACGAACTGTGCGAGAACACCACCGCCCGGGCGGGCAGCGAGGACTACCTGGACTCGGAGAAGTACCAGCTGCGGCCGCGCGACTGGGAGTCCGCCGAGCGGGAGGGGCGGACCATCGCCCCGCTCATCACCACACTGAACGAGCTGCGGCGCCGCCACCCGGCGCTGCGGCAGCTGCGTTCGGTGCACTTCCACCACACCGACAACGACGCGGTGATCGCGTACTCGAAGTCGGTGTCCGTACCGGTCGCCACGGAGTTCGCCACGGGGGCCCCCACGGAGGTCGCCACGCCGGGCGGAGAGGCAGCCGGAGCCACGGTCACCTCGAACACAGTTCTGATTGTCGTCAACCTTGACCCGCACCACACCCAGGAGGCCACGGTCTCGTTGGACATGCCGGATCTCGGCCTGGAATGGCACGAATCCGTCCCGGTGTGCGACGAGCTCACCGGTGAGACCTACCACTGGGGCAGGGCCAACTATGTGCGTCTGGAGCCGGGCAGTACGCCGGCGCACATCCTGGTGCTGCGACCGTCCCCGCCGATCGGAGGGTCACCCACATCATGATTGTCAATGAGCCCGTCCACGACAAATTCGAGGACACTCCCCCCAAGGACCGTGACCCCGACTGGTTCAAACGCGCCGTCTTCTACGAGGTCCTGGTCAGGTCGTTCCAGGACAGCAACGGCGACGGCGTGGGTGACCTCAAGGGCATCACCGCCAAACTGGACTACCTCCAGTGGCTCGGCGTCGACTGCCTCTGGCTGCCGCCGTTCTTCAAGTCGCCCCTGCGGGACGGTGGTTACGACGTCGCGGACTACACGTCCGTACTGCCGGAGTTCGGCGACCTCGCCGACTTCGTCGAGTTCGTCGACGCCACCCATCAGCGCGGGATGCGCGTGATCATCGACTTCGTGATGAACCACACGAGCGACCAGCACGAGTGGTTCCAGGAGTCGCGGAAGGACCCGGAGGGCCCGTACGGCGACTACTACATCTGGGCCGACGACGACAAGCAGTTCGCGGACGCCCGGATCATCTTCGTCGACACGGAGAGCTCCAACTGGACCTTCGACCCGGTGCGCAAGCAGTACTACTGGCACCGGTTCTTCTCCCATCAGCCGGATCTCAACTACGAGAACCCGGTGGTACAGGAGGAGATCATCTCGGCGCTGCGCTTCTGGCTCGACCTGGGCATCGACGGATTCCGCCTCGACGCGGTCCCGTACCTCTACCAGGTCGAGGGCACCAACTGCGAGAACCTCCCGCAGACCCACGCGTTCATGAAGCGGGTGCGCGCCGAGATCGACGCGAGCTACCCGGACACGGTGCTGCTCGCCGAGGCCAACCAGTGGCCGGAGGATGTCGTCGACTATTTCGGCGACTTCAAAAAGGGCGGCGACGAGTGCCACATGGCATTCCACTTCCCGGTGATGCCGCGCATCTTCATGGCCGTACGCCGGGAGTCCCGCTACCCCGTATCGGAGATCCTGGCCAAGACCCCGGCCATTCCGAAGAACGCCCAGTGGGGCATCTTCCTGCGCAACCACGACGAGCTGACGCTCGAAATGGTCACGGACGAAGAGCGCGACTACATGTACGCGGAGTACGCCAAGGACCCACGGATGCGGGCCAACATCGGCATCCGCAGGCGGCTCGCGCCCCTGCTGGACAACGACCGCAACCAGATCGAACTGTTCACCGCGCTGCTGCTCTCGCTGCCCGGTTCGCCGATCCTCTACTACGGGGACGAGATCGGGATGGGCGACAACATCTGGCTCGGCGACCGGGACGCGGTCCGTACGCCGATGCAGTGGACCCCCGACCGGAACGCGGGCTTCTCGTCCAGCGATCCGGGACGGCTCTATCTGCCGACCATCATGGACCCGGTCTACGGCTACCAGGTGACGAACGTCGAGGCATCCATGGCC
Organism: Streptomyces sp. NBC_01197; assembly: GCF_036010505.1. NCBI lineage: Bacteria > Bacillati > Actinomycetota > Actinomycetes > Kitasatosporales > Streptomycetaceae > Streptomyces > Streptomyces sp. NBC_01197. The sequence continues at coordinate 2,118,133 of NZ_CP108569.1, forward strand.
TCGCCCGCCTCGCTGCTGCACTGGACCCGCCGGATGATCGAGATCCGCAAGCAGAACCCGGCCTTCGGCCTCGGTTCGTACACCGAGCTCCCCTCGTCCAACCCGGCCGTCCTCGCCTTCCTCCGGGAGTACAAGGACGACCTGGTGCTGTGCGTACACAACTTCTCGCGGTTCGCGCAGCCGACGGAACTCGACCTCAACTCCTTCACCGGACGCCATCCGGTGGAGCTGATCGGCGGGGTGCGCTTCCCCCCGATCGGTGAACTGCCGTATCTGCTGACCCTCGCGGGCCACGGCTTCTACTGGTTCCGCTTGCGCAAGGACGCCCCCACCGTGTGACGACGGGCCCGGGGCTGGGCGGTTTCCCCCGCTCCGTCCCGGGCACCCTCCTCACTGGTACCACGGCACCAGCACCCGGCCCACAGAGCCCTAGTCCATCTGGTCCATCCTCACCCGCACCGTCCCGCACAGCCGGATTCCCGCCCTCATTGCGTTCAGCATGGGAGGCGACCCCACGCAATCCGGGACACTCTGCGCATCGTGTGGTGTGCCCGGGAAAGGACGCGATGCCATGTCCAAGGCTGCATCCACCCGGAACAGCGTGCGCTCCGCCGGGTCGTCCGGCCCCCTCCGCCTCCTCGACTCCCTCGCCCCCCTGCTGCACGAGTGGCTGCCCAAGCAGCGCTGGTTCGCGGGCAAGGGACGGCCCGTCACCGCCTTCACGCTGGTCTCGGCCACCGAACTGCTGCCGGTCGGCGCGGCCCCCGGGCTACTCCATCTGCTGGTCCGGGCCGAACAGGAATCCCCCGCGCCCGCCGACTCGACCGGCGACTGCTACCAGCTGCTGCTCGGCGTTCGGACCTCACTGCCGCCGCGCCTCGCCGCCGCGCTGATCGGGCGGGCCCGTACCGGACCGCTGGCCGGGTCCGTGCTGTACGACGCGCTGCTCGACCCGCGGCTGACCGGGCTGCTCCTGGAACGGCTGCGCGCGCCCGGCCGGATCGGAGCGCTGCGCTTCGACCGCGACCCCGCATCGGAGATCCCCGCCGGGCTGCCCGCACGGCCGCTGGGCGCGGAGCAGTCCAACACCTCTCTGGTCTATGGCGATACGTTCATCCTGAAGGTCTTCCGCCGCGTCCACCCAGGGTCGAACCCCGATCTGGAGCTGCCGCTCGCGCTGGCCCAGGCCGGCTGCTCCCGGGTGCCCGCACCCGTCGCCTGGTACGAGACGACGGAGCCCGAACCGGCCACGCTGGGTGTACTCCAGCCGTACCTCGCCGGCTCCGAGGACGGCTGGCAGCTGGCGCTGCTCGCGCTCACCGACGGCCACGACTTCGCGGCGGGCGCGCGGGCGCTGGGCCGGGCGACCGCCGAGGTACACGGGACACTGGCGTCCGCCCTGCCCACCGCAGTCCTGCGCAAACAGCAGATACAGCATCTCGCCGCGGAGATGACGGCGCGTCTGGAGGCCACGGCCCAGGCCGTGCCCGCGCTCGCGCCGTACGTTGCGGGGCTGCGCACCGCCTTCGACACGCTCGCCGACCTGGGGCACGCCGGCCGTACCTGGGCCGCCCAGCGCATCCACGGCGATCTGCATCTGGGCCAGAGCCTGCGGGCCAGGGACGGCGAGTGGTCGGTCATCGACTTCGAGGGCGAACCGGCCCGCCCGCTCGCCGAACGCACCCGCCCGCAGCCGGTGGTCCGCGATGTGGCGGGGATGCTGCGCTCCTTCGACTACGCGGCCCGCACCCACCGCCCGTGGTCCCCGAAGTGGGCGATCGGCTGCCGCGACGCGTACTGCGAGGGGTACGCGTCGGTGGCCGGCGCCGACCCGCGCGCGGAACCGGAGCTGCTACGCGCGTACGAGACCGACAAGGCGGTGTACGAGGTCCTCTACGAGGCCAGGAACCGCCCCGACTGGCTGCCCGTACCGATGGCCGCGATCGAGCGGCTCTCGCTCCCCGAACCCCCTGTTTCCCACCGTGCGCCGAAGCTGCCGAGGAGGCCGCCCCAGTGACCGCCCGTCCCCCGTCCCGCACTCCGTCGCCCGCCGAACGCGAGCCCACCACAGCCAAAATGCCCACAGAACCCGCAGAAGCCACAGAGCCCAGGGCGAACACAGAGCCTCCCGCGCGCACCGAGCCCACAGCCGTTCTGCCCTCCCAGCCGACGCCGGCCGGAGGTGCAAGGCCCGCGGAGACGCTCGGCGCCGGGGAACGCGAGCGGCTGCTCAGCGGCGGCCACCACGACCCGCACGCGCTGCTCGGCGCCCACCCGGTCACCGGTGGCATCGCCGTCCGGGCGCTGCGGCCGTACGCCCGGTCCGTGACCGTGGTCGCGAAGGGGCTCCGCGCCGAACTGCACGACGACGGTCAGGGCTTCTTCTCCGCCCTGCTGCCGCTGCGCACCGTCCCGGAGTACGCGCTGCTCGTCACGTACGACGACGCCGAGATCGAGCTCCAGGACCCGTACCGCTTCCTGCCCACCCTCGGGGAGCTCGATCTGCATCTGATCGGCGAGGGCCGCCACGAGGAGCTGTGGAAGGCGCTCGGCGCGCAGCCGATGACCGTCCAGGGCGTCACCGGCACCCGCTTCACCGTCTGGGCACCGGACGCACGCGGGGTGCGGGTCAGCGGGGACTTCAACTACTGGGACGGCGTGGCGTATCCGATGCGTTCGCTCGGGTCGTCCGGTGTGTGGGAGCTGTTCGTGCCGGGCATCGGCGAGGGCGCGCTCTACAAGTTCGACCTGATGCGCCCGGACGGCAGCCACACCCTGCGCGCCGACCCGATGGCGCGGCGCACCGAGGTACCGCCCGCCACCGCCTCGGTCGTGACCAAGTCGCACCACCGCTGGCAGGACCAGGAGTGGATGGCGCACCGCGCCGACCGGCCGGTCCATGAGGCACCCCTCTCGGTGTACGAGGTCCATCTGCCGTCCTGGCGGCCCGGCCTGACGTACCGCCAGCTGGCGACACAGCTCCCGGCCTACGTCCAGGACCTGGGTTTCACGCATGTGGAGCTGATGCCGGTCTCCGAGCACCCCTTCGGCGGCTCGTGGGGGTACCAGGTCACCGGTTTCTACGCGCCGACGTCCCGGATGGGCACGCCCGACGACTTCCGGTATCTGGTGGACGCGCTGCACCGGGCGGGTATCGGCGTCCTGATGGACTGGGTGCCGGCGCACTTCCCGAAGGACGACTGGGCGCTGGCGCAGTTCGACGGGCGCCCGCTGTACGAGCACTCCGACCCGGCCCGCGCCGAGCATCCCGACTGGGGAACCCTGGAGTTCGACTACGGGCGCACCGAGGTCCGTAACTTCCTTGTGGCCAACGCAACTTACTGGTGCGAGGAGTTCCACATCGATGGACTCCGGGTGGACGCCGTCGCCTCGATGCTCTATCTGGACTACTCGCGCGAGGAAGGGCAGTGGTCGCCGAACGAGCACGGCGGCCGGGAGAACCCGGACGCGGTGGCCTTCCTCCAGGAGATGAACGCGACGGTCTACCGGCGCAACCCCGGCGTGGTGACGATCGCCGAGGAGTCGACCGCCTGGGACGGTGTCACCCGGGCCACCGACCAGGTCGGCGCGGGCGGCTACGGGGGTCTCGGCTTCGGGCTCAAGTGGAACATGGGGTGGATGCACGACTCGCTGGAGTACGTGGCCAAGGAGCCGGTGCACCGCAAGTACCACCACAACGAGATGACGTTCTCGATGGTGTACGCGTTCAGCGAGAACTACGTCCTGCCCATCTCGCACGACGAGGTGGTGCACGGAAAGCAGGCGCTGGTCTCGAAGATGCCGGGCGACTGGTGGCAGCAGCGCGCCACGCACCGCGCGTATCTGGGGTTCATGTGGGCCCACCCGGGCAAGCAACTCCTGTTCATGGGGCAGGAGTTCGCGCAGGGGGCGGAGTGGTCGGAGGCGCACGGCCCGGACTGGTGGCTGCTGGACCCGTCGTACGGGGCGGCGCACGACCACCGCGGGGTACGGGACCTGGTGCGCGACCTGAACGCGGTGTACACGGCGGCCCCCGCCCTGTGGCAGCGCGACACCGACCCGGGCGGATTCGCCTGGGTGGCGGGTGACGCGGCGGAGGACAACGTCTTCGCGTTCCTGCGCTACGACGCGCACGGCGCCCCGCTCCTGTCGGTCTCCAACTTCTCGCCGGTGGTGCGGCACCAGTACCGGCTGGGGGTGCCGGAGTCGGTGCCGGAGTGGCACGAGGTGCTCAATACCGACACCGGTCTCTACGGTGGTGGGGACGTCCGCAACACGGACCCGCTGAAGCCCGAGCCGGTGCCGTACCACGGGCGGCCGTCCAGCATCGGGCTGACGCTGCCGCCGCTGGCGACGGTGTGGTTGAGGCCGGTCTGATCCCGCCGGACGCACCCGGTCCGGGAGACGGCGGGGCGGTGCGGAGGTGTGGAGGTGCGGCGGCGTGGAGTTCACACGCGCCGCACCTCCTCCGTGTCACGGGCGGGCGTCCGCCGCGCAGCTGAGGCACTCCGGCAGTCCGCCACCGGTGTGCACGATGCCGGCCCGCTGGGTGGCCCGGGTCAGGGCCACGTACAGGTCGCTCGTGCCGCGCGGTGAACCGGTCAGGATCAGGCCGGGCTCGACCACGATCACGGTGTCGAACTCAAGCCCCTTCGCCTGCCGGGGGTCCAGCAGGACGACGAGCCGGTGCAGGTCCGGCTCGCCGTCGTCGACGTCCGGGAGCGCGGCGGCCAGTTCGCGGTGGAGCACGGCGGGCGCAATCACCGCGAGCCTGCGCTCGTCGGCGCGCTCGTCCGCCACGGCGTCGGCCACCGCGCGGGGCAGGTCTTCCGTGGCCCGAACCCAGGGCGCCACCCCCGTGGAGCGGATGGAGCGCGGCGGCCGGAACGCCGGGTCCACGGCGCTCGGGACGGCGGCCGCGACCTTCATGATCTCGGCGGGGGTGCGGTAGTTGATGCCGAGCCGCACCAGCTCGTAGCGGTCGTCGACGTACGGGGCCAGCATCGTCGCCCAGTCGCCCACGCCGCCTGGCTCGGCGGTCTGGGCCGGGTCGCCGACCAGCGTCATCGAGCGGGTCGGGCAGCGCCGCATCAGCAGCCGCCACACCATCGGCGACAGCTCCTGCGCCTCGTCCACGATGATGTGGCCGAAGGCCCAGGTGCGGTCGGCCGCCGCGCGTTCGGCGGCGCTGCGGTGATCGGCTTCCTCGTGGCGCTCGGCCATCCGCTCGGCGTCGATGATGTCGTGCGCCGCGAGCAGTTCGGACTCCTCGTCCTCGAACTCGAAGGACTCGGAGCCCAGCGACAGGTCGAGGACGCCCTGGGCGAAGGCGACCTGCTCCTGACGGGCCGCCTCGGCAGCCGCGCGTACCGCGGAGTCGTCCTCACCGAGCAGCTCGGCGGCCTCGTCGAGCAGCGGGACATCGGCCGCCGTCCAGTCGCCGCCCTTGCGGCGAATGGCGTCCGCGTCGGCGTCCGGCAGATGCACCGGGTCGGTGAGGTAGGCGGCGACCACCTGCTGCGGGGTGAGGACGGGCCACAACTCCTCGATGGCGGCGTGCACTTCGGGGCTGGACGCGACGGCCTTGCCGATCTGTGCGAGATCGTCGGGGCCCAGGAAGTTGGGCCCCCCGTAGGGATCGGCGCCGAGCCGGTCGGCCAGCTGCGCGGTCAGGTCGTCGATGATGCGGAACGCGAAGTGCGGGCGTGCCAGGTTGTGCGGCAGCAGCGTCGAGCGGGCCCGCTCACGGGCGGCGTCGGCGATGGTCCAGTCGAGCAGCAGATCGCCGTCGTCGTGCGGGATCACCAGCGGCTCGCCGGGCTCCGGGGTGCGCTGGAGGTCGCGTACGAAGGCGGCCAGCGCCTCCGCCATCTCCGTACGCCCCTTGACGGCCGCGGCCGCCGGGGTGTCCGTGCCGGTGGCGGTCACACCGGGGAAGAGTTCGGCCGGTGTGGCGAGCAGTACGCCTGTCTCGCCGAGCGAGGGCAGCACCTCGCCGATGTAGCCGAGGAAGGCCGGGTTGGGGCCGACGACGAGTACGGCGCGGCGGGCGAGCTGGTCGCGGTGCGCGTAGAGGAGGTACGCGGCGCGGTGCAGGGCCACCGCGGTCTTGCCGGTGCCGGGGCCGCCCTCGACGACGAGGATCCCGTGGTGCGGGGCCCGGATGATCTCGTCCTGTTCGGCCTGGATCGTCTGCACGATGTCGTGCATCCGGCCGGTGCGCGCGGAGTCCAGGGCCGCGAGGAGCACCGCGTCGGCGTCGGACCCCTCGTGTCCGGTCCGCTCGGTGTCGGTGAGGTCGAGGATCTCGTCGTGGAGCGCGGTGACGGTCCGGCCGTCGGTGGTGAGGTGCCGGCGGCGGCGCAGCCCCATCGGGGAATGCCCGGTGGCGAGGTAGAAAGGCCGCGCGATCCGCGCGCGCCAGTCGATCACCAGCGGGGTGCGTTCGTTGTTCTCGTCGGCCTCTTCGCGGATTCCGATACGCCCGATGTGGTACCTGGATCCGTCGGTGAAATCAATACGGCCGAAGCAGAGCCCGGATTCCACCGAATTCAGCGCGCTGAGCAGCCCGGACCGTTCGGCGACCAGCACATCGCGCTCGACACGCGCCTGCAGCCCCTTGCCCACCTGGGCGAACGAGCCCTGGACGGCGGCTTCGGCGCGCTCCCGGAGCGCGTCCAGCCGCTCGTAGAGCCGTGAGACGAATTGCTGCTCGTTCTGCAATTCCTCGGTTGACAATGCAGCTCCTGACGCGATACGGTGCCGTTATAAGACTTCTCCTGACCTTGCGTTACACCTACGGTGTGAGCGTAGACAGGAAGTACCCACTGTACGCGCTGCAATACCCCGGACGTCAATTCGCCCGGGGTATTTTTTGTGCTGCGTTTTCCGCTTTCCGCGTCAGAGCACGTCGGCGAGTTCCTGAAGCAGCCGCCGCTTCGGGCGGGCACCCACCATCGACTTCACCGGCTCCCCGTCGCGGAAGACCATCAGTGTCGGCATCGACATCACCCCGTACCGGACCATCACGTCCGGATTGCTGTCGACGTCGAGCTGTACGACCTTGAGGCGTCCGGCCTCCTCGCCCGCCACTGCGCTCAGCACCGGCGCGAGCTGCCGGCACGGCCCGCACCAGTCGGCGGTGAACTCGACCAGGACCGGCAGTTCTGCCGCGAGCACCTCGGTGTCGAAATCGGCGTCGGTCACGGCGTCGACGCCCTCTGCGTGGATCATCTCCGGTGTTCCTCCCACTCGTCCCCGTCGGACAGTTCACAGCGCGGCTCCGGGCCACCCGGCAACTCCGCCTCGGCGCGGGCCAGTTCCGCCCCCACCTGCCGGCGGACCCCCTGGAGCTGCCCGATCAGCGCATCCAGTTCGGACAGCTTGCGCCGGTACACGGCGAGCGAGGCGGGGCAGACGTCACCTGCCGGGTGCCCGGCGCGCAGGCACTCGACGAACGGCCTGGTCTCCTCCAGGTCGAAGCCGAAGTCCTGGAGCGTCCTGATCTGCTGGAGCAGCCGCAGATCGTCCTCGTCGTAGGTGCGGTAGCCGTTCACCGCCCGCCGTGCGGGCAGCAGCTCCCGGGACTCGTAGTAGCGCAGAGCACGGGTGGTGGTGCCGGCCCGCTCCGCCAGCTCGCCGATTCGCATGCCCTGACGGTAATCCTTGACGTCGACGTCAAGGCAAGGGCGGATCCGGCGGCCGGGCCACACCGGGATGTCCTGATGCCTCAGGCCGCGGTGGCCGCCGGCTCCTTCTCCGGCGCCGCCTCCGGTTCCGTACGCCCGCCGCGGCCCGGGATCAGGACGGCGACCAGCACCGTACCCACCCCGAGGATCACCGCGCCGACCAGGCTGGTGTGGGCGACCGCCTGCGAGAAGGCGCTGTTCACCGCGTCCACCAGGGCGCGCCCCTGCTCGGGGCCCGCGGTGGCGGCGGCCTTCTGGGCAACGGCGAGGCCGGCGCCCACCGAGTCCTGAGCGGTGCTCAGCGCACCGGCGGGCAGCTTGCCGCCGACCGCGTCCGCGAGGTGCGAGGAGTACGCGCCGGAGAGTACCGATCCGAGAATCGCGATGCCCAGCGAGCCGCCCAGCTCGATCGAGGTGTCGTTGACCGCGCCGCCGACGCCGAGTTCGGACTCGGGGAACGCGCCCATGATCGCGTCGGTGCACGGTGAGAGGGCGAGCCCGATGGCCAGGCCGAGCAGGACCAGGGGCAGGACGAACTCCCCGTACCCCGAGCCCGCGTCGGTCCGGGTGAGCAGCGCCAGCGAGGCCGTGCCGCCGACCATGCCCGCGGTGACCGTGACGCGCATCCCGAGCCGGGGCGTCAGAACTCCGGTCAGCGCCGAGCCGACGAAGACCGCGCCGGCCAGCGGCAACATCCGTACCCCGGTCTCGAAGGCGTTGAAGCCCAGGACGAACTGGAGGTGCTGGGTCAGGTAGTAGAAGGCGCCGAACACGGCCAGGAAGAAGAGCGCGACGGCGAGATTCGACCCGGCGAACCCCCGGTCGAGGTAGCGCCGTACGTCGAGGACCGGGCGCGGGTGCCGCAGCTCCCACAGCACGAACACGACGAACCCGGCGCCCGCCACGACGGCGGCGGTGACGGCCTTGGCGCCCCAGCCGAAGTGCGGACCCTCAATGATCATGTAGACGAGGGCGCCGACGGAGACCACCGAGAGCAGCCCGCCCACGTAGTCGATCCGGCCGTCGTGACCGGCCTTCGACGGGGGTACGAGGACGAAGGCGCCGATGATGGCGAGGACCGCGATGGGTACGTTGATCAGGAACGTCGAGGCCCAGCCGTGGTGCTGGAGCAGCGCCCCGGCGACCAGCGGGCCGGCGGCTATGGCGAGCCCGGCGGTGGCCGTCCACAGGACGATCGCCTTGGCCCGCTCGGCGCGTGGGAAGCTCGCGGCGAGCAGCGACAGCGTGGCGGGCATGATCATCGCCGCGCCGATCCCCATGACGGCGCGGGCCGCGATGACGCCCGTCGCACTGCCGACCAGCGACCCGGCGACCGCTCCCCCGCCGAAGACGACGAGCCCCAGCACCAGCGCGCCGCGCCTGCTGTACTTGTCACCGATGGCACCGAGCAGCAGCATCAGCGCCGCGTAGGGGACGGTGTAGCCGTCGATGACCCACTGGAGATCGGCGCTGCTGAGCCCCAGGTCCCGCGTCATGTCGGGGGCGGCGACCGTCAGGGCGGTGTTCGCCATGACGATGATCAGCAGGCTCAGGCACAGAACCAGCAGCGCCCACCAGCGGCGCCGGTAGGGCCCTTCCATCTCCGCCACCGGTTGCTTCACCACGAGATTCATGACGTCCCACCACTCCCATCCACTGACATACGCCCACTGGCACACGCGGACTCGCACACGCCGTAGCCGCTCCCACCTACTTGCACAGTGTTGTGCAATTACACATTGCTGTGCAATTTAGCGCGCTTCACGGCGCGGTGCAAAATGGGGCCTGTGACTTCCGGACGAGCAGACGCCAACCGCCGCCGCATCCTGGACGTGGCGCTCACCGAGCTGCTGCACGACCCGGACGCCTCGATGGATCAGATCGCCCGCGCGGCCGGAGTCGTACGCCGCACCGTCTACGGCCACTTCCCCAGCCGCGAGGCGCTGATCGCCGCGCTCGTCGACAACGCGACGGCAGCCGTGGTCGAGGCCCACGCCACCGGCCGCGAAGGCATCAGCGACCCGGCCGAAGCGCTGGCCCGCGCGACCCTCGCGGTCTGGGAGATCGCCGACCGCTACCGGCTGCTGGTCGCACTGGCCCAGCGCAGCGTCACGATGGCGGGCATCAAACAGCGCCTCACCCCGGTACGTGAGATCTGCACGGCGCTGCTCCAATACGGCCTGGACGAGGGCACGTTCACCTCACCTCTGACCGCGGCGGCCCTGTCGTACGTGCATGAGCAGGCGCTGTTCGGCCTGATGGAGGCCGTCAATGAAGGAGCCCTCCCGGCGGAGGAGGGCGGAGCGGCGGCGGCCAGCACCCTGCTGATGACAGCGGGCGTACCGGCATCGCGAGCGGCCACAGTGGTGCGCGCGGCACTGGGGCGGGGGGGCGGCGGGGAGTGACACTCCTCCGCAGGGCCCGGGACACCGCGGCCACGCACGGCACCGGCCACTACGCCACGCCCCGCGTGCGCCGTCAACTCCCCAGGCGTGCGCCCCGGCTCTCGGCGATCCGCAGTGCGTCCACCAGGCACTCCGGCAGCCTGGCGGCGCCTGTGACGAGTTCGCATTTGCGTCGTCGTGCAACAGCGGCGGGATGCCGGTGGCCGCGGGCGGCCTGAACCCCGCCCTGCCCCCCAGCAGTACCACCCTCAACGGGAGTGCGTGTATCGGCACCTACGCGAAGAAGCTGGGTTCGTCGGTGCACCTGTTCAGCCTCAACGGCACCAACCCGACATTCAAGGAAGTGTGCGGCCGGTCAGCTATCTCCGGCATGCACAACAAGGAACCCATGGGCGGGCGCTTCGCGGTGTTCATGCTCAAGCACCGCTTACACCGTTGCCGACCGCGGAACCGGGGCCTGATCCAGCGTCAGCGCCCGGTCGTGAGGACCATGCGGAAGCGTGCCGCGCCCGACAGCATCCTGCTGAACGCCTCGTCCGCCTCCTCCAGCGGTGCCTCATCGGTCCACGAGCGGACTCCGGTCTGCTCGGCGAAGCGCAGGGTGTCCTCCGTGTCCACGGCGGTGCCCGACGCGTGGCCGTAGACCTTCTTCGTGTCGGTGATGAACTGCAGTCCGGTGAAGGTCATTTCGTCGGGGGTGGCCCCGACCACGATGAGTTCGCCGCGCCGTCCCAGACCGTCGAAGGTCTCCGTCATGGCCGGGCCGTGGGTGACCGTGGCGAGGACGGCCTTCGCTCCGCCCAGATTCTGCAGCGCGTCCGCGACGTGCTCGGCCGTGCTGTCGATGTAGTGCCTGGCGCCGAGGCTGTGGGCCAGCTTCGCCTTCTCCGCACCCCGGGCGATGGCCACCGTACGGAACCCCATCTTCGACGCGAACTGAACGCCGAGGTGGCCCAGTCCGCCGAGTCCGAGAATCGCGACCAGGTCGCCCGGGCCGGCCGCGCTGCGCCGCAGCGCGTTGAAGACCGTGACGCCCGCGCAGGCCAGCGGGGCCGCCTCCACAGAGGTCAGTGCGTCGGGGACGCGGGCCAGGGCGACCGCCGGTACGACGACCGCGTCGGCGTACCCGCCGGGGTAGGCGGCGCCCGGGATCTCCAGACGGGGGCAGTTGACGCCGTCGCCCTCCCGGCATGCCTCGCAGTAGCCGCAGCTGCCGCCGTACCAGCCGACAGCGACCCGGTCCCCGGCATCCCAGCCCTCGACGCCCGCGCCGATCGCGTCGATCCGGCCCGCGATCTCATGGCCGGTGGTCACCGGGAACGTCACCCCGGGCAGCATTCCGCCGGTGATCATCGCGTCGGAGTGGCAGATCCCGCACGCCTCCACCGCGATCCTGACGCGGCCAGGCCCCGGTTCCGGAAGTTCGGTCCGTACGAGGGTGAAGGGGCCGCCGGGCTCGGCGACCTGCATGGCGCGGGATGTGGGCGTGGATGTCATGGGGCCTTCCCTGCCTTCCGCGAGGTGGAGGGTACGAGGAGTGCTCGGGGCGTCGGTGTTCTGCCCGCCCCTCCCAGTGTGGGCATTCCGCGCCACATCGGCCACGCGCACCGGGCGGCGCGGCTCCCGGTGGCGCGTCGCGCCAGGTCAGCGGGGGTGCGGGAGGGAAGGCCGCCCGGTACGGAATCCGCTCGGGGCCCGTTGTCGGTGGCGGGTGGCAGCATGTGAACCGACCGCCTGCCCGCACTCCGCGACCCGACCTCACCCGCATCCCGACCGCGCCTCCAGGGAATCCGTATGAAGCACCCCGAACACCGCTGCGTCTGGGCGGACAGCTCCGACCTGATGGCCGCCTACCACGACGAGGAGTGGGGCCGCCCCTCGCACGACGACCGCTACCTCTTCGAATTCCTCGTCCTGGAGGGCGCCCAGGCCGGCCTCTCCTGGTCGACCGTGCTCAACAAGCGGGCCAACTACCGGCAGCTGCTTGACGGGTTCGACCCGGTGCGGATCGCCGAGTACGACGAGGACAAGCTGGCGGAGCTGCTCGGCGACCCGGGCATCGTACGGAACCGGCTGAAGGTCGCCTCGCTGGTCAAGAACGCCCGGGCCTTCCTCGCCGTACAGAAGGAGTTCGGCTCGTTCGACACGTACCTCTGGCAGTGGACCGGCGGGAAGCCGGTCATCAACCGGCCGGGGCCCGGCGACCCTCTCGCGACCAGTACCGAGCTCTCCGACCGGATCAGCAAGGACCTCAAGCGGCGCGGCTTCACCTTTGTCGGCACCACCATCGTCTACGCCTACCTCGAAGCCGTGGGCGTCGTCGACGACCACTGGGCGGGCTGCCCGGCAGTGGTCGCGCCACTGCCGGGCTGAGCCACGGCCCTGCGGGTGTCAGGCCCGGGGCGCCGCCTCCTTGTCGCCCTCCCTGGGCAGTGGCATGTCCTGCGGGACCCCGGCCGCGTCGGCCTCAGCGCCCTCCGGCCGGTCGTCCATCAGCGTCGCCTCGTCGAACGGCAGCCGGCCGGACAGCACCTCCGCCGCCCGCGCCTTGTCGATCTCCTTCGTCCAGGTGCCCACAAGGACTGTCGCGACGGCGTTCCCCGCGAAGTTCGTCATCGCCCGCGCCTCACTCATGAAGCGGTCGATACCGACGATCAGGCCGACCCCGTCGACCAGGTCGGGGCGGTGCGACTGGAGCCCTCCGGCGAGCGTGGCGAGGCCCGCGCCGGTGACGCCCGCCGCCCCCTTGGACGCGACGATCATGAAGAGCAGCAGCGAGATCTGCTCGCCGCCGCTCAGCGGCTTGTCCATCGCGTTGGCGACGAAGAGGGACGACATCGTCAGATAGATCGCGGTGCCGTCGAGGTTGAAGGAGTACCCCGTCGGGACCGTGATCCCGGCGACCGGCCTGCTCACGCCCAGGTGCTCCATCTTCGCGATCAGCCGCGCCAGCGCCGACTCCGACGACGAGGTCGAGAGGATCAGCAGGAACTCGCGGCCCAGGTACTTCAGCAGCATGAAGATGTTCATGCCCGCGATCAGCCGCAGCAGCGCGCCGAGCACGACGAAGACGAAGAGCGCGCAGGTCAGATAGAAACCGATCATGATGACGGCCAGCGACTTCAGCGCGTCCACACCCGTCTCGCCGACCACCGCGGCCATCGCGCCGAACGCGCCCACCGGGGCCGCCCACATGATCATGGCGAGGATCCGGAACACCAGCCGCTGGATGTGCTCGATACCGCGCAGCACCGGCCGCCCCGCCGGGCCGATCGCCTGGAGCGCGAACCCGCAGAGCAGCGCGATCAGCAGCGTCTGCAGGACCTGGCCCTCGGTGAAGGCGGAGACCATCGTCGTCGGGATGATCCCGAGCAGGAAGTCCGCGGTGGAATCCCCTCCGCCGGTGGCCTGCGCGGCGCCCGCGTGCCGCACCGCCTCGGTCAGATGCAGCCCGGAGCCCGGCTCCAGCACGTTCCCGACGACGAGGCCGATGGCGAGCGCCACCGTCGACATCACCAGGAAGTAGCCGAGTGCCAGACCGCCGACCGCACCGACCTTGGCCGCCTTGCGGACCGAGCCGACCCCCAGCACGATCGTGCAGAAGATGATCGGCGAGATCATCATCTTGATGAGATTCACGAACCCCGTGCCCAGCGGCTTGAGTTCGACTGCGACCCCGGGTGCGGCGAAGCCGACCACGATGCCGAGCACCACAGCGGCGATCACCGCGAGATACAGATAGTGCGTACGGTCCCGCTTCTTTGCGGACACGCTTGCCTCCTCGTACAGGTCTGGTCCAGGTCCGGTACGGGCCCGGCCCAGGTCGATCCACGTCCGATCCACATCCCTGACCATCCCGGTGGATCCCCGCGACTCTCCAACAGCCTGTGACCGCGGTCACCCTTACGTGCATTTCGTTCACGCATTTCGCAGCGTGCAGACTGTCGACATGTACATACGCACCCCACGGCCCCGCAGCCTGGCCGGCCAGCTCTTCGCGATGCAGGTCGTGCTGGTGGCGGTGATCGTGGCCGGGTGCGCGGTGTTCAGCTATGTGTCCGACCAGCGCCAGGCCCAGGACGCCGCCCGGCGCCAGGCCACCGCCGCCGCGACCGCCGTGGCGCTCTCCCCCTCCGTGCGCCGGGCGACCGTCTCCGAGGACCCGTCGGCGGTGCTCCAGCCGTACGCCGAGCAGGTGCGCCGCTCCACCGGCGTGGCCTTCGTGACGATCATGGACGTCCACGGGATCCGCTGGACGCACCCCGACCCGGCCAGGATCGGTGAGCACTACCTGGGCCACACCGCGGAGGCGCTGCACGGCAGGACGTACGCCGAGACGTACACGGGCACGCTAGGGCCGTCCGCCCGGGTCGTCACCCCGGTCCGGGCCGACGGCAGCGCGCACGGCAGGGTCACCGGGCTGGTCAGCGCGGGCATCACCGTGGACCGGATCGACGCGCAGCTCCAGGCGCAGGTGAGTGTGCTGCTCTGGTTCGCTGGGGTCGCCCTCGCGCTGGGCGGCGTCGGTACGTACGTCATCAACGCGCGGCTGCGCCGGCACACGCACGGGATGAACCCGGCCGAGCTGAGCCGGATGCACGACTACCACCAGGCCACCCTGCACGCCGTGCGGGAGGGGCTGCTGATGCTGGACAGCGGCCGCCGTATCGCGCTCATCAACGACGGCGGCCGAGAGCTGCTGGGGCTCAGCGACGACGTGGTGGGCCGCAGCGCCGCCGACCTGGGGCTGCCCGCCCCGCTCACCGGGCTGCTGCTCGCCGACGGGCCCCGGGTGGACGAGGTGCATCTGACCACCGACCGGGTCGTGGTCGTCAACAGCCGTCCGGTCTCGTCGGGCGAGCACCGGGGCACGGTGGTCACCCTGCGCGACCGCACCGAGCTCCAGGCGCTCGCCGGCGAACTGGACTCGGAGCGCGGCTTCACCCAGGCGCTGCGCGCGCAGGCCCATGAGGCCGCCAACCGGCTGCACACGGTCGTCTCGCTGATCGAGCTGGGGCGGGCCGCGGAGGCGGTGGAGTTCGCCACCGGCGAGCTGGAGCTGGCGCAGACCCTCACCGACCGGGTGGTGGGCGCCGTGGACGAACCGGTGCTGGCCGCACTGCTGCTCGGCAAGGCGGCCCAGGCCAACGAACGCGGGGTCGAACTCGTGCTGGCCGATGACAGTGTCCTGGACGACGGGCTGCTGCCCGCGCGCGACCTGGTCACGATCCTCGGCAACCTCATCGACAACGCGGTCGACGCGGCCCAGGGCAGCGACGGCGCCCGGGTCACCGTGACGGTGCGCGCAGCGGACGGCGAGCTGCTGATACGGGTCCTCGACACCGGCCCCGGCGTCGCCCCGGGCGACGACGTCTTCCGGCTCGGCTGGTCGACGAAGAGCACCGGCCGGGGCCTCGGGCTGGCCCTGGTCAGGCAGACCGTCCAGCGAGGTGGGGGTACGGTCACGGCGGCGGGCTCCGAGTTCGTCGTACGGCTGCCGGTCCGACAGGAGGTGACCCCGGCGTGATCAGGGTGCTGGTGGTCGAGGACGACCCGGTCGCGGCGGACGCGCACGAGCTGTACGTGGGCCGGGTGCCCGGCTTCACCGTCACCGGGAAGGCCCACTCCAGGGCGGAGGCCGTGCGGATCCTGGACCGTACCCCCGTCGACCTGCTGCTGCTCGATCTGCATCTGCCCGACGGCCACGGCCTCCAGCTGGTCCGCTCGCTGCGCACCGCGGGGCACACCGCCGACGTCATCGCGGTGACCTCGGCGCGCGATCTTGCCGTCGTACGGGAGGGGGTCTCGCTCGGTGTCGTGCAGTACGTGCTGAAGCCGTTCACGTTCGCCACCCTGCGGGACCGCCTGGTGCGTTACGCCGACTTCCGGGGGGCGGCGGCGGGCGAGGCGAGCGGCCAGGACGAGGTGGACCGGGCGCTCGCCACCCTGCGTACACCCGAACCGGCCTCGCTCCCCAAGGGGTTGAGCGCGCCGACGCTCGAGGCGGTGACCCGCACACTGCGGGCGGCGGGCGGCGGGACCACGGCCACCGCGACAGGGGAGGCGGTCGGCATCTCACGGATCACCGCGCGCCGCTATCTGGAGCATCTGGTGACGACCGGCCGGGCCGTGCGCCGCCCGCAGTACGGGCAGATCGGGCGCCCCGAGCTGCAGTACCGCTGGCTGAGCAGCCCGTAGCGGGGCGTACAAGCCTTTCACGCGGAACGGCGGCCGGCGGCCGGGAGGGGCGGCGCCCGGCATGACCGCACCCCCGTACCTTTCTCCACATATCAAGACTGTGTGAACAAACCGTATTCGCGGGACCGTCCTTGCCCTTACCGTGTGCCCGTGCACCAGACCCCGCCCTTCGATGCTGCCGCCGCACGCCGCCTCCGCGAGGCGCTGGGTATGGCGCCCGGCCACGTCGCCTACGGGCTCCGCGCCCAGTACGGGCTGCTTGTCACCCCGGATGTGGTGGCCGCCTGGGAACGCGGCCTCCAGACGCCGACCGCACGGGAGCTGACGGCGCTCGCCGGGGTGCTGTGGTGCTCCCCCGGGGACCTGCTGATGGAGGCGGTCACCCTGCGCGAGCACCGGCTGGCCCGCGGGATGGCACCGGAGGACGTGGCCCGGCAGGTCGGCATGGACACCGGGGCCTATCTCAAGGTCGAGGAGTCGGGGCGCTGGCGGGGCAACGAACGCCAGTCGGCGGCGCTCGCCGACGCCCTCGCGCTGACCCCGGCGGCGTTCCTGACGGCGACGGGCCGCGACGGTGAGCTGGCCGGGATCCTGACCAGCGCGGTGACGACCCGCTGGCAGGCCCACGTCAAGGCCACGGCCAAGCTGGTACCGCTGCCCCGCCCCGCGCTGGAGAAGGTGCTGGAGCAACTGCACTCCGACTACCAGGCGCTGATGGTGGCGACCCTCAACTGGGGGTCGACGGAGGCGGCCGGCACGGGCGACGCGGGGCGGGCCTTCCTGGACTCGATCGTGGTGCGGTTCTGGGAACTCGCCGGGGCCTGAGGCTGGGCTGCTGAACCCGGGACTGAGACGGGACCGAGACGGGGCTGAGGCGGCCCCGTCGGAGGGCACTCCGGAGTGGGGAGCCCCGCCCTGTCGGCGTCCCTAGTGCCGCGCGGCACTAGAAGACCGACTCCGCCTCGTACATCCGGCTCTCGTCGACCGTCTTCAGATGCGTCACCGCGTCCGCGAGCGGCACCATCGCGATGTCCGTGCCGCGCAGCGCCGTCATATTGCCGAAGTCGCCGCGGTGCACCGCCTCCACCGCGTGCCAGCCGAAACGCGTCGCCAGGACGCGGTCGTACGCGGTGGGGGTGCCGCCGCGCTGGACGTGGCCGAGGATGACCGGCCTGGCCTCCTTGCCGAGCCGGGTCTCCAGCTCGACGGCGAGACGGGTACCGATGCCGGCGAAGCGCTCGTGGCCGAACTGGTCGATGACGCCCTTCTCGTACGGCATGGAGCCCTCTGCCGGGTGTGCGCCCTCGGCGACGCAGATGACCGCGAACCGCTTCCTGCGGGAGAAGCGCTCCTCGACCATCTTCACCAAGTCGTCGACCTGGAAGCGGCGCTCCGGGAGGCAGATGCCGTGGGCGCCGCCCGCCATGCCGGACTCCAGCGCGATCCACCCCGCGTGCCGGCCCATGACCTCGACGACCATCACGCGCTGGTGCGACTCGGCGGTGGTCTTCAGCCGGTCGATCGCCTCGGTCGCGACGCCGACGGCCGTGTCGAAGCCGAAGGTGCGGTCGGTGCCCGAGATGTCGTTGTCGATGGTCTTCGGGACGCCCACCACGGGCATCCCGGCGTCGGAGAGCATCCGGGCCGCGGTGAGGGTGCCCTCGCCGCCGATCGGGATGAGCGCGTCGATGGCGTACCGCTCGGTCAGTTCGGCACAGTTCTCGGCGGCCTCGCGCAGCCGGTCGCGCTCCAGGCGGGCGGAGCCGAGGATGGTGCCGCCGCGGGCGAGGATGCCGCTGACCGCGTTGAGGTCGAGGGGGCGGTAGTGGCCGTCGAGCAGGCCCTTGAAGCCGTCCTCGAAGCCGATGACTTCGTCGTTGTGCCCGGCCACGGCACGGTGCACGACCGACCGGATGACGGCATTGAGACCGGGGCAGTCGCCGCCCGCGGTGAGGACTCCGATGCGCATCGTGCTGATTCTCCTGCTCCTAGTGGTACGTGCGAGCCATGCCGATTCTTCCACGGCCGGTCGCGCGTGGGGCGTTCGCGGCCGTCCCGTACACGGGCGTGGACAGGCGGCCCAGCCAGCCCCGAGGGTACTGTCAAGAGGGCGCGCGGGGCCGCGGCGAGCGCCCCCCGGGCCCCGGCGCCGCGTCGGGGAGGCTCGGCGGCATCATCGCCAGGCCCGCGGGAAACAGAGCCCGTAAAGACCAGGCCCGTAAAGACCAAAGCCCGTAAAGACCACACAGAGGACGAGGCAGAGGACGGAGAGCACGCGTGACGCGCAGCGTGTACGTGACCGGGATCGATCGCGGCGACGGCCGTCAGGTCGTCGAGCTGGGGGTCATGGAGCTCCTCACCCGTCAGGTGGACCGGGTCGGGATCTTCCGGCCGCTGGTGCACGACGGTCCTGACCGGATGTTCGAGCTGCTGCGGTCCCGCTACCGGCTGAGCCAGGACCCGGCGTCGGTGTACGGCATGGACTACCACGAGGCGTCCGCCCTCCAGGCCGAGCAGGGCACGGACGAGCTGGTCTCGCACCTGGTCGGCCGCTTCCACGAGGTGGCGCGCGGGTACGAGGTGGTGCTCGTCCTCGGCACCGACTTCGCCGCCACCCAGCTCCCCGACGAGCTGGCCCTGAACGCGCGGCTGGCGAACGAGTTCGGCGCGTCCGTGATCGCGGTCGTCGGCGGCAAGGGGCAGCCGCCAGAGTTCGTACGCTCCGAGACCCGCAACGCCTACCGCGCGTACGAGGCACTGGGCTGCGACGTCATCACCATGGCGGTGAACCGGGTGGCCCCCGGCGACCGCGCCGAGCTGGCCGCACAGCTCGCCGCGCAGCTTCCGGTGCCGTGCTCGGTGCTGCCCGACGAGCCGGCGCTGGCCGCGCCGACGGTTGCCCAGATCAGCCACGCGCTGGGCGGCACGGTACTGCTGGGCGACGAGGCGGGGCTGGCCAGGGACGCGCTGGACTTCGTGTTCGGCGGGGCCATGCTGCCGAACCTGCTGAACGCGCTGACGCCCGGCTGCCTGGTCGTCACCCCCGGCGACCGGTCGGACCTGGTGGTCGGCTCGCTCGCCGCGCACAGCGCGGGCACCCCGCCGATCGCCGGTGTGCTGCTGACGCTGGACGAGCGCCCCGGCGAGGCGATCCTCAGGCTGGCCGGCCGGCTGGCGCCCGGCACCCCGGTGGTCGCGGTGACGGGCGGTTCGTTCCCGACAGCGGGTGAGCTGTTCGCCCTGGAGGGCCGGATGGACGCGGCGACCCCGCGCAAGGCGGAGACCGCGCTGGGCCTCTTCGAGCGCCATGTGGACAGCGCGGAGCTGCTTGACCGGCTCTCGGTGGCCCGCAGCGGCCGGGTCACCCCGATGATGTTCGAGCACGAGCTGCTGGAGACCGCGCGGGCCGACCGCCGCCGGGTGGTACTGCCCGAGGGCACCGAGGAGCGGGTGCTGCGCGCCGCCGACATCCTGCTGCGCCGCGGGGTCTGCGAGCTGACGCTGCTCGGCGATCCGGAGACCGTCCGCAAGAAGGCGGCCGACCTGGGCATCGATCTGTCACGGGCCGATGTCACCGACCCGGTGACGTCCGGGCTGCGCCAGCGGTTCGCCGAGGTATACGCGAAGCTCCGCGCGCACAAGGGCGTGAGCGTCGAGCTGGCCCACGACGTGGTCGCCGACCCCTCGTACTTCGGCACGCTGATGGTCCAGGAGGGCCTGGCCGACGGCATGGTCTCCGGCACGGTGCACTCGACGGCCGCCACGATCCGGCCCGCCTTCGAGATCATCAAGACCAAGGAGGATGCGTCGATCGTCTCGTCGGTGTTCTTCATGTGCCTCGCCGACAAGGTGCTCGTGTACGGCGACTGCGCGGTCAACCCCGACCCGGACGACCGGCAGCTCGCGGACATCGCGATCCAGGCCGCGGCGACGGCCGCCCAGTTCGGAGTGGAGCCGCGCATCGCGATGCTCTCGTACTCGACCGGCACCTCGGGTTCGGGTGCGGACGTCGACAAGGTACGCCGGGCCACCGAGCTGGTCCGGGCGGCCAGACCGGATCTGCTGATCGAGGGGCCCATCCAGTACGACGCGGCGGTCGAGCCGTCCGTGGCCGCCACCAAACTGCCCGGGTCGGCGGTCGCGGGGCAGGCCAGCGTGCTGATCTTCCCGGATCTCAACACCGGCAACAACACCTACAAGGCCGTGCAGCGCTCGGCCGGAGCCGTGGCGGTGGGCCCGGTGCTCCAGGGGCTGCGCAAGCCGGTCAACGACCTGTCGCGGGGCGCGCTCGTCGAGGACATCGTCAACACCGTCGCGATCACCGCGATCCAGGCTCAGGGCGAGGGCCGGAGCCGGGCCCAGGAGGGATCCGTATGACCGCCACCCGTGTCCTCGTTCTCAACTCCGGCTCCTCGTCGTTGAAGTACCAGCTCCTGGACATGGCGGACGGCAACAGGCTGGCGACGGGTCTTGTCGAGCGGATCGGCGAGGCGGCCTCGCGCTGTGTGCACACGCTCCTCGCGCACGGCGGCTCCACCCGCGAGCGGAGCGGCCACATCGCCGACCACTCCGCGGCGCTGAAGGCCGTCGCGGCCGAGCTGGAGGCCGACGGGCTCGGCCTGGACTCCCCCGAACTGGCGGCGATCGGCCACCGGGTGGTGCACGGCGGGCTGCGGTTCACCGCTCCGACCGTCGTGGACGACGCGGTGCTCAAGGAGATCGAGCGTCTGGTGCCGGTCGCCCCGCTGCACAACCCCGCCAACATCCTCGGCATCCGCACCGCCCGCGAGCTGCGCCCCGACCTTCCTCAAGTGGCCGTGTTCGAC
Organism: Streptomyces sp. NBC_01197; assembly: GCF_036010505.1. Taxonomy (NCBI): domain Bacteria; kingdom Bacillati; phylum Actinomycetota; class Actinomycetes; order Kitasatosporales; family Streptomycetaceae; genus Streptomyces; species Streptomyces sp. NBC_01197. The sequence continues at coordinate 2,139,250 of NZ_CP108569.1, forward strand.
ACCGCGTTCCATACGACGATGCCGGAGTACGCGGCCCGGTACGCCATCGACGTGGAGACCGCGGACGCCCATCGCATCCGCCGGTACGGCTTCCACGGCACCTCCCACGCGTACGTCTCGCGGAAGACCGCCGCGCTGCTCGGCCGTACCCCCGAGGAGGTCAACGTCATCGTGCTGCACCTCGGCAACGGGGCGTCGGCGTCCGCGGTGGCGGGCGGGGTCTGCATGGACACCTCCATGGGGCTGACGCCGCTGGAGGGCCTGGTGATGGGCACGCGTTCCGGTGACATCGATCCGGCCGTGGTCTTCCACCTCACCCGGGTGGCCGGAATGTCCGTGGACGAGATCGACGCGCTGCTCAACAAGAAAAGCGGTCTGGTCGGGCTCTGCGGGGACAATGACATGCGGGAGATCATCCGCCGGACGGACGAGGGCGACCAGCGGGCGGAACTCGCATTCGCCATCTACGTACAGCGGTTGAAGAAGTACATAGGGGCCTATACCGCGGTACTCGGCCGGGTGGACGCGGTGGCGTTCACCGCGGGAGTCGGTGAGAACTCGGCTCCGGTGCGCGCGGCCGCCGTCGCGGGGCTGGACGGGCTGGGTCTGGCGGTCGATGCCGGGCTCAATGCCGTACGTTCCGACAAAGCCCGGTTTATTTCCCCGGAGGGGTCCCGGGTGGCTGTGGCCGTGGTTCCGACGGATGAGGAACGTGAAATCGCGCAGCAGGTATACGCCTTGGTGAATGACTGACACCTGAGCGCCGTACCGCCCATTTGTACTTTCCGCCAGACGGAATATTCCGTTGCGAAACAAACCGATAGGATCCGCCTCATGCGCCGTTCCAAAATCGTCTGCACACTGGGCCCAGCCGTCGACTCCTATGAGCAGCTGAAAACGCTCATCGAAGCCGGCATGAATGTGGCCCGTCTGAATATGAGCCACGGGTCCCACGCGGAGCACGAGGAGCGGTACCACCGCGTCCGCAAGGCTTCCCAGGACACCGGCCGCGCCGTGGGGGTACTCGCCGACCTCCAGGGCCCCAAGATCCGCCTGGAGACCTTCGCCGAGGGCCCCGTCGAGCTGGTACGTGGTGACGAGTTCACCATCACCGCCGACGACGTCGCGGGTGACAAGACCATCTGCGGCACCACCTACAAGGGCCTGCCCGGCGATGTCACCAAGGGCGACCCGATCCTGATCAACGACGGAAACGTCGAGCTCAAGGTCGTCGAGGTCGAGGGCCCCGAGGTCAGGACCATCGTCATCGAGGGCGGTGTCATCTCCGACCACAAGGGCATCAACCTGCCCGGCGCCGCGGTGAACGTCCCGGCCCTGTCCGAGAAGGACATCGAGGACCTGCGGTTCGCGCTGCGGATGGGCTGCGACCTGGTCGCGCTCTCCTTCGTGCGCGACGCGAGCGACGTCATCGACGTGCACAAGATCATGGACGAGGAGGGCCGCCGGGTCCCCGTCATCGCCAAGGTCGAGAAGCCGCAGGCGGTCGCCCACATGGAGGGCGTCGTCGCGGCCTTCGACGGTGTCATGGTCGCCCGTGGCGACCTGGCCGTCGAGTACCCGCTCGAAAAGGTCCCGATGGTGCAGAAGCGCCTCATCGAGCTCTGCCGCCGCAACGCCAAGCCGGTGATCGTCGCGACCCAGATGATGGAGTCGATGATCACCAACTCGCGCCCGACGCGCGCCGAGGCGTCCGACGTCGCCAACGCGATCCTCGACGGCGCCGACGCGGTCATGCTCTCCGCCGAGTCGAGCGTGGGCGCGTACCCGGTCGAGACCGTCAAGACGATGTCGAAGATCGTGGTCGCCGCCGAGGAGGAGCTGCTCTCCAAGGGCCTCCAGCCGCTGGTGCCCGGCAAGAAGCCGCGCACCCAGGGCGGTTCGGTGGCCCGTGCGGCCTGCGAGATCGCGGACTTCCTCAACGCGAAGGCGCTGGTCGCCTTCACCCAGTCCGGCGACACGGCCCGCCGTCTCTCCCGCTACCGCACCTGCCAGCCGGTCCTCGCCTTCACCACGGACGAGGCGACCCGCAGCCAGCTCGCGCTGAGCTGGGGCGTCGAGTCGTACGTGGTCCCGCACGTGGACAACACCGACGCGATGGTCGAGCTGGTCGACGCCGAGCTGCTCAAGCTCAAGCGCTACAGCGACGGCGACCGCATGATCATCACCGCGGGCTCGCCCCCCGGCGTCCCCGGCACCACCAACATGGTCCGGGTGCACCACCTGGGCGGCGAGGACAACCAGAGCTGACCTCCTGCTCCGTACGCCTGTGGCCCGCACCCCGCTGACGGGGGTACGGGCCACAGGCGTGGAGCCGGGACCGGTTCCACTGGAAGCAGCGCCGTCGGGCCGCCGACGACCGGGCTGATGTTCTGTCACTTCACGCTCTGCTGGTTCACGCCCTGCTGCTTTCACGGGGCGCATGGAGTCGCGGCCGGGAGGCGGCCCGCGCGGAAGGCCGCCGGTGACACTCCCATCAGCGTGTGGAAGTCGGCCGTCATATGGGACTGGTCGTAGTAGCCGGTGTCCGATGCGAGTGCCGCCAGCCTTGCGGAGCCCGCCCCGGCCAGCACGGCGCGGACGCGCTGGATCCGGGCGAAGCGCTTGGGCGACAGACCGACCCGGTCGGTGAACAGGTCGCGCAGGTGGCGTTCGCTGACCGACAGCCGCCTGGCGAGCGCGGCGACCCGTACGCCGGTGGTGGACAGCGATTCGACGGCCTCGCGGAGCAGCAGATCGCGGGCGTCCGCGTCGTTTCGCAGGCTTTCGAGCAGTGCGTCCTGGATGCCCCGAAGAGTCGGGCCGGGGCCGGTCAGCTCGTTGAGCCGGTGCTCGACGCGGGTCGCGCGCTCGCCCCACAAGGCGGTGAGCGGCACGGCCTGGTCCCGCAGTTCGCTGACCGGGACGCCGAACACCGCCCTGGCAGCGCCGGGCCGCAGCCGGACCCTGACGCACATCGGCAGCTCCTTGCCCGGATGGCAGGACGCGCGGCTGCGCGGGCCGACCACGCGCAGATCGCCGTCGCGCGCGCCCGTCCTGCGATAGACCAGTGCGGTGGCGGCGTCGGGCAGGTGCACCAGCGGCAGGGTGCTTTCGGGCCGCATCAGCGTCACGTCCGCGATCCAGGGCCGGAGCGCGGGCATGGGGATCATCGCGTTCACGCCGGCCGCTCCTGAGGGCTGCCGATTTTTCCTATAGCCGGGCGGCAGCGGGCGGCAGAGTGCTCGGCATGATCCTTGTTACGGGTGCGACAGGCACCATCGGTACTGAAGTGGTCCGGATCCTGGCCGAGCGCGGCGAGCGGGTCAGGGCCATGACGCGGAACCCTCAAGGCGCGAATCTGCCCGCGGAGGCTGCACGGCCCGCGGAGGTCGTACAGGGGGACTTCGACAACCGCGACTCCCTCGACGCCGCGGTGGCCGGGGCCGACGTGGTCTTCCTGCTGGACGCGCCGGGCCCCTGGATCGAGCGGCACGACCTGGCGATGCTCGACGCCGTGCGGTCCCACGGCGTCGGAAGGGTGGTGAAGCTGTCGGCCATCGGCACCGGCGAGAACACCGGGCTCCGGGTCGGCGGCTGGCATCTTCCCGGCGAGCGGGCGCTGCACGAGGGCGAGGCGGCCTGGACGATCCTGCGGCCCAGCAGCTTCGCCACCAACACCCTGCACTGGGCCTCCACGATCCGGGCGGGGCAGCCGATCGCCAACCTGACCGGGGACGGCGCCCAGGGCGTGATCGATCCACGCGACATCGCCGAGGTCGCGGTCGCGGCGCTGACCACGCCCGACCACACGGGCAGGACCTACACCCTGACCGGCCCCGAGATGCTGAGCGTGCCCGACCAGGTGAACGTCCTGCGGAAGGTGCTCGGCCGCCCGATCGAGACCGTCGACGTGCCGCTGCACGTGGCGAAGCAGCAGATGATCGCCGCCGGCCGGGACCCGGAGTTCGCCGAGGGGGCCGTGCACGGCCAGAGGTTCATCGCCGAGGGTGGGAACGCCCGGCTGACCGGTGACGTGGCGGCCGTGCTCGGCCGGGCGGCACGCACCTATGCCACGTGGGCCGACGACCACCGGGCCAGGTTCGGCGCCTGAGCGCTGTCCCGCTGCCCACGGCCTGTCGGTCACGCCCGCTCCCTGCCGTCCATGGTCGGCTCCCGCTCTCTCAGGAGGACCGAGGGTACGCCTTGTTGGCGATGGGTCAGCTGTCGCCGGCGCGAGCCGGCAGGAAGACGCCGGTGAACGCGTCCGCGCCGAGCCGGAGGGCCATGGCCATGGTCGCGGTCGCGACGGTGCCGTGGACGTCGATGACGTCGATGCGGCGGGAGCGGGCCGGCTCGTCCGGGGGTCGGCCCGCCCTGGACGAGAGCGCAGTACGCGTCCAGGCGCCACGAGACGAAGGCGCCGGTTACTCCGTGGCGGCCCCACCGGCCCGCCGGTAGTGCATCAGGACCACGCCGTTGCCGAAGGTCCGGGACTCCGCGAGGTGGAGATCGAGGGTGGCCCCGGCCGCCGGGAAGAGCGGCGTGCCCCCGCCGATGAGCACCGGGTGGACGTAGATACGGAACTCGTCGATCAGCCCGTGCGCCATGAAGGACGCGGCGAGACCGGCCCCGCCGAGCGACAGGTCCCCGCCGGGTGCGGCCTTGAGCGCGCGCACTTCCTCCGGGACCACCTCCCGTACGACGGTGGTGTTCCAGTCGGCCCGTTCCAGGGTCCGGGAGTACACGGTCTTGGGCATCTCGCGCCAGATGGCGGCGAATTCCTTCGTGATCTCGCTGCAGGACGGGTCGGCGTCCGCGGTCGGCCAGAAGTCGGCCATCAGCTCATGGACCACCCGGCCGTGCAGGAAGCCGCCCATCGTCGCCAGGTACGCGTTGAGGTGGTGGTGGAGTTCGTCGTCGACCCGGTGCCAGCTGATGTCCTGGCCGGGGCCTTCGATATACCCGTCCAGGGACATCCCCATCGTCAGGATGATCTTTCGCATCGCGGTCCTCGCAGGGGTCTGGGCGTCATGGGATCTGTCCGTAAGAGGGCCTGCCCGTAACGGGATCGCCCGTCACGGGACCTGGCCCGAACGTCGCGGGCGGCCCGGAGAATACGCCCGCCGTCCCCCGAAACCCCGTCAACCCGCCACGGTCGCCGCGGGCTCGCCGCCCGGCTGCCGGGACCGGACGGAGGCGGCCACCCCGAGGACCAGCGCGAGGCCCACGGCCAGCAGGTGCTCACGTCCGGCGAGGTTCGGCCTGAGCACCGACGGGACGACGATCACCCCTGCGGTCAGCACAGCGAGCACCGGGGCGCGCCGGACCACGGCCAGATAGGCGAACAACCCGGCCACGGCGGCGGACGGGCCGGTGTCCAGGACGTGCGCGGTCTCCGGCGGCAGTCCCAGCGGGCCGTGCCCCAGCGCGATCATCGCCCGGGCGCCCAGCGTGCCCGCAAGGGACGTGGCGCAGGCGATCAGCAGGGTCCGGGTGCGGCCGAGGACGAGTTCGGCGAGCGCGAAGGCGAGAAACAGCTTGGGCAGCCCCGCCCACACGGGCAGCCCGGGGTCCGTGAGGACCAGTGAGACAGGCGTACGCAGCAGGACCAGCGGGAGGGGCAGATCGCCCCGGACCTCGCCGGTCAGCCGTATCGCGACGGCGCCCGTACGGGTCCGTATGAGCTCATGGACGACGATCACGGCGAGGGCGGCCAGGATGCCGAGTGCGACGCCGGGCGCCCCGCGCCGCCTGAGCTCCTGCGCGGGCTCGGCCACGATCCGCAGCCACTCGCCACGCAGCAGTTCCTTCCCGTACGCGGTGAACCGGCTTGCGGCCGGGCGCAGTTGACTTCGCCCGGCGGGCGGTCCTGTTATTCGGCCGGCGGACGGCCCGGGTATTCGCCCGGTGGGCTCGGGTATCCGCCCGGCGGGCCCGCTCCCGTCGTCGCCCGTCGCACGGCAGCCGTCGACAGCCCCCACCACTCACTCCCCCATGCTCCCCGTCGGCCCGGACCACCATACGGCTGTGGCCCGCACCCTCTGCATCGAGGGTGCGGGCCACAGCCGTTTCCGCGGCTCCCGGAAGTTCTCGCGGGTCAGGCGCCGGTGAAGTAGTTCTGGAGTCCGGGCACATGGAGCGTGCCGCCGAACTGGCCCGCCTGCTTCACCGTGACGTTCGTGAAGAACGCGAACGGCACGTTGATCGGCGGCGGGGTCTCCGGGCTGAACGTGATCGGGATGAGGCCGAAGAGGTTGCCCTGCAGCGACTCCGTGTACATCGTGACCTCGCCGTCGCGGATGGTCGACGTCGAGCCCGCCGCGCCCTTCACATGGCCGGTGGCACCGTTCGGGCCGACGGTCATCTGGTGCAGGTCCTTGATGTCCAGCGCGGACGCGGTGAACTTCAGGACCTTCTTGATCTTGCCGCTGCCCGTCCTGACCTCGACGATGCCCTTGTAGTCAAGGCCCTTGAGGGTCAGCATCGAGCTCTTCAGCGTCCACGGGTCGTCGGGCAGGGCGGGGATGCCCTGTTCCAGATCGGCCGCGGCGAGCGCCTTCGGGTCGGCGGTCGGGCACGGGTAGGAGGGCTTGGCGCCGTCCGGGATGGCCGTGTCCTTCTTGGGGTCCAGGCCCTTGGCGTCCGAAGGGAGTTCCTTGACCGTCTTTCCGGCCTCGGCGGCCGCCTCGCGGATCTTCTCGGCGGTCTTGTCGGCAGCGCTCGTCGCCCCGCCGACGACCTTGCCGGCCGTGTCCGTGACGGAGGCCTTCTTCTCCGCCGCCTTCTTCTCGGCCGCCTTCTTCTCGGCCGCCTTCTTCTCGGCGGCCTTCTTCTCGGCGGCCTTCTTCTCCGCCGCGGTCTCGGACGTCTTGGACGTCGAGGAGGACGACGGGTCCGGGGACGGGCTCGCCGTGTCCTTGTCCGGGTTGAGCAGGTTCTTGAGCGCGTCACCCACACCCAGCGGGTCCAGCGGGTTCTTCGACTCGCTCGCGGCGGGCGACGGGGACGTCTGGTCCGAAGAGGAGGAACCGGACGTGGACTCCGGCGTCTTCTTCGTGGAGCCGGTCGCGCCCGCCGAAGGCGTGGCCGACGGGGACGGGGCATCGCCGGCCTTGTCGTCCTTCTTGGCCTTTGAGTCCTTGGCGTCCGTCTTGGCCTTGTCCGACGCACTGGCCGACGGGCTCGGGGAGCCCGACGCGCTGTCCGACGGGCTCGGCTCGTCGGAGCGGGACACACACGGTCCGGACGCGAACGGGATGTCGCCCTGGTCGTCGGCCATCGCCAGCTTGGGGGTGAGTCCCATCCCGACGAACACCGCGGTGGGCATGGCAGCCAGGGCTATCGCCTTGCTCGCGGGTATGTGCAGCTTCGTCAGCAGCGACTTCCTGGGGGCCGCGTGACGGCCCCCTCTTCTCTCCGCGAAGTCGTCGCCTTCGGTGGTACTCAGCTGCGCTTCGTCACCCCGCACGGTGCCTCCCACCGTTGGCATCCACTGTCGTGTCCTTGTCATACGCCCGGGACGGCTGCTCCGGGACGCCCGGCGCGTGGCCGAAGGGCAGGAACCCGTCCACGGGAGCGGTCCCTTCGGGCGTGCTTCCGTGCGGGGTCCCGTCCTCGGAACCACCCTGGGCCGCCACCGCCGGGTCGGCACCCGGCCTCGGGGGCGACCAGGAGAGCGAGAGCGCCCCGCCGATCATCGACAGCAGGAAGCCGACGACGAAACCGCCGATGTTCGCCACCGGGAGGGAGATCAGCGCCAGCAGGATCGCCGCTATTCCCGCGAACACCCGTACGGCGCCGTGGTACCACATCGTGAGGCCGAGCGTGACGAGCAGCACGCCGATGATCAGCGATCCGGCGCCCGCGGTGGTGGACATCGCCAGCGTCACATTGCCGAGGTGCATGTTGGCATACGGGAAGTAGGCGATCGGCACGCCTCCCACCACGGTGAACAGGCCCGCCCAGAAGGGTCGGTTTCCCCGCCATGCGCGGAAGCGAAGCCGCCAGTGGGTGAAATCGCGGGAACCTGTGGACTCGGCGCTCATGGAAAACAGCTCCCTGGTACCGGTGTTGCTCTGAGAAGTAGAGGGGTTCGGGCGGCCGCAGTGCGGAGTGCGCGCTCCGGCCGCCCGGGCGTGCTTAGTAGCACTCCTTGACGCCCGACTTGAGCCTCAGGCTCAAGTTGCTGAGCTTGAAGGTGCCGGCCGTGGTCGCCCACGCCGTCTGCTTCACGTGCTCCAGCGTCGCCTCGTCGGCGCGCTGCGCGAAGCCGTTCGGGTTGACGGCCTTCTCCGTGCCGTGCTCGATGCCCGTCTTGTTCGACGGGTCACCGGCCGCGACACCGATGTCGATGTTCTTGAACGTCGCATCGGCGTCGAGGCTCGCGACATCGAGGTACAGGTTCGTCGCCTCGACCGGCTTCTTCGCCTGGGTGCCGGCGTGCAGCTGCAGCGTGACGCTGCCGAGGCCGAACGGCAGGTTGGGCGTGACCACCGACTGGCACATGTTGGTGATCGTCGCATCGTGGAAGCCCGAAACGGCCACCGCGTGCGCGGCGCTCTTGCCGTTCAGGTCCTTGCCGGTCGCGACACTGCCGTACTGGACGAAGTCATGCCCGACCAGCTGGTCGGCGGTGACCTTGAAGCTCTGGCCGGACACGCTGAACGAAGCGGCGAGCGCACCCTGCGCGAGGCCGACGCCCACCGCAGCGGTGGCGACCACGCTCGGCACCATGACAAGCGCGAACCGCTTCCATCTGGTTCCGCCACGTACCTGGGAACTCACTTAGTTTCCTCCTTCTCGGACGTACATCTCCGGATCGGGTTCGAAGCCCGTCCTGGGATGGGAGAAGTGCTACGTCCTCGGGAAGGAGAGCGCCCGGTTCAGAAGCGCGAACCGCGTCCGAAGCACCGGCGATCACCCCCGAGCGACAACCACTGGCCACGCCTACGCGCAACCGCTGGACAGGCCCCGCCGGGTGGCAGGAACCCCCCTGTCCCGCAGCCGGCGCCACTGCCGCCGACCGGCTCGGTGGGGACCCAAGCGGCCACGCCGCGACCGGATGTCGCGCCGGTGCGTGATTGGACCGAGCCCGGCCGATCGTGGTGCATTCGCGGCCGTGACACAAGGGGCTCGTTACCGGCTAGTAACGGCTCGATAACCGAACCGCGACCCCCCGATATCGCGCGGGCACAGAGGGTGGGCCCGACACCGCCGCTACATCGGGCGGTAGGCGACCATAACCGGGCAGAAGGAGGTACCTGATTTACTCGGAGTAACAGACGGCCGCAATTGCCAAGTTTTGGCAAAGTGCGGCCGCCGGTTATCGCTGTGTCGCCAAATCGTCAGCGGCAACCCGCAGACGCCACGCGTTTAGTGACTGTTCAGAACCCTGTCAGAACAGCACACGCGCCAGGGCGGAACGGGCGGCGGTAACCCTCGGATCGTCGGATCCGATCACTTCGAAGAGCTGGAGCAGATGGACCCGTGCGGCCTCGCGGTCGTCACCCACCGTGCGCTGCACCGTCTGAACCAGACGGCCGAAGGCGTCCTCGATATGACCGCCGACCAGATCGAGGTCGGCCGCGGCGATCTGCGCCTGGACGTCGGCGGGGCTGTCGGCCGCGTCCTTCCGGACCTGCTGGGGGTCAAGTCCATGGACCCGGCCGAGCAGTTCCGCCTGGGCGAGGCCGAGCTTGGCCTCCTCGTTGGCCGGCTCCTGCGAGAGGACGTTCCGGTACGCCTGGACCGCACCGTCGAAGTCATTGGCGTCCAGCGCCTGTACGGCCGCTTCGAGCAGCGCGTCATGGGGACCGGCCGGGGCCTCGGCGGGCTCGGCGTCCGCCGCGGGCGGCTCCGCGTCCGGGTCCACCGGGATCCCGGTGAGCCCGAAGCGCTCCTCGCCGACCTGGATCAGCTGGTCGAGGGTCTGCCGGATCTGGGCCTCGGGCGCCGCGCCCTGGAAGAGCGGGAGCGCCTGCCCGGCGACGACGGCGAAAACGGCCGGAATCCCCTGGATCCCGAACTGCTGCATCAGCATCTGGTTGGCGTCGACGTCGACCTTGGCGAGCAGGAAGCGGCCGTTGTACTCGACGGCGAGGCGCTCGAGCAGCGGGCCGAGCTGCTTGCAGGGCTCGCACCACTCGGCCCAGAAGTCGATGACGACCGGGACCTCGGCGGAGCGCTGGATGACATCGCGCTCAAAACCGGCTTCATCGACATCGATCACCAGCGAGACGGGTGAGACGGGCGCTGCGCCGCCCTGCCTGGCGGTCTCGGCTCGCGCCTGCTCCGCTTTCTGCCGGGCCTCGCCGGCGGCCTTCACTGCGGCGAGGTCGACGACGCCGCTCATGGACATGTTCCTAGGCTGCATACGTACATCCTCCCCCCTCCGCCACTCGTTCAGGAAAGCCGTTCGAGAAAGCTGTCGGCGTAATCCGCCGCTGGTGCGGGCCCGGCCCGTCCGTACACCCCCCGCCGGATGCGGGGCGTACGGACGGACACAGGCCGTCGGCCCGATGAGGGGCCCGGTACAGGCGCAGGGTCCCCACCCTGGCGCCAGTGGCTCTTGTCGTGCTGTGGTGTCACCCGGTCGTCGCGTGGTGCTCGTGCAGCCGAAGCGCGCTTGCGCCTCTTTACGCTACGAGTCGTAGCGTAACTGGTCGACCGGGAGCAGCGGGCGTAAATCCTCCGCCGGTTTCCCGTGATCTGACTCACTGCGGCTCGGCTACTGACCGGTATGGTCGCGGTCATGCCTTTCAGCAAGCCCACCCGAACGGGTCGCCCACGCTCCCCAGAGGCCGATACCGCGATCCTCATGGCGACGAGAGCCGCGCTGGTCGAGGTGGGCTGGTCGAAGCTGACCATGGGCGAGGTGGCGACCCGCGCCGGGGTGGCCAAGACGACGCTCTACCGCCGCTGGTCGCACAAGAACGAACTGGTCGTGGACGCCGTGGCGGTCCTGTTCGACGAGCTGGACCTGCCGGACCGGGGCAGTCTGTCCGCCGACATCGAGGGCGTGGTGCTCCAGTTCGCCGCGCTCCTCGCGCGGCCCGAGACCAAGACCGCGCTGATGGCGGTGGTCGCCGAGTCGATCAGCGACGAGGCGCTGCGCGCCCGGATCCGCTCGGCCATCGTCGACCGGCAGAAGCGGCTGGTGACCGTCGGCCGCGAGCGGGCCCAGGCCCGGGGCGAACTCCCCTCCGAGGAGGACCCCGAGATCTCGGCCCGCCACACCGACCTTATCTTCGACGTGGTCGCGGGCGCCGTGGTGCACCGGGCGCTGGTGAGCGCGGAGCCGGTGGACGAGGAGTGGGCGCGCGAGTTCACGGTGCTGCTCTGCTCCGGGCTGAGCAGCACCCCGGCCCCGCCTGCCGGTTCGCCCGCCTGATCACCCGGCTCAATCCTGGTGGCGGTCCGCCGCGAACAGGTGTCAGACCTGGTAGCGGTCGGCCGCGAACAGGTGCAGGTGCTCCGCGATCCACTCCGATGTCTGCTTCAGCCCGTCGGCGAGCGCCACTTCGGGCTGCCAGCCCGCCCACTCGCGGGCCCGCGAGTTGTCCGAGAGCAGCCGCTGGACCTCACTGCCCGAAGGGCGGAGCCTGGCCGGGTCGACGACGACCTCGGCGTCCCGGCCGGAGGCCGCGATCAGCGCCTGCGCCAGGTCTCCGATGGAAATCTCCTGTCCTGTACCGAGATTGACGCTCTCGCCCAGCGCCCGGTCGCAGTCCGCCAGCGCGAGGAAGCCGCGCGCGGTGTCCGTGACATAGGTGAAGTCACGGGTCGGCGTGAGCGAACCGAGCTTGATCTCCCGGGCCCCGGAGTGGAGCTGGGCGAGGATGGTGGGGATGACGGCGCGTGCAGACTGCCGGGGGCCGTACGTGTTGAAGGGCCGCACCACCGTCACCGGCAGCTCGAACGCGTGCCAGTGGGACAGCGCCATCATGTCGGCGCCGATCTTGGACGCTGAGTAAGGGGACTGCGGCTGGAGCGGGTGCTGTTCGCTGATCGGGGCGGTGCGCGCGGTCCCGTACACCTCACTGGTGGACGCGTGCAGAAGACGGCGTACGGAGTGCCGGCAGCAGGACTCGGCGATGTTCTCGGTGCCGGTGACATTCGTGGCGACGTACGCGCCGGGGGCGTCGTAGCTGTACGGGATGCCGATCAGCGCGGCGAGGTGGAAGACCGTGTCGCAGCCCGCCACTGCGTCGTCGACGCGGCCCGCGTCCCGGACGTCCCCCGCCACCATCTGGACCTGGGAGCTGCCCAGATGGCGGCCGAGGTGGCCCTTCTCGCCGTACGGCTTGTAGTGGACGAATGCCCGGACCCGCGCCCCCTGCTCCACCAGGAGGTCGACCAGGGTCGAGCCGATGAAGCCCTCGGCTCCGGTGACGAGGACGGTGCGGTTCTGCCAATTGCTGGTCTGCCGACTGGTCATGGGGTGAACTCCTTTGCGTGGGACAGGACCCGGGCAGCGAGCAGATCGGCTGCCCGGGCATGGGTGGAAGGTCCGGCCGCACCGCTCATCGCGGCGAGCCGGGCAGGGTCGGCCAGGAGCGGGCCCGCCACTTCGGCGAGCCGCTCCGCCGTCGTCTCCTCGTCGGCGATCAGCACCCCGGCCCCGGCGTCGCTGAGGACGCGGGCGTTGTGGGTCTGGTGGTCGCCCGGCGCGTGCGGATACGGGACGAGAATCGCGGGCACCCCGGTGGTGGCGAGTTCGGCGACCGTGGCGGAGCCGGCCCGGCAGACCACCAGGTCGGCGGCGGCGTACGCGAGGTCCATCCGGTCCAGATAGGGGACGGCGCCGGCGATCCGGCAGCCGCCCTCGGCTGCAAGCCGGGCCCGGGCCGCCTCCAGGGCGGCCGGGCCGGTCTTGATGAGCAGATGGACGTCCGTACGCGCCTGCCAGCGGGCCGCGAGCCCGACCGCGGCGGCGGTGAGCCGGGCCGCGCCGAGGCTGCCGCCGTTGACCAGCAGCAGCCGCGCCCCGGCGGGGACACCGAGCGCCCGGCGGGCCTCGGCGCGCAGCGCGGGACGGTCGAGGGCCGCGATCGGTGCGGCGATCGGCATCCCGACCGTCTCCGCGTTCTCGCCGCCGGCGAGGTGGGCCCGGCTGCGGTCGAAGGCGACGGTGAGATGCGGGGTGAGCCGGGCTGCGAACTGGTTGGCGCGGCCCGGCACCGCGTTGGACTCGTGGATGACGCTCGGCACACCGGCCATCCGGGCGCCGAGTATCACCGGCGCGCTCGGGTAGCCGCCCATGCCGACCGCGACATGGGCCCCCTGCTCGCGCAGGATCGTCCGGCACTGTGCGCCGGACTTCAGCAGAGCGGCCGGCAGCAGATAGCGCCGGGCGCCGAGCGCCGGGTCGAAGGGGATCATGGCGACGGTGTGCAGCGGGTATCCGGCGCCGGGTATGAGCGTGGATTCGAGGCCGCGTTCGGTGCCGACGAACGAGATCACCGCGCCGGGTACGGCCCGGCGCAGGGCGTCGGCGAGGGCGAGGCCCGGGTAGATGTGGCCGCCGGTGCCGCCCGCACCGATCACGACGGAGAGTGGTGTGCGCATGGCCAGCACACTCACGTCGCGAGGTAAGAAGGTTCTAAGAGACGGGTTTGGCAGGCTTCGCTCCATGAACCCGCACCCGCACACGCCGCCCGTGAGCCCCCGACCGAGAAAGATCCTGGTCGTGGACGACCAGCCGGAGGTACGCGTGGCGGTCGAGGACGGTCTCAGCGTCGAGGGGTACGAGGTGCGGGGCGCGGCCGACGGACTCGCCGCCCTGTCGGCCGTCGCCTCCTGGCAGCCGGACGCGGTCGTGCTCGACGTGCTGATGCCGGTGCTCGACGGTCTCGCGGTCTGCCGTCGGCTGCGCGCCGTCGGCGACCGTACGCCGGTACTGGTGCTGACCGCCCTTGACTCGGTGAGCGAGCGGGTGGACGGGCTGGAGGCTGGGGCCGACGACTACCTGGTGAAGCCGTTCGCGCTCGACGAGCTGATCGCCCGGGTGCGGGCGCTGCTGCGACGGGCCGCGCCGGTGGATGAGGAGCCGGGCGCGCTGTCGTACGGCGATCTGACCGTGGATCCGGAGACCCGCACCGGGCACCGGGCCGGGCGCCCCATCGAGTTCAGCAGGACCGAGTTCGCCCTGCTCGATCTGCTGCTGCGCCACCCCGGGCAGGTCCTCACCCGGGAGCTGATCCAGGAGCGGGTCTGGGGCCAGGACTTCGGCCCCGACTCCAACTCGCTCGCGGTGTACGTCGGCTACCTGCGCCGCAAGCTGGAGGCGGCGGGCGAACCGCGCGTGGTCCACACCGTGCACGGGGTCGGCTACCGGCTGGACGCGGCGTGAGCGCCCGCAATGACCTGGGCGGCCCGCGCCGGGCGCCGTCCCACCGGCTCGGTGCGCGCTGGCGCCGCCGCCGTCCGCTGCGCACCCGGCTCGCCCTGACCGCGTCGGCGGCCGTGGCCCTGGTCGCGCTCGGGGTGTGCGCGGCGGCCTTCTTCGTCCAGCGGTACGAGATGTACCACCAGCTGGACCTCAATCTCATCCAGTCGGCGGCGGTGTCCGGCGGCGGGCGCGGGGAGCCCGGGGTCGTCGAGGGCCAGTGCCAGTTCCTGGCGTCGCCCGCCTGCGCACAGATCGTGCCGGCCCATCCGTCGGCGGACCCCGCCCAGCCGTACCTGCTGCCGGTATCGGAACCGGTCCGTGAGGTCGCAGCGGGCAAGCGCGCACCGTACTTCACCGACATCACCCTCCAGGGGCGTCCCACCCGGATGCTCACCACCACCTTCGGTCACCGTGAGGCGGTGCAGGTGGCCCTGCGCTCCGACCCGGTCGAGAAGAGCGTACGGCGGACCGCCCAGCTGCTCGCGGCGGTCGGCGGCGCCGGGGTGCTGGTCGCCGCGGCGCTGGGTTACTGGGTGTCGCGTACCGGTCTGGCGCCCGTCGCCCGGCTCACCGGCGCCGCCGAGCGGATCGCCGCGACCCGGGACCCGCGCCACCGCATCGAGCTGCCGCCGGGGCCCGCCACCCGACAGGACGAGGTCACCCGGCTGGCGACCACGTTCAACACCATGCTGGGCGAGCTGGAGCAGTCGGTGACCGCCCAACGCCGGCTGGTGGCGGACGCCTCCCACGAACTGCGCACCCCGCTCACGGCGCTGCGGACCAACGCGGAACTCCTCGCCCGCGCCGACCGGTTGACCCCCGCGCAGCGCGACCGGGCGACGGGCGCCCTCACCCGGCAGATCCACGAGGTGACGACGCTGGTGAACGACCTGATCGAACTGGCCCGTGACGAGGAGCCCGTACCGCTGGTGGAGAGCGTCCGGCTGGCCCCGCTGGTCGAGCACGCGGTGGCGGCGGCCCGTGGCCACTGGCCGGGGCTCGCCTTCACCGTGGAGACGGCGGCCGACCCGGTACTGAACGGCGTACCGGCGCGGCTCTCCAGGCTGCTCGCCAATCTGCTCTCGAACGCGGCGAAGTTCTCGGGCGATGTGGGCGAGGTCGAGATCACGCTGACCACGACCGAGCTGACCGTGCGCGACCACGGGCCGGGGATCGCGCCCGACGACCTGCCGTACGTCTTCGACCGCTTCTACCGGGCCCGTGCCGCGCGTTCGCTGGCCGGCTCCGGTCTGGGTCTCGCGATGGCCCGCCAGATCGCCCGCGCGCACGGCGCGGAACTCACCGCGGAACAGGCACCGGGCGGCGGCGCACTCTTCCGGCTGCGCCTCCCGTGAGGCCGGTCGCCCGTGTCATGACATGACCCGTCCCGGTCAGAAGCCCGGCGGCTCCGTGTAGATGCCCCACTCGTCCCGGAGTACCCCGCAGATCTCGCCGAGCGTCGCCTCCACGCGGACGGCGGCCAGCATCGGCTCGATCATGTTCGAGCCGTCCCGGGCGGCTGTGAGCAGCGCGTCCAGGGCGGCCCGTACCCGGGCGTCGTCCCTGGCCGCCTTGCGGACCACCAGTTCCTGCACCTGGTCGCGCTCCACCTCGTGGCTGACGCGGAGGATCTCCAGATCGCCGGTGACCGATCCGTGCAGGCAGTTGACGCCGACGACTCGCTTGTCGCCCTTCTCGACCGAGCGCTGGTACTGGAAGGCGGACTCGGCGATCTCGCCGGTGAACCAGCCGTCCTCGATGCCGCGCAGGATGCCCGATGTGACCGGGCCGATCGGGTGCTGCCCATCGGGGTGCGCCCGCAGGCCGCGCTCCTTGATCTGGTCGAAGATCTTCTCCGCGTCGGCCTCGATGCGGTCCGTGAGCTGCTCGATGTACCAGGAGCCGCCCAGCGGGTCCGCCACATTGGCGACGCCCGTCTCCTCCATCAGCACCTGCTGCGTCCGCAGCGCGATCTCAGCGGCCTGCTCGCTCGGCAGCGCGAGCGTCTCGTCCAGGGCGTTGGTGTGCAGGGAGTTGGTGCCGCCGAGGACAGCGGCGAGCGCCTCGACCGCGGTCCGTACGACGTTGTTGTACGGCTGCTGCGCGGTCAGCGAGACCCCGGCCGTCTGGGTGTGGAAGCGGAGCCACTGCGCCTTGTCGGTCCGCGCGCCATAGACGTCCTTCATCCAGCGCGCCCAGATCCTGCGCGCCGCACGGAACTTGGCGATCTCCTCGAAGAAGTCGACGTGCGCGTCGAAGAAGAAGCTCAGCCCCGGCGCGAAGACATCCACGTCCATCCCGCGCGAGAGGCCGAGCTCCACGTAACCGAAGCCGTCGGCGAGGGTGTACGCCAGCTCCTGCGCGGCCGTCGCACCCGCCTCGCGGATGTGGTACCCGGACACCGAGAGCGGCTTGTACGCGGGGATCGCGTCGGCGCAGTGCTCCATCAGGTCGCCGATCAGGCGCAGATGCGGCTCGGGCTGGAAGAGCCACTCCTTCTGCGCGATGTACTCCTTGAAGATGTCGGTCTGGAGCGTGCCGTTGAGCACGGCCGGGTCGATGCCCTGGCGCTCGGCGGCGACCAGGTACATGCAGAAGACCGGGACGGCCGGGCCGCTGATCGTCATCGAGGTGGTGACATCTCCGAGCGGGATGTCCTGGAAGAGGATCTCCATGTCGGCGGCCGAGTCGATGGCGACCCCGCAGTGGCCGACCTCGCCGAGCGCCTTCGGCTCGTCGGAGTCGCGGCCCATCAGCGTCGGCATGTCGAAGGCGACCGAGAGACCGCCGCCGCCGTTGGCGAGGATCGTCTTGTAGCGGTCGTTCGTCTGGCGGGCGTTGCCGAACCCGGCGAACTGCCTGATCGTCCAGGTGCGGCCGCGGTAGCCGGTGGGGTGCAGGCCACGGGTGTACGGGTACTCGCCGGGCCAGCCGATCCGCTCGAATCCCTCGTAGGTGTCGCCCGGCCGTGGCCCGTACACCGGGTCCACCGGGTCGCCCGACAGGGTCGAGAAATCGGCGTCCCGCTTGCGGGCTTTGTCGTACCTGGCCTGCCAGCGACGGCGGCCCTCTTCAATGGCGTGAGCGTCCATACCCTCGAATTTACTAGGACGTCCTAATAAATGTCGATGGCAGACCGCCCGCACACCGTGCGGGCGGTGGTGCGAGGGCCGCCCCCCCATTGGCCGGTCAGCGCTAGGCCTTCGCTGCGACCGGGGCCCGCTCGGTGATCCGGGGCTCCAGCTCGCGGGAGATCTTCCGCTCGACGAAGAACGCCGCGGTCGGGACCGTACCGGCCAGCAGCACCCAGATCTGCTTGGCGACCGGCCACTTCGCCTTGGAGCCGAGGTCGAAGGCGAAGATCAGGTAGACCACGTACAGCCAGCCGTGCGCGATTCCGACCACGCTGACGAAACCGGTCGCCCCGTTGATGTCCAGCAGGTACTTGGCGATGACGCCGAGGGTCAGCAGGACCAGCAGCACACCGGTGACATAGGCCATCACGCGGTAGCGGGTCAGCACGCTTCGTTTCATGCAGTCGAGCGTATCCGGGCGCTATGGGCGATCTTCGGCGGGGTTGCCCTTGGGGCCGAGGCCCCGCCTGAGTACCCTCCGGAGCCCCGCAGAGCGGCCCACCGGCCCGGCAGGACCCGCCCACGGCTCCCCAGCCCCGCCGCCCTACTCCTCGAAGTCGTCCGCCGCCACCCGAAGCGGCCTGAGCATCGCGAAGATATCGCCGCAGCCCTCCGCGTCGTACGCGGACAGCCCGAACTCCATCTTCATCAGATCCGCACTGGCCGCTTCGACGACCTCGCGGCCCTTGTCGGTGATGGAGGCCAGCGTGCCGCGCCCGTCGTTCGGGTTGGGGCGCTTGTCGACCAGGCCGGACGTGACCAGCCGGTCGACAGTGTTCGTCACCGATGTGGGGTGCACCATCAGCCGCTCACCGATCTTGGACATCGGCAGTTCACCCGCCTTGGAGAAGGTGAGCAGCACCAGCGCCTCGTAGCGCGCGAACGTCAGGCCGTACGGCTTGACGACCGCGTCGACCTCCGCGAGGAGGATCTGGTGGGCGCGCATGATCGAGGTGATGGCGGCCATCGAGGGCACGGGGCCCCAGCGCTGCTGCCACAGTTCGTCGGCGCGCGCGATGGGATCGAAGGGAAGGCTGAGCGGCTTCGGCACGGCATCGACCCTACCGGCCGGTCATATGACGGTCAGCCCCGTCTCGCCCTTCGGTCCGCGGACCGAAGGGCGGGAGCGAACGCGAACGGGCCAGGGCTACCCGGCGAGGTGCCGCTCGACGGTGTCCACCTTGGAGGTCAGGCCGTCCGTCACACCCGGCCTGATGTCCGCCTTGAGCACGAGCGAGACCCGGGGGGCGCGCTGCTCGACCACCGCTACGGCGCGCCTGACGACGTCCATGACCTCGTCCCATTCGCCTTCGACCGAGGTGAACATGGCGTCGGTGCGATTCGGCAGACCCGACTCCCGTACGACGCGTACGGCTTCGGCGACGTACTCCCCCACGTCCTCGCCGACGCCCAGCGGGGTGATCGAGAAAGCGACGATCACGACGCGACCACGCCTTCGCGGCGCGCCCGGGAGGCGATCACCGCGTCCTCGGCCTCGCGGCGCAGCTTGCGCTCGGCGAAGAAGCCGCCGATCGGGACCACGGAGAGCACGAGATAGACGATGCCGGTCTTGGCGGACCACTTGGCACGGTTCCAGGCATCCGCGCAGAAGACCACGTACAGGATGAAGAGCAGGCCATGGATCCAGCCCAGGACGGGCACCGGGTTGAAGGAGGTGGTGCCCTTGAGCACGACGCCGATCGGCAGGAGCAGGAAGTAGGACACCGCCTCGGGAGCGGCTACCAGCCGGAACCGGCGGAGGGCAGAAGCGGTCTTGAGGTCCACGGGGGAGCAACCTTCCCGGTTGGGGGACACACGGCGATCTTGTGAAAGTACGCACAAGCTTGCACCATTGTGTCAGCCGTCCTCCTCAGGGCTCCTTCAGGGTGCATATAGGCCCAGGGGCGCTGTTCGTACCCCTTCCGGCCCGTTACCTTCAGTCCGTGGCTCAGTTCCGACTCCAAGGCAGCAAGATGCTCGCCGTCGACATGACAGGCGACGCCGTCAAAGCGAAGAACGGCTCGATGGTCGCCTACGACGGCCAGATGACCTTCAAAAAGATGTCCGGCGGCGGTGAGGGGCTCCGCGGGATGGTGACCCGGCGCCTCACCGGCGAGCAGATGAGCGTGATGGAGGTGCGCGGCAAGGGCACCTGCTACTTCGCCGACCGCGCCACCGAGATCAACCTCGTCGCCCTGCACGGCGAGAAGCTCCATGTGGAGGCGAGCAACCTCCTCTGCACGGACGCGGGGCTGCGCACCGGCACGACCTTCACCGGGCTGCGGGGCGCGTCCCAGGGCAACGGCCTGTTCACCACCACCGCCGAGGGGACGGGGCAGGCCGCGGTGATGTCGCACGGCCCGGCGGTCGTCCTGCGGGTCAGCCCGCAGTACCCGCTCCTGGTCGACCCCGGTGCGTACATCGCGCACACCGGCAGCCTCCAGCAGCACTTCCAGACCGGGGTCAGTTTCCGGACCTTCATGGGTGAGGGGTCCGGCGAGTCCTTCCAGATCCGGTTCGAGGGCGAGGGGCTGGTCTACGTACAGCCCAGCGAGCGCAGCACGGTCGGGGGTGATGTCTGATGCCGTTCACCGAGATCAACTCGAAGATGGTCGAGGCCACGGTGGTGCCCGGCCAGAAGCTCTACAGCCAGCGCGGAGCGATGCTCGCGTACCGGGGCGACGTGACCTTCACGCCGAACATCCAGGGCGGTCAGGGCGGTGTGATGTCCATGATCGGGCGGCGGGTGGCCAACGAGGCCACGCCGCTGATGACGGTGGAGGGCCGGGGCACGGTGATGTTCGGACACGGCGGCCACCACATCCAGGTGATCTCGCTGGCCGGCGACACGCTGTATGTGGAGGCGGACCGGCTGCTGGCGTTCGACGGTTCGCTCCAGCAGGGCACGATGTTCATGGGTTCGCAGGGCGGGGTCATGGGGATGGTGCGCGGCCAGGTCACCGGCCAGGGGCTGTTCACCACGACGCTCAAGGGCCACGGCGCGGTGGCCGTGATGGCGCACGGCGGGGTCGTGGAGCTGCCGATCACCCCGCAGGGGCCGGTGCATGTGGACCCGCAGGCGTACGTCGCCCACCACGGGGACGTACGGAACAAGCTGTCGGCGGCGCTCGGCTGGCGGGAGATGGTGGGGCGCGGCTCGGGCGAGGCGTTCCAGCTCGAACTGTCCGGCAGCGGCGCGGTCTATGTGCAGGCATCGGAGGAGAAGCTGTGACGGGACCGGTGGTCCATGACCCGATGACGCTGCCGGCCAACGACAACGTCAACAAGTACACCTTCTGCGTGGAACTCAGCGGCAGCCAGTGGTTCCTGCAGAAGGGCAAGATGATCGCCTACTACGGGCGGATCGAGTACAACGGCTTCGGCAACGGCCGGTTCGACCATCTGCTGCGCACCAGCTTCCACTCCCCGCTGCACGCCTCGGACTGGGTGGTGGCGGAGGGATCGGGCAAGATGCTGCTCGCCGACCGGGCCTTCGACGTGAACTCGTTCGACCTGGACGACGGTAATCTCACGGTCCGCTCCGGCAACCTGCTGGCGTTCGAGCCGTCGCTCTCCCTGAAGCAGTCGATCGTGCCCGGCTTTCTGACCCTGATCGGTACGGGGAAGTTCGTGGCCGCTTCGAACGGTCCGGTCGTCTTCATGGAGCCGCCGATCCGGGTCGACCCGCAGGCCCTGGTCGGCTGGGCGGACTGCCCGTCGCCTTGCCACCACTACGACCACGCCTATCTGACGGGGGTGCTGGGCGGGATCAGGTCGTTCACCGGCCTCGGCGGCGTATCGGGCGAGGAGCACCAGTTCGAGTTCGTGGGCGCCGGGACGGTGCTGCTCCAGTCGACCGAGGCGCTGCTGCCCGAGAAGCCGACCGGTTCGGTGCCGGACGAACCAGGCGTTCCCGGTGGGCAGGGGCCTCGTTCCGGCCAAAACGGCCCAGGAGCGCGCTTTCCCGGCCAGGTCGGGGATCTTCAGCGCCGCTTCGGGCTGTAAGCACTAGCCTGCGGAGTGTAACGTCGAACATCTGAACCCCCGGCGCGGAACCGGATCAGGATCGCCGTCCGCGATCAGGCCCGGGATCGGGATCGCGGTGGCGCAGTGTGGCGCGCGCCGGGAGTGAGGCCCGAGTGACACCCCCCATGTTGTCCAATATTCAACTTCTTAGGTAGAATTCTCATTATGGAGACCGAGACGGCCACCCGCTGGCTGAACGAGGCGGAGCAGTGCTCCTGGCGCACCTATCTGGACGCCAACAGGCTGCTGACGTACCAGATGGAGAAGGACCTCCAGCCGTTCGGCTTGACGATGAACGACTACGAGATCCTGGTCAATCTCTCCGAGGCCGACGACCGGCGGATGCGGATGAGCGATCTCGCCGCCGCCACCCTTCAGTCGAAGAGCCGCCTGTCGCACCAGATCACCAGGATGGAGAAGGCCGGGCTGGTCCGCAGGGAGAACTGCGAGTCGGACCGGCGCGGGCTGTTCGCCGTCCTCACCGACCTCGGCGGCGAGACCATGCAGAAGGTCGCACCGCACCATGTGGACTCGGTGCGCAGACACTTCATCGACATGTTGACGCCCGAGGCACTGGCCGGACTGCGTGAGTCGCTGACGCCGGTCGCCGATCAGCTGCGGGGGCTGCGCAAGGGGTAGCGGCCGCGCCGTTCGGTTCCCGCCTTCAGGGCGGATCAGGCCGGCAGGTCGGGTCAGCGCGGCTCGGAGCGGCCCCCGGTCCGTGCGGCGGGCAGGTCCAGTGCGAAGACGGCGCCGTCGCCGACGGTGAGCGTCCCGCCGTGCCGGTGCGCCACATCGCGGGCGATGGCCAGCCCGAGGCCGGCGCCGCCCTCGTCACGGGTCCGGGCGTCGTCGAGCCGTACGAACCGCTCGAAGATCCGCTCGCGCTGCGCGGCAGGCACTCCGGGGCCGTCGTTGGCCACCTCCGCTATGAGCCGGCCGTTCCGCTCCCGTACGGACACCTCGACCCTGGAACGGGCATGGCGCTGGGCGTTGTCCAGGAGATTGCCGATCACCCGCGCCAACTGCCCGCGCGAGCCCTCCACTTCGAGACCGCCTGCCGCGTGGACGCTCACCGGGACCCGGCCCGCCTGCCGCCGCGACACCTCCTCACTCACCAGCTCCCCCAGATCGATCCGCTTCGCCCCGGGCCGCTCCCCCGCGTCAAGCCGGGCGAGCAGCAGCAGGTCGGCGGCCAGCTCCTGGAGCCGTACGGTGTCCGCGACCGCGCCGTCGACGTCCAGCAGCTCCGGATGCGCTGCCCCGACCTCCAGCTGGATACGGAGACTCGCGATGGGGCTGCGCAGTTCGTGCGAGGCGTCGGCGACGAACCGCCGCTGCCGGTCGACGGATTTCTCCAGCGCGGTGAGGGTCGCATTGGTCGTACGGGCCAGCCGGGCGACCTCGTCGTGCGAACGGGGCTCCGGGACCCGCCGGGCCAGATCCTCGGACGCGGTGATCGCCGCCATCTCCCGCCGGATCCCCTCGACGGGGCGCAGCGCGCGCCGGGTCACCAGCCAGGTGACACCCGCGACGACCAGCAGCAGGGCGGGCAGCCCGATGAGCATCGCACCGCGGAGCGAGCTGACGGCGCTCTCCTCGGTGGTGAGGGGGGCGCCCGCGTAGACGATCAGGGTGTCGTCGCTGCCGTTGGTCACCTCGACGGCGGCGAACCGGTAGTCGGCGGTGTCGCCGTCGACGGTCGCGGTGCCGGAGCTGAACTGGGCGTCGTCGTGCGAGACCTCACCGCGCGGCGGATCGTCGTCGCCATGGTTGTGGTCCGGCTTGGACGACACCGGATGCACCGCGGTGGTCGCCGTCCCCGTCACCGCGTCCAGTTCGTCGCTGGCGGCGCGCAGCTTGCCGTGCTCGGTGACCACCTGCACCGGATTCTGTTCCGCGTCGGGCAGGACGAGCTTGTGGTACGGAACGTCGAGCGCGACCTGCGAAGCGACGTTCTGCGCGGCGACCTCGGCGCGCAGATCGGTCTGGCCGGTGAGGTTCGACCGCAGGACGAGCAGGAGGGAGACGCCCGCGGCGACCAGCGCGACAGCGACGACGACCGTCGCGCCCAGCGCCGCCCTGGCCCGTACGGAGCCGAATACGCGCCTCATCCGGCGACCAGCCGGTACCCCGCGCCGCGCACGGTCTGGATGAGGTCGGCGCCCAGTTTGCGGCGCAGGGCGCTCACGTACACCTCGACGATGTTCGGGTCGCCCTCGTAGGCGAAGTCCCAGACGTGCTCCAGTATCTCCGGCTTGCCGACCACCTCGCCCTGGCGTACGACGAGTTGCTCCAGGACCGCGAACTCCTTCGCTGTCAGGGTGACTTCGCTGCCCGCGCGGTGTACGCGGCGGGTCGCGGTGTGGACCGTGAGGCTCCCCGCGGTGAGCACGGGCGAGGGCCGGCCGGCGGCGCGCCTGCGGAGCAGCGCCCTGATCCTGGCGACGAGGACCACGTAGGAGAACGGTTTGGTGAGGTAGTCGTCCGCCCCGGTGTCCAGACCCTCGGCCTCGTCGTACTCGCCGTCCTTGGCGGTCAGCATCAGGATGGGGACGTCGTTGCCGGCCGCTCTGAGGGCCGCGCAGACCCGGTAGCCGTTCATCCCGGGCAGCATGATGTCGAGCACGACCAGGTCGTACGGGCCCTCGCCGGCCAGGTGCAGCCCTTCGAGCCCGTCATGCGCGACATCCACGGCGTAACCCTCGGCGGTGAGTCCGCGGGCGAGGGACACCGCGAGCCTCTTTTCGTCCTCCACGATCAACAGGCGCATGGGGACAGCTTCGCAAACGGAAGCTGAAGGGAACTTCAGGCGGCTTCAGGCTGCGTTCAGCACGGCCCCGGCAGATTGGATTCCGTCCGAAGCAGAGCCGGGCGTCCGAACCCCGTACGGTCACCTCCGCCGGACTGGACCACGGCCGCTGGGAGGCCGACCGCTACGGCAAGGGGCCGCGTCCGGCACGAGATCCGCCTGACCCGCAGGACCTGCGAGGTCGTCTCGTCGCGCCAGAACGACGTAGACCACTGATCCGGACCAGGACCGGCAGGACCGGCAGGACGGACGCGGCGGAGAACAAGGCGGGTGCCGCCGCCAGGGCGAAACAGAGCGCGAGCGGAACCCGCCCGACCAGGACGCCGACAGCAGCCGTGCCCCCCGTGGACCCTGCGTTCACCGCGGTGTTGACCCAGGCACCGGCCCGGGTGCGGGCGCTCGGGCCCGCGCTCTCGTCGGCGATCAGATACGCGGTCGTCAGCGCGGGCGCCACGAAGAGACCGGCCAGAGCGGCGGCAGCGGCCAGCACCCGGAGATCCGGCGCGAGCCCGGCGCCGGTCAAGGTGAGCCCGAGGCCCGCGGCGGACAGCGCGAGCCGCAGCCGGGCGGGGGCGCGCCAGCTGACCGCCCCGTTGACCAGCCCGCCGACCACACTGCTCGCGGAGAGCGCTGCCAGCACCCACGCGACGGCGTCGGGCCGGCCGTGCCGCCCGGCGTCGGCGACCACCAGCAGATCGAGCCCGCCGAGCGCCAGCCCCACCCCCGCGGCCACCACCACGGGCTGCCGGGGCCACCGGGACCGTACGCCGACAGGACCGGTGTCGCAGGGCGGCGAGCCGGGCGGTGAGCCCGGGTTCTCCTGGTACGGGCCCGCCGCGACCGGCGACGTCACCAGGGCCAGGGTTCCCGCCAGCACCAGGAGGGCGCTGACGGCGACTCCCGCCGAGGGCGAGGCGCAGGTCACCAGGGCGCCGACGAGCAACGGCCCGGCGACGTAGAGCAGTTCCTCCGCGACCCCGTCCAGGCTGTACGCGCGCTGCAACAGCTCCCGGCCCGGAACGAGCCTGCGCCACAGGGTCCGCATGGTCGGCCCGAGCGGTGGCGTCCCCGCGCCGGCGGCCGCGGCGAGTGCCGCGATCAGCGGCGGGGGCGTGCCGGGCCGCCGGGTGGCGGCGGCGAGCACCAGGAGCAGCACCGCGTAGCCGCCTGCCATGGGGACGAGCGCGCGGCGGGGTCCGTAGCGGTCGACCAGGGCGGCTCTGGCGGGCGAGAGGCAGACGCTGGTCGCGCCGAAGAGCGCCATGGCGGTACCCGCGAGGGTGAAGGAGCCCGAAGCGTCCTTGACGGCGAGTACGAGGGAGAGGGAGACCATCCCGTAGGAGAGACGGCCGATCAGGGCGGCACCGAAGGTGCGGCGGGCGTGCGGGGGCCGCAGGACAGCGGCGTAGGACGGCATGGGGGGGGTTCCTCGGAAGCGGCACGGACAGGACACCGGGTGGTCGGCCGGGTCCTACGCACGAGAGAGGAACATGCGGTCACCGTAGCAGGGGGCGCCCCCGGGACCCTGGTCCCGGGCTGCCGCCTTCGGATGCCGCCCCGCTCAGCCCGACGGCCTTGCGCCTGGCCTCAGTTCGATCAGCCGTCAGTACCGGTCGCACCGGCCCCGGACCGACGAACCGTGAGTACCGGGCTGCCGCCCGCCTCAGTCCGACGAGCCCCGGGTACCAGCCGCCCCGGCTGCCCCGTCCGGCTCGGCAGCCACCGCCGCCCCCTCCGTCACGGCCTCCACCAGGGTGTCCGCCGCCGCGTACGGGTCCAGGCTGCCCCTGACGATCCGGTCGGCCAGGGCGTCGAGGCGGTGGTCGCCGCGCAGGTCGCCGATCCGTTCGCGCAGGGCCGTGACCGCGATCGTCTCTACCTCGTGCGCCGCGCGTGCCCTGCGGCGTTCGTCCAGGACGCCGTGCTCCTCCATCCAGGCCCGGTGCTTCTCCAGCGCCTCCACGACCTCGTCGACGCCCTCGCCGCGCGCCGCCACGGTCTTCACGATCGGCGGGCGCCAGTCGCCGGGGCCGCGCGCCTCGCCCAGGCCCAGCATGTGGTTGAGCTCGCGCGCGGTCGCGTCGGCGCCGTCCCGGTCGGCCTTGTTGACGACGTACACATCGCCGATCTCCAGGATTCCGGCCTTGGCGGCCTGGATCCCGTCGCCCATCCCGGGCGCGAGCAGCACCACCGACGTGTCGGCCTGCGAGGCGATCTCCACCTCGGACTGGCCGACGCCGACCGTCTCCACCAGCACCACGTCGCACCCGGCGGCGTCCAGCACCCGGATCGCCTGCGGGGCGGCCCAGGCGAGGCCGCCCAGATGGCCCCGGGTGGCCATCGAGCGGATGTAGACGCCCGGGTCGGACGCGTGCTCGGACATCCGGACCCGGTCGCCGAGCAGCGCGCCCCCGGAGAACGGCGACGAGGGGTCGACGGCGAGCACCCCGACCCGCTTGCCGGCCCGCCGGTACGCCGAGACCAGCGCCGAGGTGGAAGTCGACTTGCCGACACCAGGCGAACCCGTCAGCCCGACGACGTACGCGCCGCCGGTCAGCGGGGCCAGCCGCGCCATCACCTCGCGCAGCTGCGGGGACGCCCCCTCCACCAGGGAGATCAGCCGGGCGACGGCCCTCGGCCTGCCCTCACGGGCCTGTCCGACCAGGGTGGGGACGTCCATGTCCACGTTCACAGCTCCGCTCAGTCCACTTCCGTATCCGGCCACTTCCCTGTCCGGCCGGTTCCGTATCCGGGTGCCCGTCGGCGCCCCGGACCGCTCCTACTTGGGTACGCGCACGATCAGGGCGTCACCCTGTCCGCCACCGCCGCACAGGGCGGCCGCGCCGACCCCGCCGCCGCGCCGCTTCAGCTCCAGCGCGAGGTGCAGGACCACCCGGGCGCCGGACATCCCGATGGGGTGTCCGAGTGCGATGGCGCCGCCGTTGACGTTCACCTTTTCCGGCGAGACCCCGAGGTCCTTCATTGACTGGACGGCGACGGCCGCGAACGCCTCGTTGATCTCGATGAGATCGAGGTCGCCGACGCCGATGCCCTCCTTGCCCAGCGCGTGCTGGATGGCCTGGGAGGGCTGGGACTGCAGGGAGTTGTCCGGGCCCGCCACATTGCCGTGCGCACCGATCTCGGCGATCCAGTCGAGCCCGAGCTCCTCCGCCTTGGCCTTGCTCATCACCACGACCGCGGCCGCACCGTCGGAGATCTGCGACGACGTGCCGGCGGTGATCGTGCCGTCCTTGATGAAGGCGGGGCGCAGCTTGCCGAGCGACTCCGCCGTGGTCTCGGCCCTGATGCCCTCGTCCTGCGAGAAGAGCACCGGCTCGCCCTTGCGCTGCGGGATCTCGACCGGCGTGATCTCGGCCTCGAACAGGCCGTTCTTCTGCGCGGCGGCGGCCCGCTGGTGGGAGCCGGCGGCGAAGGCGTCCTGCGGGGCGCGGTCGATACCGAGGCGGGCGTTGTGCTTCTCGGTGGACTCACCCATAGGGATGGACTCGAAGGAGTCGGTGAGGCCGTCGTACGCCATCGAGTCGAGCATCTCGACCGCGCCGTACTTGTAGCCCTCACGCGACTTCGGCAGCAGATGCGGTGCGTTGGTCATGGACTCCTGGCCGCCGGCCACCACCACGTCGAACTCACCGGCGCGGATCAGCTGGTCGGCGAGGGCGATGGCGTCGAGCCCGGAGAGACAGACCTTGTTGATGGTCAGCGCGGGGACGTTCATGGGGATGCCCGCCTTGACGGCGGCCTGGCGTGCCGGGATCTGCCCTGCCCCGGCCTGGAGCACCTGCCCCATGATCACGTACTGCACCTGGTCTCCGCCGATACCGGCCCGCTCCATCGCGGCCTTGATCGCGAAGGCGCCGAGGTCGGCACCGGAGAAGGACTTGAGCGAACCGAGGAGCCGGCCCATCGGGGTCCTGGCTCCGGCGACGATCACGGAGGTACTGCTGTTCGTTCCAGACATGAGGCGCGGCCCCTTGGAAGAGAGTGAACGAGGGTTTACTTGAATGTACTGAGCGGCCCCCCGCCCGTCACCGCCCCACCCATGTGATCGCGCGCACGTTGCGTAACCAGGTGTCGGCGCGCTGCACTGGGGGAATGCTGACGCGAATCGACCACATCGGGATCGCCTGCTTCGACCTCGACAAGACTGTCGAGTTCTACCGGGCGACATACGGCTTCGAGGTGTTCCACACCGAGGTCAACGAGGAGCAGGGCGTCCGGGAGGCCATGCTCAAGATCAATGAGACGTCCGACGGCGGTGCCTCCTGTCTCCAGCTCCTGGAGTCCGTCCGCGAGGACTCCGCGGTGGGCAAGTGGCTGGCGAAGAACGGTGAGGGTGTGCACCACATCGCCTTCGGCACCGCGGACGTGGACGGTGACTCCCAGGATATTCGGGACAAGGGCATCCGTGTGCTGTACGACGAGCCGCGCACCGGGACCATGGGCTCCCGGATCACGTTCCTTCACCCCAAGGACTGCCACGGGGTCCTGACGGAGCTGGTCACGGCCGCCGCACCGCACGGAGCGGCCGCGGAAGCCGGTGAGGGGGACCCTCTGGCGCGTAAGGAGCACTGACCCCCGGATACCTGGGCCGGTAGAGTGGGCGGCTCCGGTCCGGGGCCGGATCGGGGCCTGTGACCCATGCCTCGTCGTTGATCTGACACCATTCCCCCCGGGGGCCCGTCGTCGCCGAGACGACGGAGCTCGTACGGGAAGAGTGTGTTGCGACCAGGGGACGGATGGGACCGCGCAGTGCGGGGCTACGAACGCCAGGAGAGCCACCGGGCTGAAGACGACCATCTTTCGCGGTTCGAGGCCAAGATGGACCGGCTGAAGACCGAGCGGGAGAAGGCCGTACAGCACGCCGAGGACCTCGGTTACCAGGTCGAGGTCTTGCGTGCCAAGCTCCACGAGGCGCGCCGCAGTCTGGCGTCCCGTCCTGCCTACGACCAGGCGGACATCGGTTACCAGGCCGAGCAGTTGCTGCGGAACGCGCAGGTGCAGGCCGACCAGTTGCGCACCGACGCCGAGCGCGAACTGCGCGAAGCACGCGCCCAGACGCAGCGCATCCTCCAGGAGCACGCCGAGCACCAGGCCAGGCTCCAGGCCGAACTGCACAGCGAGGCGGTGACCCGGCGCCAGCGCCTGGACCAGGAGCTCTCCGAGCGCCGGCAGACCGTCGAGTCGCACGTCAACGAGAACGTGGCCTGGGCCGAACAGCTGCGCGCCCGGACCGAGTCCCAGGCGCGCAGGCTCATGGACGAGTCGCGCGCCGAGGCCGAGCAGTCCCTGGCCGCTGCCCGCGCCGAGGCCGAGCGGCTGGTCTCCGAGGCCCGCCAGCGCCTCGGTTCCGAGACCGAGTCGGCCCGCAGCGAGGCCGACACCATCCTGCGCAGGGCCCGCGCCGAGGCGGAGCGGCTGCTCACCGCCGCCTCCACCCAGGCGCAGGAGGCCACCACCCACGCCGAGCAGCTGCGTACGTCCACGACCGCCGAGTCCGACCAGGCCCGGCAGCAGGCCGCAGAACTCAGCCGCGGTGCCGAGCAGCGGGTCCAGGAGGCCGAGCGCGCGCTGCGCGAGGCGCGGGCGGAGGCCGAGAAGGTCCTCACCGAGGCGAAGGACGCGGCGGCCAAGCAGCTCACCGCGGCCGATTCGGTCAACGAGCAGCGCACCCGCACCGCGAAGGCCGAGATCGCCCGGCTGGTCGGCGAGGCGACCAAGGACGCGGAGGCCCTCAAGGCGGAGGCCCAGCAGGCACTTGAGGACGCTCGCGGCACCGCGGAGCGGATGGTCGCCGAGGCGAGCGACAAGGCCAGGACGGCAGCGGCCGAGGACACGGCCGCGCAGCTGGCCAAGGCCGCCAGAACCGCCGAGGAGATCCTGACCAAGGCCTCCGAGGACGCCAGGTCGACCACCAGGGCCGCGACCGACGAGGCCGAACGGATCCGCCACGAGGCGGAGGCGGAGGCCGCGCGGCTCAGCGACCAGGCCGCCGAGTCGGCCGAGCAGCTCAAGGGCGCGGCCAAGGACGACACCAAGGAGTACCGGGCCAAGACGGTCGAGCTCCAGGACGAGGCGCGCAGGCTCCGCGGCGAGGCGGAGCAGCTGCGGGCCGACGCGGTCGCCGAGGGCGAGCGCATCCGCGGTGAGGCCCGCCGGGAGGCCGTGCAGCAGATCGAGGAGGCGGCGCGGACCGCCGAGGAGCTGCTGGCCAAGGCGAAGGCCGACGCGGACGAGGTGCGCTCGGGAGCCACCGCCGAGTCCGAGCGGGTACGCGCCGAGGCCGTCGAGCGCGCCACGACGCTGCGTACCCAGGCCGAGGAGACGCTGGAGCGCACCCGCGCCGAGGCAGCTCGGCTGGCCGCCGAAGCGGAGGAGCACGCGGAGGCGACCCGCACCCAGGCCGAGGAGGCCGCCGGTGTGCTGCGCGAGGAGAACGAACGCGGCATAGAGGCCCGCAGGGCCGACGCGGCCGGGGAGCTGGCCCGGCTGCACTCCGAGGCCGAGGAGCGGCTGAGCGGCGCCGAGACGGCGCTGGCCGACGCCCGCGCCGAGGCCGAGCGGCTCCGCAAGGAGACCGCGGACGAGACCGAGCGGCTGCGCGCCGAGGCGGCCGAGCGGGTCCGCGCGCTCCAGGCACAGGCCGAGCAGGAGGCCGAGCGGCTGCGCGACGAGGCCGCGGCGGACGCCTCGCAGGCCCGCGCCGAGGGCGAGAACATCGCCGTACGGCTGCGCAGCGAGGCCACCGCGGAGGCGGAGCGGCTCAAGTCCGAGGCGCAGGACAGCGCCGACCGGATGCGCGCCGAGGCCGCCGCGGCGGCCGAACGCGTCGGTACGGAGGCGCAGGAGGCGCTCGCCGCCGCCCAGGAGGAGGCCAACCGGCGCCGCCGGGAGGCGGAGGAGACCCTGTCGTCGGCCCGTGCCGAGGCCGAACAGGAGCGGGTCCAGGCGCGTGGCCAGAGCGAGGAGTTGCTGGCCTCCGCGCGCAAGCGGGTGGAGGAGGCCCAGGCCGAGGCCGCGCGGCTGGTCGAGGAGGCGGACCGCAGGGCCACCGAGCTGGTGTCGGCGGCCGAGCAGACCGCTCAGCAGGTACGGGACTCGGTCGCGGGTCTCCAGGACCAGGCCGAGCAGGAGATCACCGGGCTGCGCTCGGCGGCGGAGCACGCGGCGGAGCGGACCAGGACGGAGGCGCAGGAGGAGGCGGACCGGGTCCGTTCCGACGCGCACGCCGAGCGGGAGCGCGCGTCCGAGGACGCGGGCCGGATCCGACGCGTCGCCCAGGAGGAGTCCGAGGCCGCCAAGTCCCTGGCCGAGCGCACCGTTTCGGATGCGATCGCCGAGGCGGAGAAGCTGCGCTCCGACACCGCCGATTACGCCCAGCGGATGCGGACCGAGGCCTCCGACACGGTGGCGTCGGCCGAACAGGACGCGGCCCGCGCCCGGGCCGATGCACGCGAGGACGCCAACCGCATCCGCTCGGACGCGGCGGGCCAGGCGGACGCCCTGATCGCGGAGGCTTCCGGCGAGTCGGAGCGGATGCGGGCCGAGGCGGCCGAGACCGTCGGCGCCGCCCAGCAGGCCGCCGAGCGCATCCGGGTGGAGGCCGAGCGGGTCAGGGCCGACGCCGCCGCCACTGCCGAACAGCTGCGTGCCGAGGCCCAGTCGGAGTCCGACCGGATGCTGGACGAGTCTCGTGAGGTCGCGGCCAAGCGCCGCGCGGACGCGGCGGAACAGGCCGACCAGCTGATGTCGAAGGCCCAGGAGGAGGCGCTGCGCACCGCCACCGAGGCCGAGGCGCAGGCCGACACGATGGTCGGAGCAGCCCGACAGGAGGCCGACCGGATCACCGCCGAGGCGACCGTCGAGGGCAACAGCCTGGTGGAGCGGTCCCGTACGGACGCCGATGAACTGCTCGTCGGCGCACGGCGGGACGCGACCGCCATAAGGGAGCGGTCCGAGGAGCTGCGGGACCGGGTGACGGCCGAGATCGAGGAGCTGCACGAGCGGGCCCGCCGCGAGACAGCCGAGCAGCTCAAGTCGGCGGGCGAACGCGTCGACAAGCTGCTGAAGGCGGCCGCCGACCAGCAGGCCGAGGCTGAGGCGAAGGCCAAGGAGCTGGTGTCCGACGCCGAGTCGGAGGCGGCCAGTGTCCGGATCTCCGCCGTCAAACGGGCCGAGGCCCTCCTGAAGGAGGCCGAGCAGAAGAAGGCCGGTCTGATACGGGAGGCGGAGCAGCTCAAGACGGACGCCGCGGCCGAGTCGGACCATCTCATCGAGGAAGCCACCCGCGAGCACGATGTGCTGATGCGCCGTCGGGCGGACATCCAGGCCGAGATCTCCCGTGTCCAGGACGTACTGGAGGCGTTGGAGTCCTTCGAGGCGCCGACCGGGAGCGGCAAGGCCGCAGACGGCGTCAAGGCAGGTGCGGCGGCAGGCGGAACCCGTCCGAGTGGCAAGCCTTCTGATGGCTAGCCACTCAAAAGGCTGGACATTCTCCAGATCAAACGGGCATCCGCTCGATGACACGCCGCTTCGGCCCCTAGGATTCCCCCTATCACCTCACCGGTCTCATTCGACAGGAACCCCATGAGCGACACTTCCTCCCCATTCGGCTTCGAGCTCGTGCGGCGTGGTTACGACCGCGGTCAGGTGGACGACCGCATTACCAAGCTCGTCGCCGACCGTGACAGCGCTCTGGCACGGATCACCTCTCTGGAAAAGCGCATCGAGGAACTCCACCTCGAGACGCAGAACGCGCAGGCCCAGGTCAACGACGCGGAGCCGTCGTACGCGGGTCTCGGCGCCCGCGTCGAGAAGATCCTCCGGCTTGCCGAGGAGGAGGCGAAGGACCTCCGTGAGGAGGCCCGTCGCGCGTCCGAGCAGCACCGCGAGCTCGCCGAGTCGGCCGCCCAGCAGGTCCGCAACGACGCCGAGTCCTTCGCATCCGAGCGCAAGGCGAAGGCCGAGGACGAGGGCGTCCGGATCGTAGAGAAGGCGAAGAGCGACGCGTCCTCGCTGCGTTCCGAGGCCCAGAAGGACGCGCAGTCCAAGCGTGAGGAGGCCGATGCCCTCTTCGAGGAGACCCGCGCCAAGGCCGCCCAGGCCGCCGCGGACTTCGAGACGAACCTGGCCAAGCGCCGCGAGCAGTCTGAGCGCGACCTGGCCTCGCGTCAGGCCAAGGCCGAGAAGCGTCTGGCCGAGATCGAGCACCGCGCCGAGCAGCTCCGTCTGGAGGCGGAGAAGCTGCGTACGGACGCCGAGCGCCGCGCCCGTCAGACGGTGGAGACGGCTCAGCGCCAGGCCGAGGACATCGTGGCCGACGCGAACGCCAAGGCCGACCGGATCCGCAGCGAATCGGAGCGCGAGCTGGCGGCGCTCACCAACCGCCGCGACTCGATCAACGCGCAGCTGACCAACGTCCGCGAGATGCTGGCCACGCTGACCGGTGCCGCGGTGGCCGCTGCCGGTGCGCCGGCCGACGAGGAGCAGACCTCCCACGGAGTCCCGGCGCAGCAGACCCGCTGACCCGCCGCTACGTCGCCTCTCCCCCGGGGCCGCGTCTCGATGGTCTCAGTGCAGGTCTCGGTACATCCGCGGTCCCGCGTACCGCGAGCAAGCCCCCCGTCATTCCGGTGGCGGGGGGCTTGTCGTACGCCTAACGTGGCTGCGTGCTGCCCTCAGGATCCGCGCGGCCCGGCCGGGGGCAGGGGGAAGGCCGGGCGAATCACCAGAAACGACGAGGCGGAACGCAGTGATCGAACTCTCGGGGCTGACCAAACGCTATGGCGAGAAGATGGCGGTCGACCAGCTGACCTTCAATGTACGACCGGGCATCGTCACCGGCTTCCTGGGACCCAACGGAGCCGGGAAGTCCACCACGATGCGGATGGTCCTCGGCCTGGACAACCCCACGGGCGGAGACGTCCGGATCGACGGCAAGCACTACAAGGACCTCAAGGACCCGCTGCGGCACATCGGCGCGCTGCTCGACGCCAAGACCATGCACGGCGGGCGTACGGCCCACAACCATCTGCTCTGTCTCGCGCAGAGCAACGGCATCCCGGCGTCCCGGGTCGGCGAGGTGCTGGAGACCGTCGGCCTCTCGGCGGTGGCGAAGAAGCGCGCCAAGGGCTTCTCGCTCGGCATGGGGCAGCGGCTCGGCATCGCGGGGGCGCTGCTCGGTGACCCCGAGATCCTGATGTTCGACGAGCCGGTGAACGGTCTGGACCCCGAGGGCATCCACTGGATCCGCAACCTCATGAAGGCCCTTGCCGGGCAGGGCCGCACGATCTTCGTCTCCTCGCACCTGATGAGCGAGATGGCCCTCACCGCCGACCACTTGGTCGTCATCGGGCAGGGGCGGCTGATGGCCGACACCAGCATGTCGGAGTTCATCGCGGAGAACTCGCGGTCGTACGTGCGGCTGCGCTCCCCGCAGCGGGAGCAGCTCTTCGACGTGCTGCACGAGGCCGGGTACAAGCCGGTCTCGGCGGGCGACGGCACACTCGAAGTGGACGGCACGGCCGCGGCCGACATCGGTGAACTCGCCGCCCGACACCAGCTCGTCCTGCATGAGCTGAGTCCCCAGCAGGCTTCACTCGAAGAGGCGTTCATGCAGCTCACCGCGGAATCGGTGGAGTACCACGCACACAACGGCGGCGACAGCGCACCTCCGGGCGCACCGCGGCAGCCCGGGTGGGGTCAGAAACCGCAGCAGCCGGGACAGCAGCCCAGGTGGGGCCAGGACCCGAAGAACCCGAAGAGGGGGGCCTGACCATGGCGGCCGCCCAGGTGATGAAGTCCGAGTGGACCAAGATCCGCTCGGTGCAGTCCACCGTCTGGACACTGGCGAGCGCGCTGGTGGTGACGGTGGCGTTCGGGGCGCTGTTCAGCGCGCTGTCGAACTCCCAGTTCAGCAACATGCCCCGCTCGGACCAGCTCACCTTCGACCCGACGTCGGTGAGTTTCGCGGGGATCGTGCTCGGCCAGCTCGCGCTGATCGTCTTCGGGGTGCTCGTGGTCTCGAACGAGTACAGCACCGGAATGATCCGGATGTCGCTGGCCGCCGTCCCGCAGCGCGGCACCTTCTACGTCTCCAAGATCGTGGTGGCCACGGTCCTGGCGTTCGTCATCGGTGTGGTGACGAGCTTTCTGACGTACTTCCTCGGCCAGGCGCTGCTCGGCGTCCACCGCTCCCACATCGGGGACCCCGGTGTGCTGCGGGCCGTGTTCGGTGCCTCGCTGTACATGACTCTGATCACGATGTTCTCGATGGGCATCGCCTCGCTGCTGCGCAGTCCCATGCTGTCGCTGGGCATCCTGATGCCGTTCTTCTTCCTGATCTCCAACATCCTGGGAAGCGTCTCCGCCACCAAGAAGGTCGGCCAGTACCTCCCCGACCAGGCAGGGAGCAAGATCACCCAGGTGGTGTCGGGCAGTAACAGCGCCCCGTACGGGCCCTGGGCCGGGCTGGGCATCATGGCTCTGTGGGTGGCGGCCGCGGTGCTCGCCGGCTACGTACTGCTGAAGAAACGCGACGCCTGACGGCCGTTCCGGGGGCCGGTGGCCGGAAACGGCCGCCGCTCACGGCTTGGCTGGAACCGTAAAGGCCTGGTTATCCTCCTCACTCATACGGGGGTGTTCGGCCAAAAGCGGCCAGGCCCCGACGACACGCAGAACGTCGATGGGGCTGGAGAATGATCGAGGCAGTCGGCCTGACGAAGCGCTACGGCGCCAAGACGGCCGTGTACAACCTTTCCTTCCAGGTGCGGCCCGGCACGGTGACCGGCTTCCTGGGGCCCAACGGCTCCGGGAAGTCGACCACCATGCGCATGATCCTCGGCCTCGACCAGCCGACCTCGGGCCATGTCACGATCGGCGGCCACCCCTTCCGCAAGCTGCCGAACGCCCCCCGGCAGATCGGCGCCCTGCTCGACGCCAAGGCGGTGCACGGCGGCCGCAGCGCGCGCAGCCATCTGCTCTCGCTGGCGCAGCTCTCCGGGATCCCGGCGTCCCGGGTCGACGAGGTGCTCGGTGTCGTCGGCCTCCAGGAGGTGGCCCGCAAACGCTCCAACGGGTTCTCGCTCGGTATGGGGCAGCGCCTGGGCATCGCCGCCGCCCTGCTCGGCGACCCGCAGGTGCTGCTCTTCGACGAGCCGGTCAACGGTCTCGACCCGGAGGGCATCCTCTGGGTCCGCAATCTGATGAAGTCCCTTGCCGCGGAGGGCCGTACGGTCCTCGTCTCGTCGCACCTGATGAGCGAGATGGCCCTCACCGCCGACCATCTGATCGTGATCGGCCGCGGCCAGCTGCTCTCGGATATGAGCACCAAGGACTTCATCTCGCACAACTCGGCCGACTTCGCACGGGTACGCACCCCCGACATGCCGCAGCGCGAGAAGCTGACGGCCGCGCTCACCGAGGCCGGCGGGCAGGTCATGCCGGAGCAGGATCTCGCGCTGCGGGTGACCGGGCTGCCGCTGGCGCGTATCAGCGACCTCGCGCATGACGCCGGCGTACGGCTGTGGGAGCTCTCACCGCACCAGGCCTCGCTGGAGGAGGCGTACATGCGGATGACGCAGGGGGCGGTCGACTACCGCTCGACGGCGGATCGGCTGTCCGGCTTCGAGCAGCCCGACCACCCGCTGCCGGCGCCGCCCGAGATGCCGCAGCAGGGCTGGTACGCCCCGCCGCCGCCCGGCCAGAACCCGTACGCCGCTCCCCCGGCCGCCGCGCCCGCGCCGCCCGCCACCGGCCCCACAGCGCCGCAGGCCGCCGCTCCCGCTCCCGCCCCGAAGGACCTCCGATGACGACCCCCGCTTCCGCGCCGTTCCAGCCGCCGCAGCAGCAGCCGCCCCTGCCCCACCGGGCTCCGTCCTACGTCTCGCCGATCCCGGTGACCGACGCGCACCTCGGGCACGCCATCGCTTCGGAGTGGACGAAGATCAAGTCGCTCCGCTCCACGATGTGGACGCTGGGCGTGCTGATCCTGCTCGTCTTCGGCATCGGCCTGCTGACGACAGTCGCCGTCTCGTCGTCCGGTTCCACGATGAACGGCACCCCGGTGCTGAGTATGGGGTTCTTCGGCGTGCTGCTCGGCTCGATGTGCGTCATCACGCTCGGTGTGCTGACGGTGGCATCCGAGTACGGCACCGGCATGATCCGCACGACTTTGACCGCCTGCCCGAGCCGGGCGCGGGTGCTCACGGCGAAGGCGATCGTCTTCTTCCTGCTGGCGTTCGTCATCCTGCTGGTGACGACCACGCTGGTCGCGATGTTCCAGTACGCGGTGCTCCAGGGGACGGGCGCCCGGCAGCCGGACGCCGCGGGGTGGATCCTGGCGACGGTGGGCGTCAGCCTCCATGTCGCCGTGCTGGGGCTGCTGTCGCTGGCCGTCGGCTCGCTGATCCGGCACTCGGCCGGTGCGATCACGGTCATGCTCGGGGTGGTGCTGGTCCCGCTGGTGCTGGCGCTGTTCATGCCGCAATCACTGTTCAGTGTGCGCGAGAAGCTCTTCGAGTACTCGATCCCCAACCAGCTCAGCGCCTTCTACAGCACCTCGGTCTCCAGCACCGGGCCGTCCGGCTGGGAGGCGCTGTGCGTCCTGCTCGGGGTGACGGCGGTGGTCTTCGGGGGCGCGGTCGCCGCGCTCAACAGCCGCGACGTCTGAAGCGACTCAGCATTTTCGGCGATCAAGCATTTTCGGCGATTCAGTATTTCGGCGCGTTACGGGACCGCTGCACCCGGGAGGTGCGGCGGTCCTTGGCGTTCCAGCAGGCCTTGTGCCAGTGCCTGCGGTCGTCGACCCCGCCGTACTCGGGCCAGGCCACCACATGCGGCACCCCCGAGGGGATCTCCTGGTCGCAGCCGGGACAGCGGTAGCGCTTGCCCTGCGCGCTCGCCCCGCTGACCATGCGGACCGACCACTCCTCGCCCTGCCAGGACTCGGTGGCCTGGAGGCCGAAGCGGTCGGGCCCCCCACCCCCGCCGACGGACTCGCTCGGCTTCTCGCCCCCACGGGGGCGGTTGCGGCGCGGGGACACGTAACACCTCACGGGGCAGAGCGGACAGTTTCTCGCTCGGTCCAGCCTAAGGGCAGCGGAACGCCACATCCGTACCGCGCACCGTGAGAACGTGAAAGCCCCGGAGCCCTGCTTACCGGAAAATCACAACAACTTTGCGATGGGCCGTGCCTTTGGCACGTGTCAGGCGTTGTTGCCGGTAAGGGGAGAGTCGCGTCGGCCGCAAGGAGGCAGAAGGCGATGCGTGTTGGGGCAT
This sequence comes from Streptomyces sp. NBC_01197, assembly GCF_036010505.1. Lineage (NCBI taxonomy): Bacteria > Bacillati > Actinomycetota > Actinomycetes > Kitasatosporales > Streptomycetaceae > Streptomyces > Streptomyces sp. NBC_01197. Next base: position 2,177,906 of record NZ_CP108569.1, read on the forward strand.
TTGTACTGGCAGCCCAGTTCCCGGGGCAGGGGCAGGAAGAGGCACTGCACCGCGCGGTGCGGTCCGCCGAGGTCGCCGAGGAGGCCGGGCTCGACGCGGTCTGGCTGGCCGAGCACCACTTCGTACCGTACGGGGTCTGCCCGTCGGCCGTGACGCTGGCCGCGATGATGCTGGGCCGCACCCGGCGGATCCAGGTCGGTACGGCGGTGAGCGTACTGCCGACCGTGCACCCGGTCGCGCTGGGCGAACAGGCGGCGCTGCTGCACATCACATCGGGCGGACGGTTCAGCCTCGGTGTGGGACGCGGCGGCCCCTGGGTGGACCTGGAGGTCTTCGGCGCGGGGCTCGGCGCATACGAGAGCGGCTTCCCGGAGTCACTGGACCTGCTGCTGCGGTGGCTGCGCGAGTCCCGGGTCTCGGCCGGAGGGGAGCGCTTCCGCTTCCGTGAAGTCCCGGTCGTACCACGGCCGCAGGAGCTGCGGTGCGGTGAAGTGCCGGGGCCCGAGGTCATCGTGGCATGCACTTCCCCGGCCAGTGTGCGGCTCGCCGCCGAGCGCGGTCTGCCGATGCTGCTCGGGATGCATTCGGACGACGAGGAGAAGGCCGAAATGATCTCCCTGTGGCGAACGCACGCGCGGGCAGCGGGAGTTCCGGCCGGGGCCGTGTCGGAGGCCGGGCATGTGGCGGCGGGAGTGGCGCAGATCGCGGACCGCCGGGCCGAGGCGGCGGAGACTCTGGTGAAGGCCATGCCGGGCTGGCTCAAACAGGGACTTGACGCCCATGTGACCGTCGACGGCAGACACCGCGCGATGCGGGACCCGGTCGCGTACACGGAGATGCTCTGCGGTATCCATCCGGTGGGCCCTCCCCGTCTGGCTGCCGACCGGCTCGCGGCCACGGCGGAGAGGACCGGCATCACACGGTTCGCGATGCTGGTGGAGGGTTCGGGCGATGTAGCGGCCACCGAGGAGAACCTCCGGCTGATCGGAGCCGAAGTCCTCCCCAGGTTGCACTGATCCAGTGGAACCGGGCACTGCCGCTCCGGCAGCCATGACACCTCCGGTGGTGCGGAGCGGCAGCCCGGCGCGTCAGCAGTCCCTGAGCTCCGGAGACTGGTTCAGCAGCTGGCCCCTGATCGAGGTGAAGCGGCCGAGCCGCTCATCGACCGAGGGATCCAGCGGGAAGACCGCCACACGGTGGCAGTTCTGGAATGCCAGGCGCACCCCGAAATGCCGCTGCAGCGCTCCACGTATCGCGTCACTCGCGAGTGCGCGCAGCAGCTGGCCGCGCGCCTGCTCATTGGGGGGAGGCGTCTGGTTGTCGGCGAACTCGCCACCGTCGACCTTCAGCTGGACCGCCAGAGAGCTGATCATCTCCCATGCATAGGGCAGGGAGGTCCGGACGCAGTCGATGAAGTCGGCTTCATCGACCTCGCCTCGCTCGGCCTGTTCGAGTAGGGCCGGTGAGACGTCGAGCGACATGGGTTCTCCTCTCGCGACCCCGGAGTAGCCGGGGCCTTACGGGCAGGGGCGGAGGACCGCGACGCAGAGTACACGCGCGACGACCTCCTGCTTCCACGGTATGCGTGCGCAGGCGCCCGCACCAGGAGAATGGGCACACAACCGGCCAATAACGAACGGGGTTGTTCAGGGCGAATCGCGTACAAGCGGCGATGTCGAGTAGCGTTGCCGACCATGCGTCTCGTCATCGCCCGCTGCTCCGTCGACTATGCGGGCCGCCTCACCGCCCATCTGCCGTCCGCTCCGCGCCTGATCCTGGTCAAGGCCGACGGGAGCGTCTCGATTCATGCGGACGACCGGGCGTACAAACCCCTCAACTGGATGTCGCCGCCCTGCACTCTGAAGGAGGGGACAGGGGACGAGACCGGTCAGTGGACGGTCGTCAACAAGGCGGGCGAGAAGCTCATCATCACGATGGAGGAGGTCCTCCACGACTCCTCGCACGAGCTGGGGGTCGACCCGGGGCTCATCAAGGACGGCGTCGAGGCGCACCTCCAGGAACTCCTCGCCGACCGCATCGAAACCCTCGGTGAGGGTCACACCCTGATTCGGCGTGAATACATGACGGCGATCGGCCCGGTGGACATCCTCTGCCGGGACGGCGACGGCGGGACCGTGGCGGTCGAGCTCAAGCGGCGCGGTGACATCGACGGCGTGGAACAGCTCACCCGCTATCTGGAGCTGCTGAACCGGGATCCCCATCTGGCCCCGGTGAAGGGCGTCTTCGCGGCGCAGGAGATCAAGCCGCAGGCCCGGGTGCTGGCCACGGACCGCGGGATCGAGTGCGTGGTGCTCGACTACGACGCGATGCGGGGCATCGAGGACGACAAGCTGCGGCTCTTCTGAGGAACGGGAACAGCCGGCCGGACCGGTCGGCACAGCAGAAGCTGCTGAACGGAAGGCCCCGGTGGACGTCCGCCGGAGCCTTCCGCTGTCTCCCGTGCCAGTTGTGTGCGGTGTGAGCCGTGCCGTGTCAGCTGCGCCGTGTGAGCCTCAGCCCGCCGAGGGAGACGAGGCGGACGCCGAGGCGTCCCCCGGAGGCGTGGACGAACTCCCGCTGTCCACCGGCCCGCTGGAGGCCGTGGAGGGCCGCATCGCGCTCTGGGTGGTCGAGGGCGAATCGGCGGGCGGCGGGCCCTCGGTCGTGGAGTCGGACGGGCTGGGGGTCGGGCTGGCCGGGTCGCTCGGCGACGTGGACGGGCTGCTGGGCGGCGAGTGCGGCGGCTTGGACGGCGGCGTCGACGGCTTCGTGGGCGGCTTCCCGCTGGGGCCGGACGGCTTGTCCGACGGTGCCGAGGGTTTGTCGCCCGATGTCGACGCGTCGTCCGACGGTGTGCTGCTCCCGGACGGCTGGTCGCTGCCGGTGGCGCTCGGAGTCGCCGGGGTGGAGGGGGCGGCGGTACTGCCCGTCGAGCCGTCCGAGGTGCCCGGCGTGCTCTGCGTGGGCTCGTCCGCGCTCATGCCGTCCTTGCCGCCGCCGTCGTCGACGGACTGGCCGGGCGTGCTGTCCCCGTGCCCGGGGTCGCTGTTGCTCGTCGCGCCGAGGGTCACCACGGTGCCGAGTACTCCGGCGAGCAGCACCCCGGCACCGGCCGCGACCAGATTGCGCCGGGCACCTCCCAATACCGTACGGCGCCGGGTGGGCGGAGCGGCGCCTGCCGGGGACACCTGCTGGGTGACCAGCGTGATGTGGTCGTGGGGCGCCGGGGAGAGCGAGACGACTGCGCCCGCCGCGCCCGGGCCGACCGGCGGTGGGGCCACGTCCTCGTGCGCGGGCGGCAGAACCTCGGCCCCGTGCGGCGGGGTGTCGCCCGGGGCGCCCGGCACATAGCCGCCGAGTGAGGCGGCTCCCGAGCGGTCGGCGATGAGCGCGAGCGCCCTGCGTCCGGCGACCGTACCCGCCTTGTCGGCCAGCGCACCGCGCAGCGCTATGGAGGCCTCCAGCTCGGCCAGCGCCCGGTCCGGGTTACCGGTGCAGAGCGCCAGTACGCCCAACTCATGGTGGAAATAGGCCTCTTCGGCGACCTCGCCGGAGAGCCTGGCAGCCTCCTGGCCGGTCCGCAGGGCGCGCTCCCAGGCACTCCAGTGCAGTGCGGCCGCGAAGGCGGGAGCCGCGCTGCGGGCCAGCAGTACGGCGGCGCTGGGGTGTCCGGCCTCCGAGCCGGGTACGAGTGCGCTCATCGCCGCGAGGACGGCGTCGGCTTCGGCGGCCGCACGCTCGGGTGCCACCGATGGGTGCCCGGCCCACCAGGCGTAGTGCTGGGCGGTGGTCAGCGCGTGCCCGGCGGAGTCGTCGGCGTACCCGCCGGCCTCCAGCTGCTGGAGGACTCCGGCGGCCAGCCGGTAGTGCGATCCGGCCGGGGAGAGCAGCCCGGACCCGGCCAGCTCCCCCATCGCCGCGTCGGCATGGGTGTCGCCGACCAGCGCCGGCAGATGGGCCTGGTGCGGCACCTCGCCGCCGAGTGCCACGGCGAAGGCCAGCGTGGCCCGTGCCGCGTCGCTGAGCCGCTCAGCGAGCAACTGGGCGGGCGCCGCCCCCTGGCCGAGGGTGGGCAGCGGTACCTCGGTGGTGTCGCCGGGCGGGCCGGCGGCTCCACCGGAGCTGCCCGCGGGGGCGTCGTCGGTGCTGGGTCCCGGGTAGGCGCCGGAGGAGCCGGGGCCGGTCCGCAGCAGGTCGCGCTGGCGCAGCAGCGCTCCCGCCTGGACGAAGCGCAGCGGCAAGCCCTCCGACTCGAACCACAGGTCACCGGCCCAGTTGGCCTCCTCGTCGGTGAGCGGCCGCTGCACGGCGCGTTCCAGGAGGTCGAGCGAGGCGCTGCGCCCGAGACCGCCGAGGAAGACCTCCTCCAGGTGGGACTCGGGGAGCGGGGCGGCCACGTCCGGGGTGGCGGCGAGCAGGAAGGCGCACTCGGGGGTGGCGTCGAGCAACTCCTCCAGGGCGGCCCCGCCGAGCTCCAGGTCGTCCAGGACGACGATGGCGCCGATCCCGTGGACCAGGGTGAGCAGCTCGGCCCTGTCGGGCCGGTGCAGGGGAGCCCGGTGAACGGCGGCGAAGAGCCCGTACAGCAGGTCGGCGGCGGTGCGGTGGTATCCGGAGAGCCTGACGACCCCGTCGGGCGCGAAACCCGAGCAGTCCCTGGCCACGGCGTCGAGCAGCGAGGTGCGCCCGGAGCCCGCCGGGCCCGTCAGACGTACGGATCGTCCGCGCGCCAGCAGTCGTACCAGCCGCTCGTGTTCCTCCTGCCGCTCCAGCAGCGGCAGTTCGGGTCCTGCGGGCCCTGGCGGCACCGGCGGGCCCGCCGCGCGCAGCAGGCCCGTACGCTCCTCGGGGCTGTACCGCTCCGGGGCGCCGGGGTGTTCACCTGGCGGGCAGTGTTCGATCTCACTGCCGTCGACCGGGTTCACCGTGACCAGGAAGTCGCCCGTGACGAGCCGCACGGTACGGACGCGGGGGGGCGCCTGCTGGGCGAGGTCGGGTGCGAGCGGGTCCCGGGGCGGTCTGGGCGAAACCGGACCATCGGGCCACGGCGGACGGCGGCCGGGGTCCTGGCCGTGCTCGTCCGGTCTGCTGTTCATCGGGTCCATAGGTCAAAGCCCCCAGCTGGCGTTGCGCGCGGTCTGCCTTCCCGGCCTCGCACACCACGCTGTCGCTTCTGGTCCGGTGCCTACCGCACATGGGTTCGTCAATCAGTAGGCGACCGAACCATAGACCTTCGGCCAGTATCCGTCACCACTCGGGGTCCCCGGCGCCGGGGGCGGCCCTCGCGGGTGCGGAAGGAGCGGTACGCGGGCTCGGTCAGACGCGGGGCAGGCACTCGGCGGCGATTCCGCCCTCGATGGCCAGAATACGGTGCAGCCGGGTCGCCACCAGGAGGCGCTGCATCTGCGGCGGCACCCCGCGCAGGACGAGCCGGCGGCCGCATCTCCCGGCGCGCCGGTGGACGCCCATGATCACCCCGAGTCCGGTGGCGTCCCACGAATCGAGTTCGGTCAGGTCGAGCACCAGATCGCCGACACCGTCATCGACAGCCGAGTGCAGGACCGTACGGGCGTCCGCCGCGCTGCGAACGTCGAGGCGGCCCCCGACGACCAGCTCGACGTGGTCGCCCCTGATATGCATATGCGCTCCCCGGGAGTTCTCGGACTCCGTCACGTCTTTCACGTCTGTCACTGAACTGACTGCCCCGCCGGGAAAGAAGTTGCCGTCCGTAAGCGAACCGATACCGAATTCACCCAACCGGGTGATCGTAGGGCGACCTGTGCGATTCAGTGCTTGTAGAACCCCTGCCCGCTCTTCCTGCCGATGTCACCCGCATCGACCATTCGGCGCATCAGCTCCGGCGGAGCGAACTTCTCATCCTGGGATTCCGTGTAGATGTTGCCAGTGGCGTGCAGCAGGATGTCGACGCCGGTCAGATCCGCGGTGGCCAGCGGACCCATCGCGTGCCCGAACCCGAGCTTGCAGGCGGTGTCGATGTCCTCGGCGGTGGCCACGCCCGACTCGTACAGCTTCGCCGCCTCGACGACGAGCGCGGAGATGAGCCGGGTGGTGACGAAGCCCGCCACGTCGCGGTTGACGACGATGCAGGTCTTTCCGACGGACTCGGCGAACTCCCTTGCGGTGGCGAGGGTTTCGTCGCTCGTCTTGTAGCCGCGGACCAGCTCGCACAGCTGCATCATCGGGACGGGCGAGAAGAAGTGCGCGCCGACGACCCGCTCCGGGCGCTCCGTCACCGCCGCGATCTTGGTGATCGGGATCGCCGAGGTGTTGGAGGCGAGGACCGTGTCCTCCCGTACCAGCTTGTCGAGTGCACGGAAGATCTCGTGCTTGACCTCAAGCTTCTCGAACACCGCCTCCACGACGATGTCGGCGTCGGCTGCCGCGTCCAGATCGGTGGTTGTGGTGATCCGTGCGAGAGCGGCGTCGGCGTCGGCCGCTTCCAGCTTGCCCTTCGCGACGAACCGCGCATAGGACGCCTTGATGGCGTCGGTACCGCGGGTCACGGCCGCATCGGTGACATCGCGCAGAACAACGTCCCAGCCGGCCTGAGCCGACACCTGCGCAATTCCGGAACCCATGAGTCCGGCTCCGATGACAGCGAGCTTCCTGGCCAATTGGCACCCCTTAAACGGCATTCTGCGAACGGCTCTGGGGCGGAGGCTATAGGGAGCCGGGCACCTTGTGGTGGCTAAGAGATGCGCGTCACGTCCCACATGGCGGACATCACACCCCGGGGCGTCACCCTCAGCCCCTTACTGCGTAGTTGAGCACTTTCTCCCCCAGGACCTCTTCCATGTCGTCGAGGAGATCCAGGGCCCGACGGGAGACCTCGTCCGGCGCGTGCCCGGCGATCATCTCGTCACCGATCCACGCCATCAGCGTCGACTGGATCCAGGCGAGCTGACCGGCCACCAGGGTCGGGAGCGTGTCGGAGCCCGCCGCGCCCGTCTCCTCGCGCAGCGCCGTCTCCACATTCGCCAGGGACTGCTGCTGGATGTGCCACATCCGGGAGCGCAGGGAGTGCGCGTCCTGCACGACGCGCAAGAACCGGTCGTAGCCGTCGAGGAGCCCGACCGTGGGCGAGACCGCCGTCACCTGGTCCCGCAGCTCCCGCAGGACCGCTCCCGCCGCCGACTCCCCCGGGTCCCGGCCGCGCACATAGCGCGCGAGCCGGTCCACCACGCCCTTGCTGCGGTCGAGGAACAGGTCCTCCTTGGCCGGGAAGTAGTTGTACACCGTGTTGACGGAGACCTCCGCCGCCTCGGCGACCTCCGCGACGGTCACCTCGTCGAAGCCGCGCTCCAGGAACAGCCCCGTCGCCACATCGGAGATGTACTGCCTGGTCCGGCGCTTCTTGCGCTCCCTGAGCCCCTCAGCCATGCCCGCATCGTATGCGGGCCGCTGGACACGGTGAAAGCTTGGGGTGACTACAAAATTTATATCCATTGCAAAAATACAGCGTCTCTGTTTTTCTGAGTTCCATGCCAATCATCAGTACGTCCGGGCTGGCCCGGACCTTCACCACCAAGGCCGGCCCGGTGGAGGCCGTACGCGGGATCGATCTGACCGTCCGGGCGGGCGAGATCCTGGGCTTCCTGGGACCCAACGGCGCGGGCAAGACCACCACGCTGCGGATGCTCACCACCCTGCTGGCGCCCAGCGCCGGCGCGGCCACCGTCGCGGGCTGCGACCTGGTACGGGACCCGGCGGGCGTCCGCCGGAAGATCGGCTACGTCGCTCAGTCGGGCGGTGTCGACCCCCAGATGTCCGTACGCGAGGAGCTCGTGACCCAGGGCCGCCTCTACCGGCTGAGCCGGGCGCGCGCCGCAGCACGCGCCGGCGAACTCGCGGGCGAACTGGGCCTCACCGCACTGCTCGACCGCAAGTGCGCCTCGCTCTCCGGCGGTCAGCGGCGGCGCCTGGACCTCGCGATGGGCCTCACCCACCGGCCCGAAGTGCTCTTCCTCGACGAACCGACCACCGGCCTCGACCCCGGCAGCCGGGCCGATCTGTGGGAACTGGTGCGCGCGCTGCGGAAAGAACACGGCACCACGGTCATCCTGACCACGCACTACCTCGACGAGGCGGACGCGCTGGCCGACCGGCTGGTCGTCGTGGACGAGGGCACGGTGGTGGCCGACGGCACGCCCGGCGCGCTGAAGCTCCAGTACACCGGCTCCGTCGACGCCACTCTCCAGGACGCCTTCCTGGCCATCACCGGCCGCACCGCCGCACCCGAAGAGACCGCCCCCGTAGCCGTGTAGGAGCCTCGCATGTTCATGCACGACACCGCGCTGATCTTCGGCCGCTATGCCCGGCAGACAGCGCGCTCAAAGTTCCAGATCCTCTTCGGCGTTCTGATGCCGATGCTCTATCTGCTCTTCTTCGGCCCGCTGCTGACCGGTCTTCCGCTCGGCTCCCAGGGCGACTCCTGGCAGATCCTGGTCCCCGGACTGCTGCTCCAACTCGCCCTGTTCGGAGCATCGTTCAGCGGCTTCGCCATCATCATCGAGAACCAGACCGGAGTGTTCGAGCGGATGCGGGCCACCCCGGTCAGCCGGTTCGCGCTGCTGCTGGGCCGGGTGCTGCGGGACGCCGTGCTTTTCGTCTTCCAGTCCGTCCTGCTGGTCGTGACGGCCCTGGTGATGGGGCTGCGGGCACCTGTGGGCGGCGTACTGATCGGCTTCGCCTTCGTGGGCGTCCTCACGGTGTCGCTCGCCTCGCTCTCGTACGCGCTGGCCCTGAAGGTCTCCAAGCCGCACGAGTTCGGCCCGGTCATCAACGCGGTGACCATGCCGTCCATGCTGCTCTCGGGACTGATGCTCCCGATGGCGCTGGCCCCGGGCTGGCTGAACGTGCTGTCGCACTTCATGCCGTTCCGCTATCTGGTGGACGCGGTACGGGCGGGCTACGTGGGCGAGTACACCAGTACGGCGATGCTCTACGGGGTACTCGCGGCCGGGGCGCTGGCAGCCGCAGCCGTGACGGTGGGCACACGTGTCTTCCGCAGGGCCGGCTGCTGACCGCGCCCGGCTAGGCTCGGCCGCATGGTCAATTTGACGCGCATCTACACCCGTACCGGCGACAAGGGCACCACCGCACTCGGTGACATGAGCCGGACCGCCAAGACCGATCTGCGGATCTCCGCGTACGCCGACGCCAACGAGGCCAACGCGGCCATCGGGACCGCCGTCGCGCTCGGCGGTCTGCCGGACGAGGTGGTGAAGGTGCTCGTCCGCGTCCAGAACGACCTGTTCGACGTGGGGGCCGACCTGTGCACACCCGTGGTGGAGGACCCGAAGTATCCGCCGCTGCGGGTGGAGCAGTCGTACATCGACAAGCTGGAGGCCGACTGCGACCGTTTCCTCGAAGACCTGGAGAAGCTGCGGAGCTTCATCCTGCCCGGCGGCACGCCCGGGGCGGCGCTGCTGCACCAGGCGTGCACGGTGGTACGCAGGGCCGAGCGGTCGACCTGGGCTGCGCTTGAGGTGCACGGCGAGGTGATGAACGCACTCACCGCGACCTATCTGAACCGGCTGTCCGACCTGCTGTTCATCCTGGCGCGCACCGCGAACAAGGAGATCGGTGACGTGCTGTGGGTGCCGGGCGGCGAGCGGTAGGGACCGGGGGCCTCCCCATGGCCAACTGGCCTCTTGCATAAGCCGGTTGGCTAAGCCACGTTAACTCTCTGGCCGGGCGGTGCCGCTTCCAGCCAGGCCAGGAAGCCCGTCAGCGCGTCCTCGCTCATCGCGAGTTCGAGCCGGACACCCTGGTGCGAACATCGCAGCACGATCGCATCAGAAAGGAGCGCCAGTTCCTCCTCGCCCTCCGGCGTACGCCGGGAGACGACTTCGATGGACTGGCGCTCCAGAGTGCGGCGCGGGCGCGGGGCGTAGGAGAAGACGCGGAACCACATGATCCGGTCGCCGCTGTAACGGGCCACCCCGTACACCCAGCCTTTGCCGGACACATCCGGTTTCTCCGGAAGGTCCCAGCGCACACTGCAGTCGAAGGTGCCCCCGGAACGCTGGATCAGCCGCCGGCGCAGGCCGAAGACGAAGAGTCCCACCGCTACCAGTACGACGACCAGGCCGCCCACAAGCAGAGCGAGGATCATCTACACCGACCTCCTCGCCTCATACCGTAAGGGAACTGGTTCTGCATCGCCTCAGCCGCGACCCGGTCCGGATGGTTCCGGACGGGCCGCGGCTGAGGTCAAATCTCGGTGGGAGGCGTCAGTTCCCCGTCACCGCGCGCAGTCGGACATCGGCGCGCCGCTCGGCGACGGCGTCGTCATCGGACTTCGCGCTCTCCAGCGCACGCTCGGCGCGCTGGACATCGATCTCGTCTGCCAGCTCCGCGATCTCGGCCAGCAGCGAAAGCTTGTTGTCGGCGAAGGAGAGGAAACCGCCGTGCACAGCGGCAACGACCGTCCCACCATCGCTCGTACGAATGGTCACCGGGCCCGATTCCAGCACACCGAGCAGCGGCTGGTGATTGGCCATGACCCCGATGTCGCCGGACGCGGTGCGCGCGACAACGAGAGTCGCCTCGCCGGACCAGACATTACGGTCCGCCGCGACCAGCTCGACGTGCAGCTCAGCAGCCAAGGTGGCTCCTCGGGTCATCACCCGGCACTGCTGCCGGGTGTTGGGTCAAAGTCTAATGGGCGTACGGAGAGGGGCGGGACACACCCGCCCCTCTCCGGGAGTCTGATGACTCACATGGGGCAGCGACTCAGGAGACGCCGAGCTCCTTGGCGTTGGCCTTGAGGTCCTCAATGCCACCGCACATGAAGAACGCCTGCTCGGGGAAGTGGTCGTAGTCCCCGTCGCAGATCGCGTTGAACGCGGTGATCGACTCGTCGAGCGGCACGTCCGAACCGTCCACGCCGGTGAACTGCTTGGCGACGTGGGTGTTCTGCGACAGGAAGCGCTCGACACGCCGGGCACGGTGGACAGTGAGCTTGTCCTCCTCGCCCAGTTCGTCGATACCGAGGATCGCGATGATGTCCTGGAGGTCCTTGTACTTCTGAAGAACACCCTTGAGGCGCAGAGCGGCGTCGTAGTGGTCCTTCGCGATGTAACGCGGGTCCAGGATGCGGGACGTCGAGTCCAGCGGGTCGACCGCCGGGTAGATGCCCTTCTCCGAGATCGGACGGGACAGCACGGTCGTCGCGTCCAGGTGGGCGAAGGTGGTCGCCGGCGCCGGGTCGGTCAGGTCGTCCGCGGGGACGTAGATCGCCTGCATCGAGGTGATCGAGTGTCCACGGGTCGACGTGATGCGCTCCTGCAGCAGACCCATCTCGTCAGCCAGGTTCGGCTGGTAACCCACCGCGGACGGCATACGGCCGAGCAGGGTGGACACCTCGGAACCGGCCTGGGTGTAACGGAAGATGTTGTCGATGAAGAAGAGCACGTCCTGCTTCTGCACATCGCGGAAGTACTCCGCCATGGTCAGACCGGCAAGCGCGACACGGAGACGGGTGCCCGGGGGCTCGTCCATCTGACCGAAGACAAGCGCCGTCTTGTCGATGACGCCGGACTCGGCCATCTCCTCGATGAGGTCGTTGCCCTCACGGGTACGCTCACCGACGCCCGCGAACACCGACACACCGTCATGGTTGTTGGCGACGCGGTAGATCATTTCCTGGATCAGCACGGTCTTGCCGACACCGGCACCACCGAACAGACCGATCTTCCCACCCGTGACGTACGGGGTGAGAAGGTCGATGACCTTGATGCCGGTCTCGAACATCTTGGTCTTCGACTCGAGCTGGTCGAAGGCCGGGGCCTTGCGGTGGATCGGCCAGCGCTCGGTGATCTCCGACTCGGCCTCAGGGTGGTTCAGGATCTCACCGAGGGTGTTGAACACCTTACCCTTGGTGATGTCACCGACCGGCACCGTGATGCCGTTGCCGGTGTCGACCACCGGGGCCTGGCGGACCAGGCCGTCGGTGGGCTGCATCGAGATCGCACGGATCACGCCGTCACCGAGGTGCTGCGCGACTTCGAGGGTCAGCGTCTTGAGCTTGCCGTCCTCGGCCGGGTCAGCGACCTCGACCTTCAGCGCGTTGTAGATCTCCGGCATCGCGTCGACGGGGAACTCCACGTCGACGACCGGGCCGATGACCCGGGCAACGCGGCCCGTGGCGGCGGCGGCCGTCGCCGCCTCGTCGATAGTCGTCGTCATTACTTGTCACTCCCCGCGGTCGCGTCGGCCAGGGCGCTTGAGCCACCGACGATCTCGCTGATTTCCTGGGTGATTTCGGCCTGGCGGGCCGCATTGGCAAGCCGGGAGAGGCTCTTGACGAGATCCCCGGCGTTGTCGGTGGCCGACTTCATCGCACGGCGGCGGGCGGCATGCTCGGAAGCAGCCGACTGCAGCAGCGCGTTGTAGACACGGCTCTCGACGTAACGCGGCAGCAGCGCGTCGAGAACGCCCTCCGCCGACGGTTCGAACTCGAACAGCGGAAGCGCTTCAGCCTTCTTGTCCGACTGTTCGGCGGACTCGTCCAGGCTCAGCGGCAGCAGCCGGTTCTCGACCGGCGTCTGCGTCAGCATCGACTGGAACTCGGTGAAGACGATGTGGAGCTCGTCCAGACCGCCCTCGGCCGTGTCCTGCTGGACCGCCGCGATCAGCGGCGCCGACACGCTCTTGGCATCCGCGTACGTCGGGTTGTCGGTGAACCCGCCCCACGACTCCACGACCTTGCGCTCGCGAAAGCCGTAGTAGGCGACGCCCTTGCGGCCGACGACGTAAATGTCGACGTCCTTGCCCTCACCGCGGAGCCGCTCGGTGAGCCGCTCCGCCGCCTTGATGGCGTTGGAGGAGTACCCGCCGGCCAGACCGCGGTCGCTCGTGATGAGCAGAACTGCGGCCCGCGTCGGGTTCTCGGCCTCCGTGGTCAGCGCGTGCTTCGTGTTGGAGCCGGTCGCCACCGCGGTCACCGCACGGGTGAGCTCGGTCGCGTACGGCATCGATGCCTGCACCTTGCGCTGCGCCTTGACGATGCGCGAGGCGGCGATCATCTCCATCGCCTTGGTGATCTTCTTGGTCGCGGTGACGGATCGGATGCGACGCTTGTAGACCCGGAGCTGGGCTCCCATGAGTCAGGTCCCTTCCGTCGTCACTTGGAGGCGCTGACGGCCGGCGCGTCCTCGCCGAGGAGCTTGCCGTCCGAGGTCTCGAACTGCCGCTTGAACGCTGCGACAGCGTCGCCGATCGCGGTCACTGTGTCGTCCGACATCTTGGCGCCCTCGCGGATGGAGGTGAGGAGTTCCTTGCGCTCGCGGCGCAGGTGGTCCAGCAGCTCTTCCTCGAAGCGGCGGATGTCCTCGACCGGTACGTCGTCCATCTTGCCGGTGGTGCCGGACCAGACGGAGACGACCTGCTCCTCGACGGGCATCGGCTGGTACTGGCCCTGCTTCAGCAGCTCGACCATGCGCTTACCGCGCTCCAGCGAGGCCTTGGAAGCCGCGTCCAGGTCGGAACCGAAGGCGGCGAACGCCTCCAGCTCGCGGTACTGGGCGAGGTCCACACGGAGTCGGCCGGACACCTGGCGCATGGCCTTGTGCTGAGCCGAACCACCGACACGGGAGACCGAGATACCGACGTTGAGCGCGGGCCGCTGGCCGGCGTTGAACAGGTCGGACTCCAGGAAGCACTGACCGTCGGTGATGGAGATGACGTTGGTCGGAATGAACGCCGACACGTCGTTCGCCTTGGTCTCGACGATCGGGAGGCCCGTCATCGAACCGGCACCCATGTCGTCGGAGAGCTTCGCGCAGCGCTCCAGCAGACGGGAGTGCAGGTAGAAGACGTCACCCGGGTAGGCCTCACGGCCCGGGGGGCGGCGCAGCAGAAGCGATACGGCGCGGTAGGCGTCGGCCTGCTTCGAGAGGTCGTCGAAGATGATCAGGACGTGCTTGCCCGCGTACATCCAGTGCTGGCCGATGGCCGAACCGGTGTACGGAGCCAGGTACTTGAAGCCGGCCGGGTCGGAAGCCGGAGCAGCGACGATCGTCGTGTACTCCAGGGCGCCCGCCTCCTCCAACGCACCGCGCACGGACGCGATGGTGGAGCCCTTCTGGCCGATGGCGACGTAGATGCAGCGGACCTGCTTCTTCTCGTCGCCGGAGCGCCAGTTGTCGCGCTGGTTGATGATCGTGTCGACGGCCAGGGCGGTCTTGCCGGTCTGGCGGTCGCCGATGATCAGCTGACGCTGGCCACGGCCGATCGGCACCATCGCGTCGACAGCCTTGTAGCCGGTCTGCATCGGCTCGTGCACCGACTTACGCACCATGACGCCGGGAGCCTGCAGCTCCAGCGCACGGCGGCCGTCGGTCGCGATCTCGCCGAGGCCGTCGATCGGGTTGCCGAGCGGGTCGACAACGCGGCCGAGGTAGCCCTCGCCTACACCGACCGAGAGCACCTCACCGGTGCGCTGCACCGGCTGGCCCTCCTCGATACCGCTGAACTCACCGAGTACAACAGCACCGATCTCGCGCTCTTCCAGGTTCAGCGCAAGACCGAGCGTGCCGTCCTCGAACTTCAGCAGCTCGTTCGCCATGGCCGAGGGAAGACCCTCGATCTTGGCGATACCGTCGCCGGCCACGCTGACCGTACCGACCTCCTCGCGCGAGGCCGCGTCCGGCTTGTACGACTGGACAAAGTTCTCCAGCGCATCCCGGATCTCCTCCGGCCGGATCGTGAGCTCCGCCATCTGGGTTCCCTGCTCTCCTTGTTGGGCCTGAAGTCTTTGGGGGTCTGGGGGCGGCCCCCAGGAATCTTCTGCAATTTCTGCACGGCCCAACCGGGCCGCTCTTCTTGTTCTGCAGTTGTGCCGGCGGTGGTCAGCCGGCGAGCCGCCGGGACGCCTCGTCGAGACGTTCGGCGATGGTGCCGTCGATGACCTCGTCGCCGACCCGCACCGAGATCCCGCCGAGGACCTCGGGGTCCACGTCCAGGTTCAGGTGCATCTGGCGGCCGTAAAGCTTCGCCAGCGCGGCGCCGAGACGCTGCTTCTGCCCGTCGGTGAGCGGCACCGCCGATGTGACAACGGCGACGACACGGTCCCGGCGTGCGGCAGCGAGCTTGGACAGGGTCTGCAGACCCGTTTCCAGGCTACGTCCCCTCGGGTGCGTCACGAGACGCACGACCAGGCGCTCGGTCACCGGGTTGGCCCGGCCTCCGAGCAGGCTGCGCAGCAGCTCCGTCTTGGCGGCGACTGTCGCCGCACGGTCGGTGAGCGCGGAGCGCAGTGCGGGGCTCGACTCGACGATCCGGCCGAACCGGAACAGTTCGTCCTCGACGTCGTCCAGTGCACCGGACTGCTGGGCCGCGGTCAGATCGGCGGTGGCTGCGAGCTCCTCCACCGAGTCGACCAGGTCGCGCGAACGCGACCAGCGGGAACGGACCATACCGGCGACCAGGTCGGCAGCGGGGCTGTCCACCTGTCCGGCCAGCAGCCGTCCGACCAGCTCGGCCTTGGCCTCGCCCTCCTGCGCCGGCTCGGTGAGGACCCGGCGCAGGGTCACCTCGCGGTCGAGCAGCCCGGTGACCTGTGCCAGCTGGTCCGCGAGCTGCGCGGCGTCGACCGACGGGGTGTCGGTCAGCGCCTCGAGACGCTCGCGTGCAGCGGCCAGCGCCTCGCGGCTCGCACCGTTCATCGCGCGGCCTCGGCCTTCGAAGCGCTGCCCTCGAGGTCGTCGAGGAAGCGGTCGACCGTACGGCTCTGCCGGGCGTGGTCCTCAAGGGACTCGCCGACAAGCTTTCCGGCCAGCTCGGTCGCGAGCTTGCCCACGTCCTGACGGAGCGCGGCGGCCGTGGCCTTGCGGTCCGTCTCGATCTGGGCGTGACCCGCGGCGACGATCTCCTCGCGCTGCCGCTGGCCTTCCGCCCGCATCTCCTCGATGATCGTGGCGCCCTGCTCGGTCGCTTCCTGGCGGAGGCGCGCGGCCTCGTGCCTGGCCTCGGCGAGCTGGGCCTTGTACTGCTCAAGCGTCTGGGTCGCCTCGGCCTGAGCCTCGGCCGCCCGCTCCAGACCGCCCTCGATCGCGTCCTGCCGCTCGTTCAGAGTCTTCTGGATGTTCGGCAGAAGCTTCTTTCCGAGGAAGCCGAAGACGATGAAGAAGCAGAGCAGGCCGACAATCAGTTCCGCCGTATTGGGGATGAGCGGGTTCTCGGAGCCCCCCTCCGCCAGGAAGAGCATCATGTCCGAACCTTTCGTCGAATGTGGCTACCGGTCGGCTTCAGATCAGCTGCTGAAGACAAAGGGAACGACCAGACCGAGCAGCGCGAGCACCTCACAGAGGGCGAAGCCCAGGAACATGTTGGTGCGGATGATCGGCATGGCCTCGGGCTGGCGGGCCATGGCCTCGATGGAGTGGCCGAAGACGACGCCGATGCCGATGCCGGGGCCGATCGCGGCGAGACCATAGGCGATGGCGCCCATGCGGCCGGGGACGGTGGAAGCGGCGAGGTTAACAAGGTCGGCAGACATTTTCCGGTCTTCCTATGTGATGCGGTCCGTTGGGAGGATTCCCAGCGGAAGGGCTGTGGGACGGGCAGACGGGTCAGTGACCCTCTTCGAGCGCTCCGCCGATGTAGATGGAGGCGAGCAGCGTGAAGATGTAGGCCTGGAGGAACTGGATCAGCACCTCAAGGGCGGTCATGGCGAGCGCCAGCAGGAACGAGCCGCCTGCGACGGCCGACAGGAGCGACGGCGTCAGCAGGTACCAGCTGGCCACACTGAACATGACGATCAGCATGTGTCCGGCGAACATGTTGGCCCACAGCCGCACCGCGAGGGTGAACGGCTGCAGAATGACCTTCTGCAGGAACTCCAGGACCACAATGAGCGGCGCGATGGGCTTGGGAAGCCCTTCGAGCCACACCAGGTTCTTGATGCCGCCGGCGAAACCGTGCTTCTTGAACGTCAGGAACATGTAGGTGACCCACACCAGGAGCGCGAGCACCACCGGGTACGCGAAGCGTGCCGTGGAGGGGAACTGCGCCAGCGGGATGACCGACATCAGGTTCATGATCCACACGAAGAAGAAGATCGACGTGAGGAAAGGGACGTACTTGTCGCCCTTCTTGCCGATCACTTCCCGCGCGATGCTACGGGCCACGAAGGTGTAGCCGATCTCGCCGACCAACTGCAGTTTCCCGGGCACAAGCTTCGGCTTGTTGAACGCGGCCCAGAAGAAGCCGACCACGAGCAGCATGCAGATGATCGCGAGGAGCATCGGCTTCGTGAAGTCGAAGCTTCCGATGCTGAAGATCGGCTTGAAGTCGAACGAGTGGAGGCCCGGCGCCGGGAACGCGCAGTCCGCATTGATATGGCACCCGCTTTCAGCGAGCAGCGTTTGGGCACTCACCCGTGACTCCTTCGTCGTGACGCATAAGTAACGGCAACCTTGTGTGTCAGCGCGGCTGCTGGAGCCGCTTTTCGGCACTGGGGACGTGGTGGTGTGGCGGTGCCTCCGCGGTCCGCTGGAAGCATCCACCGAGGACCGGGCATCCCGGGTTCCGCGCCGTGTTCACAGCTGCCGGGCCGAGTACGCCGCCGGTCGTGAGGGCTGCGTCCTCCTCCGCTCATCAAGCGGGAGGGGCCTTCACTGGAAGCGATTCCGGACGATAGCAGACCGGGACGAACTCCCTTTAGGCCCCCCCTACACATGATCAGGACTCCGTCTTCGCCAGGTCCGCCGTCCCCTTGGCGGGAACGGAAGGCTCGGGGTCCACATAGAGCATGCGGCTGGTGAGACTGTGACGAACCTGGCCTCCCACCCATGCCAGTGCGGTGACCAGCAGAGTGAGGGCGAACGCACGGCCGTTGAACAGTGTCGTGTGACCGAAGGCAATGACGAAGACACCGATGAGCAGGATCTGCACGGCATAGACCAGCAGTCCGGCCGTCATCGCCACCTGGGGCTTGTCCCGGGTGATGCGCATCAGGGCGGCGAAACCGAGTACGAAGAAGACACCGACGACAGCCAGCGCCACCACTCCGCCGATCAGGCCCTTCTCGCCTGCGACGAGCGCACTGACAACGGTGGCGACTACACCGACAGGGGCGGCGATGATCGTCGAGCCCCGGAGGATCCGGGCGTCGTTGGACGGCATGCGAACAGCTCCAGAAGGAGTTGGGGGTGGATATGCATGTGGTGACTGACGGCGACTCGTCGATGGTCTTACGTCGATCAGAGGTTAGCGCCGGGAGATGCGCCGGAAGACAGCTGCGGCTCGGTCCAAAAGGCCTTCTTACCAAGGCCTTTCAGTGCTCCAACCGGTGGTAGTGAACGCTATCACAAACTATTTGATGAGGTCTTTACCATGGAAGTGTGCTGCCCGTCACACATGAGAGTTAACCCGCGCGTGTGTGCAGGCGGGCCGCTGGTTTGCCTGATATTGGGGGCTGTTGAGCGAAATACTCAACGCCAGGTTCCGGCCTCGCGCCGATCGGGAAGCCCGGATCGGGGACCAATTGCTGTCGCCCCGTTGACGCCTGCGGGAATCGGCTCGCTTCCGTTCACATCGATATGCGGGGTGGGATCTTCCATTTCAAGTGAATTGCCCGACTCGTCGCATTTCGCTGTGCCGACTGTCTCCGGTTCCGTTTCGGCGACCGTACGACGGCGACCGCGGTAACGGGGCGGGACGAAGCCCTGGGCCCACTTCGGGGCGCGCGGGGTGAAACGCGGCATGAGCAGCAGCGCGAGACCTACCGCGCTCAGCACGACGACCGCCAGCAGGATCCAGGTGGACGAGGAACGCACCGAGTAGGCAAGGGCGCCGAAGGCGAACAGGGCCGACCAGAAGTACATGATCAGCACCGCCCTGCTGTGCGAGTGACCGATCTCCAGGAGCCGGTGGTGGAGGTGGCCGCGGTCGGCGGCGAACGGCGACTGGCCGTTCCAGGTACGCCGGACGATCGCGAGCACCAGGTCCGCGAAGGGGACCGCGATGATCGTCAGCGGCATCAGGAGCGGGATGAAGACCGGGAGCATCGCGTGAGTGGCCTCACGTCCGCCACCGAGGTTGAGGCTCATCGCGTCCGGGTCGACCTGGCCGGTCACCGAGATGGCACCGGCGGCGAGCACCAGGCCGATCATCATCGACCCCGAGTCGCCCATGAAGATCCGGGCCGGATGCATGTTGTGCGGCAGGAAGCCCAGGCACATCCCCATCAGTACGGCGGCGAAGAGGGTCGCCGGGGCGGCCGCCTCGATTCCGTACCCGTACCAGATCCGGTACGTGTACATGAAGAAGGCCGCCGCCGCGATGCAGACCATGCCCGCCGCGAGGCCGTCCAGGCCGTCCACGAAGTTCACCGCGTTGATGGTGATCACCACCAGCGCGACGGTCAGCAGCGTGCCCTGCCACTGGGTGAGCGAGACGGTGCCGACGCCCGGGATGGGCAGCCACAGGATCGTCAGACCCTGCATGACCATCACGCCCGCCGCGATCATCTGGCCGCCGAGCTTGATCAGGGCGTCGATCTCGAACTTGTCGTCCAGGACACCGATGATCCAGATCAGTCCGGCGCCGGAGAGCAGCGCGCGCGGCTCGTTCGACAGCGTGAAGACGTTGCCGAGGTTCTGCAGATGCGCCGCGACCAGCAGCCCGGCGCAGAGACCGCCGAACATGGCGATGCCGCCGAGCCGCGGCGTCGGTTCGCGGTGCACGTCACGGGCCCGGATCTCCGGCATCGCCCCGGCCATGATGGCGAACTTCCGCACCGGCCCGGTCAGGAGATACGTCACCGCGGCCGTGACGCAGAGCGTCAGCAGGTATTCACGCACGGGCTGCCCCACAGATATCGCTGGCCATCTCAGCCCCACACCTTAGCTTCGGCCTGCATAAGGTTGAGGACACACGGGTAGCTCCGATGGTTGCACGAGTACCGCTCTAGCCCGAATTCGACGGAAATCTCCTGGCGAGTTCGCGGACTTCTTCACGGGCCCCCCGCTCTTCACGCAGCGCGGCCGAGAAGAGCCCGGCGATCTCCGCCATCTCCGGCGCGGTCATGCCCTGGGTGGTGACGGCGGCGGTGCCCAGGCGGATGCCCCGCTCGTCGCCGCAGGGCAGTGCGCAGGTGTCCAGGACCATCCCGGCCGCCGCCAGCCGGGCCCTGGCGGCGACGCCGCCGGTGCCCAGCGGACCCGGGTCCGCGGTGATCAGATGGGTGTCGGTCCCCCCGGTGGTGATCGCCAGTCCCTCGGCGGCCAGCCCGGCGGCGAGCACCCGGGCGTTGTCCACCACCTGGTGCGCGTACGCCGCGAACGCCGGGGCCGCGGCCTCGCCGAAGGCGACCGCCTTGGCCGCGATCGTGTGCATCTGGGCGCCGCCCTGGGTGAAGGGGAAGACGGCCCGGTCGATCCGGTCGGCCAGCTCCGCCCCGCAGAGGATGAGACCGCCGCGTGGACCGCGCAGCACCTTGTGGGTAGTGGCGCAGACCACATCGGCGTACGGCACGGGGCTGGGCGCCGCTCCCCCGGCGATCAGGCCCATCGGATGGGCGGCGTCCGCGATGAGATAGGCGCCCGCCTCGTCGGCGATCTCCCGGAAGGCCGCGTAGTCGGGGTGGCGGGGGTACGAGATGGAGCCGCAGACGATCGCCCGGGGCCGGTGCTGCCGCGCCAGCGTCCGTACCTGGTCGTAGTCGATGAGCCCGCTCTCCGCGTCCACGCCGTACCCGACGAAGTCGAACCAGCGGCCGGAGAAGTTGGCGGGCGACCCGTGGGTGAGATGACCGCCGTGCGGGAGGCCCATGGCCAGCACGGTGTCACCGGGGCGCAGGAGGGCCGCGTACGCCGCCAGGACGGCCGAGGAGCCCGAGTGCGGCTGGACGTTCGCGTGCGCGGCTCCGAAGAGCGCTGTGGCCCGCTCACAGGCGATCCGCTCGGCGAGATCGGCCAGCTCACAGCCGCCGTGGTAGCGGGCGCCGGGGTAGCCCTCGGCGTACTTGTTGGCGAGCGATGAGCCGAGAGCGGCCAGCACGGCGGGTGAGGTGAAGTTCTCGGCGGCGATCAGCTGGAGCGAGGTGGCCTGCCGCTCGTCCTCGCCGAGGAGCACATCGGCCATCTCGGGGTCCTGCCCGCGCAGCACCTCGAAGCCGGCGGGGTGGGCGGCGGTGGT
Source organism: Streptomyces sp. NBC_01197 (assembly GCF_036010505.1). NCBI lineage: Bacteria > Bacillati > Actinomycetota > Actinomycetes > Kitasatosporales > Streptomycetaceae > Streptomyces > Streptomyces sp. NBC_01197. Next base: position 2,199,074 of record NZ_CP108569.1, read on the forward strand.
CGTGACCGGCATCGTGGGCTCCTCGGCGTCCAGTCCAATGTAGGACGGGCCGCGCGGGTGCGCCTGCCGGTGTTCTGCCGTGCGGCGGACAGCTCCGCCGCAGCGCGCGCTCAGTGCGGCGCCGCGACCCCCGTGAGCGCCGTGACCACCGGATCCAGCGCCTGGTTGATCTCGTCACCGATCGACCGGAAGAACGTGATCGGCGCCCCGTAGGGGTCGTTCACCTCGTCCGCCTCGACGGTCGGCGCCAGCAGCCACCCGCGGAGCGCGGCAGCGGCCCGGACCAGTGCCCGCGCCCGCTCCACCACGCCCTCGTCGAGCGGGTCCGGCAGCGTCGCCGGGTCTATGGCCCGCACCAGCCGGGTGAACTCCTTCAGCGTGAAGGTCCGCAGCCCGGCCGAGTGCCCCATCGAGATGACCTGTGCCCGGTGGTCGCGGGTCGCGGTGAGGACCAGATCGGCGCGGATCACATGGTCGTCCAGCAGTTCGCGGCCGAGGAAGCCCCCGGCATCCGCGCCGTAGTCCGCGAGCACGGTCGCCGCGTTGGCCTCCATCGGGGCGCCCTCGTGGCCCCAGGTGCCGGCGGACTCCACGATCAGGCCGTCGGCGAGCCCGGTGCCCAGGCGGTCCGACAGGGCATGGCGGGTCAGCCGCTCGGTGATCGGCGAGCGGCAGACGTTGCCGGTGCTGACGTGGAGGATCCTGAACGTGCCGCCGGAGGCGGACGCGCCTATGCCACGCCCCTCAGGGGCTGTCAATTGGCCACCTCAAGGTCAGGTACCACCTTGCGCAGTTCCTCGGCGGAGAGCGCGCCCGCACGGAGCAGGACGGGGACCTTGCCGGTGACGTCGACGATGGACGACGGGACGTTGCCGGGGGTGGGACCGCCGTCCAGGTAGACGGAGACGGAGTCGCCGAGCATCTCCTGGGCCGCGTCGCAGTCCTCCGGCGCCGGGTGGCCGGTCAGGTTGGCACTGGACACGGCCATCGGGCCGACCTCCGTGAGCAGTTCGATGGCGACCGGGTGCAGCGGCATCCGTACGGCGACGGTCCCGCGGGTGTCCCCGAGGTCCCACTGCAGCGACGGCTGGTGCTTGGCGACGAGCGTCAGCGCGCCCGGCCAGAAGGCGTCGACCAGCTCCCAGGCCTGCTCGGAGAAGTCCGTGACCAGGCCGTGCAGGGTGTTCGGGGAGCCGATGAGGACAGGGCTGGGCATATTGCGGCCACGCCCCTTGGCGTCCAGCAGATCGGCGACGCCCTCGGAGCTGAAGGCGTCCGCGCCGATGCCGTACACGGTGTCCGTCGGAAGTACGACGAGCTCGCCCCGGCGGACGGCGGACGCGGCTTCACGCAGACCGGTGGTGCGGTCGGTCGCGTCGTTGGTGTCGTATCGCCGTGCCATTTAGCGAGCCTCCCTGAGCAAAGCCTGAGCCTGAGAAATCTGGTGCGGAACCGGTCCTGCGATCGTCACGGCAGAGCCTTGCGGGCCGTGGCGAACCGGGGCCGGTTGTTCAGGTCGGGGTGGTCGGCCGCGTCGGCCCAGCCCCGTTCCTCGGTGAAGATCCACGGGACCTGGCCGCCCTGGGTGTCGGCGTGCTCGATGACGACTACGCCGCCGGGCACGAGGAGACGGTGGGCGGTGCGCTCGATACCGCGAATCGTGTCGAGGCCGTCCTCGCCGGAGAAGAGGGCCATCTCCGGGTCGTGGTCACGGGCCTCGGGTGCGACGTACTCCCACTCGGTGAGCGGGATGTACGGCGGGTTGGAGATGACCAGGTCGACCTGGCCGTCGAGTTCGGGCAGGGCGCTCAGCGCGTCGCCCTGGTGGACGGTGACCCTGGACCCCTCGGCGTTCTTGCGGGTCCAGCGCAGCGCGTCGTCGGACAGCTCCACGGCGTGCACGCGCGAGCGCGGCACCTCCTGGGCCATGGCCAGCGCGATGGCGCCGGAGCCCGTGCAGAGGTCGACGATCAGCGGCTCGACGACGTCCATCGCGCGTACGGCGTCTATGGCCCAGCCGACGACCGACTCGGTCTCCGGGCGGGGCACGAACACCCCGGGCCCGACCTGGAGTTCCAGATAGCGGAAGAAGGCGCGGCCTGTGATGTGCTGGAGCGGTTCGCGGGCCTCACGGCGGGCGATGGTCTCCCAGTAGCGGGCGTCGAAGTCCGCGTCCTTGACGTTGTGGAGCTCGCCCCGCTTGACACCGTGCACAAAGGCGGCGAGCTCCTCCGCGTCGAAGCGCGGGGAGGGCACGCCGGCGTCGGCCAGCCGCTGGGTGGCCTGGGCCACCTCGGCAAGCAGCAGGTTCATGCGGTTCTCCAGTACGGGCCGGCTACTACTGGGCGGCGGCGAGTTTGGCCGCGGAGTCCGCGTCCACACACGCCTGGATCACTGCGTCCAGGTCGCCGTCGAGCACCTGGTCCAAGTTGTACGCCTTGAAGCCGACGCGGTGGTCGGAGATCCGGTTTTCGGGGAAGTTGTACGTGCGGATCTTCTCGGACCTGTCGACGGTACGGACCTGGCTGCGGCGCACGTCGGACGCTTCCTGCTCGGCGGCCTCCTGAGCGGCGGCGAGCAGCCGGGAGCGCAGGATGCGCATGGCCTGCTCCTTGTTCTGGAGCTGGCTCTTCTCGTTCTGGCAGGAGGCGACGACACCGGTCGGGAGGTGGGTGATGCGGACCGCGGAGTCGGTGGTGTTGACCGACTGCCCGCCGGGGCCCGACGAACGGTAGACGTCGATCCGGAGGTCGTTGGAGTGGATCTCGACGTCGACCTCCTCGGCCTCGGGCGTGACGAGCACACCGGCGGCCGAGGTGTGGATGCGGCCCTGCGACTCGGTGGAGGGCACGCGCTGCACCCGGTGCACACCGCCCTCGTACTTCAGCCGCGCCCAGACGCCCTGGCCGGGTTCGGTCGCGCCGTTGCCGCCCTTGGTCTTCACCGCGACCTGGACGTCCTTGTAGCCGCCCAGCTCGGACTCGGTGGCGTCGATGATCTCGGTCTTCCAGCCGACGCGTTCCGCGTAACGCAGATACATCCGCAGCAGGTCGCCCGCGAACAGCGCGGACTCGTCACCGCCCGCGCCCGCCTTGACCTCGAGGAGCACGTCCTTGTCGTCGCTGGGGTCGCGCGGCACCAGGAGCAGCCGGAGCTTCTCCGTCAGCGCTTCGAGCTGCTTGTCGAGCACCTTGACCTCGGCCGCGAACTCCGGGTCGTCGTAGGAGAGTTCACGCGCCGTCTCGATGTCCTCCCCGGTCTGCTTCCAGGAACGGTACGTGGAGACGATCGGGGTCAGCTCGGCGTAGCGCTTGTTGAGCCTGCGCGCGTTGGCCTGGTCGGCGTGGACCGACGGGTCGGCGAGCTGTTCCTCAAGACCGGCGTGCTCGCCGATCAGTTCCTCGACCGCCTCGAACATCGGGGGTTTCCTGCTTTCGTACATCAAGAAGGGCGCTTCCGGGACGGCAAAAGCGCCGGTCCGGGCGCTCCGGGAAGGAGCGTCCGGGGACCGGCGCAGTAGCTCGCTACTTGGCGGCGGAGTCCGCGGCCTTCTTGCCGAAGCGGGCCTCGAAGCGGGCCACACGGCCACCGGTGTCGAGGATCTTCTGCTTGCCCGTGTAGAACGGGTGGCACTCGGAGCAGACCTCGGCACGGATGGTGCCTTCGGCGAGGGTGCTGTAAGTGGTGAACGAGGCACCGCAGGTGCAGCTGACCTGGGTCTCGTGGTACTCGGGGTGGATGTCGCGCTTCAAGGTGACTCCTAGTTTCGGGAGGGCGCCGGGTCGTGCGGGCGGAATTGTCCGTACGTGAACCGGGGCCAGCGGACCAGTCTGCCAGGAGTGGCCCGCCCGTCAAAATTTCGGACAGTCGGTGAACCGGAGACAGACCGGATCTATTCCGCCCCGCCACCGCAGGACCTGGCGCGGCCGGCTGCTCAGGAGCCCGTGACGACCTTGCCCGCCTCGCCCTTGTCACCGGCGGAGCCCTTGGTCGCGGAGGCCGGAATCGGCTTGTCCTGCTTCAGCGCGGCCCACACCTGCCGGGACTCGGCCTCCAGCGGGATGACGCGGTTGGGGTCCGCCGGGTCGTACTCGACCGGCATCGTCACCATCTTCGTGGAGCCCGCGCCGATGCCCTTGAGGCCGTCGGCGAAGGACGCCAGGCTCTTCACGGAGTTGATGTCGGAGTCGGTGGTGACGGTCTTGGTGGCGGTGTCCGCGAGGCTGTAGAGCTTGCTGGGGCTGCTGAAGATCCCGACGTGCTTGACCTGGGCGATGAGCGCCTTGATGAAGGCCTGCTGGAGCTGTATTCGCCCGAGGTCGCTGCCGTCCCCGACGCCGTGCCTGGTCCGTACGAGACCGAGCGCGTCCTGCCCGTTGAGGGTGTGGGAGCCCGCCGCCAGGTGCAGATGGCTCTTGTCGTCGTTGATCGCCTTGCTGGTGGTGACGGGTACGCCGCCCAGGTCGTCGATCAGCTTCTGGAAGCCGGCGAAGTCGACCTCCAGATAGTGGTCCATCCGGATCCCGGACATCTGCTCCACGGTCTTCACCGCGCAGGCCGGGCCGCCGCTCTCGTACGCCGTGTTGAACATGGCGTGCTGCGCTCCCGGGGCGTCCGCGCCCTTGGCGGTGGTGCAGTCGGGGCGGTCGATCAGGGTGTCGCGGGGTATCGAGACCACGCTGGCCTTCTTGTGGCCCTTGTACACGTGGACGACCATCGCGGTGTCCGAGCGGGCGCCGCCCTCGTCCTTGCCGTACTTGGAGTTGGCGCCGGCCCGGGAGTCGGAGCCGAGCACCAGGATGTCCATCGAGCCGTTGTCGACGTTGTGCGGGCGGTCGGCGCCGAGCTGGGCGTTGATGTCGACGCTCTTGAGGTTGCCGTCGAGCTTGAAGTAGAGGAAGCCGAGGCCGCCGCCGCCGAGCACGACCACTCCGGCCGCCACCCATGCAGTGATCACCAGCGCCTTCCGGCGCGGCGTGGCCCCCTTGCGGCGTTTGCCGCTGCCCCGTATTCGGCTGCCCTTCTGCGGGTCGGCCATGTCCCCTCCAGCTCTCTCGGTGGTCCCGCTACCCCCTGCCCCGAAGTTCAGGCGCGGTCCGTCATCACTTGTGAGACGACGTTTCTCGCGAAAGAGTTGCACAACGCGCTGTGACCCCGGAACGGCCCCGGCGTCACGGACGGTAGCCGGGTTCTCTCCGTAAAAACGGCCCTCACCTGGGGTTTTCTCTCCGGCACCAGAGGCTTGTCGTGGGCCGGCGCCCGGCGTGCGCTGTGGCGAAGATCTCGGCGGGCCGCGAAGCGGCACGGCAGGCGGGTGAGCAGCACGTGAGCGGTGTGTGGAGGCTGTGCGTGCAGCCCTCGCGTGCGCTGGGGGCACCTCCCAGTCGGAGACTGGGGGAGGCCGGGCCGCCGCACGCGACTGGCCCGCCGCGTCACTTCCGTGACGGGGCGGGCCAGTTGACGTTCCGTGACGGAAGGTCAGTCGTTGCCGTTGCCGGACGACGGGGTCGTCTTGGCGATCTGCATCAGGAACTCGGCGTTCGACTTGGTCTTCTTCATCTTGTCCAGCAGCAGCTCGATCGCCTGCTGCGAGTCGAGCGCGTGGAGCACCCGGCGCAGCTTCCAGACGATGGCGAGCTCCTCCGCGTTGAGGAGGATCTCTTCCTTACGTGTACCGGACGGGTCGACGTCCACAGCGGGGAAGATGCGCTTGTCGGCGAGCTTCCGGTCGAGCTTGAGCTCCATGTTGCCGGTGCCCTTGAACTCCTCGAAGATCACCTCGTCCATGCGCGAGCCGGTCTCCACCAGCGCGGTGGCGAGGATGGTCAGCGAGCCGCCGTCCTCGATGTTCCGCGCGGCACCGAAGAAGCGCTTCGGCGGGTAGAGGGCGGTCGAGTCGACACCACCGGAGAGGATGCGCCCGGAGGCCGGGGCCGCCAGGTTGTACGCACGGCCGAGCCGGGTGATCGAGTCGAGCAGCACGACCACGTCGTGGCCCAGCTCGACGAGGCGCTTGGCGCGCTCGATGGCCAGCTCGGCGACGGTGGTGTGGTCCTCGGCGGGCCGGTCGAAGGTCGAGGAGATGACCTCGCCCTTCACCGACCGCTGCATGTCGGTGACCTCTTCGGGACGCTCGTCGACGAGGACGACCATCAGGTGGCACTCGGGGTTGTTGACCGTGATCGCGTTGGCGATGGCCTGCATGATCATGGTCTTACCGGTCTTCGGCGGGGCCACGATCAGACCGCGCTGGCCCTTGCCGATGGGCGCGACCAGATCGATGATCCGGGTCGTCAGCACACCCGGGTCGGTCTCCAGACGGAGCCGGTCCTGCGGGTACAGCGGGGTGAGCTTCTGGAACTCCGGGCGCCCGCGGCCGGATTCGGCCGCCATGCCGTTCGCCGAGTCCAGGCGGACGAGCGCGTTGAACTTCTCGCGGCGCTCGCCGTCCTTGGGCTGACGGACGGCTCCGGTGACGTGATCGCCCTTGCGCAGGCCGTTCTTGCGGACCTGGGCGAGCGAGACGTACACGTCGTTGGGGCCCGGCAGGTAGCCGGAGGTCCGGATGAACGCGTAGTTGTCGAGGATGTCCAGGATGCCCGCGACGGGGATCAGGACGTCGTCGTCGGCGACCTGCGGAGTGTCACCGAACTCCTGCCGCTCACCGCGGCGGCCACGGCGGTCGCGGTAACGGCCACGGCGGCCGCGGCGGCCTCCGTCGAAGTCGTCCTCGTTCTCGTCGGCGCGGGGACCGTTGCCCTGGCCGCCCTGGCGCTGTCCGCGCTGGCCGCCGCCCTGCTGGTCGTCGCCCTTGCCGCCGCGGTCACGGCGGTCACGGCCACCGCGCTCGCCACGGTCCTGACGGTCACCGCGGTCCTGACGGTCACCGCGGTCCTGACGGTCGCCACGCTCCTGGCGGTCGCCGCGCTCACGCCGGTCACCGCGCTGGCCGCGGTCCTGGCGGTCGCCGCGACGGCCTTCGGCGGTGTCGGTGGCCGTCTCCGCCCTGGCCTCCTTGGAGTCCTTGGCGTCGGCCGGAGCCTCGGTCTTCACGCCGGTGGCCACGGACTGCGTCTCGGCCTCGGTCTTGACGGCCTTGGTTCCGACGGCCTTGGCCTCGGCGGCGGACGACGCGGAAGCCGCGGGCTCGGGGCTGCCGGCCTGCGCGGTGGCACGGCGACGGCGCCGCTCACCGGCGGGCTGGTCGTCGTTGGCGGGCTGGCCGGGAATGTCGATCTGCTGCTGGGCAGCGGACTTCTCGGCCGCCGGGGGCTCCTCACCCGTACGGGACTTGGAAGTGGCACGGCACTTCGGCTTGGTCTCGGCCGCGTCGGAGCCGCCTGCATCGGCCTTGGCGCTCTTCGGCGCGGACGAACCGGCCTGCGCCTCCTTGATGACCTCGATCAACTGGCTCTTACGCATCCGCGCAGTGCCCTTGATGCCGAGGCCGGACGCGACCTGCTGCAGCTCGGCCAGGACCATGCCGTCGAGGCCGGTGCCGGAGCGGCGGCGCCGTGCGGTGCTGCCGGTGGCAGCACCGGCGGCGGACGCGGCTTCGACAGAGTTGTCGGCAGTCACGCCCATCAGATCGGTGGTGTCGCTCACGAAGGGTCCTTCCCTGGAGCGGGCGTCGGCCTGTCTGGCTCGGCGACCGGTTGTGCTGTCCGACTGCGGTTCTGATCTTGACTGATCGCGAACCGACGCCGGGGCGGTGGTCCGCCGGGAAACGGCGGAGGGCAAGACGTGCAGGGGTCCGGCAGAGGCCGGTTCCGGAGCGTGCTCGAAACTGCTCAGACAGGCTGTCAGGCAGTTTGGGAGGCTCCCGGAAGAAATGGCGGTCCCTGATGGGGACACTGAGCACCGCGCCGCAAAGACGTCGAGTGCAGACTTGAGGTTAACACTACCGGGTCCAACAAATATTCCCCCTCTCCGTCACCGGCAACCGGACGGCACGTCTAGGTACCCAGTGGCAGGACGCTCGTACCGGTGGCGTCGAGGGGCAGCCGGTTGGCGGCCCACCCTTCGCCGGCCAGGCGTGCGACCTTGTCGGCCGCACTGTTCTCGACCAGCGCGAGCACCGTGGGGCCCGCGCCGGAGATGACCGCGGGGACGCCGTCCGCCCGCAGCCGGTTGACCAGGGCCACGCTCTCGGGCATCGCCGGGGCACGGTACTCCTGGTGCAGTCGGTCCTCCGTTGCGGCCAGCAGCAGCTCGGGGCGCCTGGTCAGCGCCTCGACGAGCAGGGCCGCGCGGCCCGCGTTGGCGGCCGCGTCCACATGGGGGACGGAGCGCGGAAGAAGACCCCGGGCGGTCTCGGTGAGCACCGGCCTGCCGGGGACGAAGACCACCGGAACGATGGAGTCCGCCGGATCCATCCTGATGGCGCGCGCGGTTCCACCGTCGGTCCAGGCCAGGGTGAAGCCGCCGAGGAGGCAGGCGGCGACGTTGTCGGGGTGGCCCTCGATCTCGGTGGCGAGTTCGAGCAGGGCCTCGTCGTCGAGTTTCTCGGCCCCGCCTATGGTCACAGCCCTGGCGGCGACGATACCGGCGCAGATGGCGGCGGAGGAGGAGCCGAGGCCGCGGCCGTGCGGGATGCGGTTGGCGCAGACGACTTCGAGGCCGCGCGGCTGCCCGCCGAGCAGGTCGAAAGCGGTGCGCAGCGACCGTACGAGCAGGTGGCTCTCGTCGCGCGGGAGCGTCTCGGCGCCCTCGCCGGCGATGTCGATGTGCAGCCCGGTGTCGGCGACCCGGACGACCACGTCGTCGTACAGCCCCAGCGACAGACCGAAGGCGTCGAAGCCCGGTCCGAGGTTGGCGCTGGTGGCAGGGGTGCGCACCCGGACGGCGGCGGCACGGAACGCGGGACCGGCCATCGCTCTGACGACTCTCCTTGTGAGACTGCGAGTCTGGTTTCGACCGCGGGATTGTTACGGGGAACTCGGCTGTGCTTTCCGGGAGAACACTCCCCCGGGGCCCCTGGACCGGACAACCCCGACAGGCCTAACGGGCACCTGCAGGCCATCACAGCAGCAACACCGCGGCACATGCGGCGGGGTGGGTTGGCTACAGCTTATCGAAGGAAGGTTCTGTCGCGACATAGGGCGCACAGGAGGCGCACGATGCGTGTCGCACGCTACCCATGCGCTCCAGGCCCGACCGGGCCGCCGGGCGGCCCGTCCTGCGGGTGATGCGGCAGCTCAGGGGCACAGCCGGGCACAACCGGAGCACAGCCCGGGGCCCGGTCCTGACGGACGGGCCCCGGGCGGGCCGGATGCTACGGGACCAGGCCCAGCCGCTCGGCGGCCTGTACGGCGTCGACCGGCACGGTGACCGGCTGCGGGGCTCCCGCGACGGCCCAGTCCGGGTCCTTGAGGCCGTTGCCTGTGACCGTGCAGACGATCCGCTGACCGGGGTCGACCTTGCCCTCTTCGGCCGCCTTCAGCAGACCGGCGACCGAAGCGGCCGAAGCGGGCTCCACGAAGACACCCTCCTGCGAGGCCAACAGCCGGTACGCGGAGAGGATCTGACGGTCGGTGACCTCGTCGATGAAGCCACCGGACTCCTCGCGCGCGTCGAGCGCGAGCTGCCAGGACGCCGGATTCCCGATCCGGATCGCCGTGGCGATGGTCGAGGGGTCCTTGACGATCTCGCCGCGCACGATGGGGGCGGAGCCGGAGGCCTGGAAGCCCCACATCCGGGGGGTGCGGGTGGACATGCCGTCCGCCGCGTACTCCTTGTAACCCTTCCAGTACGCCGTGATGTTACCGGCGTTGCCGACGGGCAGTACATGGATGTCGGGGGCGTCGCCGAGCGCGTCGACGATCTCGAAGGCTCCGGTCTTCTGGCCCTCGATACGGGACGGATTGACCGAATTGACCAGCGCCACCGGGTAGTTGTCCGAGAGCGAGCGGGCCAGCGTCAGGCAGTCGTCGAAGTTGCCGTCCACCTGGAGGATCTTCGCGCCGTGCACCAGCGCCTGGCCCATCTTGCCGAGGGCGATCTTGCCCTGCGGCACCAGGACCGCGCAGACCATTCCGGCCCGTACGGCATAGGCGGCGGCCGAGGCCGAGGTGTTGCCGGTGGAGGCGCAGATGACGGCCTGCGCGCCCTGCTCCTTGGCGTGGGTGATCGCCATGGTCATGCCCCGGTCCTTGAAGGACCCCGTGGGGTTGGCGCCCTCGACCTTGAGGTGTACCTCACAGCCGGTGCGCTCGGAAAGGACCTGCGCGGGGACGAGCGGCGTACCGCCCTCACGGAGTGTCACGACCGGTGTCGTGCTCGTGACCGGGAGGCGGTCCCGGTACTCCTCGATGATGCCGCGCCACTGGTGGGTGCCCTTGGTGGTCATGGGTCCTTACTCCCCTTCAACACGCATGATGCTGGCGACACCGAGCACGGTGTCGAGCTTGCGCAGCGCCTCGACGGTCCCGGAAAGGGCTGCGTCGCGCGCGCGGTGGGTGACGACGACGAGGGATGCCTCGCCGCCTCCGCCCGCCCGTCGCCCGCCGCCGCCCTGTTCGATGGCGACTTCGTCACCGCTGCATGGATTTCGGCCCTGCTGGCGTACCGTGTCGATCGATACGCCCTGCTCGGCGAAGACCGTGGCCACCTGGGCGAGAACACCCGGTTTGTCGGCCACGTCGAGGCTGATGTGGTAGCGCGTGACGACGTCGCCCATGGGACTCACGGGCAGCATCGTGTACGCCGACTCGCCGGGCCCGGTGGCCTCGTTGAGCCTGTTCCGGCAGACCGCGACCAGGTCGCCGAGTACCGCGGACGCGGTGGGTGAGCCGCCGGCGCCGGGGCCGTAGAACATCAGCTGCCCGGCGGCCTCGGCCTCGATGAACACCGCGTTGTACGCCTCGCGCACCGAGGCCAGCGGGTGGCTGAGCGGGATCATCGCGGGGTGCACCCGGGCGGTGACGGACTTGCCGTCGGCGGCGCGCTCGCAGATGGCGAGCAGCTTGACGGTGCAGCCCATGCGCCTGGCGGACGCGATGTCCGCCGCGGTGACCTCGGTGAGGCCCTCGCGGTGGACGTCGTCAAGGCGTACGCGCGTATGGAAGGCGATCCCGGCGAGAATCGCGGCCTTGGCCGCCGCGTCGAACCCCTCGACGTCGGCCGTCGGGTCGGCCTCGGCGTAGCCGAGCGCGGTGGCCTCGTCCAGCGCCTCCGAGTAGCCGGCGCCGGTGGTGTCCATCTTGTCGAGGATGAAGTTGGTGGTGCCGTTGACGATGCCCAGGACGCGGTTCACCTTGTCGCCCGCGAGCGATTCGCGCAGCGGGCGTACGAGCGGGATCGCGCCGGCGACGGCGGCCTCGTAGTAGAGGTCCCGGTCGTGCCCCTGGGCGATCGCGTGCAGCGCGGCGCCGTCCTTGGCGAGCAGCGCCTTGTTGGCGGAGACGACGCTGGCGCCGTGCTCGAAGGCGGCGGCGATCAGCGTACGGGCGGGCTCGATGCCGCCGATGACCTCGATCACCACGTCGATGTCCCCGCGTTTGACCAGGGCCATCGCGTCCGTGGTGATGAGCGAGGGGTCGATGCCCTCACGGACCTTGGAAGGGCGGCGGACGGCCACACCGGCGAGCTCGACGGGGGCGCCGATGCGCGCCGCGAGGTCGTCGGCGTGCGTCGTCATGATGCGCGCCACCTCTGAGCCGACGACTCCACAGCCCAGCAGCGCCACCTTCAGCGGACGCGTACGCATCATCCGACCTCACTTCTCAAACTTCTACGGTTGGACCAGTCTCACTCACCGGACGGGGGTTTCTGTCCCCCGTCCGGATTCTGAGATGACTATTTCACTAGCCGACATCGAGGCGCAGGAGATCTTCCTCCGTCTCACGCCGGACGATCACCCGGGCCTCGCCGTCCCTGACGGCGACGACGGGCGGGCGCAGGGCGTGGTTGTAGTTGCTCGCCATGGCTCGGCAGTAGGCGCCGGTGGCCGGGACGGCGAGCAGATCGCCGGGCGCGAGGTCCGCGGGGAGGAACGCGTCCTTGACCACGATGTCGCCACTCTCACAGTGCTTGCCGACCACCCGGGTGAGCATCGGCTCGGCGGTGGACGTGCGGGAGACCAGGGCCACGCTGTACTCGGCGTCGTAGAGGGCAGTACGGATGTTGTCGGACATCCCGCCGTCGACGCTGACGTAGGTGCGCAGCCCTTCGAGCGGCTTGATGGTCCCGACCTCGTACAGCGTGAAGGCCGTGGGCCCGGCGATGGCGCGTCCCGGCTCGACGGAGATGCGCGGGGTGGCGAGACCGGCCGCCTCGCACTCGCGGGTGACGATCTCGCCGAGCGCCTTGGCGATCTCCTGCGGCTCGCGGGGGTCGTCCTCCGAGGTGTACGCGATGCCGAGGCCGCCGCCGAGGTCGATCTCGGGGAGCTCCACGCCGTGTTCGTCGCGCACCTCGGCGAGGAGCTGCACGACCCGGCGCGCGGAGACCTCGAAGCCCGCCATGTCGAAGATCTGCGAGCCGATGTGCGAGTGGATTCCGATGAGTTCGAGCCCGTCGAGCTTGAGCGCCCTGCGGACGGCTTCGGCGGCCTCGCCCCCGGCCAGCGCGATCCCGAACTTCTGGTCCTCGTGGGCGGTGGCGATGAACTCGTGGGTGTGCGCCTCGACGCCGACCGTCACCCGGATCTGGACCCGCTGGCGCACTCCGCGGCTCTGCGCGATGTGGGCGACCCGGACGATCTCCTGGAACGAGTCGAGCACGATACGGCCGACCCCGGCCTCGACGGCGCGCTCGATCTCGGCGGCGGTCTTGTTGTTGCCGTGGAAGGCGATGCGTTCGGCGGGCATCCCCGCATCGAGCGCGGTGGCCAGCTCGCCGCCGGAGCAGACGTCGAGGTTGAGCCCCTCCTCCCGGAGCCACTTCACGACGGCGCGCGAGAGGAAGGCCTTGCCCGCGTAGAACACGTCCGCGTCCCGCCCGAAGGCGTCGGCCCAGGCCCGGCACCTGGCCCGGAAGTCGGCCTCGTCGACGAAGTAGGCGGGGGTGCCGAACTCCTCGGCCAGCCGGGTCACTTCGATGCCGCCGACGGTGACGACCCCGTCCGCGTTACGGCCGACCGTACGCGACCAGACCTTCTCGTCCAGGGAGTTGAGGTCATCGGCGGGGGCTGTGTAGTGGCCCTCGGTGTAGACATCGGCGTGCCGGGGTCCGGCGGGGTGTGCGGAACGGCTCATCTCTTCGCTCTTTCAGATGTGTTCGGGTGCGCTGATACCGAGCAGGGACAGGCCGCCTGCCAGCACCGTCCCGGCGGCCTCGGTGAGGGCGAGCCGGGAGCGGTGGGCGGCCGAGGGTTTCTCGTCCCCGACGGGAAGCACCGCGATGTGGAACGCCAGAAAGGCATCGGCGACCACGACGAGCTGCCGGGCGATCCGGTGACCCGCACCGAAGGATGCGGGGGTGGTCGGGGTGTTCCCGAGGCCGGTCGCGGACTCGACGGCCGCGGGGTAGTCGGCGAGGGCGGCGACCAGCGCGGGGGCCTCGCGGTCCCGCTCGCAGGCCGCGTCGTACTCGGTCCCGTACGCGGCACGGAAGCCGAGATCGCGGGCGTTGCGGAGCAGGGCGCGGCTGCGGGCGTGGGCGTACTGCACCCGGAACAGCGGATTGCTCTCGCGCCGCACCAGCAGCTCGTCACCGCCGCCGCCGAAGAGGGCGCCCCAGCGGGCGGCGTCGAGGCCCGGGTGGTCGGCGGGGCCGGACGTCCCGGGGGCCGGGCCGGCCGCGGCCACCCCGCGGTCCGGCTCCGTCCCGCCACTGCCCGTGCCGTACCGGGCACCCTCCGCGAGGACGGTGCGTACGACCGTGCCGGAGCCGTCCGGCACCAGCGTGAAGTTCAGAAAGCCGGGCCCGGTGATCTCGACCCGTTCGATCCCCCGGGTACCGGCGATCCGCTGCCGCAGGGCCTCGGCCACCGCGCGGGGGGCCATTCCGGCGGGGCCGGCCAGCTGGAGCGCCGCGCTGGTCGCGTAGTCGCCGCGCCCGCCCGGCCTGGGCCGCTCGACTCTGACCCGCTCGGGGACGGGCACGGACAGGGCACCCTCGTCGACCGCGCGGCGCACGGCGCGCGCGACGGTACGGGAGAGCTCAGCCGGGGTCACAGGTCCAGCGTATGGGAGAAGGGGGGCCACTCCGCGAACCGGTTTCGCCATCCGGTCAGCCGAGGGTGCTCCCGGCCCACCCCGCGGGCCTGCTGCCGCCGGGGCTGCTCCGGTCCGGCCCCCCGGCGGGCGACCGCTGACGCATCAGCCGGCCCACGAGCCGGACCAGCTCGGCGGGCTCGAAGGGCTTGGCCAGAAAGGCGTCGACGCCGGAGGCGAGCCCGCTCTCCACTTCCTGCTGCGAACACGCGCTGATGAGCGCGAGCGGCAGCCGGCTGGTCCGCGGGTCGGCCCGGAGCCTGGCAGCGGTGCGCAGACCGTCGAGACGCGGCATGACGACGTCGAGGGTGATCACATCAGGGGCGACCCGGTGGACGACTTCCAGACATTCGGCACCGTCGGCCGCGGTCACGACCTCGAAGCCCTCCAGTTCGAGGTTGACCCTGATCAACTGCCGGATGACCTTGTTGTCGTCGACAACGAGCACCCTGCCGTACGCGCCTGACACACCCACGAGCGTAGAACCGCGGCCACCACCGCGTCCGGGTTTTGCCCACTTCCACCCCGTGCGGGAACCGAACGGCGCCCGCCGCACAAAGCTGTTCATGGTCACCCCCACTGAGCTGGTAGGGTTCTACCCGTCGCCGCTTACCGCAGCGACAACGCCCCCGTAGCTCAGGGGATAGAGCATCGGCCTCCGGAGCCGGGTGCGCAGGTTCGAATCCTGCCGGGGGCACTTCCGGAATCAGGCTCTGGCCGACAGAAATGTCGGCCAGAGCCTTTTTTGCGTGCCGCCGGGTCCAGCAGTCACTGCCGGCGGGCGATGTCCAGCAGTCGATGTCTAGTAGTTGATGTTGACCCAGTACCAGTCGTTGGAGTTGGCGGGGTCGGGCAGCGTCGGGTCCCAGGACAGGATCCGTTCGTGGAGGTAGTAGAGCTTCAGGCGGCTTCCCGCGCTCGCGTTGTCGGAGCGTGGCACGGCTCGTACGGAGAAGTCCCACTCAGGGTTCGCCGCGCCTTCGAGTGTGGCCCGGAAGGGATACTCGTCGCACTGCTCCTGCTTGCTCTTGTCCGGCCGCTTGTCCGGCGGCAGCCCCAGGCCCTTGTAGTCACCCGTGTCGGTGCAGGCCATGTCCTTGTGGCGCTGGTTGTCCTTCCAGCCGGCGTCGGTGCTCTTGATGCGGTGCAGCGGCGCGTTCAGCACGGCGCCGGGGATCCGCTTGGCGGGTGGGTTCGGCGTGCCGGGCGGAGCCGTGAGCGGGTAGGTGGTTTCGGGGTGGTACTGGGCGTCCGCGATGTGTTTGGCGACCATCTCGGTCGGGGAACCGGGCGTCGCGTAGTAGTTCAGCACCGGCAGTGAGTCGGGGAAGAGGCAGGAATTCTGCTGACCCGCCGAGATGTACGTCGCCGAGTCGCAGCGCATCCGGGTGGCCGCCCCGCGGCCGGGCACCAGCGTGCTGTACCCCTCGCCCTGCGAGGTGAACTGAAGGAACCAGCGGTGGTACGCGATCTTGTCGCGCCCCCGCGCCGAACCGTAGCTGTCGGACGAGTCCGCGATGTCGAAGTGGTACCAGGTGGGGTCGTGGTCCCAGACGTTGAAGGGGAGCGTCGGTGTTCCAGAAAGGCCGCTGCACTCAAGCTCCGCCCCGTCGCACTCCCCGGACATGGAGAGCTTCACGATCTTCGGGGTCTGCCAGAGGTCGTCCCACCGCTGCCGTCGAGGCACTTGCTCAGGAGTTCCGCGTTCGGGTCGTCCTTGATCGGCGCCGGAGGCGTGGACGACGGCGGCACGTCGGTGAGCCGGTTGGCGACCTGGCTCTTGATCCGGGCCCGGGCTGCTTCGGCCGCCTGCTGGAACGTCTCCTTCGGCAGAGCCATCCGGGGCGAGGAGAGCGGAACCGTCTTGATGCCCCCCTTCGGCTTCTCGCCCTTGTGCAGGCGGTCCAGGTCCGCGGCGGAGATGCCGACGTCCACGGTGACGGCCTGGTCGGCCGATGGCGCGGCCGGTGCTGACGGCAGTGCCGGCGTCGGTGCCGGTGTGGCCGTACGGGACTGATGTCCGGCGTCCGGAGCCGGTGCGGCCGAACTCGTCGTGGGAGTCACCCCGATCAGCACCCCGGCGGCGAGTGCCGCCCATATCGATCGGAGTAAGTGACGGCGGTTCCGGTGTCTCATGTGTTCCCCCATGTGTTTCCCGGAAGACGGTGCTGAGTCGTGGGGCACGTTAGGCGCGGAGGAGAGACCGGTGCAGGGGGTAGCACTCGGGTCGGGTCGGTACAACAGTCTGTTGAGCCAGTTAGATCGTGAGCATGTCAAGTGAAGGCCTGATGAAGGCACACTTGGACCGGTACGCACCCCGGGGGGAGCAAGCCGCCTCCGCGCGCGGGAAGTTGGCCGAAAGGGGTCAGAGCTCTGATACCCCGCCCCGCCATGGCCCGTCGAACGCCTCGGCCGTGAGCCGGAGACCTGCGACGACCTCCACCGCGATCATCAGGAGCTGCGATCCTGGGAGGGGTTCCAGGGCGGCGTCGAGACGCCCGTCGGCGTCCGGCATGAACCCGGCCCGTTCCAGGGGGCCCCGGAAACGGTCCGCGCCCTCGCCGGCCAGACTCGCGGTGACCGGTTCGAACCAGATGAGCATCCGGCCGTCCTCCGCGTACAGGACCTCGTCCTGCCCCAGGTTGGCCGTGAGTGAGCAGGTCGCGCCGCCGTCGGCCGACAGCGCCTCCAGCACCTCGCTGCGGGTGCCGACCCAGCCCGTCATGCCGGAGGTCTCCACCACCAGCGACCACCCGCCGGGCAGCGCGCGGGCGGTCAGCCGCGCGGGCGGGCCGGCTTCCGTGCCCTCGCCGTCGAGGGCGTCCACATCGCCCTGACGGCCGGGCTCCACCCCCATGAGCGCGAGGGTTTCCGTCACCGGGCGCCGGGCCAGGGTGACGCACCAGCCCTCGCCGTACCGATCGTCGAGATCCACCATGCCGACAGACGCTACTGCGGGAGCCCCCTGCGCGTGACCCCCTCAGCGGGTGGGCCGCCTTCGTCGCGTACGCGCCCCGGAGCTGACCGTCCGCCGCGGGCGCATCCGAGCCGGCCGCCGTTCACCGCACCGGCGGGCACTGCCGTCCCGTGGCCGCGCAGCGTGCTTCGAAGCCCGGGGGCAGCCAGTCGCCCTGGAGCAGCCGGGGGTGCGCGGGAAAGGCGGCGCGTGCCGCCAGGACGAAGACCAACGAGGCCCAGAGTGTGTGCAGTTGTACGGTCATATAGCCGTTGCCGTACGTGTCCTGGAAGCTGCACTGGACGATCTCGGGCGCTATCAGCTCCACCGAGTCCAGGCCCGTCCAGCCCAGATCGAGCGGGTTCTGCTGCTGGCCGAAGACCGCGCGGCGGTCGGTGACCGTGAGTTCGCCGGGGCCGTCAGGCAACCAGCGGGGCTGCGCGTCGGCGATCGCCCTGTTCCTGCGGGCCGCGTTGCCCACCGCCGAACCGACCATGCTGCCGATCACGAAGGAGGGGGAGCCGAACGCGACCGTGCTGCTGTTCACGTACGAGCCGTTGCCCAGGGCCCGCCAGGTCGAGCGTGCGGCCGGGCCGACCGCCAGGGACAGTTCGCCCTGGTGCAGCCGCGCCCTCGTGGGTATCGGCGCACGCCCGCCGAGACGGCCCGCTCCGAGGTCGTGCACCACGCCGCAGGTGTACAGCAGGTGGTCGTCCAGCACGTTCCAGCCTTGCTGCTCCGCACTGTCCGGGCCGTCCCCGTGCTGCCTGGCTGCCATGGCTCCCCCGATCTCCCGTTCCCGGCCCCCCAGTTCGGCCCGGTGACTGACATCGTAGAGATCGCTCCGCGGCCCCGCCCTGCGGTTCGCCGGGGACCCGGTCGGCGAGCGGGCCCGCGAAGATCGGCCGGACAGGCCCTAAGTGCGCGGCGTACCGCCGCGTCCCGCCGAGGCCGCCCCACGACCCGGGTCGGCCGGGTGGACGCCCTCCCCGTCCGGAACGACCGGCTCGCTGAGGCCCGGACCGGCGCCTCCGGAGACACCGGCCAGCTCGGAGCCCAGCGACTCCGGCGACAGCACCCGGTGCTTGCGGCCCACCCTGCCCGTCAGCAGCGAGGAGAGCGCCGCCACCAGGCAGGCCGCCACCGCGAACCAGAAGGCGATGACCAGGCCCTGGTGGAAGGGGCCGGAGATCAGATGCGGGAAGAACTCCTTGCTGGTGAGGTGCTTGCCGCCGTCCGGCAGCCTGGTCAGATGGTCCCCGAGGAGCTGCTGGAGTGGGTTGTAGCCGAGGAAGGCCGCGAACAGGACCGCGATCGGCGGGAGTTGGGACACCTGGGTGGCCTCGGCGTTGGGGACGCCCTGCGCCACCAGACCGTCGTGCATCGCGCCAGGCAGGGTGTGCGAGAGTCCCGCGATCATCAGGCTGAAGAAGATGCCGATCGACAGGACCATCGCGGAGTTCTGGAACGTCGCGGTCATCCCGGACCCGGCGCCGCGCGACTCCGCGGGGACGGCGTTCATGATCTCGGCCCGGTTCGGTGAGGCGAAGAGGCCGGAGCCGACGCCGTTGACCATCAGCAGCAGCGCGAAGATCCAGTAGTTGAAGTCGGTCGGCAGCGTCATCAGCGCCAGGAAGCTCACCGCGGTGAGCAGCGCGCCGCCGACCGTGAACGGCCGTGATCCGAGCCGGTCCGATAGCCAGCCGGAGAGCGGGGCCGACAGGAGGAAGCCGACGGTCAGCGGGATCATGTAGATGCCCGCCCAGAGCGGGGTCCTCTCGAAGCTGTAGCCGTGCAGGGGCAGCCAGATCCCCTGGAGCCAGATGATCAGCATGAACTGGAGGCCGCCGCGCCCCAGCGCGGTCAGCAGGCTGGCGATGTTGCCCGCGGTGAAGGCCCGCAGGTGGAAAAGCGAGAGCCGGAAGAGCGGCTCGGCCACCCGTGTCTCGATCCAGACGAACACCGCCAGCACGGCCACCCCGCCGGTCAGCGCGGCCTGCACCCACGGGTTGAGCCAGCCCATGGTGCTGCCGCCGTAGGGCTGGATGCCGTACGTGATGCCGACCAGCACCGAGATCAGGCCGACGGCGAACGTGACATTGCCCCACCAGTCCATGCGCGCCTTGGCCCGCACCCCGGTGTCGTGCAACTTCACATAGGCCCAGATGGTGCCGAAGACGCCGAACGGCACCGACACCAGGAAGATCATCTTCCAGTTCACCGGGGCCAGTACACCGCCCAGGATCAGCCCGAGGAACGAACCGGCGATCGCGGCGATGGAGTTGATACCCAGCGCCGTACCGCGCTGGTTGGCCGGGAAGGCGTCGGTCAGGATCGCTGTGGAGTTGGCGAAGAGCAGCGCACCGCCGACCCCCTGCGCGATACGCCAGCCGATGAGCCAGAGCGCGCCCGCGCTGCCGTCCATCCAGGTGACCGAGAGCATGATCGAGCAGAGCGTGAAGGCGGCGAAGCCGAGGTTGTACATACGGACCCGGCCGAACATGTCGCCGAGCCTGCCGAAGGTGACCACCAGCACCGCGGTGACCACCATGAATCCCATCAGCATCCAGAGCAGATAGCTGGTGTTCGCGGAGTCCAGCGGGTCAAGGTGAATGCCGCGGAAGATGTCCGGAAGCGCGATCAGCACGATCGACTGGTTGATCATCACCATCAGCACGCCGAGCGTGGTGTTCGACAGCGCGATCCACTTGTAGGGCTCCCCCGGTCCGGCCGGGGGCGACGACTCTGCGGCTATGGGTATTCGACCGGTCATGCCCACGATGCACGTTCCCCTCTGCGCGCACCCCTGCCCGCCGACACCGGTGGACACGGGTCGTTAGTTGACGCAAGCAATCTAACCCTTGTACGTGACATCCACATTTCGGGGCGGCGGGGAGAGCCCCCGGTATGCCGGGGCTGCATGGCCTCCTTTGCCCCTCACGCCCCAGGGCTCACTGGCGACGGCGCAGGGGCACGAAGTCCAGAAGTTCCAGTAAAGAAGCACGTCGGACGGGGCGCGATCCGGCGCTCCAGGGAAGCGGTGGAGGCGCGGGCGCGGGGCGCACGACCGCGCCATAAATCGCTCGCACATTCCATTTATGACTCAGGCCATAGGACATCAGGTGGCCTTCCGAGCAGTACGGAGATCAGCACCCCGATGCCCATCGCCCTGCTGCCCGCGCTGTCCTTGACGAGCATCAGCCGAGGGCACCTGTGAGCGTGGTGAGCGACAGGCCGACGACGTCGACGAAGAGGATCAGGGCGGCGAGACCGCTGACCCGCGCAACCGGCCCCGGACCAGGCGCGGGTGGCGCCCCACGTCACGCCGATGCGCGCTTCTTTCCGCGCGTCCCCGACGTCTCGCTGCCCGCAGCCGTCCTCTTGGCCGTACCGCTCCTTGCCGACGTCCTGCCGGCTGAACTCCCCTTCGCTGCGGTCTTCTTCGCTGTGGTCTTCTTCGCTGTGGTCTTCTTCGCAGCGTCCTTCTTCGGGGCCGTCCGACCCGAAGTGGCCTTCTTCGGAGCGGACTTGGCGGTGGCCGTCGTGGCGCGCGCTCCCCCGCTCCCGCTCTTCGCGTCGGCCTTCCGCTTCCCATCCGGCCGCAGCTCCCGGACCTCGGCGTCCTCCCCGCCCGCTGCTTGCGCTCCCTCTCCGCCCTCATCGCCGCGCGAGGACTTGGCCGCCCGCACGCTCTTCTCCAGCGCCGACATCAGGTCGATGACCTTGCCCGCACCGGCCCCCGCCGCGGGCTGGGCGGGTGGCTCCTCGCCGGACGTCTTCGCCGCGATCAGCTCCTCGACCGCCTCCCGGTAGTCGTCGTGCAGCGAGTCCATCTCGACCTCGCCCAGGGTGTCCATCAGGGTGTCGGCCAGGTCGAGTTCGGCGTCGCGCACCGTGACGGAGGTTTCCGGGGCGACCCCTTCGTACGACCTGATCTCGTCCGGCCAGAGCAGGCCGTGCATCGCGATGGCGTCGCCGACGACCCGCAGCATCCCCAGCCGCTCCCGCCCGCGGAGCGCGAACTTGGCGATGGCGACCCGGCGGCTGCGCTTGAGCGCCTCGCGCAGCAGGGTGTACGGCTTCGCGGCCGTGGGCCCGCCGGCGACGAGGTAGTAGGCCGCCCCCATCTGCAACGGATCGATCGAGTCCAGCGGTACGAACGCCACGATGTCGATCGTCTTCGCGGTCGGCAGCGGCAGCGCGGCCAGGTCCTCATCGGTGATCGGGATCATGGAGCCGTCGTCGGCCTCGTACGCCTTGCCGATCTCGTCGGCTGCCAGCTCCTCGCCGTCCAGCTCGCAGACCTTCCGGTAGCGGATGCGGCCGCCGTCCGCGGTGTGGATCTGCCGGAAGGAGACCGAGTGGTTCTCGGTGGCGTTCACCAGCTTGATCGGGATGCTGACCAGGCCGAAGGAGATGGCCCCGTTCCATATGGATCGCACGATGGCTCCCGTTCCGTCAGTACGGCTCTCTGCTCTGTATGTGCTCTCTACGCTGTATGCGCTGTATGCCCGGTGGCTGTGCACCCGGAGCTGCACACCTTGTAGCTACATGCTGCTATTTATCCCGTTCGACGCATTTCGTGGGATTCTCATCGTATGTCGCCGATCACCGAGGTGGAGGGCCGGCGCCTGCCGCTGACCAACCTCGACAAGGTCCTCTATCCGGCCACGGGCACCACGAAGGGCGAGGTCCTGCACTACTGCGCCAGCACCGCAGGGGCACTCCTGGCCCATCTGCACGGCCGCCCCGTCTCCTTCCTGCGATACCCGGACGGCCCCGGCGGCCAGCTGTTCTTCACCAAGAACGTGCCGCCGGGCACCCCCTCCTGGGTGCATACGGCCGAGGTGCCGCGCTCCAGGAGCAGGGACGCGCGCCAGGTGCTGTTGCAGGACCTGGCGAGCCTGATGTGGGCCGCCAATCTGGTGGTCGAGTTCCACACACCGCAGTGGACGGTCGACGCACCGGCCCGCGCCGACCGGCTCGTCCTCGATCTGGACCCCGGGGACCCGGCCACCGCCGTCGAGTGCTGCACGGTGGCGCTGTGGCTGCGTGAGCGGCTTTCGGCGGACGGGCTGACCGCGTACGCGAAGACCTCGGGCTCCAAGGGGCTCCACCTGCTGGCACCGCTGGAGCCGACGCCTTCGGACGAGGTGTCGGCGTACGCCAGGAAGCTCGCGGTCGAGGCCGAGGCCGCTCTGCCCGATCTGGCCCTGCACCGGATGAAACGGGCGCTGCGGCCGGGCAAGGTCTTCGTGGACCACAGCCAGAACGCGGCGGCGAAGACCACGGCCGCGCCCTACACGGTGCGCGCACGGGCCGAACCGACCGTCTCCACGCCGGTGACCTGGGAGGAGGTCGAAGGGTGCACCGCCTCCGCCGACCTGGTCTTCAGAATCGACGACATCGGCCCCCGGCTGCAGCGGTACGGCGATCTGCTGGGCCCGCTGCTCAACCCCAACCGGGCCAGGCCGCTGCCCGGCGCCTGACCCCAGCACCCCCCAGCCGCCGGCCATGCCCGGTCACACCCGCAGCCAGGTCCTCCGGTCGCGGGCCGTCGCGTACAGCGACTCGATGTCGGCCGGCTTCAGCACGCCACCGAGCCCGGCCAGCGCCCCCACCTCGCCGTCCCTCAGCAGCCGTACGCCCACCTGCCCGCCCTCCCGCAGCAGCCACGCCTCATCCGGCCGCGCACCGGGTCCCCCGGGCCCGCCGGGCTCTCCGCGGCCCCCGGCGCCCCGCGCCGCCGGCTCCACCCGTACCGCGCCGACGATCCCGAGCACCGGACGTACCGCCGTGGCCAGGGCGAGCGATGCCCGCTCCGCCTCGTGGCGGGCCCAGCGCAGCTGCGGTTCCGGCTCTCCGCGCCCGGCCGCGACCAGCGGATCCGCGATCCGGACCGTCCGCTTCCGGGAGGCCAGGGTCCGCACGGACAGCACTCCGGCCGGGCCGATCAGCAAATGGCCGATATGCCCGCCACCGGGCAGCGGCACCGAGTGCAGTACCCGCCACCCCGCGCCCTCCAGCGTGTCCAGCTCGGCCCCCAGTGCCTCCTGGGCGGCGAGCGCGTTGAGCGCGGCGCGCCGGGGAGCCGGCCGGAAACGGGAGACGGCGATCCCCGCCAGGGCGGTGTGCAGCGCCTCGCCCGGCCGGTTGGGTGCGAGGTCGTCGTCGGGGTGGAGGGTGAGCAGCGCGAGTTCCGCCGGGGTGGGGACCGGCGGCGGGCCGACGGACCAACTTCCGGGCTCTCCGCTCAGATACGGCGCCAGGGCTTCCAGCACCTCGGCTCCGTACTCGGCCAGTACCAGGCTGACTCGCCCCGATTCCTGGTCGTACCAGGCAGCGGCCGGGCCTCCCGGCAGCGTGACGTACAGCCGGGTCCGGCCCTGGTACCGCCCCGGTGTCACCCTGAGTTCCGGCATACCGCATCACCCCCACCCCGACCATGGGAACAGCCCGGGCGCCGCAGGGGCAAGAACCCGGTTACGGTGTACCGCGATTACCGACCAGGAGGGGACCCATCATGATCATTTTTGGCAGCAGAGGCTATCTCTACCAGCTGGCCATACTGACGCTGGTGTGCGGACAGTGCGGAAACCCAGCCGCGCACACGCTCCGTAAGCGCGTCACCAAGTTCACGCTGTTCTTCGTGCCGCTCTTCCCGCTCTCCGTCAAGTACGCGACGCAGTGCACGTTCTGCGGTGTCGAGAACCGGGCGACCAAGGAGCAGGCCGAGCAGCTGCTGGCCCAGAGCGCAGGTCAGCCGCAGGGCCCGCAGCAGGGGTACGGCCGGCCCGCGCCGCAGCAGCAGGGGCAGAACCCGTACCAGCGGTGAGCCGCGCCGCCGGCCCGCGCCGCCGGCGAAGCCGGTCCGGGCGGCCCTGACCCAGCGTCACTCCGGGGCCGTCCCGCCGCTGTCCGGCCACCGCCCCCGCCATGCGCGGTACCGGCTCCCCATCGGCGCACTGAGACATTAACGGACATAGCGTCAGCGTCTTGCTAGCTTTCCTGGCATGACCGCAACGACGGCGGACGCTCCCCCGCCCGAACTACGTCTGCCGAAGCGTCGGGGCGTCGAGCTGGTGCTGCTGATGGGCGCCGTACTGATCTCCGTCTACGGCTACATCAACGTCGGACTGGCCAAGAACGACGCGGTACCGGCGGACACCCTGAACTACGGTGCGGGTCTTGGCCTGCTGGCGCTCCTCGCCCATCTCGCGGTCCGCTTCCGGGCCCCGTACGCGGACCCGCTGCTACTGCCGATCGCCGTGCTCCTCAACGGCATCGGCCTCGTGCTGATCTACCGTCTCGACCTGGAGACCCCGGGCGACAGCGCGGCCCCCACCCAGCTGATCTGGTCCACGCTCGCCGTGGCGCTCTTCATCTGCTGCGTGCTCTTCCTGCGCGACCACCGGGTCCTGCAGCACTACACCTATCTCTCGGTCGCCGCCGCCCTGGCCCTGATGATCATCCCGATCCTCTTCCCCGCGGTGAACGGCGCGAAGATCTGGATCCGGGTCGGCGGCTTCTCCATCCAGCCCGGCGAGTTCGCCAAGATCCTGCTCGCGGTCTTCTTCGCGGCGTACCTCTCGGCCAACCGCAACGCGCTCTCCTACACCGGCCGCAGGATCTGGCGGCTCCAACTGCCCACCATGCGCGTGCTGGCACCGGTGCTGGCGATCTGGCTGATCAGTGTGGGCGTCCTCGTCCTGGAGCGCGATCTCGGGACCTCACTGCTCTTCTTCGGCCTGTTCGTGATCATGCTGTACGTGGCGACGGGCCGGCTCAGCTGGATCGCGATCGGCATGGTGATGGCGGCGTTCGGCGCGTTCGTCGTGGGCAGTCTCGAACCCCATATCCGCGGCCGCGTCGAGGACTGGCTGCACCCCTTCGCCTCCATCGAAGCGGGCCAGGGTGCCAACCAGCTCGCCCAGTCGCTCTTCGCGTTCGCGGCCGGCGGCATCCTCGGCACCGGCCTCGGGCTCGGCCACTCGATCCTCATCGGCTTCGCGGTGAAGTCCGACTTCATCCTGGCCACGGCGGGCGAGGAGCTGGGTCTCGCCGGGCTCTCGGCGATCTTCCTGCTGTACGCCCTGGCGGTGGCCCGCGGCTACCGGGCCGGGCTCGCGCTCCGCGACACCTTCGGCCGGCTGCTCGCGATCGGCCTCTCCTCGATCCTGGCGATCCAGGTGTTCGTGATCGCGGGCGGGGTGATGGGCCTGATCCCGCTGACCGGTATGGCGATGCCCTTCCTCGCCCAGGGCGGTTCATCGCTGGTCACCAACTGGGTGATCGTGGCGCTGCTCATCCGGATAAGCGACTCCGCGCGCAGACCGGACCCGGAGTTCATGGAGACCGGCATCATCGCGCCGATCGTGGAGGGCGAGTCGTGATCCGCTACATCCGGCGCGCTGCCGCCTGCTGTCTGCTGCTTCTGGTCGCGCTGCTGGCCAACGCCGCCAGGATCCAGGTGTTCCAGGCGGACTCGCTGGACAAGAACCAGGCCAACCGCCGCCAGACCATTGCCCGTTACCAGCAGCCGCGCGGCAGCATCCTGGTCGGCGGGCACAGCATCACCGGGTCGAAGGACACCGGCCAGCAGCTGCGGTACGAGCGCACGTACCGCGACGGCCCGCTGTACGCGCCGGTCACCGGCTACGCCTCGCAGACCTACGGCACCACCCTGATCGAGAACGCCGAGGACGGCATCCTGTCCGGCACCGACTCGATGCTCGCCCCCTTCCCGCTCTGGAACGAACTGACCCGCGCGCAGCAGCCGGGCGGCAGCGTGGCCACCACCATCAAGGCGTCGGTGCAGGAGGCAGCGTACAACGGGCTCGGCCGCAGGCGCGGCGCGGTCGCCGCGCTCGAGCCCTCGACCGGGAAGATCCTGGCGCTGGTCAGCACCCCTTCGTACGACCCGGGGGACCTGTCGAGCACCGGCTCGTCCGCCAGCAGCGCCTGGTCGCGGCTGACCCGCTCCCCCGACCAGCCGATGGTCAACCGGGCCATCCGGCAAACCTATCCGCCAGGTTCCACCTTCAAGATCGTGACGGCGGCAGCCGCCCTCGACGCGGGTGTGGTCACCGATATGAACGCGGACACCGACACCCCCGATCCGTACACGCTGCCCAACACCACGACCGTCCTGCCGAACGAGGCGAGCGGCTGCGGGAACGCCTCACTCGCGTACGCCATCGAGGTCTCCTGCAACACCGTGATGGCCAACCTCGGAGTCAGGGTCGGGCTGGGCGGGATGGTCGACGCGGCCGGGAAGTTCGGCTTCAACGACACCGGTCTGAGGATCCCCTCCGGGGTGGCCAAGAGCAATTTCGACACCGACATGACCAAGGACCAGCTGGCGCTCTCGTCGATCGGGCAGTTCAACACCTCGGCGACACCGCTGCAGATGGCGATGGTCTCGGCCGCCGTCGCGAACGGCGGGGAGCTAATGTACCCGCATCTGGTCGACGAGACCCGGGCCAAGGGCGGGCGGGTCGTCAGCCGTACGGAACCGAAGTCGTACCGCCGGGCGATGGACGCCTCGACGGCGGTCCAGCTCCAGCAGATGATGGTGGACGTCGTGACCCAGGGCACCGGTTCCAACGCGGCGATCCCGGGCGCGACGGTGGGCGGCAAGACCGGCACCGCACAGAACGGGGTCAACAACACCGGTACCCCGTACGCCTGGTTCATCTCCTGGGCGAAGGCCGACGGCGCGAGCCGGCCGGCGGTCGCGGTGGCCGTCGTCGTCGAGGACGCGTCGGCCCACCGTGCCGACATCACCGGCGGCGGCTTCGCGGCCCCGATCGCACGGGCGGTCATGCGGGCCGCGCTGGGACAATGACAGCCGGGACCGGCGGCTGGAGCGGTGGCCGGGACCGGCCGCCGATTGAAGGGGGATGAGGGCGATGCCGGTGAACGCGGTGGTGGCGCAAGCGCTCGGGCGGATCGCACGGCTGGACCCCGCGCTCAGCGCCTTCACCGAGGTCTGGCCGGATGCGGCGCAGGGCTGCCCGCCCCCGGACCACCCCGGGGGCGACGCTCCGCCGCTCGCCGGAGTGCCCCTCTCCGGGGCCCCGTTCGCGGTGAAGGGCCCGTCCGGCCTCCGCGGGTACGCGGCCCGGCGGCTGCGGGCCGCGGGCGCCGTCCCGGTCGGCTCGACGGCGGTGCCGGGGCCCGGGACGCACTGGCAGACCTGGGGCCTCGGCGCGCACGGCCCCACCCGCAATCCGTGGCGCCCGGACCGTACGCCTGGCGGTTCGTCGGCCGGGTCGGCGGTGTCGGTCGCCACCGGCATGGTCCCGCTGGCCACCGGGAGCGACGGCGCGGGATCGGTGCGGATACCGGCCGCGTGGTGCGGCGTGCTGGGCCTCAGGACGACGGCGGGGCTGCTGCCGTCGCCCGACCGGACCGGGCTGGCGTCGGCCGGCGTGCTGGCGGCCGACGCCTCCTGGGCGGAGGCGTATCTGCGTGCGGTGACGGGCCGGTACGAACCGTCCCTGCCGGAGTTCCCGGTGTCCGCCGTCTGGTCGGCGGACCTGGGCTTCGCCGCGGTCGACGACGAGGTGGAACGGGTGGCCAGGCGAGCGGTGGACCGGATGGCGGCGGCCGGTCTCGTACGCCTCGACGCCACCTCGTACGACCTGCTCGACCCGTGCGATGCCTGGCTGGCGGTGCGCGGCGGACAGCCGGACCTGGCCACGGCTGTCCGTGCGGAGAACGACCACCGGCTGGCGTCCCTCTTCGCCCGCACCCCGTTGCTGCTCACACCAGTGACACCGAACCGGCCGCATGGCCATGAAGGGCCGGGCGAACGGTACTCGACCTCGCTGACCTGGGCTTTCAACCTCAGTGGTCATCCGGCGGCAAGCATTCCGGCGGGCTTCGGCCCGGATGGGTGCCCGGTGGGACTGCAGATCGTGGCCCCGCGCGGGCAGGACGCCTCGCTGCTGGAGATGGCGCGGGCCGCCGAGACGATCTTGGACAGGACCGCTTGGCCCGCTTCGCCCCGCTAAGGGATCAATGCTATGAAACGAGTGTGACCGCCCACCGCCGGAGCCCCGTGCCGCACCCGTCGCGCTGGGGGCTGCGCCGGAGTGTCGCCATGCAGGTGTTCGGTATGCAGGTGGTGCTGATCGTTCTGCTGGTCGCAGCGGCCGCGGTGGTGCTGGTGCTGCAGTCCAGGACCGACAGCGTGAACGCGGCGCGGAACCGCTCACTGGCCGCGGCCGAGGGGTTCGCCCACGCTCCCGGGCTGCCCCAGGCGCTGCGCTCACGCGATCCGACGGCCGCGCTGGAGCCGCTGGCGGAGGCCGCCCGCAAAGGGGCCGGGGTCGACTTCGTCACCGTGATGAGCACCCGGGGGATCCGCTACACGGACCCTCAGCGCGCCCTGATCGGCAAGCGGTCCTCAGGTGATCTGAGCAAGGCCGTGGCGGGGCACGCCTTCACCGAGATCTTCTCCGGGGCGCCGTCCGACGCCGTGCGTGCCGTCGCCCCCGTGCCCGACGGCCACGGCCGGGTCGTCGGCCTGGTCGCGGCCGGAATCGAGATCAACAATGTGACGGACCTGGTCAACCGGAGGCTGCCGCTCTTCCTCGGTACCACCGCGGCCGCCCTCGCCGTGGCCACCGTCGGGGCGGCTCTGGTCAGCCGCCGGCTCGGCCGCCAGACACACGGTCTGGGCCCCGCCGAGATGACCCGGATGTACGAGCACAACGACGCCGTTCTGCACGCGGTGCGCGAGGGCGTGCTCATCATCGGCAGCGAGGGGCAGGTCCTGCTGGCGAACGACGAGGCGCGCCGGCTGCTCTCCCTGCCGCCCGATGCCGAGCTCGGCCGGATCACGGACCTCGGGCTCGCCCCTGCCACGGAGCGGCTGCTGACCAGGGGCGAGCCGGTGACCGACGCCGTGCACCTCACCGGGGACCGGCTGCTTGCGGTCAACCTGCGGCTCACCCCGACCCGGGCCGGGCTCGGCAGCTCGGTGGTGACCCTGCGGGACACCACCGAGCTGCGCGCCCTGACCGGCCGCGCGGAAGTGGCCAGGGAGCGGCTGCAGTTGCTGTACGACGCGAGCGGGCGGGTGGGCACCTCGCTGGACGCGGTACGGACGGCCGAGGAACTGGCGGAAGTGGCCGTGCCGCGGTTCGCCGACTTCGTCACGGTGGACCTGACGGAGCCGGTGCTGTCCGGCGGGGAGCCGGGCGGCGCCTTCACCTCGATGCGGCGGGCCGCCGTACGGGGTGTCCGCGACAGCGGTGCGCTGGACCCGGCCGGCACCCGGATCGAGGTGGAGCCCGGAACCCCGCTGGCGCAGTACCTGGCCTCCGGTGAGGCCACTCTGGAGGCCGATCTCCCCGGTACGTCCGACTGGCGGGAGCAGGACCCGGCCGGCGGTCTGCGCGCGGTCGAAGAGGGGTTCGGCTCCCTGATCCGGATGCCGCTCACGGCGCGCGGGGTGGTACTGGGGCTGGTGAGCTTCTGGCGGACCCTGGAGCGTGAACCGTACGAGGAGGACGACCTCTCCTTCGCCGAGGAGCTGGCCCTGCGGGCGGCGCTGAGCGTCGACAACGCCCGCCGGTTCACCCGCGAGCACACCACGGCAGTCACCCTCCAGCAGAGCCTGCTCCCCCACGATCTGCCGGAGAACCGGGCCCTGGACGTGGCCCACCGCTACGTACCGGCGCGGACCGGGGTGGGCGGCGACTGGTTCGACGTCATCCCGCTGCCCGGCGCCCGGGTCGCACTGGTCATCGGCGATGTCGTCGGGCACGGCCTGCACGCCGCCGTGACCATGGGACGGCTCCGGACGGCCGTCCACAACTTCTCCTCCCTCGACCTGTCCCCGGACGAGATCCTGGGCCACCTCAACGACCTGGTCCTCACCATGGACGAGGGGAAGAGTTCGCTGGGTGACGGCACCGGCGTCACCGGGGCCACCTGTATGTACGCGGTGTACGAGTCCGTGTCGGGCCGATGCACGGTGGCGAGCGCCGGCCACCTCGGCCCGGCGCTCGTCGACCCCGACGGAACGGCGCGGTTCCCTGGCGTCCCCGTGGGGCCGCCGCTGGGCACCGCCAATCTGCCCTTCGAGACCGCGGTGCTCGACCTGGCCGCCGGCACCAGCCTGGTGCTCTACACCGACGGCCTGGTGGAGGAGCGCGGCCGGGACATCGATGTGGGCCTGGAACTGCTGCGCACCACCCTGGAGGAACAGGCCGGGCGCGACACGGAGCCGCAGGAGATGTGCCGGAGCGTGTTCGACGCGCTGTCGCCCTCGCACCGGGAGGACGACGCCGCCCTCCTCGTGGCCAGGACCCGGCTGCTCGACCCGGCGTCCGTCGCGGACTGGGAGCTGGACGCCGACCCGGCGGCGGTCGCCACGGTACGGTCCCAGGCGGCCCGCAGGCTCGGCGAATGGGGCCTGGACGAGATCGCGTTCAACACCGAGCTCATCCTGAGCGAACTGCTCACCAACGCGGTCCGCTACGGCACCGCCCCGATCCGGGTGCGGCTGCTCCACAGCGAGACCTTGACCTGCGAGGTCGCCGACAGCAGCAGCACCTCACCGCATCTGAAGCGGGCGGCGGCGATGGACGAGGGCGGGCGCGGGCTCTATCTCGTCGCGCAGTTCGCGGAGCGGTGGGGCACCCGGTACCCGCCGCACGGGAAGATCATCTGGGCCGAACAGCTCCTCACCGGGCCGCCGGCCCAGCCCCAGCAGTGGTCCGTGGATCTGGACGACCTCGACGACCTGGACGACCTGGAGGGTCCGGGAGGCCCGGGGGGCGCCGGCCCGTGACGGGCTCGGGGCGGTACCGGCCCCGGGGCAGCGCTCAGGCCCCGGCGGCCTCAGACTCCGTCCAGCGCCTCAGGCTCCGTCCGCGATGCCTCAGGCTCCGTCCGCGATCGCCGACTCCACCTCGGCGACCCGCTCCTGCTCCTCCTGCGCGAACCGTTCCCGGTCGAGCTGCTCGGCTATCTCCTCGTCCTGCGACATCAGCAGGTCCAGGTTCGAGTTGCCCATCTCGAAGACGCCCATGTCGACGTACGCCTTCTGCAGCCGCTTGCCCCAGAGACCGATGTCCTTGACGCAAGGGACGATCCGGCTGAAGAGCAACCGCCGGAAGAGCGTGAGGAATTCGGACTGCTCCGAGAGCTCCTCGGCCTCCTTGCGCGCGATGCCGAAGTTCTCCAGGACCTCCACGCCGCGCAGCCGGTCGCGCATCAGGTAGCAGCCCTCGATGACGAACTCCTCGCGCTCCCGCAGCTCGGCGTCGGTGAGCTGCTTGTAGTAGTCGCGCAGCGCCATCCGCCCGAAGGCCACATGGCGGGCCTCGTCCTGCATGACGTACGCCAGGATCTGCTTGGGCAGCGGCTTGTCCGTGGTGTCGCGGATCATGCCGAAGGCGGCGAGCGCCAGGCCCTCGATGAGGACCTGCATCCCCAGGTACGGCATGTCCCAGCGGGAGTCGCGCAGGGTGTCGCCGAGCAGGGCCTGGAGATTGTCGTTGATCGGGTAGAGCATCCCGATCTTCTCGTGCAGGAAGCGGCCGTATATCTCGGCGTGCCTGGCCTCGTCCATGGTCTGGGTGGCCGAGTAGAACTTGGCGTCCATGTCGGGCGCGGACTCCACGATCCGGGCCGCGCACACCATCGCGCCCTGCTCACCGTGGAGGAACTGGCTGAACTGCCAGGACGTGTAGTGCTTGCGCAACTCGCCCCGGTCGCGGTCGGTCATCTTCGCCCAGTGGGGCGTCCCGTACAGGGTCATCGCCTCGTCGGGCGTACCGAGCGGATCGTACGGGTCTACTTCGAGCGACCAGTCGATGCGCTTCGCGCCGTCCCACTGCTTGTCCTTGCCCTTCTGGTACAGGGCGAGGAGGCGGTCGCGCCCTTCGTCGTACTCCCAGCTGAACCGGGCCGAACCCGATGCGGGTATCTGCCAGTTGGGCTCGGCCGGCCCCTTGGTGTAGAGCTCATGCGTCGACATACCTCGCAGGCTCACACGTTGGTAGACGCCGGGTCAACAAGTCGCGTGCAAGGGATTGACCATCTTACTGACACGCAGTCTCATAAGAGGTGACCACCGGTAACCCCAAGCGAGGTACCTCAGAGATGACGACAGCGACCGAACGCGAAGTGCTCCGTGACGCCCTCGGCCTGCTCAGGGACCGCGAACAAGTAGCCGAGCGCCTCCTCGAATCGTCCGCCAAGCACTCCTTCGACCCGGACAAGGAACTGGACTGGGTGGCCCCCGTCGAGGACGGCAAGTGGTTCTGGCCGCCCGAGCTCGTATCGCTCTACGACACCCCGCTCTGGCGGAAGATGTCCGAGGACCAGCGGATGGATCTCGCCCGGCACGAAGCGGCCTCGCTCGCCTCGCTCGGCATCTGGTTCGAGATCATCCTGATGCAGCTGCTCGTCCGGCACATCTACGACAAGTCGGTGACCAGCAATCATGTGCGTTACGCGCTCACCGAGATAGCCGACGAGTGCCGGCACTCGATGATGTTCGCCAGGATGATCGAGAAGGGCGGGGCACCGTCGTACCCGGTCCCGCGGATGTACCACAACCTGGCACGGGTACTGAAGACCGTCTCGACCACCCCGGGCTCCTTCGCCGCGACCCTGCTGGGCGAGGAGATCCTCGACTACATGCAGCGGCTGACCTTCCCGGACGAGCGCGTCCAGACCCTGGTCCGCGGGGTGACCCGGATCCATGTGGTCGAGGAGGCACGCCATGTCCGGTACGCGCGTGAGGAGTTGCGCCGCCAGATGGTCACGGCGCCACGCTGGGAGCAGCACTTCACGAGGCTCAGCTGCGGTGAGGCGGCGCGGGTCTTCTCCACCTGCTTCATCAACCCCCAGGTGTACACGAACACCGGCCTGGACCGCCGCGAGGCCGTCGCCCAGGTCAAGGCGAGCGGCCACCGCGCGGAGGTCATGCAGAGCGGCGCCAAGCGCCTGACGGACTTCCTGGACGACATCGGCGTACTGCGGGGGGCCGGCCGCAGGCTGTGGGTGAGCTCGGGGCTGCTGGCGAAGTAGGGGGGCCGTCGGCGGGCGGGCGGCGCAAGGACAGCCGAGCGGTGACGCCGGGGGCGGGCAACCCACTGACGAGAGATCGATTTTCGGTCAATCCTGTTTCGCACTCCGGCCTCCCTCTTGCATCACCTTCACATGTTCCTCACAGGTAATCCCTGGCGCACGCACAGGAGTTGCGGGTCCCAGAGACCCTTCTGCCCGCTGCCGTGTTCGAGTCAGCACCACATCTGCCGCTTGTGACACCCCATCGCTCCATGTCTATGGTGCGTGCCGCGCCTCAAAAGCGGGGATCTTGACCACATCCCCTGCCGGGGGCGATGACCAAACTGGCACGCCCGGGGGGGTGTCGCACTGCACCTGACGGCTCACACTTTCCCAGCCGCACGTTCTGTTTGCCTTCGGCGTGCCCTTCACCTCCTGAAGGGATATTCCGATGCGCCCAAGACCGTGGTTCCGTATGCCCGGATTTCGAAGATCCGGAATTCTGGCCCCCGTGGTCACGTCCGTGGTGGCCCTTGCCGTTCTCGGTGGCCTGACGGTCCGCCCGGACTTGCTGGATCTCGGACGAGGTGCCGAGTCGGCGAGTGACTCGTACGACTGGTACGAGGACACGGCTGCTGAGAAGTTGCGGCAGGACCAGTGCTTGATGGGCGATGTGCTGCGGCTGGGCGGCCCGTCGATGGCCAAGACGGCGCAGGGTGGCCTCAACCAGGCCCCGGACCAGCTGCGGGTACTGGCTGACCGGCAGTACTGGCAGAAGACTCCGCTCGCCACGGCGTACACGGCGGACCGTGACGCGGCGGGCAAGGATCTCAAGCGGATGCAGCAGGGCCTCGCACCAATGGGCCCAGATGACATGCCCCTGAACCTCCACCACATGCTTCAGACCCAGGACGGACCGATGGCCGAGGTGACAAAGAAGATGCATCTCGACGAGAATTACCATCAGCTCCACTGGAAGTCAGGCAGCAAGATTCCTAGCGGAATCGACCGTCCAGAGTTCGACAAGTGGAAAAAGCTGTATTGGAAAGATAGGGCGAAGGGATTCAGTCCATGACGCGTGCCGTCGAGGCAAGTGAACGGGTGATCGCGCTGGTGCGGGAGAACGAAGACAATATGAACCATGCCGACGGCTGCGACGTCGAGGTACTGAACGCCGCGGAGCGAGAGATGGGTCTCGTATTCCCTCCGTCCTACCGGCGCCTCCTCGAAGAATTCGGCACCTGGGAAATCGCGGGAAAAGAGTTCTTCGGTGTGTACAAGTCGCCCGCCGGAGGGGGCGCCCTGTTGGGGTCGGTCGAGCAAACCCTGGAGGCTCGTCGTCAAGTCGGGCTGCCAGCCGATCTGATGGTCGTCATGGTCGATGACGTATGGGCATATGTTGTTCTCGACACCTCACGGGGAGACCAGGACGGCGAGTATCCGGTATTCGCCTGGAACCCTGGCCTCCAGGGGCGCGACAGCATGGAGAGGGTCGGAGAAAGCTTCGGTTCCTTCGCGCTGGAAGAGTGTCAGCGAGCCATGAGTACATAGAGGCGCCCATCCCTCATTTGTTGGGCCTCGCTGACACCCCGCATTTGTTGGGCCTCGCTGACACCCCGCTATACGGGTGAGGGCTGTTCTGGACCAGATCCGTCCTGTCGCGGATGACCTGGAGCAGGTGGCCGCGAAGCGCTCTGTGCCGGGTGTGGTGCCTGCACTGGAACAGGTCGTCGCCGAAGCCTGTGCGGACCTCGGTTACCGGCTGTTCCTGCGGGCCATGAAGGCGTACTCCGTGGATATCAGCGAAGAACGCTGCGAGATGTTCGTCGCTCTTGGCGAACGCTTCGAATACCCGGAGTTCCTCGCCGACGACAACCTCAACGTCAGAGTCGACTGAGCTGTCGGTCAGGCCCCGTTGAAGCCGATCTGTCCGTACTCGCGCTTCGGCGGGGCCTGTTCAGCTCTCTGGACAAGAGTCCTCACAGATGGAAGGAACTCATCCATGGCAGACCCGTACGAGGCGCATGCGGAACGGGCCAGTGGACGCCGAAACTCGCCGCGCGGGCGCAGTCAGTGACGGCTGTCGACGCCGCAGCCGAAGTACTGGCCCTCGCCGGCACGCGCACCGCTTCCCCCACCGTCCAGTTCGTCGAGGCCGACCTGTTCGAGTGGCAGCCTCCACGACGCTACGACACCGTGTTCTTTGCCTTCTGACTCTCCCGCGTCCCGCCGACACGACTGTCCCACTTCTGGAACACGTTTCCGCCGCGCTCGCGCCGGGAGGCAAAGTGATTCTCGTCGACGACGGTCCTGCCGCAGCGGCACACGAGGAAGTCCTCGCGAATCAGCCGGCCCCGGCAGCACTGCGACGGCTCGATGACGGCAGCCAGATACCGCATAGTGAAGGTATTCCACAATGCCCGGGCCTCACCGACGACCTCACAAGAATGGCGGGGTCGGTCCGCCTCCGGACCATGGCCGGGGACCTCATCGGCATCGCCGAACCGGCGACCGAAGAAGTCCGGCATGTCATCGCGGCCGACGTCGGCTGAGCCGGGTCGGTACGTGCCCTGTGCCTGCGCGCTGAGACTCGTGCCAGCGACGACGTTCTCGGCGTAGACGACGCCGTGAACGCCAACTCGTGACCCGCTTACGGCACACGCTCCCTGCGCTCAGGATCAGTAGCAGAGCGAGAAGTGCGGCTATGAGGGCCTGAGACGCACAAGCCACCGGCAGGTCAGCGCAGAAGAAGCCGTAGCTGACCGCTGCCAGGAAAGTCGGCCCCACGCTCACTACCAGGAAGAATCGCGTTACCGCGCCGGGGACGGCCTCCCCCTGGGCCGCCCACTGCTTCAGGCCCTCGGCAAACCAGAAAGCGACAAGTGCCGCCACGTCCAAGGCTGCGAGCAGAAACGCCAGACCAATGTCCACACCCCGCATCAGCATGCCCATCATGCTGACGCTGGCGACAGCCGCACGCCTGAGTACGGCTACTCAAGTGCATTGGACCGGACACCACGTGGGCGGCGAACATCTGCTGTCCGAGGGCGTTGCCACACGGCTCGACCAGACCTGCTGATGTACCTCACCCGATGTCAGGCGAGAAACATCAGCAGGCCCACCACACAGCTCGGTCAGCTCGCCGACGCGTACGCCACGAAACCCGCCCACGCGTCGGGGGTGAACCCGAGGTCCGGCCCCGGCACGTTCTTGGAGTCGCGGACGTGGACCGTGCCGGGTTCGGAGGCAACCTCGATGCAGTCGTTGCCGCTACTGCTGTCGCTGTAGCTGCTCTTGAACCACTCCAGCTCGGAAGCATCCCCGGCAGAGGGCTTGCGGATCATGTCTCTCCCAGCACTTGCTCGATGAAGGCCAGTGACTCCTCCGGCGAAAGAGCCTGGGCCCGGATCAT
This sequence comes from Streptomyces sp. NBC_01197, assembly GCF_036010505.1. Classification (NCBI taxonomy): domain Bacteria; kingdom Bacillati; phylum Actinomycetota; class Actinomycetes; order Kitasatosporales; family Streptomycetaceae; genus Streptomyces; species Streptomyces sp. NBC_01197. The sequence continues at coordinate 2,235,633 of NZ_CP108569.1, forward strand.
GCCATAGCGAAGGTCAAGGACCCGCAGGTGTTTTGGGTCCGAGACCAGACGACCGTTGAACGCACCAGGCGATCGTCCCACGGCCGTGCCGTCACTGAACTTCAGTACCTCGATCCCGCCACCCAGCCCCGGGTGAGTCTCGACTTTGAGAGGCATGACCTGGAGTGAAACATTCCGCAACCGGCCCACCTCCAGAAGACGTTCGAGCTGACGGCGCCACTCCATTCTGCCTCCGATGGGCCGCCGCAGCGAAGCCTCTTCCTGGACGAAGCTGAGCGCGGGCGCCGGCGAACGGTCGAAGATCGAGCGCCGGGCCATCCGGCCTGCCACGCCTCGCTCCACTTCGTCACGGGAGTACGAAGGCTGTCGCGTCTCCAGCAACACCCGCGCATGGCCTTCCGTCTGCAACAGGCCGTGGATGCCATGTTCGGCGTACACCCCGACCTCGACCGCCCGTGCCTCCATCCGCGCCAGATCCCGGATCTTCTTCGGATACCGGACCTCGACGACGTCCTTCTTCATCGCGGCGATCTTCCCGCCCGCGCCCAGCACCCCGTCCGCCCTGTCCAGGAATTCCGGGCGCGGGATGCGCCGCCCACCCTCCACCTTGTAGACCAGGTCCTCCCCGTAGCCGATCGCGGCCCCGAACTCGCTCGCGCGCAGCCCCGCCGACTCCCGCCACGCCTTGAGCTGGCGGCCCACCGCGGCGACGACCGCCGCCCCGGACTCGTCATCGGGGTCGACGTCCCAGCCGGGATCGTCCGCCCCGACGTCCACGCGCTCCGTACCGGCCTCATCCACGCTCATCCGTGCCCCGCTTCCGACGTGTATGCCGTTCTGGCTCAACCCTGTTCGTCCCCAGCACGTCACCCCGGACAGCCGGGACAGCACTGGACAAGCCCGGGACAGTCACCGTACGTAGGCGTCGTGTCACTGGTCACGGTAGGCCGGTGCGGCGACTCTGAGTGACGTGACTCAAGAAATCACCCGAACCGAACGTTCTGCTCCCACCCGGCAGTTCACCGTCCTGCTCTCCCCCACCCGCCGGGGCGCCAGGCTCGCCCGGCTGCTCGCCGTCGCGCATCTGGGCGCCTGGGGGCTGCCGTCGGAGTCGGCCGCGCACATCGTCGCCGAGCTGGCCACCAACGCCACCGTCCACGGCCGGGTGCCCGGCAGGGACTTCCAGTTGAGCCTCGCCGTGCACGGGGACACGCTTCTGCGGATCGAGCTGACCGACACCCGGGGCGACCGGCTCCCGCCCACCGGTCCCGGCAGCAGCGCCCCGCCGGCCGACGACGCCGAGTCCGGGCGCGGTCTGCTGATCGTCGCAGCGCTCGCCGACCGCTGGGGCGTGGCCCCGGGGCCAGTCCCCCGCAAGGTGGTGTGGGCCGAGATCGACCTCGTACCGTGGCCGGCGCCACCGCAGTCACCCGGTCGCGGTCGCCCACGGCCCGGTCAGCGCCCGTCTTCCTCCCCCATGTAGAGGCCCGCGAACGACCTGGCCGCGGTGTCCGACTCCAGGAGCCGGCGCAGCCGGGCCCGCGCGGTGCCCGCCCGGAAGCGGTTGCCGGACGACGCCCCGTGCAGCACGTCCGAGAGCCACTGCGAGAACTCCTGGTACTGCCAGACGCGCCGCAGGGCCGCCTGCGAGTACCCCGCGAGCCCGCCGTCGTCGCCCGCGCCGTCGCCGCCCTCTCCCGGGTAGGCCGCGATCAGCGCGTCCGCGAGTAGCAGCGCGTCGTGGATCGCGAGGTTCATCCCCTTTGCCGCGATCGGTGCGATCAGGTGCGCCGAGTCGCCCGCGAGGTGGAGGCGGCCGTAGGACATCGGCTCCACCACGTAGTTGTGCATGTCCAGGACCACCTTCTCCACGAGCGGTCCCTCCGTGAGCGACGGAGTCCCGTCCGCGGCCAGCCGGGTGCGCAGTTCGTGCCAGACGCGCTCGTGCGGCCAGTCGTCCGGGGTGTCGCCGGGCGGGACCTGGAGGTAGTAGCGGGTGACCTCGGGGCTGCGGGCCATATGGGCGCCGAACCCGCGCTCGTGGATGCCGAAGACCACGCCGTCCGCCGACGGCGGTGCCTGGGCGAGCAGCGCCAGCCAGGCGACCCCGTCGTCGCGGCGGCTGACCGTGATCCGGCCGTCGGGTATCGCCGCCCGCGTGACCCCCCGCGCGCCGTCGCAGCCCGCGACGTAGTCGCACACCACGCGGTGCCGGGAGCCGGTGAGCGGATCGGTGTACGAGACCACCGGCCGGTCGCCGCCGATGCCGTCCAGCCGTACGTCCCGGACGCCGAAGCGGGCGTCACCCGCGCCCTTGTCCGCGTACGAGGCGATCAGATCGGTCACCAGCCGCGGCTGCGGATAGACGAAGTGGCGCCGCCCGGACAGCCCGGCCGTCGGCACGGTGTGCCGTTCGCCGTCGAACCGGAACTCGAACTCGCCCTGGGTCTCGGCCTGGACGAGTATCCGCTCCGCGAGACCGTGCCCGGCGAGAGCCCGTACCGCCCACTCCTCCATGAACCCGGCACGCGGCCTGCTCTCGATGAAATCTCTGCTCTCCGCTTCCAGAAGTACGCAGCCGATGCCGCTGTCGTGCAGCCGGTTCGCCACGACGAGCCCGGCGGGACCGGCCCCTATGACGACGACGGAGGTGTGCGTGAGAACGGGACGAGCCGAGGACACGTGGGGGTTCCCTTCGGGTTCGGGCGGCAGAGCGCCCAGGAGGACACGGGCCGGAACTGCGGAATGATCAGTCGCAGTATGGCGGTGGAACCTGGGCGGCCGGATCCGGGGCGCTCCCCGGAACGTGCCCCGCCCCGAACGCCGGGATTACGCTGCGTTCATGACCCCCGCAGCGATCCCCGCGTACCGACGCCTCAGCGTCGAGGAGCGCCGTGTCCAGCTCCTCGACGCGGCCCTGTCGCTCTTCGCACACCGGGCGCCCGACGAGGTCTCGCTCGACGACGTCGCCGAGGCGGCCGGGGTCTCGCGGCCACTCGTCTACCGCTACTTCCCCGGCGGCAAGCAGCAGCTGTACGAGAAGGCGCTGCGCTCGGCGGCCGACCAGCTCGAACTCTGCTTCGCCGAGCCGCAGACCGGCCCGCTCACCGTACGGCTGGCGCTGGTGCTCGACCGCTATCTCGCCTTCGTGGACGAGCACGACGCCGGGTTCTCCGCGCTGCTCCAGGGCGGCACCGTCGCCGAGACGTCCCGCACGGGGGCGATCGTGGACGAGGTGCGGCGGGCCGCGGCCGAGCAGATCCTCGTCCACCTCGGGGTCGGCGCACCGGGTCCGCGGCTGCGCATGATGGTGCGGACCTGGATCGCCGCCGTCGAGGCCGCCTCGCTGATCTGGCTGGACGAGGAGAAGCAACCGCCCGCCGGCGAGCTGCGCGACTGGCTGATCGACCATCTCATCGCGCTGCTCGCGGCGACGGCCGGGACGGACCCTCAGACCGCGGCGGCCGTCAGGACCGCGCTGGCCGATGAGCGGCCCGAAGGCGCGGTCGGAGCCCTGGCCCACCGGCTGCTGCCGGTGGTGGACGAGGCCGCGCGGCTGCTGGGCGGCTGACGCGCCGGAGAGGGGCGGCCGGGCGCCGTCCGCGAGCTGTCGGCGCGCTGCGTCAGACTGGGCAGGTGAAGAGCGAAGAGACCCTGTTCGAGGGCGGTCCGCTGGACGGGCGGATCCTTCCCGTCCTGCTCGGCCCGACCGGTCACCCGCCCAAGGTGTACGAGGTTCCCGTCCCGGACGCCGGGGGCGGGCCGACGACGGTACTGGTCTATGTCCGCACCCCGGCCGGTCACACCAGGCGTCTCGGCATCCAGCGCGGCTGGAAGTACGTGTACGCACCGGACGGCCGGCCCCGCACGCTGAAGTGGCCCTGGTCGAAACCGGACGTGCAACCGGAGGCGTGAGACCGGAGGCGGCGTGGAGCCGGACATCACGCCGGATATGGCGCCTGATAGGGAGTCAGGCGGCTGGTCCCGCAACGGTTCCGCCCTGTACGGGTGACGGGATTGAGCCGATCCGCCCACCCCGGAGGTGACAACGACGGCTTCGCCCCATGCTCGGCCCGGGGCGGACGGTCCGCCCCGGAAGCAGAGGTGATGTGGTGTCAGGCAGGCTGCTGCGGTTCATCTGTACGACGGCGCTGGCCACGGTGGTCGTCGGCGCGACCCCCGCGCTCGCCGTTCCGGTAGGTCTCGGCATCCCGGTCCCGTTCCCGCAACCGGGACCGGCAGCATCACCCGCCCCCACCGGGCCCGCAACTCCTGCCGGTCCCACCGGTTCCGCCAGTCCCGGTGACACCGGTCCCGGTGACGCTGCGCCGGACCCGGGCCCGACCCCACCCGGGGTGGCCGACCCGGCTGCGGGCGCGCCCGCCGTCGTGCCCGCGGTTCCCCGTACCCCGGCCGAGGCCACCCTGACCCGGCTCCGGACCCTCTACCAGCAGTCCGAGCAGGCCGGGCAGACCTACCGCGCCACCACGGAGGCGCTCAAGCGCCAGGAGGCCAAGGCGAAGAGCGTCGGCGCCGGTCTGGTGAAGGCGCGGATGGAGCTCGCCCAGAGCCGGAACGCCGCCGGCCGGCTGGCACGCGAGCAGTACCAGGAGCAGACCGGGCTGTCCCCCTACCTGGATCTGATGCTGGGCGGCAACCCCCAGCAGGCTCTCGACGCGGGCCACCAGATCCAGCGGGCGTCGGCCGATCTGATGGCCAAGGCCCGTCGGCTCAAGAAGGCCGAGGCGCACGCCGGGGCACTTGACACCGCGTCACGTGCCGCACTGCAGAAGAAGAAGGCGCTCGTCGCCCGGCAGAAGCAGCAGTACAGGACGGCCCAGGCCCGTCTGCGCGAGGCGGAAGCGCTGCTCGCCGGGCTCTCCCCCGGCGAGGTCTCCGACGTACAGGCGCAGGACGACGCCGATACGACCGCTGCCCAGGGCGCGCTGGACGCCTCCGGGGCGCTGAGCGGACCGCAGGCTTCCGCGTCGAGGCGCGGCACCCGGGCCGTGGCGTTCGGACTCGCCCAGGTCGGCAAGCCGTACCTCTGGGGCGCCGAGGGCCCCCGCTCCTTCGACTGCTCGGGGCTGACCTGGCGCGCCTGGGCGCACGCCGGGCGCACGATTCCCCGGACCAGCCAGGAGCAGTGGCGCCGGCTGCGCAGGGTCTCGCTGCGGTCGCTGCGGCCGGGTGACCTGATCGTCTACTTCCCGGGGGCCACCCATGTCGCGCTGTACATCGGCGGCGGCAAGGTCGTCCAGGCGCCCCGCCCCGGGGCCACCGTGAAGGTCTCCCCCATGGCGGCCAACCCGATCCTGGGCGCGGTCCGCCCGGACGCCTGAACGCCGATGCCCGCACGGCGTTGCCTGAATGCCGGGCGCCCGGACCCCGAACGCCCGGCGCCTGGCGCCTGGCGCCTGGCGCCTGGCCTCAGGCTCCGGCGACCGAGGCCAGGTACGCGTCGGTCTTCTCCGGGTCGAAGAAGAAGTTCTCGAAGTCGGCGGGGTTGTCGAACCCGTTGGCGAAACGATCCGCCACCGGCTGGAGCTGCCCCGCCGCCCCGATGAGGTTCAGTACGTGCTCCGGGGGGACGCCCAGCATCGCGTTCGTCCACTTGGTGACGTGCTGCGCCGTCTCCCAGTAGCGGTCGAACGTCTGCTGCATCCACGCCTCGTCGAAGGGCTGGTCGCCCCGCTCGACGATGGAGCCGAGGTAGGCGGCCGCGCACTTCGACGCCGAGTTGGAGCCCTGGCCGGTGATCGGGTCGTTGGCCACGACCACGTCGGCGACGCCGAGGACCAGGCCGCCGCCGGGCAGCCGGCCGACGGGGTTGCGGACCGTGGGGGCGTACCGGCCGGAGAGGGTGCCGCCCGCGTCGGTCAGTTCGACCTTGGTGGCCCGCGCGTACTCCCAGGGCGTGAACTTCTCCATGAGTTCCAGCGTGAGGGCCAGGTGCTCGGAGGGGTCCTTGATGCCCTGGAAGGCGTCCAGCGGGCCGCCGGGCACGCCCTCCCAGAAGAGGATGTCGGCGCGGCCGCTGTTGGTGAGGGTGGGCATCACGAAGAGCTCGCCGACGCCCGGCACCAGATTGCAGCGCACCGCGTCGAAGTCGGGGTGCTCGGGGCGTACGCCCATGCCGTGCACGTACGCCACCGCCAGCGCGCGCTGCGGCACGGTGAACGGCGAGCGCGACGCGTCCCGGCCGAACATCGAGACCAGCTCGCCCTTGCCCGCCGAGACCATCACCAGGTCGTACGTCCGGGCGAAGAAGTCCAGGTCGGAGACTGCCGCACCGTGGATGACCAACTGGCCGCCACGCCGCGCGAAGGACTCCATCCAGCCGGCCATCTTCACGCGCTGGTCGACGGACTGGGCGTAGCCGTCGAGCTTGCCGACCCAGTCGATGGCGCGGGAGGAGTCGGGCGCGGCGACCGAGACGCCCAGGCCCTCGATCTTCGGCGCCTGGGACTCCCAGAAGTTGAGCTGGAGGTCACGCTCGTGCTGGAGAGCCGTGTGGAACATGCACTGCGTGGACATGACCCTGCCGGAGCGGATCTCGTCGGCCGTGCGGTTGGACATGAGCGTGACCTCGTAGCCCTGGGACTGGAGGCCGAGAGCCAGCTGGAGCCCGGACTGGCCGGCTCCGACGATGAGTATCTTCCGCATGGCGGGTTGTTCTCCTATTCGGGGGTGGCGTCGAGAGCGTGGCCCACCAGGGCCAGCAGTGACTCGACCACCGTCATTCTGTTACGCGCGTCCATGATCAGTACAGGCACGTGCGGGGGAATCGTCAGGGCCTCCCGCACGTCCTGCGCCTCGAAGCCGGGTGTGCCCTCGAAGTGGTTGACCGAGACGATGTACGGGAGCCCGCAGCTCTCGAAGTAGTCAAGGGCGGGGAAGCAGTCGGCGAGTCTGCGGGTGTCGGCGAGGACTATCGCGCCGATCGCGCCGCGCACCAGGTCGTCCCACATGAACCAGAAGCGCTGCTGCCCCGGCGTGCCGAACACGTACAGCACGAGGTCGTCGTCGAGCGTCAGCCGGCCGAAGTCCATCGCGACCGTGGTGGTCACCTTGTCCGGGGTGGCGCTGAGGTCGTCGGTCTCCTCGCTCGCCTGGGTCATCAGGGCCTCGGTCTGGAGCGGGGTGATCTCAGAGACCGAGCTGACGAAGGTCGTCTTCCCCACGCCGAAGCCGCCCGCCACCACGATCTTGGTGGATATGGGGGCCCGGGTGCGGTTGTTCTGCCAGGCCTGGACGGCCTCATCGGCCTCGGCGGGGATCAGCGTCTCAGAGACGGCGGAGTCCACTCAGCACCCTTTCGAGCAAGGCGCGGTCGGGCTGGCCTTCGCCGTGCCCGGTACCGTACACACGGATCTTTCCCTGGTCTGCGAGGTCGCTGAGCAGGACGCGGACGACCCCCAGCGGCATCTTGAGCAGCGCCGAGATCTCCGCGACGGTACGCATCCGGCGGCAGATCTCGACGATGGCGCGCATCTCCGGCATGAGGCTCGCGGGGCCGTTGGCCAGCTCCGGGCGCTCCGGGGATGCTTCGATCGCGGCCACGAAGGTCTCAACGAAGAGGATGTGGCCGAATTTGGTGCGGCCGCCGGTGAGCGAGTACGGGCGCACTCGCGCGGGGCGGCGGTCCGGGTTGCGGGCCGGGAGGGCCGGAGTCACTGGGCGCTCTCCATCGATTTGCGCAGCTCGCTGCGGAGTTCGGGGGTGAGGACATGACCGGCACGGCCGACGAAGAGCGCCATGTGGTAGGCGACGACGCTCATGTCGCAGTCCGGTGTGGCGTGGACGCCCAGCAGTGAACCGTCGCTGATGGACATCACGAAGACGCTGCCCTCCTCCATCGCGACCATCGTCTGCTTGACGCTGCCGCCGTCCATCAGCTTCGCGGCGCCGATGGTGAGGCTGCCGATGCCCGAGACGATGGTGGCGAGGTCGGCGGCCGACCCCTTCGGGCCGCTCTGCCGGACAGTCGGGGCAGAACCGGCGGCCGAGACCCCGGGGTCCGACGAGAGCAGCATCAGCCCGTCGGACGAGACGACGGCGATGGAACGGAGCCCTGGGACCTCCTCCACGAGATTCTTCAACAGCCAGTGCAGGTTCCGGGCTTCACTGCTGAGTCCGAATGTGCTGGGCGCAGTCAACTGCGTGCCTCCTCGACACTGTCCCCCGCGTCATCGGTAGGTACAACATCCGATCTCTGCTCCGAGATCTCCGTTTCGACGTCCTTGCGGCCGTCCTTCGCTCCTTGGTGGAAGCCGCCGAGCCTACGGCGCAGGGCCTCGGCGTCCACACTGCCGGTGCGCTGTTTCGGGGCCGTGCCCGCGGGCTTGGTGACCTTGGGGACCCGCTTGGGCAGCCCCTTGTCGGTGATGCGCCCGGCCCCCTGCTCCGGGATACCGCCGGTGGCGGGCTCCGGGGCAGGTTCCGCGGCCGCCGGGTCGGGCCGGTACGCGGACTCGTGTGCGGGCTCGGGTACGGGCTCCGGCTCCGGTACGGGGCTGGGGCGCCGCATCGTGAAGGTCGGCTCGTCCACCTCGTCGGCGGTGCGCTCGTGGGTTTCGGGCCCTATCTCGTAACGCGACCTGGTCGGGATCGTGTTGGAGTTGGATTCGGCCATCGAGCCCGGCAGGTTGATCGCCGGTGCCGCGCCGGATTCGGGGACGAAGTGCGGGGGTGCGACCGGGGGGCCGTCCGGCAGCAGCGCGCTGGGCAGCACGACCACGGCGGCCACTCCGCCCTGCTTCTGCTCGCGCAGCTCGACCCGTACGCCGTGCCGCCTGGCCAGCAGCGAGGCCACGTGGAGGCCGAGTCCTGACTGCTCGTCGCCGGGCGCGCCGGGACGGGACGCGTCGGGGTCGGCGAGCAGCGCGTTGAGTTCGGTGCGCCGGCCTGGCGACATGCCGATGCCCTCGTCCTGTACGGAGAGCATCACCTCGCCGTTCTCCAGGAGCCAGCCGGAGAGCTGGACATGGGCTTCCGGCGGCGAGAACGCGGTGGCGTTCTCCAGCAGTTCGGCCACGAGGTGGCTGATGTCGTCGGCGGCGAAGCCCGCGATCTGGGCGTGCGGCGGCAGGGACTGGATGGCGACCCGCTCGTACCGCTCGATCTCACTGACCGAGGCACGCAGCACGTCCACCAGGGGCACCGGTCCCGCGCCCTGTCCATGGCCGTGCTCGGTGCCCGCGAGGACCAGCAGGTTCTCGCTGTGACGGCGCAGCACGGTCGCCATGTGGTCGAGCTTGAAGAGGGTGGCGAGCGCCTCGGGGTCCTGTTCGCGCTCCTCCAGGCCCTCGATGACCGTGAGCTGACGCTCGACCAGGCCGAGGGAGCGCAGCGAGAGGTTGACGAAGGTCGCGCGGACCGTGTGGCGCAGCCGGTCGAGGCGGGCGGTGACCTCGGCGGTGTCCGCCTCCAGCATGGCGCGCTCGGCGTCGAACCGGTCCCGGCCGCCGCGCAGCTCGCGCTGGTCGCCCGCGAGGGCTTCGGCGCGGGCGTCCGCGGTCAGCACCCTGGTGTGCAGGGCGTTGATGGAGCGGACGACCTGGGCGAACTCGTCGTTGCGGCCGGTGAAGACGATCGGCTCCTCCGTCTCGGGCGACCCGGCCAGGCGCGCGGCGCCGATCCGGAGCACCGCGAGCGGGCGGGTGAGCGTACGCGCGACGGCGGCGCCGACCCCGATGGTGAGGAGCAGCAGGAATCCGGCGAGGGCGATCCGCAGTTCGAGGGCGGTCACGGCCTCGTCGCGGAGCGCGGCGATCCGTTTGGCCTGCCGGATACCGAGCGAGGCCTCGACGCCGCGCATCTGGTCGGTGCGCGCCGCGAGCGCGGAGCCCACCTTGACCGGGTTGGTCTTGAGGTCGGACGCGGAGAGCGTGGGCTGGTCGGTCAGCCGCGAGAGATAGCCCTCGGCGGTGCTGACCTCCGGGCCGGAGACCGTGGAAGCGAGCGACTCCTGGTCGGCGGGGTCCGCGGCCTGGTCGAAGTCGGCGAGGGCGGCGAGTTCGCGGACCCTGGACTGCTGGGCCGCCGTGCTCAGCGCGTCCCTGGTGCGGCCGTCCGCGCCGCCGGTGTCGCCCGACTGCTGGACATAGGTTCCGGTCACCGGGTCGTACACGGGGGTCGTGACGGGGCGCGGGACGGCCAGCGCGCCGAGCAGCAGCCCGCGGGTCTGCGAGGCCTGCCCGACCGCCCGGCCGAGGTAGGCCGCGGCGCGGGTGGCCGCCGCCTCCCCGGGCGGTGTGCGGTCGGCGAGTTGGCCCGAGATCTCCTGGACTTTCTCGATCAGGTCGGAGTACGCCTTGTTGGCTTCGAGCGCGGTGCTCTTGCCGGTCAGGGCCGTCCTGCGCACGGAGGGGAGGGTGGCGAGGTCATGCCGGAGAGCGGCCGGTGCGGACGCGCCGATCTCCTCGATGTCGCTGTCGACACGGGTGGCCCGGTCGGCCGCCAGTCTGTCCTTCTTGGCGCGCCCGCCCGCGATGTAGACCGTGACGTCGTCCCGCTCGTCCGCGAGGTCGTGCGCCAGGGAGACGGTCTGCTGGTCCAGGTCGGAGAGGGTCACCAGTCGCTGGGCGTCGGTCAGTTCGGCCGACGCGCTGTAGACCGCCGGGGCACTGGCCGCGAGGACGGCGAGGCCGACGACGGCCACACCTGCGACCAGGCGCCTGCGTACCCGGGTGGTGCGCTCGGGTGGCACGCCTCTGTTGCCCCGAAGCCGCTTGTTCTGCACCGGTGCTCACAATCTTGACTCGTCCACGCATGACGCCGAGGTGATGACTGATCACAAGGATGCACTCCCACCTCTGGTACCGGCTTCTGACCATTCCAGTGGTTTTGGGAGGGGAGTGTGCATCACCAGGTCAGCCACCTGAACGAGTGAACATCAACAGCAAGTTGGCGAACAACTCTGCGACCCGCGCACGCGGGGCGCACGCGGGGCGCCGGTTGGAACTTCCGGACCGGCTTTGGCAGGATGCCCGCCCGCAGCGGACCGGCGGAGTAACGGAGTCGTACATTCCGTGCCAAGTTCCCCCGCCCGCACGGCGGTCCGTACCTTTCGCCCGTGCCTGTGCGCCCCCCCGTGAAGGCATCGGGCAGACTGATCGGTATGCGGATCGAACTCGCCTCCACCCCGGGCACCCCCGAACGTCCCAACGAGGACTGGGCGGGTGCCGTCCTGCCTGCCTCGGGGCGGGGCGGGCTACTCGTACTGCTGGACGGCGTGACTCCGCCCGCGGGGGCCGACGGATGTGTGCACGGCGTGCCGTGGTTCACCGCCCGGCTCGGCGGTTCCCTGGTCGAACTGTCCGGTTCGCGGGAGGATATGAGCCTGCGTGAGGTACTTGCGGAGGCAATTCGCCTTACCGCCGAAGCTCACGGCTCAATCTGTGACCTTTCTCACGTGCGCACCCCGCAGGCAACCGTCGTCATGGCGCGCTGGTCCGCCGGGACAGTCGATCACCTGGTGCTGTCCGACTCGGTCCTGCTGGTCGAGGACGCCTCGGGGGCCGTACGGGCGGTGCTGGACGACCGCCTGGACCGGCTGCCGCGCGAGGTGCTGGCGACCGAGGCGACGGCCGACGCGGCACGGAACCGGGAGGGCGGGTTCTTCACAGCGGCCGCCGATCCGGCGGTGGCGGCGCGCGCGGTGACCGGGCGCACGCCCCTGGCGGAGGTACGGGCGCTGGCCGCGCTCAGTGACGGCGCGGGCCGCTGGGTGGAGGTCTTCCGGGAGGGCGACTGGGCGGAGTGCCTGGCGGTGCTGCGCAAGGAGGGTCCAGAGGCACTGATCGGGCGGGTGCGGGCGCTGGAGGACGCGGACACGGACCGCGCGTTCCTGCGGAACAGCAAGACGCACGACGACGCGTCGGCCGTGCTGGTGGAGCTGTAGAGGCCCGGATGGGGCTGTGCAGGGGCGCGGGCTGGAGCCGCGGGAGCCGGCCGGAGGCCGCGTACGGTTACCGGCCCGCAGTCCGGTCCCCGTCGGCCGGCCGGCCTGGAGGCCTCAGCCCCTCAGCCCCCAGCCCCCGGCTCAGCCCTCCGCCCGGGCGTTCAAGTGGTGCAGCAGGCGAGCCAGTTCCGCGACCTCGGCCCGGTCCCAGCCGTCCAGCTTGCGTACGTACTCGGCCCGGCGCGCGTCCCGCACCCGGCGCATCCGTTCGCGCCCCTCGACGGTGAGCTGCACCAGGAAGGCGCGCCCGTCGCCGGGGTCCTGCTCACGGGTGACCAGTCCGAGGACCTCAAGGGACCGCAGTTGACGGCTTATGGTCGCCCGGCCGACTCCGATATAGGCGGCCAGGTCGGTGGCCCGCTGCCCGCCCCACTCGTCGAGGCAGACCAGCAGCCCGTAGGCCGCGGCCTCCAGATCAGGGTGGACGGCGCGCGACATCTCACCGGACGAAGCCCGCGCGCGGCGCAGGAAGACGGCCAACTCCCGCTCCAGCGCCAGGTATTCATGGTCCACACCATTCTCCGGCGGGACGGGGAGTTCACTTGCAGTACCGCTGTCGTGCACGTCAGCACCCCTTACGAGCTTTCCCGATCCTGAAAGTTTCTTTCAGCGTCTGCCATCGCCGCAGCTGGGCCAGTATTTCGCAGGAGTAGACCAACGGCAGCACCCAGGCCCCCTTCCGCCGCACGGGTCTACGTGCGTAGCGTCGTCATCGCTGGCATGTCCACACCACGACATATCGGCGATGACTGAGCTCTCCCAGCTCCCCCACCGAGCCTTTCGGAGGCACGCACATGCCCGTGCTCAGATCCGGAACGGCCCGACGCGGACGCACCGCCGCAGTCGGGATCCTTCTCGCCTTCCTCACCTCCCTGCTGGCCCTGCCCGGCTCGGCCTCCGCGGCCGGCCCCCCGGCGCGCGGCACGGCCACCATGGGGATGGGCGTCATCGCGCACGACGGCCAGGGCGGCGCCCCTCACAACACCCCCTCCGCGGTCCAGACCGAAGGCGTCGACGTCTCCGGCTACCAGGGCAACGTCAACTGGGCGACGCTGTGGGGCAGCGGCGTGCGGTGGGCCTACACCAAGGCCACCGAGGGGAACTACTACACGAACCCCTCCTTCACCCAGCAGTACAACGGCTCGTACAACGTCGGGATGATCCGCGGCGCCTACCACTTCGCGACCCCGAACGACTCCAGCGGTGCGAACCAGGCGAACTACTTCGTCAGCCACGGCGGCGGCTGGTCCCGCGACGGCAAGACACTGCCCGGGGTGCTGGACATCGAGTGGAATCCGTACGGCGACGCCTGCTACGGGCTCAGCGCGGCATCGATGGTCTCCTGGATCCACGCCTTCGCCAACACCTACAAGTCGCTCACCGGACGCGACGTGGTCATCTACACCGCGACCAGCTGGTGGACGCAGTGCACGGGGAACAACAGCGGCTTCGGGGCCACCAACCCGCTCTGGATCGCCCGCTACAACACGACGCCGGGCACGCTGCCCGCCGGCTGGGGCTACCAGACCATGTGGCAGTACACCTCCAGCGGGCCGACGGTCGGCGACCACGACAAGTTCAACGGCGCGCTGGACCGGGTCCAGGCACTCGCCAACGGCTGACGCCGCGGACCGCACCACCGTCTGCCGCAGGCCCCCGGCGCGCTGCCGGGGGCCTGCGTATTCCTTCAGCCGTTCTCCGCTACGGCACCGGGCCGTCAGGCGGCCGCCGGAACCCGTACCTCCGCGGGGGACAGCGCGATCTCCAGGACCTGGCGTACGTCCGTCACCGGGTGCACCTCCAGGGTGTCGAGCACCTCGGCGGGTACGTCGTCCAGATCGGCCTCGTTCCGCTTGGGGATCACCACGGTCGTGATGCCCGCCCGGTGCGCGGCCAGCAGCTTCTGCTTCAGACCGCCGATCGGCAGCACCCGCCCGGTCAGCGACACCTCGCCGGTCATGGCCACGTCCGTGCGGACCTGCCGGCCCGAGAGCAGCGACGCCAGCGCGGTCGTCATCGTGATGCCCGCGCTCGGGCCGTCCTTGGGCACCGAGCCCGCCGGGAAGTGGATGTGCACTCCGCGTTCCTTCAGATCCGCGACGGGCAGCTCCAGTTCGGCGCCGCGCGAGCGCAGGAAGGAGAGCGCGATCTGCGCCGACTCCTTCATGACGTCGCCGAGCTGGCCCGTGAGGGTCAGCCCCGCCGCCCCGGTCTCGGGGTCGGCCAGCGACGCCTCGACGAAGAGGACGTCGCCGCCCGCGCCGGTCACCGCGAGTCCGGTGGCCACACCGGGCACCGCCGTACGGCGCTCCGCCGGGTCCTGGGCGGACTCCGGCACATGGTGGGGGCGTCCGATCAGCGGCCGCAGCCCGGCGTCGGTGACGGTGAGCGGCAGCTCCTGCTCGCCCAGCTCGTGCTGGGCCGCGACCTTCCGCAGCAGCCTGGCGACGGCCCGCTCCAGATTCCGTACACCGGCCTCGCGGGTGTACTCCCCCGCCAGCTTGCGCAGCGCGGAGTCGTCGAGCGTCACCTCGCCGGGCTCGAGACCCGCGCGCTCCAGCTGCCTGGGCAGCAGGTGGTCGCGGGCGATGACGACCTTCTCGTCCTCGGTGTAGCCGTCGAGCCTGACCAGCTCCATCCGGTCGAGCAGCGCCTCCGGGATGGCTTCCAGCACATTCGCGGTGGCCAGGAACACCACATCGGACAGGTCGAGCTCGACCTCCAGGTAGTGGTCCCGGAAGGTGTGGTTCTGGGCCGGGTCGAGCACTTCGAGCAGGGCGGCCGCCGGGTCGCCCCGGAAGTCCGAGCCGACCTTGTCGATCTCGTCGAGCAGGACGACCGGGTTCATCGAGCCGGCCTCCTTGATCGCCCGCACGATCCGTCCGGGCAGCGCGCCGACGTATGTACGCCGGTGTCCGCGGATCTCCGCCTCGTCCCGTACGCCGCCGAGCGCGACGCGGACGAACTTGCGGCCCATGGCGTGCGCGACCCCCTCGCCGAGTGAGGTCTTGCCGACTCCGGGCGGGCCGACGAGCGCCAGTACGGCGCCGCCGCGGCGGCCGCCGACGATGCCCATGCCGCGGTCGGCACGGCGCTTGCGCACGGCCAGGTACTCGGTGATGCGCTCCTTCACGTCGTCCAGGCCCGAGTGCTCCGCGTCCAGTACGGCCTTGGCGCCCCTGATGTCGTACTCGTCCTCGGTGCGTTCGTTCCACGGCAGTTCGAGGACCGTGTCCAGCCAGGTCCGGATCCAGGAGCCCTCGGGGCTCTGGTCGGACGAGCGCTCCAGCTTCTCGACCTCCTTGAGCGCGGCCTCCCTGACGTACCCGGGGAGTACGGCGGCCTCGACGCGGGCCCGGTAGTCGTCGGACTCGTCGTCCGCCTCGCCGTTGAGCTCGGAGAGCTCCTTGCGTACGGCCTCCAGCTGGCGGCGGAGCAGGAACTCGCGCTGCTGCTTGTCCACGCCCTCCTGGACGTCCTTGGCGATGGACTCGGCGACGTCCTGCTCGGCGAGGTGCTCGCCCAGCCACTGGACGGCGAGCTTCAGCCGGGCCACCGGGTCGGCGGTCTCCAGGAGCTCGGTCTTCTGGGCGAGGGTGAGGAACGGCGAGTAGCCGGAGTTGTCCGCGAGGGCCGACACGCCCTCGATCTGCTGGACGCGGTCGACGACCTGCCAGGCTCCGCGCTTCTTCAGCCAGTCGGTGGCGAGCGCCTTGTACTCCTTGACCAGCGCGGTGACGGCGCCGGGCAGCGGCTCGGGGTCGGTCTCGTCCACGGGGGTCCCCTCGACCCAGAGCGCGGCGCCCGGGCCTGTGGTGCCCGCACCGATACGGACCCGGCCGCGGCCCCGGACCAGGGCTCCGGGGTCTCCGTCGGAGAGCCTGCCGACCTGTTCGACGGTGCCGAGGACGCCGGTGCTCGCGTAGCTGCCGTCGAGCCGCGGAACGAGCAGGACCAGCGGCTTGTTGCCGCTGGAGCGGGCGGAGGACGCCTGGGCGGCCTCCACGGCGGCGCGTACGTCCGCTTCGGAAAGGTCCAGCGGCACCACCATTCCGGGCAGCACGACCTCGTCGTCGAGCGGCAGCACGGGCAGGGTGAGCGGTGTGGACGTGTCAGCCATGATCTCCCCTTAGGCAGTGAAGTTGAGCTATGCAGACTCAATGCCGGGAGGGGCGCTGGTGTTCCCGGGTGGCCGTTCGCTCTCAGCGATCGGGTCCGCCATCAGGTCAGGAGGCCGCCGCGGAGGCGTCAGCGGGGCTGCCGGGCTCACCCGTGGAGGAACCCGGGCCGACCGGTACGCCGGACGGCCCGGACCCGGTGAGTGCCGTGGGCGCCGCCGACCGGGGCGCGCGGCCCGTCCTGGCGGCCGCCCAGCGGCGCACCAGCGGCCAGCAGGCCACCCCGATGGCGAGCGAGAGCGGATGGCCCCAGTCGGTGAGGGGGTCTCCGAGGGTCAGCAGCGCCTGGACGAGCGCCGTGGCGACGGCCGCCAGGAGGGGCCAGCGCAGCAGTGGCGGAAGCAGTCCGGCCAGCGCTCCGACACCGGTCATCAGTCCGAAGCTGATGCCGTAGTCCAAACGGTGGAGCGAGGAGTCGGGGAGATGACCGGCGGCGACCGCGACACCGACCGGGATCTCGGTGGCCAGCGTCGCCAGGACATGCCCGGTAAGGAACACCGCGCCGGTGCGCAGGGCGCCTATCCGGCGCTCCAGGGCGGTCAGGACGAGCAGGAAGCCCGCCGCGGACACCGAGAGCAGGCCGCCGGCTATCCACAGGGCGCTGCCCACCAGGACGAGGAGCGGGGTGCGGGCCAGATGCGCCATGTCCGTACTGGAATCGCGCAGCAAGGCGGTGACGGTGTGCGGGTCGGCGTGCTCGGCGAAGAGCGAGGTGGCGACCAGCACCAGGACGTAGACGAAGGTGAAGGGCGTACCGGCGGGGGTGGGCAGCAGGCGCAGCAAGGGCAACAGGGCCCGGCCCGGGCCACCGGCCGGGCGTCGCGTCCGCTGCGTGTGGTGCACTCTGTCTGTCCCGTCGGCCGTCGGTCTGTCCGTTCGACTCCACTCCCCCCAACGTTCACTCTCCGGGATAGCCTCCGACGGCGCCTATGACATCCACCACACGAAGCAACCCCCGCACCCCCCGTGGCGTCCGGGGCCGATCCGGGAGGGATCATCACCTTGGACGTACGCACGCTTGACCGGCGCGAGGGCCCGTACGGAGAAGTCGTGCTGCGCGAGCGCGGGGAGCACTTCGAGATCATCGCCAACGGGTGCTTCCTGATGGACACGTCGGACGGCCGCTCGGAGCGGCTGCTGATCGATGCGGCGCTGGCCGCGCTGCCGGCCGGCCGCGACCGTCCCTCCGTACTCATCGGCGGACTCGGCGTCGGATTCTCACTCGCACACGCCGCGGCAGACCCCCGCTGGGGCCGGATCACGGTCGTCGAACGCGAGCAGGCCGTCATCGACTGGCACCTGGAGGGTCCGCTCGCCCGGATCTCTGGCGCGGCGCTCGCCGATCCCCGGACTGTGATCCTGCCCACCGATCTGGTCGCACACATGCGCGGATCCACATCGGCATATGACGCTTTGTGCCTGGACATCGACAACGGGCCGGAGTGGACGGTCACCGACGACAATGGCGGGCTGTACACCGCCGACGGGCTCACAGCCTGTATGGAACGGCTGAAACCGGGAGGAATCCTGGCCGTCTGGTCGGCTCAGCCTTCGGCGACTTTTGAGGAAGCCTTGCGGAATGCCGGGTTCAGTGGGGTAAGGACCGAAGAGATCCCAGTTGCCCGGGGCGTGCCTGACGTGGTCCATCTCGGTGTTCGCCCTGCGTAGCCGGGACGGCGTCCGGGCATCTAGTCTGCTGACCGGCAGATGAGATCTGGACGCTTTGTCCAAGAACGCAGCTGGGACACAGCCGCGTACGCAGCAGAACGCACATTCAAGAGCGCACTTCCAGGGGCGGGCGATGGAGCAGACACACACCACCCACAACGGCGTCGCGGCCACCCCGGGCGCCCAGCGCCGGGTGCTGGTCGTCGAGGACGACCCGACAATCGTCGACGCCATCGCCGCACGGCTGCGGGCCGAGGGTTTCCAGGTGCAGACGGCAACGGACGGCCCGGCGGCGGTGGACGCGGCCCAGGGCTGGCAGCCGGACCTGATGGTCCTCGACGTGATGCTGCCCGGCTTCGACGGCCTTGAGGTCTGCCGACGCGTCCAGGCGCAGCGGCCGGTGCCGGTCCTGATGCTGACGGCCCGCGACGACGAGACCGACATGCTGGTCGGGCTCGGTGTCGGCGCCGACGACTACATGACCAAGCCGTTCTCCATGCGTGAGCTGGCGGCCCGCGTCCATGTCCTGCTGCGGCGGGTGGAGCGGGCGACCATCGCCGCATCGACGCCGCGCAGCGGCATCCTGCGCCTCGGTGAGCTGGAGATCGACCACGCGCAGCGCCGGGTCCGGGTGCGCAACGAGGACGTACATCTGACGCCCACCGAGTTCGATCTGCTGGTCTGCCTGGCGAACACCCCGCGTGCCGTCCTCTCGCGCGAGCAGCTGCTCGCCGAGGTCTGGGACTGGGCCGACGCGTCCGGCACCCGGACCGTGGACAGTCACATCAAGGCGCTCCGCAGGAAGATCGGCGCGGAGCGCATCCGTACGGTGCACGGTGTCGGGTACGCGCTGGAGACCCCCGCACCATGACCCGTCCGCGCTGGCGGCGGACCTGGAGCGGTGTCCGGCCCCGGGAGCTGGGCCACGATCTGGGCCGGCTGCTGTCCCGGCCCCGGCCGTGGAACCGGCAGCGCCCCTTCCCGGTCTCGATCAAGGCCAAGCTGGGCACGCTCGTGGTGGTGTCGGTCTTCATCACCACGGGGCTGCTCCTGGTGGCGCTGCGCACCAAGACGGAGCTGCGGTTCATCACGGTCTTCTCGGTGATCGCCTCGATGCTGATCACCCAGTTCGTGGCGCACAGCCTGACCTCGCCGCTGGACGAGATGAACACCGTGGCCCGGTCGATCTCGCACGGTGACTACACCCGGCGGGTCAGCGGCGCCGACCGCAGGGACGAGCTGGGCGACCTGGCCACGACCATCAACCGGATGGCCGAGGACCTGGAGGCGGTGGACCGGCACCGCAAGGAGCTGGTCGCGAACGTCTCCCATGAGCTGCGGACCCCGATCGCGGCCCTGCGGGCGGTGCTGGAGAACGTCGTGGACGGGGTGTCGGCCGCCGACCCCGAGACGATGCGCACCGCGCTCAAGCAGACCGAGCGGCTGGGCCGGCTGGTCGAGACGCTGCTCGACCTCTCCCGCCTGGACAACGGAGTGGTGCCGCTCAAGGCCGCCCGTTTCGAGGTGTGGCCGTATCTCTCGGGCGTGCTGAAGGAGGCGAATCTCGCAGCCGCGCAGCGCGCGGGCGCGTCGGGCTCCGGCGGCCAGCACACCCGGACGGACGTCCATCTCCATCTGGATGTCTCGCCGCCCGAGCTGACCGCGCACGCGGACGCGGAGCGGCTTCACCAGGTCGTCGCCAACCTCATCGACAACGCGGTCAAGCACTCCCCGCCGCACGGCCGGGTCACGGTACGGGCCCGGCGCGGCCAGCAGCCGGAGTCGCTGGACCTGGAGGTCACGGACGAGGGCCCGGGCATCCCCGAGGCCGAGCGGCACCGGGTCTTCGAGCGCTTCAACCGGGGCCGCGCCCCGTCCCCGCACGGTCCGGGCGGCGACGGCGGCACGGGGCTCGGTCTGGCCATCGCCCGCTGGGCGGTCGATCTGCACGGCGGGCGGATCGGGGTGGCCGAATCCTCCCGTGGCTGCCGGATACGCGTCACTCTTCCGGGCGTATCGAGAACACCAAGTTGACGTAAAGTCTTCAGCGGAAGCCCGCGTTCCGTACAGAACCGGCGGGTAGGCGCGTCAGAGGGTGTCGGCCAAGGGGCGGCAGCTGTGATACGCCATACCCGCATAACGCGGAACCACGCTTGTTTCCCGCCATTTCAACCCCCGAAACCAAGTTTCGAGTGTGACTTGCGCGACGTTGGACCGCCCAGCCTGCGCCCCCAGGCCAGGGAGGCGTAGCCTTTATTTCCGCTGTCCATCACCTTGTGAAGCGGAAGAGGGCGGTTAACGCCGTGTCGTCTCAGTCCCCCAGTAATTCGAGCATCTCGACCGACCAGGAGGGGCAGGACAAGAGTCCTGCTGACGCTTTTGGTCCCAATGAGTGGCTCGTCGACGAGATCTACCAGCAGTACCTCCAGGACCCGAATTCGGTTGACCGTGCCTGGTGGGACTTCTTCGCCGACTACAAGCCAGGTTCTGCCGGCGCTCCCACCGCGGGTGCGGACCCGGTGAGCGCGAGCCCTCCACACCAGTCGGGCGAGAGCGGCCGGGCCGCCGCCGCGCAGGGTGGCGCAGCCGCGGGGGCTGCTCCCACCTCGGCCGCGCCCGCCACGCCCCCGGCTGCCGCGCCCGCAGCGCCGCAGGCTCCGGCTCCGGCCGCCCCTGCCGCCGCGAAGCCCGCGGCCGCCGCCAAGCCCGCTCCGGCCGCCAAGCCCGCGGCGAAGGCCGAGCCCGCCGCCGAGCCCGAGGCGCCGGCAGGGCCCGAGCTGGTGACACTGCGCGGCCCGTCCGCCGCGGTCGCGAAGAACATGAACGCCTCGCTGGAGCTGCCGACGGCCACGTCCGTCCGCGCGGTCCCGGTGAAGCTGCTCTTCGACAACCGCATCGTCATCAACAACCACCTGAAGCGCGCCAGGGGCGGGAAGGTCTCCTTCACCCACCTCATCGGCTTCGCGATGGTGCAGGCCCTCAAGGCCATGCCGTCGATGAACCACTCCTTCGCGGTGAAGGACGGCAAGCCGACGCTGGTCAAGCCGGCTCACGTCAACCTCGGCCTCGCCATCGACCTGGTGAAGCCGAACGGTGACCGCCAGCTCGTCGTCGCGGCCATCAAGAAGGCCGAGACGCTCAACTTCTTCGAGTTCTGGCAGGCGTACGAGGACATCGTCCGCCGCGCCCGCGCGAACAAGCTGACGATGGACGACTTCACCGGGGTCACCGCGTCGCTCACCAACCCCGGCGGTATCGGCACCGTCCACTCCGTGCCCCGTCTGATGCCCGGTCAGGGCCTCATCATGGGCGTCGGCGCGATGGACTACCCGGCCGAGTTCCAGGGCACGTCGCAGGACACCCTGAACAGGCTGGGCATCTCGAAGGTCATGACCCTGACCTCGACCTACGACCACCGGGTCATCCAGGGCGCCGCGTCCGGCGAGTTCCTGCGGATCCTCGCCAACCTGCTGCTCGGCGAGAACGGCTTCTACGACGACCTGTTCGAGGCCCTGCGTATCCCGTACGAGCCGGTCCGCTGGCTCAAGGACATCGACGTCTCGCACGACAATGACGTCACCAAGGCCGCCCGCGTCTTCGAGCTGATCCACTCCTACCGGGTCCGCGGCCATGTCATGGCCGACACCGACCCGCTGGAGTACAAGCAGCGCAAGCACCCCGACCTGGACATCATCGAGCACGGGCTCACCCTCTGGGACCTGGAGCGCGAGTTCGCCGTCGGCGGCTTCGCCGGCAAGTCGATGATGAAGCTGCGCGACATCCTGGGCGTCCTGCGGGACTCGTACTGCCGCACCACCGGCGTCGAGTTCATGCACATTCAGGACCCCAAGCAGCGCAAGTGGATCCAGGACCGCATCGAGCGCGGCGCGCACACCAAGCCCGAGCGCGAGGAGCAGCTGCGCATCCTGCGCCGGCTGAACTCGGCGGAGGCGTTCGAGACCTTCCTGCAGACGAAGTACGTCGGCCAGAAGCGCTTCTCGCTCGAAGGCGGCGAGTCCGTCATCCCGCTGCTGGACGCGGTCATCGACTCGGCAGCCGAGTCGCGCCTCGACGAGGTGGTCATCGGGATGGCCCACCGCGGCCGTCTCAACGTGCTGGCCAACATCGTCGGCAAGTCGTACGCGCAGATCTTCCGCGAGTTCGAGGGCAACCTCGACCCGAAGTCGATGCACGGCTCCGGCGACGTGAAGTACCACCTCGGCTCCGAGGGCACCTTCACCGGTCTGGACGGCGAGCAGATCAAGGTCTCGCTGGCCGCCAACCCGTCCCACCTGGAGACCGTCGACCCGGTCGTCGAGGGCATCGCGCGCGCCAAGCAGGACATCATCAACAAGGGCGGCACGGACTTCACCGTGCTGCCCGTGGCGCTGCACGGCGACGCGGCCTTCGCGGGCCAGGGCGTCGTCGCCGAGACTCTCAACATGTCGCAGCTGCGCGGCTACCGCACCGGCGGCACCGTGCACATCGTGATCAACAACCAGGTCGGCTTCACCGCCGCCCCGGAGTCGTCGCGCTCGTCGATGTACGCCACCGACGTGGCCCGCATGATCGAGGCGCCGATCTTCCATGTGAACGGCGACGACCCGGAGGCCGTGGTGCGCGTCGCGCGCCTCGCTTTCGAGTTCCGCCAGGCGTTCAACAAGGACGTCGTCATCGACCTGATCTGCTACCGCCGCCGCGGTCACAACGAGGCCGACAACCCCTCGTTCACGCAGCCGCTGATGTACGACCTGATCGACAAGAAGCGCTCGGTGCGCAAGCTCTACACCGAGTCCCTCATCGGTCGCGGCGACATCACACTGGAAGAGGCGGAGCAGGCGCTCCAGGACTTCCAGGGCCAGCTGGAGAAGGTCTTCGCGGAGGTCCGCGAGGCCACCTCCGAGCCCGCCGAGGCGTCGGTGCCGGTGCCGCAGGCCGAGTTCCCGGTCGCCGTGGACACCTCGATCTCCCAGGAGGTCGTGAAGCGGATCGCCGAGTCGCAGGTCAACATCCCCGACCGGATCACCGTGCACCCCCGGCTGCTGCCGCAGGTGCAGCGTCGGGCCGCGATGATCGACGAGGGCACGATCGACTGGGCGATGGGCGAGACCCTCGCCATCGGCTCGCTGCTCCTGGAGGGCACCCCGGTGCGCCTCTCGGGCCAGGACTCGCGCCGCGGGACCTTCGGCCAGCGGCACGCGGTGCTCATCGACCGCAAGACCGGCGAGGACTTCACCCCGCTGCTCTACCTCTCCGACGACCAGGCGCGTTACAACGTCTACGACTCGCTGCTCAGCGAGTACGCGGTGATGGGCTTCGAGTACGGCTACTCGCTGGCCCGCCCGGAGTCGCTGGTCATGTGGGAAGCGCAGTTCGGTGACTTCGTCAACGGCGCGCAGACCGTGGTGGACGAGTACATCTCGGCCGCCGAGCAGAAGTGGGGCCAGACGTCCGGCGTCACCCTGCTCCTCCCGCACGGCTACGAGGGCCAGGGCCCGGACCACTCGTCCGCCCGCCCGGAGCGCTTCCTCCAGCTGTGCGCGCAGAACAACATGACGGTCGCCATGCCGACGCTCCCGTCGAACTACTTCCACCTCCTGCGGTGGCAGGTGCACAACCCGCACCACAAGCCGCTGGTCGTCTTCACCCCGAAGTCGATGCTCCGCCTCAAGGCGGCCGCGTCGAAGGCGGACGAGTTCACCACGGGCGGCTTCCGTCCGGTCATCGGGGACGACAGCGTCGACCCGAGCGCCGTGCGCAAGGTCGTCTTCACGGCCGGCAAGGTCTACTACGACCTGGACGCGGAGCGCACCAAGCGCGGCGTCACGGACACCGCCATCATCCGTCTTGAGCGCCTGTACCCGCTGCCGGGTGCCGAACTCCAGGCGGAGATCGCCAAGTTCCCGAACGCCGAGAAGTACCTCTGGGCACAGGAGGAGCCGGCGAACCAGGGTGCGTGGCCGTTCATCGCGCTCAACCTGATCGACCACCTGGACCTGGCGGTCGGCGCCGACGTCCCGCACGGTGAGCGCCTGCGCCGCATCTCGCGGCCGCACGGCTCGTCGCCCGCGGTCGGCTCCGCCAAGCGCCACCAGGCCGAGCAGGCCCAGCTGGTCGCCGAGGTCTTCGAGGCCTAGGCGGTACCGGCAGATTCTCGTGGGGCCCGTACGCATCACACGATGCGTACGGGCCCCGCGGCGTACGGCGGGTGGGTCGCGGAGCCCGTAACCGACCGCGCGGCGGACGGCCCGGTGCCTCGCATAATCTGAACAAGGAACATCCGGAACGCATCAGGAGCGACACGTGTACTTCACCGACCGCGGCATCGAGGAACTGGAGAAGCGGCGGGGCGAGGAGGAGGTCACCTTCGAGTGGCTCGCCGAGCAGCTGCGTACGTTCGTCGACCTGAACCCGGACTTCGAAGTCCCGGTCGAGCGCCTGGCGACCTGGCTGGCCCGGCTGGACGACGAGGACGAGGACGACGACGCGTAGGCCGCGGCACGAGGTCCTGTCCGGCAGCACTCCGCTCAGGTGCCCGCCCGCATCCGGTCGTACGCGAGGCCCAGCACCCCGTGCGCCATCAGCAGGGCGGCCGCCACCGTCCAGCCTCCCCTGCGGCGGCTGAAGCCCCAGAGCGCGAGCGGGACGCCGGCCGCCAGCTGGGCCGCACCGAGCGCGCGGGCCCGCGGGCCGCGCAGCCAGGGGCCGAGCGCGCCGTCCTCGAAGGCGGCGAGCTCCGCCCGTACGGTCTCCCGCAGACCGGTCGGATCGATCCGACCGGTGGCCGGGTGGACCCTGGCCACCTCGCGCAGCCGGTCGGCGGGGTCACCGGGCGTGAGACCGGTGGGCAGCGCGAGGCCGGCCCGGGCGAGGACCGCGGTCAGGCCGGTCAGCCGGGAGCGTGAGTCGGCGAGCGGGTCCGGGACGGTGAGTTCGGTCAGCGCCTGGAGATCCAGTACGGGATCGAGCCGCAGCCGTGCGCCGAACGTGCGCATCGCCCCGTCCTCACCGACCGGCGTGCCGTCCGCGCGCCACACATAGCCGACCGGCCGCCGGAATCCGGAGGCCAGTGTGAGGCCCGCCCGGTCGCAGTCCCACCAGAGGGCGAGCACCGGCCAGTCCGACGCGACCGCGAGCGTGGTGACCCAGCCGCCGGCCACCCGGTCGACCGGTTCCTCCCCGTGCAGCCAGGGCTTCCCCTCGGGGACGAGCACGCTCCACTGCTCGCCCGCCGGGGCGAGGAGCAGCTGCTCCCCCAGCACCCGGGCCGCCGGCCGTACGGCGGCCGGGTCCGCCCGGCAGAGCAGCAGGGCACCTGTGGCGTTCTCTGACATAGCCCCACGCTAGGACAGTTCCGCGCATTCCACCCGCGCACTTGACTTCACCTATCCGCGATATATCGTGTTCTTCAGAAGACGCGATATGTTGCGTCGCATCCGACCCGTGGAGGTCAGTTCCATGTCCGAGAGGTCAGTGTCGGAGCCGCAGAAGCTCTCCTTCGAGGAACCCGTGACGGCACTGAACGTGCGCATCGTCAACGGCACGGTCAATGTCGTGGGCACCGACGACGCCGTACTGAACGAGCAGGGGGGCGCCCGGCTGGAGATCTCCGGGGTCGACGGGCCGCCGCTGATCGTGACTCTGGAGAACGGCACGCTGACCGTGGCCTACGAGGACCTGCCCTGGAAGGGCTTCCTGAAGTGGCTGGACCGCAAGGGCTGGCGCCGCAACGCCGTGGTCTCGCTCACGGTGCCCGCGTCGGCGCGGGTCGAGGTCGGCGTGGTGGGCGCGGCAGCGGTCGTCTCCGGGATCCGGGGGCGTACGGAGGTCCGCGGGGTCTCCGGCGACACCGCCCTGGTCGGCCTCTCCGGCACCGTTCTCGCCGGGACCGTCTCGGGGAACGTCGAGGCCCAGGCCGTCAGCGGCGATCTGCGCTTCCACTCCGTCTCCGGGGACCTCACCGTGATCGAGGGGACCGGCTCGTCCGTACGGGGAGAATCGGTGAGCGGCGACATGGTCGTCGATCTCGACGCGACCGGCAGGCCGACCGACATCGCCCTCAACACCGTCTCCGGCGAGGTCGCCATCCGGCTGGCCCCGCTGACGGACGCCAGGGTCAGCGCGAACACCACGAGCGGCGCCGTGTCGAACGCCTTCGAGGATCTGCGGGTCAGCGGCCAGTGGGGTGCCAAGAAGATCACCGGTACCCTCGGCGCGGGCACCGGCAGCCTCCGGGCGACCACCGTGAGCGGGGCCATCGCCCTGCTGCGCAGGCCCGCACAGGACGACATCGCCGAGAAGGTGCTCTGACATGGCCCCCGTTTTCGCCCACGGCCGACTGCGGCTCTACCTCCTCAAGCTGCTGGACGAGGCACCGCGCCACGGCTACGAGGTGATCAGGCTCCTGGAGGAGCGCTTCCAGGGGCTCTACGCGCCGAGCGCGGGCACCGTGTATCCGCGTCTCGCCAAGCTGGAGGCGGAGGGACTGGTCACCCACGCCTCGGAAGGCGGCCGGAAGGTGTACTCGATCACCGAGGCAGGGCGCGCCGAACTGGCGGGCCGCAGCGGTGAACTGGCCGACCTGGAGATGGAGATCCGCGAGTCGGTATCCGAACTCGCAGCGGAGATCCGGGCCGACGTCAGCGGCTCGGCGAACGACCTGCGGCGCGAGATCCGCCAGGCCGCGAAGGAGGCGCGCAGGACATCGGCCGGTGCGGCGGGCGGCGGCCGGACGGCGGACGCGGGCCCGGGCGGCGGCTCCGGCGCGGGGAAACCGTTCCCCGGATTCCCGGACGCCTCCGACTTCTTGGACGGGAACTGGACCGACAAGGAGGGCTGGCGCCAGGCCAAGGAGGACTTCAAGCGCGCCAAGCTGGAGTGGAAGGAGCAGGCGCGCCGGGCGAAGGACGAGTCCCGCCGCGCCCGCGAGGACGCCCAGCAGGCACGCCGCCAGGCCAGGGAGGCCCAGGACTACGCCCGCGAGCAGCTGCAGCGGGTCGCCGAGCAGGTCCAGGACCACTTCGCACGTGGCGACTGGCCCGCCGGGGTGCGCGAGGGCCTCGCCGAATTCACCCGGGAGCTGGGACGCTTCGGGCGGACCGCGGAGCCGGGGGCGGGAACCCGTACGGATACGGACTCCGGTGCGCGCACCACGGCCGGTACGGACGGCACCAGTACGGGCGCGGCTCCCGGTGCCGGTACGGAGACAAGCGCCGGCCCGGACACCGCAGCCCCCGTCGGCCTGGGCAAGACCGACGTGGACAGGGAGGACGGCCGCCCGGCGCCCGAGCCGGACTGGGCGCACGAGGAGCCATCCGGCAACCCGGCCCGCGACCTGGACCGGCTGCTCGACCGCTTCCGCGACGATATCCGGGACGCGGCACGCGATCACGGCGTCACGGACAGCCAGCTCCGGGACGCCAGGCGGCACCTGTCGGCGGCGGCAGCCCACATCGGCGCCGCACTGCGCGGCCCCGGGGCGTAAGCCGGGGATGAGTCGCCGGCCCGGATACGGGGCCGGGACGACGGGCCAGACCCTCGCCCCCTCCGGCAACTGCCGGAGGGGGCGCCGGTACTCGTTCCAGCTCCCCCAACTGCCGGGCGGCCTGCGCCCGCTGCGCGACCCGGACGCCACCGGTGAGGTGACCGGGTGCGGTGACCGTCACCGCCGGGATCAGCCCCGTGTCACCGTGCCCTCTGGCACTCCGAACCACTTCTCCAGCGCCTCCGCCAGCCCGGCCGTCGACGTCGGCGCCCCCGCGTCGGCCGCCCACGCCGTGAAGCCGTCCGGACGGACGAGGACCGCCGCCAGTTCCGGGCGGGCCGGGCAGCCGGCCGTCAGGGTGTCGACGCGGGCGGCGTACCCCGCCGCGAGCGCCCGGAGCTCCGGATCGTCGGTGAGGTCGAGCAGGAGCGCCCGGCCGCCGTGGAGGTGGTGCGCGAGGCGGCCGCCGTCGGTGAGTTCGAGGTCCGGGGCGCTGCGGCCGGTCAGCGGGTGCTCGCCCGGCAGCTGGTACCTCAACCCGCCACCGTTGAGCCGCGCGGTGAGGTACGTGGTGCCCACGACCGTTCCCGCCAGGTCGCTGACGATCTCGCGCAGAGCCCGGGACTGCGGGTCCGGGCGCATGGCCGCGACCTGGGACCGCGTCCAGTCCAGGACCCACGCACCGACCGGGTGCCGCTCGGAGGTGTAGGTGCCCAGCAGACCTTCGGGCGCCCGGCCCCCGATCGTCGCGGCGAGCTTCCAGCCGAGGTTCATCGCGTCCCCGATACCCAGGCTCAGCCCCTGGCTCCCGAACGCGGAGTGCACGTGCGCCGCGTCTCCCGCCAGCAGCACCCGGCCCTTGCGGTACTCGGTGGCCTGGCGGGCGTGGTCGGTGAAGCGGGTCGCAGTCCGCACCCCGGTGATCGTGACGTCCACGCCGGATACACGGCGCAATCGCGCCTGGAGGTCCTCGGCGGTGACCGGAGCGTCCCGGTCGGCCGGCGGAC
Source organism: Streptomyces sp. NBC_01197 (assembly GCF_036010505.1). Taxonomy (NCBI): domain Bacteria; kingdom Bacillati; phylum Actinomycetota; class Actinomycetes; order Kitasatosporales; family Streptomycetaceae; genus Streptomyces; species Streptomyces sp. NBC_01197. The sequence goes on from NZ_CP108569.1 coordinate 2,263,935, forward strand.
CGTCGAACTCCACGGTGACGATGCGGCCCGGCATCGGCCCGTGGGCGTACACCCCGGTGTCCGTGGCGGTCCAGCCGACGTTCAGGTCCTCGCTGCCGGTCATCTCCACGACCGCCTGGTGACAGGTGACCTCCGGTTCCGTACCGGGAAATTCGAACCCCGCGAGCTTGCGGACCGGGCTGCGGCCGCCGTCGCAGCCGACGAGCCAGCCGGCGCGTATGGCCCCGTGGCTGGTCCGCACGGTGACGGCCCTGTCGTCCGCGTCGAAGCCGGTCAGCTCCACTCCCCGGCGCACGTCGACGCCGAGCTCGTCCGCCCGCCCGCCGAGCAGCCGCTCGATGTCCTGTTGCGCCACGAAAGCGATCTCGGCGGCCGGTCCGGCGTTGCGGAGGTCCGGCTCCGTACGGTCGACCAGGTCGGCGCGCAGCATGATTCCGGCGAAGTGGCCGACGAACCCGAGCCCTTGGCCCGCGGCCCCGCCTCCGTCCCCGCCGTTCCGCTCGCGCATGAACGCCTGGAAGCGGTCCATCGTCTGCCGCTGCGCCTCGGCCAGCGCGGGCAGCATGCCCCGGCGGTAGAGCGCCTCGGCGCTGGGCGTGGTGATCGCCCCGCCCTTGATCGTCGGGTCCACTTCGGTGAGGCGCTCCAGGACGGCCACCCGCGCGCCTCCGAGCCGGAGCTCGCAGGCCAGCATCAACCCCACCGGGCCGCCTCCGGCCACCACTACGTCATAGTCCATGGCGGCCACTATGACGGAGGGTCAAAAAGGCCCATTCACCGCCCTGACCAGCCACAACAGGCGTCGCGGTGTCAAGGGGCGAGCCCCGCGAGAAATGGGGCCGGCACAGTCCGGTTCCGTCACGCCGCGCCCGGCAGCCCGTCGCCCCGCTGCCCCGCAGTACGCGCTCCGACACCCTCGTACGACACCCGCACGCCGCCAGGGCGCCCGCGGCCACCCCGGCCTGCTCGATGAGGGCCAGCAGCAGATGGCGGCCGTCAGCCTTCATTGACAACGACCCGACGGCAGTGCCCGGTCAGCGGCTGCCGCGCACTCCGGGTGAGGAGTACGGGGTGCCGGTCGCCCACAGAAGCAGGTCAGGACCCGGTCAGCACGACCTTGCCGAAGAGCTCGCCCGACGCCATCTTCTCGAAGCCCTCGCGGGCCCGGTCGAGCGGCAGCACCTCGTCGACGACGGGCCGTACCCCGGTGGCCGCGCAGAACGAGAGCAGGTCCTCCAGCTCGTCCTTGGACCCCATGGTCGAGCCGACGACCCTGAGCTCCAGGAAGAAGATCCGGGTGAGTTCGGCCGACGCCGGGTCGGAGCCGCTGGTGGCGCCCGAGATCACCAGGGTGCCGCCCGGCTTGAGCGACTTGACGGAGTGCGACCAGGTGGCCGCCCCCACGGTCTCGATGACGGCGTCCACCCGCTGGGGCAGCCGCGCACCCGGCTCGAAGGCGTCCACCGCGCCGAGCTCGACGGCCCGTTGGCGCTTGGCCTCATCCCGGCTGGTGGCGTACACACTCAGGCCCGCCGCCTTCCCGAGGACGATGGCGGCGGTCGCCACACCGCCGCCCGCGCCCTGGACGAGTACGGAGTCGCCGGGTCGCACACCGGCGTTGGTGAAGAGCATCCGGTAGGCCGTGAGCCAGGCGGTGGGCAGGCAGGCGGCCTGCTCGAAGCTCAGCTCCTTCGGCTTGCGGAGCACGTTCCACTCGGGGACGGTGACCCGCTCGGCGAACGTGCCCTGGTACTTCTCCGTCAGGATGGACCGCCCCTCCTTGGGCCCGACCCCGTAACCGCTCTGCCCGATGACGGAGTGCAGGACGACCTCGTTGCCGTCCTGGTCGATCCCTGCGGCGTCACAGCCGAGGATCATCGGCAGCTTGTCGGCGGCGAGCCCCACACCGCGGAGCGACCAGAGGTCGTGGTGGTTGAGTGAGGCGGCTCTGACGTCGACGGTCGTCCAGCCGGGCCGGGCCTCGGGGGCCGGACGCTCCCCCAGCTCAAGGCCGTTGAGAGGGTGGTCGCGATCGATGCGGGCTGCGTAGGCGGCGAACATGCCCCGACCATAGGCGTGGCCGGTTCCGTACGGAACCGGCCACAGGTGTGACGCTGCCTGCACTGGTCCGGGGTGCAGGGGCCTCGCCGGCCCCTCGCTCCCCGGGGCGGCCTCAGCGCCGGGCCACGCCCTCCGCGCGCGCCGCGGCCGCCACCGCCGCGGTGACCGCCGGAGCGACCCGCTCGTCGAACGGCGACGGAATCACGCAGTCCGCGCTCAGCTCATCGGCCACCACGGCCGCCAGCGCCTCGGCGGCGGCGAGCTTCATGCCCTCCGTGATCCGCGAGGCCCGCACCTGGAGCGCACCGGCGAAGATGCCCGGGAACGCCAGCACGTTGTTGATCTGGTTCGGGAAGTCGCTGCGCCCGGTGGCGACGACAGCCGCGTACTTGGCGGCGACCGTCGGGTGGATCTCCGGGTTCGGGTTGGCCATCGCGAAGATGAATGAGCCCTCGGCCATCGAGGCGACCGCGGGCTCGGGGACCGTACCGCCCGAAACCCCGATGAAGACGTCCGCACCGGACATCGCGGTCTCCAGCGTGCCGGTCAGGCCCGCCTTGTTGGTGAAACCCGCGACCTCCCGCTTGATCTCGGTCAGGTCCTCGCGGTCCGCAGAGACGATGCCCTTGCGGTCGCACACCGCGACATCGCCGATTCCGGCCTCGATGAGGATCTTCGCGATGGCGACGCCCGCAGCGCCCGCACCCGAGATGACCGCGCGCAGCTGCCCCAGCGAGCGACCGGTGAGGATGGCCGCGTTCCGCAGGGCCGCCAGGGTGACGACGGCGGTGCCGTGCTGGTCGTCGTGGAAGACCGGGATGTCAAGCTGCTCCTGGAGCCTGCGCTCGATCTCGAAGCAGCGCGGCGCGGAGATGTCCTCCAGGTTCACGCCGCCGAACGACGGGGCGAGCCGCACCACGGTGTCGATGATCTCGTCCGTGTCGGTCGTCGCCAGCGCGATCGGAACGGCGTCGACACCACCGAACTGCTTGAAGAGGATGGCTTTGCCCTCCATCACCGGAAGGGATGCCTCCGGGCCGATGTCACCCAGCCCCAGCACCGCCGTACCGTCCGTCACGACGGCCACGACCTGCGACTTCCAGGTGTAGTCGTGGACGAGTTCCGGCTTCTCGGCGATGGCGCTGCACACCTTGGCGACACCGGGCGTGTACGCGAGGGACAGATCGTCCCGGTCGCGCACCGGCACCGTGGCCTGGATGGCCATCTTGCCACCGCGATGCAGGGCGAACACCGGGTCGAAGGGCTCTCCGTCCTGCGAGGAAGCGCTGACACTTTCGCTGCGAGGATTGACGATCTCCGCTGCCATTGGTTGTTACCCCTTAAGTCTTCATCAGTTGAGGGTGGCCACTCCTGGTTGAGGAGGGGTGGGCGGGCACCGCGTATGTGCCCCGCGCGGCCGGTTGGCCCGCCGGGCGGGGGGAGGTACATACGCGCGGGCGCGCCGCACACGCGCCCTGAGCCCCGGATGAGGGGTGTAACCGTCTGTTCTACCGGATGGACCGCACATCGGACGAGTCCATATCGAGTCCGCACCGACACGGTGAGATGGCTCATAGCGGGATATCCGGGCAGCTGGGCCCGGTTCCACGGTACAAGTCCATCCTTCGAGACGCGCCCCGGAACGGCGCGGGGCAGACCGGAGATCCTCCGGCGGAAGGTGCGTTTGCCAGCAGATGGTCCGGTCGTGCCGTACCGGCCAAGTGGAGAACGGGGGTGACCCGTTACCCGATTTTGACATGCCCAGCCGCCTGATTGGGCCAGTGCGGCTGGCAAGATGCCGTCATCCACACCTGGTCGTGGCACCGGAACCCCGTGTGCCGCGGCGCCAGCATTCAGCTGTCCGATCCGCCGGAGGACCACCACCATGACCGCACGCTCCACGCGCCGCACGGCCGCAATGAACTCCCGGACAGCCGCGGTCGGCGCGATCGCGGTCGCCGGCGCACTGCTGCTGACCGCCTGCGGCGACCAGACCAAGAACGACAGCACGGGTTCGTCCGCCGCCCCGCTCGCGCATCTGCTGCCGCAGGCCATCCGGGCCAAGGGCACCGTCAAGGTCGGTTCCGACATCGCGTACGCCCCCGTCGAGTTCAAGGACAGCTCCGGCAAGGTCTCCGGGATCGACCCCGACCTGGGCGCGGCGCTCGGTAAGCAGCTCGGGGTGACGTTCCAGTTCGAGAACGGCACGTTCGACACCCTGGTCACCGGTCTGCGGGCCAAGCGCTACGACGTCGCGATGTCGGCGATGACCGACACCAAGGACCGGCAGAACGGTGTGGAGAACGGCAAGAAGGTCGGCGCCGGCGTCGACTTCGTCGACTACTACAGCGCCGGCGTCTCCATCTACACGCGGAAGGGCAAGGACGAGGGCATCAAGAACTGGTCCGACCTGTGCGGCAAGACGATCGTCATGGAGCGCGGCACGGTCTCCAACGACCTCGCCAAGGCGCAGGCGAAGAAGTGTCCGGCCGGAAAGAAGCTCTCCATCCAGGCCTACGACGACGACCAGCAGGCCCAGACCCACCTCCGTTCGGGCGGCGCGGACGCCGGATCGGCCGACTCCCCCATCGCCGCGTACGCGGTGAAGACCTCGGGCGGCGGCAAGGACTTCCAGATCGTCGGCCCGACGGTCCAGGCAGCCCCGTACGGCATCGCGGTCGCGAAGGGGAACGACCAGCTCACCAAGGCCGTCCAGCAGGCGATGAACGCCATCATCAAGAACGGCACGTACGACAAGATCCTGGCGAAGTGGGGCGCCGAGCAGGGCGCGGTCACCGCGGCCAAGGTCAACGGCGGATCCTGACCGGACGCCGGCGCTGAGAGGTATCACCTATGACTGCTGACATGGAAAAGTTGGGCGGCGCGGTCGACGCACCCCCCACCGGACCGCAAACCATCAGGGCCATCCCGGTCAGGCACTTCGGACGGTACGTCGCCGCGGTGGTCGCCGTGGCCCTGCTGGCCTCGATCGTCTACGCGTTCTCCCAGGGCAAGATCAACTGGGGCGCGGTACCGGACTACTTCTTCGACCACCGGATCATCCACGGTGTCGGCCAGACGCTGCTGCTCACCGTGCTCTCCATGGCGATCGGCATCGTCGGGGGCATCGTCCTCGCGGTGATGCGGCTGTCGAAGAACCCGGTGACCTCGTCGATCGCGTGGTTCTACATCTGGTTCTTCCGGGGCACTCCGGTCCTGGTCCAGCTGATGGTCTGGTTCAACCTGGGCCTGGTCTTCACGTACATCAACCTCGGCCCGATCTACAAGGACTACTGGTCGAGCTTTATGACGCCGCTTCTGACGGCGCTGCTCGGTCTCGGCCTGAACGAGGCCGCGTACATGGCGGAGATCTGCCGGGCCGGGCTGCTCGCGGTCGACGAGGGCCAGACGGAGGCCGCGCACGCGCTCGGCATGAGTCATGCCAGGACGCTGCGGCGGATCGTGGTCCCGCAGGCGATGCGGGTCATCGTGCCGCCGACCGGCAACGAGGTCATCAACATGCTGAAGACCACCTCGCTGGTGGCCGCGGTGCAGTTCTACGAACTGCTGCGGACGGCCCAGGACATCGGGCAGACGTCCGGAGCAGCGGTGGAGATGCTGTTCCTGGCCGCCGCCTGGTATCTGGTGCTCACGACCATCTTCTCCATCGGCCAGTTCTATCTGGAGCGCTACTACGCGCGCGGCTCCAGCCGCAGCCTGCCGCTGACCCCGCTCCAGCGGATCAAGGCGAACCTGGCTTCCTTCAGCAACCGCTCGGGGGTGTCCGCATGACCGCGATGGTGAAGACCGAGGGCACGACGGCGATGGTGAAGGCCGAGGGCGTCCACAAGTCCTTCGGACCGACTCGGGTACTCAAGGGGATCGACCTTGAGGTCGCCCCGCGCGAGGTGTTCTGCCTCATCGGCCCGTCGGGCTCCGGCAAGTCCACGTTCCTGCGGTGCATCAACCACCTGGAGAAGGTCAACGCCGGACGGCTGTACGTCGACGGGGACCTGGTCGGCTACCGCGAGAAGGGCGAGAAGCTCTACGAGCTGAAGGACAGCGAAGTCGCCCTGAAGCGCCGGGACATCGGCATGGTCTTCCAGCGCTTCAACCTCTTCCCGCACATGACCGCCATCGAGAACGTGATGGAGGCGCCGGTCCAGGTGCGCGGTGAGGCCAAGGCCGTCGCGCGCGCCCGCGCCGAGCGGCTGCTGGACCGGGTCGGGCTCTCCGACAAGGCCGGCAGCTATCCGACGCAGCTCTCCGGCGGCCAGCAGCAGCGGGTGGCCATCGCCCGCGCGCTGGCGATGGAGCCGAAGCTGATGCTCTTCGACGAGCCGACGTCGGCGCTCGACCCGGAGCTGGTGGGTGACGTCCTGGACGTGATGCGCGGCCTCGCGGACGAGGGCATGACGATGGTCGTCGTGACCCACGAGATGGGCTTCGCGCGGGAGGTCGGCGACGCGCTGGTCTTCATGGACGACGGTGTGGTGGTCGAGTCGGGCCACCCGCGGGACGTGCTGACCAACCCGCAGCACGATCGGACGAAGTCGTTCCTGTCGAAGGTGCTGTGAGCGGTCGCACCAGGCGTACGTGAAGGGGGGTACGGGCCGACGCGCCCGTACCCCCCTTCACGTTCCGCACGCACGCCGGACGCACGCCGGGCCTTCCGCACGCCCGCCGGGCCGTCGGGGACCGTCGGAGCCTCCGGTGCCCGGCTACTTCACGGCGAGCACCAGGGTGTCGGACGGGGAGGCCCAGACAGGCCGCGCCTCCGCGAAGCCCGCCGCGCGCAGGGTGTCCGCGTGCCACCGGGCGGACGGTGTGTCCCCCTCCGCGTGCTCGCCGTAGATCCGGTACCGCTCGGCGGTCGGTCCCGCGAGGACGGGGTCCTTGGCGGCCAGGGCCCACCAGTCCGCCCAGTCGAGGGCGCCCGCGGCCCTGGCGCGGTCCATGGCGGCGTGCCGGTGGGCGCGCTCGGCCGCGTTGATCCGCGGCGTCCCGTCGTCGGTCATGTGGTCGGCGTTCATGAACACGCCGCCGTCCACGACGAGGGAGCCGATCTGCCCGTAGAGCGCGGCGAGCGGCTCGGTGTGCAGCCAGTGCAGCGCGGTCGCGGTGAGCACGGCGTCGTACTCCTGGTGCGGCAGCAGCCCGGTCCAGGCGGGGTCCTTGAGATCGGCGGCCACCAGGGTGACACGGTCGTCACCGGCGAAGCAGCCCTCTGCGATCGCGAGCAGCGCAGGATCGAGATCCACGCCCGTGCTGGTGGCTCCGGGGAACCGCTTCAGCAGCCGATCCGTGATACTTCCCGTACCGCATGCGAGATCCAGCACCCGGGGAGCAGGTCCCACCAGGGCCTCGACCATGTCCAGCATGACCCGGAACCGCTCCTCACGGTCGGGCATGTACCACTCCTGCTGCCGGTCCCAGCTCTCCTGCCAGGACTGCCAGTCCGTACCCGCCACCGACTCCGCCACTGCTTCCTCCACTGATCCGACCGCTGCGAACCCGTCCACAGCACCACTCAGTACCCAAGTAATACCCTCGAAGGATGAGCAGCCATTACGGCCGCCCGCTCGTCGACACTAGACCGCCTCCGTAAGGACTACAAGTGGAACTGGCCTATTACTCGGACTACGCCGTGCGCCTGGTGAACACCGAGGAGCCGGCCCGCAACAAGGACTCCCTCACCTCGGTCGAAGCGGTACGCGAGCTCTTCGGCACGAACGCGTCCGCGGCCCGCCGCGCGACGGACGCCGACGTCACCCGCTTCCGCTCGGTCAGGGGCAGGCTGCGCGCCGTGTTCAGGGCAGCGGACGAAGGGGACGAGACTCTCGCGGTCGACCTGCTCAACTCGCTGCTGCTGGAGTTCCCGGTCTCGCCGCAGATCTCGGGGCACGACCACCGCGACGACGACGACCGGCCGCTGTGGCACATGCACCTGGCCGACCACCCGTCCAACGCGACGTCCGGCTACGCGGCCATCGCCTCGATGGGGCTCGCCTTCCATCTCACCGAGTACGGGGTGGACCGGCTCGGGCTGTGCGAGGCAGCGCCGTGCCGCAATGCCTATCTCGACACATCGACAAACCGCTCCCGGCGCTACTGCTCGGACCGCTGCGCGACCCGCGCCAACGTGGCCGCCTACCGCGCGCGCAAGCGCCTGGAGACGTCACGGTCCGCCAGTACCGGCCGCACCGCCGACGCCAGCCAGGAGAGCACCACGGCGGCCGAGCGCTGACGGCCCGGCATGATGGGCCGGTATCTGGCCCGCACCCTCCCGAGCAGCAACTCCTCAGGAACGGTGCCGAACGCGCGGCTGTCCACGCCTTCGGCGTGCGTGTTGTCCCCCAGCACCCACCAGCCGCCGTCGCGTCGCTCGATCAGCCGTTTCACGATCAGCAGATCCTGCTGCAGCGGATGGCGCAGCACGGCCACGTCGCCCGGCCTGAGACCGGCGCCGTAGTGCACCAGCAGCTGGTCACCGTGGAGCAGGGTGGGCACCATGGACGGCCCCGTCACCTCCGCCAATCCCAACAGAGCCCGCGTCTCCCGCCCCTGATCCGTCATCCGGTACCTCCCGGTCCGATCGTCCACCAGTCCCATACTGACCCTGGACTTTTGTCCTAAGCCTCAGGGGGCACTCGCGAAATCGGGCTTCTCACGGAGTAATGTCCCACCCGAGAAGACGATCACGAGGAAGGACAGCTCCATGCTTTCCCGCCTGTTTGCCCCCAAGGTGAAGGTCAGCGCCCACTGCGACCTCCCCTGCGGCGTGTACGACCCGGCCCAGGCCCGTATCGAGGCCGAGTCGGTCAAGGCCGTACAGGAGAAGTACCAGGCCAACGAGGACCCGCACTTCCGGGCCCGCGCCACGGTCATCAAGGAAGAGCGCGCGGAGCTCGCCAAGCACCACGTATCGGTGCTGTGGAGCGACTACTTCAAGCCGCCGCACTTCGAGAAGTACCCCGAGCTCCACCAGCTCGTCAATGACGCCCTCAAGGCGCTGTCGACGGCCAAGGGCTCGACGGACCCGGCCACGGGCCAGAAGGCGCTGGACTACATCGCCCAGATCGACAAGATCTTCTGGGAGACCAAGAAGGCTTGATCTCTGGCTGGGCCACCTGACCCGCGATCTCGCTGGTCACGTCGCCCACCTGCCCGCACCCGGTCCGCAGGCCGCCGAGCACGGCGTCCATGGCGGAGCGGGTGCGGTCTTCTTCGCCCGGCCACAGATGCGCGTAGATCCGCAGGGTGATGACGGCGGACGCGTGGCCGAGTACCATCTGGACCTGCTTGACGCTCGCCCCGCCCGCGATGAGCGCGGAGGCGTAGAGGTGCCGCAGGTCGTGGGTCACCAGGTGCGGCAGCTCGACGGGTTTGCGGCCCTCACGCTCGGCCGCCTCGTTCTCCGCTGCCTGGAGCGCACGGCGAGCACAATTCCATTCGGTCTTCCAGCGGCGGTAGTTGAGGGGTTCACCCTCCTCCATCCTGATGGGCTGACCCGGCGTCGGGGCGCGTACCGCATGTTCGTCAAAGGACTGGACGCAGCCCACGAGGCCGAGCTGCCTCTCGACCTGGCCTTGATCATCACGCGGCACAACGTCCACGAGGCCGACCTCATACGCGCCTTCGCCGCTACGCGCTGCCGTACCGCGAGTACACCCATATGTCACCGACCATCTACGGCGGTGCGGAAACCCTCGCCACCCAGGCCCCGGACCACCTCGCCGACCGCAAGCCCTTCAACGGCTGCAACGCCGGCCACACCTTCTTCCACGTCGACCCGCACGGAATGGCTTCCATCTGCAAGGTCGGCCGTGACGACGCGATCCCCCTCATGACCAGGGAGTCGAGGGCCTGAGCCGCCTCGCCGGCGTCGCCGACTCCCTGATGCTTCGCACCGGTGGCTGCACCGGCTGTCAGCTCTCCGGCACCTGCCGGGTATGCCGACCGCTGGCCAAGGTCTACCAGGAGGCGAAGGCACCACTGGACAGGTACTGCCAGCACGCGACAACAAGGAGCTGAGCCATGACCGCCGTAGCAGTCGAAATCGCCCCCATCCGCCCGCCGTCCGAGCCCGATGAGGAGATCACCCTCATCGAAGACGTGGACACCTTCGCCGACGCCACTGTGTCCGGCTGCGGTGACGACAACCCGTACAACTAACCATTCGGCCACGGGGCTTCCGGTCGCACGTCGCGCCGGAAGCCCCTGTCGGCACGCATATCTGGAAGCCTCGCCACCATGCCCGCAGCCCCGATCACCTTCTATGAACTCCCCGCCGCGGTCCGTACGGCCATCGAGGCCGAGACCGGCCCGATCCGCAGAATCGAGAACATCAATACCGGTCTCAACAGCTCTCTCTCCGCACGTGCACACACCACTGGCAGAACCGTCTTCCTCAAGGGCTTGCGTACCGGCCACCGCTGGGTCTGGACCCAGCAGCGCGAGGCAGATGTCAACCCATACGTCACCCCCCTTGCCCCGCGTGTTCTCTTTCACGTCATCGTCGACGGCTGGGACGTCCTCGGCTTCGAGAGCATCGTGGGACGTCACGCCGACTACGCACCTGGCTCCCCTGACCTGACCAAAGTCTTGGACGTGCTCCGAGACCTCGCCGCCCTCCCCTGCCCTGACATCGAACTCCGCCACGCCGAACAGCGCCTGGCCAACTACGTGCTGCACCCCGGCGAGGCGGACGCCTTCCAAGGCGACGCCCTGCTCCACACCGACTGGAACAACCACAACATCCTCATCGCTGGCCACCGCGCCCACCTCGTCGACTGGGGCTGGGCAACCCGCGGAGCCGCCTGGCTCGGTCCGGCCTACTGGATCATCTGGCTGATCGCGGCAGGTCACACACCGACAGACGCAGAAGAGTCGGTCACGTCTCTACCCGCCTGGTCATTGGCACCACCTCAAGCAGTGGATGCTTTCGCCCACGCCAGCGCGAACCTCTGGGAAGAGATCGCGGACGCCGCCCCAGATGACTGGGCGACGAACTTGCTCGACGCCGCACGGCTCTGGCAGCAGCACCGAGACGATCGCTCCTGACGAGATTCGGCGTCCGCCCCCGTGGGGCTCAGGAAGGACCAGGCTCTCCACCGTCATCAGCTTCGTGGACGTGGCGCTGATGATGATTGCCGTCAGCGGAGCCTTCGTGGTCATGCCCGGAACTGGGGGTGTCGCCCATCATCCCGAGCATGCTTCGGCCACCGGTACGGAAGAACCGGATGAGGAGAGCGGCGGCCAGGATGAGGAAGGCGATGTTGAGGAAGGTGGTGTAGTTCCAGGTGGCTCCTCCCATGGGGACTCTGGCGTCGGCCTGGTCGGGGATGAGGCGGAGCCCGCCGAAGATGAACTCCACGATGTAGCCGGCCACGACCGTGGCGAGGTAGAGGGTGCCGAGCAGGAAGAGGGCCGTCTTCGCTCCGTAGTACTTCCGGTAGATGTTCAGGATCGGGAGGATCAGCAGGTCCGCGAAGACGAACGAGACCACACCGCCGAAGCTGATCCCGCCCTTCCACAGCACTACCGCGAGAGGCACATTGCCGATCGAGCAGACGAAGGAGGCGATCGCGACCAACGGGCCGATGACCGGGCCCCAGAGCTTGGAGGCCAGTGGGTGACCGTCGAAGAAGAACGTCCGCCAGAACGAATCAGGCACCCAGGCTGCGATGGCTCCCGCGATGAGCAGTCCGATCACCAGGTCGCGAAGGATCGCCGCCCATTCCATGACGAAGACGTGGCTGGTGGAGGTGAAGCCCTCGCGGGACAGCAGCCGACGAACGAAGGAGCCCTCGCGCTGGACTGACATGTCCATCGCTGCGTGGCCTTCCATGGCTCCGGTCAGTCCGCGTTCGGCCTGTTCCCCTGCCCGGCGCAGAAGTGTGTCCCGCAGGAACAGACGGAACAGCACGGCCAAGGCGACGATCATGAGGGGGCCACCGACGAACTCCGCCGCAGTGAACTGCCAGCCCATCAGGAGGGCAAGGATGACGCCGAGTTCCACGACGAGGTTGGTGGAGGCGATTTCGAAGGCCATCGCGGCGGTGAAGTTCGCGCCCTTGCGGAACAGCGAGCGGGCCAGGGCCACCGCGGCGTAGGAGCACGAGGACGAGGCGGCACCGAGACCGGCGGCGATGGCGAGGGTTCGGGGGCGGTCGTCGCCGAGCAGGGACACGACGGTGGACTTACGGACGATGGCCTGGACTACGGCGGACAGAGTGAAGCCCAGGATCAGGGCCCAGGCGATCTCCCAGGCCATGGAACCCGTGATCGACAGTGCGTGCAGTACGGCGTGGATCATCTTTGAACCCTTCCGGCAGGAGCGCGGTACGGGGCACACCGACACGCCCCACGTACGCGGCTACCGAGAACCGGTGCAGCAGCGCTGCACGGGCCCCACCTTCATCCCTGGGCACATGGCTCTCTCTGTGGCCGGTGCGGCGGATACCCGGCTAACGCGTTCATATCCAACCAGGGCTCACGGGTGAATCTTCGTGCCTGGGCTGGGCTCAGTGGACGTGGCTGGCCTGCGTGCTGGACCAGCCCAGCGGATACAGAGACACGTCATCGTCGGGGGCCGCGGGTTCGCCCCCGGCCTCAGCGAATGCGGTCAACGCGTCGATCAGGGCGGCCCTCTGTTCGGGTGCGAGCCGTTCGACGATGGTGGTGATCTCCGTACGGCGCCGGGCTGTGACCTCCTCCACCAGCTGCCGTCCCTCGTCGGTGAGGCCGAGGAGGGTCTCGCGCCGGTCTTCCGGATTGATCCTGCGGTCTGCAAGTCCTGCCGTGATGAGGCGGTCCAGCATGCGCATCGCGGTCGACGGGTTCACGCCGAGCATCTCGGCGAGGACGACAAGTTTGGCAGTCCCGTGGGTCGAAAGGGCGACCATCAGCCGGAACTGCGGGAGGGTGACGCGGTCCTCGACGGCGGCGAGGGAGCGGGCTGAGACGGCAACCAGCAAGCGAGACGAGGTCAGTACCGCCCTGGCCACGGCATCGACGTCGGCCATGGCTGGCGCGGGCTGAGCTTGCTCGGTCATGGTTGCTTCTTCTTCCGCACTGCGTCCGGGCCCGGAGGGGGCGGGCCCGCTGTGCTATGCACGGTAGCGGAGCAGCAGCATGGCAGCGTCGTCGTGTACCGGTCCATTCACGTGGTCCAGCAGGTTCTGGTGGAGGGCCTCCAACGCGAAGTCGAGGTCCGGATCCTTGAGCAGCCCGGTCCGTTCAACCAGTGGGTAGAACGTCCCGGAGGGGTCGCGGGCCTCTGTGACGCCGTCGGTGTGGAGGAGCAGCTGGTCTCCAGGGCCGAAGTCGACCCGGAAGGGCTGCGGCGGGGCCGTACCGTGGATGCCCAGGCCCAGCGGGAGAGCGTACTCCGGTGGCTCCGGGAAGACGGCCGTGCCGTCGGTCCGTACGAGCAGCGGTGGCGGGTGGCCGTAGTTGAGGAATACCGCTCCGCGTTCCCTGCTGATCTCGGCGATGATCGCGGTGACGAATTTCTCTCCGTTCAGTGCGCGGTCGGCGGCCCGTTCCACCCTGGCCCCGACCTCGGTCAGGTCGGGTTCGTCGTGGGCTGCCTCCCGGAAGGCGCCAAGTACCACCGCCGCGGTCTCGACCGCTCCGAGGCCCTTGCCCTGGACGTCTCCGATGATCACGCGTACCCCGGTCGGTGCGGTGACCACCTCGTAGAGGTCGCCCCCGATCCGGGCCTCCGCTACGGCCGAGGTGTAGGAGACAGCAGCCCGCAGGTGTCCTGCGGCGCGCGGCACCGGTCGCAGCAGCACCCGCTGGGCGACTTCGGCGATGGACCGCATGTTCGCGAGCTCGCTCTCACGGCGCTGGCGAATCACAGTGGCGGCCAGGCCCGCGATGGTCACGCCGGCGACGGATGCGACAGCGGTGAACCCGCGGCGCTCGTCGAACAGTCCGTCGTACAGCCCGAGCGCGGCGCACAGCGCGAGGGCCAGCACGCCGACGGCCGCCGGTCAGACATGCGAAGGCAGGGCCGAGAGAGACCATCGGCAGCAGGCCGACACCCGATCCCGCCGCCACGTCCACCAGCGCGATCACCGTCATGACCACGAAGGGCAGAGCCGCCAGCAGCCCCAGAGGTGACTCGGTGTGCTGTCCGTCCGGCAGGTCCGGTACCGGCGGCGTGGCCCGCGGAGCGGTCTCAGCCTGCCGGGGACCGGGGGAGGCCGCGACACGTATGACCGGTCTCTCTCCTCGCCTCATCGACCGCCCACCCTCTCCAACATATTTGGACTGTGCAAAGGTTTGCCAGCCGAAGTATTTTACGTGTGTCGCTCCGTTTCGGCACCGACCCGGTCCGACCGTACTGGTGTACACGAGAGGTGCTCCGTGACTCCCTGGCCCGACGAACCGCACCGCCCCCGGCGGCCCACCGGCTGGCGCCGGACCCTGGCGAGACTGCCGGTCGGCCTCTACCGCATGGGGCTGGGGCCTCTGTTCGGGAGACGGATGCTGCTGCTCATCCACACGGGCCGCGTCTCGGGGCAACAGCGCCGGGCTGTCATCGAGGTCGTCGCGCACGACCCGGAGCAGCGGACGTGGACCGTGGCATCCGGCTTCGGACCCCAGGCGCACTGGTACCGGAATCTGCGCCACGCCCCGCAGGCCACCATTCAGACCGGCCGCCGCTTCCACGCCGTGGACGCCCGCTTCCTGAGCCCGGAGGAGGGCGGCCGGATCATGGCCGCGTACGCACCGAAGCATCCCCGCGCGGCACGGATTCTCTGCCGGTACATGGGGCTGCCCAGCGACGGGAACCCGCAGAGCTTCCAGCGGGCGGGCGAGCTCATCCCCTTCGTCCGCCTGGAGGCGTCGGGCCCCCGGTGAGCCACCGAAGGCCCGACGGGGCTCAGGCGGGTACGGGGTGCAAGACGCGCAGCGCGCTCTGGTGGCTGATCCAGCCGACGGGGCGGGTCCGGTCGGCGTCGAGGACCGGGAGTCCCGTGCCGGGCGAGGAGACCAGGCCGCGCAGGGCGGTGGCCAGCGGCATGTCCGCTGTTATGGGGTGGGGAAGCTCGGTCAGGTCGCCCGCGGTGGCCGGCGCTCCCGGTTCTCCGTCGGGGGTCTCGGACAGGGCTTCCGCGACGGCGCGGGCCGTCACTGTGCCCAGGTACCGGTCGTCCTCGTCGAACACGGGCAGCACGCCGTGCTCGGAGCGGGAGAGCAGCAGCGCGGCCGCGGACAGTTTCGTGGCCGCGGGCAGCGGGTCGGGGACCTTCTCCATAACCTCGCCGACCTGCTGGGAGCCGATGGCCGCACCGGGTGCCGGTGCGTCCAGGTCGATGCCGCGGCGGCTGAGCTTGAGGGTGTAGACGGTGTCCCGGCTGAGGAGCTTGCTGGTCAGTGTCGCCGTGGCGATGGCCAGCATCAGCGGCAGGATGATCGAGTACTCGCCGGTCAGCTCGAACAGGATGACCACGGCGGTGATGGGGGCACGTGCGGACCCGGCGAACACCGCGCCCATCCCGACCAGCGCGTAGGCACCGACCTCTCCGCCTGTACCGGGCATCAGTGCGTGCACACCGGCCCCGTAAGCGGCGCCCAGCATCGCACCGATGAACAGGCTCGGTGCGAAGACCCCGCCCGAACCGCCGATGCCGATGGTCACACTGGTCGCGACGATCTTCCCCACAAGCAGAAGGAGCAGGAACGCCGCCGCGTATCCGCCCTCGGTCGCCTTCTCCAGGACCGGGTATCCGACTCCGTACATCTCAGGGAGCACCAGCAGGACCACGCCGAGCAGCAGGCCGCCCGCCGCCGGGCGCAGCCATTCCGGGCCCCGCCAGGCCCAGTCGCAGGCGTCCTCGACCAGGTAAAGGATGCGTGTGAAGCCGATGCCGACCGCGCCGGCGGCGACGCCGAGCAGGGCGAACAGCCCGTACTGGACGACGTGTTCCACGTGGAAGGCGGGCAGGTTCAGGAAGGCGACGTTGCCGAACGCGGCGCGTCCGATCACGCTCGCGGTCACGCTGGACACCACGACCGCCCCGAACGACTCGATCGCGAAGTCCCGCAGGATCAGCTCCATCGCGAAGAAGACCCCTGCCAGGGGGGCGTTGAAGGTGGCGGCGATACCACCCGCGGCTCCGCACGCCACCAGCAGCCGCATCCGCCCTTCGGTGACCCTGGTCAACCGTCCCAGTGTGGAACCGAGCGCGGAGCCGATGCACGATGGGCCCCTCACGGCCGACCGACCCGCCGGAGCCGATGGTCAGGGCCGAGGCCAGCGACTTGACGACCGCGACACTCGCGTTGATACGCCCCCCGCGCTGGGAGACCGCAAGCATCACCTCCGGCACACCGTGGCCACGCGCCTCCTTGGCGAACCGGTCGACCAGCGGCCCGTACAACAGCCCCCCGACGACCGGCGCGACCAGTACGAAGAACGGACCGAGCCACGGCACATGAGGGTTCGCCACATGCCCCGCTCCCGCGTAGTCCGCGTGCCCGGAGAAGACCTCCGTGAAGACCTTGATCAGCCAGCGGAAGACAATCGATCCCAGCCCCGCGCCCGCACCGATCAGCACGGCGAGTACCGCAAGCCCCCCGTGGGTCTCACGGGCCGCGCTGAGGGCGGCGGCCTTCCACGATCGAGTGCCCGGCGCCCCTGGCGCCGCCTCCTCGGATGTCTCCCTCGTTCTGGTGCCGATCATCACGGCGCCCCCTCTCTCTACATTTGCATTATGCAAACGTTGTCAGGTCGGAGCCACCTTTGACCTGCGTACAGGCTGGCTGCGACGTGCCGTGCGCTGGCAGAGCCCGTGCAGCAGCAGGCAACACTCGCGCTGTCGCGATGCTCGGCTGAAGGGGGTAGCAGGAGCGTCAGCCGCCGGTAACATCCGGGCTGTGCCTCCTCAGACATGGATACGACTCGATGCCACTGAGCGCCGTAGGTACTGGTGGCGGGCCGGGTTTGTGATGCTGACCTTCGCCGG
Organism: Streptomyces sp. NBC_01197; assembly: GCF_036010505.1. Classification (NCBI taxonomy): domain Bacteria; kingdom Bacillati; phylum Actinomycetota; class Actinomycetes; order Kitasatosporales; family Streptomycetaceae; genus Streptomyces; species Streptomyces sp. NBC_01197. The sequence continues at coordinate 2,280,980 of NZ_CP108569.1, forward strand.
AATGGCAGTGGCGGCTGGGCTCACTGAACCGGCACCAGAGCGGTGGTGGTGGATCGGAGGGGTCGCCGTCTTCGACTTGCTCGCACTCATCTCCATGGTCAGCCAGGGGACGGGCGCGACGCTCCTCACCTCCCAGGGCATGGAGTTACGCACCCTCTTCAGGCACAGGTCAGTGCCTTGGAGCGAGGTTACGGGGATTGAGAAACGTTGCCGCACAAGACGGAGTGGCACGTGGTCGGACGTGCGCATCCGCCGAGTTCAGGGCCGGCCGCTCACGGTTCCGGGTGCCTTCACCGCCCGCTGGCACGACCCCAAATTCGAGGCGAAGGTGGCGACCATCCGGCAGTGCAGAGCCCGCCCGACCGACACTTAGTACTGCATCACGTCGCGGTCAGCGCAAACGTTGGCCGGCACGGCCCCAGACCACATCGCCGCGGTGTTCTGGCCGTCCCGGCAGGTGTTTCCCGGACCGCCGTCAATGGCGCCCGGTTCCCCACCCGTCCTGCACAGGAAATAGGACAGTCCAGGACATTGCCGGACCCCGGCAAGGCTTCGCCCCATCTCTGCGGATCACGGAGCTGCCAAAGACAGGTAAAGAACCTGTACGGTTCACCACGGTGTGCCGGGAAGTCTGGTCGGCGAGCAAGGGGATCCGCTCCAAGGGTCTCCGGCTCAGAGCTCTGCCGATCGGGGGCCTGTTCTCGTGGTACTCATCGCCGTATTCGGTGTCGCCCTGCTGGTCGCGGTCCTGCTGTCCGGGCTCGCGGCCCGTACTGTGCTCTCCACCTCGTTCCTCTTCCTGACCGGCGGCGCTCTCGTCAGCGACGGCGCCCTCGGGCTGATCCACATCACGCCGGGCAGCGACATCGTGTCGGTGACCGCCGATCTCGCACTCTTCGCCGTGCTGTTCACCGACGGCATGCACGTGTCCTTCCCCGCTCTGCGCCGCGCCTGGAGGAACCCGGCTCGCGCACTGGGCCTGGGCATGCCTCTCGCATTCGCCTTCATGGCCCTGGTCACCCACTACCTCGTGGGCCTGGACTGGACTACGTCCTTCCTGGTCGGTGCGGTACTGGCGCCGACCGACCCGGTGTTCGCCTCGGCGATCGTGGGACGCAGGGAAGTCCCGGCCAGGCTGCGCCAGCTGCTGAACGTTGAGAGCGGTGTGAACGACGGGCTTGCCCTGCCTGTCGTGTTGCTGCTGATCGCCGCGGCCGGCCCGGTGGCAGGTGCCCACGCGGAGGCGTCACCTTCGAAGATCGGTGTCGAGCTCGCTCTCGGTCTGGTCCTGGGCATCGTGATCCCGCTCCTCGTCAACGCCGTCACCCGGCTCCCGTTGCTCGGGGCGGAGCCCAAACTCCAGCCTCTGCTGCCGTTGGCCACCGGCATCACCCTCTACGCCCTGTGCCATCTCACCCACGCCAACCCCTACCTCGCCGCGTTCTCCGCCGGCGCGGTCCTGACCTCCGTATCCCCCGAGGCCAAACGCGCCTTCGAACCCCTCGGCGAATCCCTCGCCGAACTGGCCAAGTTCGCCGCACTGCTGGTATTCGGCGCGCTGCTCACCCCGCACCTCTTCAACGACCTCTCAGTCGGCGGATACGTGGCCGTGGTGCTGGCGATCGTGGTCATCCGCCCGGCGTCCCTGCTGCTCTCCCTGATCGGGACGCGGATCGACCGACGGGAAAAGCTGGCCGCGGCCTGGTTCGGCCCGAAGGGCTTCGCCTCCGTGGTCTACGGGCTGCTGGTGCTCCAGTCGGGAATTCCACACGCCGAGCAGGCGTACACGCTCATCGCCGTATGCATCGCCTTCTCGATCGTGGCGCACAGCAGCACCGATGTCCCGGTTGCCCGTATGTTCCACGTCAATGACCTCGTGGGAATCCCGGACGCCGAGGATGACGGCGCACAGGGCGGCCCGCGCCAGCAAGAGGGAGACGACCATGCGCGCACGTGATCTGGCAGTGGAGTACGAGACGGTTCTGATCGACAGTGACGCTCTGGCCGCCGCCCGGCTGATGGCGGAACAGAAACTGCCCGCTCTGCTCGTGGTGGACCGGGCGGGGGCCCCCGTGGCGGTCATGCCCGCGTCGCAGCTGGTCAAAGTACTCGTGCCTGGCTACGTGATCGATGACCCCACCCTGGCCGCGGTCATCGACGAGAAGCACGCCGACCGGCTGGGCCACGCACTGGCCGACCGGAGCGTGGGCGACTGCCTTCCCGCCAAGGCCGGCCCGCCGCCCGTCGCCGCCCCCGACGACACCGCCCTGGAAGTCGCCGCCCTCATGGCTCAGGTCCGCAGCCCTCTGGTGGCGGTGGCCGAAAAGGACCAGCGGGGCACCCGTCTGCTGGGCGTGATCACCGCCTCCCACCTGCTTCATCAGCTTCTCGAAAACCCCTAGTTGGAGGCCTTGTGAGTGACTGGCACAGCTGGGCGGCGATCGCCGTCTTCGTCGGCACGTACGCCCTGATCATCAGTGAGAAGGTCCACCGCGTCGCCGCGGCGCTGGGCGGCGCGGGTCTGATGCTCGCGATCGGCGCGACGGACGATGTCTCGGCGTTCTACTCCGAGGACTCCGGCATCGACTGGAACGTCATCTTCCTGCTCCTGGGCATGATGATGATCGTCGGTGTGCTGAAGAGGACCGGCCTCTTCGAATACCTGGCCATCTGGTCCGTGAAGAAGGCGAAGGCCAAGCCCTTCAGGGTCATGGCCATGCTGATCATCATCACCGCTGCGGCCTCGGCCCTGCTGGACAACGTCACCACGGTCCTGCTGATCGCACCCGTCACCCTGCTGGTCTGCGAACGGCTCGCACTGCCCGTCGCTCCGTTCCTGATCGCGGAGGTACTCGCGTCGAACATCGGCGGCACCGCCACCCTCGTCGGCGACCCGCCCAACATCATCATCGCCAGCCGCGCCGGACTGAACTTCAACGATTTCATCGTCCATCTGGCACCGCTGTCGGCCCTGCTGACACTCGTACTTATCGCGATGTGCCGGTTCCTCTTCCGCAAGTCCTTCCGCTACGACGAGGACCGCGCGGCGGAAATCATGGAACTTGAGGAGAAAGAGGCCATCCGCAACCCTCGGCTGCTCATCCAGGGCCTGAGCGTGCTGGCCCTGGTCATCGTCGGGTTCGTCCTGCACCCCGTACTGCACTTCGAACCGAGCATCGTCGCCCTCCTCGGCGCAGGTCTGCTCGTCGCGGTCTCCACCGTCGAGACCGGCGAGGTCCTCGCCGAGGTCGAGTGGCCCACCCTCGCATTCTTCGCCGGCCTCTTCATCATGATCGGCGGCCTCATCGACACCGGCGTCATCGGCGAGGTCTCCAAAGCCCTCGCCAACGCGGTCGGCGACAAGGAGCAAGGCGGCTCCATACTGATCCTCGGGGCCTCCGGCATCCTGTCCGGAGTCGTCGACAACATCCCCTACGTTGCCACCATGGCGCCCATCACGGGCGACCTCGTTCACAGCTTGGGCGGCGACGGCGACCACGTCATGTGGTGGGCCCTCGCCCTGGGCGCCGACCTCGGCGGCAACGCCACCGCGATCGGCGCCAGCGCGAACGTCGTCGTCCTCGGCATCGCCGAACGCAACGGCACCCCCATCTCCTTCTGGCAATTCACCAAGTACGGTCTCGTCGTCACCGCCGCCACCCTGGTGATCTCAGCCGCCTACATCTGGCTGCGCTACTTCTCTCTCGGATGAAGCCGAAACGCACCGCCGGCGCGCAGGGCCGGCGCCGTCTTGCCGACCCCGGCCGTCCCCACCAGGGTTGGCACCAGTACCAGGGCTCCGTCGGAACCGGAACACAGGGCGTCGGCCACGGTCCGCAGAGCCGCCTGCCCTGATCTGCGGGAGAGTTGCCTCCACCGGCCCCTTCGCCTGCCGCACCTCGTCCGCTGTTCATCGCCCCGCCCCCTGCTGCCCCGGGCCGGGCCGGTCCCGCGCGTCGCCCTACGGCCGGGGTCCGGCTGCTGAGGCAGGCTCCAGCAAGTTCCGGCGCAGCGCGGAGGCCACCTCGTCCGTGATGTCCAACTGGTCGGCGATGTAGCCGCGCACAGACCCGCACCCGTTCCCGCTGCTCGACCGCTGATGACCGCCGCCCACCGGGACGCCGACGTCCTGCGCTGGCTGGGCGCCTACACCGCCTCCGTGACCGGTGACGTGACCTACTTCCTCGGGCTGACCTGGGCCGCCACCCGTACCGCGGGCCCCGCCCAGGCCGGTGCGGTGCTGGCCGCCGGGGCCGTGCCCCGGGCCCTGCTGATGCTCGGCGGCGGTGTCGTCGCCGACCGGTTCGGGGCGCGCCGCGTCGTCGTCGGCAGCGATCTGGTGCGGTGCGTGGTGATCCTCACCGCCGCCGCGTTCACCTGGCTCGCGGGCGCCCAGCTCTGGCTGCTCTACGTCCTGGCGGTCGTCTTCGGCACCGTGGACGCGCTGTTCATGCCCGCTGTAGGGACGCTTCCACCGCAGCTCACAGGCCCGGACCAGCTCGCCCGGGTGCAGGGCATGCGCACCCTGTCCATCCGGTTCAGCAACGCCGTGGGGCCGATGGCCAGCGCCCTGGTGCTGGCCGCCGGCGGTGCGGCCGGTGCCTTCGGGGCGTCGGGGCTGCTCTTCTGCGGATCGCTGGTGCTGCTCATCGCCGTACGGGTACGCCCGGTGCCGGACGCCCGGGACGGGCCCGGTCGCACGACCGCCCGGCAGGACTTCCGGGCCGGTCTGCGCTATCTGCGGGAGAACCCGCACCTCGGCAGGCTGGTGCTCGTCATCGGCCTCGGCGAGCTGTGCTTCAGCGGGCCGGTCGGGACCGGGCTGCTGCTGCTCACCGCCGAGCGCGGCTGGGGCGCGGGCGCGCTCGGCTGGATCCTCACCGCCTTCTCCGTCGGCGGCGCCGCGTCCGGCCTTCTGCTGACCGCCGTGCGTCGCGTCCCGTACGCACGCGCCGTGCTGTTCTGCGCGCTGCTCCTCACCGCCGTACAGGTCGCCGCTGTGGGCCGGGCGCCGGGGCCCGGCCCGGCCGTGGCGGCGGGCGCGCTGCTCGGGGCGGGGAGCGGTGCAGCCATGGTGGTGAGCAACGCGCTGCTCCAGGAACGCACCGAGGTCCGCTATCTGGGCCGGGTCTCCTCGCTGACGAGCCTGTGCACCGTGGGGCTCAGCCCGCTGCTGTATCCGCTCGCCGGTCTGGTCGCCGCCGCCTGGGGCGCAGGGGTGTTCTTCGCGGGGTGCGGGGCGGTCTGTCTGACCGCCGCGGGCGTCAGCCTCTCCGTACGGCCGCACGCGCCGATAGCGGTCTCGTCGTCGCCCGTCAGCGGTGAAGCCGCCGATCAGCCGTGAAGCTCCCCGTCAGCCTCGGAGCCGCCCGTCAGCCGTGGAGTTGCCGGTCGGCCGGGCCGACCGCGAACCGGGTGAAGGTGACCCGCAGCCCCGCCCGCTGCGGGGAGCAGCAGTACGGGCCCGCCGACGCCTCCGCTGCGGGGTCGAGCGGCGTCAGGCGGATCATGCGCCACGGCTCGCCCTCGGCGCGCGCCCGCACCGTCACCGCGTCCCCCGAGCGGCTGGCCCGGACCGTGACCGGCCGGCCCGCCCACTCCGGGGCCGGCGCCATGGACCAGTCCGACACACCGCGGGTGGCCACCGCGCCGACCTGCGGTGTGCCGTCCGTCATCTCGACGCCCGCCTTGATCCAGTTCTCCTCGTCGGTGCGGACCAGGACGCCCGCCTGGTCGTAGAGCGTGTCGAAATCGGCCACAAAGGTCACCTCGACCGCCGATCCCGCACTCAGTTCCGTCAGCAGCGCGTGCCCGTCGTCACGGACGAAGCCGTAGCTGGTCGTACGCCAGAAGTCGGTCCTGTCGCGGGTGGTCACCACCAGCTCCGCGCCGTCCGTCGCGGTGTGCGCGGGCGGGTTGAGCCAGGTCCCGTCCGACCAGTCGAGTGCGTAACCGTCCTGCCAGGGAACGACCTTGGTCACCGCCTCCACCGGGAGCGGCCCGTAGATGTGCGGGAAGGCGTCGGCGCCGGGCGCGGGCACCTCGTAGCGCAGCGGTACGGAGAGCAGGTCGCTGTCGATGACGAGCACGACCAGCTCACCGTGGCCGCCGCTCCCCGTCCCGCTCCCGCTCCCGGCCCCTGCTCCGGTCCCGTAGAGGAAGTCGGCGACCGCGACGAGCTGGCCGCGCGTCGAGCAGTGGATGAAGCCCTCCTCCTGGAGGGTGCGGCCGCGGGTCGACATCTCGTACGCGCCGACCGCGCGGGCCGCCTCCCACAGGGAGCGCTCGGTGATGTGCAGCAGTTCGGTCATGGGCCAACGCTATGCGCTCCCGGGACCGGCCTGCCCGGCGAAACCCTGCCCGGGGAGACGCTGTTCCGGAACGCTGTGCGCCGGCCCGCCGGGCTTCTCCGGTTCGGTGAGCAGGCCGTGTTCGGCGAAGACCTTCTTCGCCACGGCGGTGGCGTTGAGCGCCTTGGGCATCCCGCAGTAGACCGCGGAGTGCAGCAGCGCCTCGACGATCTCCTCCGGGCTGAGGCCGACGTTGAGCGCGGCGTTGATGTGGACGTCGAGCTGCGGTTCGCAGCCGCCGAGGGCGGTGAGCATGCCCAGGGTGACCAACTGCCGGTCACGCAGCGCCAACTGGGGCCTGCTGTAGATGTCGCCGAAAGCCCAGGCGGCGATGTGATGCCCCAGGTCGGGTGAGATGTCGGCCAGGGAGTCGATGACCTGCCGGCCGCCCTCGCCGACGACGCGGTCGAGCATCCCCATCCCCCGCTGCAAACGGTCCTGCCGGGTCTCGGCGACGGTGTCGGACGAGAGTGCCGTGGCGGCCTCCGGGGTGGCCGGATCGCTCGGGGTACTCATGGCTGCTCCGTTCCGGGCTGCCCGTCGGGTATCGGGCAGCCGTGCAAAGTGACCGTACGGTGGCCGTACGTACGGTCCGTACAAGGTGGTTGAACATTCGCCGTTCGTAGAAAGACGGTAAGCGCTGGACCTGGTACGGGACCCGGTCGGGGCAGGACAGACTGTGCGGAATGGGCAGACGGCAGTGGGTGGGCGGCTCCGCAGTGGGGGCGGTCGCCGCCGCGCGGCCTCAGAGAGCCTCGCGTACGAGTGCCAGCACGGCCTCGTCCGTGAGACCCAGCTCCCTTGCCTCGGCGGCGAATTCCCTTACCCGTACGAGCAGTCGCGCCCGCGCCTGCGTGGGCCCGCCGACGACCACCGCACCCCTCCCCCGGCGCAGTTCGATCAGGCCCTCCTCGCGCAGCCGCTGGTAACCGCGCAGCACCGTATGGACGTTGACCCCGAGCGAGTCGGCGAGGACGCGGGCGGCGGGCAGCCGCTCGCCCGCGTCCACCCGGCCGTCCGCGACGGCGCCCCGGACGCACGCGGCGATCTGGTCCCCGAGCGGAATCGCGGACGACGGGTCGATCCGGAAGAGCATCAGCGGTTCTCCCGCCGCTCGGCCAGGGTGTTGAGCAGTGCGGCGCCGTCGGACGAGCCGTCGATGGTGACGACGAAGTCGCGGCCGCTCCTGCGCCGGACCACGATGGCCTCCCCCGAGCGGAGGATGAGTCCGGAGCTGCCCGCGCGGAACCGGTAGCCCCAGCCGCCGAAGTCCTTCAGGGCGTCGATATCGCGGCTGGTCGCCTGCTCGACCTGGTCCAGCGGTATCCGGATACGCGGCCAGGGCAGGCGGCCGGTGGAGATGGTCAGGCCCCTGCGGTCCACGGTGACGTACGGCCTGGCGAAGGCCATCAGCACCAGGCCGACCACGACAGGGGCCACGGCGGCCTGCCAACCGGAGACGGTCAGCACGACGACTCCGGTGACGACGACGGCCACCGCGAGCGCCAGCAGCGGACGGGCGCCCGCGTGGCGCGCCCAGCCGGCGGTCTCGCCGGCCGCGAGGTCGATCCGCTCGACGGGCCCCTCGGCCGGCGGCGGCAGCACGGACGGTACGAAACGGGCCAGCCACCAGCCCGCCCCGCCCGCCAGGACCGCCACCCCGACGGCGGTGGCGAACCGCCAGAACGGGAAGTCCACCGGAGTGCGGAGGTTGGCGTACAGGATCGCGGCCATCAGCGCGCCGATGAAGCCGGCGAGCGCCCAGCCCGTGACGAGCAGGCTCCGCACCCCGCGGGCGATCAGCATCCAGATCACCCCGAGGCCGACCAGGAGACCGGTGGTGACGAGTACGTATTCCAGTTGTCCCGCCGTGTCGTTGGGCCTCCCGCCGCTCCCGAAGTGGCTGGCCAGGCGGTGCGGCAACCGGTCCCGAAGCTGGAGGAAGACCGCCAGATCGACGGCGTAGGCAAGCAGGAAGGGCAGCCCGGCAACTGTCGCGCGCCGGATGCGGCCGGGTGCCGCCGGAACCCCTCGGGCATCGCCCGGAACCCGCGGCCATGTGGAGCGCTCCATCATTCCCCCTATTGTTTGCATCCAAGTAGAACAATATGCGCGCGGGGCGTCAAGGAAAAGGGGAAGAGGAAGGGAAAGGGGAAGGGAAGGGAACGAGGCGGGGAGAGCGCAGGCCGACGACGCAGAGAGCAGCGGTCCCTCATCGGACCGGCACGCGATCATGAGTGCCGGTCCGATGAGGGACCGCTTACCGGAACTGACGGGAGCCGGCGGGGTCCGATTACACCCCCGCCGCCATCGGACTAGACGGCTGCCGAGAAGGGCGCCTGGAGGGTGGAACCGGGCGGAAGTTGCTCCTGGATCAGGGCGACCGCGGCGCCGAAGTCGCCCTGGTCGTTGCCCGATACGTAACTCGTGCCGCCGTAGTGCAGTGTGACGCCGAGATCGGTGGCCGGGCGGCGCAGGGCGAGCAGGCAGCTCAGCGTGGCCGGCTGGGCCGTGCTGTCACCGGCCACGACCGGGAGCGGCATGTCCCACTCCAGGACGCAGTCGCTCAACGGCTCGACCCCCTCCGGTACGTCGCCCACCGGCCTGAACGAGTCGAACGAAGCTCCGGCGTAGTCGACTCCCCTGATCCGGGTGCGGAGTTGACGCTCAACGGCACTGATCACTAGGGCATCTGATCCATGGCTGTCCCGGTACCAGCCGGCCCATGACTGTGGTGTCATGAGCGCGACTGTAGCGCCGCCACCAGCCCGGCGTCACCAAGAGTGATCAAGTCCGGAATTACTGGTTCCTGGTGCACTTCGGGCCTGGCATCCCTTTCCTGACGGCCCGAAAGGTCCCGTTCGTGTCCGCCCGCGCCACCCGGCGAGCGCACGTACGAGGGCACATACGACGGCACGTACGAGTGACCGGCCGGACCACCGAACGGGTGAGGCGCCCCTCCCCCGGCGTACGGCCCGGTCGCGGATCAGCCGCGCGGCTCGCGCCACATCGGCCACATCTGCGGACCGTCGGGCAGCTGAACCGCGGTGCCCATGAACACGAACCCGAGCCGCTCGTACAGCGCGCGACTGCGCGCGCTGCTCGCCTCCAGGTACGCCGGAACCCCTTCCCGGTCGCAGCGCTCCAGTACGGGGGCCATCAGCGCGGTGCCCAGGCCCTCGCCCTGCCGCTCCGGTGTCACACCGATCATCAGCAGGTAGGCGTGCGCCCGGTCGTGCGGATGGAGCTCGCCCGTCAACCGCCCCACCAGTTCGGCGCGTTCGTTCTCCGGGTCGGCGACCTCCCGCATCCGGGCGGGCGTGTCGTCCTCCTCCTCCGGCACGCCGGCGGGAATGTCGAGCCAGAGGGCCATCGCCGTGTGGTCCTCGGCGAGGTCTACCCGGCCCTCGGCGAGGGCCACGTCGATGAAGACCCCGAGGAACTTGCCGTGCACGGCCCTGCGGTGCGCCTCGTCGGGGAACACCCAGTTGCTCACCGGGTCCCGCATGAAGGACTCATCAAGAAGTCGTACGAGCACCTCGCGGTCGGCCTCGCCCGCCTGTTGTATCGCCACGCCCATGGTCCGGTCCCTCTTCTCTCGCCGATCACGTCGCTCGCTCGCTACTGCTTGCTCGCTTGCTCGTTTGCTCGCTTGCTCGATGGACGGATGAGCCATCGATAACTCGCAGACGTGATCCTAGAGTTGGCCGGACCCGACCATGGGCGGTACAGCGGTACAGCGGTACAGCTCAGCGGCTGCGCCGCGTCACATACTCCGCGAGGGAGAGCAGGCCTCCCGCCGCCGCGAGGTCGGGAACCGCGCGGGAGAGGTGACCCACGGCTCTGGCCATCCGGTCGGCCGCCTCGACCTGTGCCCAGTCCCGGCCGCCGGCCCGGTCGACCGCGTCGGCGGCCCGCCTGATGCCGTCCGCGTCGAGCGGGCCGCCGTACAGCTCCGCCAGCTCCGCCGCCGCCCCGGTGCCCGAGTTCAGCGCGGCCACCACCGGCAGCGACTTCTTGTGGGCGGCGAGATCCGCACCGGCCGGCTTGCCGGTGTGGGACGGCTCGCCCCAGATGCCGATCAGGTCGTCGATCAGCTGAAAGGCCAGCCCGGCCTCCCGGCCGAACGCGTCCATCGCCGCCGCCGCTTCGGGCCCGGCGCCCGCGTAGAGCGCACCCATCGCACAGGCGCAGCCGAGGAGCGCCCCGGTCTTGGCCTCAGCCATGATCAGGCATTCGTCCAGCGTGACCTCCGAACGGGCCTCGAAGGCACAGTCCGCCTGCTGCCCCGCGCAGAGCTCGATGACGCAGGCCGTGAGCCGCCCCGTGGCCGCCTTCGCCGCGGGGTGCGGGTCCTCCGCGAGCAGCCGCACGGCCAGTGCCTGCATCGCGTCCCCCGCTATGACCGCGTCGGGTATGCCGAAGACGGTCCAGGCCGTCGCCCGGTGCCTCCGGGTGGCGTCCCGGTCGATGACGTCGTCGTGCAGCAGGGTGAAGTTGTGCACCAGCTCCACGGCGGTGGCCGCCGGTACCGCCTGCCGGATGTCGCCGTTCAGCGCCTGGACGGCGGCGAGGACGAGCGCGGGTCTGATCGCCTTGCCCGCCTGCCCCGTGGCCGGCGAGCCGTCCGACTGTTCCCAGCCGAAGTGGTACATCCCGATGTTCCGCATCGGGCCGGGCAGGGACTCCAGCGCGGAGCGGAGTTCCGGGTCGACGACGGTGCGGGTGCGTTCAAGGAGCGCTGCGGCCTCATGTCCCTCGGTCGCGGCGTCCGTTCTGGTCGTGGTCATGGTCCCTTCCTCTGCGGCGTGCGTACGGCTCGGTCGCCACGGATGCCCCGGACGCACCGGTCCCCGCGGCGGCCCGAGCACCGTCGGAGCCGGCCGGTCCGGGGCGTCGCCTCACCGCCAGCGGCTGACTTCGACGTTCTCCAGCACCCCCAGGGCGTCGGGCACCAGCACGGCCGCTGAGTAGTAGGCCGTCACCAGGTAGGAGATGATCGCCTTCTCGTCGATACCCATGAAGCGGACCGACAGGCTCGGCTCGATCTCGTCGGGGATGCCGCTCTGCTGGAGCCCGATGACGCCCTGCTCGGACTCGCCGGTCCTCATGCAGATGATCGACGTGGTGCGGGCGTCGCTGACCGGGATCTTGTTGCACGGGAAGATCGGCACCCCGCGCCAGGCGGGCACATGGTGGCCCCCCATGTCGACGCTCTCCGGTACGAGGCCGCGCTTGTTGCACTCGCGGCCGAACGCGGCGATGGCCTTCGGGTGGGCGAGGAAGAGCTTCGATCCGCGTCGGCGCGAGAGGAGTTCGTCCATGTCGTCCGGGCTGGGCACACCGTCGTGCGGCTGGAGCCGCTGGCCGTAGTCGCAGTTGTTGAGCAGGCCGAACTCGCGGTTGTTGACCAGCTCGTGCTCCTGGCGCTCCCGCAGCGCCTCGACGGTGAGCCGCAACTGGTGCTCGGTCTGGTTCATCGGCTGGTTGTAGAGGTCGGCGACCCTGCTGTGGACCTTCAGCACGGTCTGGGCGACGCTCAGTTCGTACTCGCGGGGCGCCCCCTCGTAGTCGACGTACGTGTGGGGGACGTGCGCCTCACCGACGTGTCCCGCCGAAAGGTCGATCGCCGCTTCGCCGTAGCTGTTGGTGCGCTGCGCGGGCAGCGAGGTCACCCCCGCGAGATGCTCGCGCAGCGAGTCGGCGCGCTCCGCGAGGTTCAGCACGTCCGCCCTGGTCAGCTCAAGTACGACGCACGCGGTGTCGGCGCGGGCCGTGTAGTCCCAGGTGGCGCCCTCGTCCAGCAGCGCATGGTCGCCGAAGTACGACCCGTCGGCCAGCGAACCGAGGACGGTCTCGTCCCCGTAGGGCCCTGTGCCTACCTTCTGGACCCGGCCGTGTGCCAGCAGGAACACCCGGTCCGCCCTGTCGCCCGCGGAGGCCAGCACATCGCCCGCCGCGAACTCCCGCTGAGTGCAGCGCTGCGCCAGCTCGGCCAGGGCCGCCTCGTCCGCGTAGTCCCGCAGGGCGGGCAGCTCACCGAGCTCGGCCGGGATGACCTGGACGCGGTCGCCAGTCTGCACAAACGTCACGCGGCCGTCACCGACCGAGTAGCTCAGCCGCCGGTTCACCCGGTACGTACCACCCTGCACTTGTACCCACGGGAGCATCTTCAGCAGCCACCGTGAGGTGATCTCCTGCATCTGCGGTGCGGACTTGGTGGTCGTTGCGAGGTTCCGCGCAGCTGCCGTGCCCAGACTCTGCTGCGGCGGTGCCTGCGTGTCGCGAACCTCTTCACCAACGGACATCTGACGCCCCTTCGATCTTCGACTGACGTACTTGAAGAGCCTTTCAGCGGAGACCTGCGGCGCGCCATTACACAAAAGAGTGTGACTAATAGGGCTTTGAGCGGGGCACGTTGTCATTCGTTGTCCAGAACGGTCATAACTTGCATCCTTTATGCAAGTTACCTACCGTGACGCCCATGCGGCTGACGAGATTCACCGATGTGGCACTGCGCGTACTGATGCGCCTCGCCGTCACGGAGGAAGGCGAGGCGCCGACGACCCGGGAGGTCGCGGCAGCCATGAGCGTGCCGTACAGCCACGCCGCGAAGATCGTCGCCCGTCTCCAGCATCTCGGCCTGGTCGAGGCGCGCCGGGGCCGCGGCGGCGGCCTCAGCCTCACCGGAGCAGGCCGCTCCGCCTCCATCGGCGGGCTGGTCCGCGAGCTCGAAGGGTCAGGCGACGTCATGGAGTGCGAGGGCGCCGCCCCGTGCCCGCTCCGGTCGGCCTGCCTGCTGCGCAGGGCCCTGAGCCGGGCACAGGAGGCGTTCTACGCGTCGCTTGACCCGCTCACCGTCGCCGACCTGGTCGCCCCCCCGACCGGGCCGCTGCTGATCGGCATCGGCAGCCGCCCCGACGACGGCTGACCCACCCCGCGCCGCGCCAACCCCGCTGGCGGCAGTCCACAGGCCCCTGGCAACACCCACCGGCCCGCCACTCACGGCCACTCACGGCCACTCACGGCCAAAAATACGCATCTCACATACCAATTCAAGAGCCAGACCGAGCGCAGGAACCAGGAGTCACCGATGCTCAGCGAGCCGTCGACCGCCACCGTCCGAGCCACCCTCCCCGCCGTCGGCGCGGCCATCGGGGACATCGCCGACCTCTTCTACCGCAAGCTGTTCGACGTCCACCCGGAGCTGCTGCGCGACCTCTTCAACCGCGGCAACCAGGCATCAGGCGCCCAGCGGCAGGCACTCGCCGGCTCCATCGCCGCCTTCGCCACCCAGCTGGTGGAGCACCCTGACACCCGCCCCGACGTCATGCTCGGCCGTATCGCCCACAAGCACGCCTCACTCGGGATCACATCCGCCCAGTACGGCGTCGTGCACACCCATCTCTTCGCCGCCATCGCCGAGGTGCTGGGCGACGCGGTCACCCCGGAGGTCGCCGCCGCCTGGGACGAGGTCTACTGGCTGATGGCCAACGCCCTGATCGCCCTGGAGGCCCGGCTCTACACGGAGCGCGAGGCCATCGCGGGTGACGTCTGGCGCGAGTGGGACGTGGTGTCCAGGACCGAGGAGACCGCCGACACGGCCACCTTCCGGCTCCGCCCGGCCGACGGCTCGCCCGCCCCGGACTTCCGGCCGGGCCAGTACGTCTCCGTCCAGGTCGAGCTCCCCGACGGGGCCCGCCAGATCCGGCAGTACAGCCTCTCCGGCGCCCCCGGTGGACAGCTCCACTCGATCACCGTGAAGCGCGTGAGCGGAGGCCCTTCCCCGTACAGCCACGGCGCTTCCCCGGACGGCGAGGTCTCGCACCACCTCCACACACACGTGCGGACCGGTGCCCGGCTCCGGGTCTCGCTCCCGTACGGCGATCTCGTCATCGGCCCGGACGCGGCGGACGCCCCGCTCATGCTCGCGTCGGCCGGAATCGGCTGCACTCCGATACTGGCGATGCTGGAACACCTCGCGGACACCGGTCACCCCGCCCCCGTCACCGTCGTGCACGGCGACCGCACCCCCGCGGACCACGCACTGCGCGACGAACATGCCCTCCTCACCGAGAAGCTGCCGGATGCCGCCGCGCACTTCTGGTACGAGCACCCCGGCGCCGACCACCCGGCCGACCGCACGGGCCTGGTCGATCTGAGCGGCCTGCCCCTCGCGCCGGGGACCCGTGCGTACCTCTGCGGGCCGCTGCCCTTCATGCGCTCCGTACGGACCCAGCTGCTGGCCGGCGGCGTACGGGCCGCCGACATCCACTACGAGGTGTTCGGCCCGGACCTCTGGCTCGCCGCGAGCTGACGGCCGGACCGCCGCCGCCCGCCGGACCCCCGGGGCGGACAATGGGCCCATGCCTCCCGAATTCCCGGGCCCCGACCGGCAGCCACCGCTGCGGTCGCTGCGACCGCTACTGCCGTCGCCGCTGGAGCCGCTCGACGACGAGCGCTTCGCCCGGCGCGGCGTACAGCTGCTGCTCAAACGCGACGACCTGATCCACCCGGATCTGCCGGGCAACAAATGGCGGAAACTCGCGCCCAATCTGGCGGCAGCCACCGGACGGACCGTGCTGACGTTCGGTGGCGCGTACTCCAACCATCTGCGGGCCACCGCCGCCGCGGGCCGGCTGCTCGGCTTCCCGACCGTCGGCGTCGTACGCGGGGACGAGCTGGCCCACCGCCCGCTCAACCCCTCCCTCGCCCGGTGCGCGGCCGACGGTATGCGGCTGTACTTCGTGGACCGCGCTGCCTACCGCGCCAAGGCGGTCCCGGCCGGTCTCGACACGACGGGGATGTACGTGGTGCCCGAGGGCGGCAGCAACACCGCGGCCGTGCACGGCTGCGGCGCGCTCGGCCGGGAACTGCACGGGCTCGCCGACACCGTCGCGGTGGCGGTCGGCACCGGCGGCACGCTCGCGGGGCTGGCGGCCGGCCTCACGGCGGACCAGCGCGCCATCGGCTTCCCCGTCCTGAAGGGCGGCTTCCTGGCCGGCGAGGTCGCGGCGCTCCAGCAGACCTCCTTCGGAGCCAGGACCGGCGACTGGCGGCTCGACGACCGCTTCCACTTCGGCGGGTACGCCCGCAGCGCACCGGAACTCGAAGCCTTCGCGGCCGGGTTCGAGCAGCTGCACGGTCTCCCCGTCGAGCGGGTCTACGTCGCGAAGATGCTGTACGGACTGGTGGAGCTGGCCGCCGAAGGCGCCTTCCCGCCGGGCACCAGGGTCGCCGCCGTCATCACAGGTCAGCCCGCCTCCTCCTCGCGGTAGGCGGCCGCCTCCTCCAGATCGAGCCTGCGCAGCAGCGTCCTGAGAAGCTCGTCGTCGATGCTCCGCCGGTCGCGCAGCTCCACGAAAACCTCGCGCTCGGCGCCGATCATCGCCCGTGCGAGCCTCCGGTAGGTGTCGTCGGCGCTCTCGCCGGTGTGCTCGTTCACCGTGCCGAGCCGCTCCCAGACCGCGTTCCTGCGCCGCGCCATCACGGTGCGCAACCGGTCGGCGAGCGGTTCCGGGAGTTCGTTGTCCTCGTCGGCGAGCATCGAGTTCAGCAGGTCCTCGGCCGCCTGCGACGCCTCGTTCTGCGCCTGGGCCTCGGCGAGCGTCTCGGCGTGCGTGTCACGGCCCGGGATTCTCAGCAACCGGATCAGCGGCGGCAGCGAGAGCCCCTGGACGACCAGGGTCGCGATCACCGTCGTAAAGGTCAGGAAGAGCACCAGGTTCCGGGCCGGGAACGGTGCGCCGTGCGCGGTCAGCGGGATCGAGAAGGCAATGGCGAGCGAGACCACGCCGCGCATTCCGGCCCAGCCGACGACGACCGGCGCGGTCCAGTCCGTATCGGGTTCGCGTTCCCGGATCCTGCTGGAGATCACGCGTGGCAGGAACGTGGCGGGAAAGACCCAGACGAAGCGCACCACCACGACCACCACGAAAACGGCGGCCGCATACCAGGCGGCTTCCCCTCCGCCGTAAGTGCCAAGCCCCCGGAGAACAACGGGCAATTGCAGCCCGATCAGCGCGAAGACCGTCGATTCCAGAATGAAGGAGACCATTTTCCAAACGGCCTCCTCCTGGAGCCGGGTGGCGAAGTCGACCTGCCAGGAACGGTGTCCCAGATAGAGCGCGACGACCACCACGGCGAGCACCCCCGAAGCGTGCACCCGCTCCGCCGCCGCATAGGCGACGAAGGGAATGAGCAGCGAGAGGGTGTTCTGCAGCAGCGCCTCCTTGAGATGCGTACGCAGCCAGTGCAGCGGCACCATCAGGACCAGGCCGACCCCGATTCCGCCGACCGACGCCAGCGCGAATTCGCCGAGCCCGTCCGCCCAGGAGACCCCGGCGCCGACCGCGGCCGCCAGCGCCACCTTGTAGGCGGTGATCGCGGTCGCGTCGTTGACGAGTGATTCGCCCTGCAGGACCGTCGTCAGCCGGGAGGGCAGTCCGAGGCGCCGGGCGATGGCTGTGGCCGCCACCGCGTCGGGCGGCGCGATCACCGCACCGAGCACCAGGGCCGCGGTGAGCGGGAGATCCGGCACGATCAGATAGGCGAGCCAGCCCACCGCGACGGTCGCGAAGAGCACATAGCCGACCGAGAGCAGCGCGACGGGCCGCAGATTGGCCCGCAGATCCAGGTACGAGGAGTCGACGGCCGCCGTGTGGAGCAGCGGCGGCAGCACCAGCGGAAGGACGATCCCGGGATCCAGCGTGTACTCGGGCACCCCCGGCAGATACGCGACACCCAGCCCGACCGCGACCAGCAGCAGCGGCGCCGCCACCGGTGTCCGGCGTGCGACACCCGCCACCGCCGCGCTGCCCGCCACCAGTGCCACCAGCGGCAATGCGTCCATGGGGTCTCCCCGCCCTCGGTCCTGGTCCGTCGTAACCTGGCAATCATGAGCGAGTGCCAGCATGTTGCAGAACTGCCGCGCCCCCGGCCGGTCCCGTTGAGTGACACCTGTCCCGAGTGCCTGGCCATCGGGAGCCATCCCGTACAGCTGCGCCTGTGCCTGGTGTGCGGGCACGTGGGCTGCTGCGACTCGTCCCCGTACCAGCACGCCACCGGGCACTTCAAGGAGACCGGGCACGCGGTGATGCGGAGTTTCGAGCCGGGAGAGAGCTGGCGGTGGTGCTTTGTCGACGGTTCGATCGTCTGAGCTCTGGGTACGTCAACCGTTCGCTGCGTCTTTCCAGTTGGCCGAAGCATCCCGGGAACCCCGCGGAGCCGCCGGACATTCCGGAGAATCACAGCGCCACAATCGGATGTGCACACCCCTGGCGACCGTATGTACTCATGGGCTTACCATGAGTGACAGTCGTGGGGTGGGGGTCCTGGCGACAGGGAACCTTGGATCGCGATAGCGTCACGGCGTCAGGAAGCGACCATGTCACGCACGGTTGCGGGAGCAGAATTTCCCCGACCATGAACGAGCTTGTGCCACCTTGGAGGTGAGGGTGTCCCAGATCGCAGGCGAGCCCGGGACCCAGGACTTCGTGGAAGTCCGGCTGCCCGCTGCGGGTGCCTACCTGTCTGTGCTGCGTACGGCCACGGCCGGCCTCGCGGCACGCTTGGACTTCACCCTCGACGAGATCGAGGATCTGCGCATCGCGGTCGACGAGGCCTGCGCGATCCTGCTTCAGCAGGCCGTGCCGGGCTCCGTACTGAGCTGCGTGTTCCGTCTCGTCGAGGACTCCCTCGAAGTGACGGTGTCCGCGCCCACCACGGACGGCCGCGCACCGGAGCGCGACACCTTCGCCTGGACGGTGCTCTCGGCACTGGCGGGCAAGGTCGAGTCGACGGTGGCCGACGACCGTACGGTCAGCATCAGTCTGTACAAACAGCGCGGCGCTGGACCTGGACCGGCGTGAACGGGGACGGACCGGTGCGGGACGACGAGCGCGGCGCGCGGGCGCCGGGCACGGGACCGCTGGGCACGGGGGACATCCCGGAGCAACAGGCCCGGCCGCATCCGGTGGAAGGCCTTTTGGAGTCGGCGGATCAGGCGGGCCTCATGAGCGAGCATCACGAGCACCACGAGCAGCACAACCCGCGGGACCGCAGCGGGGCGCGGGCGCTCTTCATCGAGCTGCGCGAGCTCCCGGACGGTTCGCCCGCCAAGGCCGAACTGCGCAACAGGCTGGTGCGGATGCATCTGCCGCTGGTCGAACATCTGGCCCGCCGCTTCCGTAACCGCGGAGAGCCGCTGGACGATCTGACCCAGGTCGCCACGATCGGTCTGATCAAGTCGGTGGACCGGTTCGACCCGGACCGCGGGGTGGAGTTCTCCACGTACGCGACGCCGACGGTGGTCGGAGAGATCAAGCGGCACTTCCGCGACAAGGGCTGGGCGGTCCGGGTGCCGCGCCGCCTCCAGGAGCTGCGGCTTTCGCTGACCACAGCCACCGCGGAGCTCTCCCAGCAGCACGGCCGGGCGCCCACGGTCCATGAGCTGGCGGAGCGGCTGGGCATCTCGGAGGAAGAGGTCCTGGAGGGTCTGGAATCCGCGAACGCCTACTCGACCCTCTCGCTGGACGTGCCCGACACGGACGACGAGTCGCCCGCGGTGGCGGACACCCTGGGCTCGGAGGACGAGGCGCTCGAAGGCGTCGAGTACCGCGAGTCGCTCAAGCCGCTGCTGGAGGATCTGCCCCCGCGAGAGAAGCGGATTCTGCTGCTCCGGTTCTTCGGGAACATGACGCAGTCGCAGATCGCCCAGGAAGTGGGGATCTCGCAGATGCACGTCTCGCGGCTGCTGGCCAGGACACTGGCGCAGCTGCGGGAGCGCCTGCTGGTCGAGGAGTAGACACAGCGGACGCGGGGGGCCACGGCTGGCGCGCGCGACGCTCAGGCCCCCCGCGCGCCCCTGATCCCCAGCGCCTTGGCCGTCGTCGGGTTCACCAGCAGGACGAGCGCGGCCAGGGCCACCACCGCGAGCACCGCTCCCGCCGGAATCAGTACGCCCTGCGCGGAGAGCAGCGTCCATGCCACGGGCAGCGCGATGATCTGGGTGACGATCGCGGGGCCCCGGCTCCAGCTGCGACGGCCCAGCAGCCCACGGGCCGCGATCAGCGGGAGGAGGGCGAGCACGATCAGCGTCACGCCGGCCAGCGCGGACTGCCCGGGGCTGTCGCCGTCGGCGAACACGCCCTGGCCGATGACATAGAGCCCTCCGGCGGCCAGCGCCGCCCCTTCCAGCGCGGCCAGCGCCGCGGCGGCGGTCAGACGGGTGGGGCGGGGGCCGCTGGGCTGCTCTGCGGTCTGGTCGGTACTCACCCCTGCAGGGTAGCGGGCACCCCGGGGGCCGGATCGAGGCCGGGGCTGGGCCCGGTTCCAAGCGGTAGGTAATCTTCTGGTCATGCGCGCACTCCTCGTGGTCAATCCGGCAGCAACCACCACCAGTGCCCGCACACGGGACGTACTGCTCCACGCGCTCGCCAGCGAGATGAAGCTGGAGGCCGTCACGACCGAGTACCGGGGGCACGCCCGCGACCTCGGCAGACGGGCCGCGGAGAGCGATGACATCGACCTCGTCGTCGCGCTCGGCGGCGACGGCACGGTCAACGAGGTGGTCAACGGACTCCTCCACCACGGGCCCGACCCCGATGGGCTGCCCGGACTGGCGGTCGTCCCCGGCGGCTCCACCAATGTCTTCGCCCGCGCGCTCGGCCTGCCCAACGACGCGGTGGAGGCGACCGGCGCACTTCTGGACGCGCTGCGTGAGCGCCGCGAGCGGACGGTCGGCCTGGGCCTGGCGGCCGGCACCCCGGGCACCACGGACGAGGGGGTGCCCTCGCGCTGGTTCACGTTCTGTGCCGGACTCGGGTTCGACGCGGGTGTAGTCGGCCGGGTCGAACAGCAGCGGGAACGCGGAAAGCGGTCCACCCACGCCCTCTATGTGCGTCAGGTCGTCCGCCAGTTCCTGGAGGAGCCGAGCCGCAGGCATGGCGCGATCACCCTGGAACGCCCGGGCCAGGACCCGGTCACGGACCTCGTGATGTCCATAATCTGCAACACGTCTCCCTATACCTACCTGGGCAATCGCCCGATGTACGCCTCCCCCGAGGCGTCCTTCGACACCGCGCTCGATGTGCTGGGACTGTCGAAAATGTCACCCGCTCATGTGGCACGTTTCGCTACTCAATTGCTCACTTCGACACCCGAACGGGGCCCCCACGGAAAGCACGCGGTTTCGCTGCACGACCTGACGGACTTCTCCTTGCATTCCAAGGTCCGGCTCCCCTTCCAGATGGACGGCGACCACCTGGGACTGCGTACCAGCGTGACGTTCACAGGCGTACGCCGTGCACTGCGTGTGATTGTGTGAGTGGAAGAGCTCAAAGTCCTTTAACTCGAACGTTTGGGCTGGGATCCACCCCATGGAAGTACGGCTGTGACCTAGCCGACACCGAGGAATCAAAAAAAACTTTCCAGAAGGGGTTGTATCCGCCGCCGAGGTTTGCGAATCTCTACATGGCGCTCGGGACGGCCCGCAACACCGGCCTCCCTGAAAGCCAGAACCCCTCCTCAACACCACAGGACCGCAACCAGGTCATCTGGAAGCTGGCCCTTCACTTGTCGGGGGATTCGTGAAAGCGTTCACATTCACAAGCAACCTGCACGTAACACCCTAAGAGAGGTAGCAGCCATGGACTGGCGTCACAACGCCGTTTGTCGTGAGGAAGACCCGGAGCTGTTCTTCCCCATCGGCAACACCGGTCCCGCGCTGCTGCAGATCGAGGAAGCCAAGGCCGTCTGCCGCCGCTGCCCCGTCATGGAGCAGTGCCTGCAGTGGGCGCTTGAGTCCGGCCAGGACTCCGGCGTCTGGGGTGGCCTCAGCGAGGACGAGCGCCGCGCGATGAAGCGCCGTGCCGCTCGCAACCGGGCGCGTAACGCGACCGCCTGACCACCCTGTTCACGAGCTTGAGCCAGGCGGCGCGCGTACAGCGAGTACGCACCACCGTCGCCCCCGAAACGCAGCGCGCAGTACCCCCGATGCGCACGCAGTAAGAGAACGCCGGGAGAGTTCCTCTCCCCAGCACACGGTGAGCCCCGGACCACTTCGGTCCGGGGCTCACTGCTGTGTGCTGGGGGAAGGAGCTACGCGTCGCCCGGGACCGGTATGTCGAGCACCACATGGGTGCCGCGCTCCGGAGCCGGGACCATGTCGAACGAGCCGCCCAACTCCCCCTCCACCAGCGTCCGTACGATCTGGAGCCCCAGGTTTCCCGCCGTCTTCGCGTCGAACCCGCCGGGCAGTCCGCGGCCGTCGTCCTGCACCGTGATGAGCAGCCTGGCATCCTCGCGCAGCCCGCCCCGAACGGCGGAGACCTCGACGGTGCCCAGCTCGCCCGGTCCGAAGGCGTGCTCCAGCGCGTTCTGCAGGACTTCGGTCAGCACCATGGCGAGCGGGGTGGCGACCTCGGCGTCCAGGATGCCGAACCGGCCGGTACGGCGGCAGTCGACCTTGCCCGGTGAGATCTCGGACACCATCGCGATGACGCGGTCGGCGATCTCGTCGAACTCGACACGTTCGTCCAGGTTCTGCGAGAGCGTCTCGTGGACGATCGCGATGGAACCGACGCGCCGCACCGCCTCGTTGAGCGCTTCCCTGCCGCGGTCCGAGTCCATCCGCCTGGCCTGGAGGCGCAGAAGGGCCGCCACCGTCTGGAGGTTGTTCTTCACCCGGTGGTGGATCTCCCGGATGGTGGCGTCCTTGGTGATCAACTCGCGTTCACGGCGGCGCAGTTCCGTGACGTCCCGCAGCAGCACCAACGAGCCGATCCGGGTGCCCTTCGGGGAGAGCGGGATGGCGCGGAGCTGGATCACCCCGTCGTTCCCCTCGACCTCGGTCTCCCTCGGTGCGTAGCCGCTGGCCAGTTTGACCATGGCCTCGTCGACGGGGCCGCGGGACGGCGCGAGGTCGGTGGTCAGCTGGCCGAGGTGCTGGCCCACCAGGTCGGACGCGAGCCCGAGGCGGTGGTAGGCGGAGAGTCCGTTGGGGCTGGCGTACAGGACCACCCCGTCCGCGTCGAGGCGGATCATCCCGTCCCCGACCCGGGGGGATGCGTCCATGTCGACCTGCTGGCCCGGGAAGGGGAACGAGCCCGCGGCGATCATCTGGGCCAGGTCGGACGCCGACTGGAGGTAGGTGAGTTCGAGGCGCGACGGCGTACGGACGGTGAGCAGATTGGTGTTGCGGGCGATGACCCCGAGCACTCGGCCCTCCCGGCGTACGGGGATGGACTCGACCCGTACCGGCACCTCCTCGCGCCACTCCGGGTCGCCCTCGCGCACGATCCGGCCCTCGTCGAGCGCGGCGTCGAGCAGCGGACGCCGGCCGCGTGGAACGAGATGGCCGACCATGTCGTCCTGGTAGGAGGTGGGCCCGGTGTTCGGCCGCATCTGCGCCACGGAGACATAGCGGGTGCCGTCGCGGGTGGGCACCCACAGCACCAGGTCGGCGAAGGAGAGGTCGGAGAGCAGCTGCCACTCCGAGACCAGCAGGTGCAGCCACTCGAGGTCGGTGTCACTCAGAGCGGTGTGCTGGCGTACGAGATCGTTCATGGAGGGCACGTGTGTGAGCGTACCCGCCGGATTCTTTCCGTCGTACGCATGGACAGGGCAGAATGGTCTAGTCCACAATGTGCGTGCAAAGACTTCCGCTCTCCCCGCACAGGAGAGTGGAGACGAGGTACGAGGCGCTCTCTGCCCTGACTGCGCCGAGTCCTCCCCACGGCCGCCGGGAACCGCACACCTGACGGCCGATGCAGCTGAGGGCTGCGGTGCCGTACGGCCGGGCCGAGGGTCCCGACCACACCGGCGCCGCGGCCCGCAGTCGCTTCCGGGGCGGCGCCGGGCGGTTCATCCCGCCACGGTGCCGGCACCCCGTCCGGGCCAGGCCCGCATCGCCGTCTCGGCGAGCAGTTCGAGCGGCTCCTCGCGCAGGGCGCGGGCCGAGTAGGAGCCGTATGTCGCCGCGTACGCCTCCACCACCTCGCCGAACAGCGCCTTCTCCCGGCCCACATGCGGGCCGTGCGCCTTCAGCCGACCATGAGATGAGGACAGGAGGCGGTGGGTGCCCCCTGCGCGGGAAAGGCAGGGGGAACTCCTGGCGGGAAGGGCCCGCTCTGCTAGATTGGTCTATACCACATGTTTGCACTCTCCAGATCGGCAGGCCCAGCGTGGAAGTTGTCATCGTCCCGGACGCCAAGGCAGGCGGCGAAGTCATCGCGGAGGCCATGGCCCGCCTGCTGCGCCGCAAGCCCGACGCTCTGCTCGGTGTCGCCACCGGGTCGACCCCGCTGCCCGTCTATGAGGCTCTGACCGCCAAGGTGCGCGCGCGGGCCGTCGACGCGGCGCGGGCGCGGATCTGCCAGCTCGACGAGTACGTGGGGCTGCCGGCCGGGCACCCGGAGTCGTACCGCTCGGTGGTGCTGCGCGAGGTCGTGGAACCGCTCGGGCTGACCGAGGCCTCCTTCATGGGCCCCGACGGCTCGGCCGAGGACATCCCGGCGGCCTGCGCGGCGTACGACAGGGCGCTCGCCGAGGCGGGCGGGGTGGACCTCCAGCTCCTGGGTATCGGCACCGACGGGCACATAGGCTTCAACGAGCCCTGCTCCTCGCTCGCCTCCCGTACCCGGATCAAGACGCTCACCGAGCAGACCCGGGTCGACAACGCGCGGTTCTTCGACGGTGACATCGAGCAGGTGCCGCACCACGTCATCACCCAGGGCATCGGGACGATCCTGGAGGCCCGCCATGTGGTGCTGCTGGCCACCGGCGAGGGCAAGGCCGAGGCCGTGGCGCAGACCGTCGAGGGGCCGGTGGCCGCCGTGGTGCCCGCCTCCGCGCTCCAGCTGCACCGGCACGTGACGGTCGTCGTGGACGAGGCGGCCGCGTCCAAGCTGAAGCTGGCCGACTACTTCCGTGCGACGTACGCTTCGAAGCCGGAGTGGCAGGGCCTGTAGCGGTATCCGGGAAACGACAGCGCCGGGCACCTCACGGGTGCCCGGCTCTTTCGTTCGTTCCGCTCCGCCCGGTTCGTTACCGCCCGGCGCCCGTGATGAACTCGGCCGCCGCGCGGCCGCAGACCCGCGCCGCGCCGTGGGTCGCCAGATACAGCGCCCCGCGCGGCTCCGCCCGCGGCAAGCCCATCTCGACCACGACGGTGTCGGGGCGGGCCGCGAGCAGCGCGTCCAGCGCCGCCGTCATCCACGGGTGGCGGTGGGCGTCGCGGACGACCGCGACGATCGTGCGCTCCCCCGCGGCCGAGAGCACATCGGCCGGTGCGCTGTCCGCGCCGTACCGGCCGGTCCCGGTGCCGGGCAGCAGCGCGGCCAGCTCGGCGGCGATGCCCCACGGGGTCTCGTCGCCGACGGCGATGTTCGCCCCCGGTGTGAAGGCGGCGACGTACGGGGCCGTGGTCAGCGGCCGGTGGTCCGGCGGGGTGGCGCGGAGCGCCCTGCGGGCCGCGACGAGCCCGATATCGGTGCCGGGCGCGGTCCCCTCCTGCGACGCCGCGCCCGGCTCCGAAGCCCCCCTGGCCCGGCGGGTCCACTCCGCGAGCGCACGTACGCGCGCGGCGGCGTCCGCCAGCCGTTCCTCGGGCAGTTCGCCCGCCCGTACCGCCGCCACCAGTGCGTCACGCAGCCGCAGTACGGTGCCCTCGTCCGAGAGGCCGCCGCCCACACAGATGGCGTCGGCGCCCGCCGCGACGGCGAGGACGCTGCCGCGCTCGATGCCGTACGCCGATGCGATGGCGCGCATCTCGATACCGTCGGTAACGATCAGCCCCTCGTAACCGAGCTCGCGGCGCAGCAGCCCGGTGAGGATCTGCGGGCTCAGCGTCGCCGGGCGCTCGCGGTCGAGTGCGGGAAGCAGGATATGCGCACTCATGACCGACTTGGAACCCGCGGCGATCGCGGCCCTGAAGGGCACGAGTTCGCGGGCGTGCAGCGTCGCGAGGTCCGCGTCGATCCGGGGCATCGCGTGGTGCGAGTCGACGGCGGTGTCGCCGTGGCCGGGGAAGTGCTTGGTGCAGGCCGCGACTCCGGCGGCCTGGAGCCCCTCGACGTACGCGGCGGTGTGCCGGGCGACCAGCGCGGTGTCGGCGCCGAAGGACCGTACGCCGATGACGGGGTTGTCCGGATTGGAGTTGACGTCGGCTGACGGGGCCCAGTTGAGGTTGACCCCGCAGTCGGCGAGGCGCCGGCCCAGTTCACGGGCGACGGCCCAGGTCAGCTCCGGGTCGTCGACCGCGCCGAGCGCGAGATTGCCGGGGAAGGAGGACCCGGTGCGCACTTCGAGCCGGGTGACGTCGCCGCCCTCCTCGTCGATCGCGACGAGGACGTCGTCCCGCTCGGCCCGCAGCCGGGCGGTGAGCGCGGCGACCTGGGGGGCGCTGGTGACGTTGCGGCCGAACAGCGCGACGGAGGCGAGCCCTTCACCGACCCTGCGCAGCAGCCAGTCGGGGGCGGTGGTGCCGGCGAAGCCGGGCTGGAGGACGGCGAGGGCGTCGCGGGTGAGCTGGTCCGTGCCCGTGGTGATGGTGGTCATGGAGCGCCGTTATCCCTTCACTGCACCGGAGGTGAGACCACTGACCGCCTTGCGCTGCAAGTAGACGAAGAGGATCAGGATCGGGATGGCGAAGAGCGAGGAGGCCGCCATGGTCGCGCCCCAGTCGTCGCCGAACGCCGTCTGGAACTGGGAGAGCCACAGCGGGAGCGTCTGCGAGCCGATGTCCTTGTTGAGAATGAGCACCAGCGGGAACTCGTTCCACGCGGTGATGAAGCCGAAGAGCGAGGTGGCCATCAGCCCGGGCCCGAGCAGCGGGAGGATCACCTTGATGAAGGCCTGCGGGCGGGTGCAGCCGTCGACCATGGCGGACTCCTCCAGCTCCTTGGGCACCGCGGCCACATAGCCCCGCAGCGTGAGGATCGTGAAGGGCAGCACCATCATCATGTAGAAAACCGTCAGCGGGAGCAGGCTGTCCAGCATGTCCGCGTCCCGGACCAGCATGTAGATCGCGATGACCATGACCTCCCAGGGCGCCATCTGCGCGATCATGAAGGTCAGGAGCACCCCGCGCTTGCCCTTGAAGCGCATCCGCGCCATGGCGAACGAGGCGAGGAGTGCGATCACCAGCGACGAGAGCACCGAAACCACCGTGACCACCACGGAGTTGCGGACCAGCGTCCAGAAGTGGTCCGCGCTGAGGACCTTGCTGAAGTGCGAGAACGTGAAGTCCACCGGGAACCACACCGGGGTGTCGGTGATGATGTCGCCGGTCGGCTTGAAGGCCGTGCTGAACATCCAGTAGACGGGGAAGGCGAAGCCTATGAAGAGGATGATCGCCGTTGCGTTGGGCCAGAACCGGCTGAACAGTGAGCGCCTCACAGCTCGTCCTCCTCTTGCTTCAGTACGGTGCGAAGGTAGTAGCCGGTCAGCACGAGCAGCACGATGATCGTCAGGAACGAGATCGCGGCGCCCATGCCGAAGTGCTGGTTCCCGACGCCCTCGACGAAGGCGTACACGGGCAGGGT
Organism: Streptomyces sp. NBC_01197; assembly: GCF_036010505.1. Classification (NCBI taxonomy): domain Bacteria; kingdom Bacillati; phylum Actinomycetota; class Actinomycetes; order Kitasatosporales; family Streptomycetaceae; genus Streptomyces; species Streptomyces sp. NBC_01197. The sequence continues at coordinate 2,307,873 of NZ_CP108569.1, forward strand.
CTCGGTGAGCCGGTCAGGGCCGCCGCCGTTGATCGCGAAGATCTGGGCGAAGGACTTGAAGACCCAGATGACTTCGAGGAACGTCGTGGCCAGCAGGAACGGCTTGAGGAACGGGAACGTCACCGAGGTGAAGCTCTTCCAGGTCCCGGCGCCGTCGAGCGAGGCGGCCTCGTACAGCTCCTTCGGGATGGTCGTCGAGGCGGCGTACAGGTTGATCGCCACGAAGGGGATCGACTGCCAGACGATCAGCAGCGTCACCACCGAGAAGGTGGAGAACTGGCTGCCGGTCCAGTTGAAGGCGGCCATCGAGTGCCAGCCGAGGCTGTCCAGTACGTAGTTGACGACACCGAAGCGCTGGGCGAACAGCCACTGGTAGACGGTGGTGGCGGCGATGACCGGCATGGCCCAGGCGAGCACCAGGCCGAGCAGAAGAAACAGCCGCATCTTCTTGCCGAGGCGGGCGAGCAGCAGGCCGATCAGTGCACCGAGAACCATGATCAGCACGACGTTCGCCGCGGTGAAGAAGATCGACCGCTCGACGACCTTCCAGAAGTCCGAGCCGCCCAGCACGTCCTGGTAGTTGGAGAAGCCGTTCCACTCGGTGAGGTGGAGGATCAGCTGGCGCGGATTGAGGTTCTGGAACGACAGCATGCCGTTCTTGACCAGCGGGTATCCCAGGAGCACCACGGTGGCGAGCAGTGCGGGCAGCAGGAGCAGATAGGGGCCCGCGCTCCCGGCTCTCCTCCTGGGCGCCGCCGCCGGGCCGCCGGGTGGCGCGTCTTCCTTGCGGGGGCCGGCCTGAGGGACCGAGTCCGCTTGTTCGGTCTGCACTGACATGCTCGCCATCTCTTCTTGAGCCGTACGGTCGAGATCCACGCGGGGGCGCCGGGGGGCGGTGGCCCGCCCCCCGGCGCCTGCGGTCAGTTCTTCTGCGCCAGGCGCTTGTTGATCTCACCCTCGACGGCGGACGCAGCAGCCGCCGGCGACTTCCCGGAGAGGACCGAGGTCATGTAGCTCTTGATCGGGTTGGGGTCGTTCTCCACGGAGGCCCACCCGGGGATGAGCGGGGTGGTGCCACCGACTGCGGCGGCGGGGGCAGCGGCTTCGGCCGCGGCGTTGCCCTTGAGGTTGGAGTTGAGCGACTCCTTGTTCGGGATGATGCCGCTCTCCTTGGCGAGCGCGCCCTCGAACTTGTCCCCGAGCGCCATCTTCAGGAATTCCTTGGCCAGGTCCTGCTTCTTGCTGGCCGCGGCCACCGCGAAGTTCGAGCCGCCGAGGAAGACACCTTCGGGCTTGGCGGCCGTCTCACCGGGGATGGTGAAGTAGCCGATGTCCTTCGCGATCTTCTTGTTGGCCGCGATGGCCGTACCGGCCTCCCAGCCCATGCCGATGAAGGCGCCGACGTTGCCCTTGGCGAAGACCTCGGCCTGCTGCGGGGTGGCCTCGTCCTTGTCCTTGGGCGCCTTGGAGTACGACTGGTACTTCTTGTAGAGCTCCATGGCGGCGGAGACCTTGGGGTCGCCGAGGTTGGAGACGTACTTGTCGCCGTCCTTCTTGACGAGGTCCGCGCCCTGGCCGATGGTGAGGCCGTCGAAGAAGTACCAGTTCTGGCCGGGCAGGTAGATCGGCTCGGCCTTGCCCTTCGCCTTGATCGCGTCGAGGTCCTTGAAGAAGTCGGCGCGGGTCTTCGGCGTGCCGGTGATGCCGGCGTCCGCCCAGACCTTCTTGTTGTAGATGACCACACGGTTGGCGAAGTACCAGGGCGCGGCGTACGACTTGCCCTGGTAGACCGAGGACTTGCTGAGCGACGGCGTCCAGTCGGCGCCGATCTCGCTCTTCAGGTCGCTGAGGTCGGCGAGGCCGCCGGTCGCCGCGTACGCCGGGGTCTGGGTGTTGCCGACCTCGATGACGTCCGGCGGGGTCGACTCGGAGAGAGCGGTGGTGATCTTCTGCTGGATCCCGTCCCACTTCTGCGTCTGGAAGTTGACCGTGGCACCGGTCTTCTTCTTGAAGGCGGCCTGGAGGTCCTTGGTCCAGCCGGGAGGCGTGGAGCCGTCCATCGCCCAGACGGTCAGGGTCTGACCCTTGTAGCCGTCGGCCCCCGCCTTCTTGCTGCTGTCCTTACTGTCCGAGCCACAGGCCGCGACGCTTGCCAGCATTGCCGCCACACCGATCGCCGCGATGAGTCCGCGCTTCACGACACCCTCCTCAGGGATGCAAAAAACACTTCCCCCCACCACCCGAGAACGCCGTTCTGCCGCAACCAGTGCGACCGGTACTGCCCGTGGGGCTGGGACCTGGTCTTTAATGGTTTAGACCAGTACCGGGAGCTTGGCCTAGACCTATGGGGGTGTCAAGGGTGTATAAGAAAGGCTGTCGTGTCCGTTATCGGACCGACACCTGAGGGAGGGCGTCGTCCCGTGACCGGACCGTGCCACCATGTGAGCCGCGACAGACGGAGGAGCCGGTGACGGCAGCAGCGCAGCACTCGGGAAGGCAGGCCATGAGCACCAGCGGGGGGGCGGCCGGGACGGAGACCGCGGCGCCCGGACGCACCGCCCGGGTGCCCAAGTACTACCGGCTCAAGCGTCACTTGCTCGACATGACGGAGACGCTGCCGCCGGGCACCCCGGTGCCGCCGGAGCGGACGCTGGCCGCCGAGTTCGACACCTCGCGCACGACCGTACGGCAGGCGCTCCAGGAGCTGGTCGTGGAGGGCCGGCTGGAACGCATCCAGGGCAAGGGCACCTTTGTGGCCAAGCCCAAGGTCTCGCAGGCCCTGCAGCTCACGTCGTACACCGAGGACATGCGGGCGCAGGGCCTTGAGCCCACGTCCCAGCTGCTCGACATCGGCTATGTCACCGCGGACGACACCCTCGCGGGGCTGCTCGACATCACGGCCGGCGGGCGTGTGCTGCGCATCGAGCGGCTGCGGCTCGCGAGCGGCGAGCCGATGGCCATCGAGACGACGCACCTGTCGGCCAAGCGCTTCCCCGCGCTGCGCCGCTCGCTGGTGAAGTACGCCTCGCTCTACACCGCGCTGTCCGAGGTGTACGACGTCCGGCTGGCCGAGGCCGAGGAGACGATCGAGACCTCACTGGCCACCCCACGGGAGGCCGGGCTGCTCGGTACGGACGTGGGGCTTCCGATGCTGATGCTCTCGCGCCACTCGATCGACGAGCGGGGCGAGCCGGTGGAGTGGGTGCGCTCGGTCTACCGCGGCGACCGCTACAAATTCGTGGCGCGGCTGCGGCGGCCTACCGACTGAGGCCGGGGGTCCGGGGGTCGCCCCCCGGGCAGGCACAGCGTGGCGCGGCTGCGGCGGCCTACCGACTGAGGCCGGGGGTCCGGGGGTCGCCCCCCGGACAGGCACAGCGTGGCGCGGCTGCGGCGGCCTACCGACTGAGGCCGGGGGTCCGGGGGTCGCCCCCCGGACAGGCACAGCGTGGCGCGGCTGCGGCGGCCTACCGACTGAGGCCGGGGGCGACCCTCGGCGGCCGCTCGCCTGGCTGGTCCGGTCCAACACCCCCACAGAAACGGCACTCTCCGCCGAAATCCCCCAGGATGACCGGTGTTGCCATTCCGGTATGCGGATAGGGGTTCCGTCGAATGAGCATCCTCGCCTAGATTTCCTGCGCGTTGTACCAGGTGCTCAGTGAGGGGACGGACCGCACCATGCCCGAGAAAAGACCCGTGATCACGCCGGTGCGCGTGATCATCGCGGTATGCCTGATCGCACCCTTTATCGCCATGCTCTGGGTGAGTTCGTACGCGAAGGTGGACCCCGCCTTCATCGGTATCCCGTTCTTCTACTGGTACCAGATGCTCTGGGTGCTCATCTCGACGGCGCTCACCATGACCGCGTACAAGCTGTGGCAGCGTGACCAGCGCGCCCGCAAGGGGGGTGCTTCCGCATGAAGGACGGTGTGAACGGCGTCGCGCTCGGCGTCTTCATCTTCTTCTTCGTGGCCGTCACGGTCGTCGGCTTCCTGGCCGCCCGCTGGCGCCGCGCCGACAACGCTGCCACCCTCGACGAATGGGGCCTGGGCGGACGGTCGTTCGGCACCTGGGTCACCTGGTTCCTGCTCGGCGGCGACCTCTACACGGCGTACACCTTCGTCGCCGTACCCGCGGCCATCTACGCCGCGGGCGCTGCCGGGTTCTTCGCCGTGCCGTACACGATCCTGGTCTACCCGCTGATCTTCACCTTCCTGCCGCGGCTCTGGTCGGTCTCGCACAAGCACGGGTACGTGACGACGTCGGACTTCGTCCGGGGGCGCTTCGGCTCCAAGGGGCTCTCGCTGGCCGTCGCGGTCACCGGCATCCTCGCCACGATGCCGTACATCGCGCTCCAGCTGGTCGGCATCCAGGCGGTGCTCGACGTGATGGGCGTCGGCGGTTCGGGCAGCAACTGGTTCGTCAAGGACCTCCCGCTGCTGATCGCCTTCGCGGTGCTCGCCGCGTACACGTACTCGTCGGGGCTGCGAGCCCCCGCCCTGATCGCCTTCGTCAAGGACGGCCTGATCTACATCGTCATCCTGGTGGCGATCATCTACATCCCCATCAAACTGGGGGGCTTCGACGACATCTTCGCCAAGGCCGGCCACGCGTTCTCGCAGACCAACCCGGCGACGGGCAAGCCCCGCGGGGCGCTCGCGCCGGGCGCTGCCGGCCAGTGGGGTTACGCCACGCTCGCGCTCGGGTCGGCCCTCGCGCTGTTCATGTACCCGCACTCGATCACGGCGACGCTCTCCTCGCGCAGCCGCAACGTGATCCGCCGCAACACCGCGATCCTGCCGCTGTACTCGCTGATGCTGGGACTGCTCGCGCTGCTCGGCTTCATGGCGATCGCCGCCGGCATCAAGGTGAAGAACGGCCAGCTGGCGATCCCGCAGCTGTTCGAGAACATGTTCCCCGACTGGTTCGCGGGCGTGGCCTTCGCAGCCATCGGCATCGGTGCGCTGGTACCGGCCGCGATCATGTCCATCGCGGCGGCGAACCTCTTCACCCGCAACATCTACAAGGACTTCATCAAACCGGGCGCGACCCCCGCCCAGGAGGCCAAGGTCTCCAAGCTGGTCTCGCTCGTGGTGAAGGTCGGCGCGCTGCTCTTCGTGCTCGCCATGGACCCGACGGTGGCGATCAACTTCCAGCTGCTCGGCGGTATCTGGATCCTCCAGACGATGCCGGCGCTGGTCGGCGGGCTCTTCACCCGGTGGTTCCACCGCTGGGCGCTGCTCGCGGGCTGGGCGGTCGGCATGGTGTACGGCACGCTCGCCGCGTACGGTGTGACGAGCCCGACCCAGGCGCACTTCGGCGGCTCCTCCAAGGAGATCCCGGGCATCGGCCAGATCGGCTACATCGGTCTGACGGCGTTCGTGCTGAACGTCGTGGTGACGCTGGTGCTCACCCTCGTGCTCAACGCGGTGAAGGCACCGGCCGGAATCGACGAGACCTCCCCGGAGGACTACACGGCGGACGCCGGTGACGAGGGCGTCCAGGTGGAGCTCCCGCCGGCCACAGAGGCCGCCCCGGCCGCCCACTGAGCCACCGGCAGGCCACCACTGAGCCACCGCTCCGCCAAGGGCCGCCGCGCTCCCTCCCAGGGAGCTGCGGCGGCCCTTCGCCGTGCCACTCCGCCTCTCCCTTCCGCCCTCCACGACACAACATATGGGGGGTGCTTTCCGGCGGGCACCCCACATGTATGCTCATGCTCGCTGTCGCCGCAGGGGAATCCGGTGCGAATCCGGAACTGTCCCGCAACGGTGTGATCAGTGCGCTTTCGCGCACCGTGGAGTCCGAGGACCTGCCGACGGCGCATCCGGCTCGACCGAACCGGATGGGAAACGTCCGGGCCTCGCGGTTGGGCCTGCGGATGCTGTGCGGTGTGCTGCTCTGCTGCGCCCGTACGCACCCGTGCCCCCCGCCGGCCCCCAGCCGAGCGAGGGAGAGCGCACCGTGACCATCGCGCCCACCGCACCTGTCTCCGAGCAGGTGGCGGACGCCCCGGGAACCGTACTTCTGCGGACCCTGACCGACCTCACCGCCGACCTCACCGACACCGACCCCGGCAAGGTCGCCGCGGCCGCCCTGCGCGGGCGCAACGCGGCGTCGGACGCGGCCGAGTTGCGGGAGCTGGCCACCGAGGCGGCCGCCGGTCTCATCTCCGAGGACCCCGCGTACTCGCGGCTGGCGGCCAGGCTGCTGACCCGTACCATCGCGGACGAGGCGGCGGGCCAGGGCGCGGTTTCCTTCTCCTCATCGGTCGCCGTCGGGCACCGCGAGGGCCTGATCGCCGACCGTACGGCCGACTTCGTACGGCTCCACGCGCAGCGGCTCGACGCGACCATCGACACCGGGGCCGACGACCGCTTCGGGTACTTCGGACTGCGCACCCTCTACAGCCGCTACCTGCTGCGCCACCCGCTCACCCGCCAGGTCATCGAGACACCCCAGCACTTCATGCTCCGGGTCGCCTGCGGTCTCGCCGCCGACGAGTCCGCGGCCGCCCTGGACGAGGTGGCCGCGCTGTACGGACTGATGAGCCGCCTCGACTACCTCCCCTCCTCCCCCACGCTCTTCAACTCGGGCACCCGCCATCCGCAGATGTCCTCCTGCTATCTGCTGGACTCGCCGCTCGACCAGCTGGACTCGATCTACGGGCGCTACCACGAGGTGGCGCGGCTTTCGAAGCACGCGGGCGGCATCGGCCTCTCGTACTCCCGTATCCGCTCCCGCGGTTCGCTGATCCGCGGCACCAACGGGCACTCCAACGGCATCGTCCCCTTTCTCAAGACCCTCGACGCCTCGGTCGCCGCGGTGAACCAGGGCGGCCGGCGCAAGGGCGCCGCCGCCGTCTATCTGGAGACCTGGCACTCGGACATCGAGGAGTTCCTGGAGCTGCGCGACAACACCGGTGAGGACGCCCGGCGTACGCACAACCTCAACCTGGCCCACTGGGTGCCCGACGAGTTCATGCGCCGGGTCGACGCGGACGGCACCTGGTCGCTGTTCTCGCCCGCGGACGTACCGGAGCTGACCGATCTCTGGGGCGACGACTTCGACGCCGTCTACCGCAAGGCCGAGGCCGACGGGCTGGCCAGGAAGACCATCCCCGCGCGGGAGCTGTACGGGCGGATGATGCGTACCCTCGCGCAGACCGGCCAGGGCTGGATGACCTTCAAGGACGCGTCGAACCGTACGGCCAACCAGACCGCCGAGCCCGGCTCGGTCGTCCACTCGTCGAACCTCTGCACCGAGATCCTGGAGGTGACGGACGACGGCGAGACCGCGGTCTGCAACCTGGGCTCGGTCAACGTCGGCGCGTTCGTCTCGGGCGATTCGCTCGACTGGGAGCGCCTCGACGCGACCGTCCGCACCGCGGTCACCTTCCTCGACCGGGTCGTGGACATCAACTTCTACCCGACCGAGCAGGCGGGCCGTTCCAACGCCAAGTGGCGGCCGGTGGGCCTGGGCCTGATGGGGCTCCAGGACGTCTTCTTCCAGCTGCGGCTGCCCTTCGACTCGCCGCAGGCCAAGGCGCTCTCCACCCGGATCTCCGAGCGGATCATGCTCGCCGCATACGAGGCGTCCTGCGACCTCGCCGACCGGAGCGGCCCCCTGCCCGCCTGGGAGAAGACCCGTGCGGCGCGCGGTGTGCTGCACCCCGACCACTACGCGACCGAGCTCAGCTGGCCGGAGCGCTGGGACGCGCTGCGCGCCCGGATCGCGAAGACCGGGATGCGCAACTCGCTGCTCCTCGCGATCGCGCCCACGGCGACCATCGCCTCGATCGCCGGGGTGTACGAGTGCATCGAGCCGCAGGTCTCCAACCTCTTCAAGCGCGAGACGCTCTCGGGTGAATTCCTCCAGGTCAACGCGTACTTGGTGAAGGAGCTGAAGGAACTGGGCGTCTGGGACGCGCAGTCCCGTGAGGCACTGCGCGAGGCCAGCGGGTCGGTGCAGGGCTTCAGTTGGATCCCCGAGGAGGTCCGGGCGCTGTACCGCACGGCGTGGGAGATCCCGCAGCGCGGTCTGATCGACATGGCGGCGGCCCGTACTCCGTACATCGACCAGAGCCAGTCGCTGAACCTCTTCCTGGAGACGCCCACCATCGGGAAGCTCTCGTCGATGTACGCGTACGCGTGGAAGCAGGGCATCAAGACCACGTACTACCTGCGTTCGCGTCCGGCGACGCGCATCGCGCGGGCGGCGCGCTCCGCCGCCGTCCCCATCCCCGCACAGCAGGATCCGGCCGCCGCCGAAGCGGACGCCATCGCCTGCTCCCTTGAGAACCCCGAGTCCTGCGAGGCCTGCCAGTAATGAGTGACGAACACCCGAAGTCCGAGAAGAACCTGCTCGACCCGGGCTTCGAGCTGACCCTGCGTCCGATGCGCTACCCGGACTTCTACGAGCGCTACCGCGACGCGATCAAGAACACCTGGACGGTCGAGGAGGTCGACCTCCACTCGGACGTGACCGACCTGGCCAAGCTCTCGCCGGGCGAGCAGCACATGATCGGCCGGCTGGTCGCGTTCTTCGCGACGGGCGACTCGATCGTCTCCAACAACCTCGTGCTGACGCTCTACAAGCACATCAACTCCCCCGAGGCTCGGCTGTATCTCTCGCGCCAGCTGTTCGAGGAAGCCGTGCACGTCCAGTTCTATCTGACGCTGCTCGACACCTATCTGCCCGACCCGGAGGACCGCGCGGCGGCCTTCGACGCGGTCGAGGAGATCCCCTCCATCCGCGAGAAGGCGCAGTTCTGCTTCCGGTGGATGGACTCCGTGGAGAAGATCGAGCGGCTGGAGACACAGGCGGACCGCCGCCGCTTCCTGCTGAACCTGATCTGCTTCGCGGCGTGCATCGAGGGGCTGTTCTTCTACGGCGCCTTCGCGTACGTGTACTGGTTCCGCTCGCGGGGGTTGCTGCACGGTCTGGCGACGGGCACCAACTGGGTGTTCCGTGACGAGACCATGCACATGAACTTCGCGTTCGAGGTGGTAGACACGGTCCGCAAGGAGGAGCCCGAGCTCTTCGACGACGCGCTGCGCCGGCAGGTCACCGACATGATGCGCGAAGCGGTCGAGGCGGAGCTGCAGTTCGGCCGGGACCTGTGCGGCGACGGGCTGCCGGGGATGAACACCGAGTCGATGCGCGAGTATCTCCAGTGCGTCGCCGACCAGCGGCTGACCCGGCTGGGCTTCGCTCCGGTGTACGGCTCGGAGAACCCGTTCTCCTTCATGGAGTTGCAGGGCGTGCAGGAGCTGACGAACTTCTTCGAGCGGCGCCCTTCGGCGTACCAGGTCGCGGTCGAGGGCTCGGTCTCCTTCGACGACGACTTCTAGTAACGGCCGGTGGGTGGCGCGTCCGCAGTATTCCGCGGGCGCGCCACCCGGCTGTGCGGCCAGTGCCGTTCGGCCTAGCGCAGTTTCACGGTGTCACCTGCGGAGGTGATCGCCATGGTGGTGTGCGTACCGGAGAAGTCCCAGCGCCAGGTCCCCGATGCGGTCGCCGTGACCGTGGTGCTCAGGGTGCCCGTTGAGCTGGTCCGTACCGTCTTGACCGTGGTGTACGCGGACGCCCCTGCCTTCTTGAACTGGAGCTTCACGTTCTGTTTCGTGTAGCCGTGGTACTTGAGGTCGTTCCAGTTGGCCCGCGCGAGCTTGCCCATGACGGTCAGCTTGCCGCCCTTGGCGACCGGCTCGGGGGTGGCGTCGGCCGTGAGCGTCGACGCACGCTTGAAGTCGAAGTGCGCGAGGCTGTCGTGGATCCAGTAGTCGCCGTCCTTCGCCTGGACGGTGGCGTTGACCTGCCAGGTGCCCGCGAGCTCGTTGGGATCGATGTCCACCGACGACTTCAGCCAGGCCGGGTGCACCTCGAAGGTCTCGGTGCAGACCGATGTCGTGCTGCTCGACTTGTGGCAGGTGTTCCCGGTCCAGTCCCCGCTGTCGTAGCCGTTCTTCGAGTTGAAGACGCTGACGTGGCTGACGCCCTTCACCCCGGAGTTGTCCTTGACCGTGAAGGTGACCGGAAAGGTCTTGACGTCATGCACCCCCACGATGACGTTGCCCCCGTTGTTCACCACGGTCTTCGTGACCCTGATGTCCCCCTTGCCCTCGGCGTGAGCCGCCGGAGCCCCCAGTACCCCTACAGCCGCGGCACTGAATACCGTGGCCAACAGCGCAGTTCTGCGCATGTCCCCTCCCTGGATCGTTCCTCTGAGAGATCACAGAGTAGATCCAGCCGGCCGACAGGGCTGGGCGGGTCTCACCAGGTGGTGTGCGCCACGGCGCGGGGGCGCCGCCCGTCCCGGCCGGGCGCTCCCGGTCCGGGTGGCAGCGGCGCGGGAGCGGCCTCCCGGTCCGTGCCGCCGGCCGGCCCGCGCCGGGCGAGCTCGCGGTCGATGCGGCGCTCGTAGGCGTGCCAGATCAGCGAGGGCAGCGCCAGGATGACGAAGACGGCGAGCACGGTCAGGTAGTCCAGGAATGTGTTCATGCGTCAACTGTGACGCCGGACGCCCGGGAAAATCAGTGGCAGGACTGACATGCACCGTCGAATTGCTGCCACGCTGGACCCATGATGAAGAACGTCGTCGTGGTCCTGATGGAGGGCGTGAATCCGTTCGAACTCGGCGTGGTCTGCGAGGCGTTCGGCCTCGACCGGAGCGACGAGGGGCTGCCGGTGTACGACTTCGCGGTGGCGTCCGCCGAAGGGCCCGTCCTGCAGACGCACGCCGGGTTCACGCTCAGCACCGAACACGGCCTGGAACGGCTCGAAGAGGCCGATCTGATCGCGGTGCCGGCCGCGGAGTCCCGGGGGAACCGCGCCTACCCGCAGGCCCTCCTCGACGCGCTGTGCCGGGCGGTGGACCGCGGCGCCCGGGTGCTCAGCGTCTGCTCCGGTGTCTTCGTGCTCGGTTCGGCGGGACTGCTCGACGGCCGCCGCTGCGCCGCGCACTGGCGCCACGCGGACGAGCTGGCCCGCGCCTTCCCGCTGGCCAGGGTGGAACCCGATGTGCTGTACGTGGACGAGGACCCCGTCATCACGTCGGCCGGGACGGCGGCCGGCATCGACGCCTGCCTGCACATCGTCCGCAAGGAGCACGGCCCGCACGTCGCCAACAAAATCGCCCGGCGGATGGTGGTGCCGCCCCATCGCGACGGAGGCCAGGCCCAGTTCGTCGAGCGCCCGGTGAGCCCGGAGCGGGCCGACAGTGTCGCCGATGTACTGGGCTGGATGGAACAGCATCTGGACGAGGAGCAGACCGTGGAACAACTGGCGGCCCGCGCCCTGATGTCACCACGCACCTTCGCCCGCCGCTTCCAACAGGAGACGGGGACGACACCGTACCGCTGGCTGCTGCGCCAACGGGTGCTGCTGGCACAGGAGTTGCTGGAGGCGTCCGACGAGACGGTGGACTCGATCGCGGGCCGGGTCGGCTTCGGTACGGGTGCGGGGCTGCGCCACCACTTCCTCCGTACGCTCGGCACCACCCCGAACGCCTACCGGCGGACGTTCCGGGGCCCGGTCGGCACGGCCTGACCCGAGCCCGGCCCGGGCCCCCGCCAGGTCAGCTCAGGTCAGAGGTTGGGGACGGTCTCGTAGCGCGGCGTGCCGTCCTCCATCTGCCGGAGCGCGTCCTTGCGGTCGCGCTTGGACAGGCGGTCGATGTACAGGTAGCCGTACAGGTGGTCCGTCTCGTGCTGGAGGCAGCGGGCGAAGTAGCCGGTGCCGCGCACCTTCACCGGGTTACCGTCGGCGTCCTGTCCGGTGACCTCCGCGTAGTCCGGGCGGGCCAGCTCGGCGTACGCGGTCGGGACGGAGAGGCAGCCCTCGTTGGACTCGTCGAGCCGGCGGCGGTCGGCCGGGGTCTCGGTGAGCACCGGGTTGCAGACGGCTCCGACATGGCGGTTGCCGTCGTCGTCGAGGCAGTCGTAGACGAAGACCTTGAGGTCGACACCGATCTGGTTCGCGGCCAGGCCCACGCCTTCGGCGGCCTTCTGGCTGGCGAACATGTCGTCGATCAGCTGGGCGAGCTCGGCGTCGAACGACGTGACGTCCTTGCACTCCCGGTGGAGCACCGGGTTGCCCACGACGGTGATGGGGCGGGCGGTACCGCGGGCGCGGTGGGCCTCCTCGCGCTCCTCGCAGTCCTCGGTGTCCACGACGAAACCGTCATTTACCTGCTGGTCCGTCTGCTCCTGCGACATGTCCGCCGTACGCCTTCCTCAAAAACCCGGATCGATCCCGTACAGCTTAGACCGGCCCTCTGCTGGCGTGCGGCCGGTAACAGGAAGGGGCCTGATCCGGACGGGAGGCGCTAGCAGACCTCTTCGAGGTCCCGCCACTCGCGGCTGTCCGGGCTGTCGGCGACCCAGCCGTCGAGCAGTCCGCGGACCAGTCCCGCCGGGGCGGCTATGCCGCACTCCCGCTCCGCGACCCAGAGCCCGCCCGCCGTGCGGTGGCCGAGCGGGCCGGGGTGGCCGGGCTCGCTGTGGTCATGCGGGTCGGGAGGGTGCTCGCCCTCGCCCTCGTCGCTCTCCATCTGCGACTCGGAGCAGGCACGGCAGAGCAGCCGGACGGACGACGACCAGTCCTCGGCGGCGAACCCGGCGTCGGCCGCCAGCTGCTCCAGGGCGTCCCGGTCGGCCTCGGTCGCCGCTTCGAGCAGCACCACCCAGGTCGGCACCGGCGACGGCGCCCACAGCTCGATCTCGTCGAAGACGGGGTACGAGGGGCCCGCGGCGGTGACGCGCTCGCCGTGCGGGACACCGTCGTGCAGGACGACCTCGCCCCAGCGCCTGCCGGACGACGGCAGCGGGATGGAGAGCACCTCGATGCGGGCGGGGTCGAGTCGGCGGCCCCAGACCACCTCGGCCTCCCCCTCCGGAGAGAGCCGCACGGCGGCGGAGCCGAGGTCCATACCGACGGGCTCACCGCTGGCCGCGGGCTCGCCCGGGACCCGCAGCCCGTACGCCTGCCAGGCCCGGCGGGCCAGCGGCCAGTCCTGCAGCGCGGTAGCCGCGATCCCGACGTTCCACCAGTCCGGGGCGCCCGCCTCGCGGTCCAGGAGCGCCACGGCGCGCAGGCCGGCGGTCCGCGCGCGGTCCCAGTCGTGCCGGAACTTGTGCAGCAGGGCCAGATTGAACCAGGACTCGGACAGCCATGGTTCGAGATCGGCCGCGCGGGTGAGCAGGGCTCCCGCGTCCTCGTACCGACCGTCGCCGATCAGCGTGAACGCGCGGTCCGTGGCCTGCCGCCAGGATGCGGAGGGCCGATGCCGTACCTTCCCGAAGATCCTCACGATTCCCGCCTGCCGGTAGCTGAAAGGTCTCTGCTTCCCGGGCTCCGATTCCCCCGGACGCCCTCTCTTCGCATCCAACCATGCCCGGTCGGAGCGGCGCTCATTACCCACTGGTTACCCGCTCCGGGGCCCGGGACCCGCCCCCGGGACACCGTCAGGCGACACCGCCCCGGGAGAGCACACGGGCCAGGGATTCCACGACTTCCGGCTGGTAGTCGTGAGCGGTCCCCAGACGCAGCCGCTCCAGCGCATCGAGCGGCCGGCCCGCACCTCTCACTCCTTCACTTTCCCCGGCCAGGTCCTCGTACGCATTGACGGCCCGGACAATCCGGGCGGTGAGCGGCTGCTCCCGGTACGGGTCCGCCTGCCGCTCCACGATGACGGCGACCTTGGCGTCGACCCCGGTCTGGCGGACCACGGCACCGCCGAGCAGCGCGATCCTGCGCTGCTCGGCGGGCGGCAGCGGTGCGGTGGCGCCGCCGGGTACCGGGTCGACGAGGGAGAGCTGGCCGATGTCGTGCATCAGGGCCGCGTACTCCAGGACGGTCAGCACCGGCTCGGACAGCCCCAGCTCCCGGCCGACGGCCCGGCTGAGCCCGGCGACCCGGCGGGCGTGGCCGTGCGGGGTGTATCCGGCGATCTCGGTGGCGCGGGCGAGCGAGGTGATGGTCTGCCGGTAGGTCGTCCGGACCAGTGCGTGGCGGCGCAGCGAGAGCTGGGTGAGCAGCAGCGGTACGGAGAAGACGGGCAGCGCCCACAGCCCGGCGACCGCGACGCCGAGCGCCATCACGACACCGGTGGCGCAGACGGCCGAGCCGATGCCCGCGAGTGCGCGCAGTTCGTCGCGGAGCAGCGGCGCGATGCGGACTCCCCCGGTCGGGCGGGGGCCGGAACCCGGGGACGGACAGCGGGTGCGTGCCCGGGCCATCGCGGCGGCCAGGACGGCGTCGCAGAGGGCGGTGAGGCCGAGCAGCAGGAGCAGTACGACGGCGTACGAGGGGCCGCGCACCGCCCACTCGGCTGTCCGTCCCGGGCCGCACAGCGGCTGGAAGCAGGCGGCGGCGAAGGCGACCGTGAGCACCCGGCGGGCCATCTGGTCGGCGGTGGGGCCGCGCCCGCGCGCGACGTGCGGGGCGGTGCCGGCGAGCACCCCCGCCACGACGACGGCGACGACCTGGGGGACGCCGTGGACGGTGGGGTGGCCGCCGTTCTGGCCGAGCAGGGCGTAGGCGAGGGCTCCGGCGGCGCCGAGCGGGGCGGGTTCACGCTCGCTGCCGGGGCCGGTGCGACGGGTGAGTTCGCCCGCCGCGACGAGTATTCCGAAGGCGAGCGCGGTGTCCGCGTCGCCGACGCCGTGCCAGAGGGTCCAGCCGAGACCGGCCGCGGCGACCAGGGCGGCGGCGCCATGGACGAGGCGCACAGGGCAGGGCGTACGGGCGCTCACGCGGGGTGCTCCACGTCGGCCGGTGGGCCGGGCGCCGTGGTCCGGGCAGGCGGTACGGCGCCGTGCGGGCAGTCGTCCGGTTCGTCGGCGGTGACGGCGGGGTGCCAGCCGTTTCGCGCCAGCGCCCGTACGAAAGCCTGGACCATCAACGGGTCGAACTGTGTCCCCGCGCACCGCAGCAGCTCCCGCAGGGCGGCGTCGACGGGTCTGGCCCGGCGGTAGGAACGGGTGGACGTCATGGCGTCGAAGGCGTCGGCGATGGCGACGACCCGGGCGAACTCGGGGATCTGCTGCCCGGAGAGCCCGTACGGATAGCCGGAGCCGTCGAGCCGTTCGTGGTGGTGGAGGATGGCGGCCCTGGCCTCGCCGAGGAAGCCGATGCCACGGACCATCTCGTGTCCGTACTCGGGGTGCAGCTCGATGACGCGGCGCTCTTCGGGCGTCAGCGGCCCGTCCTTCCTGAGCAGCCTGGTGGGCACCCCGAGCTTGCCCACGTCGTGCAGGATCCCGGCGAAGCGCAGTGCCTCAAGACGGTCGCCGGCCATGCCCAGCTCCCCGGCGATCATCGCGGACGCCTGGCCGACGCGTTCGCTGTGGCCGCGGGTGTACTGGTCCTTGATGTCGACGGCCTGGACCAGCGCCCGGATCGTCGCCCGGTGGGCGGCGCGCTCGCGGTGGTACTGCGCGAAGACCCAGCTGGAGATGTACATGGGCAGCAGTACGAACAGTGCGGCGGGCGGCCCGAAGGGGCTGCGCCACAGGACCGCCATCATGAGCCCGGCCAGCCCGTGCACGGTGTACGGGGCGAGTGAGCGCGCCAGCGCCTGGCGTGCGGTACGGAGGGGCAGCCGCTCGGCGGTGGCCCGTACGGCGCCGTCCAGTGCGGTCAGGACCAGACAGAGGACCAGGGCGGCCGCTAGTGCGGGCAGCAGGGCGTACGGGAGGCCGGGGGTCCCGCGCTCCGCCCCGAAGAGCGCGGAACCCCCCGCGGCGGCCCGCACCGCGATGGCGAGCTGCGCGGCGTGCCAGACGCGCCGGACACCGTACGGAGGGTGCTCGGTGGCGCCGAGCAGCGCCCCGGGCACGGCGGTGAGTGCGGCGGCCGCGGGCGGCAGGATCAGGGCGGCGGCGAGGAGCACGGCGAAGAACGACCCGGCCCCCGGCGACCTGCGGGCCAGCAGCTCGCATCCGGCGTACACGGCGGCGAGCAGGGCCACGGCCGTCCAGGGCGTGGCGGGACCGGTGACGGCGGGCAGCACACAGCCGGCGGCGCCCAGGACCGCGCACAGGACGCAGACCCACGCGGTCCGCGGCAGTGCCCGCATGGCGGCCTCCTCCTCCGTGGTCCGTACGGCTCCGGAGTCCGTACAGGTTGGGGAGAATAGGCGCGAGCGGGCGGCCGGGGGGCCGCATCGGCGGATCAGCAGCCCATCGGGTGACAGCCTGGGCCGGAAACCGGATGAGGGCGGGCATGACATAGAGCGGGACCGTGGCGTACGCGCCGCGGTCCCGCTCCGTGTGTGTAGTTGTGCGCGCCGGCCGGGCGGCCCTGCCGTCCCGGCGGCCGGTCACTCCTGGGCGGCCGCCGACCGGTCGGTGACGGTGATGTCCTGGTCGGGCACCGCCTGACCCGAGCGGATCAGATCGATGCGCCCCATGACCTTGGACCGGAGGTCCGCCGGTACGTCGTCACTGCCGCAGCAGCGCTTCACCAGCTTCTTCACGGCCTGCTCCAGGCCGTACTTCTCCAGGCACGGGGAGCACTCCTCGAAGTGCACCTCGAACTTGGTGCAGTCGTTGTCCGGCATCTCGTGGTCGAGGAACTCGTAAAGATGGTCCAGGACCTCGGAGCAGTCCGTTTCGTGCGGCTCTCCGCAGCTCATGAGCCCGAACCTTTCGCTTCGTTCGACTCTCCGGCGCCCGCGGGGACCAGCCCGCGGTCGCGTGCGTAGTCCTCCAGCATGCCGCGCAGCTGGCGGCGGCCCCGGTGCAGCCGGGACATGACCGTCCCGATGGGTGTCCCCATGATGTCTGCGATCTCCTTGTACGCAAAGCCCTCGACATCGGCGAGATACACGGCGATGCGGAACTCCTCGGGGATCGCCTGGAGCGCGGACTTCACATCCGAGTCGGGCAGGTGGTCGAGCGCCTGCGACTCGGCGGAGCGCAGCCCCGTGGACATGTGCGACTCGGCCCGGGCGAGCTGCCAGTCCTCGATCTCCTCGGCGGCACTGCGCTGAGGTTCACGCTGCTTCTTGCGGTACGAGTTGATGAATGTGTTCGTGAGGATGCGGTACATCCACGCCTTGAGGTTGGTCCCCTCCCGGAACTGGTGGAACGAGCCGTACGCCTTCGCGTAGGTCTCCTGCACCAGGTCCTCGGCATCGGCCGGATTGCGCGTCATGCGCAGCGCGGCCGAGTACATCTGGTCGAGGAAGCCGAGGGCATCCCGCTCGAAGCGGGCATTGCGCTCCGCGGCCGTCTCTTCCGCATGGCCGTCTTCGGTCCCTGTGTCGGTCCCAGTGACCGGACCCACCTCCTCCAACGCCTTGGCGGATCCGAATGCGGACCCACTCGAATCGGAGGATAGACGACGATCCGGTCCGCCCGCCGCCCGGGAAGCAGCGCCCTGGGCTGCCGAAAGCACGGTCCACTCCAGGTCAGCGGCGTTCGGGCGGCGCGGGCAGATGGTCGAACCCATGCGACGGACTCCCTCTCCACGTACAAGCTTGTGTGTACCGGTGTCCAGCACCGATGTTCCCCACAACAGCGCTCCCCGACTCAGCATTCCCGCAGGCGCACGGCCCACCGGCCCACCGCGTCCGTGATGGTCGAGAGCGCCTGCTCCTGACCGGTGGCGGCCCGCTTCGGTACGGCGAAGCCGTGATCGGCGTCCGCCACCTCCACCAGCTCGAAGTCCGCGGTGAACCCGGTGGCGCCCGGGAACTCGGCGGGTCTGCCGAACGGGTCCCTGGCGCCCTGGACGACCAGGGTGCTGACCCCGGTCCCGGTCAGCTCCTTCTGCCGGGACTTCTCCGGCTTTCCCGGCGGGTGCAGCGGAAAGCTCAGCGCCAGGACACCCCGGGCGCCCAGCTCCCCCGCGGTCCGGCAGGCCACCCGCGCCCCGGCGCTGCGCCCGCCCGCGACCACCGGCAGTCCGGGTCTGCGCAGCGTGGGCCAGACCGCGCGCCACCCGGTGTCCAGGGTCTTCGGCGCGGGGGCGACCTTCCGTCCCGCGACCCGCCAGGGCTGCTCGACGAGCGCGACGCCGACCCCGAGCGGTGGCAGCGCGGCGGCCAGCGCCTGGAGGTCGCGCGCCTCGATACCGCCGCCGGCGCCATGGCCGAGGGCGATCACCAGGTGCGGGCGGGCGGCGGGATGCCAGGTGATGCGGGCTTCACCGGCGGGGGTGTCGACACTCTCCACGATCATGCTCTGAGTCACATCAGAAGAGTGTGCCCTCCTCGGGGGCCTCCAGTGCGGTCAGCAGCTCCGGGCCGTTGTTACGAACATTGCTGACCGCCGTGGACACCGGGTACGCCCGTACGAGTCCGGCGGGCGGCGGCTCAAGGAGCGGGGTCAGCCGGGCCGGGTCCGTGTGTGCG
This sequence comes from Streptomyces sp. NBC_01197, assembly GCF_036010505.1. Classification (NCBI taxonomy): domain Bacteria; kingdom Bacillati; phylum Actinomycetota; class Actinomycetes; order Kitasatosporales; family Streptomycetaceae; genus Streptomyces; species Streptomyces sp. NBC_01197. Next base: position 2,326,228 of record NZ_CP108569.1, read on the forward strand.
GGGTCCAGCCAGTCGTCCCAGCGGTCCGGGGGCAGTACGAGCGGCATCCGGGGATGTATCGCGGCCAGCGACCGCGGGGCGGCCGGCCCGGCCTCGTCCCCGGCCGGCTGTCCGTGTCCCTGCCCCGGCCCGGCGAGCGCGAGCGGGGTGGTCTCCGCCTCGGTCGTCAGGATCGTGCAGGTAGCCCACCAGGCCTGCGGGTCGTCGCCGGGCAGCGACGGATCCCGCCAGAACTCGTACAGACCGGCGAAGGCCATCACCGAACCGTCGGCGGGCGTCACGAAGTAGGGCTGCTTGCGTGCCCGCTTCTTCCTGCCCTCGACCTCTAGCTGCCGCTCGTCCGGTTCGGTCATCCACTCGTAATAGCCGTCGGCGGGGACGAGGCAGCGGCGCGCGGCGAAGGCCCGCCGGAACGACGGCTTCTCCTGGACCGTCTCGGCCCGCGCGTTGATCATCCGGGCGGCGCCCTCGGGTGATTTCGCCCAGGACGGCACCAGTCCCCACCTGAGATTCCGCAGCTGGCGAACCGGACAGCGCGACGCGGCGTCTTTCAAGGGACGCTCCAGTACCGCCTGGACCGTCTTCGTCGGTGCCACGTTCCAGTCCGGGCCCACCGTCTCCGACTGCCAGGGGGCATCCCCCTTCTCCACCCCGAAGACCCCTGCGAGATCCTCGGGTCCACGACTCGCTGCAAACCGTCCGCACATATTTGCCAGACTGCCACGACCCCCGTCTTCCGAGGAGCCCCTCCCCACCATGGACCGCGTCTTCGCCGCTCAGTCCGACCCCGACCAGTGGCTGGTGATCGTCACCGGCGTCGTCGCACTGCTCGCGGTCCTCCCGCACCGCATATGGCGGCTCACCCGCAACGCCGTCACCATCGCCCACGAGGGCGGCCACGGGCTGATCGCCCTGGTCACCGGGCGCCGTCTGGACGGCATCCGGCTGCACTCCGACACCAGTGGCCTCACCGTCAGCCGCGGCAAGCCGTCCGGCCCCGGCATGATCCTCACCGCGGGCGCCGGATACACGGCCCCGCCGCTGCTGGGGCTCGGCGGTGCCTGGCTGCTCGCCGCCGACCACATCACGCTCTTCCTCTGGGCCGCCTGCGTCCTCCTTCTCGCGATGCTGGTGATGATCCGCAACGCGTACGGGGCGCTCACCGTGATCGTCACGGGCGCCGCGTTCGTCCTGATCTCCTGGCTGACCAGCGCCGAGGTGCAGGCGGCTTTCGCGTACACGGCTGTCTGGTTCCTGCTCATCGGCGGGGTGCGCCCGGCCTTCGAGCTCCAGCGCAAGCGGGTGCGCGGCCATGCGGGCGATTCGGACGCCGACCAGCTCGGCCGGCTCACTCATCTCCCGCCGACGGTGTGGCTGCTGGTCTTCCACCTCGTCTCGCTCTGCTCGCTCATCGGCGGCGGGCGCTGGCTGCTGGGCCTGTGAGACGGGCGGCGCCCCGGTCGTCCGGCCATCAGTAAAGTGAGGGCATGACCGAAAGTTCCGTGCACACCGCTCACTGGCCCGCTCCGTACGCGTCCGGAGCCGTCGACGCGACGGTGACCGTGCCCGGATCGAAGTCGGTCACCAACCGCGGACTCGTGCTGGCCGCCCTGGCCGCCGAACCGGGCTGGCTGCGCCGCCCGCTGCGCTCCCGCGACACGCTCCTGATGGCCGACGCCCTGCGGGCACTGGGCGTCCGTATCGAGGAGACCGTGTCGTCCAGCTCCGCCGCGGTGGACGCCACGGGCGGTACGGGCGAGGCCTGGCGGGTGATCCCGGCGGGGCTGCACGGCCCGGCCACCATCGACGTCGGCAACGCCGGTACGGTCATGCGCTTCCTGCCGCCGGTCGCCGCGCTCGCCGACGGTCCCGTCCGCTTCGACGGCGACCCCCGGTCGTACGAACGCCCGCTGCACGGTGTCGTCGACGCGCTGCGCGCGCTCGGTACCCGGATCGACGACGACGGGCGCGGGGCGCTCCCGCTGACGGTGCACGGCGGCGGGGCGCTGGACGGCGGCCGGGTCGAGATCGACGCGTCGTCCTCGTCCCAGTTCATCTCGGCGCTGCTGCTCTCCGCGCCGCGCTTCAACCAGGGCGTCGAGGTACGGCACACCGGTGCCACGCTGCCCTCGCTGCCGCACATCCGGATGACCGTGGACATGCTGCGCGCGGTCGGCGCCCAGGTGGACGAGCCGGAGACGGGCGGCGAGCCGAACGTCTGGCGGGTCTCCCCCAGCGCCCTGCTCGGCCGGGACCTGACCGTCGAGCCCGACCTCTCCAACGCCCAGCCGTTCCTGGCGGCCGCCCTGGTCACCGGCGGCCGGGTCACCATCCCCGACTGGCCCGCGCGCACCACTCAGCCGGGAGACGCACTGCGGGAGATCTTCACCGAGATGGGTGGCGGCTGCGAACTGACCGAGGGCGGCCTGGTGTTCACGGGCTCCGGCCAGATCCACGGCATCGACGTGGACCTGAGCGAGGTCGGCGAGCTCACCCCGGGCATCGCGGCCGTCGCGGCTCTCGCGGACTCGCCGTCCACGCTGCGCGGCGTTGCCCATCTGCGGCTGCACGAGACCGACCGGCTTGCCGCACTGACCGCGGAGATCAACGGACTCGGCGGCGATGTCAGCGAGACCGCCAACGGGCTCCGGATCCGCCCGCGCCCGCTGCGCGGCGGCGTCTTCCACACATACGACGACCACCGCATGGCGACGGCCGGCGCGGTCATCGGGCTCGCCGTGGACGGCGTAAAGATTGAAAATGTGGCGACAACCGCCAAAACTCTCCCCGACTTCACTGAGATGTGGACCGAAATGCTCAAGGCCTGACGCGATGCGCCGATACGGCAAGAACCCCGACGAGGACGACATCCGCGTCCGCCCCAACCCCAAGGGCAACCGCCCCCGTACGAACATCCGCCCGAAGCACGAGGAAGCCGCCGAGGGCATGGTCCTCACGGTCGACCGGGGCCGGCTCACCTGTCTGGTCGACGGGCGCGCGGTGACCGCGATGAAGGCCCGCGAGCTGGGCCGCAAGGCCGCCGTGGTGGGCGACCAGGTCATGATCGTCGGGGATCTCTCCGGCGCCAAGGACACCCTGGCGCGCATCGTGCGCATCCAGCCGCGGACGTCGGTGCTGCGCCGCACGGCCGATGACGACGACCCGTTCGAGCGGGTCGTCGTCGCCAACGCCGACCAGCTGGCGATCGTCACCGCCCTGGCCGACCCCGAACCGCGCCCCCGCATGATCGACCGCTGTCTGGTGGCCGCGTACGACGGCGGGCTCTCGCCGCTGCTCGTCCTCACCAAGTCCGATCTGGCGTCGGCGGACGAACTGCTGGCCTCGTACGGTGCGCTCGACATCCCGTACGTCGTGACCAGCCGCGACGAGCTGGCGAGGGGTGCGGCGGCCGACCGGGTCAGGGACTTCCTGAACGACAAGGTCACCGCCTTCGTCGGGCACTCGGGCGTCGGCAAGACGACGCTGGTCAACGCGCTGGTGCCGGAGGACCGGCGGCGCAGCACCGGCCATGTCAACGCGGTCACCGGCCGCGGCCGGCACACCACGACCTCGGCTCTGGCACTCCCGCTGCCGGACGATCGCGGCTGGGTCGTCGACACCCCGGGGGTGCGCTCCTTCGGGCTGCACCATGTGGACCCCTCGCGGGTCATCCTCGCGTTCCCCGATCTGGTGCCGGGTACGGAGGAGTGCCCGCGCGGCTGCAGCCACGACGAGCCGGAGTGCGCCCTGGACGCCTGGGTGGCCGGGGGGCACGCCGACCCGGCGCGGCTGGATTCGCTGCGCAGGCTGCTGGCGACCCGGGAGCGGCGCGAGGGCGACTGATCCACCGGTTTGCCGCCCGGCCGACCTGGCTGAATGCATAATCGCTGCAAGTGAGGCCGAGCGGGGCAGCACATGATGACGGGGGAGGCACTGAATGGCGTGGCTGCTGGTCGTGGTCGCGGGACTCCTGGAGACCGGCTTCGCCGTGTGTCTCAAGCTCTCGCACGGATTCACCCGGCTGTGGCCGACGGTCGCCTTCGCCGCCTTCGCGCTGGGCAGCTTCGGGCTGCTGACGCTCTCACTGCGGAAGCTGGACGTCGGGCCCGCCTACGCCGTGTGGACCGGAATCGGCGCTGCGGGCACCGCCATCTACGGGATGGTCTTCCTCGGCGACATCGTCTCCACCCTCAAGCTCGTCTCGATCGCGTTCGTGATCGTGGGCGTGATCGGGCTGCAGATCTCCGGGTCCGCCCACTGACCCCGGCGGCTCACACCACCTCGCGCACCGCGGGGAAGTGACAGGCCGCCACATGGTCGGCGGCGTGCTCCCGGTCCGCCGGCACCTCGTTCTCGCAGCGCGACCGCTCGTCCGCGCCGAGCCGCGCGAAGACGGGGCAGCGGGCCCGGAAGCGGCAGCCCTCGTAGCGGTGGGTGGGGCTGGGCGGGTCGCCGGGCAGCAGGATCCTGGTGCGCTGCCGCTCGCGTTCGCGCACCGGGTCGGGCAGCGGCACGGCGGAGAGCAGTGCCTGGGTGTACGGGTGTCTGGGCCGCTCGAAGACCTCGTCGACCGTCCCGGACTCGACGGTGCGCCCGAGGTAGACGACGCTCACCCGGTCCGCGATGTGCCGCACCACGGACAGGTCGTGCGAGACGAAGAGATAGGCGAGACCCAGCTCGGACTTGAGCCGTCGCAGCAGGTTGAGGACGCCCGCCTGTACGGACACGTCGAGCGCGGAGACCGGTTCGTCCAGGACCAGCAGCTTCGGCCCGACGGACAGGGCGCGGGCGATACCGATGCGCTGCCGCTGGCCGCCGGAGAACTCGTGCGGGAAGCGGGTGGCGTGCGCCGGGTCGAGGCCGACCTGTCCGAGCAGCCCGGGGACGCGCCCCGCCGCCGTCCTGCGGTCCGTGCCCTGGGCGCGCAGCGGTTCGGCGACGATGTCGCCGACCGTCATCCGGGGGTCGAGGCTGGCCATCGGGTCCTGGAAGACGATCTGGACCTGCCCGCGCAGGGCCCGGCGGGCTGACGTACCGAGCCGGTCGAGCGACTGCCCGAAGAGCTCGATCTCGCCGCCCTCGGGGCGGACCAGGTTGAGCAGTTCGAAGAGCGTGGTGGACTTTCCGGAACCGGACTCCCCGACGAGGGCGAGGGTCTCGCCGCGGCTGATCCGCAGATCTACCCCGTCCACGGCGTGCACGGTGCCGACCCGCCGTTTGAAGGCGCTCCCCTTCAGGACGGGGAACGTCTTGACGAGCCCGCGCACGCTCAGCACGGTGGCGGTCTGTCCGGCGCTACGGTCCTCTTCGTCTGCGGCCCCGGCCGGCGGGATCTCCGGGACCGGGAACACATCGAGCGGGCCCAGCCGCTTCGCCGCGATCTCGTCGGCGCGTACGCACGCGACCGCGTGCCCGTCCACGGTCCGCAGGGCGGGCTCCTTGGCCAGACAGGGCTCACCGGCCAGCGGGCAGCGCGGCGCGAACGGGCAGCCGGGGCCCGTGCTCCCGGCCGTGGGCGGTGAACCGGGGATCGGCACCAGTACCTCACCGGCGGTGTCCAGCCGGGGCACCGCGCCGATCAGGCCCAGCGTGTACGGCATCCGGGGCCGCTCGAAGAGCTCTTCGGCGGGGGCGCTCTCCACGATCCGCCCCGCGTACATCACCGCCACCCGGTCCGCCGCACCCGCGATCACCCCAAGGTCATGGCTGACCAGCACCAGCGCGGCGCCGGTCTCGCGCTGCGCGGTGCGCAGTACATCGAGCACCTGCGCCTGGATGGTGACGTCGAGTGCCGTCGTGGGCTCGTCGGCGAGGATCACGTCGGGGTCGTTCGCCATCGCCATCGCGATCATGGCGCGCTGGCGCATTCCGCCGGAGAACTCGTGCGGATACGACCGTGCCCTGAGCGCGGGCTCCGGGATGCCGACGAGGTCGAGCAGTTCGACGGCGCGCGCCCTGGCCACCTCACGCGACACGTCCTGGTGGGCGCGGACGGCCTCGGCGATCTGGTCGCCGATCCGGTAGACGGGGGTGAACGCGGAGAGCGGGTCCTGGAAGACCATGCCGATGCGGCTGCCGCGCACCGCGGACAGCGCGCGGTCGGATGCGCCGACGAGTTCCGTGCCGTCGAGCCTGACCGATCCGCGTACGGCCGCGTTCCCGGGCAGCAGCCCGAGTACGGCGAGCGCTGTCGCGGATTTCCCGGACCCCGACTCCCCCACCAGACCGAGCACTTCACCGCGCCGGAGCGAGAAGCTCACACCGCGTACGGCGGGGGCGCCGTCGAAGTCGACCTCCAGGTCGCTCACTTCGAGTACCGGCGTACCGGGTACCGATGTGTCGCGTACCGAGGTGTCGGATACCGAGGTCATCGCTTTGCCCCCTTGCGGCTGCGGCGCCCGCGCGAGGTCGGGTCCAGCGCGTCGCGCAGCCCGTCGCCCACCAGGTTCACCGCGAGTACGAAAATGATCAGAAGCCCCGCTGCGAAGAAGAACATCCACGGGTAGGTGACGGCCGCCCCTGTCGTGGAGGCGATGAGCGTGCCCAGCGAGACGTCGGGCGACTGGACGCCGAACCCGAAGTACGACAGCGCGGTCTCACTCATCACCGCGCCGCCCACCGCGACGGTCGCGTCGATGATGAGGAAGGAGGCGATGTTCGGCATCACATGGCGCCAGATGATCCGGAACGGCCCGACGCCCATGTACTGCGCGGCGCGCACGAATTCACGCTCCTTCAGCGACAGCGTCATCGATCTGACCACCCGTGCGGTGATCATCCAGCCGAAGACGGCGAGCAGCCCGACGAAGGCGAACCAGCCGCCGTCCTGCAGCCGCGGCGAGACGATCGCGATGATGAGGAAGGAGGGGAAGATCAGCAGCAGATCGACGAAGAACATCAGGATCCGGTCGGTCCAGCCGCCGAAGTACCCGGCGCAGGCACCGGTCAGCGAGGCCAGGACGGTGGAGAACAGCGCCACCAGCAGGCCGATCAGCAGGGACTTCTGGAGCCCCCGGATGGTCTGCGCGAAGACGTCCTGCCCGATGCGGTTGGTGCCCCACCAGTGCCGGGCGCTCGGTCCCTGCCGCAGTGCGGTGTAGTCGACGTGGCTGTAGTCCCAGCGGCTGACCAGAGGGCCGGCGAAGGCCAGCACGAAGAGCAGCACCAGGATGACGCCTCCGGCGAGCGCACCCGGGTTGTGTACGAATCGGCGCAGTACCACTCCGGCGCGCCCGGCGGGACGTATCGGCTCCGCACCCTGGCCCGCCGCGTCGGCGGCGGCGGTCTCTATGACAGCGGTCATGTGTCCGTACTCCTCAGGCGTTCCGGATGCGCGGGTCGAGTGCGGCGTGCAGGACGTCCGCGAGGAAGCCGGAGAGCAGCACCAGCACGGCGGCGAACGCGTTGACGGCGACGACCGAGTTGACGTCGTTCTTGCCGATGGAGGAGACGAACCACTCGCCCATGCCGTGCCACCCGAAGATCGTCTCGGTGAAGGTGGCGCCGGTGAACAGCGCCAGGAACCCGAAGCTGAAGTACGTCGACATGGGGATCAGCGCGGTCCGCAGCCCGTGTTTGAGCAGCGCAGTGCGCCGGGAGAGGCCCTTGGCCCGGGCGGTGCGCAGATAGTCCGAGCCGAGGACGTCGAGCATCGTGGAGCGCTGGTAGCGGCTGTAACTGGCGATGGTGCCGAGCGCGATGGAGACGGTCGGCAGCAGCAGGTGCACCGACCGGTCCTTCAGCACGGCCAGGAATCCGGAGTCAAGGCCGGGGGTCTTCTCGCCGGTGAACTCGATGACGTCGGTGCCCGTCTTCTGGTTGAACCAGATCGCGCCGATCTTCAGCAGTACCGCGAGCAGGAACACCGGCGTGGAGAGCAGTATGAAGGAGATCAGGGTGACCGTGCGGTCGGAGAGCCGGTACTGGCGTACGGCGGTCCAGGCCCCGGCGAGGACGCCGATGACCGTACCGAGGATGCTGCCCAGGAGCAGCAGCCGCAGACTGACCCCGATCCGGCGGCCGAACTCCGCGTCCACGGAGGCCCCGTCGATGGTCTGTCCGAGATCACCGCGCACGGCGTGTCCGGCCCAGCTGGTGAAGCGGGTGAGGAGCGGTGTGTGGTCGTTGACGCCGAGCACGGTGAGGTGATGGTCGACGGCGCTGGGCGAAAGGGGCGGCTGGCGCCCCTCGTAGTACGCGCGCGGATCGAGCGCGAGCGAGGCCAGCAGGTACGACAGACAGATGGCGACAAGCAACAGGACGGCGTAGTAGCCGAGTCGCTTGGCCAGGAAGGCGGCCACGGGTGTTGGTCCTCCGCTGGGGTTCGGCGCTGGGGATCTTCGTGGGATCACGGCCGCGGCTGGCCCCATGGGTACCTTTGTCCGGCATTGATCGTGTTCCGATCGTCCGGTGCTGTGTAACGGGTGCTTTTCGTCGGCTTGTTGATCCAGCTTGACCATAATTTGTTGCGCGCATGCAAAGAATGCATAACAGCATCACCGTTGCTCTCCCGTCGGGCCACGGGCTCGCCTTACCGTCTCGGAAGCCTGTGGCCTCGATCAGGTCACCTTGAACCGAAGGAAGAACACCGATGCGCAGAACCAGCGTTGTCGCCATCGCAGCAGCCCTCTCGGCCACACTGGCGGTGGCGGGCTGCAGTTCTTCCGACGACGGAGGCAACTCGGCCAAGAAGCAGGCGGCTCCGCAGGCGGACGGCCAGAGCATCAACGCGCATCCGCTGAGCGACCTGAAGCAGGGCGGGTCGTTGCGGTTCGGGATCGACCAGTGGATCGCGCAGTACAACGTCAACCAGGTCGACGGCCAGCAGGGCGACGGCGCGGACCTCGACTCGGCGATCCTGCCCGACCTGTTCGACATGGACGCCAAGGGAGTCGGTCACCCCAACCCGAACTTCGTGGTCTCGGCGAAGGTCACCTCCACCAGCCCCCAGGTGGTGACCTACCAGCTGAACCCGAAGGCGAAGTGGTCCGACGGGAAACCGCTGAGCTGGCAGGACTTCCACGCCCAGTGGAAGGCGCTGAACGGCACCGACAAGGCGTACGAGGCGGCCGACACCACGGGTTACAGCCAGATATCCAAGGTCGAGCAGGGCGCCGACGCGCACGGCGTGAAGATCACCTTCTCCACGCCGTACGCCGACTGGCAGCGCCTCTTCGACCCGCTGTACCCGGCCGCGTACATCGACACCCCGCAGAAGTTCAACACGGGCTGGACGCAGAAGGCCCCGGTCACCGGCGCCGCCTTCAAGGTCGGCTCGTACGACAGGACCGGACAGACCGTCACCCTGGTCCCGGACCCCAAGTGGTGGGGCAACAAGCCGAAGCTCGCCTCCATCGTCTACCGCGTCCTCGACCTCAGTGCGAACACCGAGGCCTACCTCAACAAGGAGGTGGACGAGGCCCCCGCGCTGCAGCCCGAGGACTACAAGCGGCTGGCGAAGGACCCGGACACCGACATCCGGCGCGGGGCGCGCTGGGACGAGGTGCACATCACGCTCAACGGCGGCCGCGGTCCGCTGAAGGACATCCGGGTGCGCCACGCCCTCCAGGCTGCGACCGACCGGAAGGGCATCAACGCGAGCTTCGCCAAGGACCTCGCCTTCCAACTGGAGCCGCTGAACAACCACTTCTTCATGCCCAACCAGCAGGGCTACCGGGACAACACCAGCGAGTTCGACAAGTTCAACCCCGAGAAGGCGAAGAAGCTGCTGGACGAGGCGGGCTGGAAGAGCGCGGGCGAGGGCAAGCCGCGCACCAAGGACGGCAAGAAGCTCACCCTCGACTACGTCCTGAGCGCGGGCGGCAGTTCGTCGCAGACGGACCAGGCCGAACTGGTGCAGCAGATGTACGCCGCGGTGGGCGTACGGGTCGAGATCAAGAAGGTCCCGGCCAACGACTACTTCACCAAGTTCGTGAACACCGGCAACTTCGACCTCGCCAGCTTCCGCAATGTCGACGAGGCCTACACCAGCAAGATCTACCCGGTCTTCCAGCAGCCGAAGGGCAAGAACCTCTTCCAGAACTTCGGCTCGGTCGGCTCCCCGGAGATCGACGCGCTGATGAAGCAGGCCGGCGAGGCCACAGACCGCGCCAAGGCCATCAAGCTCTACAACGAGGCCGACGTGGAGATCTGGAAGCTCGGCCACTCGATCGAGCTGTACCAGCGCCCGCAGATCGACGCCATCCGCAAGGGCCTGGCCAACTACGGTGCGTCCGGCCTCGCCGACATCGACTACACCAAGGTCGGCTGGCTCAAGAAGTAGCCGCGCCGCTCACTCCGCCCGCAGCATCCCGCAGGGCATCGCCGAAGACGTACGACGCCACCGGCGGACGGCCGCCCCGTGAGCCGACTCACCCGGCCGGCATCGTCTCCGGCAGGCCGAGCGCGGCGGAGACATGGCGCCAGATAGAGGTGCGCGCCGTGTCCAGGGTAACGGTGGGGTCGCGCAGCATCAGGCGGATGCCATAGCCGTCGCTGAGGGAGAGGACGAGCGTGCTGAGGTCGTCCACGTCGGTCGGCGTGAACTCGCCCTCGGCGATGCCGCGGCGCACCGCGTCGGCCACCCAAGCGTGCAGTTGCGCGTACAGGTCCACGGCGAAGACTCGGGTCGTGTCGTCGCGCAGAGCCCGGACCCATAGTTCCTGCCACAGCCGCCAGTCCTGCTGCAGTTCGGGGTCGGCCGGCAGCAGGTTGCGCAGGATGCGGGAGAGGATGACCGCGGCCGGCGCCGTCCCCGCGTCGCGTTCGACATCGACGGCGCTGTGGGCGAAGGAGTGGGTCATCGCCTCGGTGAACAGCTTCTCGCGCGTGTCGAAGTGGTAGTGCAGCAGCGCGGTCGACACACTTGCCCGCTCAGCGACCATGCGCATCCTGATCTTCTCGAAGCCGACCTCCGCGATGACCTCGCAGGCCGCGGTCAGGATGCGCTCGCGCGTGTCTGCCGTGCGCACCTTGGTCGACACCTGCAACCTCCCTCGTTCGATGGTCGTACGACGTGCCCATCTTTCCTCACCGCCGCCCCGCCGGCACTGCCGCCTCGCTTCGCGGCTGTGCCGCGTACGTACGGAAGCCGCGCCCCGGCTTCCGTACCGGCAGGTCCACCATGCGGGACAACAAGGGCGGAGGCGGATACAGCGGCTCGCGGAACTCCGCGTACAGCGACTCAGCGATGGCGCGCGTGGTGTCCAGGCGATCCGTGTCATCGGTGTGTCAGGCGGTGGGAAGGTCCAGGACCCCGGTGCCGCGTTTGACGAGTTCGTTGGCGATGATCAGTCGCTGGATCTCGGAGGTGCCCTCCCGGATGCGGTCGACGCGCAGCTCCCGGTACATGCGTTCCACGGCGTATGCGCGGTCGTAGCCGCGTCCGCCATGGATCTGCAGGCACCGGTCGATCACCCGGCCCGAGGCTTCGCTCGCCGCGAGTTTGGCGATGGCCGCTTTGGCGTGCAGCGTCTTGCGGTCGGTCTGCGGCTGGTCCGCCTCCCAGGCGACCTGGTGGGTGTAGGCGCGGTTGACGGCGATGTCGACGGCGCAGTCGGCGAGCATGCCCTGAATCAGCTGGTACGAGGCGATCGGCGCCCCGAACTGTTCGCGCTCCACAGCCCATCCACGCGCCAGCTCCAGGGCACGCTCGGCCGCCCCGGTGGTGCGCGCCGCGATCATCAGGCGCTCCTCGGTGAACCAGGAACGGGTGATGTCGTACCCCTCGCCGATGCCGCCGAGCACGGCGTCCTCGCCCACCTGGACGTCGGTGAAGGTGAACTCGGGGTGCTCGTAGACGAAGGTGTGCATCCAGCGCGGTACGCGCGTCATCTCGATGCCGGGGGTGTCCTTGTCGACGAGGAACAGGGTCGGGGCGCGCTCCGGGCCCGCCGCGGCGAGAACGATCATGAAGTCGGCATGGTCTCCGACGGTCACGAACCACTTCTCGCCGTTGAGGACCCAGCCCTGGTCGTTCCCGGTGGCGGTGGTGGCCAGGTTCTGCGGGTCCGAACCCGCGCCTGGCTCGGTGACGGCGCAGCAGTCCCGCCGCTCGCCCCTGATCACCGGTATCAGGAAGCGTTCCCGCTGCTCCGGGGTGCAGAACCTGAGAGCGTTGGCAGGCAGCCACACCATGTCCCACAGGGCACCCGTCAGGCGCCCCAGCTCCTCCTGCACGGTGACCTGTTCGGCGATGGTGAGTCCGGCGCCGCCCCATTCGGCCGGCATGTTGACGGCCTGGAGCCCCGTGTCGAGGACCGCGTCCCGGATGCGGGCGTGCGCGTCGGCGGGCAGGCCGTTTTCCTCCTCGCACTGCTGCTCGTAGGTGGCGATGAGCTCGGTGAGCCCGCGCGCGTCGGCCTTGAGCTGCGCTTGGCGGGCCGTGAGGCGGAAGTCCATGAAAATCCTCGCTGTTCGTTGAAAGGTGCGGAAGGGCTCAGGAGGGGTCAGTGGGCGGGCAGGGCCAGGGCACGGGTACCGCGTTTGATCAGCTCGTTGGCGATGATCAGCCGCTGGATCTCGGAGGTGCCCTCCCAGATGCGGTCGACGCGCAGCTCCCGGTACATGCGTTCGACGGGGTAGGTGCGGTCGTACCCGCGTCCGCCGAAGATCTGCAGACAGCGGTCGGCGACCCGGCCGGCCGCCTCGCTGGCGGCGAGTTTGGCGGTGGAGGCCTTGGCGTGCAGCGTCTTGCGGTCGGTCTGCGGCTGGTCCGCCTCCCAGGCGACCTGGTGGGTGTAGGCGCGGTTGACGGCGATGTCGACGGCGCAGTCGGCGAGCATGCCCTGGATCAGCTGGTACGAGGCGATCGGCGCCCCGAACTGTTCGCGCTCCACGGCCCATCCACGCGCCAGCTCCAGGGCACGCTCGGCCGCCCCGGTGGTGCGCGCCGCGATCATCAGGCGTTCGTCGGTGAACCACTCCTTGGTCAGTTCGTATCCGTTGCCGACACCCCCGAGAACGTCCTCATCGGGGACGAAGACCTCGGTGAAGGTGAACTCGGGATGCCCGTTGACCGCGGAGTGCATGAAGCGGGGCAGGCGGGTCATCTCGACTCCGGGCGCGGCCTTGTCCACGAAGAACAGGGTGGCCAGCCGATCGGGGCCCGCGTCCGCCTGGACCAGCAGGAAATCGGCGATGTCCCCGCAGGTGACGAACCACTTCTCGCCGTTGAGCAGCCAGCCGCCGTCGGTCCGGGTGGCCGTGGAGGTGCCGGAGGAGGGGTCGGAGCCGGCCCCCGGCTCGGTCACGGCGAACGCGTCGAACCTCTCGCCGCGGATGATCGGCAGGAGGTACTTCTCGCGCTGCCGCTCATCGCCGTGCGCCAGGACGTTGGCGGGCCGCCACGGGATGTCCCACAGGCAGTTGGTGACCTTGCCGAACTCCTCCTCGACGATGACCTGGTCGAGCAGGCTCAGCCCGGGGCCGCCCCATTCGGCGGGCATGTTGATGGCGTAGACGCCGGCGTCCATGGCGGCCCGGGTCAGTTCGGCGACGAGCTGCTGCGGCAGGGGTCCGCCCGCCTGCTCGGACTGGTCCTCGTACCGCATCAGCAGCCGCGCGTAGTCGGCGGCTCGCCGCTTCAGGTCGGCCTGCTCGGAGGTGTAGCGCATGTCCATGGGGGCCTCTTCGGTCGGGTGACGGCGTGCGGGGGCGATGAGCCGGGCCGGGCGAGCCGGGCGGATCAGGCGAGTACGGCCCGGGAGTCCAGGGCGAGGACGCCGTGCGGGCGTACGAGAAGCGGGTTGACCTCGATCTCGGCGATCTCGGGGTGGGCGGCGGCGAACGCGGTGATCGTTTCGACGGCGGCCGTGGCCGCGGTGACGTCGACGGGAGGCCGGCCACGGACACCGTCGAGCAGTGCGGCGGTGCGCAGCCCGCGCAGCAGTCTTCCGGCACGGTCGGCGGACACGGGGGCCAGGGTGAAGGCGACATCGTGCAGCGCCTCCGCCAGAACGCCGCCGAGGCCGACCATGGCGACCGGGCCGAAGCGCGGGTCGCGGTTGACGCCGACGATCAGCTCGATACCGTCGGACAGGTCCGCCATGGCCTCCACGGAGTACGAGGGCGCCCCCAGCCGGGTGTGCATTTCCCGGAAAGCGGCGAGCAGTTCGTCGGGACCGGCGAGGCCCAGTGCCACGCCGCCCGCGTCGGACTTGTGCAGCGAGTGCAGGGTCTTGAGTGCGTAGGGTCCGGTGAACTCCCTGGTGACAGCGGCCAGTTCTGCCTCACCATGGACCTCCCGGGCCGCGGGGAAGGGGAGCCCGGCGGCTTCGAGTGCTCTTCGAGTCCGCAAGTAGCCGGTCTCGCGCAGGGGTGCGGCGGGCCGGGGAAGGGGCGTGACACCGCCGGCCCCTGGCGTGGCCGGCGTCGCCGTCGCGGCCAGGGCGCGAGCGGCGTCCTCGGTGGCCTCGAATACGGGGATACCGGCTGCGGTGAGGGTGCGGCAGGTGGGGGAGCGGGGGTACATCGACTGCACCACCAGCGGTTTCGCGGTGGCGCGGTGGTGGGCTGCGATGAGGCTGGCGGCCGCCTGTTCGCCGTCCGCCAGCGCTCCACCGCCTCCGCCGGGCCCGCCGTCCGCGGCCGCGTAGCCGCCGAAGTAGCCGGTCATCAGGACGGCGTCGACCTCTTCGGCCGCCAGCAGTGCGGAGACGGTCCGGGCGTAGGAGCCCGGGTCCTGCTCACCCATACCTGCCAGGTCCACCGGGTTCGCGACGGCCGACTGCTCCCACAGTGCCTCCCGCAGGCGCTGCCGCGTCGGCGGCCGCAGTTCGGGGACGGTCAGCCCGGCCGCCTCCGCCGCGTCGGCGGCGACGACACCGTGGCCACCGCCGTCCGTGAGCACGGCGACCCGGCGGCCGGCCGCTCGCCGGCCGCCGTCCAGCGCGGCCAGTACGACGGTGAGTTCACGTGGGGTGGCGACCAGCTGCACGCCGGCGTCCCGGCAGGCCGCTGTCACCACGTCGGCCGATGTCGTCAGCGCTCCGGTATGGGACTGTGCGCTGCGTGCGGAGGCGTCTCCGCGCCCGGCGGTCAGCAGCACCACCGGCTTCCCCGCGCCGGCGGCGGCCTCGGCGAAGGCGCGTCCGTCGGCGAAGTCCTCCGCGTAGACCGCGATGGCCCGGGTGCCCTCGTGACGGGAGCAGTCGGCGAGCAGGTCGACGAGGGTGACGTCGGCCTGGTTGCCCAGCGAGACGAAACGGGAGAAGCCGAGGTCGTGCGGGCGGAAGCGCAGCTGGAGTTCGAGGGCGAGGTTGCCGCTCTGGCTGAGGAGGGCGACACCGCCGGGGGTGAAGGTGTCGGAGGCAAGGAAGAGGTCGGTGGTGTTGTCGGCCAGGCCCAGGCAGTTGGGGCCGATCATGACGGCGCCGGCGGCACGCACGCGTTCGGCGACGGCCTGCTGGCGCATCCGACCCGCCTCGCCGGTCTCGGCGAAACCCGCGGTGATCGCGACGATGGCCCGGGCCCCACAGCCCAGGGCCTCGTCGATGGCGTCATCGAAGCCGGCGGCGGGCACCGAGACGACGGCCAGGTCTATGTCTTCACCGATCGCGGTCAGGCTGGGGGCCGCGGTGCGGCCGAGTACGGTACCGCCGCGGCGGTTGACCAGGTGGACGGGGCGGCGCCCGTTCGCGCGGATGGCCTGGGCGGCTATGGCGTGGCCGTACTTGGCGGGGTCGTCACTGGCTCCGACGACGGCGACGGAGACCGGATCGAAGAGTGCCGACAGGTCGCGTCCCATGTCACTTCCCCAGCCGCAGGGCGAAGTTGGGGCAGGCGGCGACGGCTGCCGCCGCGGCGTCCTCGCCCTCCTGCGGCACGGTGGTGCCGCGCACCTGCGCGTAGCCCCACTCGTCGAGGTCGATCAACTCGGGCGCGGGTTCCTGGCACAGGCCGTAGCCTTGGCAGCGGGTGGAGTCCAGCAGGAGTTTCATGGTGCGGTCCTTCCTTTCGGTGCCCTGGTTCGGGCGGCGGGTGAGTCGGATGAGCCTGGTCAGGGAACGGCCACCACGAACCGGCGGCCGTCGTCGGGCGCCGGGCCGGCGCATACGGGGCAGGGTGAGCATCGGTGGTCGTCGACCCGGTCGGGGAAGTGCGCCAGCAGGCTGGCGACGATGCGCGCAGCGGCGTCGAGCAGCCCGCAGGCGCCCCGGCCGGGCAG
The DNA here is from genome assembly GCF_036010505.1 of Streptomyces sp. NBC_01197. NCBI lineage: Bacteria > Bacillati > Actinomycetota > Actinomycetes > Kitasatosporales > Streptomycetaceae > Streptomyces > Streptomyces sp. NBC_01197. The sequence continues at coordinate 2,342,393 of NZ_CP108569.1, forward strand.
TTGCCGGGACCAGCGCCGCAGCTTTTCGGTAGTGTCGTCGCCGGCCCCGCCGTGTGCGAGGGTCGCGAGCGTTCCGGCCAGCGCCCCGGTACCTGAGACGCACACCCCGCACTGCCGGGCACTCTGTGCCGCGAGGTAGGCGGTGGCCTCGGCGGCCACGGCGACCGGGCAGTCCCCGGGGTGCAGGAAGTGCAGCGCCCCGCAGCCGAGCGCGCCGCCCGCCGTGGCCAGCCCGTCGTGATCGAGCGGGAGGTCCCGCCAGCCCGCGCCGTGCAGTCCGCCGAACAGGCCGCCCAGCAGGACCGCGTCGGCTCTGCTGTGCCCGAACATGCCGGCGAGAGCCTTCAGATGCGTGCCGGCGGGCGCCTCGACCAGCGCGCTCGCGCCACCTGTCCCGGAAAGGGTCACCAGATGAGTGCCGGCGACGGCGGCCGCGGTAGCGGGGCGGGAGTGCAGCACCGCGATGCGGGCCAGGGTCTCCACGTTGGCGACGAGGGTGGGGACGCCGCCGACGCCCCTTTCGAACGGGCGCGGGGGTTTGGCCGTGGGCAGCGCCGGGCCGCCGCCGATGCGTCGTACGACCGCGGTCTCCTCCCCGGCGACGTACGTGTGCCGGGTCCGGACGACGTCGATACGCAGGCTGCTGGGCCGCTCGGTGAGTGCCTGGCGGACGGCCCGCTCGGCGAGGGCGTCGGATAGGTAGACGAAGCCTCGTCCGGCACCGGCCATGGCCGCCACCAGTCGGACGCCGTCCAGCACCAGGTGGGTACGGTGACGCAGCAGCCAGCGGTCCTTGACGGAGCCCGGCTCGCCCTCTTCGCCGTTGGCGACGACGACGGCCGGGCCGGGCGAGTGGCGGACGGTTCGCAGCTTGACGGCCGCGGGGAAACCGGCACCACCGCGCCCGCGCAGCCCCACGGCGGCGATCTGCTCGAGCAACCGGCCCGGCCTCGGCACCGGTGCGTAACCACCCGCCGCGACGTACTGGGCGAGGTCTCCCGACGCCGGGTGCGTGAGCAGGCTGTTCCGTCCTTCGGGGAGCAGAGAGAAGACGCCGGTCATGCGGTGCTCCCAGGCTCGGAGTGGCCGGAGGGAATGGGGGCGGAGCGTGCTCTCAGCCGCGCCAACGCCCCTGCCAGGGCGCGCCGTTGTGAGGCGGTGTTCCGGTAGCCGGGGCCGGGCAGGCCGATCAGCATGCGGTGGTGGTCGAGGACGACCTCGCCGGCCACCAGGGCGGGCTGTGGATCGGCGGCCGCGGATCCCTCCGCTGCCTCGACCACCAGAGCGGTGACTTCGCCGAGGTAGCGCAGCCAGCCGCGGTGTGTGCCGCGCAGCACCAGCCGCTCGACACGGCGTCGCTCGGCGGCGACGAGGGCCGAGGGCGGGCGACCGGCCGCCGGGGCCCGCAGGGCGGCCACCGCGGAGGGCAGCTCCTGTTCGGGCTCCGGGGTGAGGCCGAGCCATACGAGACTTCGGCGAGCGCTCATGCGTGCCTCCGGGGTCGCACCCTGCCCGTGACCGGGAACGGGTGGCGCGGCGATGGCGGGTAGGGGGCTCCGCGTCGAAGAGAACGGCGGGGAGCTGCGCCGGGTACGCGGCGGGGGCCGTGCACCACGAGGACGAGGGGTGTGCGGATAACGCTCCGCAGGCCCGTGGGATGCGCCCGGACAGCCGTCTGCTGGAGCCGGCGCATCTGCCTTCAACGAGACTAACTAACTAATTAGTCAGCCCACAAGTCTTGACTTGGTTCTCGGTCCGCCCCAGTCTGACTAACCAATCAGTCAGCCGTGCCCCCAGCAGGTCCCCCGGGACGGAATCTGCTGCTCGTCCCGGCCACAGCCTCACCGCCCATCGCCGCCCCTGCGGCGCGGAGGAGGACACCATGCGACCCCCGACCACCCGGGCAGCCACCCCGCCTGCCCCTCCCCCGGAGCCGGCCCCCGAGCACCCGGGCCAGGCCCTGCCCGCCCACTACTACACCGATCCGGCTATCGCCTCGGCGGAGGCCGAACGCGTCTTCGCCAGGTCCTGGCAGCTCGCCTGCCACGAATCCGACCTCCCCGGTCCCGGCGCCCGCCTCACCGCGACCGCCGCGGGCCGGGAGGTTCTGGTCGTCCGGACCGAGGACGGCGGCCTCGCCGCTCACCTCAACGTCTGCCGCCACCGCGGCACCCGCCTGGTCGCCGGCCCGGAGCCGTCGGGCAAGGCGATCCGCTGCCCGTACCACGGCTGGACCTACAAGCTGGACGGACGACTCGTCGGCGCCCCTGAGGCGCGCCGGATCCCCTGCCTGGACAAACCCCGGCTCGGGCTGCACCGGGTCAACGTGGAGTCCTTCCTCGGCTTCGTCTTCGTCAACCTCGACCTCGACGCGGCTCCGCTCTCCGAAACCTGCGCCGGTCTCGCCGAGGCCATGGGCCGCTACGCCGGACCCGGCCTGACGCCCGTGGGCAAGCACCGCATCCACGACCTCACCGGTGGGGAGGAGCAGAACGCCAACTGGAAAGTGATCGTCGACAACTACCTGGAGGGCTACCACGTCCCCGTGGCTCATCCCTCGCTGATGCGGCTCCTGGACTACCAGGCGTACACGGTGGACGTGCAGGAGAACTACGTCCTCTTCGAGTCGCCGCTGCGCGACAAGCCGTCCTCGAACTGGACGGAGCGGCTCTATCAGCGGCTGGCCAGCCCGATGCCGGGACTGACCGAGGCCGACCGGCGCGTGTGGCGCTACGCCGTGATCTATCCGAACACGCTCATCGACTTCTACCCTGACCACGTGCTCGCGTGGACCGCCCTTCCCACCGCCCAGGACCGGGCGGCGATCCCCGGCGCCTTCTACACCCGGCGCGGCGAGAGCCTGCGCACCAGGCTGGCCCGGCGGCTGAACATCCACATCGGCTGGGTCACCAACGACGAGGACGCCGAACTGGTGGAACGCGTACAGGCCGGCCTGTCCACGCCCGGGTTCGAGCCTGGACCGCTCTCGCACCGCGAGGCCGCCGTGGGCTGGTTCGCCCACCGGGTCCGGGACGACCTCGATGGTGAGGCACGGTGAGGCCCTCCGCCACGGCGGCCGGGCCGCACACGTACCCCGTGTTCCTCGCGCCGGGCTTACCCTTCGCCCGCTGACGCACTCTCGCACTTTCCCCAGACCGGTCTTCACTACGGAGTCAGGGCCTCCGTGAGCCGACCCACCGGTCCGCCCTGGAGTTTGCCGTTCCTCGAAGGAGAGGAAGCTCCATGTCCCCCGAGGTACCCCCACCGTCCCGACGCGTCATGCTGCGGGCAGGCGCCTGCGGCCTGCTGGGCGCCGCGGTCGGCGGCTGCGGGTTCATGCCCGCCAAAACGCCCGGCGCCAAGGCCCTCGCCCCGGTCAGGGCACGCGTCGACGGCGATCTCGTCTACTTCAACTGGGCCGACTTCGTCGACCCGTCCGTCTTCAGGGGCTTCGAAAAGGAGCACGGCGTCAAGGTCGTCCAGTCGAACTTCGACTCGATGGAGGGCATGGTCGCCAAGCTCAATGCCGGCAATCGCTATGACGTCATCTTCCCCACCGCCAAGTGGGCCCAGCGTCTCGTACGAGGCGGACGGCTGCGCCGTATCGATCACGGTCAGCTGACCAACTCCCACGCCGTGTTCGGCAGGCACAGCTACTTCGCCGACCCCTGGTACGACCCGGGCTCCGCGCACACGGTCCCCTTCACCGCCTACAAGACCGGCCTCGGCTGGCGCCGCGACAGGCTCGGCGCGCTGACCGGGTCCTGGAAGGATCTCTGGAACGACGAGGGCAGGGGCAAAGTGTTCCTGCTCGACGACCGCGACGAGGTCCTCGGCATGGGCGCGCTGGAACTCGGCCTGGACGTCAGCACCGGAGACACCGGCGACCTCGGCCGCATCACCTCACTGCTGGGCACCCTCCGCCCACGGCTGCGTGGCTTCTCCAGCGACAGCTACAACAACCTCCTCAACGGCAACGCGACCATCACCCAGGCGTGGAGCGGGGACATGGCCGCCATGCTCAACCAGGCCAAGGACCCCTCCGTCTTCGGCTTCGAGGCCCCCAAGGAGGGCGCGCCGATCAACTCCGACTGCTACGCCATCCCCTGGAACGCCCCCCACCCCGGCACCGCGATGCTGTTCATCGACTACATGCTGCGGCCGGAGAACGTGAAGAAGAACATCGAGTACATCGGCTACCCGATGCCGGTGGCCGGCTCCGAGAAGGTCTACGCCGACCTCGTCAAGCCCTTCCCCGAGTGCCTGGTCACCGAGGACGACCTCAAGGCGGACCTCTTCTTCCGCAACGGCAGCCGCATGGCGGAGGACGCCCGCGACACCGCCTGGACCCATGTGAAGGCGGGCTGAGACATGGCACTGCTGCGTCACCGCTCGTCACACGTCCGCCGTCGCGGCCCGGACGCCACCGGCACCCGGATGTGGACCTGGCTCATGCTGCCCGGCACCCTGTGGATGACCGGATTCCTCGTAGCCTCGCTGGTGCTCGTCGCCGTACTCGCAGTCGGTACCACCGACGAACTCGGCAACCCGCGCTTCGGCTTCGACCTTGCCGGTGTCCGCGCCCTCGCCGACCCCGCCTACACCGAAGTCCTGGCGCGATCCCTCGGCTACGCCGTGCTGACCTGCGTCATCTGCCTGCTGATCGCCTACCCGGTGGCGTACACCGTCGCCCTGTACGGCGGCCGGTGCAAACACGCGCTGATCGCCGCGATCGTGGTGCCGTTCTTCGCCAACTACCTGGTCCGTATGTACGGCTGGTCGGTGGTCCTGTCCGACGACGGGCCCGTGCTGCGCGCCCTGCGCGCGGTGGGGCTGGCCGACAACAGTACGAAGATCCTCAACACCGGTGCAGGCGTGGTCGCGGGACTCGTCTACGGCTTCGTGGTCTTCATGATCATCCCGCTGTACGCGGCACTGGAACGCCTGGACGTCTCCCTCATCGAGGCCGGCCGCGATCTGTACGGCGGCCCGGTGCGGACCTTCCTCTTCGTCACCCTGCCCGCCACCCGACAGGGCGCGGCGGCCGGGCTCGTCCTGGTCTTCCTGCCCGCCATGGGCGACTTCGTCAGCGCACAACTCATGGGAGGCCCGGACCAGATCATGATCGGCAATCTCATTCAGGACAAGTTCTTCCAGGGCCAGAACTGGCCACTGGGCTCCGCGCTCACCATGCTGCTGATGCTGGTCCTGCTGATCGGGATGTTCGGCTACCTGCGGCGCACCCGCAAGGACGAAGCGGAGGCCCGCCGATGACCCTGCTGCGGCTGCCCTCCGCCACCGCCCCCACCCGGCCCGCGGCACGCTCCCGAACGCGGCGCGGCCGCGCCGACCGCCGGCCGCGCGTCCTCGTCACCGTCACGGCGCTCTTCTTCGCACTGCTCTACCTGCCCATCGGCGTAGTAGCCCTGTTCTCCTTCAACTCCGAGAGATCCCTGACCGTCTTCGGCGGATTCAGCCTGCGCTGGTACCGCGCCTTCGTCCACGACGACGTCCTGATCTCCTCCCTCGTCACCAGCCTGCGGATCTCCCTGGTGGCGATGGCCGGTGCGGTCCTCATCGGTGTGGCCCTCGCGCTCGGTCTGGTGCGCTGTCGCACGCGGCTCGGCTCGCTCGCCGGCCTGATCATGCTCGTTCCCCTGATCACCCCGGAGATCGTCACCGGCGTCGCGTCGATGCTGCTGTTCAAGGGCCTGGGCGTGACGCTGTCCACCGGCACGGTGATGCTGTCGGAGATCACGTTCTCCATCTCCTACGTCACGGTGATCCTCCGCTCCAGGGTCGCCGCGCTGAACCCCGAGGTAGAGGAGGCCGCGATGGATCTCGGCGCCACCCGCTGGCAGGCGGTCCGCCTGGTCACTCTGCCCGCCCTGCTGCCGGCCGTTCTCGCCAGTGCCGTACTGATCTTCGCGCTTGTCTTCGACGACTTCGTCCTCGCCTACTTCACCACCGGCGTAGACCCCCAGCCGCTGTCGGTACGCATCTACTCGGCGATCCGCTTCGGAGTGCAGCCCACCATCAACGCCGTCGGCACCCTGATGCTCGCCGGATCCATCGGGCTGATCGCCCTGGCCCTGTTCCTTCCGCGCCTCTTCGGCCGCCGCGGCGGCCTCGACATCCTCTCCGGAGAGTGACCTCCATGGACGAGACCGACGCGACCCCGGCCGTCCGGCTCGACGGCGTCTCCAAGCAGTTCTCGGACTCCTACGCCGTACACGACCTCGACCTCGACATCGAAGCCGGCCACTTCTTCTCCCTGCTCGGCCCCTCCGGCTGCGGCAAGACCACCTCGCTGCGCATGATCGGCGGGTTCAGCGACCCCACCGAGGGGTCGGTGCTGCTCGCCGGCGAGGACGTGACCGGGCTGCCACCCAACAAGCGCAACGTCAACACCGTCTTTCAGAGCTATGCCCTGTTCGACCACCTGAGCATCACCGACAACATCGCCTTCGGCCTCAAACGCAAGGGCGTGGACCGGGCACAGGTCCGCCAGCGCGTAGGCGAGATGCTGGACCTGGTGCAGCTCGGCGGTCTCGCCGAGCGCAAGCCCCGTACCCTCTCCGGCGGTCAGCGGCAGCGCGTCGCCCTGGCCCGTGCCCTCGTCAACCGGCCCGCTGTCCTGCTCCTCGACGAGCCGCTGGCCGCCCTCGACCTGAAACTGCGCCGGCAGATGCAGGTGGAGCTCAAGCAGATCCAGCGCGAGGTCGGCATCACGTTCGTCTTCGTCACCCACGACCAGGATGAGGCGCTGACCATGTCCGACCGGATCGCCGTGATGAACGATGGCCGCGTCGAGCAGTGCGGCAGCCCCGAGGACGTCTACGAGCACCCGGCCAGCACCTTCGTCGCCTCCTTCCTGGGCACCTCCAACCTGATGAACGGCACCTACCGGAACGGCGAGGTCGCCCTCGTCCATGGCCCCGCCCTGGATGTCGGCAGCCGCACCGGCATCACGGACGGCACCGCCGTCAGCGTGTCCGTACGCCCCGAGAAGATCTGGCTGTCCGACTTCGAACCCGGCATGTCGGTGCTGAGCGGCATCGTCCGCGACACCGTCTACAGCGGGCCCACCACCACCTACCTGATCGAACTGGCGCCCGGCGTCACGCTGTCGGTGCTGGAGCAGAACACGGCCCGCGCGCGCATGGAGGACCGCTGGTGCGGCGGCGAGACCGTGGAGGTCGGCTGGCGGCCGGAGCACTGCCTGGTCCTGGTCTGACCGCCCGCAAGCGTTCCTGACGCACTGACGAAAGCGAAACTGATGCATCATGACGTGATCGTGCTCGGCGCCGGGCTGGCCGGGCTCGCCGCCGCCCGGGACCTGGCGGCCGCCGGCACCGACGTACTGGTCCTGGAGGCCCGGGACCGCGTCGGCGGCCGGGTCGAACAGGCCCGGCTGCCCGACGGCCGCACCGTCCAGCTGGGCGGTGAAGTGGTGGGCCGCGCCCACACCGCCTACCTTCAACTGGCGGAGGAAATGGGCCTGAAGCTGGTCCCGAGCTATGTCGCCGAGCCGGGCCGCATCACCCGCGCAACCCCCGAGGGCCGCTCGGCCGGTGATCCGCCGCACTGGTTCGGCCCCGGCGACGCGGCCCTGCACGAGCGGCTCGGCGCGGAGTTCACGGCCCTGGCCGCCACCGTCGGCCCCGACGACCCCTGGTCACATCCGGAGGCGGCCGCCCTCGACCGGCTGTCGGTGGCCGACTGGCTGCGCTCGCGGCACGCCACGCCCGCCGTCGTACGCCTGTGGGACATCGGCCAACTGGCCCTCGCCGGTGGCTCCTACGAGCGGACCTCGCTCCTCGCCGCCCTGCGCAAGAGCGCCGCGGTACCCGGTTCCGGCTCGGGCGACTACGACTACGACGACTGGGAGGGAATGCGGCTCGCCGAGGGCTCCGCCACCCTCGCCGAGGTCATGGGCCGCACACTCGGCCCGCGTATCCGCCTCGGCTCACCCGTCGTCGCCCTGCACATACGCCCCGGCCGCTGCACCGTACGCACGGCCACCGGTGAAACCCTCACCGCCGCCGCGGTGGTGAGCGCCCTGCCCGTGGGACCTCTGCGCTCCGTCTCCGTCACCGGGGTGAGCGAGGCGCGCCTCGCATCCCTGCACCGCCAACGCCAGGCGGTGGCCGCCAAGTTCGCCGCCGTCTACGACCGTCCTTTCTGGCGCGCGAAGGGGCTGAGCGGCCTGTCCGAGTCCGAGGGAGTCCTGGGCAGTACCTGGCCGCAGGGCGAGGGCGTCCTCTCCGCCCTGATACCGCCCGAACGCTACGGCGTCCTGCTGGGCGCCCCGCCCCAGCTGCGCACCGCCGAACTGCTCACCGAGGTGGCCGCCCTGTACGGCGACGAAGCCCACCACCCGCTCGCCTGCTACCTGCGGCTGTGGGGAACCGATCCGTGGACTCAGGGCTATGTCACCCAGTGGCCGCCGGGCGAGGTCACGGCGGTCGGCCCGCTGCACAGCACCCACGAGCCCCCGTTCTACGTCTGCGGCTCCGATCAGTGGGTCGCCGGATACATGGAAGGCGCCGTCCGCACCGGCCGCGCCGCCGCCGAGGAGGCCCTGCGCCGTGGCTGACCACACCTACCGCACCACCGTCCTGAACCACATCGGCGGCAAGGACGTGCCCGCCGCCTCCAGAGCCACTCTGCGCCTGATCGACCCGACCACCGGACGCGTCCACGGCACAGCGCCGCTCTCCGGCGCTGAGGACGTCGACACGGCCCAGCGGGCGGCGCAGGAGGCCTTCGACTGCTGGTCGGCCACCACCCCGATGCAACGCCAGACCGCGCTGCTGCGCATCGCCGACGCACTGGAGGGACAGGCCGGCGTCCTGGCGAGCGCCGAGGTCGCCGACACCGGCAAACCGCGCGCTCTGTTCCTGGCGGACGAACTGCCCGCGATCGTCGACGGGATGCGGTACTTCGCCGGAGCCGCCCGGAATCTCCCGGGCGCCGCCGCCATGGAGTACACCCCGGGCCGCACCTCCGTACTGCGCCGCGAGCCAGTCGGCGTCTGCGCCCAGATCACCCCGTGGAACTACCCGCTGATGATGGCCGCGTGGAAGGTGGCGCCCGCGCTCGCCGCCGGGAACACCGTCATCCTCAAACCGTCCGACTCCACCCCCTCCTCGGCCACACTCCTCGCCCGGCTGGCCGCCGAGCATCTGCCGCCCGGTGTGCTCAACGTCGTGTGCGGCGATCGTGACACCGGGCGCCACCTGGTCGTCCACCCCGGCATCCGGCTGGTCGCCGTCACCGGCAGTGTCCGCGCCGGACAGCAGATCGCGGCCGCCGCGGCCGCCGGTCTCAAACGGCTCCACCTGGAACTCGGCGGCAACGCCCCGGTGGTGATCCACGAGGACGCCGATCTCGGCGAGGCGGTCGAGCAGTTGTCGTCGCTCGCCTTCTACAACGCGGGCCAGGACTGCACGGCCGCCACCAGGATCCTGGTCCACCACCGGATCCACGACGCCTTCCTCGCCGCGTTCGCCGAGCGGGCCGAGCGGCAGGTGCCGGGTGACCCCGACGACCCGGACACCGACTTCGGTCCTCTCAACAACACCGCCCAACTTGCCAACGTACGCCGCCTGCTGGACTCGCTCCCGGACCACGCTGAGGTCATAACGGGCGGCGCGGCGCCGGCCCGCCCCGGATTCTTTCACCAGGCCACCGTGGTCGCCGGAGTCAGGCAGCAGGACGAGATCGTCCAGAGCGAGGTGTTCGGACCGGTCGTCACCGTCCAGCCCTTCACCCACGAATCCGAGGCCTTCCACATGGCGAACGCGGTCCCCCAGGGGCTCGCCGCCGGCGTCTGGACGAGCGACCACGACCGGGCCATGCGCGCGAGCCGCGCGCTGCAGGCAGGGATCGTCTGGGTCAACACCCACGGCACGACCGTGTCGGAGATGCCGCACGGCGGCGTACGTCACTCCGGTTACGGCAGCGACCTCTCCCTCGCCGGGCTGCTGGACTACACCCAGGTCAAACACGTCATGCTGTGAGCGGTGGTCAAGCACCTGCTCGCTGCCGCTCATCACGGCAGACCCGTTCCTGCCCGGTCTGCGGATCGTCGTCGCCCCGCGCCGCTCGCTCCGCCCGCAGCATCCCGCGGCGCATCGCCGAAGACGGAGGACGGCGCGTTCGTCCGCGGCACCACGGCCGGCAGGGCCCTGTGGCTCGATCGGGGGCCCGGTGGATACTGTGACGCCATGCCCGACTACCACGATGATCTGCGCCTCGCCCATGTCCTCGCGGACGCCGCCGACGCGGCGACCATGGACCGGTTCAAGGCCCTCGACCTGAAGGTCGAGACGAAGCCGGACATGACCCCCGTGACGGAGGCGGACAAGGGCGCGGAGGAGCTGATCCGCGGACAGCTCCAGCGCGCCAGGCCCCGCGACGCGATCCTCGGTGAGGAGTACGGCCTGTCGGGTACGGGTTCCCGTCGCTGGATCATCGACCCGATCGACGGCACCAAGAACTACGTACGCGGGGTCCCGGTCTGGGCCACTCTGATCTCCCTGGCTGTCGCGGGCGAGGGAGGCCACGAGCCGGTGGTCGGCGTGGTCTCCGCACCCGCGCTGGGCCGCCGCTGGTGGGCGGCGAAGGGCGGCGGCGCGTACACCGGGCGCAGCCTGACCTCGGCCACCCGGCTGCACGTCTCCAAGGTCTCCAAGGTCTCGGACGCCTCGTTCGCGTACGCCTCGCTGAGCGGCTGGGAGGCGCAGGGGCGCCTCGACGGCTTCCTCGACCTGACCCGGGACTGCTGGCGGACCCGGGGGTACGGGGACTTCTGGCCGTACATGATGGTCGCCGAGGGCTCGGTGGACATCTGCGCCGAGCCGGAGCTGTCGCTCTGGGACATGGCGGCCACCGCCATCGTCGTCCAGGAGGCCGGCGGCGAGTTCACCAGCCTGGACGGGGTACGCGGGGTCGAGGGTGGCAACGCGGCCGCGTCGAACGGGCTGCTCCACCAGGATCTGCTGGGCTATCTCAACCAGCGGTACTGAACGCCGAACATCCGCCCAGGACTTCACCCTCCCGGACCCTTGCCGTGTTCATGAGCTGATGCGACTCTGAGAGTCCCCCACTTGTGAACTTGTGAATTCACGCGCATGCTGGATTCCTCCAGGAGGTGGCACTCGCCATGTTCGTCCGCGACGCCATGAGCACGGTGGTCCTCACCATCGGCCCCGCACACACGCTCCGACAGTCCGCCACTCTGATGTCCGCACGCCGTATCGGCGCGGCTGTCGTATTCGACCCCGACACCTGCGGAGTCGGCATTCTGACCGAGCGCGACATCCTCAACGCCGTCGGCGGTGGCCTCGACCCCGACCGGGAGACGGCGGGCGCCCACACCACCACGGACGTCGTCTTCGCCGCGCCCTCCTGGACCCTGGAGGAAGCGGCCGAGGCGATGTCGAACGGCGGCTTCCGCCACCTGATCGTGCTCGACGGCGTCGGCCCGGTCGGCATCGTGTCGGTGCGCGACATCATCCGCTGCTGGGCGCCGGACAGGCGCGAGGCGGCGGCACTGGTCGCCTCCTGACCCACCCGGCTCGCACGGCACGGTCGGGAAGTCACCACGCTCGACGGACTCACGCGGGTTCTCCTGCCTCACACCTGACAGGTCCTGGCCCCTGACATGCTGCACTGGATCCCATGATGGACTCTGTCCAAGTCAAGGAGTGGTCCAAAGTCACATCCGTTCGGACTTGGCCTTCTCTCCTGTTAGGCTGGGCCTTATGAGTGACCTGTTGGAACGCCTGCGCGACCGCGGCTGGCGGATGACCGCCCAGCGCCGCGTCGTGGCCGAGGTCCTCGACGGGGACCACGTTCATCTGACCGCCGACGAGGTGCACGCGCGCGCCGCGACGAGGCTGCCGGAGATCTCCCGGGCGACGGTCTACAACACCCTGGGCGAGATGGTCGTCCTCGGCGAGGTGATCGAAGTCTCCACGGACCGCCGCGCCAAGCGGTACGACCCGAACGCGCACCGGCCGCACCAGCACCTGGTCTGCGCCCAGTGCGGCTCCATCCGCGACGTGCGCCCCGCGGGCAACCCCCTGCGGGACCTCCCGGACGCGGAGCGCTTCGGCTTCACGATCTCCGACGTAGAGGTGACATACCGGGGCGTCTGCCCGGCCTGCGCGGCAGCCTGACCCTTACATCCAGCGGAGCCCCGGGGCGAATGCCCCGGGGCTCCGCCGTGTGCACACCTCTTCCAGTATCTGACTACCCGTCATATCCTGCGGCGATCACCCGTCCGCACCCTCCGCAAGGAGACGCCCCGTGGGAGACCCGCACCCGCCCCCACTCACCGCCCAGCCAGTCACCTCCGAACCAGCGCACGGCAAGCCGGCGCCCGGCAGTCCCACGTCCGCCCTACCGACGTCGGGCGACCCGGCGCCCGGCCGGTCCGCCAAACTCCACGTCCAGTCCCTCACCCGCACCTTCGGCCGCGGCCGCACCGCCTTGAACGCACTCGGACCGGTGGATCTGGACATCGACGCCGGCGAGTTCACCTGCATCGTCGGCCCTTCGGGCTGCGGCAAGTCCACCCTGCTGCGGATCGCGGCCGGGCTGCTGCGCCCCAGCACCGGTGAGCTGGCCATCCGCACCTCGTCCGCCCGCCCGGCCGCGATGATCTTCCAGGACTACGGCATCTACGACTGGAAGGACGTCCTGGCCAACGTCCGGTTCGGCCTCGACATCCAGCGCGTCCCGCGCAAGGAGGCCGACCGCCGCGCCCGCGACTGGCTGGCGCGCATCGGCCTCGCCGACTTCGCCGACGCCTACCCGGCGGCTCTCTCCGGCGGTATGCGCCAGCGCGTCGCCATCGCCCGCGCCCTCGCCGTGGAGCCCGAGATCCTGCTGATGGACGAGCCGTTCGCGGCCCTCGACGCACAGCTGCGCACCATCCTCCAGGACGAGCTGCTCGAACTCACCCAGACCACCCGCACCACGGCTCTCTTCATCACCCACAGCCTCGAAGAGGCGATCGTCCTGGGCGACCGGGTCCTGGTGATGTCGGCGCGTCCCGGCCGGATCATCGCCGAGCGCCGGCCGCCGTTCCCCAGGCCCCGGACCGGCGACATGCGGTCGGCCCCCGAGTTCACCGAGCTGAAGTCCGAGCTGTGGGAGCTGCTGCGCGGCGAGGTACGCGGAGAGGCGGTCCCCGCATGAGCACAGCGGTCAAGACACCGAAGGAAGGGCTGCTGGTCAGACGGCCGGGCCCGCAGGAGCTGCACCCCGTACGCACCCATCGCAGGCGCCGCACCCTGGAACTGGCACTCGCCGTCGCCGTACCCGTCGTCCTGATCCTGCTCTGGCAGCTGGCGGCGGACCGGTCCTGGATCGACGACCGGGTCTATCCGGCGCCCTCCACCATCCTCTCCGACGGCTGGGACCGCGCCGCTCAGGGCGCACTCTGGCCCGATGTGTGGGCCACCCTCAAGCGGGTGCTCGGCGGATATGCGATCGGCACCGTGTCGGGATACGTACTCGGCCTGCTGATGGGGTCGCTCGCGCTCGTACGGGCGGCCCTGGAGCCACTGCTCGACGCGCTCTACGTGGTCCCGAAGCTCGCTCTGCTGCCCGTCTTCCTCAACATGTTCGGACTCGGCGAGGGCCCGCAGATCGCGCTGGTCGCCGCCACGGTCTTCTTCTTCGTCTGGATCTCCACGATGGCGGCGGTGCTCGCCGTGCCCGCAGGCCACCGCGACGCCGGACAGGTGTTCGGCGCGTCACCGTGGCAGATGTTCCGGCACGTCCTGCTGCCCGCCTCACTGCCCGCGGTGCTCGTCGGGGCCCGGATCGCGGCGGGGGTGGCGGTGCTCGTCATCGTCGCGTCGGAGCAGATCGCCGCGTCCAACGGCCTCGGGCATCTGATCTTCGACTCCCGCGCGCTCTTCCAGAACGACGTGATGTTCGTCGGGATCGTCTGTGTGGCCGTCCTCGGGGTGCTCTTCTCCGAGCTGGTGCGGATCGCCGGACGGCTGCTCACTCCATGGGCCCCGCGCGACCGCGGCCGCAGCCAGTCCTGAGCCAGTCCCGAACACCGGACCGTCCACCGACGGGACCCCCCGCAGCCCCCATGTCCGTACGTACGGAGGCTCCATGCGTATCAGCACGCTCTGCACCACCCTTCTCGCCGCGGGTTCCCTGCTCGCCGCCGCCGGGTGCGCGAAACACGACAACGGCGGCCCGGCGCCCGCCACGGAGCCCCGCACGGTGAGAGCCGTCGCGGGCTGCGCCAAGGGGTGGACCGACCCGGCCGACCTCGCCCCCGGGCGGGCGCCGGCCCGCTGCGCGAAGGGCGCTCCCGCCCCCCGGCCGCTGGCGAAGAAGCGCAAGCTGGTCGTCGCGACCGGCACGCTGGCGGCGGAGTACGTCGCACCGCTCGAAGTGGCGGTCGAGAAGGGCGAGTTCAAGAAGGAGGGACTGGACGTCCGGCTGAAGGTGCTGCCGACGCCGGACGGGCTCCCGCTCCTCGCCAAGGGCGATATCGACGCGCAGTGGGCGGCACCCGAGGCAGCCGTGATGAACGGCATCAGAGGCGGCTTCGACATCAAGTGGGTCGCCGGTAACTTCACCCCCGACCCGGCGTCCAAGAGCGGCCTGTGGGCCCGGCTCAAGGACGGTCAGTCCCCTTCGTCGGTGACCATGAAGGGCAGCAGGATGGGGACGATGATCGGCAAGGGGTCGGTCGTCACCTACGCGATGGAGAAGGCCCTCCAGAAGCACGGCGGCGAACTGAACTCGATCAGCTTCCAGCAGCTCGGCTCGGCGGACGTCCTGACAGCGCTGCAGAACGGCGGAGTCGACTCGGCCTGGCTGCTCGACCCGGTCTGGCGCAAGGTCGACGGGAACCCCAGGTACACCTTCCTGGGCGGCCAGCCGCTGGGCGAACCGCTCGGCGGGCTGCTCTTCGGCCCGAACCTGCTGACCAAGGACCCGGACGCGGGCGTCGCCTTCCTGCGGGCGTACATCCGGACGGTGAACACGTACTTCGCCGGCGACTACAAGGCCGACAAGGGGTTCACGGCCTCGCTGGCCAAGCTGCTGAAGACCGACAAGTCGGTGCTGACCTCGACGCCGTCGCTCCGGATGGACTGGGAGATCCGCAAGGGCACGGCGGACCGGCTCCAGAAGACGTACCGGGACGCCGGGGTCGAGCAGGGCGACCCGCTGCCCGAGGACAAGGTGGTGGACCGCTCGCTGTACTCGGAGGCGGTGGGCCACAAGCCCTGATACGCCGGGCGGGCGGCCGAACATGCCGAAGACCCGGACTCTTCCGAGTCCGGGCCTTGGGTCTTCAGTAGCGGGGACAGGATTTGAACCTGCGACCTCTGGGTTATGAGCCCAGCGAGCTACCGAGCTGCTCCACCCCGCGCCGTTGTGTTCGTAACTCTACGTGGGGACGGACGACCAGTGCAAATCCGTTCCCGCAGGCAGGGCCAGACCGGTCGTGCTCGGCCCGCCGGAACATGCGCGCTCGGCTGCTGCTCACGGCCGGCCGCGCTGTGAGACGTGCACGACCGGCCTCGCTGTTACGCGGTGAGCTCCTGGCGCAGGGCCTCGCTGAGCCGCGCCGCGCGCTCGGCGACCTCGGCCGGGCCGAGCTCCACGGCCCGGTTGCACCACTTCTGCCCTTCGCCCAGCTCGCCGCGGCGGATGGCGAGCAGCGCGAGGCGAAGGGCGGCCCGGCCGTGCCCGGCGTTGGCGGCCCTGGCCCACCAGAGACCGGCCTCGCGCTCGTTGCCCTCGCGGGCCAGCAGCAGCCCGAGGTTGAAGGCACCGTTGCGGCTGCCCGCCTCGGCGGCCTCGCGGTACCAGCCCGCCGCGGCCTCGACGTCGTTGCGGGAGGCGGCGAGCATGCCGACCCGGACCTGGGCACGGCGGTGCCCCTGCTCGGCGGCGCGCTCGTACCACTCCTCGCACTCGCTCTTCTCGGTGACGGGCTCGCCCAGCACGGGCGGGCCCGGCGGCGGCATCCGGGCGTCGAGCAGCGCGCCGAGCCGGAAGGCCGCCTCGGTGCTGCCGCCGCCCGCCGCGCAGCGCAGGTGGCGCTCCGCCGTGTGCTCCTCGCCATCCCTGAGCAGCGCGATGCCGACCTGGAGCGCGGCCTCGGTGTGCCCGGCCGCCGCCGCCCGCTCGTACCAGACGAAGGCGCCGCGGTCGTCGTCCCGGCCCGCGTGCAGGATGCCCAGGTTGAAGGCGGCGTCCACGCTGCCCGCCTCGGCCGCCTTGGAGAACCACGGCTCGGCGCCGGCCGGGTCGCCGTTCTGCAGGAGCAGGACGGCGAGCGCGTTGGCCGCCTCGCGGTGCCCGGCATAGGCGGCGCGGCGGTACCACTGCTCGGCCTGCGCCGTCCGCCCCTGAGCGGCGCAGAGCAGGGCCAGGTTGTACGCGCCGTTGACGTCGCCCGCGTCCATGGCGGCCCGGTACCAGCGCTCAGCGGTCTGCTTCTCGCCCCGGGCGGCGTGCAGCGCGCCCAGCGCGTTGGCCGCGTTCCCGTCACCTTCCTGGGCGGCACGCAGCCACCAGACGGCGGCGCTCTCCGTGTCGCCCGCGTCGCGCAGCAGGAAGCCGAGCGCGCAGGCCGCGCGGGCCTCGCCGTCCTTGGCGGACGTCAGATACCAGCGGCCGGCCTCCTTGAGGTCGCCGCGCTTCTCCAGGATCACGCCGAGGTGCAGCGCGGCGCGCCGGTGGCCTCGCGCGGCGGCCTGCCGGTACCAGCGCTCAGCCTCGGCCGCCGGGGCCTCGCCCGTGGCGGCCCGGTCCAGCGCGCGCGCCAGCCGGTAGGCGGCCTCCCGGTGGCCCTGCTCGGCGGCGGCGCGCAGCCACCGCTCCGCGCCGATGTCCCCGCGGTGCTCCAGCAGGTCCGCGAGGGCGTACGCCCCCAGCGCGTGTCCCGACTCGGCGGACTGGCGCAGCCAGTACTCAGCAGCGGGCTCGTCGCCGCGTTCCCGGTGGTGCCTGCCCAGCGCGTGGGCCGCGGCGGCGGAGCCCGCGACAGCGGCGATGCGCCACCAGCCGGCCGCCTCGTCCGCGTAGCCGCGCTGGTGCAGCAGTACGCCCAGGTTGTTGGCCGCGGCCCGGTCCCCCTCCCCGGTGGCGGCGCGCAGCCAGCGCTCCGCGCCGTCGAGGTCCCCGCGGCGCAGCAGCAGCGCACCCAGTACGCTCATCGACGCGGTCTCACCACTCTCGGCACCGCTCCGGTGCCGTGCCTCCGTCTCGGCGTCGGCCGTTTCCTCCGCGTCGACGACGTCGCGGCCCTCTTCGGCGTGCTTCTGCACAAACCGCCCTGTCTCCAACAGAGTTGCCCTGTCCCCCATAAGCACCATCGTCCCACTACGTGCAACTCGCGCACACCTGGTATATCGCAGTCGACTAGGTCACTACAGCGTTTTGTCGACTTCCCGCAGCGCGGTAAGTGAAACATGAACGAGTCCCAACTTCCCGTAGGCAACGCCTTCTTCACAGGAGTCGCACGCACAGGCAACCGGGCAGCCGCCTCGGACACGCATGAAGAAGGCCCGGATCTCTTTCGAGATCCGGGCCTTCGACTTCAGTAGCGGGGACAGGATTTGAACCTGCGACCTCTGGGTTATGAGCCCAGCGAGCTACCGAGCTGCTCCACCCCGCGCCGTTGTGTTGCAACCGTACCACGGCACGGAGGGCCGCCTTACCGGCCCGCGGTCGGGCCTGATCAGGGCTTTTACCCCCTGGTCAGGCCCGGGACCGGTCAGCGGTCAGCCGGTCTTGCCGCTCGGCTTGACCTTGGCCCCTGCGGCGGAGGCCCGCTGGAGGGCGTCCTGCAGGTCCTTCTGCGCCTTGCCGTAGGCGGTCCAGTCCTGCGGCTTCTTCGCCAACGCCGCCTGGCCGTCGTCGTACGCCTGCTGGGCGTCGGCGATGGCCTTCTTCACCGTGTCGTTGGCCGGCGGTCTCGTGGTGTTCCCGGTCGGCGGCGGGTTCGTCTCCTGGCCGGCCACCCCGAAGACCTTGTCCAGCGCCTGACCCAGGGTGTTCTCGAACGCCGTGGTGTCCCCGTCCGGTGAGTCGGCGTCCGCGTACGAGACGGCCACCTTCTTCAGCAGCGGATAGTGCGCGTTGTTGCCCTGGGCGTACACCGGCTCGACGTAGAGGAACCCGCCGTCCAGCGGCACCGTGAGCAGGTTCCCGTACTCGATGTCCGAGTCGGCGCCCTTCATGTCCCGGACGAAGGTGCCGACTTCGGACGAACCGTTGAGCTTGTTCTGCACCTGTTCGGGGCCCGGCACCTCGGAAGTGACTCTGAGCAGTCTGATCTTGCCGTAGTCCGGACTCGCCGCGTCCGCGTCCACTGCCATGAAGCCGCCCAGGTTGGGACGCCCGCTGGGGGTGAACGTCGTGGTGAGCGAGAAATGCTGCTGGTCGCCCTTCTGGCCCGGCATCCTCAGCGACAGGTAGTAGGGCGGTACGGCCCTGTTGTCCCTGGTCGTCGGGTCGTTGGGCACCTGCCAGGCGTCACTGCCGGTGTAGAACTGCTTGGGGTCCGTGACGTGGTAGCGCGCCAGCAGCTCGCGCTGCACCTTGAACATGTCCTGCGGATAGCGCAGATGCGCCTTCAGATCCGCCGGGATGTCCGCCTGCGGCTCGACCGTGTGCGGGAACGCCTTCATCCAGGTCTTGAGGACCGGGTCCTTGGTGTCCCACTGGTACAGCTTCACCTCACCGGTGTAGGCGTCGACCGTGGCCTTCACCGAGTTGCGGATGTAGTTGACCCGGTTCTGCTGGGCGACCACCGCCCGCTGGTTGTCGGTCAGCGAGTCGGCCGTACTGTCACCGAGCGTCGTACGCGAGGCGTACGGATATCCGTTGGTCGTGGTGTACGCGTCGACGACCCACTGAATCTTCCCGCCCACCACCGCCGGATAGGAGTCGCCGTCGATGGTCAGCCAGGGGGCGACCGCCTCGACGCGCTGCTTCGGCGTGCGGTTGTAGAGGATCTTCGAACCCTTGCCGATGGCTCCCGAGTAGAGCATCTGCGGCTCGTTGAAGGCCACCGCGTACGCGGCGCGGTTCAGCGGGTTGGAAATGTCCACCCCGCTCTTGCCCGTGTAACTGGTGTTCTTCTCACCGTTGTTCTCGTAGTCGAGTTCCTTCTGCGGGCCCCCGACGATCGAGTACTGAGTGGTCTTCTCGCCGTAGTAGATCCGCTGCTGGTAGGCGGGGAGAGTGCCCGAGGTCGGCAGGCCGGACTCGGTGAAGACCGGGGCCCCGTTGCTGTCCGTGGCCGTGCCCTTGGCAGTGATCGCGCCGTAGCCGTGCGTGTATGTGAAGTGGTCGTTGATCCAGTTGTGCTTCGGGATGCCCGCGATGTTCAGCTCGCGCAGGCCGACCACCGTGTCCTGGCCCTTGTACCGGTCCACGTCCAGTGTCGCGGGGAAGCCGTAGTACTTCCGCTTCTGCTCCTGCTGCTGGAAGGTCGGCGAGACGACGTTCGGGTCGATCAGCCGGTAGCTGGCCGCCGAGTTCGCGTCGCCACGCTGCTTGGTCGTGTCCTTGGTACTGCTCTTGCCGGAGTAGTTGTCGACGGCGGTGCCGTCGATGTCGTACGCCTGGCGCGTGGCCTTGATGTTCTTCTGGATGTACGGCGCTTCCTTGGCCTGCTCGTTCGGCTGGACCGTGAACTTCTGCACGATCGCCGGGTAGAGCCCGCCGATCAGGATCGCGGAGAGCACCATCAGACCGAAACCGATCACCGGCAGCTGCCAGGTGCGGCGCCAGAGCGTCGCGAAGAACAGCAGCGCGCAGATGACCGCGATGCAGAACAGGATCGTCTTCGCCGGGAGATAGGCGTTGGCGTCCACATACCGCAGGCCCGTCCAGTTGCCCGTGGCCTTGAAGTCACTGGACTTCACCGCGAGTCCGTACCGGTCGAGCCAGTACGCCACGGCCTTGAACGCCACGAAGATGCCGAGCAGCACCGACAGATGGCCGGTGGCCGCCGATGTGGCGCGCGCGCCGGGGCTCGTGACGCGCAGCCCGCCGTACAGGTAGTGCACCAGTGCGGCGGCGATCAGCGAGAGCACCGCGGCGGCGAAGCCGAAACCGAGCAGGAAGCGGTACCAGGGCAGGTCGAAGGTGTAGAACGACACATCCAGCTTGAACTGGGGGTCCTTCTGACCGAACGGCACACCGTTGACGAACATCAGCCAGGTGCGCCACTGCCCGGAGGCGGAGGCACCCGCGATCAGCCCGACGACCGCCGTCACCCCGAGCAGCAGCCACCTCTTGTACGGGGCGATGCCCATCCGGTAGCGGTCGAGGTTCTGCTGCTCCAGCGACATCGCGCTCAGCGGCGGCCGGAGCCGGTGCGCCAGCCAGATGTTGAGGCCGACGGCGGCCCCCATCACCACGCCGAAGACGAGGAAGAGCCCGATCTTCGTCCACAGGGTGGTGGTGAAGACGGATGAGTAGTGAACGGACCGGTACCAGAGCCAGTCGGTCCAGAACCCGGCGAACATGATGAACGCCATGGCCAGGACGATCAGTACGCCCAGGGTCATCAGCAGGGTCCGGGCGCGGCGGGACGGCCGTCCCACTCTGATCCGTGGCCCGGTCGGGCCTCCGCCGCGGTCCGGCATCTGGAAAGCCAACGTGCGCACCTCGAAGTTTGCGGTTGTGTGGAGCAGGCCCCGCGATCGTAGAGCCCACTCATGCAACTTACTGAGGCTTTACCCAGTTCCCGTTCCCGGGGTGGAAGAGGGCAGGATATTGCCCATGCCCAACGTTTCTTCGCCCTCAGGCCCTCCGATGGCCGCCAGTCCGCTCACCGTGGCCGTACTCGAAATCGACGAGTACGCGTCCGGCCTCGGCTGGGACCAGCCCGCCCGACTCTTCGCACTCGTGGACACCGCGAAGCTCCGTACCCAGGAACCGGGCCTGGCCGCCCAGCTCGGTCTCGACGACGGCGAGCCCGCCGCGTCGCTGACCCCCGTCGAGCAGGACGAGATCCCGGACACCACTCCGCTCGACGAGTTCCTCGCCACCATCGCCTGGCCCGACGCGGTGGCCGGCTGTGCGATGACGGTGGAGCGGCTGATGCTGCCGCCGTCGGCGGAAGCGTCCGTACCGGACGGAATGGACGAGGCGCAGCTGACGGCGTGGGTGGCCCAGCACCCGGACCGGCAGGAGGTGCGGATGACCGTGGCGGTACTGCGGGACGGCACCCGTGAGTCGGCCCTGCGGCTGCGCGCGAAGGACTCACCGAACGAGGTGCTCACCGGCGCGGAGCTGGTCCCCGGCCTCGCCGAGGCGCTCTCGGTGACGTTCGAGGCATAAGGACTGCCTCTCGTCCGGACCGGGCCGCTCCGCCCCGTGGCGATCCGGCTGTGTGCGTACGCGCCTGTTCACGCGGGTACGCACACAGCCTGCGTGGCTACTTCGCGGAGCAGCTGGGCAGCCCTGCGGTGTCTCCTGCGCGGATCTTGTCCATCGCCTGCTTCGCGTCCTTCATCGCCTTCACCTTCACCAGGGTGAGGCCCGACGGGGTGTCGGCTGCAGCGGCCGCGCAGTTGTCGCTGGGCGTCAGGAAGTACTGGGCGCCCGCCCGGCGCGCGGCGACGAGCTTCATCTCGATGCCGCCGATCGGCCCGACCACGCCCTTGTCGTCGATGGTGCCCGTACCCGCGACGAACTTGCCGCCGGTCAGGTCGCCCGGCGTCAGCTTGTCGACGAGGCCGAGGGAGAACATCAGCCCGGCGCTGGGGCCGCCCACATCGGCGAGCTTGATGTCGATGTGGAACGGGAAGGTGTGGTCGGTGCCCGCCTGGATGCCGACGATGGCCCGGCCCGGGTCCGGCGCGGGGGCCTTCGCGGTGACGATGGACACGTTCTTCGTGCCCTTCGGCTCGGCGCCCGCCTTCTCCGCGGCCGCGGCGGTACCGGCCGGCACGACGGTGAAGACGACCGACTGGCCCGGCTTGTGCCGGGTGACCAGCTTCGCCACGTCACCGGGCTCGGCCACGGCCTTGCCGTCCACGTCCTTGATCACATCGCCCGCGTGCAGCTTGCCCTGCGCGGGACTGCCCTTGACCACCGTCGAGACCACGGTCCGCGACTTCACGGGGATACCCAGCTCGTCCAGGGCCGCGACCTTGGCGCTCTCCTGTGACTGGCTGAACTCCTCGGCGTTCTGCTGGGTCGACTGCTGCTCGGTCGTGCCGTCCGGGTAGAGGGTGTCGTGCGGAACGACCAGGCTGTCGTGCGCGAGCCAGCCGTAGACCGCCTCGACCAGGTTCATCTGGTAGTCGGACCGCGTGACCCTGACCGTCACCATGTTGAGGTGACCGCTCGTCGGGTACGTCTTGTGGCCGGAGACCTGCAGGACCGGCTGGCCGCCCGCCTTGCCGAGCGTGTTCACGGTCGGCCCCGGGCCCATCTCGGCGTACGGGACGGTGAGGAACACTCCGCCGCACAGCAGCGCGATCAGCACGAGAGTGGACGTGAGCAGCGTCAGGGTGCGGCGTGGCATGGAACGACAGTACGGGACCAGTCTGTGGCGCACCGCTCGGGGCCGGGGCGCGGATCCCGGCCAGGGCGGAGCAGGCCGCGGCACCAGTGGAGTCAGAGGGTGTCGGAGCCGGCGTTCGCCTTGTCCATCGCCTCTCGGAACCGGGCGTAGCCGGCGAGTTCGGCGCCGTCACCGGCCTTGCGCTGCCGCGTGGCCCACCTGCCCCACAGGGCGGATCCGACCGCGGCGAAGAGCGGAATCAGCAGCCAGGCGAGTGCACCCATACCGACCTCCGGACCCCCGTGAACAGTCGCGAACCGACTGATCAGCAGATTAGTCATCTGCTGCTACAACGCTCGCGGCAGGGGTCCCGTTACGCAAATCGATCACATGGCGGAAAGCGTCACCCGGTAGTGGCGGCCCGGCCCTGGGCGGGGTCAGATGCCGACCCACTCCTCCGTGCCGTTCGAGAACGTCTGGTGTTTCCAGATCGGCACTTCGTGCTTCAGATCGTCGATGAGCATCCGGCACGCCTCGAACGCCTCGCTCCGGTGCGCGCACGACACAGCGGCCACCACGGCGAGGTCGCCCACCGCGAGATCGCCCACGCGGTGGACCGCGGCGAGCGCCCGCACCGGGAACTTCTCGGTGACCCGCTCGGCGACCCGGCGCATCTCGTCCTCGGCGGAGGGGTGGCAGGAGTATCCGAGGGCGTCGACGTCGGTGCCGCCGTCGTGGTTGCGCACCGTACCGACGAAGAGCGCGGTGCCGCCGGCCGCCTCGTCGCCCACGGCCCTGAACACCTCGTCGATGCTGAGCGGGGTGTCACGGATCGCCAGCAGCCGGATGGGGTCCTGAGCCGCGTGTTCGCCGGGGTGGTCGTCGGTGAGTGCCATGACGTCAATGGTGCCGTACGGGGCCGACAGCACGTAAGGGCGGTTTCGACCGGTAGCGACGGGGGCCCATTGGAGCGTCCTACAGGACGGGCCGCCAAGTGGTCCTGTAGGACGGCTCGCCAGCTGGCCCGCATGATGGCGGTCCGCCCGCCCGGCGCGGGCCACCGCCCTCAGATGCGGCCCCGGCGGGCCCGCCGGGCCCGGCGCACCAGCGCCGCCGTACCGAGCAGCGCGACCGTCGCGCCTGCCGCGCCCGCGGCCGTGGCGTCCTTGCGGCCGAGCCTGCGGCCGGCGACGGTGTGCCGCCCGGCGACCTCCTCCAGGAGCTCCGCGAGGACGTCCTCGTTGGTCCACCGGGGCCGCCAGCCCGCGTCGTGCAGCCTGCCGACGCTGACCACCCAGGGGTGCATCGTGTACGCCAGGTCACCGGCGGGCGACGGGGTGAGGCCGATCCGGTGCAGCCGGGCGGCGGCGCCGAGCGCGACGGCGGACGGCAGTTCCATCCGGCGGATACCGCTGAGCTCCTCGACCTCGTCCTGCTCCAGCCAGCCGTCGCAGCCGACCGCGAACTCCCCGTCGACCTTTTCGAGCGCGGCGTACTCCAGGGCGCTGACCAGGTCGTCCACATGGCAGAACTGCCAGGTGGGGCGGGTCCCCGCGACCACGAGCAGCCGGGGGGACTCGAAGTAACGCGTCAGCGCGGTGTCCGTACCGCCCACCAGGACCGCGGGCCTGACCACGGTGACGTTCAGACCCGGGTGCGCACGCGGCGCGCGGCGGCCGAGCCGCTCGATCTCCAGCAGGTCACCGACGCCGGTGGCCTCGGCGGTCGCCCGCAGCTCGGCGTCCTCGGAGAGCGGGATGTCGTTGTCCGGCAGCGCGCCGTAGACCATCGCCGACGTGCAGAGCACGACGCGGTGGACACCGGCGGCCGCGGCGGCCGTGAGGACCGTCTGGGTGCCGCGGACATTGTAGGCGGACCGGGCCGCCGCGTCGGTCTCCAGATCGAGGTCCAGCGCGAGGTGCACCACGACGTCTGCGCCACGCAGCTTCTCGGCGATCGCCGGGTCGCGCACGTCGAGGATGTGCCAGTGGGCCTCGGCCACGTCGCCGCGCCGCTCGTCCATGGCCACGACCCGCTTGACCTCGTCGGACTCGGCCAGCCGCCGGGTCAGCAGGGCACCGATACCGGAGGCGGCTCCGGTGACCGCGACGACGGGCCCCCTGGAGGGCTTGGTTGAGAGGTTTCGCGCTGCGCGAACCTGTGGATCTGGGGAACTCACCGGGCGTCTCCAGCGGTTGTCTTCAGTACGTACGCGAACTGACACGTACGGACCAGGTGGCGTCCATCCTGCCGCAGCCCATGCGTCAGCCAAGCACTGAGCCCTCATCGGGCACCGGTGTCCGGGGGAGCCGCCCGGTCGGACCCGGGCTGACCGGGCGGTCACCCTCTACCCTGGGTGGTGTTGTCGGGCAATCGCTGTCGGCCAGTCGGCCGACGGCCCTACGAGCCGAGGAAACCCGTGAGTGACACTCCATTCGGATTCGGCCTTCCGCCGGAGGAGCCGGAGGACGGCGACGAGGGCAAGAGCAAGGGCGGCCGGGGCGGCGGAAGCTCCCCGCAGAATCCACTCGGGTTCGGTCCCGGCAGTGGTGGTGACAATCCGTTCGCGGCGATGTTCGGTTCGATGAACCCGAACGACCTCGGCGCGGCCTTCCAGCAGCTCGGGCAGATGCTGAGCTACGAGGGCGGCCCGGTCAACTGGGACATGGCCAAGGACATCGCCCGGCAGACGGTCGCCCAGGGCACGCCCGACGGCACCAAGGACACCAGTGTGGGCCCGGCCGAGCGGTCGGCGGTCGAGGAGGCCGTACGGCTGGCCGATCTGTGGCTGGACGGCGTGACCTCGCTGCCCTCCGGGGCCGGTACGGCCGTCGCCTGGAGCCGCGCCGAGTGGGTCGAGGCGACGCTGCCGGTGTGGAAGGAGCTCGTCGACCCGGTCGCGGAGCGTGTCGGGGAGGCCATGGGCGGTGTGCTGCCCGAGGAGATGCAGGCCATGGCGGGCCCGCTGCTCGGCATGATGCGGTCCATGGGCGGAGCCATGTTCGGCCAGCAGATCGGGCAGGCGGTCGGAGTCCTCGCGGGCGAGGTGGTCGGCTCGTCCGACATCGGTCTGCCGCTCGGACCGGCCGGCAAGGCAGCGCTGCTCCCGCTGAACATCGAGGCCTTCGGCAAGGACCTGGGCATCGACAAGAACGAGGTGCGGCTCTACCTGGCGCTGCGCGAGGCCGCCCATCAGCGGCTCTTCGCCCACGTGCCGTGGCTGCGCTCGCATCTGTTCGGCGCGGTGGAGGGGTACGCCCGCGGCATCAAGGTCGACACCTCGAAACTGGAGGAGGTCGTCGGCCAGCTCGACCCCTCGCACCCCGAGCAGTTGCAGGAAGCCCTGCAGCAGGGCATGTTCCAGCCGGAGGACACCCCGGAGCAGAAGGCCGCGCTGGCCCGCCTGGAGACGGCACTCGCGCTGGTCGAGGGCTGGGTGGATGCCGTGGTCCACGAGGCCGCGAAGACCCGTCTGACCTCGGCGGACGCGCTGCGCGAGACGCTGCGCAGGCGCCGGGCGTCCGGTGGCCCGGCCGAGCAGACCTTCGCCACGCTGATCGGCCTTGAGCTGCGTCCGCGCCGGCTGCGGGACGCCTCGCGGCTGTGGGCCTCGCTCACGGACGCGCGGGGTGTCGACGGCCGCGACGGCCTGTGGGAGCACCCGGACATGCTGCCGACCGCTTCCGACCTGGACGACCCGGACGGTTTCGTCCACCACGAGCATCTGGACTTCTCCGAGCTGGACAAGATGCTCGGCGAGGCCGCAGGCGGCACGGCGGGCACCGGCAAGACCGATCTGACCAAGGACGGCGCCGGCACGGACGTCGGCGCAGACGCCGGCCCGGAGAACGGCACCGGCGAGAAGCCCGGGCCGAAGGACAGCGCGAACGACGACAACGACGAGAAGAAGGACGGCTCCGGCCAGTGACTCACCAGGGCACCCTCCACGACGACGCAGTCCGCGTACTGAAGGGTCACCAGGGGCACGACGAGCTTCGCCAGAGCTATCTGGACCATCTGTCGGCCCACCCGGACGGGATGTGGAAGGCGTGCGGGTCCGGGCATCTCACCGCGAGCGCTCTGGTCCTTGCTCCGGAGCGCGGGCAGGTGCTGCTCACCCTGCACCGGAAGCTGCGGATGTGGCTCCAGATGGGCGGGCACTGCGAGCCGGGCGACACAACGGTGGCGGGAGCCGCCCTGCGCGAGGCGGCCGAGGAGTCCGGCATCCAGGGGCTGACGCTGCTGCCCGGCGGCCCGCTGAGGCTGGACCGGCACCCGATTCCGCCGCCCTGCACCCAGCACTTCGATGTGCAGTACGCGGCCCTGGTCCCGCCGGGAGCCGTGGAACTGATCAGCGACGAGTCGCTGGACCTGCGGTGGTTCGCCTACGACGAGGTCGCGGGCGTCGCCGACGCGTCGGTCCGGCGGCTGGTGGACGCCGCCCGCACGGCGCTCGGAGAGGCAACGCTCTGAGCAGCGGCGGCAACCGCTGACGGACAAGGGGCGGCCTCCGAGGAGACCGCCTCCATCCGGTTCTTCGCGTTCTCCGCGGTGTTCAGTTCCAGACGTTGCCCTGGTTCTGACCGTGCGCGCCCTGCTGCCCCATGCCGAACTGTGCCAGCACTCCGTCCCCGATGTTCGCGTGCTGCGGCGGCATCACCTCGCTGGGCTGGACGAACGCGAAGCCCTGGCCCAGGAAGCTGAGTTCCCAGCCCTCACCGGTGCTGCCGCGCCGCCGCCGTACCCCCGAGGAGTGCGTCTGCGCCTGCATCTGCACCCGCAGACCGGACGACCAGGCGACCACCGCGTCCGCATCGGCGTTGATGTACTTGTCCGGCGTGACCTGCATCATCAGCGGCTGCCCCGAGGTCATCAGCGCGACCCTGCCCCGGCCGGTGATGTTGAGCTGGTACTTGCCGGATCCCGAGATGCCGTACTGGCTGTCGACCGCGACGACCGTGTGGTTCAGGCTGGAGTCCATCGCCAGGACATAGGCGCTGTCCACCGTCAGCCCGTCCTGGTCGACATCGACCAGATGGACATGCTGCGCCAGATTGGCGAAGTAGACCGTGCCCTGCCCGTGGCAGCGCATCAGGTCGAGCCCCTCGCCCGTGTAGGCCCGCGCGTGCTGCTGCATGTTCGACTGGTACTCACCGTCGAATTCGATCAGCCCCTGGTACGCGACCATGGCGCCCTTGCGGGCGAGTACGTCGTCGTGCCCGGTCAGCGAGACCCGCAGCAACTGCGGGTTCTGCACCGTGTACCGGTCCTGGGTCTGCTGTTCCGTGTAGCTGAAAAGCGGGCTCTGCATGATGTTCTCGCTCCCCCTCAGTTCCGGATCCGCAGACGGTCGGTGCTGTCCTCGCTGGGCTGCACGACGACGATGCCCTGCCCGGAGAAGGCCATCTGGTACGCCTCCCCGCTGCCCCGCCCGATCAGCGAACCAGCCTTGAAGCTGCGTTTTCCCTTCACCTTGAGATTCGGCGACCAGGCCACCAGGGCGTCCGGGTCGACATATGTCTCGTCCTCGCCCCTTCCGCAGTCGACGACTATCGGTGTGCCGCGTGAGGTGATGGCGACCCAGCCGCTGCCGGACACCTGGATGTTCCACAGGCCCTGACCGGCGAACTTCGCCATGCCCTTGACCCGCTCCACTCCCCAGGTGAGGCTCGCGTCGAAGGCGAGCAGATTGCTGCCGTTGACCGAGAGCGCGTCGTTGTCGAGGTTGATGACGACGACATCCGCACCGTAATCGGCGAGGTAGAGCAGGCCGTCGCCCGAGCACTTCATGAGCGGAGCGCCCTCACCGGTGATCCAGTCACGGGCGATCTGGCGGACGGCGGGCGGATTGGGCTCGTACTGCACGAACCCCTCGTACGCGACCATCGATCCGGTCCGTGCGAGCAGGTCCTGGCCTGTCTGCATGGCGACCTTCAGCATCTTGCTGCCGTGGTTCTCCATGCGGGCCGTGACGGGGGACGGGGCGTAGCCCGCGAGCTGCTGGTTCATGACGGACTCCCTCAGACCTCGTACGGCTGGACGATGATGAAGTTCCCGGGGGCGCCCCGGAACTGGAGGTTCACGCTCTCGCCGCTGTCGCCCGCGTAGGCGTTCTGCCGCAGCCGCACCTGGCTGGAGACGATCACCTGCGAGGCGGACGACCAGGCGACGACCGCGTTGCAGTCGGCGAAGGTGGTCGGCGTGACCGGCAGGACCACAGGCACACCGTGCGTCTTCACGATCACGGTGCCGGTGCCCTGGAACTGCATGGTGAACAGCGCTCCGCCGGGAATGCCGTGGCCCTCGATCCTGCGGACCTCGTACTGCAGGGTCTCGTCGAAGGCGAGCACGTTCTCCGCCGAGACGCAGATGCCGTCGCCCTGGAGCTCGATGGGGTGCAGATGGGTGCTGTTCTCGGCGAAGAAGACCTGACCACGGCCGGTGCAGCGCATCAACTGCATCTCCTGGCCGGTGGCATGGCCCACGATCCGCCCGGCGAAACCGGCTCCCTTGTAGCTGAAGTCGACCTTGCCCTGGTACATCACCATGCTGCCCTGCCGGGCGAGGACGGGGGTATCACTGACCGTCAGGTCGGCCCGCATCAGGTACTTGTTCTGCGGGGTCCAGCGCTGACCCGTGTCCGTTTCGCGGTACTTCTGGAAAGCGGCCTGCAGCCCGGGGACCGCGATGGTCGGCGGATGCTGTCCGTAGGGGGCGGACTGCCCGTACGGAGCGGGCTGCCCCGGGGGGCCGCCGTACGGGGCCGGGGCACCCGTCGGCTGGCCCTGGCCCGGGAACTGGCCGAACTGCGGCGGCTGTTGCTGCTGCGGAAGCTGGGGCGGCTGTGCGTACGGAGCAGGGGCGGGCGGCGGGGTGGCACCCCCTTGCAGATGCATCGGCGCGGCCATGGTGGGCGCCGAGTGCATCGGCGGCGGGGCCGGCGCGGGCAGCGGAGGCGGGGTCGGGGTCGGCAGCGGAGGCGGGGTCGCCGTTCCCCCGGACGAGGGCGCGGGCTCCGGCGTCCGAACCGGCGGGGCCTGGGGCGGAGCTGCCGGGGCGCCGAAGGAGGGGGCCGGGTCGGGAGCGGCGGCGGGCGGCGCGAAAGCGGGCGGGGCGGCGGATTGCTGCGGCGCGGTGGGCTCCTCATCGGCGACCTCACCGCCGAAGTTCCTCAGCAGCGCGTCGAGTCCGCCGTCGAAGCCCTGGCCGACGGCCGCGAACCGCCAGACGTCCTTCAGATAGAAGTCGCCCAGCATGACGGCGCGCTCGGTGGTGAACTCGGAGCCGGTGAAGGCGTATCTGACGACCTCGTCGCCACCGGCGACGATACGGATGTACCCGGGCCCGATCTGCGACATCTGGCCTGCGCCGTCGATCGTCGCGGTGAACGAGAGCTTCTGGACGGTCGCGGGGATGCGGTCGAGCGTGATCCGGAAGGATTCGGTGTCACCGGCCTGTGCGCCGAGGAGCTGGATCGACTCCTCCGGGGACTTCGGCTGGTTGAAGAAGATGAAGTACCGGTCGTCCGAGAGCTGTTCGTCGGCGTCGAGTCCGAAGCAGCTGATGTCGAAGGTCAGTCCGGCGCCCGCGATCTGCACACCCACGTACAGGTCCGTGCCCGCTGTCAGGTCACTGATCCTGGCCTTGTGGCCGCGTTGGAATTGCCTGGCCATACGTAACGACCGTCCCCCATCCCGAATATGTTTCCGTCGCGCCAGGCTAACGGCTGGGACCGACATCCGGCCAAGCCGGGACGGACCCGGTACGCAGCCGGTACAGAGCCGCCGGGAAGAGCCGGCACGGAGCCGCCCTGGTCACTCGCGGACGGCGGCGGATATCGCCCCGGCCACGGGCGCCAGGCTGCGGGGGCGCTGTCACTCACCACGGGCGGCGGGCAGATGGGGCAGCCGCTCGGCGGCCACCACCCCTTCGAGATAGCCCCGGGCCCGCTCGGTTCGCGGATACGCCTCCAGGAGCCGCCAGAAGCTGGGTCCGTGCCCGGGCACCAGAAGATGGGCCAGCTCGTGGAGCAGCACGTAGTCGACAACGTACTCCGGCATCCCCTGGAGACGGTGCGAGAGCCGGATACTGCCCTCCGCCGGGGTGCAGGAACCCCACCGGGTGTTCTGGTTGGTCACCCAGCGCACGGAATCGGGGCGGGCCCGGCCGGCGAAGTACTGCTCGGACAGCCGCGCCGCGCGGTCGGCGAGCTCGGTGTCGCCGAGGACGCGCTTGCTCTCCTGGGCCGCCAGCTTGTCGAGCATCACGGTCACCCAGCGCTGTTCCTCGGCGTCCGACATCCGGGCGGGGATGAGCACGATGGTCCGGTCGCCCTCCCGGTACGCGGAGACCGTCCTGTTGCGCCGGGAACTCCTGCGGACCTCCACCGGGCTCGTCGCCGGGCCGCGGGGCGGCTGGCTCTTCGCGCTGCGCGGTGGACTTCCGGCGGTGTGCAGAGGGTCGACGGGCACGCCCCGACGTTACCCGCTGTCAGTGCGGGAAGTCCCGCGCCCATGGCGGTTGAACCTTGATCCATTCACAGAGTGCAGCATTCGAAGTATTAGCCCACCGGTCCTGTGGATAACTTTCCGCACCGTCGACGACCTGGGGGCATGCTGACAACAGAGCCGCCGGGACAGCCCGGCGGACCGTGAACGGGGGGCGTGCGATGCATCCGATGGTGAAGCCCGCGCTGCGGCGCGCATGGCGGGACCGGCAATCCGTGCAGTTCGGGGTGACTCCCGCACAGGCGGTGGTGCTCGGCCCGGTGGACCCCGCGACCGGCTGCCTCCTCGGGCTGCTGGACGGCACTCGCGGGATGGAGCTGCTGCGGGAAGAGGCCCGGGCCATGCGGTTGCCGGACGGCCAGGTGGACAAGCTGGTGGCCCGGCTGACGAAGGCGGGGCTGATCGACGATGCGGCAACCGGGGGCGCGGCGGTCGACGCGTTACGGAAACGGCCCGGCACGCTGGACCGGCTCCGCCCCGACCTGGCATCGCTCTCGCTGGTCCATCCGGAACCGGGCGGCGGTACGGCCCGTCTCGCGGCCCGGCGGGCCATACGGGTCCAGGTACGGGGTGCGGGCCGGGTCGGGGCCACGGTGGCGGCGCTGCTCTCGGCCTCCGGGGTGGGCCGGGTCGATGTGCTGGATGGCGGCACGGTCGCCCCGGGGGACGTGGCGCCGGGTGGTCTTCCGGCCGAGGCCGTCGGGGAGCGGCGGGACTCGGCCGCGCGCCGGCTGATCCGGCGGGTCGCGCCCGGGCCGCCACCACGGGCCTCGGCCGCCGCACCTGGCGGCGATGGCGGACCTGGGCTGTCCCTGATCGTCATCGCACCACGTGACGGACTCGATGCCTACGTGCCCGATCCGGCACTCTCCGCGGGGTGGATCGCGTCGGGTACACCTCATCTCTATACGGGCGTGCTCGAAGGGACGGGAGTGGTGGGGCCACTCGTCCTGCCGGGAGGCACCGCGTGCTCGGGCTGCCTGGCGCTGCGGCGGGGCGAGCGTGACCCGGGCTGGCCCCGGATGGTCGCGCAGTGGCGCTCGGGCAGGCGCGGCTCCGTGCCTGCGTGCGATCTCAGCCTGGCCACAGCGGTGGCGGGGCTGGCGGCGGCACACGCGCTGGCGTTTCTCGACGGCGAGCTGCCGGCGTCGACAGGGGCGCGGTGGGAGGCGTCCCTGCCGCTGCTGGACTGGCGATCGGCCCGTATCGCACCCCACCCCGACTGCCGTTGTGGTGCGGGTGGGCAGACTGAGAGGGAGCGCGCCTCGGCGGCCGGGGCTCCGCACGACACAATGGCCGGGTAACCGCCGTACGCTCCACGGCAGTCTGGGATTTGGAGGGGCGCATGTCTGATCTTCCCCGGAAAGCGGTCACACGTACCGCCAAGCTGGCGGCACTCCCACTCGGTTTCGCCGGCCGCGCCACCTGGGGCCTGGGCAAGCGCATCGGCGGCAGATCCGCGGAGATCGTGGCACGCGAGGTGCAGCAGCGCACGGCCGAGCAGCTCTTCAAGGTCCTGGGCGAGCTGAAGGGCGGGGCCATGAAAATGGGGCAGGCCCTCTCCGTCTTCGAGTCCGCCCTGCCCGAGGAGGTAGCGGGGCCCTACCGTGCGGCGCTGACCAAGCTCCAGGAATCCGCCCCTCCCATGCCGGTGCAGACGGTGCATGGCGTGCTGGAGGCTCAGCTGGGGACGGAGTGGCGCGAGCTGTTCGTCGAGTTCGACGACAAGCCGTCCGCCGCCGCGTCCATCGGCCAGGTGCACCGAGCGGTGTGGCACGACGGGCGCCGGGTGGCGGTCAAGGTGCAGTATCCCGGGGCCGGAGAGGCCCTGCTGTCGGATCTCACCCAGCTGAGCCGCTTCGCCCGGCTGCTCGGGCCGCTGATCCCCGGCATGGACATCAAGCCACTCATCGCCGAACTGCGCGACCGGGTCTCGGAGGAGCTGGACTACGAGCTGGAGGCGGAGGCGCAGCGGGAGCACGCGGAGGAGTTCGCCGGGGATCCGGACGTGGTGGTGCCCGATGTGGTGTACCAGAGCGATCAGGTACTGGTGACCGAGTGGATCGACGGAATCCCGCTGGCCGAGGTGATCTCGGACGGCACGGACGAACAGCGGGACCGGGCCGGGCAGCTGCTCGCGCGCTTTCTCTTCTCGGGCCCGGCCCGCACGGGACTGCTGCACGCCGACCCGCATCCCGGCAACTTCCGGCTGCTCCCCGCCGAGGAGTACGGGACCGCTGAGGACGGGCCCCCTGGGGGCGGGACCGCTGAGGACGGAACGGCTGAGGGGGCGAGCGCGGAGGACGCGGTCCCGGAGGACGGCGACGGGATCGCTGAGGACGAGGACGCCGCAGAGGGGGCCCCGGTGCAGTGGCGGCTGGGAGTGCTCGACTTCGGGACCGTGGACCGGCTGCCGGGCGGGCTTCCCGCCACGATCGGCCACGCCCTGCGGATGACCATCGAGGGCGAGGCCTCCGCCGTCTACGAGATGCTCTGCGAGGAGGGGTTCGTCAAGGAGTCCATCGATCTCGACCCGGAGGCGGTGCTGGACTACCTGGTACCGATCATCGAGCCGGTGCAGGCCGACGAGTTCAC
Organism: Streptomyces sp. NBC_01197; assembly: GCF_036010505.1. Classification (NCBI taxonomy): domain Bacteria; kingdom Bacillati; phylum Actinomycetota; class Actinomycetes; order Kitasatosporales; family Streptomycetaceae; genus Streptomyces; species Streptomyces sp. NBC_01197. The sequence goes on from NZ_CP108569.1 coordinate 2,376,023, forward strand.
GTTCAGCCGGGGGTGGATGCGCGCGCAGGCGGCCAGGATCGCCGATCCCCGCTCCCCCGCCCACCAGTTGGGCAAGCAGCTCAATCTGCCGCCGTCCTATCTGCTGATCCACCGGGTGACACTGAGCACCATCGGGGTGCTCTGCCAGCTGGGTGCGACCGTGCGGCTCCGGGACGAACTCGAAGCCTGGGTGCCGGGGTTCCTGCCGGAGACCGTGGAAGCCGAGTTCCCGGATCAAGCCACAGGACAACCCGCGGATCAACTCACGGAACAGGTCACGGAACAGGTCACGGGCGAAGTCCCGGAGGAGGAACTGCCTCCCGCCCAGGCTCATGCCTGACCGCCGGACCGTATCGGCGACTCCCGGATATACCCGGGGGCCGGTCGCGCCGACCGGCCCCCGATGCCCCGATGTGCTCCGCGCTTCCCGCGCGTCTGCCGTGCTGCTGAGCATGGCCCGCTGCACTACCGGCACCACTGCTCAGTTCTTCTTCTTTACCGCGGTACGACGGCTGTTACTGCCTGACGCCTGTTACTGCATGACGGCCATGGCCAGCGCACGGCGGGCGCGCAACGACACGCGCTCGGCACGGCGTTGCATACGGCGGGCGGTCATCAGGCGCAGGGCCTGACGTTCGACATCGGCCTCCCTGCGGCGCTCGTGGATATGAGCACGAGCCATGGCTTCTGGGATGAGTTGCATCTCACGGGTCCTGTTCTGACGCGACGCGGTCGCGCCGATAGTGCTGACGACTGGTGTGGCGGAGCCGGACGGCTCGCTGGTGGAAGTGGTCATCGGGTCCTGCTTCTGGGGATCGAGCTTGTGGGGGCGGTCAATCGTTCCGGGGCCGGTGAGTTTCATGCCGCGACCGGGTTCTTGCGCGGGCGGCCACGCGGCCTCTTGCGGGCGACGACGACGCCCTGGACGAAAAGCTCTCCGCCCCAGACACCCCACGGCTCGCGACGCTCTTTGGCGCCGGCGAGGCAGGCCTCGACGAGCGGGCAGGTACGGCAGAGCGACTTCGCGTACTCGACATCGGCCGGGGTCTCGGCGAAGAAGACCTCCGGGTCGTAGGCACGGCAGGGAACGGGCACATCGAGGTTCTCGATGGCGTCGTCGAGAACGGTCAGCGCGGTGAGCGGGAACACGGTGGGATCCTCCGGGGCAACAGGGGGCGAGAGCGTCTGTGAGGGCGGTACGGACGGGGCGTGCGCTTCGATTTGCACGGTGATTTCATTCCTCGTCTGGTCGTTCCGGTCTGTTTGACCGAAGGTCGTCTGGTGGCCCAGTACAAACAAAAGGGCCGCGGATCCCGGGTGGGGTTCCGCGGCCCTGAAGGCGCCTGCCTGATGCTGAATCAGACTGGATCACTCCAGGGTTCGAGCCCACGGAAGGCCCACATCGTGTGATGCTGCGTTGCCTGCGTCCCGAATTCGGCACCGGCTGCCGCAAACGCATAGGACGGCATCCCCGCGATTGCTACTGCTGCTTCCGGTGCCTGGGTCGGTCGCTCATTACGGTCCCGAATGGGAAGGCTCGCCAGGGAAACAGGGCTGACGGCAGAGACGCCGGACAGACCGGTTCCACGGAGAGAGGAGCCGAGCAGGCAGGTGACGACGACCGAGCGGTCGGTCATTTTGGTCTTCGTGATGGTTGCCACTGGTCTCGCCTCCTCTCGGCGTCTCGGGGAGCTGGGCCCGGGGGCCTCGTCCCATTCGTATGTAGGTCAAGTACAGCTGTAGTGAAGTACAGCACGGAACCAGGGCTTCAGAGAAGTCGCTGTTCCCGTGGTTAAGAACCTAAGGGGGTTCCCGGGGCGTGCGCAAACTATTTTTTCAACGAGTTTCGGTCAGTCTTCCCCGTCGTCGTCCGCGCGTTCCTGACCTGCACAGATCTTCAGCACATCGGCCCCGAACCGGGCGATCTTCCGGGCCGGGACGCCGGCGATCCGCGTCAGCTCCGTCTCGCTGGACGGCACGGCCTCCGCGATAGCCATCAGGGTCTTGTCGGTGAACACGCAGAACGCGGGCTGTCCCGTCTCCGCCGCCTGGACCGAGCGCCACTCGTGCAGCCGCTCGTACAGCGCCTCGTCCATGTCGGAAGGGCAGTCCTCGCACCGCATCAGCTTCATCTCGCCGCCGTCGGTCAGGCTCTTGCCGCAGACCCGGCACCGCACCGGCCCGCGGTGCTTGCGGCGGACCGCCGCACCCCGCTCGATCCCGCCACCGCCACCGGCGCCGCCGCGCAGCCCGGCGGCAGCACCGCCCGACGAGCCCGGTCGCAGTCCGCTGAGGAAGCGGCTGGGGCGGCGGGAGGCCCTGCCGCCGGGCGACCTGGACAGCGCCCAGGAGAGCGTGAGGTGCAGCCGGGCCCTGGTGACGCCCACATAGAGCAGCCGGCGCTCCTCCTCGACCTGCTCGTCGGTCTTGGCGTAGGTGATCGGCATCATCCCCTCGGTCAGTCCGACCAGGAACACCGCGTCCCACTCCAGGCCCTTGGCCGAGTGCAGCGAGGCCAGCGTGACGCCCTGGATGGTCGGGGCGTGCTGCGCGGCCGCCCGCTCGTCCAGCTCGGCGACGAGGTCCGAGAGGGTCGCCCCCTCCCTGGCCCTGGCGAAGTCCTCGGCCAGGCGCACCAGCGCAGCCAGCGACTCCCAGCGGTCACGGACCGCCCCGGACCCCGCCGGAGCCTCCGCCCGCCACCCCTTGGTGCCGAGCACCGCCCGCACCTGGGACGGCAGATCCACCGCGTCGTCGAGCAGCGGGTCGTTGCCACCGGCCCGGGCGGCTCCGCGCAGCGCGACGCCGGCCTCCCGCACCTCGGGCCGTTCGAAGAACCGCTCGGCTCCGCGCAGCTGGTAGGGAACCCCCGCGTCGGCCAGCGCCTGCTCGTAGACCTCGGACTGGGCGTTGATCCGGTACAGCACGGCGATCTCGGACGCGGGGACGCCCGCGGCGATCAGGTCCCGGATCCGGCGCGCGGTGCCCTCGGCCTCGGTGGGCTCGTCCCCGTACTCCTTGTAGACCGGCTCGGGCCCCGGGGAGCGCTGCGAGATCAGCTCAAGGCGGTGCTCGGCGGCGCGGCCGCGCGCCTGGGCCAGCAACCCGTTGGCCAGGTGGACGACCTGCGGTGTCGAGCGGTAGTCCCGGACCAGCTTCACCACCGTGGCCTGCGGATGGCGGACCCGGAAGTTGAGCAGGTGGTCGGGGGTGGCGCCGGTGAACGAGTAGATCGTCTGGCTGGCGTCGCCCACGACGCACAGATCCTCCCGGTCCCCCACCCACAGTTCGAGAAGCCGCTGCTGCAGCGGGCTGACGTCCTGGTACTCGTCGACCACGAAGTGCTGGTACTGACTGCGGATCCGGTCGGCGATGTCGTGCCGGTCCTGGAGGATGCCGACGGTCAGCAGCAGCACGTCCTCGAAGTCGATCACTCCCCGGTCCCGCTTGAGCTGCTCGTACATCGCGTAGATCTGGGAGATCTCGGCCGGGCCCCGGGGCGCCTCGCGGGCCGACTTCGCGATGGCCGCCGGATAGTCGGCGGGCACGGTCTGGGTGACCTTGGACCACTCGATCTCGCCCGTCACGTCCCGCAGCTCATTGCGGTCGAGCCGGACACCGCAGCGCGCCGCGGCCTCGGCGACCAGCTGGACCTTGCGCTCGACGAGCCGGGGCACCTCGCCGCCGACCGCCTTGGGCCAGAAGAACTGGAGCTGGCGCAGCGCGGCCGAGTGGAACGTACGCGCCTGGACACCGCCCGCGCCGAGCTGGCGCAGCCGCCCGCGCATCTCCCCGGCCGCGCGGTTGGTGAAGGTGACGGCGAGCACCGTGGAAGGCTGCAGTATCCCGGCGCGCACCCCGTAGGCGATGCGGTGCGTGATCGCGCGCGTCTTGCCCGTACCGGCTCCGGCCAGCACACACACCGGACCGCGCAGGGCCGTCGCGACTTCGCGCTGCTCGGGGTCGAGACCTTCGAGCACCGCGTCGGCGGAGTCCGGAACCTGCGGGAAGAGAGAGGCGTGCGTTGCTGCTGTCACCCCGCCATGCTGCCAGGTCCCACGAGACCGGCGGGTCCGTTGTCCACAGGGCACCGGTCGCAGTCGTACTAATGCGGGAATGGTGACCGGGTCACGTACGTTCTACGGCATGTGACTTCCCGGGGCCACGCCCCGGGAATCCCCATGTATCGGACGAAGCAGCACAGACAGCTGCGGGCGAAGCAGCAGCAGAGGAGCGCGAGAGACATGCCGGGCACTGTGACGATGTACAGCACCACATGGTGCGGCTACTGCCGTCGGCTGAAGGGCCAGATGGACCGCGAGGGCATCGCGTACACCGAGGTGAACATCGAGCACGACGCCGACTCCGCGGCCTTCGTGGAGAAGGCGAACGGCGGCAACCAGACCGTCCCGACGGTTCAGGTAGTTCCCGCCGACGGTGGCGCTGAGGTCGTGATGACCAACCCGAGCCTTGCCCAGGTCAAACAGGCGCTCGGCGTCTGACCCGGGAGCAACGCACGCGACCCCGCCCAGGAACCACGGGCGCGGGTCTCGTCTCTGTCCGGCCGCTCAGCTCTGCCCGGCTCTGCCCGGCTCTGCTCGGTCTGTCCGGCTGCTCAGCAGTACGGCTGCTGGTCGGTCAGTGACGCCGCTACCCGCATGAAGACACCGAAGAGTCGGTAGAGCTGCGGAACAGCCCCCGCGACCTCGACAGTGCGCGAGTCCCGCAGGCTGACTCCGGGGATCACTTCGAGCTGGCTGGCAATGGTGGCCGACTGCCACCGCACCGCCAAGGTCGCTGCGGCTTCCGTGTGCGGCAGCCGTGGGCGGGAGTCGGCACGGCGCACCCCCTCAGTGGCGGCTTCCTCGATGGCCTTGCGCGCTTCGGTCGCAGGCCTCATCCGAGCGCTGAAGCGATCCCTGGCGTACTTGACCGGAGCCGTGACGGCCTGGGCGTCCCAGGCCGTCGCCTCATCGCAGGCCGCGTCATCGCCGGAAAGCATCACCACGGGCACCCCGAGTGCAGCGGCCGTGGCATGCGCGAACCCGATCTCTCCCATGGGTCGGCCGTCCAGCCACATGTCCTCGATCTCGTGACCCATATAACTGTGGCTGAGCACGCCCAGGGCACCGGCACGTGAGTGGTAGCCGACGCACAGCACCGCGTCGAAGTCACCGTCCAGACCTTCGAGCATCCCCATCCGCTTGGGCTTGCCCCTGACCAGCTCCGCCTCGCGGTGCATCTGATCCACCAGCAGGTTCCGCATGGATCCGTGTGCGTCATTCACCAGCACCCTCGTGGCACCGGCCGCGAGCGCGCCACGCACGGCCGCGTTCACGTCCTCGGTCATCATGACCCGGCCGTGCTGGTAGTCCTGCCCGCCGATCTGCACGTCCTGGGCACCCACCAGTCCCGTGACGCCCTCCATGTCGGCACTGATGTACACCTGCACGCCGCTGCCTCCGCTCTGGCCCCGGCAACCGCCGAGAACCCGATGATCACCACACTGCCGGTTCTAGGATGCCGGGCTCCCGCACACTCCCGGCAGCAGGTCCGTGCCCGCCAGTCTGCGGCGTTCCTGTTCGAGCTGTGTCAGCAGTCTGTTCTGGGTGGCGCTGTCCGGTGTGCTGAGGAACTTCAGCACCGCGTGCTGGAAGGCGTCGCGCAGGGTGGGCGGCATCGCGTCCGAGGCGTCGAAGCACAGCTTGTGCGTCGGCGCCTCGCTCGTTCCGCCGGTGAGGAGCGTCGCCGCCTTGCGGCCGAGCGGGTCGGTGGGCTGGGGGTCCGAGGCGCTGGGGAAGTGCGGTTTCAGCTTCGGTGCGGCCTGGGCCAGCCAGATCCTGCGGCCCTGAGGGCCGGCCAGTTTGCTGAGCAGTCGCATCGCCGCCGGGCTGTCGCGGAACACCGCGGCCATGTCGGCCGACACCTCGTATGCGTCCTTGTGGCGGCCCAGCCCGGGAATCGTGTCGGCCGATGGCTTGAATGTGATGTCAGGGCCGTACAGATAGCGGATGAAGGTCCCCGCGTGCTCCTCCGTGCAGGTACCGGAGTTGAGCAGACCCGTGCCGCCCCTCCCGGTGTACGGGATGTCCAGCGCGCTCCTGGTGTTCTGCCCGGCCATCAGCGAGGCCCAGGTGCTCCACGCGTCCCGTACCTCGGAGCTGGTCCAGGGCAGGACGCCGGTGGCCCACTGCTCGTACACGTCGGGACCGGACCTGTGCAGCAGGATGTCCTCGATCCAGTCGGTGCCCGGCCAGCCCGTGGTGGCCTGTGCGCTCATCCCGAGGCACCAGCTGTGCGGCCTGACCGGCTGGTTCGTCCTGGTCCACACCAGGCTCTTGATGTCGACCTTGAGCGGGACCCAGTAGGTGTGCCTGGTGCCGTTGACGACCAGTTCGGGGGCCCAGGGCGGGTACGCCCTGCTCGCCAGGTCCCCGGCCAGCGGCGTCAGCGCGCCCTCGCGCGCGTACTCCTGGAGTTCGCCCTGGCTGTTGAGGATCGCCACGTCCGGCGGCGCGTCCGCCTCCAGCTGCGCGACCAGCGTCTCGCGCAGCGAGCTGGTGCCCTGGTAGCTGTAGGTATACGGGGTGCCGTTGTCCAGCAGGTCCAGCGTCCTGGTGAACGCGGCCGCTTCGCTCCCCGTCCACGGTCCGAGGACGACAACCGTCTGCTTGGCGCCGCCGGAGCAGCCGCCGCCGAGCGCGGCGGCGAGCACGGTCAGCGTGGCGGCCAGCAGCAGACGCCGACGGCGCCGACGGCGCGGGCCGGTCCCGGCCCGCTTCGCCGCAGGCGTCCGGCCCGCGCCCCCGCCTCGCTCCGCGCCGCCCGCCTGCCCCGTTCCCCCGCCGGACGGCCCCGTGCGGGTGCCGTGATTCGTCCGCGTCACCGGAAGTCCTCCCGCCTCGGGACCCGTACGTAGTCGCGCCGGTAGGCCAGGAGCGCCCAGCCGGTGACCGCCGCGCCGAGCAGGCCGGCCGGCAGGATGAACCCCGTCACCGACTCCCAGCCCGCGCTGTGCGCCCGGCGCATCGCGCCGGCGATCCGCTGCTGCAGCTCGTCGATCGAGCCCGGTGCGGCCGCCGTGCCGGCGGTCCGTGACAGCTGGACCGCCGGTGCGGCGGAGGACACCCGGGCCAGTTCCCCGTCGGCGATCCGCCGCACGGCCGCCTGTCCGTGCTGCACCTGCACGGAGCCCAGTACCAGCACAGGCACGGCGAGCAGCGGCAGTACGGTCGCTGCCAGCGGCAGGCTCAGCAGCCGGAACCGCGCCTTCAGGAAGGTGAGCGTCCGGAACAGGCCGACCGCCAGCAGGACGTACGCGGCGCAGGCGACGGCTGCGAGGGTCACCGGTCCTGTGCCCCAGCCCGCCTCGTGGTCCAGATCCGCGCGCAGGCTCCGCTCCAGCGAGCCGATGCGGTCCTGGATGGTGGTCGCCTCATAACCGCGTACGGTGCGGTCGGCGCGGTCGGCGCAGCCCGCCGGGGTGCCCGCGCCACCGGTGCCGTCAGTGCCGCCCGTGCCGCCGGTACCGCCCGTCGTCTCGCAGAGCATGCTGAGCGCGTACGAGAGATACGCCTTCTTGAGCGTGGGGTCGTCCCGGTTTCGGTCGGCGGTGCCGATGTAGCCGTTGTAGTCGACCACCAGCCCCGACACCACCTGGAGGCCCTGCCGCTGGGAGGCGCTGAGCGCCGGTGACTGGGCGGCCTCGTTGAGGTTCTGGGTGGCCCTGGTGATCAGGGTCGGATAGGTCTGGCCGAGTCCGATCAGTTCCGGCCCCTGGAGGACCGAATCGGCTTCCTTCTGTGCCTGGTCCAGGGCGACTTCGGCCCGGGTCAGCTCCACCAGGGCGGGTCCTGTTCGGTCGGCGATCCGGGACGAGTCGCCGTGCACGTCCCCGTACGCCAGGGACAGCGACCCGAACGCGATCACCGTGAGCAGGGGCAGCACGATCAGCCGGTCGCGGAGGAAGGCGGGGCTCTGCCCGGCCGGCACGGGGGCCAGGCAGAGCAGCCGGCGCAGCGCCCCGAGTGCCGGAGTCACCCGGCCCGCGCCTCTCACCGGTGGCTCTTCGTGTAACTGGCGCGGATCCGGGCGGTCTCGATGTCGAACCGTCTGATGCGGGCGTGCAGCTCCACCTCACCGTCCGCACCGGGCTCGACCAGTTTCTCCAGGTGCCCCCGCATGGCGTCGTCGCCGACCTCCACTGCGAGCTGCCAGGCCCGGCCGAGGGCCCGGCGTGCGGCCCCGTGGTCATGGGCGCGCAGCGCGGCGCAGCCCTCCTCGAAGTACCGGACCAGGTCCTCCTGGTGCAGGAAGTGGCCGACGTGGGGGTGCACCCTGCTGTACAGGCCGTGGTCGCCCGACCAGCGGACCACCACGGGCCGGGACGGCGGCAGTCCGACCGGTGGCCGGGCAGCGGCGTCCCGTACCAGCTCCACCTCGGTGAGCATCAGCTCCGCGCCCTCGGCCCCGGCGGTGTGCCGGGCGCTGAGCGAGAGCAGGTACGAGCGGGTCTCGTCGCCCCAGGGTTCGGTGGCGAACTCCCGCAGGAACTCGGTCTCCTCCACCGGCCGCAGCGTCCGCCGCGTCGGGTGGACCTGTGCGATGGAGCGCAGTTCGGCGTTGTCACTGCGGTAGAGCCGCAGCCGCAGTCCGGTGAGGTCGCGCTCCGCCGCCTGTCTGGTGAGGTCGTGCAGCCTGGCGGGGAGCGGGCCGGTCGGGTCGGTCTCCTCGAAGGCGTGCGCCGTGCCGTTGAGGCCGGTGGTGATCAGGAGCAGCTCACCGGTGTCCCAGCCGTCGCCGATGCCGATCGCGTCGCAGGTGAACTGCCCGGCGCAGTCCGCGATGGCGGCGGTCAGCTCCTCGCGGGACTCGTAGCCCGGTTCGTTCCTGCCGTCGGTGAGCAGCAGGGCGTGGCGTACGAAGTCGGCGCCGCCGCCGGGGAGTCCGGCGAAGAGCTCCCGGGCCCGCCCCAGCCAGCTGCCGATCGCGGTGCCGCCGCCCGGGTGGCAGGCGCGCAGGGCGTCCTCCGCCGCCCGCCGGCTCATGTCGTCTGCGACAGCGAGGGTGCGCCCGCCGGGCGGCTGCTCCGGGTAGACGGTGGCGGGCCGGTCGCGGCCCGCGACGACCGCGAAGTACGCGCCGTCGGGCACGGCGTGTACGGCGGCGGCCGCCGCGTTCCTGGCGGTCGCCATCCGGGTGGGCGGGTTCACCATCGACGACGAGTGGTCGATGAGGAACACCACTGCGTGGCGGGGTCCCTGGTCGGGCGCCGCCGCCCGCCGGGTGTCCGGAGCGGCCGGGCGCCGGACGGTCACGGTGACGACGGCGTACATCCGCGCCTCCTGTCCCGGGTCCGGCACCGGCAGTTCGGGGACCTGGCTCACTTCGAGGAAGACCGCGGGCTCAGCCGGTCCCGGATGCGCTGCCGGTGTGCCTTCCCCAGCCATGGGTGCCTCCTGTCGTGGCGGAAGCCCAGCGGGCGGACGCTGTTGGCCCGGTCGATGAGGGCTTCCGCGATCTCGTTGCTGTCCGGCAGGTCGGAGCGCCTGGCCTGGTCGGCGAGGCCGCGGTAGAGCAGGGAGAGCATCTCGGCCAGCTCCTGGGGGCTCTCCGGGGCCGTCAGGCGGCTGTCGAGCTGCGCCGTGAACTCGGCCGGCGTCCGGTGCGGGACGCGGGCCAACACCGTCTCCCAGAGCTCCGTCTCCAGGCGTTGGCGGGCCCGGTGGTCGGTCAGGCCGTGCTCGTGGAAGAGCGGTCCGAGCCGGTGCAGGGCGTCTTTGAGCGCGTCGTCGTCGGGTGGCGAGTTCCGGGCCCGGGCCGCCTTGATCCGGACGATGGCGGTCCGGGCCGCGGTCAGATGGCGCGAGTGCGCCGGGACGAGTTCCAGCGCGGCCAGGGCACCGGCCAGCCCCTCGCCCCGGTCGGCACGGGTGGCCGGGCTGCCGGTGGCGGCCACGGTGGCGGTGGCGGGCGCGGTACGGGAGTCATCCGCCGTACCGATGCCGTCCGCCGTACCGGTGCCGCCCTCCGTGCCGGTGCCCCCCGCCGCCGCGTCGTTCGCCGCGGCCAGCAGTACCCGGGCGCACCCGAAGGCCGCGCCGCCGAGGGAGTGGTTGCGGCGGCGGACCGCGTCGTAGAGCCGCAGCGCCTGCGGCCACTCCCGCCGGCGCTCCGCGCAGTAGCCGAGCGCGATCTTGGGCGCGTACTCGCCGGGGATCGCGTCGTAGATGGCGTCGAACCGCAGGCCCGCGCCGTCGGTGTTCCCCGCCGCGAGCGCCAGCAGGCCCAGATGCCAGTCGATCCGCCAGTCGTACGGGGCCCAGCCCGGGGTGATGGAGCGCCGGGCCCGGCTGATCTCCGCGTACGCCCGCCTCAGCGGCCGGGTGTCGTCGGCTGCGACCGCCAGCGCCAGGTACAGCCGGCAGCGCAGCAGATGGAGTTCGGCCGAAGGTTCCCAGCCGCTGGTGCGCTGGAGCAGCGCGGTCGCGTCGTCCTCGGCGAGCCGGCCGAGCCGGGGCGCGTTCCGGTCGTGCGGGTCGGGCTTCGGTACGGGCAGCCCGCAGGCCATCTCGCCCGGTTCCGGCGGCACCGGGCCGAGGGGGGCCGGGGGTGCGCCGTTCGCCCAGTGGCCGAGCGGGGGCGGTGAGCCGATCGCGCCGTCGAGGGCGTGGGCGGACTGGACGAAGACGGGGGACGGCTCGAAGGACTCCTGGGAGGTACGGAGGGAGCGCAGTTCGCGCAGCACCCCGCGGAGCTGGAGCGCCATCTCGTCGGCGGTGGCGAATCTGGCCCTGCGGTCGGCGTGGGTGGCGCGGTCCAGCGCCCTGCGCAGGGACTCGGGCCCCAGCCCCCGCGCGGGCGGCGCGGCGGCGCTGAGTTCGCGCAGGGTCACGCCGAGGCTGAACAGGTCGTCCTGGAAGCGGGATTCCCCGTCCGGGCCGACGCCCGGCGCGAAGTAGCCGGGGGTGACCGGCCCCTCGGCCCGCTCCTGACGGACGCTCCCCACGTCGACGATCTTTATCTCGGTGCCGCAGTGCATGACGTTGTGCGGCTTGAGATCGCCGTACACCTTGCCCTTCTGCTGATGGAGGTAGCTGAGGGCGTTCAGGATGCGGATGCCGTAGCCGAGCACGAACTCGTGGAAGCGCACTCCGCCGAAGGCGTCCGGATCGTTGACGACCCGGACTCTGACCTCCTCCAGGGTCAGCCCGCTGGCGTATTCGAGCACCAGGAACTCGCCCGCGGGGTCGTGGCTGCCGTAGTTGAACACCCGGATGAGATCGGGGTGGTTGAGGGCGACGAGCTCCTGGCGTTCGCTGCGCATCGCCTTCTCGTTGAGCCTGATGTCCTCGCGGCGCGCGCTGGGAGGGCCCCCGTCGTTCCCGTCGTGCTGCTGGTGCAGGAACTTGACCGCCACGGGGCGGTTCTCCAGCCGGGTGTCCTCGGCGAGATGCACTTCGCCCATGCCTCCGTACCCGATGCTCCTGATCAGCCGGTACTGCCCGGCCAGCATCCGGCCGGGGCCGAGGCCCAGCCTCCGCAGCCGGCCGGTGTCGTACGGGACGGCCACCGTGGCCACGGGCCGCACCTCGGGGAGTACCAGCGGGTCGTGGTCCTTCTCCGGGGGCGGGAGCAGCACAGCGGCGGCGGCCGGAGCCGCGGGCTGCTCCCGGCGCGGGCCGGGCGGCCGGGCGCCTCCGGCGTGGTGGCCGGTCGCGGAGTCGACGCGTCTGCCGCTGCGCTGGCAGTAGCCGGCGGGGGTGATCCGGCTGCCGCAGCCGGGGTGGGGGCACGGGGTCAACGGGTCCGCTCCTCTCCGGCGGCCGCGGTGCCGTTGTCGGCGTCCCGCCGCTGAAGGGCCTCTTCCGGGCCGGGGCCGCCGTCCAGCCGCGCGTGCACGGTCGTCACGAACGCCGCCACCGCCCGCTCCACGTCGTCGAGGCTGCTCGGCCCCTCCGTCAGCAGCTGCTGCGCCCGCCGGTACTGGTCCACCGCCACGGCATCCTCGGCCCGCTGGTGGTCGGCGAGCCGGGCCTGCCCCGCGGCGAGCAGACCGCGCAGGTCCAGCATCCGGTCGAGGGCGGCGCGCAGCCGCTGTTCGACGTCTTCGGCCCGCAGCAGCGCGCTCAGTACGGACTGTTCGGCGTACGACAGCATCTGCAGCAGCGCGGCCACTCCCGCCTCGCCCTCCGCGGGCGCCACCTCCTGCGCCTGTGTCCGCTCCAGTTCGGCCGCGAGCTGCGTCGTCCACAGCTGGGCCCGGGCGCCGTGCCGTGCGGGCGGTGCCGGCAGCCCGGTGACGCGCGGCTCCAGCCTCCGGATCAGGTCCCTGATGGTGCGCTCGGTGCCGGAGAGCCTGTCCGCACGGTCCGTCAGCCGCTCAAGCCACTGCGCTGCGCGTCCGGCGGGCAGCAGCTCACCGGTCAGTACGGGGGCCGGGCCGTGCAGTACGAGCAGGAGCCTGGACCCGCGGTCCGTCAGCCGGCGCAGCAGCCCGGCCGTCTCGCCGGGGTCCGCGGCCGCCCGGTCGGGCAGCGAGACGACGACGGAGGTCAACTGCCGTGGTGGCTGCGGGTCCAGGTCCTGGGCGAGCTGCTCCCGGGAGCGCCCGGCCGCGGCCACCGCCAGGCTGATGCTGCCGCGGCGCGGGACCGCGGGACCGCCGGGCCGGCTGCTCGCCGTGGCCGAGAGCCCGGGTGACCGCTCCCGGTCGGCCAGGCCCAGGGTCGTCCGGAGCGCGACGTCGGCCTCCTTGTCGTCCTCGCGCAGGAAGACGGTCTCGATGTCCCAGCTGTCGTCGTCACCGTTCAGCCAGCAGGTCAGGGTCTGCTGGAGGCCCAGCGGGCGGCCGGTGCGCTGGTCTCCCGGTGCCACCGACAGCCGGGGCGGAATGACCTGCGGACCTGTCATGTGGTGTTCCGCGACGAGCCGGAGATGGCCGGCGATGGTCGCGGCCGGGATCATATAGAAGTGGAAGAACGGGCTCCGGTCCGCCGGGGTGTCGTACACCGCGACCATGATCCCGAGCAGCCGGCCGGTCCCGGCCTCGGTGACTCCGGCGCCGCTGAAACCGCGCGGGTCCGGGTCGTGGAAGTCGACCGGGTTGATCTGCACCCACTCGTCGCCGTGGCCCCCGGGCCCCTTGAGCACGGCGTCCACCCAGAGCCCGCCCGAGCGGTGCCTGGGAAACCCGTCCACCGTCACCCGGGTGTCGTACGGGGCGGGGTCGCGGTGGAGTACGGCCGTGGAGGTCACCGGGGCGGGCTCGGTGAGCCGCAGCAGCGCCAGATCCCCTTCGTCGCGCCCGTACCGCTCCACCCAGTGGCCTTCGACCACCCGCGCCGAGCGCGACACGCCGTTCGGCTCACCGCCCAGGACCGGGAACTCGACCCGTACCGGCTCGGTGGGGCCCGGCACCACATGGGCACAGGTCAGCACCAGGTCCCGGCCGAGCAGGACTCCGGCACCGAGCACCTCCCCCGGCTCGCCCCCGGGCAGCTCCGCACGTAATCGCAGCCGCCAACTCTGTTGATCCATAAGCGCGTTGAATCCTATCGGCTCCCCCTCCATGCTTCCCCAGAGTAGGGGCAGGGCGCGACAATGGGACCCGGGCTGCACAAGGGGGAGCAATGAATGACGGGACCGGAGCCGCACCAGTGGCGGGGCTGGCGGACCTGATCAGCCAGGTCAGGTCCGAGCTGGCGGAGGCGCAGCGCCGGATCGGGGACAGCACGCTGCGCCTGAGCGTGGAGCGGGTGACGCTGGAGATCGCGGTGCAGGTGAGCCGGGAGGCCGGCGGCGAGGGGAAGCTGCGGATCGGTGTGGTCACCGTGGGCGGCAGCGGGTCGGTGACCCGTGACAACACCCACCACATCAAGGTCGAACTGCAGCCCCGCAACGAGGACGACACCCCGGGCTGGATCCCGGTGGGCCGCCAGGGCCACCAAGGCCACTGACGCCGTCCGTCTGCGGGGCTGCTCCGTACTCCTGCCAGGTCAGGCCAGCGGCTTCGGCAGCGGCTTGCCGTACCAGAGCTCCACCAGCCGGGCCGCGATCGAGATACCGGCCGGGGGCAGCACATCGCCGGACTCGATCGCCGACCGCAGGTCGTCCCGCGAGAACCAGCGGGCCTCGCTGATCTCCTCGCCGTCCACGGTGATCTCGGACGTCGTGGCCTGCGCCATGAAGCCGAGCATCAGACTGGACGGGAAGGGCCAGGGCTGGCTGGCGATGTACTGCACCGAGCCGACCGTGACACCCGCCTCCTCGAACACCTCGCGCCCCACGGCGGCCTCGATGGACTCGCCCGGCTCGACGAAACCGGCGAGCGTGGAGAACCGGCCCTCGGGCCAGTGCACCTGCCGGCCGAGCAGCGCCCTGTCCTGCTCGTCGGTGACGAGCATGATCACGGCCGGGTCGGTACGCGGGTAGTGCTCAGCCCCGCAGGCCTGACAGCGCCGGATGTGACCGGCGGCGGCGATGACGGTGCGCTCGCCGCAGCGGGAGCAGAACCGGTGCAGCCGCTGCCAGTTCTCCAGCGCCACCGCGTGCACCAGGAGTCCGGCGTCGAGCGGCGAGAGCAGCAGCCCCGCCTCGCGCAGCCCGGCCGGCCGGGCGGACTGGTCCATCCGGCCGGGGAGGGTGTCCTTCTGGAGCGCGAAGTACCGGACTCCGTCCGCGTCCGTGCCGAGGAAGTAGCGGTGCTCCTCGGTGAGGGGGGCCTCGAACGACGGGGTCTTGAGCAGTTCGGTACGGCCGTCGGACGTCTCGTCGATCAGCGCCTGGCCGCCGGAGACCACGAACACCCGGGTCGTCGGGTGGCTCCAGGCCGCCGCGAGCCACGCCTCGTCGAGGCGGTGGTGGGCGGCCCGGTCGACGCCGCTCGGGTCCGTCAGAGCGATCGGCCGGTGCGGATCCGTTGCGGTACTGGCCTCCTCGGAACGGGCCCCGTCGGCAGGGCCGTCGGTGGCCCCGCCGTCAGTGGTCCCGCCTTCGCTCGCGCGGCCTTCGGTGGCATTGCTGAAGTTGCTCACAGGTGCTTCCAACTCCCCCTCATGACTGGGTGGTTCGGTTCGGCGTTCTCATCGCAGGGCGGCGGCCATATCGCCCCACAGATGGGCGGTGGTCTCCACGCCCTTGAAGAGCAGGCCGAGTTCGACCTTCTCGTTCGGTGCGTGCCAGCCGTCGGACGGCACGGAGATGCCCAGGAAGAGCACCGGGGCGCCGAGGACGTCCTGGAGATCGGCGGCCGGGCCCGAGCCGCCCTCCCGGGTGAAGCGGATCTTCTCGTCGAACGCCCGGCCCATGGCCCGTACGACCGACTGGAGCGCCGGGTGGTCCAGCGGGGTCAGACACGGGCGGGTGCCGGCGCTGAACGTGATCTTCTGGCGGATCCCCGGCTCCGCCCGGCCGGCCGCCCACTCGGTGACCAGCTTCTCGGTCCGGACCGGGTCCTGTCCCGCGACCAGCCGGAACGAGAGCTTCACCATGGCCGATGACGGGACGACCGTCTTGCCGCCCGCGCCCTGGTAGCCGCCGCCGATACCGTTGACCTCGGCGGTCGGGCGGGCCCAGATCCGCTCCAGCGTGGTGTGGCCCCGCTCACCGGCCGCCGCACGGGACTTGGCGGTACGCAGCCACTCGGCCTCGTCGAAGGGCAGCTCCGCGAAGAGCTCGCGCTCGGCGTCCGTGAGCTCCGCGACACCGTCGTAGAAACCGGGGACGGTGACGCGCCCGTCGGCGTCGTGCAGCGCGGCGACCAGCCGGGCCGCCGCGGTGGCCGGGTTCGGGACGGCGCCGCCGAACGAGCCCGAGTGGATGTCCTGGTCGGGGCCGTCGAAGGTGATCTCGCACTCGGCGAGGCCGCGCATTCCGGTGCAGACGGTCGGGGTCGTCTCGGACCACATACCGGTGTCCGAGACGATCACCACGTCGGCCGCGAAACGCTCGGCCCACTGCTCGACCAGCGCCCTGAAGTGCGGGGAGCCGGACTCCTCCTCGCCCTCGACGAGGAGCTTGAGGTTGACTGCGGGGGCGGTGCGGCCGGTGGCGGCGAGGTGGGCCCGGACTCCGAGTGTGTGGAAGAACACCTGGCCCTTGTCGTCGGCCGCGCCCCTGCCGTACATCCGGCCGTCCCTGACGACCGGCTCGAAGGGGTCGGTGTGCCAGCCGTCGCCGGCCGCCGCGGGCTGGACGTCGTGGTGACCGTAGACGAGGACGGTCGGCGCTTCCGGGTTGTCCGAAGGCCACTCGGCGAAGACCGCGGGGGCGCCGGGCGTATCGAGGATCTCGGTGACCGGGAAGCCGGTCTCCTTGAGTTTGGCGGCCAGCCAGTCGGCGCTGCGGCGTACATCGGCTGCGTGCTCCGGCTGCGCCGAGACGGAGGGGATACGCAGCCAGTCGGCCAGGTCTTCGAGGAAGTGCCCTCGGTGCTGGTCTATGTACGTGCGGACGGCGCTGTCCGGGGTGTCGCTCATGCCGTCGAGCCTAACCGGCCGGTCGGGGTGGCTCGCCCGGTGGATCTCCCAGCATGATCCGCTCCAGACCGGCCCGGCCGGGCAGCGGTGTGGGCCTGATCACTTCTCCGGTCCGTACGTAGAGGAACGCGGCCGTGACCGAGGTGAGCGGGATGTGGTGCTGCTCGGCCCAGGCCAGGCGGTAGACGGCCAGCTGGAGCGGGTCGGCGGTGTGGGCCCGGTGGGTCTTCCAGTCGACGATCTCGTAGGTGTCGCGGGAGGTGCGGTAGACGGCGTCCATCCGGCCGCGGATCACCCGGCCGGCGAGGGTGAGCGTGAAGGGGGCCTCGACCCGGTGAGGCGTGCGCCCGGCGTACGGGGTGCGCTCGAAGGCCGCCTTCAGCTCGGCCAGATCGCGCTCGTCGGCGATCTCCGGCTCGTCGTCGTCACCGCCGGGCAGCTCGTCGGGGCCGAGCATGGGCAGCGGCAGTTCCTCGAAGCGCGACTCGACCCAGGCGTGGAAGCGGGTGCCGCGGCGGGCGGCGGGCTGCGGGGGGCGCGGCATGGGACGGGCCAGCTCGTGCGCGAACGCGTCGGGGTCCTCGGCGAGGCGCAGCAGCTGGGTGGCGGTGAGGGTGAGCGGTACGGGGACGTCGCGCACGGTGCGTCTGGCCCGGAGCAGCTCGTCCGTGAGGGCGTCGAGGTCGCGGTCCCAGGAGGTGATGGTGCGGGCGTCCTCGGGGGTGAGCGGGGTTCGGGCGTGGGGAACGGACGGGGTGTTCAGGTGATCCTGGTCGGCCACCTCGTTGAGCTGGTCCAGGACCAGTTCGGCCGCTGCCCTGCGGCGGTGCAGGGACGTCTCGTCCAGCGGCAGGGGCCAGGCCCGGTCCGCCGCCGCTTCCCGCAGCGCCGGGTTCTCCTCGTCCTCCTCCGGGGCGTCCGCCCAGACCTCCGTCTCGCCGTACCCCGCCGCGCAGTGCTCCTGGAGCGCGAGCAGGAAGTCCGACGGGCCGCGCGGGCGCTTCTGGCTCGGGCCCCACCAGTGGGCCGAGCCGAGAAGCAGCGAGCGGGGCCGGGTGAACGTGACGTAGCCGAGGCGGAGTTCCTCCGTGTGCTGGTGGGACTTCATCGCCGCCTTGAATGCGGCAAGACCCTTGGCGTCCCACGCGCCGACCCCGGGGAGCGTCGCCGCGTCGCCGCGCAGCGCGTGCGGCAGCACCTTCGGCTGCGCCGTCCACGCCTCACGGGACTGCTCGCTCGGGAACTGCCTGGCCACCAGGCCCGGGACGGCGACCACATCCCATTCGAGGCCCTTGGACTTGTGGGCGGTGAGGACCTTCACGGTGTTCTCGCCACCGGGCAGCGCGTTGTCCAGGCCCTTCTCGTACTGGGCCGCGGTCCGCAGGAAGCCCAGGAAGGCCAGCAGGCTCGCCTCGCCGTCCAGCGACGCGAAGCCGGCCGCTATGTCCAAGAAGTGGGAGAGGGTCTCCCGCCGGCGGGCGGCCAGGGCGTGCGGGGAGGCCGAGAGCTCGACCTCCAGGCCCGTCGTGGCGAGCACCCGGTGCAGTACGTCCATCAGCGGCTCGGCCAGCGAGCGCCGCAGATCGCGCAGTTCGGCGGCGAGGCGGGCGAACCTCACCCGGGCGTCCGCGGAGAACGGAAGCCCGTCGTCCGTCCGTCCGCCGCCCGGCCCGTCCACGGAACCCGCCTCCGCGCCCCCGCCACCGGTCAGGAACGTGTCCAGCGCGTCCGCCAGCGAGACCACCTCGGCCGGGTCGACCCCTTCGACGGCCTCGGCGAGCCGCTGGTCCGGGTCGGCGCCCTCGTCGCCCGCCGCACTGTCGTACCGCACAAGCAGCCGCGCCCGGCGGCCCAGCAGCGCCAGGTCGCGCGGCCCAATCCGCCAGCGCGGCCCGGTCAGCAGCCGGACCAGCGAAGCGTTGGCCCCCGGGTCCTGGAGCACCTCGCAGACCGCGACCAGGTCGGCGACCTCGGGCAGGTGCAGCAGTCCCGAGAGGCCGACCACCTCGACCGGCACGTCCCGCGCCACCAGCGCGCCCTGGATCTCCGCGAAGTCACCGGCGGTACGGCAGAGCACCGCGATCTCGCCCGGGTCCTTGCCCGTACGCACCAGATGCGCGATCGAGTCCGCCAGCCAGCCGATCTCCTCCTCGTGCGTACGGAGCAGGGCGCACCGCACCATGCCGTCCCGCTCGGCGCCTGGCGCGGGCCGCAGCGCCTCGACGCCCGCATGCATCGCGCGCAGCGGCGCCGCAAGGCCGTTGGCCAGGTCGAGCAGGCGGCCGCCGCTGCGCCGGTTCTCACTCAGCGAGAAGCGGGTGGCGGGGCTCCCGTCGGCGTACGGGAAGTGCTCGGGGAAGTCGTCCAGATTGGCGACGGAGGCGCCGCGCCAGCCGTAGATCGCCTGGCAGGGGTCGCCCACGGCGGTCACCGCATGGCCGCTGCCGCCCCCGAAGAGGCCGGAGAGCAGCAGCCGCTGGGCGACGGAGGTGTCCTGGTACTCGTCGAGCAGCACCACCCGGAACTCGTCGCGCAGGATGGTGCCCACCTCGGGCCTGGTCAGCGCCAGTTCGGCGGAGAGCGCGATCTGGTCGCCGAAGTCGAGCAGATCGCGGCTCCGTTTGGCCGCGCGGTAGCGGTTCACCAGATCGAGCAGTTCGCGGCGGGCCCCGGCGGCCTCCGGGACCTTGCGCAGCTCCGCGTTGGTCAGCTTGGCGCCCTCCAGCGCGGCCAGCAGCCCGGTGTCGTACGTACGCAGCGCCTCCGGGGCCACCAGATGCTCGGCCAGCTCGCCGTCCAGCGCCAGCAGGTCGCTCACCAGCGAGGAGAAGGACTTCGTCAGCGCCGGATAGGGCCCCGGTGCCTCCTTGAGCACCCGCGCGGCCAGCTGGTAGCGGGTGGCGTCTGCGAGCAGCCGGGAGGACGGCTCCAGGCCGATCCGCAGCCCGTGGTCGGTGAGCAGCTGTCCGGCGAAGGCGTGGTACGTCGAGATGCGCGGCTCGCCCGGCGAGTAGTACGGATCGGCGCTCTCCGTCGGCACGGAGGGGTGGCGGCCGTTTGACGATCCCGGCGGGCCGGTACCGAGGGCGTCCGGGTCGGTGACGCCGGCGCGGACCAGTGCCTTGCGGACCCGCTCGGCCAGCTCGCCCGCCGCCTTGTTGGTGAAGGTCAGCCCGAGCACCTGCTCGGGCGCGACCTGGCCGGTCCCCACCAGCCACACCACCCGCGCGGCCATCACCGTGGTCTTCCCCGATCCGGCTCCGGCCACGATGACCTGCGGGGCGGGCGGCGCCGTGATGCAGGCCGTCTGCTCCGGGGTGAAGGGGATGCCGAGAAGCTCCTTGAGCTGCTCGGGACCGGTGATGCGTGGGGTCACCTCAGAAAGGCTAACGGCGCCCTGTGACATTCGAAGCCGGGCACCGCGCGGCCGGGCGCCCGTCACTCCACGATGTGGCGCCCCTCGGGCAGGGCGCTGCACGAGGCGCGGAACGCGCAGTGTGTGCAGTGGCTGCCCGTCGTCGGGGTGAAGCGCTCGTCCAGCACCTTTCCGGCAGCGGTGGCCAGCAGGTCGCCGACCCACTCCCCCGTGAGCGGCTCCTGGGACTGGACCTTGGGCAGCGCGTCACCGCCCTCCTTCTTGGCGGCGGCCTGCCGCAGCTGTACGAGTTCGGCGCCGCCCGCCTCGGGGCGCCGGCCGCCGAAAGCCTCGTCCACCGCGCCCTCGCGCACCGCGAGCTGGTACACCGCGAGCTGCGGATGGCGGGCCACCTCGTCCTTCGTGGGCGCCTGCTTGCCGGTCTTGAAGTCGACGACGTACGCACGGCCCTCGGCGTCCTGCTCGACCCGGTCCATGGAGCCGCGGATCCGGACCTGGTACTCACCGGCCTCCAGGGTCACGTCGAAGGGGTGCTCGGTGGCGGCCGGGGCGCGGCCCGCACGGTCCATGACGTGCCAGCGCAGGAAGCGTTCCAGCGCGGCGCGGGCGTTCTCCTTCTCCTGGCCGGACTTCCAGGGGGCGTCGAAGGCGAGCGAGTTCCAGACCGAGTCGAGCCGTTCCATGAGGACGGCCAGGTCGGCGGGGGTGCGCCCGGACGCCACCTCGTCCGCGAGGACGTGCACCACGTTGCCGAAGCCCTGGGCGGCGGTGGCGGGCGCGTCCGCCTTCACCTCGCGGCCCAGGAACCACTGGAGCGAGCAGGTGTTCGCGAGCTGGTCCAGCGCGCTGCCGGAGAGCGCGACCGGCTGCGCGGGGTCGCGCACCGGGACCGCGGAGTGCGTCGGCTCGTACAGCCCCCACCAGCGGTACGGGTGCGCGGCGGGCACCAGCGGCTGGCCCTCCTCGTCCGCGAGCGCGGCCAGCCGGGCGAGCCGGTGGGCGGCGGCCTCGCGCAGCTCGGGGGACGCCTTCGGGTCGACGGTCGTGGCACGTAGCTCCGCGACCAGCGGGGCCACCGCGAGGGGGCGCCGGGGGCGGCCGGTGACGTCCTTCGGCTCCACCCCCAGCTCGGTGAGGAAGCGCGACGGCTGGTCCCCGTCGTCGGCCGGCGCCTTCACCGCGGTCACGACGATCCGGTCGCGGGCGCGGGTGACCGCGACGTAGAAGAGCCTGCGCTCCTCGGCGAGCAGCGCACCGGGGCTGAGCGGTTCGGCGAGCCCGTCGTGCCCGATCCGGTCCGCCTCAAGGAGCGAGCCGCGCCGCCTGAGGTCGGGCCACAGCCCTTCCTGCACACC
Organism: Streptomyces sp. NBC_01197; assembly: GCF_036010505.1. Taxonomy (NCBI): domain Bacteria; kingdom Bacillati; phylum Actinomycetota; class Actinomycetes; order Kitasatosporales; family Streptomycetaceae; genus Streptomyces; species Streptomyces sp. NBC_01197. Next base: position 2,397,232 of record NZ_CP108569.1, read on the forward strand.
GGCGACGACGACCAGGCCCCACTCCAGGCCCTTGGCGCGGTGCGCGGTCATGAGCTGGACCGCCTCGGGGCGCACGGTCCGCTTCGACAGGGTGTCGGCGGCGATGTCCTGGGCGTCGACCTCTTCGAGGAAGTTCAGCGCGCCGCGCCCACCGGTGCGTTCCTCGGCGCGGGCCGCGGTGTCGAAGAGCGCGCAGACGGCGTCCAGGTCGCGGTCGGCGTTGCGCCCGGCGGCGCCGCCCCGCAGCGTCGCGCGCTCCAGGCGCCGGGGCCAGCCGGTGCCGCTCCACAGCTCCCAGAGGGCCTGTTCGGCGGTGCCGCCGTTCTCCAGGAGCGCGCGGGTCCTGGTCAGGAGCTTGCCCAGTTGCTGGGCGTCCCTGGCGTACGCCGGGTCGTGCGCGATCAGCCGTCCGGGCTCGGCCAGCGCGCGGGCGAGCAGTTCGTCGGACGGCGCGGGCAGCCGGTTCCCGCCCGCCCGTTCCTCGTCGCGCAGAGCGCGGCCGAGCCTGCGCAGGTCGGCGGTGTCCATGCCGCCGAGCGGTGAGGTGAGGAGCGCGATGGCCGCATCGGTGGTCAGCCGGGCCGCGGGGGCCCCGGCCGCGGGGGCGTCAGCCGGGTTCTCATCGCCGGAACCACTGCCGGCCCGGTCCAGCGCCGCCTCCGCCACCGCCCGCAGCGCCGTCAGCAGCGGGGTCACCGCGGGCTCATGACGCAGCGGTACGTCGTCGCCCGCGATGTCCAGCGGGACCCCGGCCGAGGTCAGCGCGCGGCGCACCGCCGGGATCGAACGGCCGCCGGCACGGACCAGGACCGCCATGTCGTTCCACGGCACGCCCTCCTCCAGATGGGCCCGGCGCAGGATGTCCGCGATGTTGTCCAGTTCGGTGCCGGCCGTCGGATAGGTGTACGCCTCGACCCGGCCCCCGGCCCGTACCGCCGAGAGCCCCCGGTGCGCGCGGACCTTGTCGGCGGGCAGCCGGGGCAGCGGCATCCGCTGGGTGAGCAGCCGGGTCGCCGTCAGCAGGACCGTGGCGGAGCGGCGTGAGGTGGTCAGCACCTCGACCGGGGCCGGGCAGCCGTCCGTACGGGCGAAGGCGTCGGGGAAGTCCAGGATGCCGTTCACGTCGGCGCCGCGGAACGCGTAGATCGACTGGTCCGGGTCACCGAACGCGACCAGGGTCCTGCCGCCGCCCGCCAGCGCGCGCAGCAACCGGACCTGGGCCGGGTCCGTGTCCTGGTACTCGTCGACGAAGACCGCGTCATAGCGGAGATCGGCGCGTTCGGCGAGCGGCACCGCGCGGTGCACCAGCTCCGCGTAGTCGACGACGCCCTGCGCGTCGAGGACGTCCAGGTACTCGGCGAGGAACCCGGCCGCCGCGTGCCAGTCGGGGCGCCCCGTGCGGTCGGCGAACGCGGCCAGGGTCTCCGGGCCGAGGCCCAGCTCCCGGCTGCGGGCGAGCACCGCGCGCACCTCGTCGGCGAAGCCGCGCGTCGTCAGGCAGGCCCGCAGCTCGTCGGGCCAGCGGATCCGGCCCAGGTCGATCTGGCCGGCCAGCAGTTCCCGTACCGCGACGTCCTGCTCGGGTCCTGACAGCAGCCGCAGTGGTTCGGCGAAGAGGTCGGCGTCCTGGTGGGCGCGGACCAGGGCGTAGCAGAAGGAGTGGAAGGTGGTCGCCTGCGGACCGTAGGTGCCGACCCTGGATCCGGCACCGGACACCCCGGCACCGGGGAGCGGTCCGTGCCCGCCGCCCTGGATCCGTACGGCCATCCGGTCGCGCAGCTCCACCGCGGCCCGGCGGCTGAACGTGAGGACGAGAATCCGTTCGGGGTCCGCCCCCTCGGCGATGCGCCGGGCCACGGCCTCCACCAGCGTGGTGGATTTGCCCGTGCCCGGCCCGGCCAGGACCAGCAGCGGCCCGGTGCGGTGATCAACCACCGCACGCTGCCGTGCGTCCAGTACGGGTGGATCGACCGTGCCCGGCGGGGTGCGCACCAGTCGGTACGCGCCCGGGGCCCGTTGCCGTACCCGGTGGGAAGTGGAGGTGCTCACGTGGATCGCCGGTCCTGGAAGGGGTGCGTGGGTGTGCGGACGGGAAGAACGGGTGCGGAGTGTGCGCCGCGGTGCCCTGGGTGCCCCGCCGACGCTACGCCGCCCGGCCGGGTGACCGGGACGACTGTGGCCGGGACGACAGCGACCGGCGACTGTACTCCGTACGGGTCTCAGACCACCCGCGGGAGGGCCGAATGGCGGAAGCTGTCAGACATGAGCCCCGTCGCCGCCGTCCCACCGCGCCCGCCGCATGTCCAGGCGCGGCAGGTGGCCGTCCGCTTCCCGCGCGGCCCGCGACGCGTCCCGCAACGGGGTGGACTCAGCGCGGTAGTGCTCCAGCGCCCGCACCTCGTGGCCCGTGAGCAGCGCACCGTCCGAACGCACCACTCGCCACCACGGGGCTCCGCCGCCGTAGAGGGCCATCACCCGGCCCACCTGGCGCGGGCCACCCTCTCCCAGCCATTCGGCTATGTCCCCGTACGTCATCACGCGGCCGGGCGGGATCAGCTCCGCGACGTCCAGCACCCGTTCCGCGTACTCCGGCAGCTCAGCACTCACCCGGCCCATCCTGCACCACAGCACCGACAACGCGCCGGGCCTGCCACAGAGCGGGCCATTTTCCACAAAGGGGCCCTGATGCCCTCCCCGGCCGCCCGGACATGCCACCATCGTCCGGGCGGTGGCCGGGCTTCCCGGGAGCAGCGCCCGGCCGCTCTGCCCACGGGCCCAGCACCCCGAGGTGGAGCGCAGTGATACGAGACAAGAAGGAACCGACGGAGGGGCCAGGCGTGCAGGAGCCACCGGAGGCGGCGAACGCCCCCGACTCCGAAACCCCTCCGGGCGGACCGGAGACGGGCCCGGGGCGGGGCGACGGCCCGGGCCGCCAGGGCCGGCCGGGGGCTGACCCCGGCGCGGCCGACGGTACGGAATCCGGGCCCGGATCACACCCGGAGCCCGGATCGCAGCCCGCCACCGGATCGCAACCCGGCCCGGCCGCACCGCCCGCCACCGGATCGCACCCCGGCCCGGCCGCACCGCCCGAGTTCGGCGGGTCGACCCCCATCGACCGGGTCTCCGGCGACGAGCCGCTGCTCGCCGCCCGGGTGCACCGCCCGTCCGATCTGCTGCGCCTGCTCACCGGCATCCTGGCCATCGCGCTGGTCCTCGCCATCGCCGCCTTCGCCCACGGCACGACATCCGGGCTCGCCCAGGACATCCACAACGGAACCGTCCAGACCCCCGATCTGCTGCTCAAGCTCGCCGGTCTCTTCTCGTCCATCGCCATACTGATCCTGCCGGTCGCCTTCGCGATCGAACGGCTGGTCAAACGCGACGGCCTGCGGATCGCGGACGGCGTGCTGGCCGCCGTACTCGCCCACGGCGCGGCGCTCGCCACCGACCTCTGGGTCGCCAAGGCCGCACCCAAGTCGATCACCGAGGCGCTCACCCAGTCCCTCGCCAACGGCACGCTGACCGACCCCGTGCACGGCTATCTCGCCCCCGTCATCGCCTATATGACGGCAGTCGGCATGGCCCGCAGGCCGCGCTGGCGGGTGGCGCTCTGGGTGGTGCTGCTGGTCAACGCCTTCGCTGTGCTGGTCGGCCGGCAGACCACCCCCTTCTCGATCATCGTGACGATCCTGCTGGGCTGGACCGTCGCCTACGGCACGCTGTACGCGGTCGGCTCGCCCAACGTCCGCCCGACCGGCCGCCAGCTGCTCGCCGGGCTGCGGCACGTCGGCTTCAATCCGATCAGCGCGATGCGCGCCGAGGACATCCCCGACTCGGCTGAGCAGGGCGACCGGGGCCGCCGCTACTTCGTCACGCTGGAGGACGGCGGGCCGCTCGATGTCACGGTCGTCGACCGGGAGCAGCAGGCGCAGGGTTTCTTCTACCGGGTGTGGCGCCGTCTCACCCTGCGGTCCATCTCCACCGGCCGCTCCATCCAGTCGCTGCGCCAGGCCCTGGAACAGGAGGCGCTCCTCGCGTACGCGGCCATCGCCGCCGGGGCCAACGCACCGAAGCTGATCGCCACGTCCGAGCTGGGCCCCGACGCGGTGATGCTCGTGTACGAGCACACCGGCGGCCGCTCCCTCGACTCGCTGCCCGACGAGGAGATCACCGACGAGCTGATGCGGAACACCTGGCGGCAGATGCAGGCCCTGCAGTCCCGGCGCATCGCGCACCGCAGGCTCGTCGGCGAAGCGATCCTGGTGGACCGGGCGGGCCGGGTGATCCTCACCGATCTGCGCGGCGGCGAGATCGCCGCGAGCGACATCGTGCTGCGCATGGACATCGCGCAGCTGCTCACCACGCTGGGGCTGCGGGCCGGGGCCGAGCGCTCGGTCGCGTCCGCAGTGGCGGTCATCGGACCCGACAAGGTGGCCGACAGCCTGCCGCTGCTCCAGCCGCTGGCGCTGAGCCGGTCCACCCGGGCGACCCTGCGCCAGCTGGCGCGCGAGCGGGCGCAGCGCGAGCGCGAAGCCGTGATCGAGGCGTCGGAGACGGCGAAACGGGCGAAGGCCGGGCCCGAAGCGGAACCGGGCGACAGCCGCAAGGCCGCACGTGCCGAGAAGAAGGCCGAGAAGGAGGCCATCGACGACGCGCTGGACGGAGCGCGTGAGGAGGACCTGCTCTCGCAGATCCGCCACCAGGTGCTGCTGATCCGTCCGCAGGCGCACGCCGAACCGGTACGGCTCGAACGCGTCAAGGTCCGCACCCTGTTCACGGTCATCGCCGGGTCCGTCGCCGCGTACTTCCTGCTCTCGCAGCTCGCGAACATCCCCTACCACCAGCTGATCACCACCACCCGCTGGGGCTGGGTCGCCCTGGCGGTGCTGTTCTCCGCGGTGAGTTACGTGGCGGCGGCGATGAGCCTGCTCGGCTTCGTACCGGAGAAGGTGCCGTTCCTGCGGGCCGTGTCGGCGCAGGTCGCCGGGTCCTTCGTGAAGCTGGTGGCGCCCGCGGCGGTCGGCGGTGTGGCGCTCAACACCCGTTTCCTGCAGCGCGCGGGCGTGCGCCCCGGGCTCGCGGTGGCCAGTGTCGGTGCCTCGCAGCTCTTCGGGCTCGGCAGCCACATCCTGCTGCTGATGATCTTCGGCTATGTGACGGGCACCGAACAGACCCCGTCGCTGACCCCGTCCCGTACGGTGATCGCCGGTCTGCTGACGGCCGCGGTGCTCGCCCTGGTGGTGACGGCGGTGCCGTTCCTGCGGAAGTTCGTTGTCACGCGGGTGCGTTCGCTGTTCGCCGGGGTGGTGCCGCGCATGCTCGACGTACTTCAGCAGCCCCGCAAGCTGGTCACCGGTATCGGCGGGATGCTGCTGCTGACCGGCACGTTCGTGATGTGCCTCGACGCCTCGATCCGGGCCTTCGGCGGCGGCTCGACCATAAGTTACGCCAGCATCGCGGTGGTCTTCCTGACCGCGAACGCGGTGGGCTCCGCCGTACCGACCCCCGGCGGGGTCGGGGCCGTCGAGACGGCGCTGACCGGTGCGCTGATCATCGCTCACGTCGACCCGGGGACCGCTGCTGCCGCCGTGCTGCTCTTCCGGCTGCTGACGTTCTGGCTTCCGGTGCTGCCCGGCTGGCTGTGCTTCAACTATCTGACGCGCAGGGGGGCGCTCTAGGAGGCCGTCCGGGGCGGGAGCGGGGGCCGGCGGGCCCGCGGTCCGCGCCGTCGTTCAGGCGCCCTGCGTCCGGCTCCGCTCCAGCGTCCGCAGGATCAGCCACTGGTCGCCCCACGCCATCGCCGTGCCCAGTACGGCCATCACCACACCGATCAGTACGCTGCCGGCGGCCGCCCCCACAGCGAATCCGGCCAGCCCCAGCGCACCCCGGACCGCGAATCGCAGCGCGACCAGGCCGACCGCCAGCAGCCGGGTGCGCTTGTTCTTCCAGAGCGCCCGCATGAAGCGCATCCGGGTCCGCAGGACCGTGAGCGAGAGCGTCAGGTTCAGCACGGCGACGACCGGGATCAGCCAGTACGCGACGGGGTAGGCCCGGGCGATGTCGAAGACCCCCGCGAAGGTGCCGACGATCGGGAAGTACCAGTTGGGCAGCGGCTTGATCTCGACCGGGGCGGGTGCGGCGACCGGAACGGGCGCGCTCGGCGCCGTGTTCTGCTCCGTAATCCGCGACGTGCTCTGTGCGGTGCTCTGTGCGGTGCTCTGCTCCGTGCTCACTGCGGTCATTTCCGGTTCCCCCTGAGGCTTCGTTTCCGACACGAGAAGCTTCCCGCGCCGGGTGCCTCCGGCGGCAGAGCGAAGAGTCCGCACTCCGGCAGGACAAATGTCCCGGCCCCGCGGCGAGCGCGACGCTCGAAGTGCGGCCCGTACGGGCCCCCTTGTGTCCCTTGTGCCCCGGCCCCGGACCGGCTCAGCGGGCGGCGATCACCATGATCGCCGCGTCGTCCTGGAGCCGCCCGCCGACGTACCGGTGGAGATCCTGCTCGATCTCCCGTACCAGAGCGGCCGGTTCCAGACCGGTCCAGTTCTCCAGCCGCCGGGCCAGCGGATAGAACACCCTGCGGCCGTCCCGGGCCTCCGTGACCCCGTCCGTGAACAGCAGCAGCCGGTCCCCGTACGGCAGTCGCGTCTCCACGACGGAACGCGCCCGTTCCCCGTCGGGGACCAGGAAGCCGAGCCCCAGCGGCAGTCCGGCCTCCCCCAGACCGACCTGCCGCGCACCGGAATCGCAGACGGCGAACGGCTCCAGATGACCGCAGTTGACCAGCCGCATCCGCTGCCGGTCCGGCGCGAACTCCACGAGCAGCGCGGTGACATGGCGCGGCTCCTGGCCGATGGTCTCGGCGTACTCGTTGTAGCGGTCCAGTATGTTCTCCATGCGCCGGGTCAGCTCCGACAGTCCCGGCTCCTCGTATCCCGCCACCCGGAAGGCGCTCAGCACGGCCGCGCCCGCGTTGATCGCGTCGAGCCCCTTGCCGCGCACGTCGGCGACGAGCACCCGGGTCCCGAACGGCGACTCGATCAGCTCGTACAGGTCGCCGCCCACCCGCGCGTACTCGTCCGCCGCGAGGTAGGCCCCGTACGCCTCGAAGTCCTTGGTGCGCAGCGGGAACGGCCGCAGCAGCGCGAGCTGGACGGCCTCAGCGGCTCCGCGGGTCCGCTCCAGCAGAGACTGGCGCTGGGAGCCGAGCCGCGCGATCAGCAGCGCGAGCATCCCGACCGTCCAGGTAGCGGCGAGCACGACGGCCATCTGCGCCGGGTTGTGCTCGTGCGGTGCGAACAGGGGGTACGAGACGGCGATGCTGATGCCGGCCAGGGTGGCGAGCGCTGCCGTGGCCAGAACGCTCAGCACGAGGGCCCCCACGAGCGGGACCAGACTCGCGAACAGCACCACCCGCAGGTCTCCGGGGGTCACGGACTCCACGCCCACGATCACGGCCAGCACAACGAGCAGAAACACCAGGAACAGGGCACGCTCCCTGCGCGTCGTGTCCCGCTCCACGAGCAGACGCGTAAGGCTGCGGGCGAGCGGCATGGGCAGATCCCATCTGGCGGATGGCGGATATGCGGCTTTTGTCGACCCTCTCTCACAGTAGCGCCGACCCGACGGCAGCACAGCGGCACAGCCGTGCCCGGGAGCACGGAACAGAAGCGGGGGCGCACAGAAGCGGGAGCGCGCAGAAGAAGGGGCGGCCCGCACATCCCGTGCGGGCCGCCCCTTCGACGCAGTGGTGCTCCGGTCTAGTAGACCGGCTTCTCCGGCTCGATCTGGTTGACCCAGCCGATCACGCCGCCGCCCACGTGGACGGCGTCCGCGAAGCCCGCGGACTTCAGCACGGCCAGTACCTCGGCCGAGCGGACACCCGTCTTGCAGTGCAGGACGATCTTCTTGTCCTGCGGGAGGTCCGACAGGGCGGTGCCCATGATGAACTCGTTCTTCGGGATCAGCTTCGCGCCCGGGATCGAGACGATCTCGTACTCGTTCGGCTCACGGACGTCGATGATCTCGATCTTCTCGTCGGTGTCGATCCACTCCTTGAGCTGCTTGGGAGTGATCGTCGAACCGGCCGCCGCCTCCTGGGCCTCCTCGGACACGACGCCGCAGAAGGCCTCGTAGTCGATGAGCTCGGTGACGGTGGGGTTCTCACCGCAGACCGCGCAGTCGGGGTCCTTGCGGACCTTGACCTGGCGGTACTGCATCTCCAGGGCGTCGTAGATCATCAGCCGGCCGACCAGCGGCTCACCGATGCCGGCGAGCAGCTTGATCGCCTCGTTGACCTGGATGGAGCCGATCGACGCGCAGAGCACGCCGAGCACGCCGCCCTCGGCGCAGGAGGGGACCATGCCGGGCGGCGGCGGCTCCGGGTAGAGGCAGCGGTAGCAGGGCCCGTGCTCGGACCAGAAGACCGACGCCTGACCGTCGAAGCGGTAGATCGAGCCCCAGACGTACGGCTTGTTGAGCAGCACGCACGCGTCGTTGACCAGGTAGCGGGTGGCGAAGTTGTCCGTGCCGTCCACGATCAGGTCGTACTGCGAGAAGATGTCCATCACGTTCTCGGCTTCGAGCCGCTCCTCGTGAAGGATCACATTCACCAGGGGGTTGATCCCTAGAACCGTGTCCTTGGCCGACTGGGCCTTGGAACGGCCGATGTCGGCCTGGCTGTGGATGATCTGGCGCTGCAGGTTCGACTCGTCGACCTCGTCGAACTCCACAATGCCCAGCGTGCCCACACCGGCAGCGGCCAGATACATGAGGGCGGGCGAGCCGAGGCCGCCCGCGCCCACGGCGAGCACCTTGGCGTTCTTCAGCCGCTTCTGTCCGTCCATCCCCACGTCGGGGATGATCAGGTGGCGGGAGTACCTGCGGACCTCATCGACGGTGAGTTCAGCAGCTGGCTCGACCAGGGGTGGCAGCGACACGGGGACTCCGTTGGTCGGTATCTACGTACGATGGTTCTTCCGTAACACTGCCACGCCCCTCCTCATTCCGAGACACCAGGTCCGATCCGCGAGACGATTTCGTCCCAGTAGCCGGGCAGTGCCTCGAATGGGGCGCTCTCCTCGGGCCGGCCTGTGACGGAGCCGTCGGCAGCGCCCTCCGCCCCGCCGGTGCGATCGGTCTCGCCGGTGCGGTCGGCGCGATCGGTCCGGTCCGTCCGGTCCGTGAAGAAGATCGTGCCCGCCCCCTGCCAGCGGGCGATCCGGACGGCTTCCTCCAGATGCGTGCGCGGGACGCCGTGCACGAAGTGGGCGAACCGCGACGGGTCGTAATCGGCCGTCCACTCCGCCACCTGCGACCAGCGGTAGTCCGTCCAGGGGCCGCTGAAGGTGACCAGCTGGTCGGCGGTCTCGGCGTATCCGGGGTACGGGTGCACGCCGTGTCCGAGTACGAGACGGCCGCCGAGCCCCGCCACCGACCTGAGGGCATCCGCGATCCGCCGGGTCTCGGGCAGGTCGGCGCGGTCGGCCGGGGCCCGGTCGAGGAAGAACCCGTCGGTGCGGTACCAGTCGGCGAACCGGTGGGCCTCCGCGATCAGTTCCCCGAAGGTACGGGTGCCATGGGCCATGTCGAGATGGCCGAGCACACGCGTGCCCGCGTTACGGAGCCGGCCCGCCGCCGCCAGGCAGTGCGGGTCGGGCCGGGTGCCGGGGCCGTTGGCGACGTTGAGGACGACCCAGTGCAACGGCGTGCCCGGGCGCGCCAGTTCGGCCCACTCGACCGGCGCGACCAGCGGGTGCGCGTACCCGGGTACGCCGAAGCCCAGCTCGGCCGAGAGAGTCGCGCCCGGGGTCAGATGCGGCATGCCGCCTCCATCCAGATATCGGCGAGCGACTCCTCCAGATTGATGCGAGGGCGCCAGCCGAGCCGGTCACGGGCGGTGCGCACGTCCGCCTGCTGCCAGCCGCCGCAGCCGTCCGGGTACGGGGACGGCGCGGCCAGATGGTCCATGACCGGCTCGGAGGGGCGCGGCGCGACCAGGCCCGAGTGGCGGTGCTGGGGCGCGTCGAGCTCGTGGAGCGTGCCGCCGAATCCGGCGACCCTGGCCAGGACTGCGGCGGCGTCGCGCAGCTTCACCGCGTGGCCCGTACCGATGTTGACGACGCCCTGGGCGGCGGAGAGCGACGCGGCATGGACGGCGCGCGCCACGTCCCGGACATCGACGAAGTCGCGCTGGACGCCGAGCCCGGAGAGCTTCAGCTCCTTGTCCCCCGCCTGCATCGCACGGCGCATCGCCTCGGCAAGCCGGCCCAGCGGGGAGCCCGCGGGGGTGCCGGGACCGACCGGTGAGAAGACCCGCAGGACGATCGCGTCGAGGCCCGAGTTGAGCACCAGCTCGCTGGCGGCCAGCTTGGAGACCCCGTACGGGCCGCCGGGGCGCGGGACCGCGTCCTCGGCGGTGGACGAACCGGGCTGGCTCGGTCCGTACTCGGCGGCGCAACCGAGCTGCACCATCCGCGCGTTGCAGGTGCTGCGGCGCAGCGCCTCGCAGACGGAGGCGACGGCGACGGTGTTGTGCCGGGTCAGATCGCGGGCGCCGCCGCGGGTGGCTCCGGCGCAGTTGATGACGACCCCGGGGTGCACGGCGTCCAGGAAGCGGGTGAGCGCTCCCGGGCTGCCGCTGGCGAGGTCGAAGCGGACGTCGGCGTCGTCGCCGCGTCCGAGGGCCGTGAGGTGCACGGCGGGATCGGCGAGCAGGCGGTCGGCCACATAGCGGCCGAGATATCCGTTGGCTCCGAGCAGCAGCACCCTCATCGCGCGGCCGCCTCTCGGTACCGACGGGACGGTGCTGGAAGGTCGGGGCTCATTTTTCGTTCTCCTTACTGAGGTGTTGCCGGGTGGTCGGCCCGCGGCGTCGGCTCCGCGGGAGTTTCGGGGGCGGCGGTCCGGCGGGTGGCCGGCCGCCGCTTCAGGCGTGCGCCGAGGCACGGGAGAGTGCGGCGGTGGCGTGCACCAGCAGGGCGAGTGCCACCGCTCCGCAGACGACGGCGGATACGGCTGCCGCACCCAGGGCGTCGACGGGCGCGGCGATGAACCGGCAGCCGGGGAGGCGGCCGATGAGGACGGACGCAAGGGCGAGCGCCTCCCCGGCGCAGGCGGATGCGAGCGCGGCGGCCGCGCCGTCGGGGAGGCCGTGGACGGTGAGCAGCCGGGAGATGAGGAGCAGCACGGCGAGGGCCGCGGCTCCCGGGCTGAAGCCGGGGACCAGCAGCAGGCCGGCGGGAACAGCCGCGTAGAGCAGGGTGACGGCGACCACGAGCGGCCTGGTGTGCGCCGCGAACTCCGCGGTGCCGCGGCTGGCTGCGAGCTTCCGCCCGGCCAGTCGCGCGAAGAGCCGCACACACCAGGCGGCGGGCGCGACGGCCACGGCGAGACCCGTGACGGCGATCCCGGACAGCGGCCACGGTCCGTCGGGGCCGCCCCGCAGGAACTGGTCGAGGAGTCCGTCGCCGCAGAGCGCGTAGCCGATCAGCCAGCAGACGTACAGGCGCGCGGCCGGCACCGTACGCCCCCTGGCGCACAACGGGCCCCGGCGCAGGGTGACGGCGAGGGCGAGCCCGGTGAGGGCCGTCCCGGCCGCCTCGGCCGCGAGCCTGCCGCCGCCGTGGGTCAGCCCGGCCACGATGGCCGTCGCGACGGCGCAGGCGCCGGGCAGCAGTCCGTCGAAAGGGGCGCGCGGAACGGCTGCCGGAGTGCGCGCCGGTTCGGCACCGTCGGCGTCCGCGCCCCGGGGGACCCGGGCGTACAGCTCGTCGGCGAGCGAGAAGACGTCCCGGTGCCGGAAGCGGGCGGCCGTCCGGTCGGTGATCCCGTGCGCTTCGAGACCGGCGGCGATCTCCAGCGGGTCGACGGCCTGCTCGCACAGTTCGCGGTGCCGGTGCATCAGCGCCCGTACGGGGTCGGCGGGACCGCGTACGCCTTTGCGCACCGGGGATTCGGGCAGCCCGGCGGCTTCGCCCGACACGGCCCCGGAGCGGTCGTCCCAGACCTCGGCGCGGGCGGGCGGACGCGGCCCACCGGGGGGCTGGGGTCCGTCGAGAGGCTGCGGTCCGGTGGTACGGGGGGTGCTCATACGGCGACCTCTCGGCGCTGGCAGGTGCGTGGGGGCCGGAGTCTGCGTGGGGGCCGGAACGGGAGATGGGAGGACACGAGGCCAGGCCCGCGCCGAGGCGCGCACTCGGCGCTGAACCTGAGCCGGAGCGTGCGCCGGAGCGGCCCGCAGGGCGTGCCGGGATCCATACCGGCCGTGCCTCCATCGTCACCACAGACAAACGCGCTCCGGCGTACGCCCCCGCTCATCGGCTGCCCTCCCCCCTCGCGGCCGCCGCACCCGCAGCCCGCGACACCGGCACCGCACCGGCCTGCACAGCACCCGGCTGGGCACCGGCATTTGCACCGGCATCAGCTCCGGAGCGCGCCCCCACCCCCGGCCACGGCTCCGCCCAGCTCGGGGTGTGGGCAGCGCCCCCCGCCGTCCAGTTCCCCGGGACATGCGACTCCGCCGGATACGAGAACGGTCTGGGCTCCCCCGTGTCGTGCTCCGGCGCACGCCGGACCGGGCAGTGCGAGATGAGGTCGAGGTAAATGCCGTGAAATGCCGCCAGGTTCTGTTCGACCGTGAAGAGTTCGAGCGCCCGCGCACGCGCCGCCGCCCCCAGCCGCTCCCGGCGCGCCGGGTCGCGCAGCAGCGCGAGACAGGCATCGGCCAGGGCCCGGGGGTTGCGCGGCGGCACCACGAGTCCCGTACCGCCGATGACTTCGACCACCGCCCCGACGTCCGTCGAGACCGTCGCCCGGCCGCAGAACATCGCTTCCACCAGGCTCACCGGGAACCCCTCCACCACACTGGAGAGCACGACGACCGCGCCCCCCGCGTAGGCGTCGGCGAGTTCGGGGGTCTCCGGGCCGCCGATCTCATCGAAGGCCACGGGGTTGGAGCCGACGGCATGGGCGCCGACCGCCTCGTCGGGGAACAACTGCGCGGCCAGCGCCCGGCAGTGGGCGAGATAGGCCGCGCCATCGGGGCCTTCGGCCGGGGCTCCGACGATCCGCAGCACCGCGCCCGGTTCCTCCCTGCGCACCTCGGCGAAGGCGTGCAGCAGTGAGATCAGATCCTTGGCGGGCTCGATGCGCCCGACCCAGACCAGGGTCGCCGGGTCGCCCGCGTCCGGGCCCTCGCCCACGGAGGCGAAGCGTGCGGCCTCCATGCCGGGGTAGACCGTGCGCAGCCGCGCCGGGTCGGCGCCGCACTTCTCCTGCCAGCGGCGTGCGTGCGTGTTGCCGGGCGTGATCACCGCGGCCTGCCCGTACACCTCGGCGGCGAGTGCGCGGTGGAAGGCGGCGAGCAGCGCCCTTACCGGCGCGCTCCGGTCGCCGCCCGCGAGGAAGTGCGAGCGGAGCTGGACCCCGTACTCGGTGACCAGCAGCGGAACCCCGAAGAAGCGTTTGGCCAGCAGTCCCGGCAGCGCGGCAGTGCCGCCGGCCGTGGCGTGGCAGAGGTCCACCGCCCCCAGGGCGTCCTCGGTGTACCAGTCGAGGGAGAGCGGCCGCAGCGCGCGTTCGACGAGGTCGGCGAAGGCGAGGTGGTCGGGGACCCCGGCGGCCTGCACGGTGCGGTTCACGCCGGGCGCGCGACAGGCGGACTCCAGGACGCGCAGGGCGGTCTCGGAGCGGAGCGCCGTATGCAGGCCGCCGCGCTCCCTGGCCAGTTCGGCCAGGCCGTAGAGACCGGCCGCGAAGTCCGGCCCGCCGCCGCAGACGGCGGCCGCCAGTTCGCCGAAGTGTCCGGCGAAGCGGCGCCGGTCGCGGCGCCCGTAGGGGCGGCCCGCCACCGGCTCGGTCCAGAGCGGGGCGGTGCGCACCTGCCGTACCTGCGGCGGCAGTTCGACGCGGTCGGCCGCCTCCTGGTGCGCGCTGCGGCTCAGGGCGTAGACATCGAACTCGTGCTGCTCAAGACCGCGCACCAGCCGGTCGCACCAGAGCCGTGACTCACCTGTCGCATACGGATAACCACCGTCCGTAAGCAGTCCTGTCCGCACGAGCACACCCCCGTTCTCCCTCCAGACAGCCGCCGTTGGTGACGGCGACTCGCAGCGGGACGACCGTAAGCGGACAGAGAGGTGGCGCGATGGACGGTTGTCCATCGCGCCACCAGAAGGGGTGAACCGTCGTAACTTTCTCCCACCGATAGCGTTCCGTGGCGCTACGGTGCCTCTCGGTCACTCGGGGTCAGGCCGGAGCGAGCTCCGTACGGGCCGCGCGGCGCACCGCGGCGAGCACCGGGTCGAGCGTGGGGACGGCGGCCAGCAGCTGCTTGGTGTACGGGTCCTGCGGGGCGCCGTACACCGTGTCCGCTTCGCCCTCCTCGACGATCCGGCCCTGTCGCATCACGGCGACCCGGTCGCTGACCTGCCGTACCACCGCGAGGTCGTGCGCGATGAAGACCAGGGCTAGCCCCAGCTCCCGCTGCAACTCGGCCAGCAGGGCCGTGACCTGGGCCTGGGTCGTCACATCGAGCGCGGAGACCGCCTCGTCGCAGACGATCAGCTCCGGCTCGGCGGCGAGCGCCCGCGCGATCCCGACCCGCTGGCGCTGGCCGCCGCTGAACTCGTGCGGATAGCGCCCGTACTGAGCCGCGTCCAGACCGACCCGGCCCAGCAGGTCGCGGACCCGGTCCCGGATCAGCGACTCGTCCCGGTCGCCGCGCGCCCGCAGCGGGTCCGCGACCGATTCGCCGATGGAGCGGCGGGGGTTGAGCGAGGACACCGGGTCCTGGAAGACCATCTGCACCCGGCCCGCCCGGTGCAGGCGCCCCGACGTGGGCTCCAGTAGCCCGACGAGCATCCGTCCGAGTGTGGTCTTGCCGCTGCCGCTCTCGCCGACGATGCCCAGGGTCTCGCCGCGGTGGACGGCGAGCGACACCCCGTCGACGGCCGCGAGCGCGGACCTGCCCCGGCCGAACACCCGCCGTACGCCGACGGCTTCGACCAGCGGGGCTCCCCCGGCGCCGGCGGCCACCCGCTCCGGGACACCCCCGGCCGCCACCCCCGGTACGCGCACCGGCGGTGCCGCCGCCCGCTGAACCTGCTGAGTTTTCACGTCCGGTACTTGCGCCCGCTGATGGGCCTCCACCCGTGGCACCGCGGCCAGCAGCGCCCTGGTGTACGGCTCGCGAGGTGATCCGAGCACTTCCGCCACCGGCCCGCGCTCGACCGCCCGCCCCTCCTTCATCACCAGCACCTCGTCGACCGACTCCGCCGCGACACCCACGTCATGGGTGACGAGCAGCAGCCCCATTCCGGTCTCCTGCCGCAGCCCGTGCAGCAGATCGAGGATCTGCGCCTGCACGGTGACGTCCAGCGCGGTCGTCGGCTCGTCCGCGATCAGCAGCCGCGGCTCGCAGGCCAGCGCCATCGCGATCAGTGCCCGCTGACGCATCCCGCCGCTGAACTCGTGCGGTCGCGACCTGGCGCGCCGGACCGCGTCCGGGATGCCCACCCGGTCGAGCACCTCGACCGCCCGCGCACGGGCGGCCCGGCGTGAGGTCTTCACATGGACCCGGTACACCTCGGCGATCTGGTCGCCGATCGCGTAGTAGGGGTCCAGCGAGGAGAGCGGGTCCTGGAAGACCATCGCGGCCTTCCCGCCGCGCAGTCCGCGCAGCTCCGCGTCCGACGCGTTCCGCACGTCCACACCGGCCACCGTCACCGACCCGGTGACCTGCGCGCCGCTCCCCCGGTGCAGCCCGAGCAAGGCGTACGCGGACGCGCTCTTGCCGGACCCGGACTCGCCGACGACGCCGAGCGCGCCGCCCGCCTCCAGCGTGAACGACAGTCCGTCGACGGCCCGTACGGACCCGTCGAAGGTGACCGAGAGGTCCCTGACGTCGACCAGACTCACAGCAGGGTTCAGGACGGAACTCATGACAGGACCACCCGTCGGTCGGCCACCGCGTACAGCACGTCCGCTGCGGCATTGGCGAGCACCACGAAGAAGCCGGTGACCAGCACCATGCCGACCACCACCGGCAGGTCCACCACATTGACGGCGTGGACGAGTTCGCGTCCGATCCCGGGGATACCGAAGAGCGACTCGGTCAGTACGGCGCCGCCGAACATCGAGCCGAAGTCATTGGCGTTGAGCG
Organism: Streptomyces sp. NBC_01197; assembly: GCF_036010505.1. Taxonomy (NCBI): domain Bacteria; kingdom Bacillati; phylum Actinomycetota; class Actinomycetes; order Kitasatosporales; family Streptomycetaceae; genus Streptomyces; species Streptomyces sp. NBC_01197. Next base: position 2,413,391 of record NZ_CP108569.1, read on the forward strand.
CGATGACGGGTGCGAGCGCCCCGCGCAGCGCGTGCCGTCCGATGATGCGGCGCTCGCTGACCCCGTACGCGCGGAAAGTCCGCACATGGTCGTCGGCCAGCGTCTCCAGCATCGAGGCCCGGGTCAGCCGCGCGTACTTGGCGGACTCGATCAGCGCGAGCGAGAGCCAGGGCAGCAGCAGGTTCCACGCCCACTGCTGCGGGTCGTCGGAGAACGGTACGTACTGCGGATACGGCAGCCATCCCAGCGTCCCGCACACCACGATCATCAGCACCAGGCCGATGACGAAGACGGGTGTCGCGGTACCGGCCAGGGTGATCCCGGTGAGCAGCCGCTCGGTGGGCCGCCCGCGCCGCCAGGCGGAGAGCACACCGGTGCCGACCCCGAGGATCAGCCACATCACCATCGCACCGAACGTGAGGGAGGCGGTGACCGGCAGCTTGGTGAGGATCAGCTGGGTGACCTGCTGGTCGGTGCGGTACGAGAGGCCGAGGCAGGGCGCGTCGCAGTGCAGCACCGAGGTGCCGGTGGAGAAGTCCCGCCCGGCGAAGACGCCCTGGAGGAAGTGCCCGTACTGCAGATAGAGGGGGTCGCCCAGCCGCAGCTGCTCGCTGACCTGGTGCACCTGGACCGGTGAGCAGCGCGGACCGCAGGTGATCTGCGCGACGTCGCCCGGTGCGACGTAGAAGACCGCGTAGATGATCACGGAGATCGCGAGGAGGGTGACGGCGGCGCCGGCGAGGCGCCGCAGCAGGAAGCCCGTCATGTTCACGCCGCCGCCCCCTTCTCGCGCTTGCGTCCGGTGCCGATGCGCAGCCGGGAGGCGGCGCGCGGGTCGAGTGCGGTCCGTACGCCGTCGCCGAGCACCGTCAGCGAGACGACGGTGAGGAAGAGCATCCCGGCCGGGAGCAGCAGATACTGCGGCGCGGCCTGGTACCAGACGTCGGCCGATGTGAGCATCTGCCCCCAGGACGGGGTGGGCGGTTTGACGCCGACCCCGAGGAAGGACAGCGCGGCCTCGGCCGAGATGTTGGCGGGGAAGAGCAGGGCTGCGTACGTGATGACGGGCGCGGCCAGCGTCGGCAGGAGTTCGCGGCGGGCGATCTGCCACTGGTTCCAGCCGCTGAGCCGGGCCGCCGCTACATGGTCGAGTGACTTGAGGCTCAGCGTCGCGGCACGGACGATCTTCGCCGTACCGCCCCAGGCGACGAGGCCGATGACGAGCGCGACCAGCACCGGCCGCGGGAAGGTGTCGGGGACGATCGCCATCAGCGCGAGCGAGAGCACCATCAGCGGCATCGCCACGACGACGTCGGTGATCCGGCTGAGGACGTTGTCGACGAGCTTGTTGCCGAGTCCCGCCGCGATCCCGAAGGCGACACCGAGCAGTACCTGTACGAGGGTCGCGGCGAAAGCGACGGAGAGCGAGACCCGGGCCCCGTAGACCAGCCGGGCGAAGAGGTCGCGGCCGGTCTGCGGCTCGATGCCGAGCCAGTGGCCGGCGCTCATGCCGCCGAGCGGACCGACGGGGACGCCGCCGCGCGCCGAGTCGATGAGGGACAGGTGGTAGACGTTGGGATCCTGGCCCTCCAGGGCGGTGAGCAGCGGCGCGGCGAGCGCGGCCAGGACGAGCAGGGCGACGACGACCGCCGCCGCGGTGGCGGCGCGCTGTCCGCGCAGCCGCCGCCAGAACTGACGGGCCCCGGAGGCGGGGGCCGCGGCCGCGGTCCCCGCTCCGTCGGCCAACAGGGTCTGGGACATGGTTACTTGACCGCTGCCTGCGAGATGTCGAGCACACCGGTCCAGTCGCTGATCACGACGTTCCTGATCTCCTGGCCGTAGAGCCGCTTGTAGACCGGGTGGAAGAGCGGCACGGTCAGCGCCCGCTCACCGATCTTCTCGTCGAGCGCGCCCCAGCGCCGGGCGGCCGCCTTCAGGTCGGTCAGCTTGTTGATGGCGTCGATCTCCTTGTTGACCGAAGGGTCGTCCAGGAAGCCGGTGTTGAAGTTGGCGCCGTCCCTGACGATCTGGCGGCCGTCGAAGATCGGGGCTAGGAAGGGGCCGCCGGACGGCCAGTCGGCGCCCCAGTGGGCGAGGAAGAAGCCCGGTTCGGTCTTCGCGTTCTTGGTCTTGTCCTTGTAGTCGTTGTCCTCAAGGCCCTGGAGCCTGACCGTGATACCGGCCTTCTTCAGGGACTCCTGGAGGGCGGTGGCGATCTCCGGGCTGGTCTCGAAGTCCTTGGCGTTGGAGTGCGTCAGGGTGACGGTCAGGCCCTTGGCGTAACCGGCCTCCTTCAGCAGCGCCTTCGCCCTGGCCGGGTTGCCGGTGGCGCCTGCCGGGAAGTGGTCGTACGGCGTGTAGCCGAAGGACTTCTGGTTGGGCAGATAGGTGGTGGCCGGCTCGGCGAGCGCGGAGCCGCCCGCCGCGTTGATCACCGAGGAGCGGTCCACCGCGTACGAGATGGCCTGGCGCACCTTCGGGTCGTCGAACGGCTTCACCTCCGGGTTGAAGGCGATGTAGTCCGTGTAGCCGAAGTGGCCGGTGCCGACGCGCGCGGCGAGTTTCTTGTCGCCGCTGACCTTCGCCAGCTCGGCCGGGCCGAGGTTGGTGTCGGTGGTCACGGCGGCGGCGTCCGCGCCCTGGGAGGCGGCGAGCCGCTGGTTGATGACCGAGGAGTCGAGCCCGGAGCGGACGTCGATGGTGTCGGGGTATGCCTTGCGCTCGCTGTCGGTCTTCGCCGACCACTGGGTGTTGCGCGCGAGGGTGATCCGCTCACCGTCGTTCTCGTTCTTGACGACCCTGTACGGGCCCGAGGACAGCGGGTGTTCCTCGTACTTGGTGCCGGTGTCCTTGGCCTTCGGTACGGGGGTCGTCTGGGTCTGCGTCGCCAGATACGGGAACTCGCCCTCGGGCTTGTTCAGATGGAAGACGATGGTGCGGTCGTCGGGCGTCACGATCGAGTCGAGGCTCTTGCCCTTCTTCCCGTCGGCTCCCGCCTTGTACGGGCCCTGGTACCGGGCCCCGCCGATGAGCCAGTCGCGCAGATACGGCGCCCCGCCGGACAGTTCGGCGGCGAAGGACCGCTCGATGCCGTACTTGATGTCCCCGGACGTGATGGGGGTGCCGTCCTCGTACCGCAGCCCCTTCTTGAGGGTGTACGTCCAGACGGTGGCGTCCTTGCTGGGCCTGCCGATGTCGGTCGCGAGGTCGGGGACGACCTTCGCACCGTCGGCGCCGTTGGCACGGTGGCGGGTGGTGAGCGTACGGAAGACGAGCGAGGGGACGTTGCCGCCGCCCGATGTGTAGAGGCGCGCGGGGTCGAAGTCCTCCTGCGGCGCGCTGTTGAGGACGGTGAGCTCGCCGCCCTTGTGGGGCGCGCCCTGGGCTCCGGACGTGGCGCCGGCGCTGTCCTTGGGGCCGGCGCAGGCGGCAGCGCCCAGGGCCAGAACCAGACTCGCGGCCGCCACGGACGCTGTGCGCGGGGACAGATGACGCATCGGGGAAGCACCTCTCGGTGTGCTGAAGTGTGCTGAACGCGGAAAGTGACAGGGATCCGCACAGGCAGCAGCGCCGGAAGAGAGCACCGGGGAAACAGAAATGCCGCGCCTGCGGGTGGAAGAGGCCCGGGCGCGGCAGGGGAAACGGCCGACACGCGCCGGGGCAGGCGGTGTCAGCGACAGAGAATGTCGGCGACGCAGTGCCCGGTCACGCCGAACAGCACCAGCTCAAAGGCGGTGTGATCGGGGGACTCGGGACGCGACATGCCGAGAAATATGAACGACCCGCCGACTGATGTCAACGTGGATGGACGCCAGGGCGAGACGGCCGTCTCAGCCAGTGGGATACACCCAGGGGTTGGCCCGGCACTTGATCCCGCCGATGTCCAGCGACTTGGTCTGCTGCTGCATGACCGGCGCGAGCGCACCGGGGGTCTGGCAGGTCACATGGTTGTGGCCGAGCCGGTGGCCGACTTCGTGGTTGATCAGCATCTGCCGGTACGCATAGATCTTGCTGTCCCCGTAGGTCTTCGATCCCTGGGCCCAGCGGTACGCATTGATCATTACGCGGTCGGTGGCAGCCGAATCGCAGGACACATTCTCTTCGAGGGTGTCGAGACCGGATTTGGCACACCAGTCGGCGGTGGTGACGGGACTTGCCAGCGTAATCACGAAATCCGGCCGCCCGGACGAAATACGTTCGAATGTCTTGGCGCCGTTGTGCGCCCAACTCCGTTTGTCGTTCAGGGTCTTCTGGATCGCGTCGGCGAACAGCGTGCCGTCGAGTGCCATTCCCTTCTCGATCTCCACCTGGTAGCGGTATTTGCGCCCATGGCCCGGCGCCTTGGCCGATCCCCCGACCACGGAGAAATCACCCGACGCCTTGAGTTTCGGGGAGAGCGGATACAGCTTGGACATTTTCTGCGTGTAGGTCAGCGGCACCGTGGCGGCCTTCGGCTTCACCCGGTTGTCACCGCGCGAGGCGGCCCCTTCGCCGGTCGCCCGGCTGCCCGGGCCCGTGGCCCGGTTGTCGCCGCGGCTGTCGCCGCCGCCCATGACCTGGCCGGCCACCACGACCCCGAGGACGGTGATCACGGCGGCAGCGGCGATCCCGGCGAAGGTACGGCCCTTGCCGCCCTTGCCCTCGGTGCCGTCCTTGCCTGTTGCGGTGTCACCGGTTCCGTTGCCGCTGACGCCGGAGCCGTCGGGAGCCGCCGAGCCGGCGGGCGTTCCGGAGGTGTCGAGAGTTCTGGAGCCGGCGACCGGGGTGGCACCGGTGACCGGGCTGGAACTGGTGACGGCACCGGGACCGCCGGTACCCGACTCCGCACCGGAGAGGTTGGTGAAGGCCTCGACGAACTCCTTGCGGGGGCCGGGGACTTGGGGGCGCCGCTGCTGGACGCCCTGCCAGGACCCGTACCGCTCGGGACCCGGTGCGTCCCACTCGGACTGCTGGGGATGGCCGCCGCGCACCTGCGGCGGCGCCGTCTCCCCGGAAGTCCTCCTGCGGCGTCCGGTCCCCGCACCCGCACCTGCCTGGGCGCCGGGGCTCGCCCCGTCAACGGCGGTATCGCCGGAGACGTCCTCCACGCTCCGAGGCACACCCTGAGGCACACTCTGCGGCGCATCGTCCCGACGGCTGTGACGTCCCACTCCCCGGATCAGCTCCCACTGCTGTTGTTGTCGTCCAGCAACTCCCGGAAGGCAGTCGCTACCAGCTCCGGGTACTCCATCATGGCCACATGCCCGGCATCGGGCAGCGACAGCAGCCGGGAACCGCGGAAAGCGGCAGCCGCCTTGCGGGCCATACGGTACGAGACGAGCTGGTCCCGGACTCCGTACACCAGCAGCGTAGGGGCCAGCACCCGCTGCGCCTGACGCCACAGCCCGTGCTGCCCGCCCAGTGTGTACGCATCGACGATGCCGCGCGCCGACCGGATCATGGCATCCCAGAAGTACGGCAGCCGAAGGCGCCGTTCCATCTCCTCGACCGCGTTGCGCAGGCCGTCGTCGCTGACGCGCGACGGGTCGCCGTAGCAGAGCCCGAGCATGCCGCGGGTACGCATCTCGGGTGTCCAGTCCTTGGTGAGCCGCTGGAAGAGACCGGCGACCCCTGGCACCGCGAGCAGCGCGGTGGGCATGGCCGTGCGCTGGACGCGCAGGTCGGGCAGTGCGGGCGAGATCAGGGTGAGGGTGCGCACCAGATCGGGGCGCAGGGCGGCGACTCGGGTGGTGACCGCGCCGCCCAGCGAATTGCCGATGAGATGGACCGGGCCCCGGCCGCTCGCGTCGAGCACCCGGATCACCGCACGGGCGTGCCCGGTGACCGAGTAGTTCCCGTCGTCCGGCGGCGGCGAGTCGCCGAACCCGGGCAGATCGAGCGCCTCGCTGTCCACGATGTCGTCGATGAGAGGCATCAGCGCCGACCAGTTCTGCGAGGAACCGCCGAGCCCGTGCACGAGGAGCGCGGGCGGCAGTCCCGCACGCGCCGGGGGCCGGGACCGCACGGTCAGCGTCAGCCCGGGAAGCGTGACGGTCCGCAGGGCTTCTCCCGCCGCGATCCGTACGGTGCTCGCCCCTGTGGCCGGGACGGCGGCCGCGATTCCGGGCAGCTCGGTCGAAGACATAAGGCGATGTTACGAGACGATCACACGGGTATCCGTGTGTTGGCGGTCACAGACGCATCGCGCTCAGGGCCCAGGGCTCCTACTCTCGGTAGGGAGGGAAGGGGATGCAATCATGCCGACCGAGCGGAGCCACAGGACGGACCCCCGATACTCCGATGCCGAGAATGCCAAGATCTCCGACGGCACCGGGACGGACCCGGAACCCCAGAACGCCGAGGACGTCGAGGCCGATCCGGCCGACGCCGCGGAGCAGCGGAAGGATCTCACTCCGCAGGAGGACGACCCGCTGACCGGCATCGATCCCGCGAATGCCAACGAAGCGGACGCCAGCGAGCAGGCCCGGGTGGTTCCCGTCGACGAGGACGACTACCGGTGACAGCGCTTCCCCGGCCGTCCGGTCCGTGAAATTCTGCGTCCGCACAACACACAGCCGGGTTACCCAAAAGTACGATGGCGGGCAGCGACGCACCAGCGTGTGCTTGTTCAACTGAGCTTGTTCAATCATTGGGAGGCGGCGTGACAGCCATCGAGCAGACCGAGGCAGCACGTCCGCGGGGTACGCGGCTGCCGCGCCGCGCACGACGGAATCAGCTGCTGGGCGCCGCCCAGGAGGTGTTTGTCGCGCAGGGCTACCACTCTGCGGCGATGGACGACATCGCCGAGCGTGCCGGTGTCAGCAAGCCCGTGCTCTACCAGCACTTCCCGGGCAAGCTCGATCTCTACCTGGCCCTGCTGGACCAGCACTGCGAGTCGCTGCTCCAGGCGGTCCGTACGGCCCTGGCGTCGACCACGGATAACAAACTGCGCGTGGCGGCGACGATGGACGCCTACTTCGCGTACGTCCAGGACGAGGGCGGCGCGTTCCGGCTGGTCTTCGAGTCCGATCTGACGAACGAGCCGGCCGTGCGCGAGCGCGTCGAGCGGGTCTCGCTCCAGTGCGCCGAGGCGATCTCGGACATCATCGCCGGGGACACCGGGCTCTCCAAGGAGGAGTCGATGCTGCTGGCCGTGGCTCTCGGCGGTGTCTCCCAGGTGGTGGCCCGTTACTGGCTCTCCAGCGAGTCGGGCATCCCGCGCGACACGGCGGTGCAGCTGCTCACCTCGCTGGCCTGGCGCGGCATCGCGGGCTTCCCGCTGCACGGCAGCGACCAGAGCTGACCCGGGCCGGGGCCGTGTTCGCTGCGGGCGTGCGGTGCTGACGTCTTACGGGCCGCCGGGCCCGGCTAATGTGTGCTGCGTACGGCGCGGCTGACCGCGCACCGCACGACCGTCGGAGGGACATAGCCGTGGAGGTCAAGATCGGGGTTCAGCACGCACCCCGGGAGATCGTTCTGGAGAGCGGGCAGTCCGCCGAGGAGGTCGAGCGCTCGGTTGCCGACGCGCTGGCCGGCAAGGCGCAGCTGCTCAGCCTCACGGACGACAAGGGCCGCAAGGTCCTGGTACCTGCCGACCGCATCGCGTACGTGGAGCTCGGCGAGCCCGCGACCCGCCGGGTCGGGTTCGGCGCTCTCTAGGCAGAGCTCCGCAGGCCGCACAGCGGCAGGACGGACGACGGGAACGGCCCGGCGGTCAACACGACCGCCGGGCCGTTCCCGTGCGTGTGGTCCGGCGGCGCCAAGGATTGCGTTCCACGGCCGCCGGGTAAGACCGACATCAGTAAAGGATCAGTCGGCTCACAGCTGACTCACAGCGGCGCGCGGAAGGGACGACATGCTCTGGGAAGCCCTCGCATCAGTACTGCTCGGCCTGGCGCTGGCCTGGTACGCGACACGGAAGCTGCCCACCCGCCTGCCGTCCCGGCACGTGGTGCTGGCCACGGGCCCGGTCGGCGCCCTCTTCGGCGCCTTCCTCACCCGCTCCGCACTCGGCCCCGGCCACGGCCCGGTGGTCCTGCTGGGCGCGGTGGTGATCGGAGCGGTGGTGCTCTCCCTGCTGCTCCGCCCGGGCCACCGGATCCGGCGGTCAGCGGCGGTGTAGCCCGCGCCACGGCCGCCGCCCAGCCCCGGGAGGGCCCGAGTTGCGCGGGCCGGGGGATCCGGTCAGGCGGCCAGGCCCAGTGCGGCCATCCGCTTGGTGTGGGCCTCGGTGATCCTGGTGAACATCCTGCCGACCTCCGCCAGGTCGAAGCCGTCGGAGACACCGCCCACCAGCATCGTGGAGAGCGCGTCCCGGTCCGCCACCACCCGCTGGGCCTGGCTCAGAGCCTCGCCCATCAGACGTCGCGCCCACAGCGCCAGGCGGCCGCCGACCCGGGGCTCCGCCTCGATCGCCGCCCGTACCTTCTCGACGGCGAAGTTGCCGTGCCCCGTGTCGTCGAGCACACCGAGCACCAGCTCGCGGGTGTCGGTGTCCAGCCGGGCCGCCACCTCGCGGTAGAAGTCACTCGCGATCGAGTCGCCGACGTACGCCTTGACCAGGCCCTCCAGCCAGTCCGACGGCGCGGTCTGGCGGTGGAAGTCGTCCAGGGCCTGGGCGAAAGGCTCCATGGACGCCGTGGGCTCCACATCGATCGCGGACAGCCGCTCGGCCAGCCGCTCGAAGTGGGAGAACTCGGCGGACGCCATTTTCGCCAGGGCCGCCTTGTCGCCCAGCGTCGGCGCGAGCTTGGCGTCCTCGGCGAGGCGCTCGAAGGCCGCCAGCTCTCCGTACGCGAGCGCGCCGAGCAGGTCAACGACCGCTGCGTGGTACCTCGGGTCGGCCGACGCCGTCTCCCAGTTCTGCGCGGCGATACCGGTCTGTTCCTTGGCGGTGTCAGGCGTCTGCATGGACCGCACAATAGCGCTCCGTCCGCCAGGGATGAATTGCCGAGCGCGGCCCCCGGCGGGATGCGGGCCGGGATGTACGGAAGGTGCGGGCGCGCCCCTGGTGAGAATCGGGCGGAGACCGGGCGGGGCCCCTGTGACCGGGGGGAACACGGTGCCGGGAGAGGTCGGTGTGGGCGCGGTGGACCAGTGTGGCTTTGGTCTCCTGATGAATTCACCCAACGCACCTGCGGGATTTGGGGGTACAGTGGTAATGCGCCTGTCGAATGTTCAGCATGTTCGGTGGGTCATCCGAATGAGGATGCCCGGTCGGTGGCCCGATCGGCTCCATCTGACCGCCCTCACCAATTCGATGTGAGGGGCCCCCTCAGCGGCACGAGCGCTTGAGCGAAGGCAGTGGTCCCGCGCCAGTCGGCACGGTACGACCCCCTTGTTCGCCTCGGTCCGCGTCTCACAGAAGAGGCAGCACCCTGACTACGTTCCGAGACCTCGGTATTCTCACCGAGACCGCCGAAGCCCTTGAGGCCGTCGGCATCACGTCCCCCTTCCCCATCCAGGAGATGACGCTCCCCGTCGCGCTCGCCGGCTCCGACGTCATCGGCCAGGCCAAGACCGGCACCGGCAAGACGCTCGGCTTCGGACTGCCGCTCCTGGAGCGCGTCACCGTCCCCGCGGACGTCGAGGCGGGCCGGGCCAAGCCCGAGCTGCTGACCGACGCCCCCCAGGCGCTCGTCGTCGTCCCCACCCGCGAGCTGTGCCAGCAGGTCACCAACGACCTGCAGACCGCCGGCAAGGCCCGTAACGTCCGGGTGCTCGCCATCTACGGCGGCCGGGCCTACGAGCCGCAGGTCGAAGCGCTGAAGAAGGGCGTCGACATCATCGTCGGCACCCCGGGCCGGCTGCTCGACCTGGCGGGTCAGAAGAAGCTCAACCTCGGTCACATCCGCGCGCTCGTCCTGGACGAGGCCGACGAGATGCTGGACCTGGGCTTCCTCCCCGACGTCGAGCGCATCATGAGCATGCTGCCGGCGCGCCGTCAGACGATGCTGTTCTCGGCGACCATGCCCGGCGCGGTCATCAGCCTGGCCCGCCGCTACATGTCGCAGCCGACGCACATCCGCGCCACCTCGCCGGACGGCGAGGGCCAGACGGTCGCGAACATCACCCAGCACATCTTCCGCGCGCACTCCATGGACAAGCCCGAGCTCGTCTCGCGCATCCTCCAGGCGGACGGCCGCGGTCTGGCGATGATCTTCTGCCGCACGAAGCGGACGGCCGCCGACATCGCCGAGCAGCTCGCCACCCGCGGTTTCGCCTCTGGCGCGGTCCACGGTGACCTCGGCCAGGGCGCCCGCGAGCAGGCGCTGCGCGCCTTCCGCAACGGCAAGGTCGACGTTCTCGTCTGCACCGACGTCGCGGCCCGCGGTATCGACGTCGACGATGTGACGCACGTCATCAACTACCAGTCCCCCGAGGACGAGAAGACGTATCTGCACCGCATCGGCCGCACCGGCCGAGCGGGCAAGTCGGGTACGGCGATCACCCTGGTCGACTGGGACGACATCCCCCGCTGGAAGCTGATCAACAAGGCGCTTGACCTGCCGTTCGACGAGCCGGAGGAGACCTACTCCACCTCGGCGCACCTCTACGAGCTGCTGGGTATCCCCACCGGTACGAAGGGTGTCCTGCCGCGCGCTGACCGTACGCGCGCCGGGCTCGGCGCGGAAGCGGTCGAGGACCTGGGCGAGACCGGCGGCCGCGGCCGCAAGGCGTCCGTGCCCGCTCCCGCCGTGAAGGAGGAGCGCGCCCCGCGTACTCCCCGCCAGCGCAGGCGCACCCGCAACGGCGCACCGCTCACGGAGTCCGGCGCCGCCGCCCCCGCGGCGGAGGCCGTGACCGAGCGGTCCGCACCGGCGGACCAGGCCGACAACGCCGACGAGGTACGCGCGCCGCGCCGCCGCCGCCGGACTCGGTCGAGCGGCGCTGACACCCAGACCGCCGTCGCCGAGGCAGCTGTGGTGGCTCCGGCAGCACCGGTGGCCGAGGCTGAGGCACCTGCCGCGGTCAAGCCGAAGCGGACCCGGACCCGGACGGCCAAGGCGACCGGTACGAAGGCCGCCGAGGCCGAGGCTCCGGCAGCCGCAGCGGCCGAGCCGGAGACGGCTGAGGCGAAGCCGAGGCGCCGCCGCACGAGGGCGCCGAAGGCGGCACAGCCCGAGAGCTGAGACCGATCGCTGGTGGCCCGGACCCTGTGAGCGGGGTCCGGGCCACTGGTGTGTCCGGCCCCGGAGTTCCGCCTCTCCGGGAACGGCACTGCCGGAGACGCTAGCCTCATGTCATGAGCAGGCCTCTCACCTTCGCGCCGCCCGCCGGCACTCACGCCGGCCCCCTGCGGACATCTCGCGGCACCTTCGCATCGCTGGTGACTCCCGCCGCGGGGTCCGCTGCCCCGGAGCCCCGGCCCACCGTCCTTCTGCTCCCCGGGTTCACCGGGAGCAAGGAGGACTTCACCGCGATGCTCCAGCCGCTCGCCACCGCGGGCTACCGCGTGGTCGCCGTCGACGGGCGGGGGCAGTACGAGACCCCGGGCCCGGACGACCAAGCGGCTTACACACAGGGTGAGTTGGCCCGGGACTTACTCGCACAGGCAGCGGCGGTCGGCACCCCCGTACATCTGGTCGGGCACTCGCTCGGCGGGCAGATCGCCCGTGCGGCGGTGCTGCTCGACCCGGCGCCGTTCGCGTCCCTGACGCTGATCTCGTCCGGCCCCGCAGAGGTCACCGCCGCCCAGCAGCAGAAGATCAAGCTGCTGACCGACGCGCTCGCCAGGCTGGGGATGGAGCAGGTGTGGGAGGCGATGCGCGCGATGGGTCCGCCGCAGGACGCCGACACGGACGGTGAACCGGCCCTGCGGCGGCGCTGGTTGATGCACAATCCGGCCCAGCTCATGGCGACCGGGCGGCAGTTGTCGACCGAACCGGACCGGGTGGACGAGCTCGCCGCCCTCCCGCTCGCCCGGCATGTCGTGTCGGGCGAGAGCGACGACACCTGGCCGGTGCCGCTGCTGGACGAGATGGCCGTACGGCTCGGGGCGGTACGGAGCGTCATCGCGGGCGCCGAGCACTCCCCCAACACCGACCGGCCCGAGCGGACGGCCGAGGCGCTGACCGCGTTCTGGGACCGGCACTGCGGCTGATCAGCTCATCAGTACTGCGACTGGCCGGTACCCCAGCCGGTCAGTACTGCGACTGGCCGGTACCGCAGCCGGTCAGTACTGCGACTGAAGGTGGTTCCAGAAGCCGTCCCGCAGCGCCCGCCGCAGGTCGCCGTGGCCGCGCAGCGACCGCTGGAGCAGCCGTTCCGCGTCGACCAGCAGATCCTGGTCCACCGGACCCGGCAGATAGGGGCGCCCCGGCAGCAGCTCGGCCAGCGTCTGGCGGCCGCGTTCGGAGAGCCAGGTCGCCGCGATCTGCGCACCGATGAAGCGGACGTCCTCGCGGGACGGCGGCGGCGTCCCCTCCTCGTACACCGTGACCGGGCGGCGCCCCACGTACGGCTTCCAGAAGTCCAGGTCGAAGGTCCGCTGGCTGTCGACCTCCCAGAGCAGCGGCTCGGCCTGGTTGCGGCCCTCCCCCGCCTCGATGCCCCAGAGGTGGACCCGCGCCCCGTACCCCTGGGCGGCCTCGACGGCGGAGACCAGGTCCTCGTCGCCGCCGACCAGCGCGGCATCGCTGATCGCGCGGTGCCTGGCGAGCGATTCCAGATCCGTGCGGATCAGGGAATCGACGCCTTTCTGCTGGTTGTTGGCGTTCAGATTGCCGAGGCGGACCTTGACGTCCGGGAGTTCGGCGATGGACTGCTGCTCGGGGGTGTGGATACGGCGCCGGGCGCCGTCGTACCAGTACACCCGGAGCAGCCTGCTGTCCGCGAAGATGGTCCGCGCCCTGTCGATGAACGCCTCGATCAGGCCCTCCGCGTCCAGGTCGAACGATCTGCGGTCCTCATTCCCGGTGACCAGCAGGCCGGCGGCTGCGTACACATATCCGGCGTCGACGAAGATCGCGTGCGTGGAGGGTGTCTTGGACACCTCGGAGAGCACGCGCTGGAGGAGCGCGTTGGTGCGCTCCAGCTGGGCGCTGATATCTGGATCGTTCATACGGGGTTCATTCTCTGTGGCGTCACGGAGTGAGCACAACCTGCGGCCCGACCCATCGGTCGTTAGGCTGACGAAAATTTTATTTAGCGTAGGGAATGTTTGCCGGGGGCAACCCGTTGTCACCTACGGAACGTGTTGCACGCTAATCACGCAATCACCTCTTAACGGACGGGCAACCGTCCGGACTCAGCGCGGGACGAGACTGTGGGAACCCGCACCAGTAGTTCTCCTAGCAGGAGGATCAGACGAAGGGAGAAGCCTTGCGCTTCGAAATCATGCGACTCGATGACGTCGATGGCTCCGCCATGGACAGCACCGTCGTAGACGCCGCCTCCGTCAACCGGATCGTGCAGCAGGCCGCCGCAATCGGCCAGCGCATCTACATCCGCCCGGCCGAATCGTCGGCCTCGTAACAGCGGAAGATTTTTCAGACGAAGCGCCCCCGTGCAGATGCACGGGGGCGCTGTGCGTCCCCCACCGGGCGTCGGGACCGGGCCATGCGGGTCAGGCGATGCAGGTCAGGCGATGGGCGCGCTCATCCGGCCTTGATGACCTGCGTGATGCCGTTGATGATCTGCTGCACCGCGATCGCGGACAGCATCATTCCGGCGAGCCGGGTCACCAGCACCACACCGCCGTCCTTGATGACCCGGATGATCAGCAGTGAGTACCGCATGGTCACCCAGAGCACCACGTGCATGGCGACGATCGCGGCCCACACGGACACCTGCTGCGCCACGGTGGACGCGTGCTGCACAGCGAGGATCACCGAGACGATCGCACCGGGCCCCGCCAGCAGCGGCATCCCCAGCGGCACGAGAGCCACATTGACGTCCTTCGTCTGCGTCGGCTCGTCGGTCTTGCCGGTGAGCAGGTCGAGCGCGATGAGCAGCAGGAGCAGCCCGCCGGCGATCATCAGCGCCGGTACGGAGACATGCAGGTAGTCCAGGATCTGCTGGCCCAGCAGACCGAAGACGGTGATCACCCCGAGGGCCACCGCCACCGCCTGCCCGGCCATCCGGCGCTGGACCTTGGCGGGTCGGCCCGCGGTGAGGGCGAGGAAGATCGGGGTGATGCCAGGGGGGTCCATGATCACGAAAAGCGTGACAAAGAGGGATCCGAAAACGGCGACGTCGAACACAGTGAGGGCCTTGCTTGCGTGGAGAGAGTGAGCGGGGACGGTGGTACCGGAACGCGCGGATGCGGGCCGGTACGGAGGTGGCACCGCGGAGTGCCGCCGGAGAGCGGCACACCGGAAGGTGACAGAACGGGAGAGGGCGGGAGCCATCGGGCACCGGACCCGCGTACGGTCCGGGCGGGGCGGGGCGTTGCTAGGCGGAGTGTCCGCCGGCGCCCGGCACCGGGAAGGCCCCGGTCGCGCGCCGGGTGATCTCGCCGTAGACATCGGGATGCGTCGTACACGCCCCGAGTTCCACGAATTTCCGGCTGCCGTGATAGTCGCTGGAGCCCGTGATCAGCAGCCCCAGGTCGGCGGCGAGCCCCCGCAGCCTGGCCCGGGTGGGCTCGTCGTGGTCCATGTGGTCGACCTCGATGCCGTCGAGGCCGCAGGCGGCCAGATCCGCGATCACGGACTCGGGCACCACCCTGCCCCGCTTGACGGCCTGCGGGTGGGCGAAGACGGTGACGCCGCCGGCCTGCTTGACCAGCCGGACCGCGGTGAAGGGGTCGAGTTCGTGCTTCTCGGCGTACGCGCGTCCGCCGTCGGCCAGCCACTCGCCGGTGAAGGCGTCGGACACGGTCTCGACGACCCCCAGCTCCACCAGGGCGGTGGCGATGTGCGGACGGCCCAGCGAGGCGTCTCCGGCGATGCGCGCCACCTGCTCCCAGGTGATCGGGACGCCCAGCTCCTGGAGCTTGCGGACCATGGTGCGCGCACGCGGGACGCGGTCGTCCCGTACGAGTTCGCGCTCGCGCAGGAACTCCGGCTCGTCGGGGTCGAAGAGGTACGCGAGCATGTGCAGACCGATGCCGTCGGCCTCGGCGGTACCGGCGAGCCGGCAGGAGAGCTCGGCGCCCGCGACGAGGGTCAGCTCTGCGGGCAGCGCCGCGCGGGCCTCCGCGTGGCCGCGGGTCGAGTCGTGGTCGGTGAGGGCGACGACATCGAGTCCGGCGGCGGCCGCGTTGCGCATCAGCTCCGCGGGGGTGTCCGTACCGTCCGAGGCCGTGGAGTGGGTGTGCAGATCGATGCGCACGACACGGGACTCCGGAGCTCGGGGACGTAGGACGGTCCGTCCAACAGGGGACGTTCAAGGGTAACCGGCGTACGAAGCTGTCCGGGCCGGGTCACGGAGGGCCCGCATCACTCAGCTCCACCCCACGGGCCTACCGGCTGCACCGGCTCGCGCAGGCCCGTCAGCCCGCCGTCAGCCCAGGATGCGCGGGGAGAGCGCCCCGCACGGCAGCAGTTCCACTTCCGTGCCGACTTCGCGCAGGTCCGTGAGGACCAGTTCGTCGTACATCAGCAGCCCCGACTGCTCGGGCCAGAGGATCGCCCACAGCCAGAGCCCGCGCGCCTCCCCCGCGAAGACCGCACGATCGGTGGGGGACTCGATGCGCCAGAGCGGGGTGGGGCGGCCCGCGGCGAGCACCTTGGCCTGCGGGGGTTTATTGACGTCGATGTACTGGCCGGGGTCGGGGCCCTCGATGCCCGCGTACCGCGCGCCAAGCCCGACGCCCAGCTCCTCGGCCACCAGCAGCAGCTCCCCCGGGCCTTCGAGCGGGCCCGGGCCCGAGCAGGCCACGGCGGTGGCGCGGCCCCCGCTGCGGTCGTCGCCCGCGCTTACCACGCCCGTGAAAAGCCAGCCGATGGGCAGCGGCCACGGCATCCACACAGGCACCCGCGCGCGGCTGGCCACCACCTCCAGCGCGTCGACGCTGGGCGGGAGAACCGGCTGCAGCGGATAGATGACGCCGTCCACGTCGCACTGCCACGCGTCGGCGAAGAGGCCGGGTGCCCTGACCCGGCCGCCACACTTCGGGCAACTGGGTTCGCCCCTCATACCTCCCAACGGTCCTCCCCGGCGGTCAGCACGTCAAGGACGATCACCCGTCCGCCGCGCACACGTGCGGAAACTAGATGCATGTTGCATTCATTAGCCTCACTAACTTATTATGTGTATAACACAACGTTCTGGCGCGGCGATCAGGCGCCAGGTTCCAACCGAGAGTGAGGGCGTCCCATGCCAGGAGAGGATCCGTTCGACGAAGGGGCCGGAAGCATCCTGCGCCAGCCGATGGCCGTCTGGGCCACGGCGGGAGCTTCGGTCGTGGCCTTCATGGGGATCGGACTGGTCGACCCGATCCTGCCGTCCATCGCCAAGGGGCTGCAGGCCACACCGAGCCAGGTCTCGCTGCTCTTCACCTCCTACTTCCTGATCACCGCCGTCGCGATGCTGGTCACCGGCTGGGTCTCCAGCCGGATCGGCGGTAAGAAGACCCTGCTGGCCGGGCTCGCCCTGGTCGTGGTCTTCGCCGCCCTCTCGGGCACCTCGGGCTCGGTCGGGGAACTGGTCGGCTTCCGGGCCGGCTGGGGGCTTGGCAACGCGCTCTTCGTCTCCACCGCGCTCGCCGTCATCGTCGGCGCGGCGGCGGGCGGCAGCGCCGCCGCGATCCTGCTGTACGAATCAGCGCTCGGCCTCGGGATGGCCTGCGGGCCGCTGGTCGGCGCGCTGCTCGGAAACGCCAGCTGGCGCTACCCCTTCTTCGGCACCGCGGCGCTGATGGCCATCGGCTTCGTCTGCATCTCGTTCCTGCTGAGGGAACAGCCCAAGCCGGCCAGGAAGACCTCGCTGCTCGATCCCATCAGGGCGCTCGGCCACGGCGGACTCGCCTCCGTCGCCGGATCGGCCTTCTTCTACAACTACGCGTTCTTCACGGTGCTGGCCTTCACTCCGTTCGTGCTGAACATGACGCCGTACAAGTCGGGCGCGGTCTTCTTCGGCTGGGGCCTGCTGCTCGCGGTGTTCTCCGTACTCGTGGCGCCCCGGCTCCAGAAGCGCTTCGGCACCCTCAAGGTGCTGGGTGCCTCACTGGTACTGCTCGCCGCCGACCTGGTGGTCCTCGGCTACGGCAGTCACACGACGGCCATCGTCTGCACGATCCTCTCCGGTGCCTTCATCGGCCTCAACAACACCGTCTACACGGAACTGGCGCTCGGCGTCTCGGACGCGCCGCGCCCGGTGGCGAGTGCGGGCTACAACTTCGTCCGCTGGTTCGCGGCGGCCGCCGCACCCTTCCTCGCCCCGCACATCGAGGGCTGGACCGACATCCACATCCCCTTCGTGGTGGCCGCGGCCGCCGCGGTGCTGGGCGCGCTGGTCGTATGGGTACGGCGGACGGCGCTGACCCACGAGGCCGAGGAGCTGGAACCGGTCCACGCGACCGAGGACGGTGTGTCCGCCTTCGTGAACTGAACCGGCCGGACGAACAGTCAGGCCGGAACGGAACCCGACTGACAGTCCAGCAGAACAGAACCGGGCCCAGCCGGCCGATCAGTCCAGCGGAACGGACCTGCGCAGCGGATCGCGCAGGTCCGTTCCGCGTGCCAGCCAGCGCTCCTGGAGTTCCGCGGCGCCGTGCACCCGCTTCCACGCCGCCTCGTTGTCCGTCATCGGCAGCAGCGGCAGAAAGCGGACCGGGTCCAGCGGCGCGTCCAGCTCCAGGTCCTCGACCAGCCCGCCGGGCTCGGCGACCAGCACCGAGCTGAACGGCGCGTCGCTCCACAGCGGTTCACCGACGTCGAGCGAAGCGCCCGGCGCCACGATGACGCCCTCGACCTGCGGCGAAGCGGCCAGCACCGCGAGCGGGCGGAGCACCTTGTCGGTGTCGGCGAGTCCGGCACGCACCGAGAGGACCAGCTCGGCGCGCGGCCCCTGAACCGGGTCGGCGAGGGTGGCGGTGGGGTCGGACATGGGGTGCGCGGACATCCCGAGCGTGGCGTAGCGGACGACGGCCGGATCACGGGCATCCATGAAGCGCAGCACCTCGATCCGGTCCGTACCGAGGAACGTCACGGCCGCGCGGGCGTCCGGCTCGCCCAGCGCTGAGCGCAGCCGGGCTTCGACCAGAGCGAGAACATCTGCCATGAGCCAGAGCATAGAGCGCGTATCGAACAGGCAAAGTGGGGGCTTGACGCTTCAGCCGACTGATAGTCTTGGCCGCTGGTCAGGGCAGCATCATCGTCCCCCACGGGGGACCGGCCGGAGGAGGTGGGACTGCGATGGATCGAGATCCGAGTCGACCGTGCAGCACAAGCCGCTCTTCCGCGCATTGTTTGTGTTCTCTGTGACCTGAGACCCTGCATACCCGGCCGCAACACCGGGAAACCTTCTGAGTCTCATGGCATTTCGCACGCCGGAAGAGCACCTCGCTTCTGTCTGATCCGTGTCTGTAGCGAACGCCGTCACCGCGACGCCGCGGTTCCGCCCGCTTTGCGGACGTATGAGACCAACACCTCGATACGCCCCCATTCCGGGCAGTGCCACGCCCGCCGACGGCCTCTCCGTGAAGGAGTCCCGCCATGTCGATGATCCGTGACCTGCGCGCAGCGGTCCGTCCCTCCCTGCGCAAGGGCAGCTCCACGCACAGCAATTACGACCCGACCCGAGACCCATCGGCCAGCAGCGCGGTGGTGGACTGCGCGGTCTACCGGGACGGCGTACGTGAAGCGGGCAAGAAGTGCCTGACGCCGCGTGAGGCCCTGAAGCACGCCCACGAGTCGGGCGGTTTCACCTGGATCGGTCTCCATGAACCGACCGAGGAGGAGTTCTCCGGTATCGCGGCCGAGTTCGGGCTGCACCCGCTCGCCGTGGAGGACGCGGTGCACGCACACCAGCGGCCGAAGCTGGAGCGGTACGACGACACCCTCTTCACCGTCTTCAAGACCATCCACTACGTCGAGCACACCGAACTCACCTCCACCAGCGAGGTGGTCGAGACCGGCGAGGTGATGTGTTTCACCGGCCGGGACTTCGTCATCACCGTCCGGCACGGCGGCCAGGGCTCGCTGCGCGCGCTGCGCCACCGGCTCCAGGAGGACACCGAACTGCTCGCCAAGGGCCCATCGGCCGTGCTGCACGCCATCGCCGACCAGGTGGTCGACGGTTATCTGGCGGTCGCGTCCGCTGTGCAGGACGACATCGACGAGGTCGAGATCGATGTCTTCTCCGAGCCCGCGAAGGGGACTTCACGTGGCACCGACGCGGGGCGCATCTACCAGCTGAAGCGTGAGGTGCTGGAGTTCAAGCGGGCGGTCTCGCCGCTGCTGCGACCGATGCAGCAGCTCAGCGAGCGGCCGATGCGGCTCGTCGACCCGGACATCCAGAAGTACTTCCGCGATGTCGCCGACCACCTGGCGCGGGTCCAGGAGCAGGTCGTCGGCTTCGACGACCTGCTCAACTCGATCCTCCAGGCGAACCTGGCTCAGGCGACGGTCGCGCAGAACGAGGACATGCGCAAGATCACCGCGTGGGCCGCCATCATCGCCGTGCCGACGATGATCACGGGCGTCTACGGCATGAACTTCGAGCACATGCCCGAACTCCACTGGCGGTACGGCTACCCCATGGTGATGGTGGGGATCCTGGCCCTGTGTGTGGGCATCCACCGCACCCTGAAGCGGAACGGCTGGCTCTGAAGGGCCCGCACCGGGCCGCCCCGGGCCCGCTGGGCCGTGCCGGGCTAGCCGGCCCTCACAGCCGCGGTGCCGGCCCGGCCCTGGAAGGCGCGGCGGTAGCCCTGAGGGGGGAGTCCGACCTGCCTGATGAAGTGGCGCCGCAGGTTCGCCGCGCTGCCGAGACCGCTGCCGGCCGCCACCCGGTCGACCGACAGTGCGGTGGTCTCGAGCAGGTGCTGGGCATACCGGATGCGCTCCTGTTGGAGCCAGCGGAGCGGCGGCATCTCGACGGTCTCCTCGAAGCGGCGGGCCAGCGTGCGGCGGCTGAGGTTGGCCCGCTGTGCGAGGTCGTCGAGGGTGAGGGGCAGGTCGAGCCGTGCGCGTGCCCACTCCAGCAGGGGCGCCAGACGAGTGTCGTCGCGTGCCACGGCGGGCAATTCGACGTACTGAGCCTGACCGCCCTCACGGTGCGGCGGCGTAACAAGCCGCCGGGCCAGGGTGTTCACGACCGTTGCCCCGTGATCGATGCGTACGAGCTCCAGGCACAGGTCGATGCCCGCGGCGGTGCCGGCCGAGGTGAACACGCCACCGTCCTCCACGTACAGCACCTTCGGGTCGACATGGATCCCGGGGTGACGCCGGGCGAGTTCCTCCGCGTGCATCCAATGGGTCGTGGCGCGCCGGCCCTCCAGCAGCCCTGCCGCGGCCAGGACGAATGCGCCGGAGCAGATCGCTGCGATACGGGCTCCCGCAGCGTGGGCGGCTCGCACGGCTTCCACCAGTGGCGCGGGAGGCGAGTCGTGCACATTCGCGCAGCTGGGGATCACCACAGTGTCGGCCTGCGCCAGATCGGCCATGTCACCGGTTCCCTGAGCAACGAATCCGCAGGCAACAGGGGTGTCCGGATCGATCCCGCACAGGCGCAGCTCGTACCAGGGATCGGCGAGGTCCGGCCGGTCGATGCCGAAGACCTCGCACGGCACGGCGAGTTCGAAGATGGGTGCGCCCGGAGTGACGGCGACGGCCACCTGGTGTGCGGCAAAATCCGTGCGCATATCGGCAATCATGCCACTGGAAGGAGGGTCACCGTAAGCCTGATCCTGGTCACCGGCAGCGCTTCAAGCCGACTTCGAACCCCGCGGCCAGGGAGGCACAGAAGTGAGCTCCGCCAATCAGGCACCCAAAGTGGCACCGCAGCACGAATCGAGCAGCCGGTCGACGCGTCACCGCATCGGCTTCGGGCAGGCGGTAGCGCTGTACGTCGGCGCGGTACTCGGAGCCGGCGTCCTGGTCCTGCCCGGCCAGGCCGCCTCGATGGCGGGTCCGGCGTCGTTGCTCTCCTGGCTCTTCATGGGGCTCCTCGGCCTGCCGTTGGCCATGACGTTCGCCGCCCTGGCCACCAGGTACCCGGATGCTGGGGGGATCGCCACGTACGCCACCCGGGCCTTCGGCCCGACAGCCGGCGGCCTCGCCGGCTGGTTCTACTTCACCGCCGGCTCGATCGGCCAGACGATCGTGCCCCTGACCGGTGGTTACTACGTCGCCACAGCACTGCGCATCCACCAGTCCTACGCATTCCTGATCGCCGCGGTCATTCTGGCGCTGGCGGTCGGCGCCAACCTGGTGGGTCTGCGGCTCAGCGGCCGCGTCCAGCTCGGCCTGGCCGGCGGGGTGGCGCTCCTGCTCCTGGCCGCCACACTGGCGGCGGTTCCGCACGTCAGGGCGGACGCCTTCACGTCGTTCGCGCCGCACGGCCTGTCCGGAGTGGCGCAGGCCGCAGTCATTCTGTTCTTCGCTTTCGCAGGCTGGGAAGCGGTCGCCCATCTCGCCGGAGAGTTCCGCGACGTCCGGCGAGACCTGACCCGAGCCACGCTGACCACAGTCGTCGTAGTGATCGTGCTCTACCTGGGCGTCTCTTTCGCCGTCGTCGGCACCGGTACCTACGGCAACAGCAAACTGGACCGCATCGCGGTCGGCCAAGTGCTGGGTACGGGGCTGGGATTCAGCGCGACCGTCGCAGCAGCAGTTCTCGCGACGGTGATCAGTCTGGGTACCACCAACGCTTTCATCGCCTCCGTTTCCCGGCTGGGATACGCACTCGGCCGTGACGGCTGGCTTCCCCGCCCTCTGAGCCGGCTCAACACCCGCGAGGTGCCTGCGAACGGGGTGTTCCTGGTGGGCGGGATCGGCGCGGCCGGCCTGCTCGTCAGCTACCTCGGCAACTGGGGGACCGAGGACATCGTAGGAATCCCGTCCTCGCTCGTGCTGGTCACCTACCTGATCGGAACCGCGGCGGGCGCGCGGCTTCTCACCGGACGCGCCCGCAGCCATGCGGTGATCGCACTCGTGCTCACCCTCCTTGTCGCGCCTTTCGCCGCGGCCTACGCCATCGTTCCGGTGATCGTCGCTGCGGTAGCTCTGGTTTACCGGTGGGCCAGGGACAGGATCAGCAACGTACGGAAACCGGTCTGACGAGGACTCCTTATCCTGGGCCCATGACACAGACCTTCCTTGAGCGGGCCCTCGTCGAGGAGGCCACCAAGAAGTCCGGCCTCATCTGGGTGCGAGGGACCGGGCCGGAGCGGGCGCTCTGGCACGTCTGGCACGACGGCGCCGCACTGCTCGTCGGGGACGGCCCCGGGGAGCAGCCGCTGCCGGGGCTGGCCGACGGCGCGGCGGCCGAGGTCACGGTGCGCAGCAAGGACAAGGGCGGCCGGCTGGTCGCCTGGAGCGCGGTGACGGCGGAGCTCGCGCCCCGCTCCGACGCGTGGGAGGCGGCCGTCGCCGAGCTCAAGGGCAAGCGGCTGAACGCCCCGGACGGCGAGGCGATGGTGGAGCGCTGGGCCCGGGAGTGCCGCGTGGTGCGGCTCGTACCGCGCGAGGCGACCACGGAGCTGCCGGACGGATCGCTCGCCGCCGTCCCGCTCCCGACACCGGCGACGACCCGTCAGGAGATCCCGGCGGGCCTCCCGAAACTGCTACTCAAGCGCAAACGCCGCCGGTCATGAGCCGCCCCGCCGCTACGACTTGGGCAGGTCCTGACCGTAGTCCACGGTGGAGTCCTTGCCCGGTGCCGTCAGCGTGACGCTCCTGTTCCACTCCGTCAGCTGGACCGTGCCCGCGCCACCCGCCCGCTCGAACCGCAGCGGGTACGGGGTCCCCTTCAGCGACACATCGAGCGTGCCGCCCTGTCCGCCGCCCCCGGTGACCTGGACCGCCGGGACACCGCCCACCTTGGTCCGGTCTCCCTTGCCCAGCGAGCCGCGCAGCCCCAGCAGCCCGTCGAGCAGCGTGTGCATGTCGGTGAACCCGCGGAACTGCCCGTACGCGGGGTCCCGTTTCGGCACCTTGACGTACTTGTCGTCGAGCTTGCCCGCGGCGGCGGCGCCGCCCCTGCCGTCGGTCTGCTTCCAGAAGCCCGCGCCGGCCTTCACATAGAGCGCGTCACCGATCCGCAGCAGCGCGAACGTACTGCTCTTCGAGGTGACCGAGCCGGTGCCGCCGTCCGTGGTGAGCCGCATGTTCAGCTGGTACGAGCCGCCCTTGCCGATCAGTGTGCCGGCGACCCGTACCGCCTTGGCCGCGTCCGCCGCCGTGCGCGCCCTGGTCTCGATCTCCTTCGCGGAGAGCTTGCCGACGCCGTTGGTGCCCGCGTCCGGGGCATCGGCCGAGCAGGCCGCGAGCGACACCGCCAGGGCGGCGCAGAGCGCGCCTGCCAGTCCTGCCCTGCGGGCCCGGGCGGCCGGGGGGAATGCAGCCACGTGCACTGCCTCTCATACGTGTGTCCTCACCAGGAGACCGCAGCGTACCCGGGCCCCACCGGTTGAACGGGCAGAGAGCCATCCGGACCCTCTGCCGGGGCGGCCCGGAACGGGACGGGCTAACGTGAAGCCCGGACAAGGCGCCGCAACGGCACGAAACAGGCACCGTACGGAGCGTACGAAGAGGAGGCGCGGATGGCGGCGGGCGTCCCCCGGATCTTCGTCTCGCACCTTGCCGGAGTCTCCGTCTTCGACCCGAACGGCGACCAGGTGGGCCGGGTACGCGACCTCGTGGCGATGCTGCGCGTCGGCACCCGCCCGCCGCGGCTGCTCGGACTCGTCGTCGAGGTGGTCGGCCGCCGCCGGATCTTCCTGCCGATGACCCGGGTCACCGGTATCGAGTCGGGCCAGGTCATCACCACCGGAGTGGTCAATGTGCGGCGCTTCGAACAGCGCCCCACCGAACGGCTGGTCCTCGGTGAGCTGCTCGACCGGCGGGTGCGGCTGACCGGGACGGACGAGCAGGTGACCGTCCTTGACGTGTCCGTGCAGCAGCTTCCGGCCCGCCGCGACTGGGAGATCGACAAGGTCTTCGTACGGAAGGGGAAGGCCGGCGCGCTGCGGCGCAAGGGCGAGACCCTGACCGTCGAGTGGTCCGGCGTCACCGGCTTCTCGCTGGAGGAGGAGGGGCAGGGCGCGGAGAGCCTGGTCGCCACCTTCGAGGAGCTGCGCCCGGCCGACCTCGCCAATGTGATGCACCATCTCTCGCCCAAGCGCCGGGCGGAGGTGGCCGCCGCCCTGGACGACGACCGGCTCGCCGACGTACTGGAGGAGCTGCCCGAGGACGACCAGGTGGAGATCCTCGGCAAGCTGCAGGAGGAGCGCGCCGCTGACGTGCTGGAGGCGATGGACCCGGACGACGCCGCCGACCTGCTGAGCGAGCTGCCCGAGGAGGACAAGGAGCGGCTGCTGACGTTGATGCGGCCGGACGACGCCGCCGATGTACGGCGGCTGCTCTCCTACGAGGAGCGGACCGCGGGCGGTCTGATGACGACCGAACCGATCGTGCTGCGCCCGGACGCGACGATCGCCGACGCGCTGGCCCGCGTACGCAAGGAGGACCTCTCCCCCGCGCTGGCCGCGCAGGTGTACGTGTGCAGGCCGCCGGACGAGACGCCGACCGGGAAGTATCTGGGCGCGGTGCACTTCCAGCGGCTGCTGCGCGATCCGCCGTTCACCCTGGTCGGCGCGATCGTCGACAGCGACCTCCCGCCGCTGCCGCCGCAGGCCACGCTGCCGGTACTGACCAGCTATCTCGCCGCGTACAACCTGCTCGCGGCGCCCGTCGTGGACGTGAGCGGCTCGCTGCTCGGGGTGGTCACCGTCGACGACGTGCTCGACCATCTGCTGCCGAGCGACTGGCGCGAGACCGACTTCCACCAGGACTCCGGAGTGCCCGACGACCGGCAGACGGAAGACGACCGGCCCGCCGAGGACGACGGCCGCCCTGATCCGGACGGCCGCCCCGGTCCGGACGACCGCCCCGCGGAGGCCACCGATGACCGCTGAGCCGACGCCCAGGGGCCGCCTCGATCAGCCGCTCACACCGAAGCGGCGCTGGCTGCCGGAGTACGACGCGGAGTCCTTCGGGCGGACATCGGAGCGGGTCGCGCGGTTCCTGGGGACCGGGCGGTTCATCGTCTGGATGACGGTCGTCATCGTCATCTGGGTGGTGTGGAACACCTGGGCGCCGCACGCGCTGCGCTTCGACCCGTTCCCCTTCATCTTCCTGACCCTGGTGCTCTCGCTCCAGGCGTCGTACGCGGCCCCGCTGATCCTCCTCGCGCAGAACCGCCAGGACGACAGGGACCGGGTCAATCTGGAGCAGGACCGCAACCAGAACGAACGGTCCATCGCCGACACCGAGTACCTCACCCGGGAGATCGCCGCGCTCCGGATGGGCCTGGGCGAGGTCGCCACCCGTGACTGGATCCGGTCCGAACTCCAGGACCTGGTGAAGGACATGGCGGAGCGGCGTCAGATATTCCCGCGGGAAAGTGACGAAGCCGACCACTGACCGCTCTTTCCCGGGCCGGCGGTGGGCGCCGTACCATCGACGCATGGCTATGGAAGACGCGGTGCGTGAAGCACTGGCGACAGTGAACGACCCCGAGATCCACCGTCCGATCACCGAACTCGGCATGGTCAAATCGGTCGACATCGGAGCGGACGGGGCGGTCGCTGTCACGGTCTACCTCACCGTCTCCGGCTGCCCGATGCGCGAGACCATCACCACCAACGTCACCGACGCGGTCGCCCGTGTCGAGGGTGTGACAGCGGTCAGCGTCGAACTGGACGTGATGAGCGACGAGCAGCGCAAGGAGCTCGCCGCCTCGCTGCGCGGCGGCACCGCTGAGCGCGAGGTGCCCTTCGCCAAGCCCGGCTCGCTGACCAGGGTGTACGCGGTCGCGTCCGGGAAGGGCGGCGTCGGCAAGTCGTCGGTCACGGTCAATCTGGCCGCCGCGCTGGCCGCCGACGGTCTGAAGGTCGGCGTGGTCGACGCGGACATCTACGGGCACAGCGTGCCCCGGATGCTCGGTGCGGACGGCCGGCCCACCCAGGTCGAGAACATGATCATGCCGCCGTCGGCGCACGGTGTGAAGGTCATCTCGATCGGCATGTTCACCCCGGGCAACGCCCCGGTCGTGTGGCGCGGCCCGATGCTGCACCGCGCGCTCCAGCAGTTCCTGGCGGACGTCTACTGGGGCGACCTCGACGTGCTCCTGCTCGACCTGCCGCCGGGCACCGGCGACATCGCGATCTCGGTGGCGCAGCTCGTGCCGAACGCCGAGATCCTGGTGGTCACCACCCCCCAGCAGGCCGCGGCCGAGGTGGCCGAGCGGGCCGGCTCCATCGCCGTGCAGACTCACCAGAAGATCGTCGGTGTCGTCGAGAACATGTCGGGCCTGCCCTGCCCGCACTGCGACGAGATGGTCGACGTCTTCGGCACGGGCGGCGGGCAGCGGGTGGCCGAGGGTCTGACGAAGACGACCGGGGCGACCGTGCCGGTGCTCGGCTCGATCCCGATCGACGTACGGCTGCGCGAGGGAGGCGACGAGGGCAAGCCCGTGGTGCTGACCGACCCGGACTCCCCGGCGGGCGCCGCGCTGCGCGCGATCGCGGGCAAGCTGAGCAGCCGCCAGCGGGGCCTCGCGGGTATGTCGCTCGGGGTCACTCCGCGCAACAAGTTCTGACGCGACACACACGACGCGCCCGGGGGCGGTCCGCTTCGGCGGCCGCCCCCGGGTGTGTGCCGCTGTCGCGGTGTGCTGCTGTCGTGGTGCGCCGCTGTCGTGGTGGGCCGGCTGCCATGGCGCTTTCCGCGGCAAGGCCTGATCCCTGATGTGGCCGCTGTCGCGTCACACGTACGTAGTGATGTCCCTGACCACGGCGAAGCCCAGCCCGTACGCACTCATCCCGCGCCCGTACGCCCCCAGGTGCACCCCGGTCGCGGTGGCCCCGGCCAGTACCCAGCCGAACTCGGTCTCGCGGTAGGCGAACGGCGTCGGCGCCCCGTCCACCGGCAGCGTCAGCTCCGTCCACTCCGGGCCTGACAGGTCGTCCGCCAGCTCGAACGCGGCCTCGGTCTGCTGGTCGACCCAGTCGTCGCGCAGGGAGTGGTCCAGGTGCGCGGGCCAGGTGCAGGCCAGCAGGCCGGAGCCCGCGAGCCAGGCCGCAGAGGAGACCGTGGTGGCCTCCAGCACGCCCGTGCCGTCCCCGCTGCGCCGCACGGGGCTGGACGCGATGGTCACCACGGCGGCGAAGTGTTCCTTCTCCGGTTGTGCGTCCGGTCTCACGGCGGGCTCGTCACCGTGCCCCAGGGAGCCGTGCTGGACCGTGCCGTCCGCCGCGACGCCCACCTGCATGAGCCGCCGCGAGCCGGTGAACGCCTCGTCCAGTCCGTACCAGGAAAAGGGCGCCCTCAGATAGTCGTCGACCGCGTGGGTCCCTGTCCGGCTCGTCGTCTCCATGTGCCGGCCGCCTCCTCGATCCTCAGCGTCCGAAGCGGCCCACCCCCACGGGCGCCCTCACTGCCGGACAGATGGAGAATACTCAGGTGGCGTCGGCGTCGAACGGCGGACGCTCTTCGGTGTCGACCGTCACACTCTTCTTCTGCAGGTCAGGGCCGCTCTTCTTCAGCAGGTCCGGGCCTGTCGATGAGCCATTGGCGCTACTCGGGGCGATCTCGGCCGCGGTCTCCGTGTCACTCTCGTCACTGCTCGACCTGCCGTTCACCACGTCGGTGATCTCGGAGATCTCCTTCTTCAGGTCGAAGCTGCTGCGGATCTCCTTGAGCCCGAGCTCGTCACTGCCGTCCATGAGCTGCTTGCGCACGAACGTCCTGGGGTTCAGGTCCTCGAACTCGAAGTCCTTGAACTCGGGGCCGAGTTCGGTGCGGATGTCCTCCTTGGCGCTCTCGGAGAACTCGCGGATCTTCCGGATCGTACGAGTGACGTCCTGGATGACCTTCGGCAGCTTGTCCGGGCCGAAAACGATCACGGCGAGGACCACGAGCGTCACGATCTCGAGGGGGCCTACGTCATTGAACACTTTTGCTCCTGGTGTTCTCCGCGGCCCGCAGGTCGGGGTGTGGTCCGGGCCCCGACCACGGTACCCGGCGAAGATGTCCGGACGGTACCTTCCACCGGTCTTTCATCTGCCGTCGGCCGATCCAAGAGTCAAGGTCACAGGCCGGTCCCGGCTGTCCCGGCGGACGGTGAGGGCAAGCTTGTCGCCCGGCCGGTGTGCCCGGATCCTGACGATCAGGTCGGGTGCGCTGTGCACCGGTTCACCGTCCACACCTGTGACGATGTCCCCCGGCTTGATGCCGGCGGCCGCCCCCGCGCCCCCCGCCGCCACTGCCGGGCCGCCGTCGTTCGCCCGGTCCGCCACCCGGGCGCCGTCGCCCGCGTACTTCATGTCGAGTGTGACACCGATCACGGGGTGCGCGGCCTTGCCGTGGTTGATGAGCTCCTCGGCGACGCGCTTCGCCTGGTTGACGGGGATCGCGAACCCGAGCCCGATCGAGCCGCCCTGGCCGCTCTCGGAGTCCGAGCTGCCGTCGGCGGCGCGGATGGCGCTGTTGATGCCGACGACGCGGGCCCTGGCGTCCACCAGCGGGCCGCCCGAGTTGCCCGGGTTGATCGGGGCGTCGGTCTGGAGCGCGTCGACATAGCTGACGTCGCTGCCGTCGTTCTTCCCGCTGCCCGACGTGATCGGGCGGTCCTTGGCGCTGATGATGCCGGAGGTCACTGTGTTGGGGAGGTCGAAGGGGGCACCGATGGCGACGACCGGGTCGCCGACCTGCACGTTGTCGGAGTTGCCCAGCGGCAGCGGGGTGAGCCCGGACACCCCGGTGACCTTGACCACGGCCAGGTCGTAGCCGCTGTCCCGGCCGACGACCTGGGCCTTGGCGGTCTCGCCGCCGCTGAACGTGACGGTGATGTCGCCCGTGGAGCCCGCGGGTTCGACCACGTGATTGTTGGTGAGGATGCGCCCCTCGCGATCGAGGACGAAGCCGGTACCCGTATCCGCCTCGGCGCTGCCCCTCACATGCAGGGTGACCACGCCGGGCAGCGCGCTCTCCGCGATCCTCGCCACGGTGCCCGGCGCCCGGGCGGGGCTCTCCTTGCCGGCCTGGGGGAGCCGGACGTCCGAGAACGAGCCGTTCAGCACGGAGTACGCGCCAAGACCGCCGCCGATGACACCGGTGACCAGCGCGACCACCACCATGACCACGACCGCTCCGCGCCGGTGCCGCATCTCCCCGGCGGACGGCGGAGGCGGTGAAGGGGGCGCGCCCCACGGGTCGTAGCGCAGCCACTGCGAGGGCTGCTGTACGGGCAGCTGGGCGGGGTGCTGCACCGGCTGGTGTGGTGGTTGTGGGTGGTGTGGCTGTGGGTGGTGCGGTTGCTGTGGTGGTTGTGGGTGGTGTGGCTGTGGGTGGTGCGGTTGCTGTGGTGGGAGGGGCTGGTGATGCATCGGCGGTACGTGGTGCTGCGGAGGCTGCGCGGCACCCGGGTAGGTCGGTGGGACGGGAGTGCCGCCTGCCGGGGTGGGGACGGGCCGCTGGACGGGCGGTGCGGGGGCCCAGGGGCCCGGGCCGCCGTAGGGCGGGGTGCCGTAGGGGGCCGGGTCGTGCAGAGGCCGTGGGTGACCGGCAGGGCCTCCGCTCCGAACGGGCGGCGACGCGGGCTGGAGTTGGGGCAGCGGCTCACTCAGGGGCGACCCGGCCCCGGATATGTGTCCTGGCGCCCCGGTGGGCTTCCCGTCGTCCATGCTCTCCCCGCACCCGCCCCGCACTCCGCGTGCCCTGTGGCGGGCAGCCTTTCAGGGATTCAACCAGGTTTCCAGGCGCCGGAGCCCGCTCAGTGCCCGGTCGAAGCCGGCAGACCCGAGGCGCCGGGAGCGGCCGGGAGCGCCGGCGGCGTGGCTGTGGGGCTTGACTGCGCGCTCGGCTGTGCGGGCGGGGTGGCTGCCGCCATCGGGGGGCGGACTGCGGACAGCGACGAGACGGTGACCAGGGGCGTCGTGAGCGAGTACAGGGACTGCCGGGCCGGACGCGCGCCCGATGCGGATGCCGAGTGACGCCCGGCGAAAGCGGTGGGCAGGACCGGGGCCCGCCCGCCGTTGGCCGGCTGGGCGCCGTCGTGGGTACGGCGGTGGCGCAGGTCCGCGCCGATGCCGACCGGGTCCGTGGCGATCATCGGTGTGACGTTGTTGGGCGGCCCGTCGGTGTGCGACACCGGGGACTCCGCGCCGTCGAACGGCAGCGTGCCGCCCAGTGCGATGGCGGCCAGCGAGAACGCGCTGGCGGCCGCGAACGCGAATCGCCGACCGCGCCAGGCCGACCGCTCCTGATCGCTCCGGCCCACCGGGTGGACCCGGAAACCGCCGGCCGGACCGCCGTCCGGAATCGTGGTGGCATGTGGTCCGACGGGCACATAGCCGAAGGATTCGATCCGGGGGCCCGAGGGGCGCCCGTCCGACGCCCGGGGTCCGAAGAACTCGTCGGTGAAGCGGCCGCTGAAAGGGCCACGGCCGGGGTCGCCGCCGGGTCCGCCGGGCATCGCCTGGAGGCGGGCGAGCAGCCCTTCGGAGGGCGGCGGGGGCGCGGTCTCGGCGAAGACGCTTTTCAGCCGGCGCTGCGCGTCGGCCTCGGTCTTGCACTTCGCACAGGTGGCCAGGTGCGCGAGCACCCGCTCGCGGGCGTCGTGCTTCAACTCACCGTCGACCAGTGCGGCGAGCCGGTCCCCGAGGTGCTGCTCGGCCGGGGTCGGACTGGATCCACTCACGCGGTCCCGTCCTCTCCGTCCAGGCCGGGTGCCACCCCGGCCAGCGCGCGCTGCTCGGCGCGACGGGCCTCGGGCGAACGGTGCTTGAGGGCCTTGCGCAGGTGGGAACGGCCGCGGTGGATCCTGCTGCGTACGGTGCCGAGCTTGACGCCCAGCGTCGCGGCGATCTCCTCGTACGACAGCCCCTCGATGTCGCAGAGGACCACGGCCGCGCGGAACTCCGGAGCGAGAGTGTCCAGCGCCTGCTGGACGTCCGCGTCGAAGTGGGTGTCGTGGAAGACCTGCTGGGGCGACGGCTCACGGCTCGGCAGCCGCTCGGCCGCGTCGTCCCCGAGGGCGTCGAAGCGGATCCGCTGCTTGCGGCGGACCATGTCCAGGAAGAGGTTGGTGGTGATGCGGTGCAGCCAGCCCTCGAAAGTGCCCGGGGTGTACGTCGACAGCGAGCGGAAGACGCGGACGAACACTTCCTGCGTGAGGTCCTCGGCGTCGTGCTGGTTGCCCGTCAGGCGATAGGCGAGCCGGTAGACCCGGCCGCTGTGCGTACTGACGATCTCCTCCCACGAGGGCGGAGTCCATGTCTGCGCGTCCGCGTCTGAGGCGAAGGTCGCGGTCTGTACGGAGTCAGCAGCGCTGGAGCTGTCAGCAATGTCGGTCACGGATTTCGGCTCACCCGCCGACCTGAGAAAGCGCCGCAGCACTCCTCCCCGATCCACAGGCGCAGCCGCACCTCCCCTGTCGGCTCTGGTGGTGTCCAGTGGAGCCCCTACCATAGCCACCTCGCCCGTTAGCTCCGGATAAGACTGATTGCCGGAATCCTCATACATCCGCGTCCCCCCTGCCCTCCTACAACGCCCGGTCCCATCTGCGGGTTCCCGGGCGCAGCGGATACAGTCACGAGTGCGCCAACTACGGGGACAGGAGAGGGCCATTACCGCCAACCGGCAGACGAGCTGGGCCTTCGCCGACGCTTTTGTCGCCGAGGACGAAGCCCTGCGGTGGGCCCGTGACCGGGCCCGCGACTCCGGCCTGCCCTCGGTCTCGCCCGGCACCGGTGCGGCGCTGCGGCTGCTCGCCGCCACCACGGACGCGAAAGCGGTGGCCGAAATCGGTACGGGCACCGGCGTCTCGGGCATCTATCTGCTGCAGGGAATGCGTCCGGACGGCGTGCTGACCACCGTCGACCCGGAGCCCGAGCGCCAGGGCTTCGCCCGTCAGGCGTTCCGCTCGGCCGGCTTCGCGGCGAACCGGTCGCGCTTCATCCCCGGCCGCGCCCTCGACGTACTGCCGCGCCTCGCGGACGGCGGATACGACCTCGTGTTCTGCGACGGCGACCGGCTGGAGTCGCTGGACGTGCTCGCTGAATCGTTGCGCCTGCTGCGGCCCGGTGGACTGGTGTGCTTCGAGGGGGTCTTCGCGGACGGCCGCACGGTCGACTCCGCCGCCCAGCCCGCCGAAGTCCTGCACCTGCGCGACCTGCTGCGCACGGTACGCGAGAGCCAGGAGCTGCTGCCCTCACTGCTCCCGGTCGGCGACGGGCTGCTCTGCGCCGTACGCCTGGCCTGAACGCGCCGTCGTCCCGGAAAGAACGGACACCACAGCACCAAACACCACTGCCCCGGCCGGAGCCGGGGCAGTGGAGAGAACATTGGGGGCGTCCGCGTCAGCCGACGACCTTCTTCAGCGCGTCGCCGAGTGCATCGGCCTCGTCCGGAGTCAGCTCGACAACGAGTCGTCCGCCGCCTTCGAGCGGAACGCGCATGACGATGCCCCGCCCCTCCTTGGTCACCTCGAGCGGGCCGTCGCCCGTCCGCGGCTTCATGGCCGCCATGCTCGTTCCCCTTCCTGAAACCAGCTCATCGCAGCCGACAACCCAGGTGTCACCGGCATCGAACATATTGCTTCCCAGCCATTATCCCGCATCCCAGGACCCGATGACCAACATCGGTCTGCATCGCTTGCGCAACGCACTTCCCCAAAACCACTCAATTCGGCGTTCCCCCTGCGATACTGCGCCGCCTCGTCCACCATTCTTGACCAGCATTGTTTGACGCAGGTCACATGTTCGCCGCGGATGATCTCCGGCATGCTGAGCTGCGGACGACGAATCAGCCCCATCAGCAGCCGACACCCAGCAGTGGAGGGCCCCATGGCGGACACCGTGCTCTACGAGGTGACCGACGGACTCGCGACGGTCACCATCAACCGTCCCGACTCGATGAACGCGATGAACACCGAGGCGAAGGCGGCCCTGCGCGACGCGGTGCAGACCGCGGCGGCGGCCTCCGAGGTACGGGCCGTACTGCTCACCGCCACCGGGCGCGCCTTCTGCGTCGGGCAGGACCTCAAGGAGCACATCTCCTCGCTGACGGCCGACCGCGAGGCGGGCACCGGGCGCACCATGTCCACCGTGCAGGAGCACTACAACCCGATCGTGCGGGCCCTCACGGAGATGCCGAAGCCGGTCGTCGCCGGGGTCAACGGCGTCGCCGCGGGAGCGGGCCTCGGGTTCGCGCTCGCCGCCGACTACCGGGTCGTGGCCGACACCGCGAAATTCACCACGTCGTTCGCGGGTGTCGCGCTCACCGCGGACTCGGGCGTCTCCTGGACGCTCCCCCGGCTGATCGGCCAGAGCCGCGCGGCCGATCTGCTGCTGTTCCCGCGCTCGTTCGGCGCGCAGGAGGCGTACGAGCTGGGCATCGCCAACAAGCTGGTACCTGAGGCCGATCTCGCGTCGGAGGCGCTGGCCGTGGCCCGCGCGCTCGCCGACGGCCCGACGGTCGCGTTGGCCGCGATCAAGGAGTCCCTCGCCTACGGGGCCGGCCACCCGCTCCGCGAGGCGCTGGAGAAGGAGGACGAACTCCAGACGCGTGCGGGAGCTTCGGAGGACCACCTCATCGCGGTCGAGGCCTTCGTCGGCAAGACGAAGCCGCGGTATCTGGGGCGCTGAGCACCACCGGCGCGAGTCGGCCGCCGACGCGGACCAGCCGCTCGCGCAGTTCAGACCGTGGCGCAGTTCAAGCCGTGGCGCGGGTCAGCCTCCCCGCCGGTCAGCCCGCCCCCGCGCGTCAGCCGCCCGCGGGGGCCCTCCGGGCGAAGCAGTCCGCCAGGTGGTCGTCGACCAGGCCGCACGCCTGCATCAGGGCGTAGGCCGTGGTCGGGCCGATGAAGCGCAGGCCGCGTTTCTTGAGTTCCCTGGCGAGCGCCGTGGACTCCGTCGTCACCGCCGGGATGTCGGCGATGCGGCGGGGCGCCCGGCGGGTGGCCGGATCCGGTGCGTACGACCAGATCAGCCCGGAGAGCGCCCCGTGCTCCCAGCCCGCGAGCTCCCGGGCGTTGGCGAGGGTCGCGTCGATCTTGGCGCGGTTGCGGATGATCCCGGGGTCCGCGAGCAGCCGCTCCCGGTCCCCGTCGGTGAACGCGGCCACCTCGGCGATGGAGAACCCGGAGAAGGCCTTACGGAACCCCTCGCGGCGGCGCAGGATGGTGATCCAGGAGAGCCCCGACTGGAACGCCTCCAGGCAGAGCCGCTCGTACAGCGCGTCGTCGCCGTGGACCGGGCGGCCCCACTCGCTGTCGTGGTACTCGACGTAGTCCCCGGTGGACACCCCCCACGGGCAGCGCAGCTTTCCGTCGGCTCCCAAGACGGCGTCCGAACTCATCGCCCGGGGTCCTCGTCGTTGACGGCAGCGGCCCGCGCACCGGCGAGCGCCGCTTCCAGCTCGGCGATCCGCGCGTCGCGCTCGGCCAGTTCGGCGCCCAGCCTGCCCAGCACGTCGTCCACGTCGGACATCCGGTAGCCGCGCACCACCATCGGCAGCCGCAGCGCCTCGATGTCCGCGCGGCCGACCGGGCGGGCGGCGGGCAGCGGATCGACGGGCAGTTCGGGGGAAGCATCGGACAGTACGGCGCCGTCACCGCCGCCGATCACCGCGAGGGTGACCGCGGCGACCACCACGACCATCGCGATCAGCAAGAACCAGAACACGAGTGAGCCTCTCCCCGGACAGCGGAACCGTGCGGGTCCGATCGTGCCATGCGTACCTGGCCGGTAGGGCCCGCCCCTCGGCAGGCCGTTAGGGTCGCAGGCGACTCAGCGGGTGAACTCAGAGGGTGAGGGGCAGACGGATGCTGCGGTTGGGACGGCGCGAGTTCGACGCGCACGAACCGGTGATCATGGCGATCGTGAACCGGACCCCGGACTCGTTCTACGACCAGGGAGCGACCTTCCGCGACGAGCCGGCGCTCTCCCGCGTGGAGCAGGCGGTGTCCGAAGGGGCGGCCATCATCGACATCGGCGGGGTCAAGGCCGGTCCCGGCGAGGAGGTGACGGCCGAGGAGGAGGCGCGGCGTACGGTCGGTTTCGTCGCCGAGGTGCGCCGGCGCCACCCCGATGTGGTGATCAGCGTGGACACCTGGCGCCATGACGTGGGTGCGGCGGTGTGCGAGGCGGGCGCGGATGTGCTGAACGACGCGTGGGGCGGGGTCGATCCGGAACTGGCCGCTGTCGCCGCCCGGTTCGGCGCCGGCCTGGTCTGTACGCACGCGGGCGGCGCCGAACCGCGCACCCGGCCGCACAGGGTCACATACGACGACGTCATGGACGACATCCTGCGGGTCACGATCGGCCTCGCGGAGCGGGCGGTCTCGCTGGGCGTCAGGCCCGACGGGATCATGATCGACCCCGGCCACGACTTCGGGAAGAACACCCGGCACTCGCTGGAGGCCACCCGCAGGCTGGGCGAGATGACCGCGACGGGGTGGCCGGTTCTGGTCTCCCTGTCCAACAAGGACTTCGTGGGCGAGACGCTCGACAAGCCGGTCAAGGAACGGCTGCTCGGGACGCTGGCCACGACAGCGGTCTCGGCATGGCTGGGGGCGCAGGTGTACCGGGTGCACGAAGTGGCCGAGACCCGGCAGGTACTGGACATGGTGGCGACGATCGCGGGCCACCGGGCGCCGGCGGTGGCCCGGCGGGGGCTGGCCTGACGCCTCCCGTCCGGATCATGCCGGGACCCGCGAGCCCGGCACGATCCAGATGGAAGGCCCGGCGGTCGGTGACCGGGGGAACCCGCCTACAGCCCCGTCTCCTTGGTCACCAGGGCCACTGCCTCGTCCACGTCGTCCGTGACGTGGAACAGCAGCAGATCGTGCTCCGACGCCTTGCCCTGGGCCACCACGGTCCCGCGCAGCCAGTCGACCAGGCCGCCCCAGTACTCCGTACCGAAGAGCACGATCGGGAACCTGGTCACCTTCCGGGTCTGGACCAGGGTCAGGGCCTCGAACAACTCGTCCATGGTGCCGAGGCCACCGGGCAGGACCACGAAGCCCTGCGCGTACTTCACGAACATCGTCTTGCGGACGAAGAAGTAGCGGAAGTTCACCCCGATGTCGACGTGCGGGTTGAGGCCCTGCTCGAAGGGCAGCTCGATGCCGAGCCCGACCGAGACGCCGTTGGCCTCCCTGGCGCCCCTGTTGGCCGCCTCCATCGCGCCGGGTCCGCCGCCCGTGATCACCGCGAAGCCCGCGTCCACCAGCGCGCCGCCGATCCGTACCCCCGCCTCGTACTCCGGCGAACCCGGCGCGGTACGGGCCGACCCGAAGACGCTGATCGCGCTGGGCAGTTCGGCCAGCGCGCCGAAGCCCTCCACGAACTCCGACTGGATGCGCATGACCCGCCACGGGTCGGTGTGCAGCCAGTCGGCCGGTCCCTTCTCCATGGTGTCGAGCAGCCGCTGGTCGGTGGTGCCGGGCTGAACCTGGTCCCGGCGGCGCACCACCGGGCCGAGCCGCTGTTCCTCCGGCGCCGGTGCTCCCTCAGGGTTGCCCATGTTGTGCTCCCTCCGCATTGCGTGTCCCCGACAGCCTAGGTCCGCACATGTGACGTACGGGGAAATTCAGTCCGTCAGCCAGGAGCGGAGTCGTTCCTCTGTCTGCGAGATCCTCGTGATGTCGACCCGCTCGTCGCGCTTGTGCGCGAGCAGCGGGTTGCCGGGGCCGTAGTTCACCGCGGGAACCCCGAGCGCGCTGAAGCGCGACACGTCCGTCCAGCCGAACTTCGGGCGGGCCTCGCCGCCGACCGCCGCCATGAAGGCCGCCGCCGCCGGATGCGAGAGGCCGGGGAGCGCGCCGCCGGTGTGGTCGTCGACGATGAACTCGTCGATGTCGCAGTCGGCGAAGAACTCCTTCACGTACGCCAGCGCCTGCTCCTCGCTGCGATCGGGCGCGTAACGGAAGTTGACCACCACCGTGCAGGCGTCCGGGATGACGTTGTTGGCCACGCCTCCCTCGATCCGTACGGCGTTGAGGCCCTCGTGGAACTCCAGGCCGTCGATCACCGGCCTGCGCGGCTCGTACGCGGCCAGCTTCGCCAGGATCGGGGCGGCGGAGTGGATCGCGTTGGACCCCATCCAGGCGCGCGCCGAGTGGGAGCGCTCGCCCTTGGTGCGCAGGATGACCCGGAGCGTGCCCTGGCAGCCGCCCTCGACCTCGCCGTCGGAGGATTCGAGCAGGACGGCGAAGTCCGCCGCGAGCCAGTCGGGGTGCGCCTCGGACACGTGCTTGAGGCCGTTGAGTTCGGCCGCGACCTCTTCGTTGTCGTAGAAGACGAAGGTGAGGTCCCGGTTGGGCTCGGGCACCGTCGCCGCGATCCGCAGCTGTACCGCCACGCCCGACTTCATGTCACAACTGCCGCAGCCCCACAGGACGCCGTTCTCGTCGAGCCGCGACGGGACGTTGTCCGCGATCGGCACGGTGTCGAGGTGTCCGGCCAGCACGACCCGCTCGGCGCGGCCGAGGTGCGTCCGGGCGACGACGTTGTTGCCGTACCGGTCGACGGTCAGGTGCGGCAGCGCCCTCAGCGCCGCCTCCACCGCGTCGGCGAGTGGCTTCTCGGTGCCGCTCACGGACGGGAAGTCGACCAGTTGTGCGGTCAGGGCCGGGGCGTCGAGTGCGAGGTCAAGCGGGGTCTCTGACATGGCTCCGACCCTAACCCGGGCTCCAGTACGGTGGGCCTCGTGCCCCAGCCCTCTGCCGCGCCACGCCGCGGCCGCTTCTTCCGGATCGTGGCCGCCCTCGCCGTGCTGCTGGCGCTGGCGGGCTATGTCCTGGTGCAGTACATCAGCGGAGGCAGCACCGGTCCGCGCTGCACCGCACAGGCCGGTAACGGGAGCAGCTACCGGCTGAGCCCCGAGCAGGCCGTCAACGCGGCGACGATCACGGCAGTGGGAACCTCGCGCGGAATGCCGGAACGCGCGGTGACCATCGCGCTGGCGACCGCGCTCCAGGAGTCGGAGCTGCACAATCTCGACCACGGCGACCTGGACTCGCTCGGTCTCTTCCAGCAGCGGCCGTCGCAGGGCTGGGGCACGGCCGGGCAGATCATGGACCCGGTCTACGCGTCCGGGAAGTTCTACGAGCACCTCGGGAAGATCCCCGGCTACTCGCGGCTGCCGCTGACGGTCGCCGCGCAGGAGGTGCAGCGCAGCGGCTTCCCGCAGGCGTACGCGAAGCACGAGCCGGACGCCGAGCTGCTCGCGGCCGCGCTGACCGGCCAGGCGCCCGCCTCGTTCTCCTGCGCGGCGACGAAGAGCAGCCTGCCGGGTGATCCTGCCGCGGTGCGCGCCGCGCTGAAGCGGGACTTCGGGGCGGGCGTGCTGCCCGCCGGGAAGTCGGCGCAGCCGTCGGCGCCCTCGGAGGTCCGGCTGCCGGTCCGTACGACCACGGCGCGGGCCGTCGGGGGACCCGGCGCCGGGTCCGTCCAGCAGCGCGGCTGGGAGCTGGCGTACTGGGCGGTGGCCAACTCGGCCGCGCTCCACATCCAGCAGGTCTCCTACGCGGGCCAGGAGTGGACGGCGGCGACGAGCCACGCGCCCTGGCGCAGGACGGACGCCGCGCAGGCCGTCTCCACAGGGCGGAGTGCGGGCCAGGGCGCCGCCGAAGTCCGCATCACCCTCACGAAATAGCGCCGGAAGCGCCCCGTACAGACGCGCGACCCCTCACCCGGAAGCGGCTCCCTCGGCCCGCCGGGAACGTCTTTCGCGCTGCCTCCCGGCACCCTCGGCCGCTCTCCGGGGACCCCAAGGGGGCCAAGGGGAGTGACGGTTCAGCAGCCTTGTCGGCGAGCCACCGTTTGTCCGTTTTTATCCGAAACCGATAATGCGACACATTGCAGACTCTTTACCTTGGTGCACCGCAACTTCCCCCTCCCCCCGAGCGGTTGTCACAGCGTCCGAACGCCGGACAGTCAAGTCCCCTCCCGCTCAAGGAGCACCATGTCCCTCTCCCTGACCCGTCGGATCGCCCGTACCGCGCTGCTGATCGCGGCGGGCGCGGCCCCCGTGGTCGGTGCGGCCGGCGTCGCAAGCGCCGCGGAACTCCCGCAGGCCCCGAACCTGGGCGGCGTGACCGCACTCGACGGCGCCGGCCTGGGCAACTCCGTCGACAGTGCGGCCCGGACGACCACCGGTATGGCCGGTGACACCGGCAGCAAGGCCGTCAAGAAGACCGTCCCGGCCGCAGGCAAGACGGTCGGCGCCGTCGGCAAGACCGCCGCTCCCGCCGCCCAGAAGGCCGCGGGCGACACCGCGGGCTCCGCAGGCACCCTGGTCGGCGGCACCGCGCAGAGCGCCGGCGGCACCCTCCCGTCCGCGGGCAAGCTGCCGGTCGGCGGCGGTCTGCCGCTCGGCCAGTAGGAATCGGCCAGTAGGAATCGGCCAGCAGCACTGGGCCGGCAGTAGTCGGCCGACAGGTAGGGGCCCCGGGGAGTTCACAGCTCACTCCCCGGGGCCCCTACCGCGTAAGGACCGCGTCACTGCCGACAGGATTACGTCGGCGGGCTACTTCTCGCCCAGCCGCTTGACCGCCGCGGCCACCCGCTCGTCCGTGGCCGTCAACGCGACGCGGACGAAACGCTCGCCCGCCACCCCGTAGAA
Organism: Streptomyces sp. NBC_01197; assembly: GCF_036010505.1. NCBI lineage: Bacteria > Bacillati > Actinomycetota > Actinomycetes > Kitasatosporales > Streptomycetaceae > Streptomyces > Streptomyces sp. NBC_01197. Next base: position 2,453,113 of record NZ_CP108569.1, read on the forward strand.
GTCACCGGGCGCCACCAGGATGCCCAGCTCCGCGAGGTGGGCGACGGTGTCCCAGCACTCCTCGTCGCGGGTCGCCCACAGATAGAGGCTGGCCTCGCTGTGCTCGATCCGGAAGCCGTGCGCCTCCAGCGCGGTCCGCAGGGCGGTGCGCCGGGCCAGGTACCGCGACCGCTGCTCCGTCACATGGGCGTCGTCGCCGAGCGCGGCCACCACCGCGGCCTGTACGGGCGCGGCCGTCATCATCCCGCCGTGCTTGCGGATCTGCAGCAGCTCGCCGAGTACGGCGGCGTCGCCCGCGATGAACGCGGCACGGTAGCCGGCCAGGTTGGAGCGCTTCGAGAGCGAGTGGACGGCGATCAGGCCCTCGTACGTACCGCCGCAGACATCCGGGTGGAGCACGGAGACCGGCTCGGTCTCCCAGCCCAGCTCGAAGTAGCACTCGTCGCTCGCGAGCAGGATGCCGTGCTCCCGCGCCCAGGCGACGATCCGGACCAGTTCGTCCCGGCCGAGAACCTGGCCGGTCGGGTTCGACGGCGAGTTGAGCCAGAGCAGCCTGATCCCCTCGGGGTCCAGCTCCGTCGGGTCGTCGTACACGACCGGCTCCGCGCCGCAGAGCCGCGCGCCCACCTCGTATGTCGGGTAGGCGAGCCGCGGGTACGCCACCCGGTCACCGGCCCCCAGGCCGAGCTGCGTGGGCAGCCAGGCCACCAGCTCCTTGGAGCCGACGACGGGCAGCACGTTGGTGTGCACGACCTCGCGCGCGCCGAGCCTGCGCTCGCACCAGCCGCTGATCGCGTCGCGCAGCTCCGTGGTCCCCCACACCGTGGGATACCCCGGTGAGTCGGCCGCCGCGACGAGCGCCTCGCGCACGATCGGGGGGACCGGGTCGACCGGTGTGCCGACGGAGAGGTCCACGATGCCGTCCGGGTGGGCGGCAGCCGTCGCCTTGTACGGCTCCAGCTTGTCCCAGGGGAAGGCGGGGAGGCGCGATGAGAGTGCGGACACGGGCTTCACTTTCTCGTACGTACGGAGCTGCGCGGGCGGGGACCGCGCGGTCTTGGGCTGCGCGAGCCGGGGCGCCGCGGGCTGCCCGGGCCGGCCGGGCAGGCCGCCGCCGGACGAACCGGCCGCCACAGCAAATGCCGCGGTCCCGTACGGCGAAGTTCGCCGTACGGGACCGGGTCGCTACGGGGTCAGCCGTTCTGCGGAGGCAGCGCCGCGATGAAGGGGTGGTCGCGCTCGATCAGGCCGAGCTTGGAGGCGCCACCGGGCGAGCCGAGCTCGTCGAAGTATTCGACGTTCGCCTTGTAGTAGTCCTTCCACTCCTCCGGGGTGTCGTCCTCGTAGAAGATCGCTTCCACCGGGCAGACCGGCTCACAGGCACCACAGTCGACGCATTCGTCCGGGTGGATGTACAAGGACCGGGAGCCCTCGTAGATGCAGTCGACGGGGCACTCCTCGATGCACGCCTTGTCCTTGACGTCGACACAAGGCTGCGCGATGACGTAAGTCACGCTGTCGTTCCTCCTCGGTAGGGCTGCTCTGCGCGGGAGCGCGGCGTCGTCGATGCCCGCACCTAGTATCTCCGTTCCTGGGCGCGATCCGAACAGGAGGGGCGGAGAGAGCTGTGGAATTCACTACCGGCGGACGGCTCGAGGTCCGAATTACACCTGTTGACGTGGGCAAACGGGTATCAGTCAGACAGCTGGCCAACGAGGCCGCACCAGGTGCGAAGTTCACCGACACGGTGGGTGTTCTCACATCATGGGACGCAGGTGTGCTGTCCATCACACAGCGTTCGGGCGTGTCGGTCCGCATCCCGGAATCGGCGCTCGTGGCCGGAAAAATCGTGCCACCGGCGCCCGCGCGCAGACGGGGCCCGTCTGCGACCTTCCCCGAACTGGCACGGGCGACGGCCCGGGCTTGGCAGCCGGTGGAGAGCGAGCAGCTCGGCGACTGGCAGCTGCGGGCCGCAGTCGGGGAGGTGCCGCGCGAAGCGCGTCGTTGGGGGGCGGAGGCCGGGCGACGGGAGGGCTTCACCCGCCGCGCCAACTCCGTACTGCCGCTCGGCGATCCGGGCCGGCCGCTGGACGAGGCACTGGAGCGGGTGACCGCTTGGTACACGGAGCGTGGTCTGCCCGCGTACATCCAGGTATCCACCGGGAGCGAGGGCACCCAGGAACTGCTCGCCGCCGCCCTTGAGCAGCGCGGCTGGACCCGTGAGGTGAGCGCGCTCGTCCGGACCGCGGCGCTGGCCCCGATCGGAGATCCGGCCCGCCCGCTGGAGGACCCGGTCTCGCGGGTCTCGCTCTCCCGGTCCTGCGACGCGTCCTGGCTCGCCCGCTACCAGCGCCTCAGCACCCCGGGTCCGGCCGTTCTGAAAGTGCTCGGCAGCGGCCCTTCGACCTGGTTCGCCTCGGTCGCCGGTCCCGGCGGAGTGCCCGCGGCGATCGGCCGCTGTGTGGTCGACGGCCGGTGGGCGGGGTTCATGGCGGTGGAGGTGGACCCGGCGGCCCGCCGCCAGGGGCTGGCGAGCGCCGTCATGACCGCGCTGGCCCGCCGGGCGCTCGACGAGGGCGCGTCGGCGGCCTGGCTCCAGGTCGAGGAGGAGAACACCGGGGCCCGTGCGCTCTACGACGGTATGGGCTTCCGGACCCACCACAGCTACCACCACTACCGGCAGCACATCCCCACGGCATAGGCGGGTACGAGACTCATATGGACGAGCAATCCACCGACTGGCGCCAGCAGTTCGCCGAGGAGGCCCGCGCCGAGCGGCCCGATCTCGCCCTGCTGTGCCTGCTGGTGGGCACCGAGGCCGATCCCTCGCTCGGCCAGGACGGCATCGACACGGCCCAGATCGAACTGGACCGGCTGGCGGGGATGGTGCCGTTCGGGGTGACCGGAGCCCGCGCCTGGGCCACCGCGCTCGGTGAACTCCTCGGCGTACAGCACGACTTCCGGGGCGCCGCCGCCGACTACCAGCGGCTGGAGTCCTCGCTGCTGCACGAGGTGCTGCGGCGCAGGCGCGGGCTGCCGATCCTGCTCTCGGTGGTGTGGACCGAGGTCGCGCGGCGGGCCGGGGCCCCGGTGTACGGGGTGGCGCTGCCCGGCCACTTCGTGGTCGGCTTCGGCGATCCGTCGGGCCCGCCGGACGAGCAGGTGCTCGCCGATCCCTTCGGGGGCGGCCGGCTGCTCAGCGGCGAGGACGCGGGCGCCCTGGTCGCCGGGGCGACGGGGGCGCCCTTCGACCCGTCCATGCTCGCCCCGGCCGGCCCGCTGGAGATCATCCTGCGGGTCCTGAACAACATCCGCGCCTGGGCGGCGGCCCGCCCGGAGCGCACGGACGTCCAGCTCTGGGCCATCGAACTCTCCCTGCTGCTGCCCGCCCACCCGGCGCGGCTGCGCTACGAGCACGCCCAACTCCTGGTCGAGCGGGGGGACTTCGTGCGCGGCGCGGTGGAGATGGAGGAGTACGCGGAGATGGTCGCGGCGGTCGACCCGGGAGCGGCCGAGGCGGTACGCCGACAGGCGAGGTCGGCCCGCGCGATGCTCAACTGACGGCAGCCCAGCTGAACGGACGCTGAACCGGCGGCCACTCAACCGGCGGTACGCGACGTCGGGCCGGTGCGGGCGTACCGTCCCGGGGCGATGCCCACGACGCGCTTGAAGTGCCGGGTCAGATGGGACTGGTCGTAGAACCCGGTGGCCACAGCCACCTCGCCGGGCTGCACCCCTTCGAGCAGCAGCCCCCGGGCCCGGTCGACCCGGCGTGACGTCAGGTACTGGTGCGGGGTGATACCGAAGGCTGCGCTGAACGCCCGTACCAGATGGGCGGGGTGGGCGTGCACCTCTGCGGCGGCTTCCCGCAGCGTCACCCCCTGGACCAGCCGTTCGTCGAGCAGTTCCCGCAGCCGGTCCGCGACGGACCTGCCGTCCTCCTCCCGGCGGCGGGTGGCGGTGCCGGGCCGCAGGTGTCCGCGCAGCCGCTCGCTGATCAGGGCCAGCCTGCTCTCCGCCTCCAGTTCCTCGCCCCGCGAGGCCAGGGCCGTGTGGAGCCGGCCGACGCGGCTGCGCAGCACCGGGTCGACGAGGTCCGGCCGGTCGACGGCGGCGCCGATGTACCCGGCGTCCAGCTGCGTCATGTCCAGATAGAGCACCCGCTTGCGGAAGCCGCGCGGGGTGGCGGGCGAACCGTTGTGGGGCACGTGCGGAGGCAGCAGCGAGACGGTGTCGTGCGGGGTGCCGTGCTCATGCCGGTCGAGGTCGTACCGCACCGCCCCGTCGTCGACGATCAGCAGGGTCCAGGCGTCGTGGACATGCATCGGGTAGGCGTGCTCGGTGAAGTGGGCGTGGAAGACCTCCACGACACCCGCCACGGGCGGGCGCCATGCGGAGACCTCCGGCCCGGACACCATGCAAAGAACGTACAAGACGGTGCGCGGGACCACTCGGCAGTCTCGGAGCATGAGAACCGAGACCGCCCCCGGCCACGCCGCTCCCGCCCCCACCGCTCCCGACCTCGCCGGCCCCGACCTCGCCGGCCCGGGCCTCGGCGCCGACAGCCTCGGCGCCGACAGCCTGGCGGGCAGCAGCGCCCTGGACGGCGCTCCGGTCCGCTTCGACACCAAGATCGCCGTACTGCTGCACGAGGACCTGGAGACCTGGCAGCGGCTGAATGTCACCGCTTTCCTGGTCAGCGGCCTCGGCCCGACGGTGCCCGAGGTGATCGGCGGACCGTACGCCGACGCCGACGGCACCGCCTATCTGCCGATGTTCCGGCAGCCCGTGCTGGTCTTCGAGGGCTCCGGCCAGACGCTGACCACCGCCCACTCCCGGGCCCTGTCCCGCGCGCTCCCCCGCGCCGTCTTCACCCGCGATCTGTTCCGCACGGGCAACGACCGGGACAACCGGGCGGCGGTCCGGGCGGTCGGGCGCGACCGGCTCGATCTGGTGGGGCTCGCGGTGTACGGACCCCGCAACGCGGTGGACAAGGTGCTGAAGGGCGCCAGGATGCACCCGTAGCCGCTTCTCCGGTCCGTACCGTCCGTCCGCCGGACAGCGGCCCGGGGGATGTCTTCACAGCGGCCGCACAGGCGGATATCGCAAGTGCTTACGATTCGTACCGGGGAGGGGGCTTCGCGGCTCTCACCCTCCGCCCTGTACCGCAGCCGCTGTGAAGACAACCCCGGAAGCCCTCCTTCATGTCCCTTGTACACATATCGCGTTCGTCGCCCTGCTTCCCGGGGGCCGGGCCGACGTCCGCCGCGGCCCCGGCCGGCCCGGACCGTCGCCGCGTCCTCGTCTGGTCGGTACCGATGCTGTGGACCTTCTGTCTGGGCCTGTGGGGCCTGTCACGACAGGAGAGTCTGTGGCGGGACGAGGCCGCGACCTGGCAGGTCGCCCAGCGCTCCACGGCTGAGATCTGGCACATGCTGGGGAACGTCGACGTCGTGCACGGGTGCTACTACCTCCTGATGCACTGGCTGTTCGAGTGCTTCGGCCCCAGCACCACCACGCTGCGGCTGCCCTCGGTACTGGCCACCGGGGTGGCGGCGGCATGCGTCGCGGTGGTCGGCCGCCGGCTGGCCGGTATGTGGGCGGGGCTGGCGGGCGGGATGGCCTTCGGGCTGCTTCCGGCCGTGCAGTTCTACCTCCAGGAGGGGCGGCCGTACGCCCTGGTCGCGGCCGGGGCCGGGATTTCCACAGCGCTGCTCGTGGCCCTGCTGCAGGGGCGGGGCCGGACGGCGTACTGGGCTGTGTACGGCTTCACCGTCCTGCTGGGCGGGCTGCTGAACTGGCTCTCGCTCCTGATCCTCCCGGCACATATGGCGACGCTGGCCTGGAGCCGGGCCGGCCGCACGGTGTGGAGACGCTGGGCGACTGCCGCCGCGGCCGCCACGGTCTGTGTGCTGCCGTTAATCCTCTTCAGCCGGGGCCAGTCCGCACAGGTGTCCTGGATACCGCCGCTGACCTGGCACATGCTGATCGGCCCGGCGGTTCTGCTGGTGACCGGCGGAGCCTGCGTACTCCTCGACCGGCCCCGGGCGAGCCCGCTTTCGGTGACGGCCGTCGGGCTGCCGTTGCTGGCGGTGCCGCAGATCGGCCTCATCGGTCTCTCGCTGATCCAGCCGCTGTTCCTGGACCGGTACATCCTCTTCAGTCTGCTGGGTCTCGCGCTGCTGATCGGTACGGGTATCGGCTCGGCGGTACAGGCGGTGAGGCCCCGGCACCCGAGAGCGTCGGTGTGGGTGCTCCCCGCGGTGATCGCCGTAGCGACGGTGGCGCTGCTGCCGCAGTCGCTGGCCAAACGGTCTCCGTCGAGCCGGGTGGACGACGTCCTGGCGGTGGCATCGGACGTACGGCGGCTGAAGCAGACCGGGAACGCGGTGCTCTTCGTCCCGTCGGCGCGCCGGGACACCAAGTCCGTTTCCCCGAGCGCCTTTTCGGGGCTGCAGGACATAGCTCTGGTGCAGAGCCCGGAGGGGTCCGGGACCCTGAAAGGCCTGGAGGCCGACCCCGGCCGGATACGTACGGCGATGCTGGCCCAGCGGTGGATCCTGCTGGTGACGGACACCCCGGAGGTGGCGAAACCGGTGGCGGGCGCACGGGACAGGACGAAGACCGCCGTGCTGAAGAAGTACTTCAGGCCGGTGGCCGACAAACAGGACCGCGGACGCCGGGTGACGGTCTACGAGCGACGTACGCCGGCTCACTGAGACGCGAGGCCGCCCGGCCGCCGCTGTCGCACCTCACCACGACGGCGGAACGGCCCTTCAGAGCCAGCCCTTCTCGCGGGCGATCCGCACCGCCTCGGCCCGGTTGCGGGCCGTCAGTTTCTGGATCGCCGTCGAGAGGTAGTTGCGGACGGTCCCCTGCGACAGGTGCAGCGCCGCCGCCAGTTCCGCGTTGGTCGAGCCGTCCGCCGCCGCGCGCAGCACCTCGCGCTCGCGGTCCGTCAGCGGGTTCGCGCCGTCCGAGAGCGCCGCGGCCGCCAGCGTGGGGTCGATGACCCGCTCACCGTCGAGCACCTTCCGTACGGCGGTGGCCAGTTGCGCCGCGGGGGCGTCCTTTACCAGGAAGGCGTGGGCGCCCGACTCCATGGCCCGGCGCAGATAGCCGGGGCGGCCGAAGGTGGTCAGCACGACGACCTTGAGCGCGGGCAGTTCACGGTGGAGCTGGGCCGCCGCCTCGATGCCGGTCATGCCCGGCATCTCGATGTCGAGCAGCGCGACATCCACGGCGTGGGCCCGGGCGGCGGCCAGGATCTCGTCGCCGCGGGCCACCTGGGCCACGACCTCGAAATCCGGCTCCAGGCCGAGCAGCGCGGCCAGGGCCTCCCGGACCATGGCCTGGTCCTCGGCGAGCAAGAGCCTGATCATGCCCCGGATCCTATGGGGACACGGGCGGTGAGGGTGAAGCCAGGACCGGCCTGCGTACCGAGCGTGCCGCCTGCCTTGGCGAGGCGCTCGGCCAGGCCGGTGAGTCCGTTGCCGTGCGGGCCTGCCACGGCGTTCCTGCCGTCGTCACGCACCACGAGTTCGAGACGGCGGCCGCCCAGGGTCTGCCGGGAGCTGAGCGCGACCGTGCAGTGGCGGGCCGCGCTGTGGCGTACGACGTTGGTGATGCCCTCGCGCAGCGCCCAGGCCAGGGCGGCCTCCTGGTCCTCGTCCAGGTCGCCGGTCCGGCAGTCGTCCGGCACATCGGTGGGCACATCGGCCACGATGCCTGCGGCAGCCAACGCGGTACGGGCGCCCGCCAGTTCGCCGGGCAGGGTGGGGCGGCGGTAGCCGGTGACCGCTTCCCGTACGTCCGTCAGCGCCTGTCGGCTGACCTGCTCGATGTCCGCGACCTGGGTGGCCGCCTGTTCCGGCCGGCCGGGCAGCATCCGGCCGGCCAGCTCGGACTTGAGGGTGATCACCGACAGGGAGTGGCCGAGGAGGTCGTGGAGGTCGCGGGCCATCCGCAGCCGCTCCTCGTTGGCGGCGAGCTGGGCGACCGTGGCGCGGGCCTCCTTCAGCTCGACCGTCGTACGGATCAGTTGCCGCACCCCGGTCATCGCGAATCCGCCGAGCAGCGCCGGGATGAGCAACGGCCCCGCGAGCTCCAGCGGATGGTCGTCGCGGAGCGAGAGGAGGCACATCAGCGCCGTGGTCCCGAGGATTCCCCAGGTCGCCCTGCGCAACGACAGGACCGCGCCGCAGTTCACCGCCACGTACACGAAGAGCACGAGCCAGGGGGAGCCGAGGGCGAGGTTGAGCCCGATGGCGAGCGCGCCGAGGACTGCCAGGCTGAGGTGGACCGTCCTCGGCGAGAGCATGCGGCTGGTGTTCCGGAAGACGGTGACGAGATACAGGCCGACGAAGACGGTCAGCCCGCTCCAGCCGAGCGCCTGCCCGGCGGCCGGGTAGCGGCCGTCGAGCAGCGCGTTCAGCGGGGTCCCGAGGAAGATCAGCCAGATGCCGATCCAGAGCATCTTCCTGGCGGCTTCCCTGGTGTTCTCCGGTACCTTCCCGATGCCGACCGCTCGTTCCTGGTTCACGCCTTCAGTGTGTCCTTCCGGTACAGCCAGGCGGCGCCGCCCGCGAAGATGAGGAAGTACACGAAGAGGATGACGACGTCCTTGGCGTGCGGGGCGTTGCCCAGCTCGATGGCCTGGCCGAGACCGGCGTACGCGTGGGTGGGCAGCCACTCCGCGATGTTCTGCAGCCACGTCGGGAAGGTCGTCGTGGGGATCCAGAGGCCGCCGAGGATGGAGAGGCCGAAGTAGATGATCATCGTGATCGGCCGGACCGCGTCACCGCTGGCGATGTACCCGATGGCGACCCCGAGCGCGGCGAAGACCAGGCTGCCGGCCCAGATGACTCCGGTCAGGGCGAGCCACTGCCAGGCGTCGAACCGTACGTTCTTGGCGATCGCCGCCACGATGAAGACGACGACGATGCACGGCAGCGTGACCACGGCCGCACTGCCGATCTTCGCGAGGACGTAGCCACGGCCCGGCAGCGAGGTGAGGCGCAGCTGGCGCACCCAGCCCTTCTCGCGCTCCTTCGCGATGCGTTCGCTGTTGCCCATGAGGACGGCGGTGAGCGCGCCGAAGGAGGCCATCGCGACCACGTAGAAGTTCTGCAGGGTGAGGCCGGTTCCGCTCACCCGGCCCGACGACGCCCCGCTGGAGATGATCAGGTAGAGGATCGAGGGGTAGAGGATCGAGAAGAACATGAACTTCCGGTTCCGCAGGGTCCGGATGATTTCGAGCTTGACCAGGGTCCTCATACTGCTTTGGCCTCCTCGGCCTCGGTGATGGCGACGAAGGCCTGCTCCAGGCCGAGGCCCGCGACTTCGAGGTTGCGGGGGTAGAGCCCGAGTCCGTACAGCGCGTGGACGGTGGCGTCGGCGTCGGACGACTGGATACGGACGGTGCGGCCGGAGACGTCGAAGGCCGTCAGGAACGGGAGACCGCGCAGCGCGTCCTCGTCGATGGCGCCCTCCAGGTCGAAGGCGATCCGCCGGGCACCGGCCTTGGCCTTGATCTCGGACGCGGTCCCGTCGGCGAGCAGCCGGCCCTTGTGGAGGACCAGGACGCGGTCGGCGATGGCGTCCGCCTCCTCCAGGTAGTGCGTGGCGAAGAGGACCGTACGGCCCTGGTCGGCCTGTTCGCGCATGGTGGCCCAGAAGGCGTGCCGCGCGGAGACGTCCATGCCGGTGGTCGGCTCGTCGAGGACGATCAGGTCGTTGTCCCCCGCCGTCGCCAGCGCGAAGCGGACTCGCTGCTCCTGGCCGCCGGAGAGCTTGTTGACCATGCGGTCGGCGATCTGCGTGATGCCCGCGCGGTCGAGTACGTCGGCGACCGGACGCGGGTGGCGGTGCAGGTCGCAGGCCAGCTGGACCAGCTCGCGGACCTTGACCTCCTCCATCAGGCCGCCGCTCTGCAGCATCGCGCCGACGCGGCCGTCCCTGATGGCCTGCTCCGGGGTGGTGCCGAAGACCCGGACGGTGCCCGAGTCGGCATTGCGCAGTCCGAGCAGGAGGTCGAGCGCCGATGACTTGCCCGCCCCGTTGGGACCGAGGAGTGCGACGGTCTCGCCGGGGTGCAGATCAAGCGTGAGCCCGGCTACGGCGTGCACCTCGCCGTAGCTCTTGTTCACGTTCTCGAAGCTCGCCACGGTGGTGGGCGGTGCTGTCGTCTTCGTCATGGGACCAGCGTCGCGCAACGGGGGCCCTGGCGGCAGAGCAGCCTGTCGTGAGTCGTCGATGACAGATGTCATACCGGGGCCATGACACGGCCCCCGCCGGTGTGTTGACGCTGTCGGTCGGCGTCAGGTGGTCGGCGGGGGCCGGGCAGTCCGGATGTGCGTGGCAGCTGCCGCGGTCAGCTCGGGTTGAGGCTGATCGTGGCGGTGCGCTCCGCGGGCGTCTTGCCGAGCAGCGCGGTCTGCATGGCCTGCGCCACGTCCGTCGCCGAGACCGGGTGCTTCTGCCCGTCACCCTTGGTGATCATGACGCCGTCGAAGACGCCTTCCAGGAGCTGGGTGATGGCGGTCCGGTTGTAGGTCTGTTCGAGCCGGCCGTTGACGGGCTTCATGGAGAGGATCTTGGGGAGCGACTTCTCCGGCCCGAACTGGATCTGCTTGCCACCCGCCTTGATCGTGATCAGACCGGACATCGCGGGCTGCGCGAAGTCCTTCATGGCCCGGTCGATCTCGGTCTTGGTGATCGTCGGCTGCCTGACCACGACGGGGAGTTGCACGGTGTGCGGCTTCCCGGTCTGGACCTGCGCGCGGAACGCGTCCCGGACGGCGACCATCGACTTGTTGACGTCCAGCGTCTTGCCCGCCTTGCCGGGTACGGCGACGGCCTTGCCGGGCTCGAACTTGATCGTGCCGTCGGACGCGGAGCCGGAGACACCCGCCAGATCGGTGAGCGCGACGCCGAGCTTCTCGTCGTCGGTCGGCAGGACGGGCTCGACCTGGCGCCGGTTGCCGAAGAGCGAGCCGATCACCGAGACGGGGTTGTAGTCACTGCCCGCGGCACCGCGCACGGTGGCCTGAGTGTCGAGGGTGAGCCCCGCCGTGGCCGGCCTGAGCTCGGTCCTGTGGCCGTCGACGCTCAGCTGGATCGGGGAGTTGACCCGGGTGCCGAGCGTGCTGTCGAGCTTGTTGACGGCCTGGTCCCTGGTGCCGCCGCCGATGTCGACGCCGAGCACGGTGGTGCCCTTGGGTACGTCGGAGTGGTTCATCAGCAGCCCGGCGCCGTACGCCACACCGGCGAGCACGACGATGCCGACACCGATGAGACCCAGCTTCGAGCGGCCCTTCCTGGCCGGTGCGGCCTTGCGGACCGGGGCGGGCGCCGGGCTGGGGACCACGCCGGGGTGCTCGGACTGGCCGTACGGAGCGGGGCCGCCGGAGAACCGCGGCCCGTCGGGGCCGTCCGTACCGGGAGCCGTACCGCTGCCGGGGCCGGGCGGGAACGGCGCACGGCGGTCGGACGGGGCCACCGGGACACCGCTGCTGAGCGTGGAGCCCGAGACGTTGCCGCCGGCCGGCGGGCCGCCGGTGCCGAACTCCGGCGCGGGCTGCTGCGGTGTCAGTACGGCGGTGTCGTCCGACAGCGGCGTCCCGGTGCCCCGGAGAGCGGACGGGTCGTCGCCGAGCGGCGGCGTCAGCGGACTGGTGCCGGTGGCGGGTCCGGTGGTCGGCCCGGAGGGGCCGAGCGGCCCGAGCGAGCCGAGGGACCCGGGAGGGCCGGAGAGACCTGATGTGCCGGGCGTACCGGGTCCGCCGGTGTTCCGCTGCGGCGGCTCGGAGAAGTAGGGCAGGCCGGCGCCGGGTGCGCCGCCGTCCTGCGCTCCGGGCCCGGGGGCGGCGGGTACGGACGGCCCTGACGGACCCGACAGCCCGGCGGAACGCGGCGCTCCGGCCGTTCCGTTGGCCCCGGAAGGCGCTGAAGGTGCGGCGGGCTTGCGCGGCGCGAACCAGTCGCTGGTGGGCCGCCGCCCGGCCGACGGCTGCTCGGCCTCCGGCTCAGGAGCGGGCTCGGGCGGCAGCTGCATCGCCGCGGTGCGCTCCTGGTCGGCGCCGCCGTCAGCACCGTTGATGGGTTCGCTCTCGCCCATCGGCGTCCGCATGACGACCGGCGGGATCGGCCGCGAGCCAGGGATGTTGATCCGGATACGCGTCGTCAGCGTGGTCTCGGTCCTGGGCTCGTCCGGCTGCGGCTCGGGGGCCGGCGGTGCGGCCTCCTCCGGAGACTGGCGGGTTCCGTACGGCGGCGTGCCCGAGGGGTACGCGGCCCCTCCACGTCGCTGGGGACCGGTGGACGAACTGTCAGTTTCACGACTCAAGGCAGGTTCTCCCGGTTGGCTCCGCCGCCCGTTCTTACTTGTGCGGGAGGTTCGGCGGCGCGCACCACCATACTGGCCGCGGCGCGATCACACCCCCCACCCAGTGGAATGCGACGTTCCGAGAGCCCGGCGGCCGCGCCCGGTTCACCGGGCGAAGCGGCACATCACTTGCCAGGTCGGGCGGAATCCGGCTCCGGCCGCGGCACTTTGCGCACGGTGGCACAGATCACAGCGGCCACCATCCCACCCAGCAGGAAGACGTACGAGGCCGTTCCCGCACCGAAGACGAAGTCGCCCTCCGGGCGGGTGGCGGTCAGCAGTATGACGGCGACCAGCCACCCGACGGCGGGGGCCCCGGCCCCGATCGCCGTACCGGTCGCGACCCGGCCGCCGTAGAACACGGCCGCGGCGCCCAGCAGCGCGAGCACCAGGCCACCGGGGAACCAGCCCGCCTGCACGAGCGCGCCCGCGAGTCCGGTCAGCGCACCGAGGACGGCCAGCCCGAAGTAGGCAGCGATACGGCGGGGGTTCGGCGGGGCCGCCATGCCCGTATAGCCCTGGTTCATACTCATTCGTCCGCTCCTGTGCTGCCCGTTGTGCTGCTTGCCGCTCCCGCGCTGCCCGCCGTAGCGCTCGCCGCGCTGCTTGCCGCTCCCGCGCTGCCGGCCGTCGCGCTCGCCGCGCTGTCCGCCGTGATGCCCGCGAAGAGGTCCGTCTCGCGCTCGCCGTCCGGCGCTCCGGACGTGCCCCGCACCAGTTCATAGCACTCGCGCGTGAAGAGCGGCTGGCCCAGGTCGTTGGAGAGCGCGAAGAACGGGCCGTCCACCGCGATCTGGGTGGCGTGCGCCCGCATCGCGGCCGACTTGGCGTCGGCGTACGCGGTCCCGTCGACCTCCGTGGTGACGACCGCGTCATCCACGACCCCCGGCACATCACCGACATCCGCGATCCCCGGGAACCCGGCACCGGCCGCCCGCAGCCGGGCGAAGCCCTCCTCGGCCACCGACCGCGGCACCCGGTTCCAGTAGATCTTCGCGATCGTGTGCGGTTCACCGAGGTCCGGCCGGAAGCCGGGCTCGGCCGCGAGATCGGCACCGCGCATCGCGACGCGGTGGGCCTGGATGTGGTCGGGATGGCCATAGCCGCCGTTGGTGTCGTACGTCACCAGGACCTGCGGCCGTACGGAGCGGATCACCTCGACGAGGTAGGCGGCCGCGTCGTCCACCGCCGTGTTCCAGAAGGCGCCCTCGCGGTGGTTCTGCGCGACACCCATCATCCCCGAGTCCCGGAAGCGGCCCGGGCCGCCGAGGAAGCGGTGGTCCGTGACGCCCAGCTCCCGCATCGCGGCGGCCAGTTCGCCGATGCGATGGGCGCCCAGACCGTCATCGCGGTCGGACGCCAGGTGTGCGAGTCCGGGCGGGATGATCTCGCCCTCCTCGCCGAGAGTGCAGGTCACCAGGGTGACGTGGGCACCCTCGGCGGCGTACGCGGCCATGGTGGCGCCGTTGTTGATCGACTCGTCGTCGGGGTGCGCGTGCACCAGCAGCAGGCGCCGGCCAGGGAGGTCCGTCGGCCGGTCGGGGAGGTCCGTCATAGGAACAGCCTACGAGCCGTGTCCGCTCCCCGAACCGCCCGACCGCCGTCTCAGAACTTGATACCGCCGATCATCCCGGCCACATTGGTCGTGAGCGAGTGGATGGTGGGTGCCACGGACGAGCTGGCCAGATAGAAGCCCAGGAGCGCGCAGACCAGCGCGTGCCCCGCTTTGAGCCCCGACTTCCTGACCATGAGCACGACGATGATCATCAGCAGCACCACCGCCGAGATCGAGAGCGCCATGACGGTTCACCTCCACTTCCGTACGGTCCAAGGGCATGACACAACTGCCGGTAGCCTCATACCCACCTAGCGCTACGGATCATAACTATCCGGCGGCTTGCATGATCGATGCACGGCAGCACGAGGGGCGCATGGACGTACGCCCCCGGCAGAACCGGTCGGCACATGCCCGCCGCCGGAGACGCTCCGCCACCCGTCCTGCCGCAGCGCTGGCGCGGCGCTGGCGCGGCGCTGGCGCGGCGCTAGGTTCAGTCGCATGACATCGAACGAACACTCCTTTCCGCGCCGGTTCGCCAGGACCCAGCGCTTCACGCTCGGTGCCCCACGCGCCTTCACGGTGTCGCCCGACGGCAACCGGGTCGTCTACCTGCGCTCCCCCACCGGAACGGACCGGGCGAACCGGCTCTGGGTGCTCGACCTCGCACAGGGCGCACGGGAGCGCGTCGCCGCCGACCCGGAGGCGCTGCTCGGCGGTGCGGCCGAGCAGCTCTCGGCCGGGGAGCGGGCGCGCCGCGAGCGGAGCAGGGAGGGCTCGGCGGGCATCGTCGGGTACGCGGTCGACGAAGCGGCCGAACTGGCCGTGTTCGCCCTGTCCGGACGGTTGTTCACAGCCGGGCTGCGGGTCGGCGGCACCCGGGAGATCCGGGTCCCGGGGCCGGTCATCGACCCCAGGCCGTCCCCGGACGGCAGCCTTGTCGCCTATGTGACCGGCGGCGCGCTGCGCGTCGTGGGGACGAAGCCGGCGGACGGTGCGGACTCCGCGGACGACAGGGCGCTCGCCGAGCCGGAGGGCGCGCACATCACGTACGGGCTCGCGGAGTTCGTCGCGGCCGAGGAGATGCAGCGCTCGCGCGGCTTCTGGTGGGCGCCCGACTCGCGGAGCCTCCTGGTGGCGCGGGCCGACGAAAGCGCCGTACAGCGCTGGTGGATCGCCGATCCGGCGCACCCCGGGCAGGAGCCCGCGCAGGTCGGATATCCGGCGGCCGGCACCCCCAACGCCGAGGTACGGCTCTTCCATTACGCCCTCGACGGCACCCGCACCGAGGTGGTCTGGGACCGCGTACGGCACCCGTATCTGGCGGCCGTGCACTGGTCGTCCGACGGCGCCCCGCTGCTGCTCGTCCAGGCCCGCGACCAGCGCAGCCAGCGCTATCTGGGGGTCGACACGGAGTCAGGCACCACCAGGACCCTGCATGTCGACGAGGACCCGGTGTGGCTCGACCTCTTCCCCGGGGTGCCCGCCAGGTCGGCCGCCGGCGGGCTGGTCCGGATCGCCGACGAGGGCGGCGCCCGGGTGCTCGCGGTCGGCGACCGGCTGCTCACAGGACCGGAGTTGCACGTACGGGCGGTGCTGGACGTCTCCGTTGACGACGTACTGGTCTCCGCGTCGGCGGGCGAGGCCGCCGCCGACCCCGAGACCGGTGAGATCCATGTCTACCGGGTCAACGAGCTGGGGGTCGAGCGTCTTTCGGCGGGGCCCGGCGTGCACTCGGCGGTGCGTTCCGGCGGTGTCACGGTGCTTCTGTCGGCCCGTACGGAGCGGCCGGGCACGGATGTCCGGGTGCTGCGGGACGGCAAGGAGGTGGCGACGGTCGCCTCCTACGCGGAGACGCCGGGCCTCACCCCCCGCGTGAGGCTCACCGAAGGGGGCGCACGAAAAATTCCGTGCGCCGTCCTGCTCCCGAGCGGCCACCGGGAATCCGACGGCGCCCTCCCGGTGCTCCTCGACCCGTACGGCGGCCCGCACGGCCAGCGGGTGGTCGCCGCGCACAACGCGCACCTCACGTCGCAGTGGTTCGCCGACCAGGGATTCGCGGTGGTCGTCGCGGACGGCCGGGGCACCCCGGGCCGCTCCCCCGCGTGGGAGAAGGCCATCAAGGACGACTTCACACTCACGCTCGACGACCAGATCGACGCCCTGCACGGCCTGGCCGGCCAGGGCTTCCCGCTGGACCTGGACCGGGTGGCCATCCGCGGCTGGTCGTACGGCGGCTATCTCGCCGCACTCGCGGTGCTGCGCCGCCCCGACGTGTTCCACGCGGCTGTCGCCGGCGCCCCGGTCACCGACTGGCGGCTGTACGACACGCACTACACCGAGCGCTATCTCGGCGATCCGGGCGAGCAGCCCGAGGTGTACGCGGCGAGCGCGCTCGTCACCGACGACGGCCTCTCGGCGCCGGAGAATCGGGCCCGGCCGCTGATGGTCATCCACGGCCTGGCGGACGACAACGTCGTCGCGGCCCACACCCTGCGGCTCTCGTCGGCGCTTCTCGCCGCGGGGCGCCCGCACGAGGTGCTGCCGCTCTCCGGGGTCACGCATATGACGCCGCAGGAACAGGTGGCGGAGAATCTGCTGCTGCTCCAGGTCGACTTCCTCAAGCGGTCCCTGGGCCTGGCACCGCGCTAGCGGCGCGGCCCGCACGGGACGGCCGGGGTACGACCGGCCGGGGCGGCATCTCGCCCCGGCCGGACCACGGCACCCGCACGGCCGTACGCTCTCCAGCCTGACGGTTCCGCATATCGGTCTCATGACGGGCGAGTTGCCGCCTTGTCAAAGATTTCGATCATGCTTTTTCGGCATTTGTCGCCTGGCCGGACAGCATGTCCAGCACGTATGCGCGTCAGTCCGCAAAAACTTCGCCCAAGAAGCACGGGGACTGCGCCCCCGACGCCGCCAGGCCCTTGACTCGCGTCGTCACGCCGGGCCACGCTCCGCTCAGCTGCGATGATTCCGGACAGCGGGGGCGGAGCAACGAGGAGCCCATATCGCACCGCTGGCAAGGGAGTTGATGGATCAAGCCACGGCCGGACCCACCGGCCGGGGCCAGGGCACCACACCTAGGAAGCGATACGACATGGCGCACGAGGCCACCATTCCCGCTCCCCGCGACAAGGCGCCCCGCCAGGGTGAGGTACTGCTCTCCGCCGAGGGGCTGACCAAGCACTTCCCCATCATGGGCGGCTTCCCCTTCAAGCGCAGGATCGGCGCCGTCCAGGCCGTCGACGGCATCGACCTCTCGCTGCACGCCGGCGAGAGCTTCGGCCTGGTGGGCGAGTCGGGGTGCGGCAAGTCCACCACCGGACGGGTGCTGACCCGGCTGCTCGAACCGACCGCCGGCCGGCTGGTCTACCGGGGCCAGGACATCACCCGCGCGGGCCGCAGGCAGTTGGCACCGGTCCGCCCCGAGATCCAGATGATCTTCCAGGACCCCTACTCGTCGCTCAACCCCCGCCAGACCGTCGGCAAGATCATCGGCGGCCCGATGGAGATCAACGGCCTCCGCCCCAAGGGCGGCCGGGAGCACCGGATCCGTGAGCTCCTGGAGATCGTGGGCCTCAACCCCGAGCACTACAACCGCTTCCCGCACGAGTTCTCCGGTGGCCAGCGTCAGCGCATCGGCGTCGCCCGCGCCCTCGCACTCGAACCGAAGCTCATCGTCGCCGACGAACCGGTCTCCGCGCTCGACGTCTCCATCCAGGCCCAGGTCGTCAACCTCCTCCAGGAACTCCAGCGCGAGCTGGACATCGCGTTCCTCTTCATCGCTCACGACCTCGCGATCGTCCGGCACTTCTCGGACCGCGTCGCCGTCATGTACCTCGGCAAGATCGTCGAGGTGGGCGACCGGGACTCCATCTACCAGCAGCCGCGCCACCCGTACACACACGCCCTGCTCTCGGCGGTCCCGGAGGCCGCGCTCGTCAGCGACGAGGAACGCGCGGCCCACCAGCGCATCCGGCTCGCGGGCGACGTGCCGTCGCCGATCTCGCCGCCGTCGGGCTGCCGGTTCCGTACCCGCTGCTGGAAGGCGCAGGACAAGTGCGCGACCGAGGAGCCCCCGCTGGTACGGATCGACGGCAGCCGGGACGGGCACCTGACGGCCTGCCACTTCCCCGAGGACCCGACGACGGAGCGCGAGGAGGAGATCATCCTCGACCCGGCGCTGCGGGACCTGGAGGCGGACCAGAGCGGTCCTGGCGCTCCCGGGGTGGAGGCCGCGGACGCCTCGTAGAGACGCTATGCGGGCGTCGCGCCGGACGAGGGTCCTGGAGACGAACCGGAGGAGGGCCCGGAGGGGTCGGCCGGGCCCTCCTCCGGCGGCCACGTCGGGCCCTCGTCCGGTCCGCCCCCGGTGTCCGGCACGACCTGGATCTCCTCGGCGAAGTGGCAGGCCGAGTCGTGGTGAACCGGCCCCTCCACGGTCCGGAACACCTCGGGCACCGCAAGCGCCGGCACCTCCTGCGCGCACCGCTCCTGCGCCTTCCAGCAGCGGGTACGGAAGCGGCAGCCGGACGGCGGGTTGGCGGGCGACGGCACATCGCCGACCAGGATGATCCGCTCGCGCCGGTCCCGTGCCTCCGGGTCGGGCACCGGCACCGCCGAGAGCAGCGCCTGTGTGTACGGGTGGGTGGGGTGCTCGTAGATCTCCGCGTCCGAGCCGACCTCGACGATCCGCCCCAGGTACATCACGCCGACCCGGCTGGAGATGTGCCGGACGATCGACAGGTCGTGCGCGATGAACACGTACGCCAGGTCGAACTCCTTCTGGAGCCGCCCCAGCAGGTTGATGACCTGCGCCTGCACGGACACGTCGAGCGCGGAGACCGGCTCGTCGGCCACGATGATCTCGGGGTTGAGGGCGAGGCCGCGCGCGATGCCGATGCGCTGGCGCTGGCCGCCCGAGAACTGGTGCGGATAGCGGTTGATGTACTCCGGGTTGAGCCCGACGACGTCCAGCAGGTCCTGGACCTTCCGGCGCCGGTCGCCCCTGGGCGCGACCTCGGGGTGGATCTCGTACGGCTCCCCGATGATGTCGCCGACCGTCATCCGGGGGTTGAGCGAGGTGTAGGGGTCCTGGAAGACCATCTGGATGTTCCGGCGTACGGCCTTGAGCGCGCGCCCGGACATCTTGGTGATGTCCTCGCCCTTGTAACGGATCGAACCGTGCGTCGGGGGCTCCAGGTTGACCAGCATCCTGGCCACGGTCGACTTGCCGCAGCCGGACTCGCCCACGATGCCGAGTGTCTCGCCCCGGGTGAGCGCGAACGATACCCCGTCGACGGCCTTGACCGCGCCGACCTGCTTCTTGAACAGGATTCCCTGCGTGAGCGGGTAGTGCTTGACCAGGTCGCGGACTTCGAGAATGGGCTCCTTCTCGTGGAAGGCGATCTCCGCGTGCGACTTCTCCATCAGGTCGCGTTGCGCCTCGGCCTCCTCACGTTCCACGTCGCGCCGCGGGTGGTCAGCGTGCATTGAGCGTCTCCTTCCAGAAGTGGCAGGCGCTCCGGCGCTCCGGGGACACTTCGTACAGGGGCGGTACGTCGGTGCGGCACACCTCCTGGGCCAGCGGGCAGCGGGGGTGGAAGGCGCAGCCGGGCGGGATGTGCAGCAGATTCGGGGGCAGGCCCTTGATCGCGTAGAGCTCCTGGCCCTTCTGGTCGAGGCGCGGGATCGATTCGAGGAGGCCCTTGGTGTACGGGTGGGCCGGTGCCTTGTAGATCGGGTGGACCGGCGATGTCTCGACGATCCGGCCCGCGTACATCACCGCGATCTTGTCCGCGACGTCCGCCACCACGCCCAGGTCGTGGGTGATCAGGATCAGCCCCATGTTGAACTCCCGCTGGAGTTCGGCGAGCAGGTCCATCACCTGCGCCTGGACGGTCACGTCGAGGGCCGTGGTCGGTTCGTCGGCGATGATCAGGTCCGGCTCCAGGGCCAGCGCCATGGCGATCATGATGCGCTGGCGCATCCCGCCGGAGAACTGGTGCGGGTACTGGCCGACCCGCTCCTTGGCCGCCGGGATCCGTACCGTGGCCATCAGCTCGACGGCCTTGGCCCTTGCGTCCTTGCGGGACATGCCCTTGTGGACGATGAACATCTCGCCGAGCTGCTCCCCCACGCTGAGCACCGGGTTGAGCGAGGAGAGGGCGTCCTGGAAGATCATCGCCATCTTCGCGCCGCGGATCTTGCGCCGCTCCTCCTCCTTGAGCTTCAGCAGATCCTGCCCCTGGAAGAGGATCTCGCCGCCCGCGATCCTGCCCGGTGGCATATCGAGGATCCCCATGACGGCCTGGGCGGTGACCGACTTGCCCGAGCCCGATTCACCGAGGACGGCGAGCGTCTCACCGGAGTCCACCGTGCAGTCGACGCCGTTCACCGCCTTCGCGACCCCGTCGC
This sequence comes from Streptomyces sp. NBC_01197, assembly GCF_036010505.1. Classification (NCBI taxonomy): domain Bacteria; kingdom Bacillati; phylum Actinomycetota; class Actinomycetes; order Kitasatosporales; family Streptomycetaceae; genus Streptomyces; species Streptomyces sp. NBC_01197. The sequence goes on from NZ_CP108569.1 coordinate 2,473,473, forward strand.
GGGTGTGGAACTCCACGTGCAGATCGCGTACTTCGAGCAGCATGGTCCGGACTCCTCAGCGCAGCTTGGGGTCGAGGGCGTCGCGCACCGCGTCGCCGAGCATGATGAAGGCGAGCACCGTGACCGCCAGCGCACCGGCCGGCCAGAGCAGCATGTGCGGGGCGTTGCGGATGTACGGGGAGGCCGCGGAGATGTCGATGCCCCAGGAGACGGTCGGGGGCTTCAGGCCGACGCCGAGGAAGGACAGGGTCGCCTCCAGCGAGATGTACGTACCGAGTGCGATGGTCGCCACGACGATCACCGGGGCGACCGCGTTCGGCGCGATGTGGCGCAGCAGCATCCGGGAGTTGGAGGCGCCGAGCGCCCGCGCGGCCTGGACGTAGTCGTTCTGTTTGGCGGTGATGACGGAGCCGCGCGCGATCCGCGCGATCTGCGGCCAGCCGAGGAGCACCATGAAGCCGATCACCGGCCAGACGGTGCTGCTGGTGACCACGGACAGCAGCACCAGACCACCGAGCACCACCGGGATACCGAAGAAGATGTCGGTGACCCGGGAGAGGACCGCGTCGCCCGCGCCGCCGAAGAAGCCGGCGAGGCCGCCCAGGACGCTGCCGATGAGGGCCACCCCGACCGTCGCGCAGACACCGACCGTCACGGACTGCCGGGCGCCGTAGACCGTACGGGTGTAGACGTCGCAGCCCTGTCCGGTGAAGCCGAAGGGGTGGCCGGGCTGGGGGCCCTCCTGGGCCTTGTCCAGGTTGCAGGCGAGCGGGTTCTGGGTGGCGATGAGCTGGGGCCAGATCGAGATCACCACGAGGAAGATGATGATCAGCCCCGAGATGATGAAGATGGGGTTGCGGCGCAGGTCGCGCCAGGCGTCGGACCAGAGACTGCGGGCCGGTTCGTCGGGCCCGGGTCCGCCCCCGTCCTGCGGGTTCTCCAGCGTGACGCCCTCACCCATGGCGAGGTCGGTGGCGCCGCCGGCCCCCGCGGCGGAGATCGCTTCGTCGGAATTCTGCGGCTCAGGCATACCGGATCCTCGGGTCGAGAACGGCGTAGAGGAGGTCGACGATGAGGTTCGCCACCAGGAAGACGATGACGAGGACGGTGACGAAGCCGACGACGGTCTGGCTGTTCTGGCGGACGATGCCCTGGTAGAGCTGGTAGCCGACGCCGTGGATGTTGAAGATGCGCTCGGTGACGATGGCACCGCCCATCAGGGCCCCGATGTCGGTCCCGATGAAGGTCACGACGGGGATCAGCGAGTTGCGCAGCAGGTGCCGGACGATGATGCGGCGCTTGCGGAGCCCTTTGGCGGTGGCCGTTCTGACGTAGTCGGCGCGCCGGTTCTCCGCGATCGAGGTCCTGGTCAGCCGGGTGACGTACGCGAGTGACACGGACGCGAGCACCAACCCGGGGAGGATCAGCTCGTTGAACGGGGCCGCAGGTGAGACCGCGGGTTTGATGAGCCCCCACTGCACCCCGAACAGCAGCTGGGCCAGCAGACCGGTGACGAAGGTCGGCACCGAGATGACGACCAGGGTGAGCAGCAGGACGGACGAGTCGACCGGATGTCCGCGCTTGAGCCCCGTGATCACACCGAGGGCGATGCCGATGATCACCTCGAAGATGATGGCGACGATGGTGAGCCGGATGGTGACCGGGAAGGCGCTGCCCATCAGGTCGGTGACCTTCTCACCGTTGAACGCGGTGCCGAAGTCGCCGGTGAAGACGTTGCCCATGTAGGTCAGGTACTGCTGCCACACGGGCTTGTCGAGGCCGAACTCGCTGCGCAGCTGGGCGGCGGTCGCCGGGTCGCAGGCGCGGTCGCCGCAGAGTCCCGCGACGGGGTCGCCCATCACGTTCACCATCAGGAAGATCAGCAGCGTCGCGCCGATGAAGACCGGGATCATCTGCAGCAGACGCCTGATCACATAACGTCCCATGAGGGGCTCCGGGGGTCGTCGTTCCGGGAAGGTGTGCGGCCCGGCGCGCTCGGCGCGCCGGGCCGTGCCTCCTCAGGCGTCAGTGGACCTTGATCTCGTTGTAGACCGGCACGCTGAACGGGTTCAGCGCGACGTTCGAGACGCGGTCGGAGTAGCCGGCGCTGCCGTTCTGGTACCAGAGCGGGATGGCCGCCATGTTGTCCCGGACCACACCTTCGGCGTCCTGGAACTTCTTGACGGCTGTCGCCTTGTCGGTCTCCGCGTTGGCCTGGTTGACGAGGTTGTCGAACGACTTGTTGGTCCAGTGGCCGTCGTTGGACGAGGCGTTGGTGTAGTACAGCGGCTGCAGGAAGTTCTGGATCAGCGGGTAGTCCATCTGCCAGCCGGCCCGGAACGGGCCCGTCATCTTCTTCGCCGTGATCTGGTTGCGGAAGTCGGCGAAGGTACCGATCGGGTTGCCGACACACGCCTTGTCGTTGCCGAGGGTGTTGTTGATGTTGTTGCAGATGGCGTCGATCCACTCCTTGTGCGAGCCGGTGTCCGCGTTGTACGAGAGCTTCAGCTGGCCGCCGGGGATGCCGCCGCCCTCCTTGACCAGCTTCTTCGCCTCGGTGGGGTTGTACGTGCAGGAGGCACCGCAGAGCCCGGCCTTGTAACCGCCGCTGGCGCCGAGGACCGGGGAGGTCCAGTCGGTGGCCGGGGTCCTGGTGTTCTGGAAGATCGTCTTGGTGATCTGCGGCCGGTTGATCGCCATCGACAGCCCGATCCGCACCTTCTTGGCGCCCGCGGTGTTCCACTCGGGGCGGTAGAAGGGGAACGCGAGGGTCTGGATGATGCCCGCGGGGGTGTTGATGTAGCGCCCGTTCAGGTCGGCCTTGACGTTCTTGAGCTGCGCGGCGGGGACATCGTCGACCAGGTCGAGGTTGCCCGCGGTCAGGTCGGTGTAGGCGGTGTTGTTGTCCGTGTAGACCTTGAGGTCGACGCCGCCGTTCTGCGCCTTGTCGGAGCCCGGGTACTTGTCCCACTTGCGCAGGCTCATCTGCGAGCCCTTGGTGTACGAGTCCACGGTGTACGGGCCGTTGCCGATCGGCTTGGAGAGCCAGGCGGAGTGGTTCTTGTAGAACGCCGTGGGCAGCGGGGCGAAGGCCGGGTACCCGAGGGTGTCGGGGAACGTGGAGAACTTCTGGTTCAGCTTCACCGTGAAGGTGGTGTCGTTGACCACCTTGAGCCCGGAGAGCGTAGAGGCCTTCGCGCTGCCGGAGTCCGGGTGGACCTTGTCGTAACCGTCGATATAGGCGAAGAAGTAGGCGTCCTTCTGGTTGTGCTTCAGATCCGCGCCGTAGTTCCAGGCGTCGACGAAGGACTTGGCGGTGATCTTCTCGCCGTTGCTGAACGTCCAGCCCTTCTTGATCGTGATCTTGAAGTTGACCGAGTCCTTGGTCGTGACGCTGGAGGCCAGCATGTTCTCGGCCTTGCCGGTCTTCGGGTCGTACTTCTTCAGGCCCCGGAAGATCATGTCGAGGACCTTGCCGCCCTGGACCTCGTTGGTGTTCGCCGGCTCCAGCGGGTTCTGCGGATCACCCCAGGAGGAGCTGAGCACCCCGTTCGCCCCGCCACTTCCGCCACTGCTTCCTCCGCCGCCGCAGGCCGTCGCCGCGAGTGCGACGGCGACCGCGCATGCGGCCCACTTGGCGTGTGCGGCTCCGCGCATGGAGTGCCTCCTCTAGGTCCTAAATCATGCTTAGGGCCCAATATCACTGGATAGCAGCATCAATGCACCTTCACTGCGGCCGTCTGTGTCCATCCGTCACCAGAAACGCCCGGATGCCCCGCATAACGAAATGGACACACCTTTGACCGGACACAGCCGCCCGTGATCACATGATTTGCGGCTTTCATAAATCAGCTGTCCACCGATAGGACACCTTTTCTTTCCCAAAACAGCGTCAAGAACCTAAAGACCAGGTGTGGAGTTGCTACGCGCATTGACCGTTGTCAACTCGATTGATTGGGTCCGTTCCAACCCCTTAGCTCCTCCTGCCCGGAGGATGCCGCTTTCCGTACGGGGACAGGAGTTCGATGACCACGCCATCCCCGGCCCCCCTCGTTCCGGTGGACACCACTTCCATCGGCATCGTTGAGGAGTCCCGGCAGCCCGACAGCCCCAACAAGGGCGCCGAAGCCCGGAGCCCACGCCAACTGGCTTGGCGGCGATTCAAGCGCGACAGGACAGGCGTCATATCCGTCTGCGTCGTCGTGTTCTTCTTCGTGATCGGCATCGCTGCACCGCTGATAGCGAAGCTTTACGGGAAGAACCCGTACGAGACGTACGGCCAGGACACCCCCGGGCTGCTCAACGGCTTCGCCTACCCGATCAAGCCCAATGGCGGCATCAGCAGCGACTTCTGGTTCGGGCTTGAGCCTTCGCTGGGACGGGACGTCTTCACGTTCCTGCTCTACGGAATCCGCACCTCGCTACTGATCGCCTCGGCGATCACGATCCTCCTGACGGTCGTCGGGGTGGTCATCGGCGTGACGGCCGGATATCTGGGCGGCAAGACGGACTACCTCATCGGCCGGATCATCGACATCCTGCTGTCGTTCCCGTCGACCCTCTTCTTCATCGCCTTCATGCCGGTGGTCTACGGGCTCTTCGTCCGCCCGGACGACGACATCCCTACCTCGCTGCGGGCGGTCTCGCTGATCATCGTCCTCGCGGGTTTCGGCTGGGCATCGATGGCGCGTCTGCTGCGTGGTCAGGTACTGGCCCTGCGTGAGCGTGAGTTCGTGGAAGCAGCCAAGGTGACCGGCGCGTCCCCCGCCCGGATCATCTTCAAGGAACTGCTTCCGAACCTCTGGACGCCGATCCTGATCCAGTCCACCCTGGCCCTGCCCGCCATGGTGACGGCAGAGGCGGGCCTTGCCTTCCTCGGTGTCGGCATGATCGACCCGACCCCCGACTGGGGCGTCATGATCGCCCGTGGTTCGTCCTACTACACGAACGACATCACCTTCATGCTCTTCCCGGGCATCTCCATGGTCATCTTCGTGCTCGCCTTCAATCTGCTCGGCGACTCGGTACGGGACGCGCTCGACCCCAAGTCGAGGCGCTGAACCTCCGCTCCAACAGCCCGGCCGCCGTGGTCCGGCCTGTAGCACCTGCCTCGTCCACCGACACCAAGGACCGATACGCCATGTCTTTCTCCCGTAGAAACTTCCTCATCGCCACCGGGGTGGCGGCCGCGAGCTCCACCGTCCTCAGCGCATGCAGCAGCGGCGGCGGTGGCGGTGGCGGCAGCGACAAGGGCGCCCCGGACGTCAGCAAGGGCAAGGCCAGCAAGATCGTCATAGGCACCAAGGCCGACTCCGTCGGTCCCGCCCCCGAGGTTCCGGGCGCGGTCAAGGGCGGCACGATCTGGACGATGGACCAGCTCGACTGCGACCACCTGGACCCGGCGCAGATCTGGTCCAGCTACGAGGGCTGGATCACCCCGCTCTTCATGCGCGGCCTGGTCGGCTACAAGATCTCCAACGACGGCACCTCCACCCTGGTGGGCGACCTCGCCACGGACGCCGGCACGATGAAGGACGGCGGCAAGACCTGGTCCTTCACGCTGAAGGACGGCGGCAAGTGGGAGGACGGCTCCCCCGTCACGATCGAGGACGTCCGCCACACCTTCGAGCGGCTCTTCGCCACCTTCATCACGTACGGTCCGCGCTACCCGCAGCAGTGGCTGGTCGGCGGCAAGGACTACAAGGGCCCCTACGACGGCAAGCACCTCGACTCGATCGAGATCAGCGGCAACACCGTTACCTTCCACCTCAACACCGCCCGCTCCGACTTCAACCTCACGCTCGGAATGCGCGCCTTCTCCTTGGTGCCGAAGAAGCACGACACCAAGGCGGACTACGACAAGAAGCCGTTCTCCTGCGGTCCGTACAAGATCGACGCCCGTCAGCCCGGCAAGTCGATGTCGATCTCCCGCAACCCGCACTGGGACCCGAAGACGGACCCGATCCGCAACGCGTACCCCGACAAGTGGCAGCTGCAGTTCGGCTTCCAGCTGCTCGCGTCCACGGACCGCTACATCGCCGACCAGGGCAACGACCAGCACACCGTGTCGATGTTCAACGAGGTCGCCCCCGAGCGCATGCAGAAGGTGCTCGGCGACCCGGCGATGAAGAAGCGTGTCTTCACGCACCTCGACAACGCGACGTACTACTACGCCATCAACACGACGCGGATCAAGGACGTCAAGGTCCGCCAGGCGCTCAACTACGCGTGGCCGTCGCAGCAGTGCCAGCTGATCCGCGGTGGCACCGCCTCCTCCGAGATCGCCACCACGATCATCAGCCCGCTCACCCCGGGCCACATCGACTTCGACCTCTACGGCAAGCGGAAGAAGCCGACCGGAGACCCGGTCAAGGCCAAGGCCATGCTCAAGGAGGCCGGCAAGCTCGGCCAGAAGGTCGTCATCGCCTTCCAGTCGTCCGACTACGCCATAAAGCAGGCGGTGGCGATCAAGGTCGCCCTCACCAAGGCGGGCTTCAAGCCGGTGACCAAGCAGGTTGACAAGACGACCTTCTACACGCAGATCGCCCAAATCGACAACACCTACGACATGTTCGCGGCCGGCTGGTCCGCCGACTGGCCGGGCGGCTACACCGCCCTCCAGCCCACCTTCGACGGACGAGTCATCGCCAACGGCGCCTCGAACTGGCCTCAGCTGAACAACGCGAGCGTCAACAAGGCCATCGACGCGGACGCCCAGATCACCGACCCGAAGAAGGCAAACGCAGCCTGGGGCGCCCTCGACCGCCAGATCATGGAACTGGCGGCCTGTGTGCCGGACTACTGGCCGATCCGTAACTGGTTCCACGGCTCCAAGGTCGGCGGCATGTACTACGACGCAGGCGCGACCGGTATGGCTATCTGCAAGATGTACACCACGGCGTAGCACGTCGTCCGGGGGTGGGCGGCCCGATCGGCTGCCCGCCCCCGGCCCCCGGCCCTCCCCCGCTCCCTACACCTCGGCGACGGCGCCCCACCCGGAAAGTCACGACCCCATGCTTCGATTTCTTCTCCGCCGCGTGACCGGCGCTATCGTCATCCTGCTGGTCATCAGCGCCATCGTCTTCTACCTCTTCTACGCGATCCCCCGTGACCCGGCGCGCCTGGCCTGCGGCAAGACCTGCACGCCCGAGCTGCTCAAGCAGATCCGGCTGAACCTGGGGATAGCCGACCCGATGCCCGTCCAGTACTGGCACTGGCTGGTCGGCATCTTCGCGGGGCGGGACTACGGCAACTACGGCCACTGCCCGGCCCCCTGCCTCGGTTACTCCTTCACCAACCGCCAGCCCGTCCTCGGCACGATCCTGGACCGGCTGCCGCTGACGATCTCGCTCGCGCTGGGCTCCGCCTTCTTCTTCCTGATCATCGGCATCGGCGCCGGCATGATCGCCGCCGTCAAGCAGGGCAAGGCGCTCGACAAGATCGCCAGCTCCGTCTCGCTGCTCGGCTCCTCGCTGCAGATCTACTTCGTCGGCTACATCGCGATGTTCATCCTGGTCCAGCAGATGGGGCTGCTCGACCAGCCGTCCTACACGCCGATCACGGAGAACCCGGTCAAGTGGGCGTCCGGGCTGCTGCTGCCGTGGCTGGTGCTCTCCATCATCTTCACGGCGAACTACACCCGTATGACCCGCTCTCAGCTGGTCGAACAGCTCACCGAGGACTACGTCCGCACGGCGCGCGCCAAGGGACTCTCCCGGGCTTCGGTCTTCTTCCGCTTCGCCTGGCGCGGCGCCATGGGGCCGATCGTCACCATCTTCGGCATCGACCTGGGCACGCTGATCGGCGGCGCGATCATCACCGAACAGGTCTTCAGCATCCAGGGGATCGGCCGTCTCGCGGTGCAGTCCGTCGACACGAGCGACCTGCCCATGCTCCTGGGCGTCACGCTCGTGGCAGCAGCGGCGATCGTCTTCTTCAACATCTTCGTGGACGCCATCTACGGCCTCATCGACCCGCGGATCCGTCTCGCCTGACCCGCTCCCGCCCCTCTCCGCCCCACCCCCGATCCCCGCAACACTTCCTGGAGCGTCCTCGTGACGAGCACCGATCAGCAGCCCTTCCTCTCTGTCAGGGACCTACAGGTCCACTTCTCGACCGAGGACGGCACAGTCAAGGCCGTCGACGGCCTCTCCTTCGACGTGGAGAAGGGCAAGACCCTCGGCATCGTCGGCGAGTCCGGCTCCGGCAAGTCCGTCACCAACCTGACGATCCTGGGCCTGCACGACCGGGAACGCACCCAGATGAGCGGCGAGATCACGCTCGACGGCAAGGAGCTGCTCGGCGCCAGTGAGCGGGAGCTCGAACAGCTGCGCGGCAACAAGATGGCGATGATCTTCCAGGACGCCCTGGCCTCGCTCTCGCCGTTCCACACCGTCGGCCGGCAGATCAGCGAGACGTACCGGAAGCACACCGGCGCCTCCAAGCAGGAGGCCCGGAAGCGGGCGATCGAGATGCTCACCCGGGTCGGCATTCCGCAGCCGGACCTGCGGGTCGACGACTTCCCGCACCAGTTCTCCGGCGGTATGCGGCAGCGCGCGATGATCGCGATGGCGCTGGTCTGCGACCCCGAGCTGCTGATCGCCGACGAGCCGACGACCGCGCTGGACGTCACCGTCCAGGCGCAGATCATGGACCTCCTCAAGGACCTCCAGCAGGAGTTCGGCACGGCCATCGTCTTCATCACCCACGACCTCGGCGTGATCGCCGACATCGCGGACGACGTGCTGGTGATGTACGGCGGCCGCTGCGTGGAGCGCGGCACCAAGCGTGAGGTGCTCCGGGCGCCCCAGCACCCGTACACCTGGGGGCTGCTCGGCTCGATGCCGAGCCTGAAGGGTCCGGTCGACATCCCGCTGATGCCGATCCCGGGCACGCCGCCCAGCCTGCTGAACCCGCCGACCGGCTGCCGCTTCCACCCCCGGTGCACCTTCAAGGACCAGGTCGAGGGCGACATCTGCTCCACCGAGAGGCCGCCTCTGGAACTCGCCGCGGGGCGCGGTTCCGCCTGTCACCTCAGCCCAGCCCAGAAGAAGGACATCTTCGCCGACCAGATCCAGCCCCGGCTGAGCTGACCCAGAGCCAAAGGGAAACGAACGAACATGACCACCGACACCCCCCTGCTCGAAGTCACCGGCCTGACCAAGTACTTCCCGGTGATGGGCGGATTCCCGTTCAAGCGCAAGGTCGCGGACGTCCAAGCGGTCGACGGCCTCGACTTCGCCGTCCACCAGGGCGAGTCGCTCGGCCTGGTGGGCGAGTCCGGCTGCGGCAAGTCCACCACCGGACGGCTGATAACCCGGCTGATGGAGCCGACGGCCGGCAAGATCACGTACCAGGGCCAGGACATCACGCACGCCTCCCGCAAGGAACTGGCGCCGGTCCGCTCCGAGATCCAGATGATCTTCCAGGACCCCTACTCGTCGCTCAACCCCCGTCAGACCGTCGGCAAGATCGTCGGTGGTCCGATGGAGGTCAACAACATCAATCCCAAGGGCGGCCGGGAGCACCGGATCCGTGAGCTCCTGGAGATCGTGGGTCTCAACCCGGAGCACTACAACCGCTTCCCGCACGAGTTCTCCGGCGGCCAGCGCCAGCGCATCGGCGTCGCCCGCGCCCTCGCCCTGGAGCCGAAGCTCATCGTCGCGGACGAGCCGGTCTCCGCACTCGACGTCTCCATCCAGGCCCAGGTCGTCAACCTCCTTCAGAAGCTCCAGAAGGAGATGGGGATCTCCTTCCTCTTCATCGCCCACGACCTGGCGATCGTCCGGCACTTCTCGCACCGCGTCGCCGTCATGTACCTCGGCAAGATCGTCGAGATCGCGGACCGCGAGACGCTCTACAGCGCCCCGCGGCACCCGTACACGCGGGCGCTGCTCTCCGCCGTCCCGGAGGCCACGGTCTCCGAGGAGGGCACGGAGAAGGAGGACAACCGCATCCGGCTGGTCGGTGACGTCCCGTCGCCGCTGAACCCGCCGAGCGGCTGCCGGTTCCGTACGCGCTGCTGGAAGGCGACGGAGAAGTGCGCCACCGACGAGCCGCCGCTCGTCCAGCTGACGGACAGCAAGCCCGGTCACCTGACGGCGTGCCACTTCCCCGAGGAGCCCACGGTCGCGGCCTGACCCTCTGCGCCCGGCTCGAACTCCGGTCCTGGCCGCTCCGACAGCGCCCCGTACCCACCGTGCGGGGCGCTGTGCTGTCCTGTGCTGCCGCCGCAGGGGCACTTGACGCCCTCACAAGCCGCACGGGTATCGCATCCCAACAGAGAGGGCTCAGGCCCCGCAAGCGCTCTGTGTTCCCGGTGATCCGATGACCGCTCACGCCGGGGCCGAAGCTGCCTGGACGTCGCTCTCGCTACCCTTCGCGTATGGACCGGCTTCCGGCGGTACGGGAAGGCGGTGGGCCAGGTGCGCCGACTGCGTCTCGGCGGTCGGTACGGCGACGGGCGGAGGCGGTAATGGGTGCGACAGCCGGCTGTGGGCGGGTCCTGCTGGTGGACGACGACATCTCGATCCGGCGGTCGCTGGGGCGCGGTCTGCGGTTGAACGGATTCACCGTCGACCTGGCGGACGGTGGCCGGAGCGCGCTGGCCAAGGTGGCGGACGAGACTCCGGATGTCGTGGTCCTGGACATCTCGATGCCCGGCCTCGACGGCATCGAGGTCTGCCGGCACCTGCGGACCGCCGGCAACGACATACCGGTGCTGATGCTCTCCGCCCTCGACGAGGTGGCGGACCGGGTGGCGGGGCTTCAGGCGGGCGGAGACGACTACCTCGTCAAGCCGTTCGCCCTGGATGAACTGGTACTGCGACTGCACGCGCTGCTTCGCCGCCGGCCGCCTGGCGCCACCGACTCCGTACGCGTCGGTGGCCTGCTGCTCGATGCCGCCGCGCGCACCGCCAGTCTGGACGGCAGGCCGGTGGAGCTGACCCGGCGAGAGTTCGGACTGCTCGAAGTCCTGGCCCGTAACGCCGGTCTGGTCCTCTCCCGCGAACAGCTGCTGGACCGGGTGTGGGGCTACGACTTCGAGATCCGCAACGACGCGGTGGACACCTTCGTCAGCTATCTGCGCCGCAAGCTGGAAGCGAACGCACGCCCTCGCATCGTGCACACCGTGCGTGGCGTGGGCTTCGTACTGCGTGATGACGAGAGCGTCGGGGGCAGCGGGAAGAGGAACGGGTCATGAGGTTGTCCACCCGGATCGCGATCGTGGTGGGGGCTGTGGTGCCGCTCCTGGTGGGGGCAGCGGGCTGGGCACTGGTGGGCCTGGTCGGCAGGGATCTGCACACGCAGGCCGACCGCCGGCTCGGTGAGCGGGCGCACAGCGTCGCGTCGGCTGCACGCGGTCTGCTCCGCGCCACCTCCAAGGACCGTCCGCGCGCCGAACAGGCCCGCCAGCACGCGCTATTCACCTCGGCGCTGGACATCGGTATCCGCCTGACCGGCCCGGACGGCACCGTCGTGGACGGTCCGCAACCCGGCCCCGCCGTGCGTCTGCCGGCCCCGACAGGCCATCCCGTCACAGTCCGTTCCCACGGCAGGACATGGCGCGCGCTGACGGTCCCGGTGGCCGACCCCCAGGACGGCGTCCGCGGAACACTGTGGCTCTTCTCGCCCGAAGCCGCGAGCCAGGGACAGCTCCAGCTCGTACGCAGCCGGGTCATCACCGTCTCGCTGCTCGCCGCACCGCTCTCCGCGGCCCTGGCGTGGGCGCTGGCTGCCGGAGCCACGCGACCGCTGCGGCGCCTGCAGCAGCGCACCAGCGGCCTGGACCCGCATACCAGTGCGGCCCGCCTGGAACACACGCCGACCCGGATCACCGAGGTCGACGATCTCGCGCGCACGCTGCAGACGTTTCTCGCACGCTACGACGAACAGGCGGCCCGCACCGCGGAGGCCCTGGCCACAGCGCGTTCGTTCTCCGCCGCCGCGTCCCACGAGCTCCGGACCCCGCTGATGAGCATGCAGACCAACCTCGACATCCTCGACGCCTTCCAGCACCTCGATCCCGCCGACCGTGCCGAGACCGTGGCGGATCTCCGGCGGGGGCACGCACGGTTGCTGGGGCTGCTGTTGATGCTGCGGGCTCTCGCTCAGGGAGACCTGGTCGAGGCGGACGCGTTCACGCCCGTCGACCTGGCCGAGCTCACCGACGCGGCCGTGTCCGACCTGCGCCGCACACATCCCGATGCGGATGTGACGTGCGAGAGCGGTCCGGGCCTGACGGTGCAGGGATGGCAGCCCGGGCTGCGTTCGCTGCTGGACAACCTGCTCGCCAACAGCCTGGCGCACGGCCGGTCCGCGGACGGCAGCGCACACGTGGCCGTGGCGCTGCGGGCAGCCGGTGACAGCGGCGCCCCGACGGTCGTTCTCACGGTGGACGACCAGGGGCCCGGCGTACCGCCCGAGCAGCGGAAGGCGATCTTCCAGCGCTTCCACCGGCGCTCCGACAGCCCGGGGTCGGGTCTGGGCCTGACGTTGGTCGCCCAGCAGATCGACCTGCACCACGGGGGTCTTCAGGTGCTGGACGGTCCCGCCGGCCGCGGGGCCCGGTTCGAGATCACCTTCTCCCTCGCCCGCCCCGATGGGCCCGGCGCGGTGGTGCCGCAGCGCCGGGACTGGCTGACGGACAGCACCATGGCGAGAGCCCGAGCGGGGTCCGCGTCACGGCCCCCGGCCTGAGACCTACCGCCACGCCCCTGGGGATCCACGGGCTGTGCCGGGTCTCCGGCCGGCAGCTGACCGGCTCACAAAGAAACCACAAGAACGGTTCCTACCTTCGCTCTCACGCAGCCCGCCGCTGTGTCCCACACCTGGGGCGGGCTCAGCCATATCCGGGCAGTTGAAGAGAGTGGAGCGATCTCATGCAGCGTCGCACAGCGACCATGACCGCGGCCTTCGCCGGCCTCGTCCTCGCCGCGACAGCAGCCGCGGCGCCCTCGTACGCCGCCGACGGCGCGGCCCCCGCCAAGACGGGATCCACCGCCGCGCACGCCAACGGCCCCAAGGATGACGGGGCGAAGAAGCTCTGCCGTCGGGTCCCCCGGCTGGAGAAGCGGATTGACAAGCGGATCAAGCGGATGGAGGGCACCGTCGGTACCCGCGGTTCCATCACGTACCTGGAGCAGCGCATCACCGACGCCAAGAAGGACAACCACACAGCCATCGCCAAGCTTCTCGGCGACCGCCTCGCCACCCGCGAGGGCCTTCTGACGACCCTCAAGGGGAAGCAGCCCGACCTGAAGTCCGTCGCCACCTGGTGCGCGGCGAACAACGGCGGCGCGAAGGACAAGGCGGCGCCCGCCGCATGAACCGCCGACGTCTGTCCGTACTGGTGACGGCTGCCGCCGTCGCGGTGCCGCTCCTGGCCACCACGGCCTGCTCGTCCGCCACCACACCGGGCAAGGCTGCCCCAGCCGCCTCCAGCAGCAGTTCCCCGGCCTCTGGGGACCAGCTCCCGCAGATGCGCAAGAAGGTCGACGACGCCGAGCACGCCGCCGCTTCGGCCGACGCCAACGGCGACGCCGACAACTCCGGGAACTGACACCTGCCGCTCCCCCGCACACGACGACGGCCTGCGTGCCCCAACGGGGTCACCCGGGCCGTCGTCACGCCCGGGTGCCACTCTGGCTACCCTTCGCGTATGGACTACGCGAAGATGCGCGCGATCGCCGAGGATCTCACCGCCTACGCCGAGCGGCTTGAGGGGTCGTGGAATGTCGAGATCGGCCCAAGCGGGCCGTTCCTCGCCATGATGAGTCCGTCGAAGCGCCATGAGGGCACGGTCCGCCGCATCCGCAATCAGCTCAATGAGCAGCTCCCCGCCACTCATCCCGGCTACATCTGCGAAAACGGGCCGGAGATCGAACACCCCGAGATCGGCCGTATGCGGCGCCCGGACGCCCTCGTCATCCCCGAGGACGTACTGGACGAAGCAGGTCTCGCCGTCGACGCCACTCAGGTCCTGGCCGTCATCGAGATCGTCTCGCCGTCCAACCCGGAGAACGCCTACGGTGAGAAGCTCACCGAGTACCAGGCCATGGGGATCGGGCTGTACATGATCGTCGATCCCCGCACCGGAACGATCGAAGTTCACTCCGACCCCTGCGGGGACCGGTACCGGCAGAAGGCCCCGTACATCTTCGGCGACACCGTGGCGCTCGGCCCGTGGTCCGTGGAGACCAGTGGTTTCCGGCGGTACGGGAAGCCCGGCGATCAGATGCCTTGATCAGCCGCCCGGTGGGGGGCCGCCCGACGACGAACGCCCGGCCCCCCACCAGTAGTAGCGGTGGAGGGCCGGGCGAGGTCCGGAACCAGGGGCTGGTCCGGGGAGGCGTCAGCGCTTGGCGCGTGAGGCGCTGCGGCCGCGCTCCTTCTGGTCCAGGACGACCTTGCGGATACGCACGGTCTCCGGGGTCACCTCGATGCACTCGTCGTCGCGGCAGAACTCCAGCGACTGCTCCAGCGACAGCTTCCTGGCCGGCACCACGTTCTCCGTGGTGTCCGCGGAGGCGGCACGCATGTTGGTGAGCTTCTTCTCCTTGGTGATGTTCACGTCCATGTCGTCGGCACGCGAGTTCTCACCGATGATCATGCCCTCGTAGACCTCCGTGGTGGCCTCCGTGAAGATGACACCGCGCTCCTGGAGGTTGACCATCGCGAACGGCGTCACGACGCCCGCGCGGTCCGCGACCAGCGAACCGTTGTGGCGGGTGCGCAGGTCACCGAACCACGGCTCGTGGCCCTCGAAGATCGAGTGCGCGATGCCGGTGCCGCGGGTCTGCGTGAGGAACTCCGTACGGAAACCGATGAGGCCGCGGGACGGCACGATCCACTCCATGCGGACCCAGCCCGAACCGTGGTTCGTCATGGTCTCCATACGGCCCTTGCGGGTCGCCATCAGCTGGGTGATGGCGCCGAGGTGCTCCTCGGGCGAGTCGATCGTCATGCGCTCGATCGGCTCGTGCGTCTTGCCGTCGATCTGCTTGGTGACGACCTCGGGCTTGCCGACGGTCAGCTCGAAGCCCTCGCGGCGCATCTGCTCGACCAGGATGGCGAGCGCGAGCTCACCACGGCCCTGGACCTCCCAGGCGTCGGGACGCTCGGTGTCCAGGACGCGGAGCGAGACGTTACCGACCAGCTCGCGGTCCAGACGGTCCTTGATCTGCCGGGCGGTGACCTTGTGGCCCTTGCCGCCCTTGCCGACCAGCGGCGAGGTGTTCGCACCGATGGTCATCGAGATGGCCGGCTCGTCCACCGTGATCAGCGGCAGCGCGATCGGGTTCTCCGTGTCGGCCAGCGTCTCGCCGATCATGATGTCCGGGATACCGGCGATGGCGCAGATGTCGCCCGGGCCCGCCTTCTCGGCCGGCTTGCGGGTGAGCGCCTCGGTCATCAGCAGCTCGGTGATGCGGACGTTGGACTGCGTGCCGTCGCGCTTGATCCAGGTGACCGTCTGGCCCTTGCGCAGCTCGCCCTGCTCGACGCGGCAGAGCGCGATACGGCCGAGGAAGTTGTCCGCGTCGAGGTTGGTGACGTGCGCCTGGAGCGGGGCGTCCTCGTCGTACTCCGGCGCCGGGACGGAGGAGAGGATCGTGGAGAAGAACGGCTCCAGGTTGTCGCTGTCCTGCGGGACGGTGCCGTCCTCGGGCTTGGTCAGCGAGGCGACGCCGTCACGGGCGCACGCGTAGACGATCGGGAACTCGATCTGGTCCTCGTCGGCGTCCAGGTCCAGGAAGAGGTCGTACGTCTCGTTGACGATCTCGTCGATCCGGGAGTCCGGGCGGTCCGTCTTGTTCACGCAGAGGATGACCGGCAGCTTGGCGTCCAGGGCCTTGCGGAGCACGAAGCGGGTCTGCGGCAGCGGTCCCTCGGAGGCGTCGACGAGGAGAACGACCGCGTCCACCATCGAGAGACCGCGCTCGACCTCACCGCCGAAGTCGGCGTGGCCGGGGGTGTCGATGATGTTGATCGTGATGACGTCGCCGCCATCCTTGGGGTGGTACTTCACGGCCGTGTTCTTGGCCAGGATCGTGATGCCCTTCTCACGCTCCAGGTCGTTCGAGTCCATCATGCGGTCGTCGAGGTGCTCGGCGGCGTGCGCGGCGAAGGCGCCGGCCTGCTTGAGCATGGCGTCGACCAGGGTGGTCTTGCCGTGGTCGACGTGGGCGACGATGGCTACGTTACGGATGTCGTGGCGCGTGGGCATGGGTGGCTTGCGCTTCTCTCAGCTCGTGGGATGCGGCGTCTGTCCTGGTACGCCCGCCGGGCGGACGCGCCACGGCCAGTCCCATGGTACGGGGCCTGCGCGCCTGGGGCTTCCCGGGCGACGGTTACCGGCCCCCGGCCCTTGCGTACCAAGGGTCGTGCGGGGGCGGGACTGGTCTCGCGGGCCGGCCTGCGGCGCGGGACACCAGCTTGCCCGCCGACAGGGCCGGCGGGCAAGTGGAGGTGTCAGGTCCGGTTCCCGGCCAGGACCCGCGATCACCGTCACGACCTGCGGTGACGCGGAATCACCGGGTGGAATACGGGATCGGTTCCGGTAGGTGCTCAGGACCTCTTGGCGGACTTCAGGAAGCCGATGTCCTGGTAGACGGGGGTGGCGAAACCGAAGGCTCCGGCGTTCGCGAGACCCCGCTTCGCCGCGACGAGTTCCGGGCGCTGATAGAGCGGAATCGATCCTGCGGTGGCCCAGATATGGGCGTCGGCCTGCTTCACCAGGTCCCGGGCGGCCTTCTCGTTCAGCTCGCCGGACGCGCGGTCGAAGAGCTGGTCGGTGCGCTCGGTACCGACCCGGGTGTAGTTCTGGTCGACCATGAGCGAGCCGTCGGACGCGACAGCCGGCTTGGCGTAGATCGGCCGGGCGTCGGTGGCCGGGTAGGCGGTGGCGGGCCAGGAGTAGAGGGCCAGGTCGTAGTCGCCGGACGCGATGTGGTCCTTGAAGTAACCGGCGCTGTCGACCTTGCTGACCACCGTACGGATACCCACCGCGTCCAGCTCCTGTGTGATCTTGGCGCCGACGCTGTTGATCACCTCCGAGCCGGGTCCCGACGGCAGCACGAAGCGCAGGGTCAGCGGCTTGCCGTTCTTGCCGAGCGCGGCGGCGGGTGCGGCGGCGGCCGGAGCCGCGGTGCCCTTGGGGGCGTACGCGCCCGCCACCTGGTGCTTCTCGTCGCCGTTCGCGGCACCGGACTTCGAGTCGCCGCCGGCCTTCGAGTCGTCGAGAGAGCCGGCCGCGGGCTGCCCGGCCGCTTCGGGCTTCGTGGCCGCGTCCGGCTTCGCGGACTCCTGCGGCTTCGCGGACTCCTGCGGCTTCGCGGACTCCTGCGGCTTCGCGGACTCCTGCGGCTTGCCCGAGGCCTCCGGCTTGCCGGACTCCGCGGGCTTGCCCGAAGCGTCGGGCTTGCTGCCCGCCTTGGTGCCCTGGTCGGTCTCGCGCGCGCCCTTGGCCGTCCAGCCCGCGTCGGCCAGCAGCGCCTGGGCCTGCCGGGGGTCATGGCCGCCGACGGCCCCGCTGTTGTCCGCGTAGTCCTCCTGGCCCGCCAGCGCCAGATGGCTGCCGGGCGGCAGGGCGGGCAGCCCGAGCGGCTTCAGTACGTCGGACGCGATCTCCTTGCGGTCCAGCGCCCTGGCGACCGCCCGGCGCACCCGCTCGTCCTGGAGCGGTCCTGAGCTGCCGTTCATGGCCAGCTGGGTGAAGGCCGGCTCCAGGGACTTGCGGACCACATAGCCGTGCAGGGCCGCCTGCTGCCGCGCGTACTCCTGGCGGTCCTTGCGGGTCTGCTCGGCGGCCCGGCTCGCGGCCTCCTGGACCTCCGGGCCGTCCGCGCCGTGCGCCGCCGCCCAGTTCAGCAGGGCGTCGGCGGGCTGCACATCGCTGCCGGGGCCGTGGGTCAGCGGCTGCCCGTTGCTCCCGTCCTTGCCCGCGAGGGTGATCCGCCCTGCGGCCTGTCCGTCGACGTCCGCCAGGTCAACGGAGCCCGCCGTGAGGGCCGCGGTGCGCTCCCCGGCCGGTACGGCGGTCAGGACGAGCGAGTCGAGCTTGGCCTCCTGTCCCCACCAGTGCGGGTTGCGGACGAGCTTGATCTGCTTGGCATCCCCGTCGACGCTCTTGATGCCGAACGGCCCCGCCGTCGCCGCGAGCGCCTTGCGCGCCCCGTCGTTGAAGGTGTCCGGGGTGCTCATGACCTCCTTCGGATACAGCGGCGTGAAGAGCGAACGCCAGTCCGCATACGGCTTGTTGAAGGTGACCTGGACCTCCAGGTCGTTCTTGCCCTTCTCGATCTTCTCGATCCGGTCGTACCCGGCGTTGCGCGCGGTCCAGAACCCCGAGTCCCTGCCGCTGAGCGCCCGCCACTGGGCCACGAAGTCGGGCGCCCCGATCTCCCGGCCGTTGCTCCAGACCGCCTTCTGGTTGATCCGGTAGCGGACCACCTGCTTCGGCTCCTTCTTGATGACGTCGGCCGACTCCAGGTAGTCGCCGTTGAGCTTCGGCCGCCCCGAGCGGTCGAGCGTGAACAGCGAGGGCAGCGTCGCGCCCGCGATCCGTGAGGTGGTCGCGTCGGCGTCGGCCTGGAAGGTGTTCAGCGTGGCGGGCATCGCGTCGACCGCCCAGCGCACGGTGCCGCCGTCGGCGACCCGGGCCCGCGACGCCGTCGCGATGTCCGGCGCCACCGCCTTCGCGTCGCCGCTGTGCTCATCACTCGAACCGCACCCGGCCAGCACGGGCAGCGCGAGTACACCGGTAGCGAGGAGCGCGACGCTGCGACGCTTCGCTCTCCCGTGTGGGACGCCGACGTGGGACATGGCTGATACCTCCGGGGCCGACCCCGCTCAGTCCTGCTGGGAATGAGCGCGAATCTTCGGGTTTGGTGGCATTTCATGTTGATCACACCTATGACCCCTTCACTGAAGGGGAGGCCCGGCGCCGTCCGTGGGAGACACGGCGGGGCGCCGCGCGAACCCCACCCGTGCGGAGCAATGCGGGCGCTCGCACGCACCGCGCGGGCGGGTCAATGGGGGCGCTCGCACGCGCCGCGCGCCGCCGGGCGCACCCGCGACTCCGGCGGATCCGTCCGTATCCCTTCACAAGCGGGATGTGACGCGCGACACTCTCCGACGCGCGATCGTTTGCCGTCCGCACCGGCGGAAGTGAGGCAAGTCATGCCCCTGCACGATGATTTGACCGCTGCTCAGCGCTCTCTCGATGAGCTGGTTCGCTCGCTCGGCCTGCTGGAGGAGCGGCTCGGCAGCGGCCTGGAGGTCCGCCGGGTCCGTACGGACGCCGGCCATCTGCGCGAGAGCCTCGCCCTGCTGCGTGCAGCCGTACCGGCCGCGTACCCTGCGGCCGGCCCCGATCTGGTCACCATCTCCGACGCCCCGTACGACGCTGCCCTCTGGTCGTCCGCCGCGTCCTCCGCGGCCGGCGACTACGTGGACGACGAGGGGATCGGCGCTCGCGACCGGCACGCCCCCTGACCCCAGATCGGCCGACGAAGTGGAGTCCCCGTTGGCAACAGGTACGGAACCCCGGCCCAGTCCCGGCACGGGCGTGCACGACGCATCGCGCGCCGCCATCGCCGCCCGCCATCTGCGGACCGACCGCTGGTGGCTCTCGCCCGCGGCCACCGCCGCGGGACTGCTCGCCTTCGTCGTCTACTCGACCTGGCGGGCCTTCGCGAACGCCGACTACTACACGGCGCCCTACGTCTCACCCTTCTACTCCCCCTGCCTGGCGCAGAAGTGCGTGCCCATGCGGCACGGACCTGACTGGGACCTCTTCGGCAGCTGGTGGGGGATCTCCCCCGCCATCCTGATCCTGATCTTCCCACTGGGTTTCCGGCTGACCTGCTACTACTACCGCAAGGCCTACTACCGGGGCTTCTGGGCCTCCCCGCCGGCCTGCGCGGTCGCCGAACCGCACAAGAAGTACAGCGGCGAGACCCGCTTCCCGCTGATCATGCAGAACATCCACCGGTACTTCTTCTACGCGGCCGTGGTCATCGCCGGGATCCTGACGTACGACACGGTGCTGACCTTCCGCGACGAGCGGTACCACTGGGGCCATATGGGCCTCGGCTCCGTGGTCTTCCTGGTCAACGCCGCGCTGATCTGGGCGTACACCGCCTCCTGCCACTCCTGCCGGCACATCGTGGGCGGCCGGCTGAAGCACTTCTCCCGGCATCCGGTGCGCTACCGGCTCTGGGGCTGGGTCAGCACGCTGAACGCCCGTCATATGCAGCTCGCCTGGGCTTCGCTGGTCAGCATCGCGGTCGCCGACTTCTACGTCTATCTGGTCGCTTCCGGTGTCTTCGACGATCCGAGGTTCTTCTAGATGAGGTTTTTTGGATGACGACTCAGCTCGACCGGCAGCAGTGGGACGTCGTGGTCGTGGGCGCGGGCGGCGCCGGGCTGCGCGCCGCCATCGCCGCCCGCGAACAGGGCGCCAGGACGGCCGTGATCTGCAAGTCGCTCTTCGGCAAGGCCCATACGGTCATGGCCGAGGGTGGGATCGCGGCCTCCATGGGCAATGTGAACTCGGGCGACAACTGGCAGGTGCACTTCCGCGACACCCTGCGCGGCGGGAAGTTCCTCAACCAGTGGCGGATGGCCGAGCTGCACGCCCAGGAGGCCCCGGACCGGGTCTGGGAGCTGGAGACCTGGGGCGCGCTCTTCGACCGCACACCCGAGGGAAAGATCTCCCAGCGCAACTTCGGCGGCCACGAGTACCCGCGCCTCGCCCATGTCGGCGACCGTACCGGCCTGGAGCTCATCCGCACCCTCCAGCAGAGGATCGTCTCGCTCCAGCAGGAGGACGAGCGCGAATTCGGCGACCCCGAGGCGCGGTTGAAGGTCTTCCAGGAGTGCACGGTCACCCGGATCCTCACCTCGGCGCCGGATGACACCTCTCCCACGACGGCCGCCTCCACGACCGCGCCCGACGGCGCCTCCGCCACGGGCGAGCGGGTCGCGGGCACCTTCTGCTACCAGCGCGAGTCGGGCCGGTTCTTCGTCCTGGAAGCGCCCAGCGTGGTCCTCGCCACCGGTGGCATCGGCAAGTCGTTCAAGGTCACATCGAACTCCTGGGAGTACACCGGCGACGGCCACGCGCTGGCGCTGCTCGCGGGCGCACCGCTGCTGAACATGGAGTTCGTGCAGTTCCACCCGACCGGGATGATCTGGCCGCCTTCGGTGAAGGGGCTGCTCGTCACCGAGTCGGTGCGCGGCGACGGCGGGGTGCTCCGCAACAGCGAGGGCAAGCGGTTCATGTTCGACTACATCCCCGATGTCTTCAAGGAGAAGTACGCGGAGTCCGAGGAGGAGGGCGACCGCTGGTACGAGGACCCGGACGGCAACCGCCGCCCGCCCGAGCTGCTGCCGCGCGACGAGGTGGCCCGCGCCATCAACTCCGAGGTCAAGGCGGGCCGCGGCTCACCGCACGGCGGCGTCTACCTCGATGTGTCGACGCGGATGTCCGCCGAGGTCATCAAACGCCGACTGCCTTCGATGTACCACCAGTTCAGGGAGCTGGCCGATGTCGACATCACCGCGGAGGCGATGGAGGTCGGTCCGACCTGCCACTACGTGATGGGCGGTATAGCGGTCGACTCGGAGACCGCGGCCGCGCTCGGTGTGCCGGGGCTCTACGCGGCGGGCGAGGTCGCGGGCGGGATGCACGGCTCCAACAGGCTCGGCGGGAACTCCCTCTCCGACCTGCTGGTCTTCGGCCGCCGCGCCGGGCTGCACGCGGCACGCCACTCGGCGTCGCTCACCGTACGGCCGCAGATCGACGAGGACCGGATCGACGCGGCGGCCGCCGAGGCGCTGCGGCCCTTCAGCGCCGAAAGCCCGGACACCGGGAACGGGCCCGGCCCAGCGGCGGCGGAGAATCCGTACACCCTCCACCAGGAACTCCAGCAGACGATGAACGATCTGGTCGGCATCATCCGCCGCGAGGCAGAGATGGAGCAGGCCCTGGAGAAGCTGGCGGCGCTGCGGGTACGGGCCCGCCGGGCCGGGGTCGAGGGGCACCGGCAGTTCAACCCGGGCTGGCACCTCGCGCTGGACCTGCGGAACATGCTGCTGGTCAGCGAGTGCATCGCGCGCGCCGCGCTGGAGCGGACCGAGAGCCGCGGCGGGCACACCCGCGAGGACTGTCCCGACATGGAGCGCGGCTGGCGCGGGATCAATCTGCTCTGCCGGCTGGCCGGCCCGGCGGGGGCCGATCCGGTCCCGGCCGAGCCGGACACGGGCCAGATCGTGCTGGTCCGCAAGCAGACCGTGCCGATCCGTCAGGACCTGCTCGCCCTCTTCGAGCGGGACGAGCTGGTCAAGTACCTCGCCGAAGAGGAGTTGTACGAGTGAGTTCGTACGAAGCACGCTTCAGGGTCTGGCGCGGGGACCCGGACGGCGGGGAGCTGCGGGACTTCACCGTCGAGGTGAACGACGGCGAGGTGGTCCTCGACATCATCCACCGCATCCAGGCGACCCAGGCCTCCGATCTGGCGGTGCGCTGGAACTGCAAGGCCGGCAAGTGCGGTTCGTGCAGCGCGGAGGTCAACGGGCGGCCGCGGCTCATGTGTATGACGCGGATGTCGGTCTTCGCACGGACGGACACCATCACGGTGACCCCGTTGCGGGCCTTCCCGGTCGTCCGGGACCTGGTGACGGATGTGTCCTTCAACTACGCGAAGGCCCGGGAGGTGCCGGCGTTCGTTCCGCCGGAGGGGGTGAAGCCGGGCGAGTACCGGATGCAGCAGGTGGATGTGGAGCGCTCGCAGGAGTTCCGCAAGTGCATCGAGTGCTTCCTCTGCCAGGACACCTGCCATGTGGTGCGCGACCACGAGGAGAACAAGGCGGCCTTCGCCGGTCCGCGGTTCCTGATGCGGGTGGCCGAGCTGGACATGCACCCGCTGGACGCCGCGGCCGAAGCGGGGCTCGACCGGAAGCGGACCGCGCAGGAGGAGCACGGCCTGGGTTACTGCAACATCACCAAGTGCTGCACGGATGTCTGCCCGGAGGGCATCAAGATCACCGACAACGCGCTGATCCCGCTCAAGGAGCGGGCCGTCGACCGGAAGTACGACCCGCTGGTCTGGCTGGGGAACAAGATCGGCCGCCGCCGCGAGTGAGCCGGGCCGAACCGGGGCCGGCGTCCCCGCCCGGCCCCGCTCCGGCACCCTCAGTTCCAGCCCTTCCGGTACGCCGTCCAGTCGGCCTCCGTCGCTGCGAAGTCCACGTACAGCGCGACTCCGAAGTGCTCCCGGTCGCGGTCCTGCCTGCCGAGCGCGAGCCGCACCCCGCGCACCGCTGCCGCGACCGTCTCCGCGGACGCCAGATGACCGGGCTTGGTCTCGTGGTAGAAGGGCAGCCCCATCAGCAAGTCGGTTGCTTCCGGGGTGACTTCGAGAGCCAGCGTGGTCTGCTCGGCGACATAGCCGCCGTACAGGCTCTGGAGCGGCAGCGCGGTGTCGTACGACATGACGGCGATCTGGTCCACCCGGCGGGCCACCTCGCCGAAGAACTTCTGCGACCAGTACTTGGGATGCCCGGTGAGCGCGCCCGCGACGGTGTGCAGGGCGGGCAGCGGGTCTATCTGGTGGGAGGCCACCGAGAGCAGGACACCCCGGGCCCTGGTGAGAGCGCGCAGCCGGTCGAGGAGCGCCAGATAGTCACGGTCGCCCGAGTGCAGCGGCTCCAGGTCGAAGTGCGTCCCCTCGAACCCCGCGTCGATGACCCCGCGCGCGGAATCCACGATCGCGCTGCGGGACGCGGCCCGGGTGAGGTCGAGTCCTTCCGGGCTCTCGGTGGCCAGCTGGTCGCCGAGCCAGGCCTGGACCCGTACGCCGGGGAGCTCGCGGTGTACGGCGCCGATGAGCCACTTGGCCCCGGCGTAGCGGGCGGGCGGCAGGGTGCCGTCGTGCTCCAGGGGCCCGGCGTGCACGTAGAGGTCCCGCAGGCCTGTCCCCCGCAGCCGGGCCGCGAGCGCGGCCACGTCGGCGTCCTTCTTCCGGCCGTCGACCCAGGCGTGGCCCAGCCAGATGGCGTCCCGGCCGCGGGTGCGGGTGCCGTCGCGGTAGTCGCCCGCGTAGTTCGCGCGCAGGGCGATGCCCGCGGTGAGCGCGGGGATGAGGAGGAGTACGGCGACCCCGAGTGCGGTCCGCTTGAGCCAGGTGAGCCAGGTGCGGCGCGGCCCCCGCGGCGTTCGTCCGCTCCGGGGGGCCCAACTCCGGACGGCCCAACTCCGGACGGCCCAGTTCCGGCCGCCGATGTGTCGTACCTGCACCCATGCCCCCCACAAGCTCGTACGGTATGCCCCGCAGAGTAGCTGCGGTCGCGGGGCGCCCAGGACGGCCATACGCTCCCCAATGTGACGCCGCACGAGCCATCCGCACGGCCACACACTGCCGTCATCGCCACGCTGGCCGCGGTGCTCACCGTGGTGTTCCTGCTGGTGGCCCCGTCACCGGCAGCGCATGCGGCCGACCCGCCCGTCCTCTCGGCGAAGGGGCAGATCACCGACCAGGTCAACGCGCTCGGCGACCGCAGGGGCGCGGTGGCACGCGCCATCGACGCGCTGTACGAGAAGCGGCACATCCAGCTCTTCGTCGTCTACGTCAAGGACTTCTCCGGGCGGACCGCGCAGGACCGGGCACGGGCCACTGCAAGCCGCAACGGCCTCGGCCAGGACGACATCCTGCTGGCGATCGGCACGCAGGCGCGCCAGTACGCGTACACCGGGCAGAGCGGCACCACCAAGTTCACCAACGCCCAGCTGGAGGCCGTCGCCCGTAAGGCCATCGATCCGCCGCTCGCCCAGCACGACTGGGCGGGCACCGCGATCGGGGCCGCGAACGGATACAGCGCCATCGTCGCCGGGCAGCCCGTGCCCACCCCCGCCATCACTCCGGGTGCCTCCGATCCGGGCGGCCACAGCACCGTGGGCATGGGCAACGGCGCCCTGCTGGTGCCGCTCGCGCTGGTGGTCGTGGTCGGCGGCCTGGCGATCTACGCGTACACCCGCAGAAGGCGGCGCGCCGAGACCAGGACCACCCCCGCGGGCAGCGCACAGCAGCAGGGCTGGAGCGGTACCGGGGGGATCGCGCTGGCGCAGCTGGACACGGAGGCCGGGAAACTGCTGGCCGGGACGGACGACGCGGTCCGGACGAGTACGGAGGAACTCGGCTTGGCCATCGCCCGGTTCGGGGACGGGGCGGCGGAGCCGTACACGGCGGCGCTGACGTATGCCAGGACCGAGCTGGCCAGGGCGTTCCGGCTGCGCCAGCAGCTCGACGACTCGTGCCCCGAGGACGAAGCGGCCCGGCGGCAGATGCTGGAGGAACTCGTCGCGCGGTGCACGGAGGCCGGCCGGCGCCTCGACGAGGAGGCGGCGGACTTCGACCGGCTGCGCGCCCTGGAACAGGATGCCCCGCAGGCACTGGCAGCGGCGGAGACGGCCTTCCGGACGGCCGCCGCCCGCACCGGAGCAGCCGGGTCCACCCTGACCGCGCTGCGCGAGCAGTACGCCGAACCGGCGTCCGCGCCGGTCGCCGGGAACGTCGAACAGGCCAAGGACCGGCTGCTGTTCGCGACCAACGGCCTCAACCGGGCCCGGCAGGCGGTGGACACCGGGGAGTACGCGGAGGCCGCGCTGTACGTACGGGCCGCGGAGAGCGCGGTGGGCCAGGCGGCCACCCTCATCGACGCGGTCGACCGGCTGGCCGGGGAGGTGGCCGAGGCGGAGGTCCGGCTGGCCGGCGCGCTCACCGAGACGGAGGCGGACCTGACGGAGGCCCGCGCCCTGCCCGGCGCCACCGCCGCAGGGGCCGCCGGCGCCGATCTGCACAGCCGGATCGAGCGCGCGGAGACGGTCACGGCGGGGGTACGGCAGGAGCAGTCGGCGGGCCCGTACGACCCGGTCGACGCGCTGCGCCGGGTCGGGGAGGCCCACGCGTCACTGGACAAGGCGATCGGCCCCCGCCGGACCGTCGGACTCCTCGAAGCGGCCACGCTGACGGCGCGCTCCAGGACCGGTGCGGCGGCCGACTACCTCACGACCCACCGCGGCGCGATCGGCAGCCAGGCCCGCACCCGGCTGGCGGAGGCCCAGCGCCACCTGGAGGAGTCCGGCACGCTCGCCGCCACCGAGGTCCAGCGCGCCCTGGTCGGCGCCCAGCAGGCCGACTCCCTGGCCGGACAGGCCCAGTACCTGGCCGAGCAGGACGTACGGACCTACGGGACCCGGCCCGGCGGGGACCCGGGCGGCGCGCTGCTCGGCGGCATCGTCATCGGCGGGCCGCTCGGGGCGGGCGGCGCCCCGGTCCGCTTCGGCGGCGCCGGGACCCGAGGCCGGATGGGTGGCGACAGGTGATCAGGCGCGTATCTCGCCGCTCTTCACAGCGGAGACGAATGAAGCCCAGCCGCCCACGGCGAACGCGAGCACCTGTCCGTCCGGGTTCTTGCTGTCCCGGACCGGCACGACGGTGGCGCAGCCGTCGCCCACCTCGATGCAATCGCCTCCGGTCGAGTTGCTGTAACTGCTCTTACGCCACTTGGTGATGCTCAGATCGAGGGATCGCACGGCACTTCCTCCAACATGCGCAGGACGAACTTCCGCGACTCGGCCGGGGACAGCGTCAGGTCGCGCATTGCATCGTACGCACGTTGCAGGTGCTCAACCGGTCCGCATTCTTCGATGAGTTCGCCCCGATAGGCGTTTTCGACATAGGCCACGGTTCGCGAGTCCGGCAGTCGCAGGAACTTCACGGCGGTGCTGTCCAAGCCATGCATACCTGCACTGAAAGGCAGCACATGAAGCGTGATGTTCGGGCGCTCCATCACCTCGACCAAGTACTCCAACTGCTCTCTCCATGCGTTCACATCGCTCGGGGCGGTCCGCAGCACCACCTCGGACACGATGACGCGAAACGGAGGCGCACCCGGCCCTTCCAGCAGTTCCCGCCGCCCCATCCGCGCTTCCACCTGCTGCTTCAGCTCAGGCTCCTGAATCCCGCCCGCTGCCAGAATCGCCCGCGCATACCCGGGAGTCTGAAGCAGACCGGGCAGCACGCTCACCGCGAAGTGCCAGAGGCTGACCGCATCAGCCTCCAGGGTCATATACCTCCGGTACCGCTCCCGGAACTGCGTACGGTCCCCCGTGGCCAGCTCCCACAGAACGAGCAACAACCCTTGCGTACCGAAGTAATGGTCCAACGCCTGGACCACCTCAGGCCCGCCCAGCGTCTCCCCCTTCTCCATCTTCCCGAAGAGCGAGTGGTCCCAGCCCAGCCGCTCGCCGAGCTGCCGCAGATTGACGCCCCGCTCGGCGCGCAGTTTCCGTAACTCCTCCGCGAACCGCTGGCGCGGCTCCTGGCTGCGGCTGGTGACAAGGCGTCGCTGCGGCATGGCGCTCCTTCCGGGGCGCCCGTCCCACTCGGACGGTTCTTTCCGTAACGCCCCCACTACGCACCGTAATTCATGGCAGATGAGCCCGTCAGCGGAACCGCACAGCGAAGGCGATGAGCAGCAGCACACCCACCGCTATGCACGCGCCCCCGGCGACCGCCCACACCGCCCTCAGCCGGGGCTGACCCCGCCACCAAGCCTGCACCGTGGCCGTACTCCACGCCCACACCACGCACAGCAGCGAGGCCATCACCGCGCCCAGTACGCACACCCCGTTCCATCCCGCGTGCGAGTGAGCCGCGCCGACCAGGGCCGAGCCGAGCGCGCCGCCGACGAAGTAGCACGTCATGTACGCGGAGGTGATGCGGCCACGGGAATCCGGCCGCAGGGCGTAGATCAGCGACTGGTTGGTGATGTGTACGCCCTGGTGTGCCAGGTCGAGCAGCACGATCCCGGCGATCAGCGCGGCCAGGCTGTGCGCTCCCAGGGCCAGCAGCCCCCAGGAGCCGAGCAGCAGCAGCGCGCTCGTCACCGTGGTCAGGGTGGTACGTCCGCGGTCGGCCAGCCGGCCGGCCAGCTGGGCTGCGATCGCACCTGCCGCGCCGGCCAGGCCGAGCAGCCCGATCTCGGCGTCCGACCAGCCGTAACCGGGGCCGGACAGCAGAAAGGCGAGGGACGTCCACAGCGCGCTGAAGCAGGCGAAGGCCAGCAGGCCGATCAACGCCCGTGTCCGCAGCACCGGTTCGTCCGCCAGCAGCCGGGCGGTGGAGCGCAGCAGCTGCGGGTAGTCGAGGCCGGCCGATCCCCGGTACTGCGGGAGCGCCCGGTGGAGTGCCGCGGTCAGGACGAGCATCGCCAGGGCGGCGGCCCAGTACACCGTGCGCCAGCCGCCGACCTCGGCCAGCGCGCCGGACGCGGTGCGGGCGAGCAGCATGCCCAGGACCAGGCCGCTCATCACCGTTCCCACCGCGCGGCCGCGCTGCTCCGGGGCGGCCAGGTCGGCGGCGAACGGCACCAGGACCTGCGCCGTCACCGACAGGAGCCCGGTGAGTGCGGTGCCGGCCAGCAGCAGTACGGCGTTCGGCGCGATCGCGGTCAGCACCAGGGAGCACGCCGTCGCCAGGGTCAGGCCGCACACCAGTCGGCGGCGTTCCAGCAGGTCACCGAGCGGGAGCAGCAGGACAAGACCCAGGGCGTAGCCGATCTGGGAGACCGTCACCACGAGCGAGGCGCCGGTGGACGACAGGTGCAGATCGCGGGCGATGGTGTCCAGCAGCGGCTGGGCGTAGTAGTTGCTCGCCACGCACAGCCCCACGGCCACGGACATCAGCAGGAGCGTGCCGCGTCCCGCGCCGTCGGCGGTGTCCGTGCCCGGACGGAGGTCCGGAGTCTCTGACGGCGGCAGCGGCTGGGGGGTCGGAGAGGAGGCTGAGGAGGAGGCCACGTCCGTTTCCTTCCGGGAGTGCTCGTACGCGGGCTCTCTCGGAGCACCTGCGGAGCGGGGCGGTTCCGGCTCCTGTTCATGCTGGCTGAGCAGCGAGAATGAGTCCAACAGATGGTTGCCATCACAGCGATCTCGTATCACGATGAATCCATGGAACTCCGCCAGCTCGCCTACGCCGTCGCTGTTGCCGAGACCGGCAGTTTCACCCGCGCGGCACACCGTTGCTTCGTGGTCCAGTCCGCGCTCAGCCATCAGATCGCCCGGCTTGAGGACGAGTTGGGCGCCCGGCTCTTCGAACGCACCAGCCGCCGGGTGCAGATCACTCCGGCCGGCGAGGTGTTCCTCGGGCCTGCCAGGGAAGCGCTGGCGGCCGTCGAGCGGGCCCGCAGCGAAGTGATCGCGTGCGGCAGCGAGGTGCGCGGCCGGCTGAGCATCGGCACCATCACCCCGCTGGCCGCCGTCGATCTGCCCGACCTGCTCGCTGCCTACCGGGACCGGTATCCGGCGGTACGCGTCACACTCCGCGCCCGCATGGTCAGGGACCTGCTGAGCGAGGTGCGCGAGCACGCCTGCGACATCGCCTTCGTGGACAGCAGGCCGGAGAGAACGACCGGGCTCGCGGTGCGGGTCCTGGCGCACGAGGATCTGGTCGCCATCGTCCCGCACGGGCATCGGCTGGCCGGGGCGCCCCGGGTCGCTCCGGCCCGCCTGGCGGAGGAGCCCATGGTCGACATGCCGCCCGGTTCCGGCATCCGCCGCCACAACGACGCCGCTTTCGCCGCGGCCGGTGTCCCCCGCACGGTCGCCTTCGAGGCCGACACCATGGCGCTGCTGGAACAGCTGGTGGCGCGCGGCCTCGGCATCGGACTGGTCTCCGCGCCGACGGCCGCCCGGATGCCCGCGGTGAGCACGGTGGCGCTGACCGATGTGCCGCCCAGGGCGGTCCAGGCGGTGTGGCTCGCCGCCGGGGCCTCACCGGCGGCGCGGGCCTTCCTCCAGCTCCTGCGCGAGCGGGCTCCGGACGCCCCGGGGCCTGAAGGTCCGGGGGCGTCCGAGTAGCGGCGGCAGGGCCGCCCTGCCCGCCCGAGGGGCGAGCCGCCGGGCCGGCCTCCCCTCAGTACATGCTCAGCAGCTGCTCCACGCTCAGCTCCGGCGCTGCCATGCCGTCCGGCAGGGCCAGTTCGAACCAGACCGTCTTCCCGCGCGGGGTCCGCCGTGAGCCCCAGGCCGCGCTGAGCAGTCCGACCAGCTGGAGCCCCCGGCCGCCCTCGTCCGTATCACGGGCGCGGCGTCGGCGTGGCTGGACCAGGCCCGCGTCCCAGACCTCGCAGACCAGTGTGCGGTCGAGCAGCAGCCGGAGCCTGATCTCGCCTTCGCCGTACCGCAGGGCGTTGGTGACCAGTTCGCTGACCAGGAGTTCGGTCGTGTCGACCAGGTCCTCCAGGCCCCAGGCAATCAGCTGCCCCCGGGCCAGCTCGCGGGCCCGGCCCACCGAGCGGGGCTCGCGGGGCAGTTGCCAGTCGCCGACCGCGTCGGACGGCAGGCCCTGGATACGGGCCATCAGCAGCGCGATGTCGTCCTCGCCGTGCTGGGTGTCCAGCGTGTTGAGCACATGGTCGCAGACGTCCTCAAGCGGGCGCTCCGAGTGGGTGAGGGCGTCGCGGAAGGCGCTCAGCCCCTCGTCCAGCGGATGTTCACGGGACTCGACCAGGCCGTCGGTGTAGAGCGCGAGGAGTGCGCCCTCGGGGATCTCGACCTCGACTTCCTCGAACGGTTCGCCGCCGACGCCCAGCGGCATACCGGGCGGTACGTCGAGCAGCAGGGCCTGTTCACCCGGTTCGACCAGGACGGGGGGCAGATGACCGGCGTTGGCGAAGGTGCAGCGCCGGGTGACCGGGTCGTACACCGCGTAGACGGCGGTCGCGAGATAGACCTCGGAGAGGTCGGCCTCACGTGTCTTGTGCGCGGCGCGCGAGGCCTGCTGGGTGCCGCTGGGGGTGCCGAGGCCGCGGGCGATCTCGTCCAGCGCTTCGAGTACTTCGGCGGGCTCCAGGTCGAGCAGGGCCAGCGTCCGTACGGCGGTGCGGAGTTCACCCATCGCTACGGCGGCCCGCAGCCCGTGGCCCATGACGTCGCCGACGACCAGCGCGGTGCGGTGTCCGGGCAGCTCGATGACGTCGAACCAGTCGCCGCCGACCTCGCTCGCCGTGTTGCCGGGCAGATAGCGGCAGGCGATGTCGAGCCCGGCCGCCTCTGGATCGCCGGGCGGCAGCAGGGAACGCTGCAGTATCAAAGCCCGTTCGTGTTCGCGCCGGTACAGCCGGGCGTTGTCCATGCAGACCGCGGCGCGCGCGGCCAGCTCCACGGCCAGCGAACGGTCCCGCTCCCCGAACGGCTCGCTCCCCTTCGTACGGGAGAACTGCACCAGACCGACCACCGTGTCGTGCGCGACCATCGGCACGGCGAGGGTGGACTGTACGTGGCTGCCCGGGGAGCCCGGTACGGAGCGCACCTTTCCGGTGCGCAGGGCGCTCGCACACGGCGAGTGGAAGGCGTAGTGGTGGACGGCGCCGAGCGCCGGCCCGTCGTCCGATTCCTTCAGCAGGACGTCGGACACCGCGCTGGCATAGGCGACGCGGCGCAGTTCGGCGCTGCCGTCGGCACTGCCCTTCGGGGACTCGTCACCGGCCAGCAGGCCCTGGTACAGGTCGACCGACGCCAGGTCGCAGAAGCCGGGGACGGACACGTCGAGGAGTTCTCTGGCGGTGGTCTCCAGATCGAGCGAATTCCCTATCCTGGAGCCCGCCTCGTTGAGCAGGGCGAGATTGCGCCGGGCGTTGGCGGCCTCGCGGGCCGCGACATGACGGCGCGTGACATCGGTGCCGAGGCCGGCGACGCCGATGGGGACACCGGCCCCGCTGTGCACGCGGTAGAGGTTGACCGACCAGTGCCTGCGCTCGGTGCTGCCGGGCGCCGAGCCGATCAGCTGGAGGTCGGTGACGGGGCGCCCGGACTCCAGGACCCGCTTCAGCGCCGCGGTCATCCGGTCGGCCTCGGCGCGGGCTAGATAGTCGTGGACCGTACGGCCGCGGTGCTCCGCCACCTCGTCACCGAAAAGCTCCGCGAACCGCTTGTTGACCCGGCGCACCGTGAGGTCCGTACCGAACAGCAGGAAGCCGAAGGGAGATTGGCCGAATATGGCCTGCGAGGACGCGAGGTCGGTTTCGATCCGCCGCAGCACCCTGACATCAACGATGATGCAGACAGCGGCCCTTCCGCCGTCGGCCGACTCCGTGGGCATCACATAGAGCTCGGCGAGCCCCTGCGTCTCCGGGCGGTCCGGCATCCGGAAGGGGACCAGACCGGTCCACTCCTTGCCGTCGAGGATTTCGCGGACCCTGCCGTGCCCTCTGCCGCGTACCTCCACGGGCAGGAAGACCTCGACCGGGTCCACGCCCACGGCGTCACGCGCGTCTACCCCGAACAGCTCTTCGGCCCGCTTGCTCCACTGTTCCACCAGCCCGTCGGCCCCGATCGAGAACGACGCAACCCTGATGTAGTCATAGATCGAACCGGGCGGACTGCTCTGCCATACGACATCGCCCGTCGCACCGGATATATCGCTCACGCGACCGTCCCCTCCAGCTCACCACGCACCGAACCGACCAAGGTGGCACCCGCAGTATTCAGCACTACGGTCCCCAGCGGCACGGCGTTCACGATCACAGCACGGTCTCAGTCACTTTCGGACACTCCGGCCGCGATCGAATCCCACCCTTCTCCTAACCAGGCTGAGCCAGCTCGAACCACACCGTCTTGCCCGATCTGCCGCGCGCAGTCCCCCAACGCTGCGCCGAACAGGCCACGAGCTGCAGCCCCCGGCCGCTCTCGTCGTCCGGTCCCGCCGTCCTCTCGCGGGGCGCATCCGGAAGCGGATCGGAAACCTCCACCCGGAGCGTGGCTTGATCCAGTCGCGCGACCCTGACCCCGATGGGGCCGGAGGCGTGCCGCATGGAGTTGGTCACCAGCTCACTCACGAGCAGCGTGGCGACATCACCGAACGGGCCGTCGAGTTCCCAGGTGCGCAGAGTGTCCCGGACCGCCCGGCGCGCGACGCGTACGGCATCGGGCTCGGCGGGGAAGGTCCACTCGGCGCATCCGCCTTCGGTGTCGATCAAGCGATCACTTCCCCAGGCCGACCACGGACATACGCTCTGACAAACAGGTGCTAACCAGCACATACCCTGTATCACCGATGGATATCGGCTACGCCGTGCCATATGCCGTACAGGGCCACGAACGGCGCACATCAGAGCGGGCGGACCAGCGTCTGGGCGTCAGCGCGGGCGGACCAGCGTCTGCGCGTCAGCGCGGGCGGATCAGCGCGGGCCTACCAGCCCGGGGTGCGTAAGCGCAGTGCGCGGGCTCCGGCCCGCGTCGCCCGTGAGGTCAGCCGGGGAGTCAACCATGAGGTCACCCCTGGAGCCCGGCCCTCAGACGGCGCGCCGCCTCGGCCACCGCGGGGCGGTCCTGGTCCAGCCAGTCGACGGTGTCGATCTCGTCCGGGCCGAGCCAGCGCAGCGCGTCGTGGTCCTCCAGCGGACGCACCTCACCGGAGATCAGCCGCGCGGTCCACACATGCAGCACGAGGCCGCGGCCGAGCGGCCATTCGCCGGGGATACGCTCCAGCGGCTCCGTCTCGACGCCCAGTTCCTCGCGCAGTTCACGTACCAGCGCCTGCCCGGCGCTCTCCCCCGGCTCGAGCTTTCCGCCGGTTCTCTAGGCTGTTCTCATCTGTCGGTTCATTACGCATTACTCTCGGAGCTGCGCACGTGAACATCCTCGAAAGCTGGACCGTTGACTTCTACGACTTCAACTCCCGGCCTCCCGATACCGAGGTCCTGGGGCTCCCCGCTCTCGGAGACCTGCACGAGCGAGCTGTCCGTAACGGAGCCCGTCACGGCACCCCCGTCATCCTGCCGCCGTCGGGCCGCCCCGACTTCCGGATCAACCTCTTCTTCCGGGAGGGCCGGATGGCGGCGTCCCAGCCCGGAACCTGGAGACGTTACGCCTACGCACTCGTCGTGTGGTTGGACTTCCTCGATGCCGTCGGCACGACCTGGGACCGGGCCACCGTCCGGGACGTCGAGGCGTTCAAGGACTGGCGGATCACGGACACGCGGAACACCGAACGCGTGCGACCCACCTCGTTCGACACCGACCGAGCCGGGCTCAACAGCTTCTACAGCTGGGCGAGTTCCAGGTTCGGCATCACCAACCCGGTCGCGACCGTCCGCACCGACGACGAGACCTCCACGCGGCAGGCGTACAGCCGAGGGCGCCGCGATCCGCTGCGCCCGGCCGGTTCCACGAGCCGTCAGGTGAAGTGGCTGCTTCGGGACGCCCTGGAGCAGTGGCGCGACATCGGTTTGCGCGGATACGGATTCGACGGCCTGCGACGCGCGGGGCGACAGACCGGTGGGTTCAACGAGGACCGGGACACCGCCTTCGTCGACGGCCTGTACGGGACCGGGCTGCGGCTGCGCGAGTGGGCGAGCGTGCTCGATGTCGAGCTCCCCGGATCGGGCGGCGAGCGGATGGGGACGGCGTGGCTCGCGGCGAAGTGCGTCAAGGGCGGGCGCGAGGGCCGAACGTACTGGATTCCCCGGCAGGTGCTGCGATCGGTCGACGGCTACCTGGATCCGCTGGAGGGCTCCCGGGCCGAGGTGATCAGCAGGGCGCAGCGGGAAGGGCGGTACGACCGGCTCAACGGCGTACGCATCGTCACCGGCCATGATTCCCGTGCCCGGAAACTGCGCGTGACTACGGCGGACGGTTCGGAAACCGTGGCCCTGGACGAGTTGTCGCCGGACGACCGTCGTCTGCTGTTCCGGCGGAATCCACAGGGTCTGGAACCACTGTGGGTGTGGCTTTCGGTGAACGGCCTGCCGAAGAAGCCGCACAGCTGGGAGGACACCTTCGACGCCGCGAACCGGCGGGTGGCCGAGGCGTGGCTGTGTAAGACCGATCCCGACGGGCGGGTGGGCGAGGACCAGCAGGAGCAGGTGCGGCGCGAATGTCCCCTGTGGGTGACACCCCACATGTGCCGGCATTCCTTCGCCCTGAAGTGGTTCTCGATTCTCTCGCTCCTGGAGGAGCGCCGCTTGGAGGGCTTCTCCCCCGACGAGATCGAGGACTTCCGCGACCAGCTCGGCGACATCTGGCTGCAGCTGGCCGTGCTGCTCGGGCACCGGCACCCCGACACCACACGCGAGTACTACCTGGAGCCCTTCACCGGCCTGCAGGTCTCGTACCTGATGGCGCTCCTGGACGACGACGAGCGGTCGGGCGTGGACACGTTGGTGAGGATCTTCGCACGGCACGGCGGGTCGGTCGTGGGCCCTGTCGTCGCGGCCGGAGGAGCGCGGTGAGGGGCGGGCGCCGGGCGGCGCTCCCGCCCTCCGGTTGGTCGCCGCCCGAGCGACTGCCCGGCGGGGTGGCAGGTGCGGTGGTGCTCTTCCACGAGGAGAGCACCGGGCGGACCGTCCGGTTCGACTGCTCCGACCTGCCGGTCACCGAGCCGGTACGGAACTGGCTGGTCCGACGACTGGCCGAACGGGCGGGTCCTCGCAGCGGGGTCAAGCGAGCGAGATCCTTCCGCACCGGCTACCAGGTCGTACGAGACTTCGCTCGGTCCCTCGCTGAGTGCGAACCGCCGCCGGGGCATCCGTCGGACATCACGGCCGAGCACATCCGCGCCTTCGCGTCCCGGTACGAGGATCCGCAGACCCGTCGGACCTGCGTGGCCCGCCTGCGGATCGCGCTGCGCGGCTGTACGGAACTTCCCGAGCCCGCGCGACGTGAGCTGTTCGAGACGCGACTGCCCGTCAAGCAGGTGTCCGAGCAGATCACGGCGTACTCCGAGGGCGAGTGGCAGCAGATCACGACGGCGCTACGGCGGGACGTCCGTCTGTCCCGGGACCGAGTCCGGGCCGGGATTCGCTTACTGGAACGCTTTCGTTCCGGCGAGGTCGACGAGGGAGACCCTGCCGCCGAGTTGGCGCACCTCCTGAACGTGATCGTGCGGACCGGTGATCTTCCCCGACGGAGCGACGGCGGCGGCAGCCCGGCCGTGCAGCGGTGCGGTGGAGTGGCCACGGTGATGCGCATGCTGACGTTGTCGCAGCAGGAGGCCACCGCATTCGCCCTGCTCCTGTCCGCGCTGACGGCGGAGAACATCGGCACGATCGGGAAATGGCCCGCTCTGCACCAGCGGCCGGACGGTGGCGGTGGCGGTGGCGGTGGCGGTGGCGGTGGCGGTGGCGGTGGCGGTGGCGGTGGCGGTGAGACGACGGTCGTCCTGGTAGAGCAGCGGAAGCCCCGACGCGGCCCGGACCGCGAGCACCGGGTGGCAGCCGTCGAAAACCTTCCGGTGTCCCTTCGGACCGTGTTGGAACGGCCCGCGCAGGACGAGGCCCTGTTCCACTCCCCGCTGCGGCTCTACGAACTCCTGGTGGAACTGACCGCTCCGGCTCGGCTGATCAGCGGCCTGCCCGGCGCCTTCGCCTATCGCCGGTTCGCCACTGCGGGGAAGTCGGACACGCTGTGGTCCGACGAAGTCCGTGTGGAGCGCTGGGCACGGAGCCGCGGCTTCCCCACCGTCAACCGCGCGGAGGAGGGCCGGCCCCCTGCCATCGACGTGCGGCGCATTCGCCAGACCGCTCTGGAAATCCAGCGCCGTCCCGTGTCGCACACCGCACGGACCCTGCGCGATCACTACCTGCGCCGTAGCCAGACCGTCCGGGACCAGAGCCGGACCCTTGTCGCCGAAGTCCTCCAGGCCGAGGTGGCCAAAGCTCGCGTGACCGCTGAGGTCACCGTGCTCCCGTCCCGCCTGCTCGCCCTGGCCGCCGAGGACCTGCCGACGGCAGCCGCGGAAGCCGGCCTCGCCCCGGAGACGCTGCGGGGCATGCTCGCCGCCGAACGCGACACCGCGGTCGTCGCCTGCCGCGACCACCGTGACAGCCCGCACGCTCCCGCCGGAGAGGCGTGCCCGGCCTCGTTCCTCCACTCCTGCCTGAACTGCCCGAACGCACGGGCCCTGCCGCACCACCTACCGGTACAGGTCGCGCTGCACGACCGGCTGGAAGCACTTCGCCCCAATCTGGATCCGCAGGTGTGGGAGACCCGTTACGCAACACCGCTGGCCCGGCTGCGCGACATCCTCGGCCACTACAGCCCTGCGGAACACGGCCACGCACGTGCCTCAGTCACAGATCAGCACCACGCCCTGGTCACCTCTCTTCTGGACGGACGGACCGACCTGCGATGACCCAGCCCGCCCACCTGTACGTCCCGGTGAAGGACGCCCCCGTTCCCTGGCCGGACGACGACGTCCCCGTGCTGCGCAACCGTCCCGTCCGGCTCGGCACCGACACCTCCCTCCTCTCCCACTTCGGTGACGACGTCTGGAACGTCCGCCCCGCCCACCGGGACGCCCACACGGATGTCGGCCACCTCAACCTGCTCGTCTTCCCCGGAGCGCTCCGCCGCCAGTTCCGCACCGTCCTGCTGGCCGCGCTCGACCACCCCCAGCCCGTGGAACCCGGCGGACGCCAGCGGCCCGCCGAGTACATCGGCATCGGCTCCCTGCCCATGCTGGTCCGCGGCCTGCGGCTGTTCGCCCACTGGATGCACGCCCAGGACCGTGGGCAGATCACCGACGTCACCGGCCATGACCTTGACACCTACCTGCGCCATGTCATCGGGACAAGCACGCCACCCCGGCTGAAGGCGAACGCAGTGAGCGCGCTACGCACCCTCTGGCTGTTTCGCGACGTCCTTCCCGCTCCGTGCCGCCTAGCCACCGGTTTTCCCTGGGCGGGGAAGGCCGCCAACGAACTCGTCGGCCACCGTGCGGCAGGCGGCGAGAACAAGCGCCCCCGTATCCACGAGGACACGATGGAGGCGCTACTCGCGTGGTCGCTGCACATGGTCGAGCAGATCGGTCCGGACATCCGCGACGCCTGGCAGGAATACGCGGCACTGTGCCGAGGCGAGCACCCATCCCAGGCGATCTACACAGGAACCACAGGGCCGCGCCTTCAGAAGTACGCGGACTTCTGCCGACGTACCGGCACTCCCCTACCGGGCACATCTGGTCCCGACGGCCCTGGGATCAACTACGGCCACGTGCTCCGCCTCATCGGCATGGACGACAAGGGCCAGTTCAGTCCGGCCCAGAAGCGCTGGCTGGCCGGACAAGGACTGCCCGTCGCCACGCACAGCACGGTGGGTGTCATCACGGGGCGGATCCAGGGAAGCCCCTGGCGTGACTCGCCCCTCACCGTGGCTGAGCTGCCTGGGCTGTGGCGCCGACTGATCGGCGCCCTGTTCACCGTCGTCTGCTACCTCTCCGGGATGCGCCCGGGAGAAGTACTGTCGCTGCGCCGCGACTGCCGCGGCGCGGACGAGACGACCGGACAGCTCGTCATCCACGGCCACCGCGGCAAAGGCTACGACCGCGCTCCCGACACACCGGAGTTCGCGGAGCCCACCCGCCCGTGGGTGGTCGTCGAGGTTGTCCATCAGGCCACCGCCCTGCTGGAATCCCTGCACGCCCAGCCCTATCTCTTCCCCGCGCAGTTGCGCACGGGCGTCTTCCGACCGTCCACGACGCATGCCCGCACCTGCCACTCGATCAACCGGGACATCGCCGACTTCGCAGCCTGGGTGAACCAGACCTTTCGCCGTGCAGACGGCAGCGCGCCCATCCCCGACGACCCCTCGGGAAACCTCAACTCCAGTCGCTTCCGCCGTACTCTGGCCCATTTCATCGTCCGCCGCCCGCGCGGCCTCATCGCCGCCGCTCTCCAGTACGGGCACGTCGACACCAAGGTGACGCTCAATTACGCGGGCGCACCCGACACCGAGTGGCTGCAGGACGTAGCGGTCGAGAAGCTCGAACTCGTCCTGGAGCAGATCAGCGACGACGCCCAACGACTCGCGGCGGGTGAGCACGTCAGCGGACCATCCGCCGACGAATACCGCCGCAGGATCACCGAAGTCGTCGACTTCCCCGGCCGCACGGTCATCAGCCCTCGCAGTGCCGCGCGACTCCTCGCCGGAACGGACCCCCAGGTGCACCACGGTGAGGGCATGACCTGCGTATGGCGCTCCGAAACGGCCGCCTGCCGCACCGCCCGCCTCACCCAGGGTCTGCCCGAACCGGCCGGGCCCGACGAGAGCGAATGCCGGTCCACCTGCACCAATCTGGCCTTCACCGACCGGGACATCGCCCACCGCAAGCAGGATCTCCGCGGCTGGGAGGCGGCAGCGTCCGACCCGCTGGCACCCCAGCCTCTGCGTGACCGGGCCTCGGCACAGGCCGAACGCATCACCTCGCTCGTCCACCGTCACGAGCAGAACCGCACCGAAGGAGCTTCGAAATGACCACCCGCCGCCCCCGTGACCTCAGCGCCGAACGCTCCGCAATCCGAGCCGCAGCCGATCGCCTTCTGGGAGGCGCCCCACTGCGCTCGGAATCCGGTCGTCTCACCGTCACCGAGCTTCTGCATGAATCCGGCCTGCGCCGGGACGCCCTCTATGGCGACCACAAGGACCTGGTCGAGGAGTTCCAGGCGAGCGTGCGTGCGCAGAACCACACCCCGGCCCTCACCAGTTCC
This sequence comes from Streptomyces sp. NBC_01197, assembly GCF_036010505.1. Taxonomy (NCBI): domain Bacteria; kingdom Bacillati; phylum Actinomycetota; class Actinomycetes; order Kitasatosporales; family Streptomycetaceae; genus Streptomyces; species Streptomyces sp. NBC_01197. The sequence goes on from NZ_CP108569.1 coordinate 2,513,022, forward strand.
CTTGCCGAGGAGAACGCCCGGCTGCAACAGAAGCTGACGGAGACCGCGTCCGCGCTGGCAAAGGAGCGCGAAGTGACAGCAGCTCTACGCCGCTTGGTCGCCGAGCTCGACCTGGAGCTGCACGCCGCCCGCGAGGGAGCCGGCCCCACGCGGGTCACCAGCCTGCCCGCGCGGCGGCGGCCGCACCGCTGATGACACACCCACTCAGTTCGCCAAGGTGCCCTGGTGGAAATACATCCGCCAGCCCGTCTCCGTCAGGCGCCACAGGGAGCTCCGCCATGCCCGGCGGCCCTGGTTGTCGGCGAAGTACGTCAGGTGAACGACGCCAGGGGCGAGGACGACGCCGGACATCTCACTGACCTTGACCGGAGAATCCGGGGACACCGTTCCGCCATTCGTCACCGTGAGGATCGACTCCGCGTCCCACCGGCGTCCAGAAGCCCCGATCTCGGTGAACTTCGCATCCAGAAGCTCCAGGACAACGGCCTGCGAAGCACGCACCTCAGGGTCGAGAAGCCGCAACTCCCCGTCGACGGCCGCTTGCACGGACCGCTCACTCTCATCCGCCATGCACCAACCCTACGGACACGCCTTCTCGGGGCACAGCGAATTGTTCGGGCGACTCAGGCGAGCATGCCGCCAGCCTTCAGGTCGTCGAAGAGCATCTGATCGACACGCGGCACAAGGTTCCGGTCGGCGTACGAGAACCAGGCCACCTCCTCAATCTCGCTGCTCGGCATCAGGTCTCCCTGGTACTCGGCGGTATAGCAGGCCATGCGCACCACGGTGCCGTTCAGGAGGCCGGGCGCCCCCGCCTCGTACGTCCCCGCATGGACGACGGTCTTTGGATCGAGCAGGACCGTCAGCTCCTCCTTGATCTCACGAACCAAGGTCTCCAGGTCGCTCTCCGCGCCCTCCCGCTTGCCGCCCGGGATGTAGAAAACGTCCTTCCCGCGCGGACGCCCGCACAGGATCCGACCACCCTCGATCCGCACCCAGGCCACCGTGTCAATCAGCACTGACAGCGCCCTCTTCCCTCTCATCCAGAATCTGGCTGAAAGGACACTACTGGGGCGGGAGGATCTGCCGACGCCGACCGGCACTCAGCCGACACCTCCACACCCGACAACCCACTTGCCTAATGAACGCCGGGCAGCTCCCAGCGGCCCGCCAGCTCGGGCGGCGCGCTGCGGCGCGCGGCGAGCAGCCGCCCCTGGTCGTACAACGCTCCACCCACGACGATGCGATCAGCCATGGAGCCGAGCGTATCGAGACCCCGGCGGGGTCCCGGTCCGCCCAGGACCCCGGACACCCGTCGCGGGGCCACTGCCTCGCTCTACTGCACACTCTGGCCGATGCGTTCGATCCAGTACATCTGCCGGTGCCCGCCGGCACCGAGGGCGTCGGCGGTCTGCTGCGCCTCGTCCCTCGTCGCGTACCTTCCGACGCGATAGCGATTGCCGTTGTCGTCCTCTCGTATCACCTGCCACAGAAGCATGGCATTCCCGTTGTCCGTCATCGCGTGCCCCCGTCGTACGCCGGCGTGCAGGCCATCTCTGATCCCCAGGAAACCGCAGTCTGCATATGCCCGAGCGTACGCCTGACCCTTACCGAGCGAATACGCATTCTCACAAAGAGGTACGCAACAAGCCACTCTGCAATTTCCATTGAGTACACGACGGAGCGTCAGGCCACCGCCGGGCCCACTCGGGGCCGCACCACGGACACCCTTCAGTTACCCAAGAGAGCAGGCGCCGCAACGGATTCGGGCCCAGCTCGCCCAACTCCCCGTCAAGAAACGGCGTCAACTGGCCCCGCGTCAACCGGGCCGGGCATCACCCGGCCCGGCGGCTCACTTCACCGGCAGGTGGTACGCGATGCGGTAGCGGTCGGCCGGGACGACGATGTCCGCCGTCTCCACCGCCCGCCCGGACGCGTAGTACGTACGGGAGATGACGACCACCACATGACCGGGCACGCCGCCGAGTGCGAGAAGTTCCTCGGCCAGACCGGGCCGGGCGCCGACCTCCTCGACGACGTTGTCCACGACGATGTCGATCGCGCCCATCCGTTCCACGACGCCGCAGCCGCCGAGCGGCCCCTCCTCGGGGAGCATCACCGGTGTACGCCCGGTGATCGCCAGCGGCTCCCAGGAGGTGGACAGCATCATCGTCTCGCCTGCGTCGCGGTAGACGTACCGCGTGCGCATCACCCGCTCACCCGAAGGAATGGCGAGCCGCAGCGCGACGTCGGTGTCCGCGAAGTCCTGCTCGCTGCTGGACTCCCAGGTGCCGCGCACGCTCTCGTCGGCCTGCTCCTGACGGAACGGCGTCGCACCGTCGGGCAGCCGGTAGCCGGAGCGGGCGATGCGGCGCGGGACGAGGCGCTCCCGGACATACGTGCCGGATCCGGAGCGGCCCTCGACCAGCCCCTCGGCCATCAGTACCTTGCGCGCTTCGAGTGCGACCGTGTCGGAGACCCCGTACTCCTCGCGGATGCGGGCCTGTGAGGGCAGTCTCGTGTGCGGTGGCAGCGAGCCGTCGGTGATCTTCTGCCGAAGATCACTCGCGACGCGCAGATAGGCCGGCTGCTCACCGAAAGTCACTGGCCACTCCCCCATGCAGGTTGACAGACCGCAACAGCGTGACAACCGTGGGTTGTTGGCCGCAAGCAGGGGCCTGAGTTTCACCCGAAGTGATGAAGAGTGCCCGGCGAAACCCTCCGTCGGCAGGGCACAGCTGGTCGACTTCGTTCAGCGCTGACCGATCGGCGATCGGCGATCGGCGCTCAGCGCGAGCCGGTGGGGCCTCGGGGAACGACGAACGCGGCTGCGGCGCACCGCATCGAATTGAACGGCGGTGCGTCGCAACCACGTTGGGTGATCGGGCCGGTGATCAGCCGAGCAGCTTGATGACCGCGTCGGTGGTGTCCGTCTCGCCGAGGCGCGGGAAGATCCGCTCGACGGCGTTGCGGTGGGCCTCCGGGTCCATGTCGGTGACGGCATCGGTGGCGACGGTCACGTGGTACCCGTGCTCCTGCGCCGAGCGGGCCGTCGACTCGACGCCGATGGCCGTGGCGATCCCGCCCAGGACGACCTGGGTGACGCCCAGGCGGCGCAGCTGCATGTCGAGGTCAGTGCCGTAGAAGGCGCCCCAGGTCTGCTTGGTGACAACGATGTCGGTGTCCTGCTGGTTCAGCTCGGGGACCAGCTCGGCCCAGTCCGCCGGGGGCGTGCCCTGCCGGGCGGGCGACTCGTTGCGGCCGGGTGCGCCGCCCGTGACGCGTACGAGGACGACCGGCAGGTCGTGCGCGCGGAAGGCGTCGGCCAGCCGCGCGGCACGCTCGATGATCTCGGCGGCGGGGTGCACGGTCGGCAGGCCGACGATGCCCTTCTGGAGGTCGACGAGGATCAGCGCGGTCCGGGTGTCGAGGGTGGTGGCTGTCATGGAGTGGCTCACTTTCGGTTACGGGCACGGAGCGCCCGGTCGGAGACGGTCAGTGCGACGAGCACCAGACCGAGGACAACGGAGACGGCGGCCATCAGATGCAGTCCGCCGTCGCTCGCCCGCTGCCCGTAGGCGAGGGCGATGAGGCTGGAGGCCGTGATGGCGCCGATGTACTGAGCGGTCCGCTGGAGGCCGGCGGCCGAGCCGACCGCGTCGGCGGGGGCGTACTGGTAGACGGCGGCCTGGTTGCTGGTGCCGATCAGCCCCTGCGGGATGCCGAAGCAGGCCCCGGTGAGGAGCAGTACGGCGACCGGGGTGGCGCCGGTGGCGAGGATCAACAGGGCGCTGCCCGCCGTGACCAGTACGGCGGCGGTGGTGAGCGGCGCCCGGATCCCCTTCGTACGGGCTCCGAGCAGCGAACACACCAGCGCGGCCACGGACATGGGAAGCATCAGCAGACCGGTGTGCAGGGAGGAGAAGCCGCGACCCTCCTCCAGCCACTGGGTGAATCCGTACATCACGCAGTAGATGACGAGATAGCTCAGGCCGTGCCGGAGATAGGTGCGGGCGAGTGCGTGGTTGCGGCCGAGCATCCGCAGATCGATGAAGGGGTTCGGGCACCGCAGCTGCCACCAGGTGAGGACGGCGGCGAGTACGGCGACGGGGCCGAGCAGCCACCACACCGGGTGGGACAGGTCGAGGAGGAAGAAGACGAGGGCGGTGAGGGTGCCGGTGAAGAGCACGATGCCGAGCGGGTCGAGCCCGGCGGGTTCGCGCGTCGCGCCGGCGGCCACCGGCCGGCCGTCGTCCTTGGGGATCCACCACATGGCGCAGACGAACGCGATGAACGCGAGCGGCACATTGATGGCGAAGATCGCCCGCCAGCCCCAGGTGGCGACGAGCAGCCCGCCGAGGGTGGGGCCGACCGCCGCGCTGCCGAGCGCGGCGAAGGAGAGGCGGCCAAGGACGGTACGGGGGGTGGGGCGGCCGAGTCTGCGGGACTCGGAGCGCAGTACGGCCATGGCAGCCGGATAGGCGGCGGACGTGCCGATTCCGAGAAGCAGCCTGGAAGCGATCAGCCAGCCGAAGCCGGGGGCGACAGCACCGACGAGCCCGGAGGCGGCCACGATGGCGAGCCCGGCGAGGAAGACCCGGCGCGGCCCGATGGAATCGGCGAGCCTGCCAAGCACGGGCTGGGCTACGGCGCTGGCCAGGTAGAGCACGGACACCAGCCAGACGGTGCTGGAAGCGCCGATCCCGAAGTGATGGCCGATCGACACCAGGGCGGTGGAGATCATGGTGGTGTTGAGCGGATTGAGCAGCGAGCCGAGCAGCAGGGGGGCGGTGAGGCGGGCCCCGAATCCGGCGCTGGGGGCGGGGCCGGTGGCGGCGGCGAGGGCCGGGCCGGTGCCCCGACGGTTGCCCGTGACCGGGTCCGCACCTGTACCTGTGTCCGCGCCTGTACCTATGTCCGCGTCCGCGCCTATGCCCGCATCCGTCACCTCTGCACCAGCCGTTCGAGCAGTGCGACGGCGTCGGTGAGCGTGCGCCGCTCCGCCGGGTCCAGTTCATCGCTGATGGCGAGCGCGAGCCAGCCCTGCTTGTCGGCGCGTACGCCTTCGAGCGTGCGGCGGCCGAGATCGGTGAGCGACATGACCGACTGCCGCCCATCCGTCGGATCGGGGGCGCGCTCCACCAGGTCACGGGCTTCCAGGGCGGCGACGGTCAGCCGCATGGACTGGGGCCTGACGAGTTCGGCGCGGGCCAGGGCGGCCGTGGTCATCGAGCCCTCCCGGTCCAGCAGGGAGAGGGCCGACCGCTGGGAGTGCGTCAGCTCAAGCCCGGGAGACGTCCGCCGCAGCCGCCGCGCGACGTGCCCGAGAGCGACCGCGAGCTCCGCTGCGATCTGCTCGGGGGTGGGGTCGTCGTGAGAGGTGGCCATGACCCCACCGTAAAAGTTAGACAGGCAGCCTTGCAAGTTTCCCTGTCCAACTACTTTCCACACACCCCGGTCGCATCAGCGTGGCGTTCCGGCCGCCGGGTACCCGTACTCACATGGACTTCCATCCGAAAGCGCTGCTGGCAGTCGTCGCGCTCGCACTTCTGGCAATGCTTGCGGTCACGGTCGCCCTCGCCGTACGCCTGTTCCGCGCCCGGCGCTTCCTGCGCGAGGCGGGCATCCCGCTGCAGAACAAGCTCGCCTTCTGGGGTGCGCTGATCTACACGATCAGCCCGGTGGACCTCCTCCCCGATCCGGTCTACCTGGACGACATCGGCGTCCTGCTGCTCGCACTGCACTCACTGGAGCGGGCGGCCCGCCGGGGAGTCCCGCGGAAGCAGCCTGGGCACCCGGAGGACAAATTTGGCACGGTAGGGCCGCCCGCTCAGTAATCGGAAGTGGCCGGATCTTCTCGTGAAGGGATCCCGCCGCCTGCAAGGGATCTCATGGCCGCCAGGTAGCACGGCCGCTAGGGTTGGAGCATGACCGCGCTCCCCGACTGGATGCTTCCGCCTCGCGCCGAGGGCTGGTTCGCGGAGGATTTGGACCGGCTGCCGGAAGCACCACGCCACACCGAGCTGATCGACGGAGCACTCGTCTTCATGATGTCCCCGCAGCGGTCCTGGCACGGCCGTGTCGTCACTGGCCTGACCACGGCACTGATGCAGCAGGTGCCTGACGGTATCGAGGTCGAGCGGGAGATGACGATCCGCCTGGACGCCCGCAACCGTCCCGAGCCGGACCTTCTGCTGACCAGCGCTCCGTACGATCCGGACCGGACATGGTACGCACCGGCGGACGTGCTGCTCGTGGTCGAAGTCGTCTCACCCGAGTCCGCCCACCGTGATCGGACGGTCAAGCTGCGCAAGTACGCAGAGGCCGGGATCAGGCACTACTGGCGCGTCGAGGACGAGAGTTCCGTTCCCGTCGCGCACGTATACGAGTTGGACGGTCCGACCGGGACGTACGCCCCGGCCGGAATCGTGCGCGGCGTGCTGAGGCGGACCGTTCCCGTCACCGTCGAGATCGATCTGGACCGTATCGCACCCGGCAGAAAACCCTGATCTCAGGGGGATTCCGGGGGGCGTTGGACACCGCCCCCCGGCGACGCGCCGTTGGTCGCGCCACCGCCAGGGCGTACCAACCGCAACGGACCAACAAGCCTCTGAGTGGCCCTTCGCGAGGTACTCCCACGAGCTCCTCGACGGTCTCGCCGGGGTGGTGAACTTTTCCGCCGTTTCGATCATCGGATCCTGTGATGCGAGAAAACGGAAGGGGACACCATCCACAGACGGGGAGTTGAGGAGTTGGCGTGTGACGTGCCGCATGACACGTCCGCGCAGCAGCGCAGTTGGGGAGTACATGCCCTCCCCGGGCCCCTGATCAACTGACCGGCCGACCGCTGGAACCTTCTGCCCCCCGGACGCCGTCCTTCCCACCGTACGGGCCCGCACCGCGCCGTCCCGTGCTGCCCGCCGCGGCCACCGTGCCGCCCGTCCATGACACAGGACAGACCCAAAGTGAACTCCATGGCTTCTTCCGACACCCTCGACACCCTCGAAAGGACCAGCACCCTCGACACCGTCGAAACCATCGACGACATACGCCGCCGCTTCTTTCCCGTGCGGCTCCCGGGCGCGGGCAGCGGAACCGGCCGGTGCGTCGATGAAGCGACGTTCCGGGAGGCGGTGGGACAGATCTACGCGTCCGTCTTCCCCGACCGGGAGGCCTACCCGTACCGCCCCAAGTCGGAGGAACTGGCCGCGGAATACCGGACGCTCCACCAGGAGCGGATCCTCATCGAGGACGGCGAGGGAAAGGTGATGGGGTGGATGAAGGGCCGCATGGCGGACCCCGACACCTTCTACCTGGGCACCAGCGGGATGCTGCCCGAATACCGCGCGCAGCGCGTCGCCGCCCTCTGCTACGTCAAGCTGCTGGAGTACTTGCAGGCGCTCGGATACGAGCGGGTGACGTCCGAGCACCACCCGAGCAACCGCAGCGCGATGATCTTCCAGCTCAAGCACGGCTTCAGCATCGAGGGCATGAGCCTGGACGAGCGCTGGGGACCGATGGTCAAGATGGTGCGCTTCTTCGACAAGGACCGCCAGGACGAGTTCGACCGGCGCTTCGGCTTCGAGCAGTACCCGAAGGGTGCCTGACCCCGCCCTCCGCCCGCGCGCCTCGGCCGGCGCGCCTGATCCCCCCGACAGGACACCCCGCCACCACCTCCGGTGAACGAGCGGCGGCTCCGTACCGAGCCGCCGCCCCGGGGCGTGCCCGGCACAGGGCACCGTCCACGCTCCACGCCCCCCCACACTCAGCAACCCGATGAGGAAGCGTGCACATCACCTACCTGCTCGCCACCGGCAGCAACGCGATCTACGACGGAAAGTACAGCCAGCACGGGCGCTTCCACACCTACGGCCAGCAAAGCTTCGTCCTCGACCTGATCGGGACCATGAGCAGAGCGGGCCACACCGTACTGCTCATCGTCGACACCCCCGACAGCTTCGCGCTGACCTCGACGTTCCGCGGCATGGACTCCGTCACCGTGACGGAGGAGATCGATCCGTCGGGCAAGACCGATCTGATCCTGGTCGACGAGGTGCCCGACGAGATGCTGATGCACTTCGATGAACGCATACCGGCGTTCAGGATCGTCCACCACGCGGGCCGCCGCTCGTCCGACTACCTCGTCTCGCGGTGCGCGCGCTTCCTCTGCATGACGGAGAACGCGCTGTCACTGCAGCAGAAGTACCTTCCCGCGGACCGGGCGGTCCTCCTCCACCAGGGCATCGACCTGGAGCGCTTCCCCGCCGTTCTCACCACGAGCGGCGCGCGGCGGCCCCGGGTCCTGCTCTACTGCCGGATGGACTCCGGGCGCGAGGCCCTCCTCGGCCGGATCATCGAGAACATGGACCGCGAGGAGCTGCTCGTGTACGTGGCGGGCGACGGCCCGGGGTTCTGGGACACGAGCGACCGCTTCGGCAGCGAGATCATCCTCATCAACCACGTTCCGTGCCAGTCGATACCCAACCTGCTCGGGGAGATGGACGTGGTCATCTCGCTCGGACGCGGTGCGATGGAGGCCATGGCGACGGGCATTCCGACCCTCTGCGCGGGCCACCACTACGCCGGCCCCGTCACGGCGGACAACATCGCCTCCCTCCTGCGGTACAACCTCACCGGCGCCGACAGCGACCGCGACCCGTCCCTCGTCATGACGGACATCCGCGAGGCACTGGACAGCGACCGGCAGGCCGTGCGAGCGCTGGCGGAGGAACGGCTGTCGGCCGGTGCCTTCGTGGAGGGAGTCTCCGGCCTGTACGCGCAGGTCGCCGGATGACGGACGGGACAACGGGCGGGACGACGGACGGGTCAGCGGACGGGGCGGCACGCGGGCCGGGCGGACCAACGGACGGGGCAGCACGCGGAACGGCCGAAACCACCCCGGCCGGGACGACCCGCCCGACCCCGGGTGTACGGGCGCCGGGGCTCCTGGCGTCCCGCAATCCACGGCTGTACTACGCCGGGTTGATCGTGTCCCAGATCGGCACCAACACTCAGCTCGTGGCGCTGGGCTGGTTCACGTACCAGCTCAGCCACAACGCCCTGGCGCTCGGCGTCGTCACCGCAGCGCCGATCTTCACGATGCTGCTGTTCAGCCAGGTGGGCGGCCTGGCCGCCGACCGCTTCCCGCCGCGCCGGGTTCTGCTGTGCACCCACTCGCTGCTGGCTCTGCTGACCCTGCTGCTCAGCATGTTGGCGCGCAGCGGCTCACTCGCGGTGTGGCACCTCGTGGCGGGCGCGCTCTGCGTCGGCACCATCAACGCGATCGGTCTGCCGACGGAGCAGGTCTTCGTCTCGGAAGTCGCGGGCGATGCCCTGCTCAGGCGGGCGGTCACGCTCAACAACGTCATCCTCAACCTGTCGTTGGTCGTCGGCTCCTCCCTGGCGGGCCCTCTCATGGGAGCGGTGGGCCTGGGCGGGGTGATGCTGCTGAACGGGCTCTCCTATCTGACGATGCTCACCGCGCTCCTCCTCGTCCGCCCGGCACAACTCCACGTCCGTCCCCGCCGTACGGGCGGGCGCCCCCGGGTGCGCAGCGCGTGGGGGTACGTGTGGCACAGTCCCGGCCTCACGCTTCTGCTGCTCGTCATCGGTACCGTCGGCCTCTTCGGCACGAGTCTCCCCTCTCTGCTGCTCCTGCTGACTTCCACCGAACTCACGGCGCAGGCCGGGGCGTACGGCATCCTGCTCGCCGTCATCTCGGTCGGCTCCCTCGTCGGGGGCTGGCTGACCTGGCGCACCAATGTCGTGCTGGGCACGGTGCTGGTGGGCAGCCTGCTGCTCGGGGTACTCGAACTCGCCACCTCGGCCATGCCGTCCCTGCTGACCCTGGGCCTCGTGCTGCTGCCGGTCGGGGTGGTCTCCCTCGTCCTGCGGGCGGGCCTGCTCAGCCTGGCGCAGCTCCAGACGCTGCCGGAGTTCCGCGGCCGGGTGATGGCGATCTTCCAACTCGTCTACCGGGCGGGCTGGTTCCTCGGCACCCTTGCCGCGACCTGGGTGGCGCAGACATGGGGCCCACGTCCGGCGATCGCGCTGGGCGGGGCTGCGGTGACGTTGGTCGTCGCTGCGATCGTCCTGGTGATGACGGCGTCCCGCGCGATGTCGGTGTCGCTGGTCGGACGGCGGGGCCCCCGCGTCAGCATCGCCCTCGTGCCGGAGCCCGAGGGCCGCCACCGGCGTCCTCCGCGCCACCTGGCCGCGGATTCCTGAGGGCGGCGGGCTGGCGGGCGTCGCCATGAGCGCGTCGCGCCGGGAACCACGCGGAAATCTGACCAACTGGGAAGGGTATCCGGGCGCGACATCGGGCGATTATGCTCGCGCAGTATCGCAGGCCCGATTGTGGCCGGCCCAGGGGAAATCAACGCGTGCGCGATCCCTTTTCACCGTTCCTGTTTCCCCGTTCCTGCTCGCGAGCAGACCGGCGTAGCACGACGGGGTTTTCGCGCCGACGCTGTGAGACACGACGCCGGAAAGGCATTTCCGGATGCCTCCTCCCTTTCTCCGAATACGGAACAGCGATAACGGAAATGGCCGGATCGGTCCGACCGGTCCGGCCGGTGCGACCGGCACCTGCCGCCGGTCTCGACAGATTCGACGAAGTGAGGACGGACTCGATGAAGAAGCGGACGGTCTCCGCATTCCGGCGTGTCGCGGCGGTATCTGCCGCGGTGACGCTTCTCTCAATCGGCGTCGCGGGTTCCGCCACCGCCTCCGAAGCCGCCACCCCGGACTGCCAGGCCACCACCGTCACAGTCCCGCTGGGCTCGGGCACCGGGCACATGTGGGGCGAGCTGTGCCGTCCGGCCGGGACGTCACCGGGCACCGTGGTGGCGATGGTGCACGGCGCCACGTACAACCACAACTACTGGGACTTTCCTTATAAGCCGGGCACCTACTCGTTCAGCCGGATGCTGAACCGGGCCGGGTACGCCACCTTCGTCGTCGACCGGCTCGGCACGGGGAACAGCACAGTCCCGCCGAGCTCCCAGCTGAACCTGACCGTCGAGGCCGGACAGATGCACAAGGTCGTACAGGACCTGCGGGCCGGCCGAATAGGCGGAACCGCCTTCAGCAAGGTGGTGATGGGCGGTTACTCCCTCGGCTCCGCGGTGTCGGAGATCGAGGCCTCGACGTACCACGACGTCAACGCGTTGCTGGTCACCGCCCTGGGCCACTACAACAACCCGGCGGGCACCCAGGCGATCATCGACAACGGCCAGGACCCGAACACCGACCCGGTGATCGGCGGCCGGCACCAGTACGACGCGGGCTACGCCACCACCAAGCCCGGCAGCCGCAAGACCGTCTTCTACGCCGACCAGCCGATGGACCCGGGTGTGCTCGCCACGGACGAACTCACCAAGGACGCCAATGTCTTCGGCGAGGCGAGCGACCCGCTGATCACCGATCCGTCGGTCAGCAAGGCGATCAACGTCCCGGTCATGTTCGCCCTCGGCGACCACGACCCGCTGATGTGCGGCGCCGGCTACGAGGACTGCACGTCCACGGCGGCCCTGCGCGCCCAGGAGGCGCCGTTCTGGACCTCCGCGCCCAGCTTCGAAGCGCTCCTGCTCCCGAACTCCGGGCACGGCCTGAACCTGGTGCCGGACACCGGCATCTACCAGACGGCGGCCAGGTGCTGGCTGGACCGGGTCGTCGGACACGGATGACAGCCGTCCGGCTCCCGGAGCGCACCGGGAGCCGGCACTGAACCGGAGCCCCCGGTCCACCGTGCCCAGTGGCACGGCGCCCGGGGGCTCGGGTCCGGACGCGGCGACCGGACGGACACACGGATGCCCGCGGGCCCCGGTCCGGGCGCGGCGCCGTACACACGAATGCCCGACGGCCCCCGGTAAGGGTGCCATCGGGCAGGACGTGCCCCCACTGACATCGAGCGGAGCTCAGGCCGCCGACGGGGTCACCCGCTCATCCGGCCGGCTCGTCTCCGTCCGACCCGGGCGACCGGTCCTTGAACAGGAACACCGCGTTGGCCGGGCAGACCCGCGCCGCTTCGCGTACGGAGTCGGCCAGTTCGGGTCCTGGCTCGGGCCGCAGTACCTCGGCGACCTCCGCGACGTCACTCATCCGGAAGACCTCGGGAGCGGCGTCCACGCAGTGGCCGTACCCCGCACAACGGGTCAGATCCACCTCGACGCGCGCCACCCGTCTCTCCCCGCCCGGCTCCCGGCGCAGCGGCATCAGAGCAGTACGCCCATGTTGCCGGGCAGGGTCTCGGGGTCGAGGACGACGCGGTGCTCGACGAAGCGGAGCCCCTCGTCCGTCCGCGTGAGGACGTCGTCGTAGCGTCCGCAGACATGGAAGCGGGACATTTCGATGCGGTCGGTGACGTACAGGACGACATACGCCTCGGCCTTGATCCGGCCGTCATCGGTCTCCCGGGCGCGCACGTTGGTGACGGTGTGCAGGGTGCGGGTCGGGTTGTGGCGCAGATAACCGTTCATATAGGCGGCCCGCTCCTTGAGAGCGCCCAGTCCCCGGTCGGTGTACCACCACATGCCGGTCGTCGAGACGTTGTTGTGCGTGCCGACGGCGTACAGCCCGGTGCCGAGGAACAGGGCGACCCAGTCATTGGGGCGCTTGTCGTCCATGGTCAGGGCGTAGGACACGTAATGGTCCTCGACCTCGCTGCGCAGGCCGGGTGAGGTCGATACCACAGTGGCCATAACGGCGTCGCGCCTTCCTTCCGTCGTCGGGCTGCTCACGACTCGTCCTGGAGGTACTGCTGGTAGACCCGGAAGAATTCGCGCTGCGAGTACTCGTCCCGGACGTCGGCGCCCTCACCGCCACGGCCGGGCGCGACCCCACGGGTGAAGAGGTTGTACTGGCCGCCCTCGCCGCGCACGCCGATCTGGCAGCGGGCTGCCGCCTCGGTGTCGTCGCAGCTGAGCTTGCCCCACGAGCCCTGGGTGTCGGCAAGGTTCTCCAGCAGCTCCTGCCGCGTCGCCTCGTCGTCCTCGATGTCCGAGTAGACGGTGATGTCGACCCGGGCGCTGTCGACACTGAGCGGGGTGACCGTCTGGATGTACCCGGCCTTCATGCCGCGCGGGGTGTCCTTGGGGCCGGGCTGGACGTCGAGGTTGGGGAAGAGCGCGAGCACTTCCTGCCGGATCTCCGGCGGCCCGCCGCCCTCGAAGCCCTCGAAGCCCTCCGGCGGCCCGCCGCCCTCGAAGCCCTCGGGCGGACCGGGCGGTCCCTGGGCGAGCATGCTGCTCCAGCCGACCGGCATGGTGCCGTCCGAGAAGTCCACGCCGCTGAAGCGCTGGAGGGCGCGGGCGTACTTCGGCGGGTCGAGGGGAGGGAAGGCCCACTGGAGGACCGAGTGCCCCGGCGCCGCGCCCCAGTTCCAGCCGCGCGCGGTGGTGCCGGCCAGCAGGTCGCGGATGCTGCGGTGGGTGAACTCGGCGTGATAGTCGTCCTGGAAGTTCTCGTGCCAGAACTTCCAGTTGCCCTGGTATATCCAGCTGTTGCGGCCGATCGGCTCGATGCCCTGCACATACGGCGCGAGGTGGTCGCTCATCTCGCCGAGGAAGTCGGTGAGTGACGGCACCGTCGGCCGGAGCGCGACGAAGACCAGGTCGTGGAAGGTGTCGCAGTGCACCGGTTTCAGGCCGTAGGCACCGCGGTCGAAGTCCGGTCCGTAGCCCTCCTCGTAGGGCACACCGGTGAGATCGCCCTTCAGATTGAACGCCCAGGCGTGGTACATGCACTTGAGAACCTGGCCCTGGTTGCCGCACCGCTCGCCGGTCAGGATCGCGCCCCGGTGGGTACAGGCGTTGTGGAACGCGCGGATCTCCCCGTCATTGCCCCGTATCACGAGCACCGGCTGATCGGCGATGGAAACCGTGAAGTAATCGCCGGGCTTCTTCAGATCACGGGTAAGGCAGGCGTAGTGCCAACTCCGGGCGAATATCCTTTCTTTCTCCAGCTCGAAGATCTTCTCGCTGGTGTAGATTTCCCGGTCCACCACCCCCGTGGCGAGATCGGCGCGAAAATCCGGGCTCAACTTCATGTTGCCACCTCCATATGGGCACGCGAACGTCGGCATGCCCGCACAAGATTCGTGACGATTGTGGCAACCGTGTGAGTTCATCGTCAATGATCAGCGAAGCGCCGGACCCCCTTGTCCGACTGGGGAAATTACCCAGTCGGACAAACGCCTGGAACATTTCCCGCCTTCATTGACAGGCGACGGATTCGCGATGACTCTCGGACGGGGCATCGACCTGCGCAGGAGAACACCGGCCGGCCTCGCCTCCAGCCGTTCCCGGACGCCGCCCGCAGGGGCGGGGCTGATGTTCCCGGCGCGCCCGCACCCACCCGACCTCGGAGTTCGTGATGTCTCTCTTCCGGCTGGACACCAGCATCCTCGGCACCCAGTCCAGCACCGGCACGCTCGCCGACCTCGTTGAGCAGGAGTGGCGCGCCGCCGCCCCGGACGTACCGGTGGTCCGACGCCACCTCGGTGAGGCCCCGCTGCCGCCGACCGCCTGGGCCGCCGCGGTGGCGACCCAGTTCGCTCCCCCGGACCGGCACACGCCCGAGCAGCGGGACGCCGTGGCGCTGGCCGCGTCGCTGGCCGACGAGCTGATCGCCGCCGACGCCATGATCTTCGCGGCGCCCCTCTACAACTTCGGTGTCTCCCAGCACCTGAAGACCTGGGTGGACCTCGTCATCACCGATCCGCGGATGGCCCCCAGCGGGGAGAAACCCCTGACGGGCAGACCGGCGGTGCTGCTGACCGCCCGGGGCGGCGCCTACGGGCCGGGGACCCCGCGGGACGGCTGGGACCACGCCATCGGCTGGATGCGCCGCATTTTCAGCGATGTCTGGAACCTGCGACTCACCGTGGTGGAACGCGAGTTGACCCTCGTCGGCTTCGATCCGGCGCTGGACCGGTTCACCGAGCTGGCCTCGCGCACCCGGATCGCCGCCGAGGAACAGGCCCGCGCGGCGGGCCGGGACCTCGCCCTGCTCCAGGGCGCCTTCCCCGGCTGATCCGCACCTGCCCACCACCACCCGACAAGGAGGACATCGTGCCCGCACGGACGGGGAAGCAGTACCTCGACAATCTGAAGTCGCTCAACCCCGAGATCTATCTCAACGGCCGCCGCATCGCGCACGTCACCGAGGAGCCGGTCTTCGCCGGCCCGCTGCGGACCATCGCGGAGCAGTACGACCTCCAGCTGGACCCGCGGTACGTCGACGTCTGCACCTATGTGTCCCCCACGACGGGTGAACGGCTGTCGCGCTCGTTCCAGCCGAGCCGGAGCAAGGAGGAACTGGTCGCCAAGCGGCGGCACTTCCAGCTACGCGCCGACCACACCTTCGGGATGATGGGCCGGACGCCGGACTTCATGAACGCCTTCGTCCTGGGCTGGAACACCAACGCGCCGGTTTTCGGTGAACTGGACGAGCGGTTCGGCGAGAACGCCCGCAGGTACTACGAGCGGGTACGGGACAACGACCTCTTCCTGACGCATGTGCTGATCAACCCGGCGATCGACCGGTCGAAGACCTCGTCCCAGCAGGAGGACCCGTTCCTGCACCTGGGGAAGGTACGGGAGACCGACGAGGGAATCGTCGTCCGCGGGGCGAAGATGCTCAGCACCATGGCACCGTTCGCGGAGGAGCTCGTGGTCGTCCCCTTCGGGGGCATCGCCCCGGGCGACGACGACTACGCGGTGGTGTTCGCGGTACCCATCGACACACCCGGGCTGAAGTTCATCTGCCGCGAACCCGTGGCACCGGCCGGACGGACGGAGTTCGACCACCCGCTCAGCAGCCGGTTCGAGGAGATGGACTGCATCGCCGTCTTCGACGATGTGCTGGTCCCGTGGGACCGGGTCGTCGTCGACGGCCGGCCCGGCAGCCGTGATCTGGTGAACCGGGTGCTCGGCAGCGACCCGAGTGTCCTGGTGGTCAACGGCGCCCGGAGCCTGGCCTCGCTGGAGCTGCTGTGCGGCATCGCGACGAAGATCGCCGACGCGACCGGGATCGACAACTTCCTGCATGTCCAGGAGAAGCTGGGCGACCTGATCTCCCGGCTCGACACCCTGCGGACGCTGTTCTACGGCGCCGAAGCCATGGCCGCGCCACTGCCCGACGGTACCTGGGTGCCGTATCTGCCGGGGATCATGGCCTTCCATATGCAGACCGCGCCGACGCACCGCCGGATGGTCGAGGTCATCCAGATACTGGCGGCGGGCAACTTCTTCTACGCGCCGTCCGGCGGGGACTTCGCCAACGAGGAACTGCGCCCGTTCATCGACCGGTTCGTGCGGGGCCGTCCGGGCGTCCCTGCGGAGGAGCGGGTCCGGCTGTTCAAGCTCGCCTGGGACGTGGCCGGCGACGGGTTCGGTCAGCGGCTCATGCAGTACGTGAACTACTACAGCGGCGACCCGGTGCGGCTGACCGCCGGGCTCTACCTGGGCGCGGACAAGACGGAGATCCACCGGGCGGTCGAACGGGCGCTGGCCGGCTCGGACCGGAGCCTGGAGATCCCGCTCTCGCCCGAGGTACTGGAAATGGCGGCCCCTCCCCCGCCGTCCAAGCCCCTCACCGGGATGTACCCGGCGAAGAGCCAGCCGTCGTCGTAGCGGCCGAGGCTATGTGCGAGCGGGGAATCTCCCCACTCGCACACTGCGGTCACCGGGCGGCCCGGAGACCGGAGCGTTAGCATTTACAGCCTCCGGCCACTTCCCGGCCGGCGCACGGCGGACACCTCGATTCCCGGCGCGGGCCGGGAACACGGAAGGACGACGATGGCGAGCACGGGCCGGTTGATCATCAGGGGCGTCGTCGGCGGACTGGCCATCGGCTTCGGCGGCCGGAAGCTGTTCGGCTGGTTCGGCGGCGCGGGCCACGAGCGGACGGCGGAGACCTTCGAGTCGTTCGGCTACCGCAACGGCCGAATGATGGCAACCATCGCCGGAGTCACCGAACTGGCCGCGGGCGTGGGCCTGGTGACCGGCACAGCCACCCCGCTGGCCGCGTCCGCCCTCATCGGGGAGATGGTCAACGCCGCGGCCGTGCACCGGCGGCAGGGCCTGTGGGCCGAGAACGGCGGCTACGAGTACCCGCTGGTACTGGCCACGGCCGCGACCTGCCTGGCCTGGGACGGCCCGGGACCGCTCTCCGTCGACCGCGCGCTCGGCCGCGAGCGGACCGGTCCCGCCTGGGGGCTGGGCGCTCTCGCACTCGGCGTCACCACCGGGACGGCCGTGTGGCGCCTGCTCCGCGACGAACAGAAGTGATCTCACGCTGCTCGGCTCCCGCGCGGGAGCCGAGCAGCGTCATCCCATCGGGTGAACGCGGCAGGGTGGTGCGGGCGGCCTGAACACCGGCCGGGCAGGGTGGAACCGCCCCCTCACAAATGGCGCGGGCGTGATGCCTGCCCTGGCGTGATCGGTGACCACGAACCGAGAGCGAGTACGTCATGCCTGCCCAGCGAACCGTCGCGCCCGAGTCGACAGCCGCGCGAGTGGCCCTGTGGCGGGCCATGCACGTCCAGGTGGACGAGCCCCCGCATGTCCTTGAGGACGAGATCGGTCTGGAACTCGTCGCGCCGGGTGAGAACTGGCGCCGCCGCCCCGACATGGGCAAGAACGCCACCAGCGGGTTCCGCGCGGGCGTCGTCGCCCGGGCGCGGTTCGTGGAGGACCTGGTCGCCGAACGGTTCGCCGACGGCGTGCGGCAGTACGTGATCCTCGGCGCCGGTCTGGACACCTTCGCCCAGCGGCAGCCGGAACGTGCCGCCGAGATGCGGGTGTTCGAGATCGACCAGTACGGCCCGCAGGAGTGGAAGCGGAAGCGGCTGAGCGAGCTCGGCTACGGCGTACCCGAATGGCTGCGGATGGTGCCGGTCGACTTCGAGGCGGACGAGGACTGGTGGGAGCGGCTGGTCGAGTCCGGCTTCGACCCGGGCCGGCCGGCGGTGCTGGCCAGCACCGGAGTCAGCATGTACCTCACCAAGGACGCGGTCGCGGACACCCTCGCCAAGGCGGCGAAGACGGCCCCGGGCTCGACCTTCGCCATGACCTTCCTGCTGCCGCCCGAGACGGTCACCGCCGATGGGGAGAGGCCGCGGCACCCGATCCGGTTCCGCAGCTGCTTCACCGCCGACGAGATGCTTCAACTGGCGCGCGAGGCCGGGTTCCGCGAGGTGCGGCACCTGTCGACGGCGGACCTCACCGAGCGCTACTTCACCGGGCGCCCGGACGGTCTGCTGCCGGAGGTCGGGGAGTCGTTCCTGCTGGCTCGGAGCTAGTGCCGCGGCAGGCACTAGGTGTACTGACCCGTGAGGTTGGGGACGCGGGGAAGTCCCGGCTGCGGATCAGTACGGTGGCCAGCGCGCCGCCCACCAGCGCCAGCAGCCCGCCGGCGAGCAGCACGGCGTTGAGGGAGTCGGCGTAGCCGGTGCGGATCGCGTCGGCCAGCGCGCCGCGGACGTCCGGCGGTGCGAGTGCCACCGCCTGATCGGCGGTCCCCCGGTGCACCGCACCGGTGATCTGACCGACCCGGCCGCGCAGCGCCGGGACTCCGGCCAGCCGCTGCTGGAGCGTCGTGTGCAGGGACGCCACGAAGATCGTGCCGTAGCAGGCGACCCCGACCGCGATACCGATCTGCCGGAAGGTCTGGTTGGCTCCCGAGGCCATCCCGGACCGCTGCGGCGGCACCACACCCACCGCCGTCGAGGCGAGCGGCGGATTGACCAGGCCGGCGCCGATGCCGGAGACGGCAAGTCCGGGTATGAGATGGGTCCAGTCGGACCCGGCGGTCAGGCCCCGCATCATCAGCAGTCCCGCGCCCACCAGGCCCAGACCCGGGCCGATCAGCCACCGCACCGGCACCCGGCTGCTCAGCCGGCCGGCGGCGAAGGCTGCGACGAAGGTGCAGGCGGAGCCCGCCAGCAGCCGGACACCGGTGACCAGCGGGCTGCCGCCGAGTCCGTTCTGCAGATAGAGCACGAGATAGAGGAAGACCGCGTACAGCGAGGCGTTCATCGCGAAGGCCGCCACCGAGCCGCCGGCAAAGGTCGGGATACGCAGCAGCGCCAGGCTGAACATCGGCTCCCGCACCCGCCGTTCGACCACCGCGAACGCCACCAGGCAGAGCACCGCCAGGCCGAGCCAGAGGGGCACGGCGCGCCCGCCCCAGCCGGCTTCGCCCGCCGTGATCAGCCCGTAGACCAGGCTGAACAGCCCGGCGGTCAGGGTCACCACGCCCGGCCAGTCGATCCGGCCGCTCCCCGGGGTGCGGGACTCGTCCACCCTGCACACCGTGATGACCAGCGCGGCGATACCGACCGGCACGTTCACCAGGAAGATGCCCCGCCAGCCGACGCTGCCGGTGAGCACACCGCCGAGTACCGGACCCAGACCGGTCGCGACGCCCGCGACCGCGCCCCAGACGCCGAAGGCGACCCCCCGCTGCCTGCCCTGGAAGGAACCGGCGAGCAGGGCGAGGGAGGTGGCCGACAGGATCGCGCCGCCGATCCCCTGTACCGCGCGGCACAGGACGAGCATCGACGCGTTCGGCGCGAGGCCGCAGAGCAGCGAGCCGCCGGTGAAGATCACCAGGCCGACGGCGAACACCCGCCGCCGGCCGTACTTGTCGGCGAGGAATCCGGCGGTGAGCAGCAGCGCGGCCAGCGTGAGGGCGTAGGCGTCCGTCATCCACTGCAGGCTGCCGAAGCTCGCGTCGAGCGCGTGCTGGATGTCCGGCAGGGCGACGACGACCACGTTGACGTCGATCAGCAGCATGAACATCGACGCGCACACCACCAGCAGCGTCCACCATCGGCGTTCCATCGGGCGGGGCCTCCTCGGTTCGCTCGCCGCCGATTCTGGCACCGGCGCCCCCGCGCGCGGGAAAACAGCCTGGCGCTTCGTCAACTCGTACAGGAGGGGCCGACTTGACGCACCCACGGCTCCTTCTTTGACTGCCGGCGCCCCCCGCACGAAATTCGGAGCCATGACCCCAACGAATACCGAGAGCCCGCTGTTGTTCGATGTCCGGGCGCGCATACAGATCGCCGCGACGCCAGCCGAGGTGTACGCGGTGGTCAGCGATTTGCCGCGGAGTACCGAGTGGAGCCCGGAGTGCACGGGTGGTGTGTGGGTGTCCGGCCGACCCGCGACGGTGGGCGCCGTCTTCCGCGGCGAGAACCTGCGTGCCGAGGACGTCGTCGCGTGGGCACCGGTCGTACGCGGCACCTGGCGCACCGAGTCGCAGGTGGTCACCGCCGAGCCCGGGCGAGCCTTCCGCTGGGCCATGCGGGACAGCACCGGGACCCCGCAGGACAGCGTCTGGTCGTACGAGATCACGCCGGACGGCGACGGCTGCGTCCTGGTGCACGGCCTGCGCATGGGCGCCGCGACCGAGGGGATCCGGGGGATCACCGCGGAGATGGACGAGACCACCAGGAAGAAGTTTTTCGCCGACTGGACCGGGAAGCTGGCCGGCGACCTTCAGGTCACGCTGCGCCGCATCAAGGCAATCGTCGAGAAGGCGTGACCGGGCGGAGGGGCGGAACATGCTGCTGCAACGAGTGGGAAATCGCGGAATCCGGCTGGGCACGCTCTTCGACCGGGCGGCCGCCCGCTATCCGGCCAACGTCGTGGCCCTCGACCACGATCTGGACCTGGCGCCCGAGCTGGGCCGTCGGCTGACCGTCGCCGAAACAGCGGACATGGTCGACGACTTCGCGTCCCGGCTGTGGGCGGCCGGGGTCCGCACGGGGGACCGGGTGGTCGTCTACAAGACGAACAGCTTCGACATCACCCTGCTGGCTTGCATGGTGGCCCGGATCGGCGCGGTGCCGGTGCTGCTGTCGCCGAAGCTCGACGGCGCGACCGTCGCCGAGCTGGTACGCCGGGTCGATCGGCCCTATCTCGTCACGGACCAGGCCAAGTTGGACGGCGAGCTGCCCGCCGCGGTCTTCGACCACGCGCGCCGGGTGCTGCTCGCCGCGGGCGACCACCCCGACGCGCTGCGGCTGCACGACCTGGCCGGTGCGAAGCGGGTGGCGCCGGTCACCGTGTCCGCCCACCATCCGACGCTGATCACTCACACGTCCGGCACCACCGGCCTGCCGAAGCTGGCCGTGCACACCGGGTGGACGCTGCAGGCCCGTTACCGGCCGCAGGCCGCTGCGGTCGCCCCGGTCCGCAAGCGGCGCCCGGTGGCGATGCATGTGTCCTTCGTGCACTCCCGGCTCTTCACCGCGATGGCCATCGCGCTGCTGCGCGGCTTCCCGCTCGTCCTGCTGGCCGACGACGACCCGCGGCGGACCGCCGACCTGTTCGCACGGCTGCGCCCGGGAGTGGTCGAGGCCCACCCCAACACGTTCATGCGGTGGGAGGAGTTGGCGGACGACCCGCGGCGGCCGCTGGCGCAGGTGAAGTACTTCAGCAGCACCTTCGACGCCATCCACCCCCGGACCGTGCAGCGGATGCTGCGGGCCTCCCGGCACCGGATGCCGCTCTTCGCCCAGCTCTACGGCCAGAGCGAGGCCGGGCCGGTGGTCGGGCGGGTCTTCACCCGTCGGCGCGGCAAGGGCGCCGACGGCCGCTGCGTCGGCCACGCGTTCCCCGGCATGACCACGGTCCGGGTGGTCAGCCGGGACGGGCAGCCGGTGTCCGAGGCGTCCCCCGGATACATCGAGGTCCGCACCAACGGCAGGGTCCTGACGTACCTGGGCGAATCCGAGCGGTACGCCAGGCAGGAGCACGACACCTGGTGGCGGATGGGCGACGTGGGCTACCGCACCCGGTGGGGCTGTCTGCACCTGCTCGACCGCGAGGTCGATGTCATCCCCGGCTTCGGCAGCACGCTGGCCGCCGAGGACGCCCTCTTCTCCGCACTGGACGAACTGGTGGAGGTCATCATCGTGCCCGGCCCGGACGGCACGGCGGTCCCGGTGGTGTGCACCCGGGACAACAAACCGCTCGACATGCTCGCGTGGGCCCGCGCCACGGCCGGACTGGCCCCGATGGCTGAGCCTGTCCAGTGGTGCCAGGCCGATCTGCCGCAGACCGCCACCACCAAGATCAAGCGGCTTGAGCTGGCCGAGGCGCTGAGCAACGGGAACCGGGGCCGATAGCAATGGCGAAGGTAGTCATCGCAGGCGGCGGCATCGGTGGGCTGGCCGCCGCGCTGAGCGTCGCGCGGCGCGGCCACGACGTGGCGGTGCTCGAACGCGGCGAGCACTTCGCCGAACTCGGCGCCGGGCTCCAGCTGGCGCCGAACGGGATGCACGCCCTGGCCCGCCTCGGGCTGGGCGCCGAGGTCCGGTCCCACGCGGTGCACGTGGACGAGCTGCGGTTGATGGACGGCGTCACCGGTGAGCACGTCACCAGCGTGCCCCTCACCGAGGGATACCGGCAGCGGTTCGACAACCCGTACGTGGTCGTGCACCGCGGCGAGCTCCACGGGCTGCTGCTCGCGGCCTGCCGTGACGCGGCGCGGATCGAGCTATGCCCGGGCCGGCCGGTCGCCGGGTACGAGCAGGACGGCACATCCGCGACGGCCGTCCTGGAGAACGGGGAGCGGATCACCGGTGACGCGCTGATCGGGGCGGACGGCATCCACTCCGCGCTCCGCGGGCAGCTGGTCGGCGACGGTCCGCCCCGTGTCTCCGGCATCACCGTCTACCGCGCGATCATCCCGATGGACCAGGTGCCGGAGCAGCTGCGGTGGAACGCCGTGACGTGGTGGGCAGGGCCCAGGTGCCACTTCGTGCACTACGCGATCGCGGGGGGCAAGTACCTCAACCTGGCGGCCAGTTACGACGGTGGCGCCACCCGGGCGCTCGCCGGCGTGCCGGTGGGAGAGCACGTCGTACATGACCTGTTCATGGTGCTCGACAAGACACCGCGGCAGCTCCTCGCCCTCGGTGAGGAGTGGAAGTCCTGGGTGCTGATCGACCGGGCACCGGTCGACGACTGGACCGACGGCCCGGTCGCCCTGCTCGGGGACGCGGCCCATCCGATGCTGCACTACGCGGCCCAGGGCGCCTGCCAGGCACTTGAGGACGCGGTGGTACTGGGCGACCTGCTGGACGGCGGCGGAGCGGATTTCGCCCGGTGCTTCGCGGAGTACAACCTTCTGCGGCGCGACCGCACCGCCGCGGTGCAGCGGATCTCCCGCGCGAGCATCGCGCTGTGGCACCCGGCCGGGGCGGCTGCCACGGCCAGGAACGAGGCGCTGTCCGGGATGTCGCCCACCGACCTGCACGACCGCCTCGCGTGGATGCACGGCGCACGGGACTTCACCGCAGCCCCGCCCGCCCTCCTTCGCCAGGAGGCGGCCCGGTGACCGGCCGGCACTTGAAGCTGTGCATCATCGGCGCCGGCCCCCGCGGCCTGTCCGTCCTGGAGCGGCTGTGCGCCAACGCCCGGCATGACCCGGGACTCCCCGCCATCACCGTGCACGTCGTCGACCCGGAGGCCCCCGGCGCCGGCGCCGTCTGGCGGACCGGGCAGTCCCGGCATCTGCTGGCCAACACCGTGGCCTCACAGATCACCGTCTACACGGACGCCAGCGTGCGCGCCGCCGGGCCGGTCGAGCCGGGTCCCAGCCTCCACACATGGGCACAGGACGTGGCGATGCTGGGGTCCCCGGCCGACCAAGACGAGGACATCCTCGCGGAGGCACGGCAGCTGGGACCCGACTCGTACCCCAGCCGGGCCCTGTACGGGCACTACCTCAGGGACGCCTTCCGCCGGGTGGTCTCCCTCGCCCCCGGCCATGTGCGCGTCCAGGTACACCGGTCGCGTGCCGTGGCCATGGCCGACACCCACGGCCTGCCCGGCGGCGCGCAGGGGGTCCGGCTGGAGAACCGGACCCGGCTCGACGACCTGGACGCCGTGGTGCTGGCCCAGGGCCACCTCCCGGCCCGGCTGACCCCGCGGGAGGAGCGGACGGCCAGCCTGGCCCGCATTCATCACCTCACCTATCTGCCGCCCGGCAACCCCGCGGACACCGGCCTGAACGCGGCGGCGCCGGGCCGCCCGGTGCTGCTGCGCGGCCTCGGGCTGAACTTCTTCGACTATCTGGCGCTGCTCACCGCCGGCCGCGGCGGCGTCTTCGTCCGCGACGGCGGCCGGCTGCGCTACCGGCCGTCCGGGGAGGAGCCCCGCCTCTACGCCTTCTCCCGCCGCGGGGTCCCCCACCACGCACGTGGGGAGAACGAGAAGGGCGCGTTCGGCCGGTACCGGTCCAGGCTGCTGACGCCCGGATTCCTCAACGGGCTGCGCCGCCGTACCCGCACGGGCGGCCAGGTCCGCTTCGGCACCGACCTGTGGCCGCTGATCTCACGTGAGGTCGAAGCGGTCTACTACGGCGCCCTGTTGGCGTCCCGGGGGCGGCAGGCAGAAGGGGACGGCCTCTCGGAGCGGTACGTGGCGCTGCCGGACCCGGTCGAGCGGGCCCGGGTGCTGGACGCCCACGGCATCGCCCCTGCGGACCGGTGGGACTGGGAGCGGATCGCCCGGCCATGCGCCGGTACGGAGTTCGGCGGGCGTACCGAGTTCCGGAGCTGGCTGCTGGCGTACCTCGCCCGGGACGTGGCGGAGGCGAAGGCGGGCAACGTCAGCGGGCCGCTGAAGGCTGCCCTGGACGTGCTCCGCGACCTGCGCAACGAGATCCGGCTCGCGGTGGACCACGGCGGCCTGGAGGGCGACTCGCACCGGGACGAGCTCGACGGGTGGTACACCCCCCTCAACGCCTTCCTCTCCATCGGCCCACCGGTGTCGCGCATCGAGGAGATGATCGCCCTCATCGAGGCGGGCGTCCTGGACGTCACCGGGCCCGGCACAGAGGTGCGTATCGACACCGCCGCACCGGGCTTCGTCGCCAACTCGCCCCTCGCCCCGGGGCCCGCGGTGCGGTCCGGGGTACTCATCGAGGCCCGGCTGCCCGTGCCCGACCTCCGCCGTACCGCGGATCCGCTCCTGCTCCATCTGCTGCGCACCGAGCAGTGCGCCGCCTACCGCGTCCCGGACGCCCACGGCGGCAGCCACGAGACCGGTGGGCTCGCCGTCACCGAGCGCCCCTACCGGCTGCTCGACGCGCGCGGGCAGGCCCACCCGCGCCGCTTCGCCTACGGCGTCCCCACCGAGGCGGTGCACTGGGTCACCGCGGCCGGTATCCGGCCCGGGGCCGACTCGGTGACGCTCGGCGACGCCGACTCCATCGCCCGAGCCCTGCTCGCCGTACCGCCGGTGGTACGTGAACCGGCCGCGGTCGGCCAGGTGAGCGACCCGACCGACCTGACGGGAGTACCGATATGACGGGAGTACCGATACCGGGAGTACCGATAACGGGATTGCCGATATGAAGACGCCGCCGCCCCACTCCGATCCCGATGCCGGCCTGCTCTCCCCCGTGCGGGCCGGCACACCCGTCGAGGCCGCCGTCGGCGACGGGGCGTGGCTCCAGGCCATGCTCGACGCCGAGGCGGCCCTGGCCCGGGCCCAGGCCCGGCTGGGCACCCTGCCCGCGCCTGCCGCTGCCGCGATCACCGCCGCGGCCCGGGCCGACCGTTTCGACCTGCGTCAACTCGCCGTGCAGGCAAGGGAGACAGCCAACCCGGTGGTGGGCCTCGTGAAGGCACTCACCGCGGTCGTCGCCGCCGACGATCCCGCCGCCGCCGGGTATGTGCACCTCGGCTCCACCAGCCAGGACGTCTTCGACACCGCCGCCATGCTGGTCGCCGACCGGGCGCTGCGGCTGGTCCGGCGGGACCTCGGGCGGACTGCGGAGGCACTGGCCCGCCTCGCCGGCCGCCACCGGGACACCGTGATGGCCGGCCGGACCCTGGCCCTGCACGCGGTTCCCACCACCTTCGGGCTGAAGGCCGCGGGCTGGCGGAGCCTGGTGCTGGACGCCGCCGAACGGGTGGACCGGGTGCTGCGGGACGGTCTGCCGGTGGCGCTCGGCGGAGCGGCCGGCACCCTGGCCGGCTACCTCACCCACGCGGGCGCGGAGGGCGCCGCCGATCCCGGCGGGTACGCCGACGCCCTGGCCGACGCGTTCGCCGATGAGACCGGGCTCGCCCGGCCTCGGCTGCCCTGGCACGCGCTGCGCACCCCGATCGCGGATCTCGCCGCGGCGCTCTCGTTCACCGCCGCCACGCTGGGCAAGATCGCGCTCGATGTGCAGACCCTCTCCCGCACCGAGATCGCGGAGCTGACCGAACCGGGGGCTCCCGGCCGCGGCGGTTCGTCCGCCATGCCGCACAAGCGCAATCCGGTGCTCGCCACACTCATACGGAGCGCGGCGCTCCAGGTCCCGGTGCTGTCGGCCGGGCTGACGCAGTGCCTGTCGGTCGAGGACGAGCGGTCGGCCGGCGGCTGGCACGCGGAGTGGCAGCTGCTGCGCGAGTGCCTGCGGCTGACCGGCGGATCGGCGCACACCGCGGTGGAACTGGCCGAAGGGCTGCGGGTGCGGCCGGACCGGATGCGCGGCAATCTCGCCCTCACCGGGGGCCGGGTCGTCTCGGAACGGATCGCCGCCGTGCTTGGCCGCACCCTCGGCAGGGCCGCCGCACGTGACCTGCTGACCGAGGCCGCCGCAGTCGCCGAACGGTCCGGCCGCCCGCTGTCCGCGGTGCTCGCCGACGCCCCGGAGCTCGTCGGGCGGCTGACCGCCGGGGAGTTGGAGAGCCTGTGCGACCCGGCCCGCTACACGGGCGCTGCGGGGCCGCTGGTGGATCGGGCGCTGAAGGAGTGAGGTCATGGCGTCCCGCTGACGCCGCCCCGGCAAGGGGGCCCCGGCCCGGCGGTGGCCGGGCGGGGCCCCCTTCCCCGTCTCCTTCGTACGTCACTGGCCCAGGGCTTCACCGATCCGGTCGGCGGTGATGCGGACGCCGTCGACGGTGAGCACCGACTCCGCGTGGAACTGCACCGAGGCGAACCGGGGCCCGCGCAGCGCGTGCACCTCCCCCGTCGCCGGATCGCGGCTGATCTCCACCACGCCGGTCCCCGGGCACTCCATCTTGTCGTCGTCGCTGCGGGCGGCGAAGGAGTTGTAGAAGCCGACCCGTTCCGGGCGGCCGAACAGGTCGATCTCCTGCTGGAGGCCCTGGTTCGGCACCTCCTTGCGGATCACATCGAGCCCGAGCCGGGCGCTGAGCACCTGATGGCTGAGACACACCGCGAGGAACGGCCGTCGCTCCGCCAGCAGCCGGCCGATCGCCTCGCGCAACCGGTCGATCTTGGGGTGTCCGGCTTCCAGTGGGTCGCCCGGCCCCGGGCCCATGACGACCAGGTCGTATCCGTCGAAGGTGTACGCATCGTCGAACCGTCGTACCGTCACATCGAGCCCCAGTGCGCCGAGTTGGTGGTACAGCATGGCGGTGAAGGTGTCCTCGGCGTCGACGACCAGCACCCGGCGGCCCCGCATCGCTGGCCAGGGGCTCTTCCGGCGGTCCGCGTGGGTCAGCCAGAAGTCGGCGATGCCGGTGTTGCGGCGGGCCAGCGCGGCCTGGACGCGCGGGTCGTCGGCGAGGCGCGCGGGCCGGTCAGCCTGCAACGCGGCGAGCAGCCCCGCGGCCTTGGCCCGCGTCTCGGCGACCTCCGACGCCGGGTCGGAGTGACGGACCAGGGTCGCCCCGACCCCGATCCGGAGCCGGCCGCCCCGGTCGATGTCGGCGGTGCGGATCAGGATGGCGGAGTCCAGCGTGCGGTCGCCGCCGCTGTCGCGGCCGATGAGCGCGACGGCCCCGCTGTAGTAACCGCGGCCCGTCGGCTCGTACCGGCTGATGACCCGGCAGGCGTTCTCCAGCGGGCTGCCGGTCACGGTGGGGGCGAACATCGTCTGCCGGAGGATCTCGCGCGGGTCGCGGGTGGTGCGCCCCTCGATGAAGTACTCGGTGTGCGCCAGCCGGGCCATTTCCTTGAGGTACGGGCCGACGACGCGGCCCCCTCCGTCGCAGATCCCGGCCATCATCTTGAGCTCCTCGTCGAGGACCATGTAGAGCTCGTCGGTCTCCTTGCGGTCGTCGAGGAAGGACAGCACGTCCGGCAGGTCCGGGCCGCCCGGCGGGTAGCGGTAGGTGCCGCTGATCGGGTTCATCACGGCGGTGCCGCCGTGCACGCTGATGTGCCGCTCCGGGGTGGCGCCGACGAACGTCCGGTCGCCGGTGTGCACGATGAACGTCCAGTACGCGCCGCTCTCCTGCTGGAGCAGCCGGCGGAACAGCGACAGGCCGTGCCGGGGTGTGTAGTCCGTGATCTCCGCTATGTAGGAGCGCTTGAGGACGAAGTTGCCGCCCTCGCCCCGGCCGATCTCCTCGGCGACGACCGTCCGCACCAGGTCGGCGTAGGCGTCGTCGGAGATGTCGAAGTGCTGGCCGGAGAGCCGGGTCGGCAGGTCGGGCAGCTGGGCCAGTGCCTCGTGGCGGTCCACCGCGGCCTGCGCGGTGACGGTCATCGCGAGCAGCGGCTCGCCGTCGTCGGTGCAGGCGAAGCCCCGCTCGGCGAGCTGCCGGAACGGCATCATCACCAGCACGGCGTCCCCCGGGCCCCCGGCCCGCCCGGGCAGCGGGATGTCGGCCAGGGCGGCCACCTCGGACACGTCGCCGACGAGGATGTCCAGGACCGTCCCGTCGGTCCGCTCCGGGCGGTGGATCAGCGCGAACGCCGGTGGCCGCGGCGACAGGACGAGGTCGAGCAGGTCCTGCGCGGCGGGTGTGGTGTCGGTCATGCGCAGAACTCCTTGACCGTGGTGACCACCGCGCAGCGCTGGGCGGCGTAACTGAGGGTCATCCGGTGGTGGTCCGCGGAGAAGTCCCCGATCGCGTCGGCGACGAGGAACGTCTCGATGTCGTGGGTGAACGCCTCGACCGCGGTCATCAGCACCCCGACGTGTCCGTACACACCGCAGATGACGAGCTGGTCGCGGCCGTGCCGCGCCATGCGCTCGCGCAGGTCCGACCGGAAGAAGGCGCTGTAGCGCCACTTGGTGAACTGCCAGTCGTCCGGGCCCGCCGCCAGTTCGTCGACGATCCGGCGGTCGGCGGGGTCGACCTGCATACCGGGTCCCCAGAAGTCCTTGAGCAGACCGCGGTCGTCGTCGGTCATCCCGCCCGGCTGGGCGGTGTAGGCGACCGGGATGCCGAGGCTCGCGCAGTGCTCCCGGAGCTGCGCCGTGTTGCGCACCAGTTGTTTGCGGACGGTGTCCGGGAACGGGCGCAGGAAGTAGCGCTGCATGTCGTGGATGAGCAGTACCGCCCGGTCCGGGTCGGCCTCCCACCCGGCGACGTTCTCGGGCAGGTCGCCCGCGGCCGGCATCGGGTAGGGCTCAATGGGGGGTATTCCTGCCATGACCATCTCCTTCACGCCCAAGGTTCCTCACACGCCCAAGGTGGCGCCGCCGTCGACGGTCAGGTCGTGCATGGTGATGTGCCCGGCCTGTTCGGAGAGCAGGAAGACCACGGCGTCCGCGATGTCCGCGGGCCGGGCCAGCTTGCCCAGCGGGATGCCCACCTTGTACGCGTCGGGCCGGCCGTCGATCGTCGTCTGCGGGCCGGTCTCGTCGTGCCACATGGACCGGAGCATCGCGGTGTCGGTGGAGCCGGGGGCGACGACGTTGCAGCGGATGCCGTGGCCGGCGACCTCCAGGGCCAGGCACTTGGTGAACATCGTCGCGGCGGCCTTCGACGCGGCGTAGGCCGCCATGTCCATCCGGGGCGTGCCGGCCGCGTTGGACGCCACGGTGACGATCGCGCCGCGGGAGCGGGGCACCATACGGTTGACCACCGCGCGCGACACCTGCATCACGCCGGTGGTGTTGACGGCGAAGGTCGCGGCCCAGTCCTCGTCCGCCTGCCGTAGCACCGGGCTCAGGCGCAGCACACCGGCGGCGTTGACCAACTGGTCCACCGGTCCCAGCGCGCTCTCCACGCCGGCCACCAGTTCCTCCACCTCGGCGGCCCGGGTGACGTCGGCGGGGAACGCCTCGACGGACAGGCCGTCGGCGACCATCTTTCCCACCACCTCGTTCAGCCGTCCGGCGTCCCGGTCCACCGCGGCCACCCGTACGCCGCGCCGGCCCAGCGCGCGGACGACAGCGGCGCCGATCCCGCCCGCCGCCCCGGTGACCAGGGCGATTGCGTCCTCCATGGTTGAGACCTCCATTGCTGGGTGTGCACGAGGAAGTTCCGTTTCCCGCAAGTCCGTTGCGAGCCGGCCGGGGCTCACGCCCGCCACGCCGAGACCACCTCGACGGCCTGGTCCGGGTTGAGGCGCGGATCGCAGAGGCTGGTGTACTTGTCCCCGACGTGCGGGACGTCCTCCCAGGTCCGGGCGCACTCCGTGACGTCGTCCGGGGTGGTCTCCAGGTGCAGGCCACCGGCGACGCCGCCGGCGGCGCCGACCGCGTCCTGGAAGCGGGTCACCTCCTGCACGATCCGGTGCAGGAGCCGGGTCTTGAACCCGTCGGGTGTGGCGAAGGTGTTGCCGTGCATCGGGTCGCACAGCCAGATCACCGGGTGGCCCGCTGCCCGTACCGCCGCGACGAGGGCGGGCAGCCGGCCGCTGATCTCGTCGGCTCCCATCCGGGTGATCAGGGTGAGCCGGCCCGGCTCCCGGCGCGGGTCGAGCCGTTCGCACAGGGCCGGCAGCTCACCGGTCGTCATGGTGGGGCCGACCTTGCAGGCCACCGGGTTGACGACCTGGGCGAGCAGCGCGACATGGGCCCCGTCGACCTGCCGGGTGCGCTCGCCGATCCACGGCCAGTGGGTGGAGGACAGCCATGCCCGGCCCGCCGCCGAGCGGCGCACCATCGGCAGCTCGTAGTCGAGCAGCAGGGCCTCGTGGCTGGTCCACACCTCGGGCCCGGGGTGCGGGTGCGCGCCCCGGTCGGCCCAGCCGAGGTACCGCATGACGGAGTCGGCGATCCGGTAGCCGGAGAGGATGCGGGTCGGATCGGGGCGGCGGCGCTCCGGGGTGGGCTCGGGTCCGTTCACCATGTGCCCGTGGTACGGGGGGAGTTCGAGGTCGCCCACCCGTTCGGTCCGCGCCGAACGGGGCTTGGCGAACTGACCGGCCAGCCGGCCGGCCCGCAGCACCGGCCGGCCGGTGTTCTGCTCCATACGGACCGCGAGGAGTTCCAGCAGCTCGGACTTGCGGGCGATGTCGGCGGGGGTGCAGTCGGCGGGATCCTCCGCACAGTCCCCCGCCTGCACCACCTGGGCCGCACCGTTGGCGACGGCAGCGAGGCGGGTGCGCAGCGCGAGCACCTGCTGGGCTTCGAACAGCCCGGGAAGAGTGGCGAGCTGACCGCGGACCCGCCGGACCAGTGCCGCGTCGGGCCACTGGGGCTGCTGCCTCGCCGGACCCAGCTCCAGGTCGCATGCGGCGGCGGCCGGTGCGTCCTTGGGTGATGAACGAGTGAGCACGGTGATCTCCCGGACTTGCTCGACGGATGTCCGGCTGCGCGCGGGCAGCTGACATGTGGCCCGCGCACGGCCACCCTGCGGCGGGAGGTGCACACGGTCTGATGGGGATGGGG
The DNA here is from genome assembly GCF_036010505.1 of Streptomyces sp. NBC_01197. Classification (NCBI taxonomy): domain Bacteria; kingdom Bacillati; phylum Actinomycetota; class Actinomycetes; order Kitasatosporales; family Streptomycetaceae; genus Streptomyces; species Streptomyces sp. NBC_01197. Next base: position 2,544,576 of record NZ_CP108569.1, read on the forward strand.
GCATGGGGCCCCGGCGAAATCCACCTCGTCTGCGCAGCCGCCCGGTCGAGCTCCGTCGATCGAGTGGCCGGCTGACTGCGCCTCAGTCTTATGGCCCGCAGGCGGCGCGGCCAATGGCCCCCGGGGAACTGTGTCAGGTGAGGTGCTTCCACATCAGGTCGCCCGCGGACGGTGGATCCGGGATGGCCCGACAGCGGATCGGGGTGTGGCGCCGGCCGTCTTTATCGCCGTTCCGGGAATGCTGTCAAGCCGCCCGGGCCGCAGTAGGAACTGGTTGCGGGCGGGGCCCGGTCGACGTAGCGTCCGGAACGGCGACCGACCGCCACCACCGCCCATTCCGTGATTTCAGCACCTTCCGTCCGACTGGGTATTCCGGTACTCCGTCCGACTGGGGAGAAGAAATCCAACAGCGCGTTCGACGCGGTGATCAACTCACCCACTTGTTGTCCATCGACGGCTTGTATAGCCTGGCGACAAGATCCGCCTATTCAGCATGAGCCGGGGATCCGCCGGGGGAATCTCTCCAAATCCGTTACTGCGTGCCGGAGTTCCCTCGCGCGCCGCGCGCCGGGTGTGCGGCGCACCGGCCGGCCACCCCACCATTACGTTTTCTCCAGGTACACCGAAACCGGATTTACTGGATGAGGGGACACCGATGCGCTGGGAACAAGCCGCGGTCACTCAAGCCGACAGCACGGGTGAGGCCCTTTCGCCACCCGAGCAGCCAACGGCCGTGCAGACCTGCACAATTCCCATTCGCATTCTACGGCACGGGGAAAACCTCAGAGCACGCGGCGAGAACAAGGAATACGTCACCACGCTCGCTCTTTCGCCGGTCAAACTCCCGCCCATCTTCGTACACCGCGAGACCATGCGGATTCTGGACGGAATGCACCGGCTGAAGGCCGCGGAACTGCGCGGTGACCAGTCGATCGAAGTGGTCTTCTTCGACGGGGACGAGGAGGACGCGTTCGTCGCCGCTGTGTCGTCCAACGCCCGGCACGGTATGCCCCTCTCCTTCGACGACCGTACGGCCGCGGCCACCCGGATCCTCAACTCGCGCCCGCACTGGCCGGATCCCACGATCGCCTCGGTGACCGGCCTCGACCCGAGGACCGTACGCGCGCTCCGCGGCCTCCTGGACGTCCCCGACCCGCAGCCGACCAATCTGGTCCCGCTGCAGCGCCCCCGCCCGGCGGCACCGCCGCGGTACACCGAACTCCCCGGGAAGGCACCGTCCTCGCGGCTCTCCACCCCGGTCCACCAGGTGGCGCAGGAATTCGAACTGGAGCCGTGCACCGTCGTCGACGTGCTGAACCGGCTGCGCCGGGGACTGCGGGAAACACCCGAGGTCCCGTACGGCGCCGGCCCGGAGAGCCCCTCCCCCGCGCTGCCCGCCCCGGCGGCGCCGGCACCGCGCGCCCTGGGCGACCCGACGCCCCTGCTGGGCCGCACCGGGCCGTCCGACGCGACGGAGATCCTCCTCGACCGGGTCTGCGACGAGTTGTTCGCCACGCTCACCCGGCGCGACCAGCGGCTGAGAGCCCGGCAGTATCTGCGGGGACTGCTGGGCACGCCCGGCCGCAAGAGCATCCGGAACATCGCGGCCTCCGTCGACGGTCCGGGGATCGACCAGCGGCTGCACCACTTCATCAGTGACTCCACCTGGAACTGGGAACCCGTCCGCACCGCGCTCACCCGGTACGTGGCGCGGACCATGGAGCCGGAGGCCTGGGTGATCCGCCCGGTGCTCATCCCCAAGGCGGGCCGGCAGGCGGTGGCGGTGAGCCGGCGCTTCTGCCCGACCCGGGGAAAGGCCGTCAACGGCCAGCAGGCGGTCGGCGTCCTCGCGGTGTCCGAGACGGTCGGCACCCCGGTGAGCTGGCGCCTCCAAGTGCCCAAGGACTGGGCGGAGGACGCGCACCGGCGCGCGCGGGCGGGGATGCCCGACGACATCAGCGCCGAGTCGCTCGGCGAGTGCACGGCCCACGCCCTGCTGCACGTCCTGGCCCGCACCGGGGGCCCCGACCGGCCGGTGGTGCTCGACGGGCGCGACATGGAACACGTACAGATCCTCCAGCCGCTGCACGCCGCGGAAGTGCCCCTGCTCGTACGGATCCCGGCGGCCATGCCGTTGCAGATCAACGACCCGGCGCTGGCCGGGCACCGCACGCACGGGCCGCTCACCGCGCGCCGGATCGTGGAGGTGGCCCGGTTCCGCCGCCGGCCGGTCGACGGCCCCGATCCCGCGGTCGAGAAAGGCCACTTGATCACCACCGTCGGCGTCCAGTGGCCCGTCGGCTCCCAGCACCCCCACCCGGGGGCGGAGGCGCCGCTGCGGCTGATCGCGGTCAGCCCGGTGGGGGAGAACGTGTGCGAGGAATTGTGGCTGACGACATTGACGACCGTGTCGGCCGCCACCGTGCTGAAACTCTCCAGACTCGTACGCCGGGTGGACCGCGACCTGGAATCGGTTTCCCAGCACGTCGGAATCTGGGATTTCAGCGGCCGGTCCTTTCCGGGCTGGCACCGGCACGTCACGCTCGCTTCCATCGCGAATCTCGTGCGTTTGCTGGCCAGGACCGATTACCGGTCCGACCTTGCGTAACTCCATTACGTCAACTGCATTACGTCAACTCCCTTACCAACTCCATTACACGGGGAATATCCTCATCGACAGGGGGCGCATATGCCTGGCCGGCGGAACACCACCGACATGCTCATCATCGGCGGCGGAGTGACGGCGCTTTCGATCGCCTATCACTGCGCACGGGCGGACATCGATGTCATCCTGCTCGGACCGGACACCGCCGATGCCGGCGCCGCGCCTGCCGCCCGCCCGGTACGCACGTATCAGCCGGGGAAGGTCCACAACTCCGAGCTGACGGTGCGCAGCCTCGCGGACTACCGGGCGTTCACCCCGGCCGGTGGCGCCGACCTGGTGCTCTCCGGCGTCGGCTGGCTGGTGGTGCCGACCGGCCGCCGGGAAGCCGCCGAGCTTGAGCGGGAGCTGGCGGCCCAGCGCGCCGTGGGCGTGGAACTGGAACCGCTGCCCCCGGACCGGGCCCGCGCGTACAACCCCTGGCTGGACCCGGCCGGCGCCGAGTCGGCGATCTGGTGCCCGCAGTCCTACCTCCTCGACGTGGACAGAGTGGCGGGGGGCTATGCCGCGGGCGCGCGGGAGCACGGCGCCCGGCTGCTGACCGGTCATACGGTGACCGGTCTTGACGCGAGGAGCGGTCGCGTCACCACCACCCGCGGCGAGTTCGCCGCAGAAGCCGTCGTCCTCGCGGCCGAGGCCGGCAGCGGCGAACTCGCGGCGTCGGCCGGTCTCGAACTCCCGCTGTGGGCGCAGTCCGCCGAGCTGTACCGCACCGACCCGGTCCTCGCCGACGGGGAGCTCCACGCCCCCTTCACCGTGCACCCGGCGTCCGGGCTGAAGACGCTGGGGGCCGGCCGCTCCTTCGTGGTCGGCCTGGAGCGCGTCTCCCGGCGGCAGGACATGCGGGACGTGTGGTTCAAGGAGGCCGCCGATGAGCTGGGCACGCGGTATCCGAAGCTCAAGGGCACCGGGCTGCACACCATGTGGACCGGGACGGTGGACGTCTCCCCGGCCAGGACGGCGTGCATCGGCAGAGCGAGCGGCGCGCACGAGCGGATCTTCGTCGCGGCCGGGTACACCGGGCAGGATCTCGGCCAGGCGCCCGCCACCGGCCGGATCATCCGCGATCTGTACTTCGGCCGCTCCCCCGGTCTCGACCTCACACCGTTCGCGCTCACGCCGTCCGCGCCGGCTCCGAGCAGCGCGACAAACCGTGCGGCGAGCGGTGCGGCGTAAAAAACCGGTCCCGGCTATGTCAGGTCGGGCCCGAAATACCGACAAAGGCACAGAGCGGCCCGGCAGACTGACAAACACCGACTTTATCGCCGGGATATCGACGTGACAAAGTCAGCAGCTATCCGAGGGTGGGGGACGGTTTTCCCTACCGAGCTGTTCCGGCCGCTGCTAACGTCCCAACGTCACTATCCGACCGATCCTCCAAACCTATTGAACGCATGCACCAATTGGAGGAACGAGGAGAACGGGGTAGGAATAATGCGCCAAATTGAGATCGCCTGGCAGTCGATCGGCGCCAGGGTACGCATCACTCTCGACGAAGGCCGCAACGCCCAGATCGTCGAGCCGCTCTGGGCGTCACTTCCGTATCGGACGCTGCAGGGCCATGCGCTCGTGGCCGGTGACTGTATCTATCACGTTCCGCCGGCGCACGACCTCCTGCACGCCGTGCCCGACTACAAGGTCGACCGCAAGATCCAGCCCGACGGCACCGTGTTCTGTTCCGCGGTGCAGCACCTCACCATCAAGTACGGCGACCTGACGGAACCCATGCCCACCGCGCCGATCGGTTCCGTCGTCCCTGAGGACCTCGACGCGCTGCCGAAGATCGGCCAGATGGTCTGGGACGCCGTGCACGGCAATGGCGCCCCGATCCTCGCTCAGGTGCGGCGGGTGGGCGGCGAGGCCGGTCACGGGGTTCAGCGCATGCCGGCGGAGTCCGCCCGGGTGCGCGACCTGATCGAGCGGATCGCCGCGGAGACCGAGCGGGTGATGACCGAGCCGCCCGATGAACTGATCGCCGCGCACGAGGGCCGTTTCGACAGCGGAGCCGGGACCAAGGGCTCGGTACTGACCTCGCTCGTCTGCATCAACGGGGAGACCAGGCCGCTGGGTTACGTGTCCCACACCGGGCTGGTGCGGGCCGCCCGGCTGACCGATGTGCCGTTCTCCGCACTGGTCGAGATGGCCAGGATCCTGCTCGTCAAGCCCACCGAATTCCTCGGCTACTGCGGGCTGAACACGCTGTGGGACCTCACCCAGGAGGTGGTCGCCGTCATCGAGGAGACCACTTCCAAGGAGGAATTCATCGCGCTGCTCTCCCACATGGCCACCTACACCAACGCCCTCGGTGCCTGGAACCTGCAGCTGTTCCCGTGGGAACTGGGGGGCGACACCTGGACGTTCCGTCCGACCATCACGAGGAGTGCGCATGCCTGACCGGAAGAACTCCACCGAACTGCTGATCATAGGCGGCGGCGTGATCGGCGTGTCCATCGCCTACCACTGCGCCAAGGCCGGCATCGACGTGCTCCTGCTGGAGAAGGACCAGTTCGGCACGGCCACCACGTCGCAGACCGCGCGGGCGTTCCGCACCTACTTCCCGAAGAAGCCGCACGACACCGAACTGGCTGTCCGGAGCCTGCCCGACTTCAACTCGTTCGCGGCGACGATGAACACCGACCTCGGGATGAAGCGCCTCGGGCTGCTCACGATCCTGACCAGCCCCGAGCAGACGGCCGAGATCGAGGCCCTACTGCCGGCCCACCGCGAGGTGGGCGCCGACGTCCAGCTGCTCACCCCCGCCCAGGCCGTCGAGTACAACCCCTGGCTGGACGCGAGCACCATCGAGGCGGCGGTCTGGTCCCCGGAGTGCTACCGCATCAAGCCGGAAGCGATGGTCAAGGGGTACGCGGACGCGGCGACGGAGCTCGGCGCCCGGCTCCTCTCCGGTACCGAGGTGACCGGTATCGATGCCCGCACCGGCGAAGTGACCACCACCGCTGGTGAGTTCACGGCGGACGCGATCGTCATCGCGGCCGGTCCGTGGGGCGGCGACGTCGCCAAGCTCGCCGGCATGGAGCTGCCGGTGTGGGGCCAGTTCGCCGAGCTGCTCTACACCGACCCGATCTCCGACGAAGAGGTCGATACCCCCTTCACCTTCCACCCCGTCTCCGGTCTGAAGACGATGGGGCGGGGCAAGGGCTTCCTGGTCGGCCTGGAGCGCATCTCCAAGCAGAAGGGGCTGCGGGACCTGTGGTTCGAGGCGGCCGTCGATGAGCTGCCGAAGTGGTACCCCAGGGCGGCGGGCGCCAAGCTGCACAGCGCCTGGACCGGGACACTGGACGTCACCCCCACGAAGTCGGCGCTGATGGGCCGGGGCGAGGGCGAGCACGAGCGGCTCCTCTTCGCGGCGGGCTTCACCGGCCACGGCCTGGCCCACGCGCCGACCGCCGGACGGATCGTCCGCGACCTGCACCGCGGCGTCAAGCCGGAGGTCGACCTGACCCCCTTCTCCCTCGCCACCAACCTGGCGCAGATGCCGGCCTGAGCACGTTTCCCGTGGCGGGCGGCCCCACGCTGCCCGCCACTCCCCAGCCGCGGGACGGTGTCGGCGGCGGCGGTCATCCGCACCGCCCCCGCCGGTGTACCGGTATCCGCGGTGAGATCTGAGAGGTGTGAATTGTCGTCGGCATACGCACTCCCTGCGGAATGGCAAGGCCAGGCGCTGACCCCGTTGAATCCGGACACCGCGTTCAACGGCTATATCTGCGCGCACGTGGTGCACGCACTGGAACAGCTCGGAGTTTTCCAGCAGTTGGCAGCAGAGGGGACGCTCGACGTCTCCGCGTTCTGCGAGAAGAACGCTCTCGACAGCGCCGTCTTCCGGGCGCTCGTCCAGGCCGCGGAATCGTTCGGGTACCTCGATGTCCACGGTGACCGGGTCCAGGCGACCACGGTCAGCGAGGACATCGCCCGGGCCCTGGGCTTCTTCACCTGGGGCGTCGGCGGCTACCACGACGTCTTCGCCAACGCGGCGCCGCTCGCCCGCGGCGACCGCCGGTTCGGCGTCGATCTCCAGCGCGACGAGGGCATGGTCGCGCTCGGCTCCGCCCAGGCGGACACCGCGCTGATGCGCCACATCCTCGACGAGGAGATCGCCGGCATCGATTTCGGCACCCTGGTCGACCTCGGCGCCGGCGTCAGCGAGCGGGTCTCCCGGCTGGTCAAGAACCGGCCGGGCAGCCGCGGGATCGGCATCGACATCAGCCGGCCCGCCACCGAGCTGGCGCGCGGGACGGTCGCCAGGTACGGCCTGGACGGCACCGTGCAGCCGGTCTGCGCGGACGTACTCGACATCCTCTTCAAGGAGCACGAGGTCGAAGGCAGCGGCGCCGCCGACATCGTGATGAGCTTCATGTTCCTGCACGACCTGCTGGCCGATCCGAAGCGCCGCGAGGAGGTCATCCCCCGGCTGCGCAAGTCCTTCCCTCAGGCGCACACCTTCCTGCTGGCCGACACCACGATCCGGCCGCGCAGCGAGGGCGAGGGCTCCCGGCTGCCGGTCTTCTCCAGCGGTTTCGAACTGGCCCACGCGCTGATGGGCGTCCCCATCCACACCCGTGAGGAGTACGAGCAGCTCTTCCAGCGGGGCGGGATGCAGTTGCGCCGCACCGTGCCGTTCGGTGCTCCGCACACGTACCTGTTCGTCCTGGAGGCGTCGTGACGGTACAGGACCCGGCGACCGCGCCGGATGCGGAGATCATCACCGCGCTGCCCATCCCACTCGCGGTCGCCGGGCACCACCAGCCGGCGCCCTTCTACGTCACCGCGGACATGTTCGGCGGGCTGCCGGTGCAACTCGCCGGGGGCGAGCTCAGCAAGCTGGTGGGCAAGCCCGTCGCCGCTCCGCACACCCATGATGTCGACGAGCTCTACTTCCTCGTCTCGCCCGAACCGGGCCAGGCCCGTATCGAGGTCCGACTCGACGGTGTGCGCCACACGCTGGTCTCGCCCGCGGTGATGCGGATACCGGCCGGCAGCGAGCACTGCTTCCTCACCCAGGAGGCAGTGGTGGGGAGTTACTGCTTCGGGATCCTGGTGGGAGATCACCTGTGAGGTGCCCAGACCGGCCGCCGCGCCGCCAGGACGGGAGGGTCCGTCCATGAGCGCTCCGGTCCGACAACCGGCCCAGACCTACAACACCAGTGTGCCGTCGGCGGATTCGATGGTGCGGCTGCACCTCAGTGAGAGTCCGTTCGGCGCGAGCCCGGCTGCGGTCGTGGCAGTGACGGGGGAACTCGACCGGATCAACCGCTACCCGTCGCCGGAGCGCGAGGGGCTCGTCCAACGCCTGAGCCAGTACTGGGAGTTGCCGGAGGAGCAGATCGCGGTGGCCAACGGCAGCGACGAGCTGGTGCTGGCGACCGCGCTCACCCTCGGCGACCTGGAGCTCCCCGGTCTCGTCCCCGCGGGTACCTTCCCCGGCTACCTGGCGGCGCTGGAGCGTATCGGCCGGGGCGCCGTCCAGGTACCGCTGGACGGCCCCCGGATCGACCCCGCCGCGTTCGCGGAGCGGCTCCCCGAACACGGCATCGGCTATGTGTGCAACCCGCACAACCCGTGCGGCACCGCGCTGCCGGGGCCCGCGCTCGACACGCTGGTCGGTGCGGCGCGCAGCAGCGGCACCCCGCTCGTTTTCGACGAGGCGTACCACGAGTTCGGCCCCACGGAACAGCCGCAGGCCAGGAGCCGGCTGCGGGACGGCACCCCGGTGCTCGCGCTGCGCACCTTCTCCAAGGCCTACGGTCTCGCGGCCCTGCGGATCGGCTATGCGCTCGGTCCCGCCGAGTTGATCGCCGAGGTGCGCCGGACGCTGACCGTACTGCCGTTCAGCGTGAACCGTGCCGCGCAGGCGGCGGCGGTGGCGGCCCTCGCGGACCAGGAGTTCCTGGGCCGTGTCCGGCAGGAGAGCGAGGAGCGGCGCCGCTGGTTCTGCGCCGAGCTCGACCGCCGCGGGTACCGGTACCTGCCCTCGGTCACCAACTTCGTGGCTGTCGCGGTCGCCGCCTCCGGCAAAGCGCAGGACATCCTTGCCAGGGATCACGGCGTCCTCGTGCGCGACACCGGCATGTTCGGCTTCCCCGGTCATCTGCGGGTCTCACTCGGCACCGAGGAGGAGTTGCGGACGTTCCTCGACGCGCTGGACCAGATCACCGCGGGCGCGCGGTAGCCGCCGCGCCCTCATCCGACGCACCTTTGGAGGTCAACCGTGGTCAAGCCGATTCCGGACGGCTACGCCGAACTGACGGCGTACCTGTCCGTGGCCGACGCGGACGAGGCGATCGCCTTCTACACCCGGGCTTTCGGGGCGAAGGAGCTGCAGCGCTACACCGCGCCCAACGGGACGGTGCCGCACGCGCAGATCCAGATCGGCGGCACCGTCGTGATGCTGTCCGACGAGTCCCCCGCGGCCGGTCTGCCCGGTCCCAAGGTCCTCGGCGGCACGCCGGTCACCCTGTACCTGTTCGTGGCGGACGTGGACGCCGCGTTCGCCCAGGCCGTGCAGGCCGGGGCCGAGGAGAAGCGCCCGATCGAGAACCATTTCTTCGGCGAGCGGACCGGACAGGTCGTCGATCCGTTCGGCCACCGCTGGACGCTCGCCACCCGTACCGAGGACGTGAGCCCGGAGGAGTTCGAGCGCCGTGCGAACGCGTACGTCCAGGGCAAGAGCTGATACCGCGCCCATCCGGTGCCGCACGCTCTGATACCGCCCCCGCCCAATCGGGCTCCGGGCCTGCCGCGCACCTGCGGCAGGCCCGGAGTCGTTTCCGCGCCCGGCAGCCCCGGCGCCGGTACGGAATCAGCCTGCGTGTCCTGTCTTTCCGGCAGGACACGCAGGCTGGTTCTCGTTACGTCAGGTGGTGGCGAGCAGCAGTTCCTCGATGGTCGAAGGCCGGAGGCCGTCGGCCCGGCCGGTGAAGTAGCGCTCGGCGAGATCGCCCGCGGAGACATGCCCGGCGTCCCGGAACCCGGCCTCCTTGGCCAGCGCCAGGATGTCCTCCGGGCCGAAGAAGCTGCGGAACGGCGTCCCGTCGGCGCGCGCGGCGCGCTCCACCCCTTCCCGTGCGGCCCGCTCCTCCGGGTCGACCATGTCGGCCGGCTGCATGAACGTCATGGCCACGGCGGAGCCCCCGGCGAGGGCCGCGGCCTTGCGGAGCGTGGCGGCTACCGCGTCCCTGCTGAGGTACATGGTGACGCCGGAGCAGGCCAGCACCGCCGGCCGGCCGGCGTCGAAGCCGTTCTCGGTCAGGCGCTGCCACCAGTCGTCGTCCGCCTCGAAGTCCACGGGGACCATGCACAGCCCCTCGGGAACCCCGTAACCCAGCTCGATCAGCCGCGCCCGCTTCCAGGCCTGCGTCTCCGGCTGGTCCACCTCGAAGACCCGCACTCCCCCGGCGCCCGGCGGCCGCCGCTGCGCGAAGGTGTCGAGGCCGGCGCCGAGGATGACGTACTGGTCGACGCCCCGGCCCGCCTGCTCGACGACCAGGTCCTCGGTGAACCGGGCCCGGGCCACGATGGACGCCCGGGCCCGGGCGCTGCGTACCGGATCCATGTCCGGCCGGGACCGCCAGTCATCGCCCGGCGCCACCAGCCGTGCGCCGAGTTCGTCCTCGAACACATGCGGCCCGGGATCGGCCTGGACGTGCAGAGCCCGCCACAACGCCGTCCTGATCGCGGTCTTGTCCGCCGTCGCCGTCACAGATGGTTCCTTTCCGTTGGGCCGCAAGGGCCTCATGGTCGCGGGCTCCCGGCTCCGGCCGGGGGCCCGTCCGTCGTCACGCCGGGGTGGGGCCGGTGCCGCCGGACCCGGCGGCAACCTCGGTCGGCAGGTACTCCGACTCCAGCACCAGGTCCTTGACCCACGACTGGTACTCGACGTGGGTGTGGCGCTCACGGGTGCGCCACTCCGTACCCTCCCGTTCCCGCAGATACGCGCGGTAGCGCGGCGCGCCCGGCACCTTCATGTTGTCGGCCAGCACCATCGAGCCCGGGTGCAGCCACCGCCGGCCGAGGATGCGTTGCAGATCCGGCAGGTAGGCCGCGGCGATGTGGTCGACGAAGACGAAGTCCAGCCGGCCCGGGCCGAAGCCGTGCTCGGTGGTGAGGCGCTCGATGGTGCGGCCGTCGTCCCCGAGCGTGCCGTGCAGCACCCTGACCCGGTCGCCCAACCCGGCGTGTTTCCAGATGCGTTGGGCGACCGATGCGTTCGCGGCGCTGAACTCGATCGAACAGAGCCGGGCCTCCGGCGGCATCACCCTGGCCATCCGCAGCGCGCTGTACCCGCAGTACGTACCGAGCTCCAGCAGCAGCCTGGGCCTGACCCGCCGCACCGCTGCGTCCAGCAGCAGCCCCTTCTCGTCCCCGATGTTGATCAGCGAGGCCTGCTTGTAGGCGTACTCGTCGATCAGCCGGATCGCGTCGTCGACGTCCCCGGGGACCGCGTGCGAGAGCACATAGTCGGCGAGTGCCTCCTCCCGGCCGTCACCGACCTGGCCCGTCCGGGTCAGGTTCCCCATCCGCATCAGCATGCGCAGCCGTTTCGCCATCACCGATCTCCGATCCGGGTCCGCTCATAGAGGTGAATGCCGTTCAGCGGCGGTGCGGGACGTCGCCGCCCGCCGTGCCGGCGGCCCGGCGTCACCGCGCGAGGTCCGCAGGAGGCCGCCCCGCTCCGGTGGACGGCGTCCTGCGTCAAGGCAGCATCATCTGAAGGCTTTTGACGCTCCGTGTCGTACGCGCCGAGAGATCCACGCCGGTCGGCGGCTCCGGGAACGCGGTGCGGTCCGGCGGTCGGAATTGTTCCAGGTGCATCCGCTCGGGCGGAACCCCCAGCGCGGCCAGGGCGTCGACCGCACCGGCCACGAACGGCTCCGGGCCGCACACGAACGCGTCGCGGTCGCGGCACGGTCCGGCCGGCACCCGCAGCCCTGCCGCGTCCGGCAGCCCCTGGCGGGACTCCAGCCAGTGCCGGACGGTGAACCGGTCCTGGTGGGCGGCCGCCAGGCCGGCCAGCTGCTCCCCGAAGATCACCGACCGCTCGTCGCGGTTGGCGTAGATCAGGGTGAGCCGGCCCGAACCGGCGGCCAGTGCCGACTTGATGATCGACATCACCGGGGTGATGCCGCTTCCGGCGGCCAGGAACAGGAAGTCGCCGTCGAGCGATGCGGGGGTGAACCGGCCCTCCGGCGGCTGGACGTTCACCACGCTGCCGACGCGCACGCTGCCCAGCAGCCAGTCGGAGCCGCGGCCAGCCGGCGTCCGCTTCACCGTCACCATCAAGGGGTCCGCGGTGTGCGGCGAGCTCGACAGCGAATAGCAGCGGGGAACGGATCCGTGCTCGGCATCGGGAATGTGCACGGTGAGGAACTGCCCCGGCCGGTACTGGAATTCCTCTGCGAGGTCGTCGGGGACTTCGAACACGAACGAGCGGGTGTCCTCCGTCTCGACGATCACGTCGGCCACCCGTAACGCGTGGAAACGCTGGTTCATCGCCGTGCTCCTTCGTGAAGTGCGACGAGAAAGTGCTGGCAACGCTACCGTGCGGGCCGCCGGCCGAGTACGGGTGTCCGACCGGGGATTGCGCCCAGTCGGACACCCGGATTTCCCGCTCGGCGTCCGCGTTGCGTGCCGTCGAGTCAGAGCCGGGTACCGGGCTGGGCCCCGGCCCTCACGGGCGGGCGGCGTGCGCCCGGAAGCCGGGATTCCGGTGGCCCGGCCGGACCGGCCTGCCGGACCAGTCGGGGCATGTCGTACCGGCCGGCCCCCGGCCCGGAGTAGCGCGCCCCGGACGACAGCGGCCGGCTGAGGTGCTCCAGCACCCACTCGGAAGCGCAGGAGTCGAAGACCAGCCCGCCCGCACGCACCATCTCCACCCCGAGCACCAGGTCCTGCCAGCGCGCGCCGTTGAGCAGATAGCCGCGGGCCCCGGCGCGCATCGCGGAGAGCAGGGCCTCCCGTTCGTCGAGCGGACTGATGATGAGTACGGCCGTGTCCGGGCAGCAGCTGGTGATCGGGGTGATCACCTCGGCGATGCTCTGGCCGGGCTGGACGATGTCCATCACTGCGACCTGGGGGCGCAGGGTGTGCGCCATGGCCACCGCGTCTGAACCTGTTCCGGACTCTCCGACGACATGGAACGACTCCACCTCGTCGAGCAGCATGCGCAACCCTGATCGGTAGATCGGGTGGTCACCTGCGAGCAGCACCGTGGTGCGCGTGACGCCGGGTGGATTACGCGTGACGCCAGGTGAATTCAACATCGCTGTACTGATCACCATTCTCCCGCGAACTTGTCGGTCGACAGTTGCCTTGCTCCCCGCCGCCGGGGAATGCGCGAGGCCCGGCACTGGGGACCGGGAGGCGGCCCCCGGCGGCGCAACGGGGTCCGCTACACGCGGCTCTTGCGGCCGGTGCCGCGGAGGGCCGAGAAGATCGCCGCGAGGATCATGATCCCCATCATGGTGTAGAAGGCGGCCCGCAGGCCTTCGGCGAAGGCGACCGCCAGCTTGCCGTCCAGCTTGCTGGTGCCGACGAAGATCGCGAACGCCATGTTCCGCGGGATGGAGTGCGAGGCCACGAGCATGGCCGTGGTGAACGAGAAGACCATGCCGATGCTGGAGAAGGTGCGCAGCACACCGGAGGCGATGCCCAGCCGGTCGGGCGGGGCCGCCCTCATCACGGCGGTGCTGTTGGCCGGGAAGAAGAAGCTGCCCCCGATCATGATCACGAGGTTGCCGATGGCGGCCAGCCACAGGCTGCTCGTCGCGGTCATCTGGGCGAAGATCCCCATCGCCACGACCGAGATACCGAGCCCGATGGTCGCCGGGATGACGGACCCGAGCTTGTCGGTGAGCCGCCCGGAGTAGGGCCCGACCACCGCGCCGACCACATAGCCCGGTACCAGCAGCAGCGAGGCGTCGATCGGGTCCATCCCGCGCGTCCCCTGGAGGTACATGATGACCAGGAAGAGCACCGCGAAGCTGCCGACGCCCTGGAGCAGTGAGGCCAGCAGGGACGGCGCCATCGTCGGAATGCGGAACAGCGACAGATCGAGCGTCGGCTCCTTCTGCTTCAGCTCGACGAAGACGAAGGCCACCAGGAGCACGATGCCGCCGGCCAGGTACCCGATCAGGGTCCCGTCGAGCGGGCGGGAGGCCAGACCGGTCATCGCCCAGAGCACCCCGAAGAGGCCCAGGCCCAGCGTGATCATGCCGGCGAAGTCGAACTTCCGGCGCTGCCGCTCGCCGTGGTCGCGCAGCACCTTCTGCGCCAGCACCAGAGCGACGACGCCGATCGGTACGTTGATCCAGAAGATCCACTGCCACGACACATAGGTCACCACGACGCCGCCGAGCAGGACACCGAGGACCGAGCCGAACGAGAAGCCGAAGGCGTTGAAGCCGTAGGCGCGGCCGCGTTCCTGCGGCGGATAGAGCTCCGAGATGATCGCGCCGCTGTTGGCCGCGATCAGTGCGGCGCCGACGCCCTGGAGGAGCCGGAAGCCGATGAGGCTCGGCGCGTTCCAGGCCATCGCGCAGAGCACCGAGCCGATGGTGAACACCAGGAAGCCGGCCTTGTACATGCGCACCCGGCCGAACATGTCACCGAACCGGCCCAGCTGTGTGGAGAGCACGGTGACCACGAGCAGGTAGCCGACGACCACCCATGTGACGGCCGCCAACGTGATGTTCAGGTCCTCTTCGATCGCCGGCAGGGCGAGCACCACGATCGTGCCGTCGACCGCGGAGATGAGCACGCCGATCATCACGACGAACATGCCGAGACCACGCCGCGGCGGTGGGGACGGCACCGAGGCGTCCGCCGTCCTGGTCGAGATCTTTTCGCTGACCATCGATAACCCCGCATCTCGTTTCGTGACTGCGTACGTGACTACGTGACTACTGCGTGACTACCACCCTAGATTGCTAGCATCCTCGCACAAGGGGGGCCACGCAACACAGGTCGAGAGTCGGCCATTTCTAGCGGGCTGTTTGCCGCCGTTCCAGCCGTTCCAGCAATTCGCCACCCTGTTCGAAAGCTTTCCGCCACGAATGAGCGCGGTTAAGGGGCGCAGCACCGGTGGGCCAGGTACGCAACGCATTTACCGAAGCCATCACCGTTTCTCCCCTATTCACGGGCCGGAAAAAGGGAACGCCCCCGACCTCAAAAGGAATCGGGGGCGTTCGGCGAGACGGGAGCACGCCACACGTCGGGGGATACCACCAGGAGCGGGCGGCCGCCGGCCACCCCCGCCTCGCGACAGACCGCTCAGCTCTTGAGCGGCGCCTCGATGCTCCATTCGCGCCCGTCCGGGTCGCGCACCACCATCCGCTGAGTGCCGTAATGGGTCTCCTCGAACGGGGAGACCACCTCGACGATCGGGTCGGGCTTGAAGGTCTCCGCGTCCTCGACGCGGAGGATGAGCTGCGTCTGCGGCTTACGGTCCTCGGGGATCTCACCGACGACGAAGTACGGCCCGTCGTCGTTCTTGAGCATCCCGGAACCGTGCTCGGTCGCGAACTCGACCTTGAAGCCCAACGACTCCAGGAACTTGGCGGTCTTCCCCCAGCTGTGGGTCTCAACGTAGACGCCTTCGACACCCCGGGTCGTCATATCAGAACTCCTCTCACGAAACGGTTCCGTCTTGATTCTGCCCCTGGCGCGCGAGATGAGAACGCAGCGCCTCGGCAACCAGCGCCGACAATGACAGTTCGCGGTCGATGGCGTGATGCTTCACCTGCCGGATGAGTTCTACCGGCAGATAGACGTTGAACTGCCGAACCTCTTCAGCAGTCATGCTAGCAATCTAGCAGCCTGGGTGCAGGTTGCCAACCATCTGGTACGGGGTGGTGGCCAGCGCCCGGGCGAGCGCCCCGACCAACCGGGGTGCCCCGCTCGCATCCACGTACCTCCGCGCAGAGCCCTGTTGAAATCGCCGCAACGGCAGGGAAGACTCCTCGGCTGGCTGCCGTCGGCCGCGGAGCAGCGCTTCTCCTGCCGCCGGAGCCCGCCTGTTCCAATGCCCCGTCGGCGCAGTCCCGTTGGCCCCCGCGGGGTACCGCACCCCGGGTCGCCGCGAGCTCTGCCGTGCCGGCCCCGATCCCTTCCCGCGTCACTCGACCCGGGCCGCCCCGCGTGCTGGTGCGGCGCCGCCGCCGTCCTCCGGTGCGCGCGGTACGCGTACCGGAGCACCCCCGACAACCTTCGTTGACAGGCGCATTCGAGAGCACTCGCTGAACCGACTTCCGGCCCACAGGCCAAAAGGAGGCTTCCATGGGAGGCGGCAGGACTGGTCAGGCCGAGCATGTGGCAAGCGGCGTCGCGGAGCTTCCGGAGCAGCGCGGTTCGACGGACTTCGACGCGCTGGTGGGCCGTTGCCGCGCACGCGACGCCGCCGCGTGGGAGCGCCTCGTCCGCCTCTGCAGCCCCGTGGTGTGGACCGTGGCGCGCTCGCACGGCCTCAGCCACGCGGACTCCGAGGACGTCTGCCAGTTCACCTGGCAGCGCCTGGTCGAGCACATCGGCACCCTCAAGCAGCCCGGCCGGGTGGCCTCCTGGCTCGTGACCGTGGCCAAGCGGGAGGCCATTCAGCACTCCCGGCAGAGCCGCCGCACCCTGAGTGTGCCGGACCCGGCCGAGCTGACCGTGGCCGCCGCGCTGACCTCCGCGTCCCCGGAGGAGCAGGCCCTCGCCCGGGTCGACAGCGCCCGGCTGCGGGCCGCCGTCCGGAGCCTGCCGGAAGAACACAAGGTGCTCCTGGGGCTGCTCTTCGCGGAGCCCCCGCTCAGTTACGACGCCATCGCCGCGGCGTCCGGAATGGCCCGCGGCTCCATCGGGCCGACACGCAGCCGCATTCTGGCCGGCATCCGCACCACGTTGAAAGCGCAGGGGGATCCCGATTAGGGCCCAGCGGACTGTCTGCGGGTCAGCAGGACCGGACCGCCGGACGGCCCGCCGGAAGGCCCGGGAAAAAGAAAATCCGCGCCTCATGTATCCACCGGCACCCCCGCCCCTCTGTTCAGGCAAGAACGCGGCGCCGCCACGAGCGGGCTGCTGCGGCGAGCGACGCGGGAAGGGAGTCAGACACATGGCCGACGCCACCATCTGGAGTTTGCTCGAACCGAGCGCGCTGCTGAACCCTCACCCCATCTACCGTGAATGGTACGGACGTTCACCGGTGCTGTGGGACCCGGACATCGACGCCTGGCTCATCACCGGCTACGACGAGGCGTTCACCGCGTTGCGCGACGCCGACCGGTTCTGCCAGGACTGGCGCCGGGTGGGAGTGGACACCCCGCCCTCCCTGCTCAGCCTCCAGACGCTCGACCCGCCCGAGCACACCCGTATCAGGCACCTGATGCTGGAGGGCTTCAGGACCGCAGGCCTCGACAGGGTCGAACAGCGCATCCGGGCCAGGCTCGACGAACTCCTCGCCGGGGTCGAGGGGGCCGCCGGCTTCGACTTCGTCACGAAGATCGCCGAACCGCTCACCCTGTACGCCGTCACCGGGCTGCTCGGCGTCCCGGACGTCGACCCCGCCTGGTTCGTCCCCCGCTCGCACACCATCGTCGACAGCATGGACTCCAGCCTGCGGCCCGAGTGCTACGAGCCCGGGGTGGCCGCCCGCGCCGAACTCTCCGCGCTGGTCGGCACCTGGATCGACGCACCGCTGCCTGAGGGGTTGACCGCCCACGTGGTGCGTCGCGCCAAGGAGGTCGGCGTCGAACGGAACGTACTGCACAACTCGCTGCGTGTCGTACTCCAGGCCGGCTTCCAGACCGCGAGCCGCTTCCTCACCACCGGACTGCACGCGCTGCTGCGCCTGCCGCCGGAGCAGCGCGGACCGGTCGACAACGACCTCGCCGTCAACGAACTCGTCCGGTACGCCGGCCCCGTGCACGTCGAGAGCCGCGCCTGCGTCGAGGACACCGTGCTCGGCGGCCAGGAGATCCGCAAGGGCCAGATCGTGTCCATGTTCCTCGGTGCCGCCAACCGTGACCCGAGGACGTTCGACGACGCCGACGCGGTGCACTGGGACCGCGCCCCCAACCGTCATCTCTCCTTCGGCCGCGGACCGCACGCCTGCCTGGGCGCCCAGGTGGCCACCGTGATCGCCCGGACCGTGTTCGGCACCATCGGACACCGCTACCCGGGCGCACGCCTCCTCGCCGAGCCGCACCCCCGGCCCAACGTCACCGAGCACGGGATGTTCGAGCTCCACGTGGCGCTCTGAGCCCCGGCCGCACCACCCGAGTCTCGCCACGGGCCCTCTTCCTCCGAGCAGGTCCCGCGGCGATGTCCCCGCCGCCCGCACCGAGAGGAGACCATCATGCGTCACGCCCACTGACCCCACTGGTGACGGGACGGCTCCGGTGCCGGTCCCGTACCGAAGCCACTGACGGAAGCGACTGAGCACCGCTCGGCGCATTGAAGACCAGCGCCATGCACCACCCCCGGGCACAACCCGGGGAACACCTCGTGGGGTCCGGCTGTCGGGGCCCCACGAGGTACCCCCACGGACCCACCACAAGAGGCAGACACGTGGCCCGGACGCTACCGCCCACCCGAAGCGCCACCGGAATGAGCGCGGTGCTGCGCGTCCCCGGCATGCCCGTCGTCCTCACCGCCCACGCGGTGTCCATGGCCGGCACCCTGGCCGCCGAAGTCGCCCTGTCCGTCCTGATCTTCCAGCGCACCGGCTCGGCGTTCCTCTCCGCGCTGGTGCTGGTCTGCTCCTTCCTGCCCTACGCGGTCGGCGGCACCCTGCTGTCCTCGCTGGCCGACCGGTTCCCGCCCCGCCGGCTGCTGGTCTGCTGCGATCTGCTGAGCGCCGCCTGCATCGCGGCCATGCTCGTCCCGGGGCTGCCGGTTCTCGCGCTGCTCGGGCTGCTCCTCGTCACCGGGTTCGTCGCCCCGCTCTTCCAGGGGGCCCGCGCGGCCGGCCTGACCCATCTGCTCGACGCCGACCTCTTCCCGGTCGGCCGTTCGCTGCTGCGTACCATCAGCCAGACCGCCGTGGTCTCCGGTTTCGCCCTCGGCAGCGTCCTGGTCGCCGCTGTCGGCCCGCTGTGGCTGCTGGCGAGCGACGCGGCCAGCTTCCTGCTGTCCGCCGCGCTCATCGGCTGGGGCACCCGGGCCACCCCGGCCGCCGACCCCGACGGCGAACGCACCCTGCGTACCGTCGTCCGCGCCTCCGCCGCCGGGCTGCGCTACCTGAGCGGCAACCCGCCACTGCGCCGCCTCATCCTGCTGACCTGGGCCGTCCCCGGTTTCTCCGCGGTGGGTGACGGGCTCGCCGTCGCCTACACCGCTCAGGCACACGCACCGGTCACCAGAGCCGGCGTCCTCTTCACCGGTTACGCGGCCGGCACGGTACTCGGCGAGCTGCTCGTCGCCCGGCTACGCCCCGGGACCCGCGGCCGACTCGCCCTGCCCCTGGCGGTGCTCTCCCAACTCGCCCTGGTCCCCTACGCGTTAGGGCCGCCCCTCCCCCTGGCCGGCGTACTTCTACTACTCTCCGGCGCCGGGTTCGCCTGCAACCAGGGCATCGACCCACTGGTCCTCAGGGAGAGCGAACCGGCCCTGCGCGGACGGCTGTTCACTGTCCAGACGAGCGGGCTGATGACAGTGCAGGGCGTGGTCATCGCGGTGTCCGGGGCGCTGGGCTCCCACGCCCGGCCGGGGCTCGTCATCGCCGCCTTCGGCGTGCTCGGCACGGGCACCGTCCTCTGGCTGGCGCTGCGCAGCCCGGTGGCCGAACAAGGGCCGGCCGTATCGCGTTGAAATAGGCGACGGAAATAATCGGGACGGAGCCAACAACCCTGCGTGGGACGGGAATTCACCAACGTGGAAGAGTTACCCGGCCGGGAATCCCACGTTATGCTCGGCCCATGCGATTCGGCTTAATGGCAAGCAATCCACTTGAATGGCTGCTGGTCAAGTTCAATTTGATCGCGCGGCCCGTCCTCGACACCCAGGTAGCGGGCACGTACGTCCACGTCATCATGGCGGCCGTCAAGGTCGGCCTGTTCGACGCGCTGGCCGACGGCCCCGCCACCGCCGAAAAGATCGCGGCCGGCTGCGGTACCCACCCCGACAGCACCGCGAAACTGCTGCCCGCACTGACGGCGTCCGGATATCTGCGCGCCAGGGGCGATCAGTACGAGTTGAGCCCGCTGTCCCGCAAATGGCTGGTCACCACGAGCCCGCACGCGGTGAACGACAAGCTGCTGCTGCAGTTCTACGAGCTGGCGCTGATGTCGCGGGCCGACGAGTACCTGCGCAGCGGGAAGCCGCTGGACTTCCACACCGGCATGAGCGATGACGTGTGGGACTCCTACCAGCGCGGCATGAAGTGCCTGACCACCGGCCAGACCGACCTGGTGGCCAAGGCCGTTCCGGTCCCCGAAGGGGCCACCGACATGCTCGATATCGGCGGTTCGCACGGGGCCTACTCGGTCGCGCTGTGCCGCCGCCACCCGTCGCTCAGCGCCGTCGTCCTCGACCTGCCGGACGCGGTGCGGCACGCCGCGCCGCTGCTGGCCGAGGAGGGGATGGGCGACCGGGTACGTCACCAGGCCGGCAACGCGCTGACCGACGATTTCGGCGTGGAGTGCTACGACGCGGTGGTGATCATCGGCGTCGCGCACCACTTCAGTGACGAACAGAACCGCGAACTCGCCGCCAAGGTGGCCCGGGCGCTGCGGCCCAACGGCGTTTACACCATCGCCGAGTTCCCCGCCGCCAACGGCGGGGGCAAGACCCAGCAGCTCCCCGCGCTGCGGGACTTCTACTTCGCGCTGGCCAGCGAGTCCGGCACCTGGTCGCCGTCGCAGATGGCCTCCTGGCAGCGCGCCGCCGGCCTCCGGCCCGCCAAGCCGGTACGGCTGGCGGCCGGCGGCGGCCTCAACGTCCAGTCGGGCCGCAAACCCCGGTGATACGACATGTCTCCGGCCCGGTCTCCACACGTACGGGGGCCGGGCCGGAGACATGCCGCAGGGTCGCAGGGGGATATTTCCCGGTCGTCCATGGGAATTCATCCGGCCCTGCCGGAATGCGGGCACACCGAAATATCACCGTCGAACGACGGAATGCGGTCAGTTGCGTTTATGCGTCGAGCAGCTGATGACCCGGCGGCAGAAGCCGAACCGCGCTTCAGCGGGGGCCCTGATGCGACTGCGCCCAGTCGTAGAGGCGGTGGGCGCTGTCACCGAAGCGCGTGGCGTAGAGCGTGGGGGCGGGTCCGCCCGCGAGTTCCTCACTGGTGGTGGTGATACCCACGACGGTGCCGGTGCCGGTGCGGGGGTCGAAGTGGGCCAGGTGCGGTCCACCACTCGATCCGGCCGACATGTCACAGGTCTCACCCCACAGCAGGGGGGCCTTGGGACCAGGTTGGCTCGTGCCCGCGCAGTGGATCATGCGGGACCCGACGTACTTGTCCTTGGGGTCGTTGAGTCCGTTGCTCGGGTATCCGAAGGCATGGATGAACTCGCCCTCGACGGGCTGACCGAACCCGATGTGCTGGCTTCCGGTGATGTCCGCGACCGGTTGTCCCCCGGCAGCCGGGTTCGCCACGAGGAGACCCGCGTCGTAACCGGCGGCAGCGACGTCCGACGATGCCGTGGTGTCCGGGTCGGCGTTCCAGCGGGAAGAGGTGGCCATGGTCCTGATGCTGAAGCCGCCGAGCGGTTTCGTTCCATTGCGATAGCCGGGCACGAAGTAGAAGTTGTGGTTCCAGGTGTCGTCGCCGGACGGCGAGCCGACGCCTCTCAGGCAGTGTGCCGCCGTGACGACGGTACTGCGGTTGGCGCTCGTGACGACCGTCGCGGTGCAACTGCCGTCGTAGCCGTCGGAGAAGGTGAAGAACAGGCGGCCGACGTTCTTCTCCACCGCCCCGCCGTGAGTCCACACGGACCCGGAATCCGGCGTGTTCGCGGGAAGGGGCCGCGGGTCCTCCGGCGTGTCGTCGTCCTCGGGTATGGGGGTGATCTCGGGGATCACAGCGCTCGCCAGCTTCATCCGCTCGGGGCTCCAGTAGGCGCTTGTCCGGTTGCGCTCCTGTGTGGTCATGGCGCCGGCGTGGGTGGTGGTGGTATCCGGTCCTGACGCGCCGCCGCTGCTGGACGACGCGTTATGCGATGCGGCGTTGGCGGCCGCGGCCGGCGTGACCAGTGCGACGACGGCCGCCGACACCGTGACGGTGGCCCCGATCGCGCGGCGGAGGGTCCTGCGGGTGCTGCCCTGCTGACCGCATGGGCGATGAGATCCTGTACGCATGCGCCGGACATTAGCCACGCGATGTCAGGAAGCGGTCAGAGAAGTGTGCAGGCGTGACAGGAGCTGCTGCACGGGCTGCCGTCCAAGTGGGGAATCTTCCCAGCAATCCGACCGTGACTTCCTGTAAACCGGGGCGGAACGGCCGGGCCTGGAGCGGCCCGGCCGTTCGCTCAGAGTTCGGAGGCCAGCGTCCCGCCGCGGCCCCAGTGGTCCGTCTCGACATCGTTGATGATCACGGTGACGGCGGCCTCGGGGCACTTCGCGATCCGCGCGACCGTTTCCGTCACCTCTTCGACGAGCTGACGGCGCTCGGCCGCTCCGACGCCCTTCCACCAGTTCACTTGTACCAGGGGCATTGCTGGTTCCTCTCTGTCCGGTCCCGCTGTCCTCGCGACGGTCCGCGCCATTGCCGAACGCCGCATCTGCCGGCGGCGCGGACGGTCCGCCCCGCCAAGGGCCTGTCCGGCCCAAGATGCACGTGCCGGACCCCGCAGGCCCGGCCTGATCCACATGAACGGCCCTACGCCTCCACCGCCTCACGCTGGCGCTGCTCCACCGCGGCCGCGAAGTTCTGCCAGATGCGGCCGCACTCCCGGGCCAACTGCGCTATGTCGGACGCCCGGTGCGCGGGCAGATCCCCGCTGATCCGGGCCCAGTCGTCCGGGTCCAGCGCGTACAGGTCAAGCAGGCGCAGCAGGACGCGCCCCGATTCGGAGAACCGCAGTGAGGGATCGCTGCGCAGGCTGCGCACCAGCACGGACCGGTCCGCCGGCCCCGACGACGCCTGGATCCGGACGCAGGCGCTGGTCCGCTTGGGCGCGTCGTGCCGTTCGTGGTCCGGACCCGGCACGCTCCGGGGTTCGGGCGCCGTCAGTGCCTCGGCGCGGCGCGAGTCGTCCCGTACGTTCCGTACGGTGTCCGGGCTGACCCCTGCCTCCCGTGCGATTTCGCGCAGCGAAGCCCCCTGCCGGTCCGCGAGCAGGCTGCTCACCCTGGCCCGGGCCGCGGCACCGTTGACCGGCCGCAGCCTGCCGTCCCTGCCGCGGCGATGGGTCACCGGCTCGGAGTCCTTGCTGAAACGCCGTCGGATCGACCCCACCGTCTTGTGCGACAGCCCCACGACCGCGGCGATCGCACGGTCGGACCACTCCGGGTAGGCGCCGAGTATCCGCTCGGTGGCCGCCGAACGTTCGGCCCGCGACAGCGGCAGCCCGTGCGTCGCGTTCTTCTCGACGGCGAGTACGAACGCCTCGTCGTTGTCGCAGTCGCAGAAGTCGACGTCGATGGACTCCTGGCCTCGCAGCTTGGCCGCCAGGAGGCGGTGGGCGCCGTCGACGACGCGCATCGTGCAGCGGTTGACAAGGATGGGCGGCAGCGCGGCATCGGAGTTCGCCAGCAGACGGGCGTGCTCGTCGTTGAGCCCGGACAGGCGAGGGGAATCAGGCTGCAAGATGTCGGTGAGCGGCAGCCGGGTCAGGGCCGCCGACGTCACGGACTCCCCACCATCACTCTTCTCGACCACGCCAACAACGGGCTGAGCGTTCACATTGAGGCCTTCCTGCTCGAAGCGACTGGCGCTGCTGATGCAGCTTGTCCTGCGGACCTTCCTGGCTCGATGGGCGGTGCTGCGCCTGTTGAATCTCCTTACCTCCGCTGCCGGTTCGCCCAGTGCTCTCTCCTTACGGAGGCCGAATGCGCCGGGCGTACGCCGGTGCCAGTGACGACGAGCGGCCTGATCGTCGCCGACCTTCCAGCACGCTGCCAGGTGAGCTGTCCTATCGCCATGAGTCAGATATCCCGACCCCTCCCGGCCCCTATGGGATTCATGGCGGGTGCGGAGTTCCCACGCCGCCCGGGCCAGATGACTCACGACACTGCGGCACCACCCGGCTTCGATGGCCACCGTGCCTACCGGACAGGAGGTAGCGGAATGTGCCGTATCTACGGCTCTTTCAACTCGGTCGTACCGTCGGACGATCTGGCCAGAGTCAGCGAACTGCAACGTCATGGCGGCCCCGACTCGCAGGGCTGCTCGACCGGCCCCACCTGGTCGTTGGGCAGCAACCGGCTCGCCGTCATGGACCCCACCGGCGGCCGCCAGCCCTACCGGTCCGCGTCCGGCGCCGTCCACGTCGTCCTGAACGGCGAGATCTACAACCACGCCGAACTGCGCAGCAGGCTGGGCGCGTTCGGCCACCGCTTCACCGACCACTGCGACGGATCGGTACTCCCGGCGCTCTACGAGCGGTACGGGGACGCGTTCGTCGACCACCTCGACGGCATGTACGCCATCGCCGTCCTGGACCTGCGCGCCGAACCGCGGCTGGTGCTGGTCACCGACCACCTGGGCATGAAGCCCCTCTTCTACCACTGGGACGAGCGCCGGGGCGCGCTGTACTTCTCCTCCGAGATCCCTGCGCTCCTCGCGTTCCCGCAGGTGTCCACCAGCATCTGGACGCCCGGCCTCGACTCCTACCTCGCGACCAAGACGCCGTTCGGCGAGCAGACGATGTTCCGGGACGTCGCGGTGCTGCCACCGGCCGTCACGGCTGTCTTCGACCGGACGGGAGGGCTGCGCGTGCACCGCCGGCCGCAGCCAGGGCCGGAGGCCGGCCACCCGTCCGGCGACCTGCGCGCGCTTCTGCACCGGGAGGTCGACGGGCTGCTTGAGGCGGATGTGCCGGTCGCCTCGATCACCTCGGGGGGCCTGGACTCCAGCCTGGTGACCACCCTCGCCACCGGCAAGGCGCCTGGGCTGCACACGTTCAACATGGCGTACACCGGCTCATGGCCCGACGACGAGCGGCACTTCGCGCGCCAGGTCTCCGACCACGCCGGCACCCGGTACCACCAAGTGGAGCTGGTACCGGAGGAGTTACCCGAGCTGCTGCCGCGGGTCGTGTGGCACCTGGGCCAGCCCAACGCCGATCCGATCACCGTGAGCAGCTACGCACTGTTCGCCGCGGTGCGGGAGGCCGGTTTCACCGTGGCGCTGACCGGCGACGGCGCGGACGAGGTGTTCGGCGGGTACCGGCGCATGCGGGCGGCGGCGGAGGCCGCCGGGGTGGGCAAGCCCTGGTACGAGGCGTATCTCGACGAGTTGGCCGTCCTGCCGGCCGCCCGGCGCAAGCGGCTCTACACCGCGGACTACGCCGCCGCGGCCGGCTCCGCCCCTGCGCTGCCCGAGTCGGCGGCCGAGGCACTGCGGTCCGGGCCCGGCACCGTACTCGACCGGATCACCGCGTTCGAGATCGGCTACCGGCTCCCGGCGTACCATCTCCGGCGGGTCGACCACCTCAGCATGGCCAGCGCCGTCGAGGTCCGGCTGCCGTTCTGCCAGCAGAGCGTCGTCCGGCACGCGGTGCGGCTGCCCGACCGGGACCGTATCCACGGCGGGAAGGTCAAGCGCGCCCTGTACGACGCCGCGCGGGGGCTCCTCCCCGATGCCGTACTGACCCGCGAGAAGCAGCCGTTCACCCTGCCGATCGCCGCCATGCTGACACCCGGCTGGCCACTCTGGGACTACGCCAGGGATCTGCTGGCCACCGACCGGTTACGGCGGTCCGGCGAACTCGACCCCCGCGCCGTGGACCGGCTCTTCGCGGAGCAGGCCGCCCGGCCGGGCAACACCTCCGCCCTCGCTCTGTGGGCCCTGCTGGTCTACGAGCTCTGGCGCGAGCAGTTCAGCGTCGCACCGTCCGTCTCACCGCCCCGGGAACCCAAGGTCGTGGCGTCATGATCGGGCACGTCGTCTACGCGCACGGGAGTCCGTGCCCCACCCTCGTCCTCGACGCGCGCCGACTGCCGCGCACCGACGATTCGTTACTCGACCGGCTCGCCGTGGCCCGGAAGTGGCTCGACACCATCGGCGCCGGGCACATCCTGAAGTTCGCGCTGGTCGAGCCCGCCGAGCACCCGCTGTTCGACCTGGACTACCGGTTCGTACAGGCCCTTCCCCTGGGGCCGGCCGCGTTCGACCTGCGCGGCTCGTGCGGGCACTCCATCCTCGCGTCCATCGTCGCCGGTGCCGAGTCCGGTTCGCTGCCCCGGCTGAGCCCGGGGCTGCGGGTGCGCGTCATGGTCCGCAACAACGGCGACCACATCGTGTGCGAGATCACCGAGGCCGGCCGGGACTCGGCGCTGTTCGACATCCACTTCGTCCAGCCGGCGCCGAAACCGCTCAGCGAACTGCTGCTGACCGGCGCGGCCACCACGACGGTCGAGCTGGACGGCAAGCCGGTGCCGGTCTCCCTGGTGTCCATGGGCAACCCGTACGCCTTCGTGGCGGCCTCCACCCTGGGGCTGTCCCGCACGGAGGACCTGTTCGCCGACGACCAGTGGCTGTTCGACCGGCTGGTACGGATCCGGCGGGCGGCCGCGGCCCTGCTCGGCTGGCCCGCCGACGGCGCCTTCCCCAAGGTGGCCGCGGTGATGGCGGCCGAGAGCGGCAAGCTCGCCGTCCGCGCGATCTCGGTGCCCACCTGGCACCCGACGATCGCGCTGACCGGGGCCGCCTGCCTCGCCGCGGCCGTCCGGATCAAGGGCACCGTCCCCTGGGCCGCTGCGCAGCAGGCGGCCATGCCCGACGGCACGGTCGACATCGTCACCTCAGGTGGGAGCTCGCGCGTCACCGCCACGGTGCGCGACGGCGCCGACGAGCCGGAACTCACCTGGATCACGGTCCGCGGCAAGCGCACCACCACCCTCGGTTCGTTTCCGATCGAGCCCCTCGCCGGCCTCCAGCCGAAGGAGATCGCCGCATGTCTCTCGCTCTACAGGTGATCGACCCCGAAGCCGCACTGCCGGCCGCTCTCGTCGAGCGCCTCGACGCGGCGGCGGCGCGCAGCGCCTCCAACGGCCGGCCCGACGAGACGCTCCTGGCCGAGCTGGAGCAGACCGGTCTGCTCGGCATCGCGGTGCCCTCCGCGTACGGCGGGTCCGGCGGGGACGCCACACTGATCAACCACGTCGTCGCCCAGGTGGCGCGGGTCAATCCCTCGGCCGCGATCATGTTGTTCCAGCACTACGCGGTCAGCGCGCGCATCGCCGAATGGGGCGACGCGGTACAGCAGGCCCGGTTGCTGCCCGCACTGGCCAAGGGCGATCTGCTCGCCGCGTCCGGATGGAGTGAACCCGGCGCGGGCGCGGCCAAGAAGCGCCTCAACACCACCGCTGTCCGGCTGAAAGACGGCCGCTGGCGGCTCAACGGCGCCAAGTCCTTCACCACCAGCGCCGGGGTGGCCGGGCTCTACCTCATCCTCGCGCGGACCTCCGACAGCGTGGACGAGCCGAGCGGCGGCTACGGCTCGGCCGGCCAGACGTTCTTCCTGGTACCGGCCGGCAATGAAGGGGTGCGCCCCGACCAGAGCCTCGACCTGGTCGGGATGCGCGGCTCGGCAACCGGGTTCGTGTCACTGCACGACTGCGTCGTCGGCGACGAGGACCAGCTCGGCCCGGTCGGTGAGGCGACCCGCCTCATCGCCGGGGTCCGCAGGACGGGGGCGACGCTGGGCGCGGTCTCCCTCGGTATCGCGTCGGCGCTGCTGGACCTCGCGGTCGAACAGGTCAACCGCCGCCCGCAACCACCCGACGGCGTCACCCGCTTCCGGCTCGTCGACCTGGCCACCCGGATCGAGGCGACGCGCGCCGTCATCGACCGGTCCGGGCGGCGGGACGCGGCCGATCCGGGCCTGGCCACCCTCCACAGCAAGCTGTTCGCATCGGAGACGGCCGAGCAGGTGGGCGTCGAGGTGGCGCGCCTGCTGGGCTCCGCCGGGTACGTGGTCACCAACCGCATCAACCGGCTGATGGCCGATGCCCGCGCGGTCGCCCACATGGGCCCCACCAACGACCTGTGCCGGGAGCTGGTGAGCGCCACATGGCTCGGGTGAACGCGCAGCTCGCGGTGGTCAACGGGCGGGTGGTGACCCCCACCGGCGTCCGCCGGGGCGTGGTGCTCGTCGCGGACGGACGGATCATCGGGATCGCCGACTCCGCGCCCGGCCACGTCCGCGTCCTGGACGCGGCGGGCCGGTACGTCCTCCCCGGCCTGATCGACTCGCATGTCCACTTCCGTACCCCTGGTCTTGAGCACAAGGAGGACTGGGAGCACGGCAGCCGCGCCGCGGTCGCCGGTGGCGTGACCACCGTGATGGATATGCCGAACACGCGCCCCCCGGCCCTCCACCCGGACGCGGTGGTCGCCAAGGCGCGGCAGATCACCGGGCGTTCACTGGTCGACTTCGCCTTCCACATCGGCGCGGACCCGCTGCACCCCGAGGTCCTGGCGGGCCTCGATCCGGCGATCGCCCGCAGCGCCAAGGTGTTCATGGCCGGGCACCACACCGCGCCCACGGTCTTCAGCGACCCCGCCGCCCTCGACAAGGTGTTCGCCGCCGCGGCCGGCTCCGGGGTGCGGCTCGTCCTGCACGCCGAGGACCAGCGGCTGCACGACCTGCTGGACGCCTGGCGGGGCGGTCCCCCCAGCTCCTACCGGGACTACGAGCGGTGGCGGCCCCGCTCCAGTCCCATCTCGGCGGTCGTCCGGGTGCTGGAACTGGTGCGGCGCCACGGCACCATGGCGCACATCCTGCACCTGTCGAGCGCTGAGGAGGCCGACCTGGTGGCGGCGGCGGCCGCCGACGGACTGCCGGTCACCTTCGAACTCACCGCCCACCACCTCTCGTTCACCGACGCCGACACCGTGCGGGGCGGCGCGCGGACCCGGCTGGCCCCGGCGATCCGCGGCCCGCGGGACCAGGACCGGCTGTGGGCGGCCCTGCGGGCCGGCGAGGTGGCCACGCTGGGCAGCGACCACGCGCCGCACACCAGGGCCGAGAAGGAACTCCCGGTCGCCGACGCGCCGCCGGGGCTGCCCGGCGTGCAGGAGCTGGCCACCGCGGTGTGGACCGGGATGCGGCGGCGCTGGCCGGACGAGGACCAGGACACCGCTGTCCGCCGGCTGGTGCGCCACCTGGCGGAGAGACCGGCCGAGCTGTTCGGGCTGACCGGCAAGGGGCGGCTGGACGCCGGGGCCGACGGTGACCTGGTGGTCTTCGATCCGGAACGCCGCTGGTTGCTGTCCGCGCCGGACATCGCAGCCAAGTGCGGCTGGTCCGCGTACGAGGGCTGGACGTTCACCGGCCAGGTGCAGGTCACGGTCAAGTCCGGGCAGATCGCCTACGACCGGGAGCAGGGCACGTTCGGCGCCCCGGTGGGACGTTGGCTTTCGCCGCTCGACCGACAGAAGGGACGAACCGGCAATGGCTGAACAGTCCGTGGTCATCGCGGGCGGCGGCATCGGCGGCCTCGCCCTCGGCATCGCACTCCGCCGCACGGGAAAGCCCGTGACGGTCATCGAGCGGACCGCGACCTTGCGGGACGCGGGCGCCGGCCTCGTGCTGTATCCGAACGCGCTGCACGCACTGGCGGAGATCGACACCTCGCTCGCCCCGGCGGTGCGGGCCGCCGGGCACGTACCGGAGCCGGACGAGGTCCGCCCGATCGTCGACACCCGCGGCGTGGTCGTCACCACCGACCGGGTGGGCGAGCTGGCCGGGAAGTTCGGCGCGCCGCAAGTGTCGCTGCTGCGCACGGCGTTGCAGTCCCTGCTGCTGCGGTACGCCGCCGACGCCGGAGTACGGATACGGCACGGGATCAGCGTGACCGGCTGCACCGACCTGGGTGACAGGGTCGAGGTCGCTCTGTCCGAAGGGAAACCGACGACGGCGGCTGCCCTCATCGGCGCCGACGGGCTGCACTCCGTGGTGCGGCGGTATCTGCTCGGCGCGGAGCCTCCCCGCTACTGCGGATACACGACCCTGCGAGGGCGCTCCCCCGCGCCGGAGGAGTTCCCGCACGGGTTCATCGTGACCGGCGACGGCATCGGCGTCTTCGCCGCCCCGATCGGTTCCGGACGGCTGTACTGGACGGCGAAGGTGGCCGCACCGGCCGGTGTCTGGCCCGCCAAGTCCCCGAAGGAGGCCTGGGCCGATCTTCTGACCCTGATCAGCGGCTGGCACCCGGCGATCGTGGACGTGGTCCGGAGCACCGATCCCGACGCGCCGGTCGTGGTCACCGACATCAACGACCGGGAACCCGTGGCCGACTGGAGCCGGGGCCGGGTCAGCCTCCTCGGCGACGCCGCGCACCCGATGTCACCGGGGGCCGGACAGGGCGCGGGCATGGCACTGGAGGACGCGGCCGTACTGGGCGGGCTGCTGTCCCGCACCGCGAACATCCCCGGGGCACTGAGGAGTTACGCCCGCCATCGCGCACCGCGGACGGCCGTCGTCGTCAACCAGTCACGCCACCGCGATCACGTCGTACGCGACGAGCGGGGCGAGTTCAGCACACATGACCAAGAGCTGACCGATCTGTTCGGCTGGCGCGCGGATTTCGGCCTCGCCGCCGAGTGACGCCGCGACCGCACCGTGGGCACTGACAAGTACCGGACGAATGAAGGGTGGACCGTTATGGCATCGGACACGACTCACTGGAACGACGTCAAGATCGACTACGACAAGGTGCTCAGCACCGACGCGTCCAATGTGGCCTTGCTGTCCGCGGCGGTGGACCAACTGCCGGAGGACACCGCCGACATCCTCGACATCGGCTCGGGCACCGGGCGGCTCACTTCGCTGTGCCGTACGGCGCTGCCCAAGGCCAGGATCACCGGGGTCGACCCCGCCCCCGCCATGGTCGAGGAGGCGGTGGTCAAGTTCGCCGACGACCAGCTGGTCTCCTTCCAGGACGGAGCGGCCGAGGACCTGTCGGCCTTCCCCGACGAGAGCTTCGATGTGGCCATCAGCAGCTTCGCGCTGCACCACCTCGAACTCGACACCTACCCGAAGGCCGCGGCGGAGCTGCTGCGCGTGCTGCGCCCGGGGGGCGTGTTCATCAACGCCGACCAGTTCTGCCGGGTGATGGGGCCGGCCGGCAGCAAGGCGCGGGCCACCGATGTCCTGGAGCTGCTGACCGACAAGGCCAAGTACTACATGCGGGAGGCGAGCTTCGAACGCATGCTGCTCCAGCTCGATCTGCTGCCCCGGTTCCTGCGGGAGGACGGAGAAATCCTCACCACACCGGAATTCTGGCGGGACTGTCTTCTCGACGCGGGTTTCGGCCAGGCCGAGATCGTCGCCACCGAACCGGAGGAGCTCTACAACCGGGTGATCGTGGCGCGGAAGGCACCCCGCGCGGTGTCCTGACGGGCCGGCCGTGGTGGTGGGTGTCACCGGCGGGCACCCACCGCCACTCGCCGTCCGGTTCAGTGACCGAGACCGGCCTGTCTGGCCCTGACCGCGGCTTCGGCTCGGTCGACCAGGCGCAGCTTGGCGAATATCCGCGACAAGTAGTTGCGCACTGTCTTGATGGACAGCCCGAGTTGGTGGGCGATCGCCGCCGTACCCAGGCCGTCCGCGACGAGTTCCAGCACCTCCAGTTCGCGGTCGGTCAGCTCCGGGAAGGGTTTGACCACCCTCGCGGGCTGGGCCAGATGCTCGGTGACCCATTCCGACGTACTGGAGTCGAAGACCAGGCCTCCGGACTGGACGATCCTGATGGCCAGCACCAGATCCTGTGGGGGCGCGCCCCGGGACAGATAGCCACGTACACCCGCGCGCATGGCGGCGAGGAAGGTCTCCCGGTCATGGGCGATGCTCACGATCAGCACGGCCGTACCCGGGCAGCGCTCCGCAATGGAGGTGATCATTTCTACGGTGGCGGCGCTCGACGGGGCCACATGCAATATCACCACGTCGGGGCATAAGCGGTGAATTGCGGCCACGGTATTGGGCCCCATGTCCACATCATCGACCACTTCCAGGGCGTCGACACCGTCCAGCAGACTTCTCAGACTCGCTCTGTATACCGGGCGGTCTCCCGCGATCAGCACCGCGACTGAATCTGTGTGGGCAGACTTCACAGCCACTTGATCGAACACGTCAATCCCCCTGATGACAGCTCAGACATCAGCGATCACAGTACCAAATCAGGATGCGCAGCACCCCTGATAAATACAACGCAATCGAACATGATATTTCGGGCATTCAAAACCTCATCAAAACACTTGCCTTCGAACGCCTTCGAACTCGAAGTTCCCGAACGCCTCCATAAATCCCACCCGTACTCGGCCATCTGACCCACGACAGGGGCGGCCCCCGAGAGGATTCTTCAGTTCACACCCGGTCCACCTCCCCTTCGCCTGACACCCGGCAGCTCGCGCACCCAGCCCTCTCCCCCCAGACCTCACGCGCCCAGCACTCTCCCTCAGAAAAGGAGCCACACCATGCCGTACCTGGATAAATTAGGCGCGCGCACGGCGCGGCGATCGCGCCGGACCTCTTCAACCTGCCGCCACTCCGGGGGTAGCATTCCCATATTCTAAAGTCCTATAGAACTTGGGTGTGGTGAATGTGTCGTCCCAATCCCGAACCTCGGCTTTAACCACAGAGGCACTGGACGAGCCCACATCGCGCGGGCGGATGTGGTGGCTGCTGGCGGCGCTGATCGTGGTTTCCCTGAATCTGCGGGCCCCGATCTCGGCGGTATCGGCGCTCCTGACCCCCATCGCGTCCGATCTGGGCCTCTCCGGTCTGAGCCGGACAGGCCTGACCGTGCTGCCCACGGTCTGTCTCGCGCTCTTCGCCTTCGCCGGCCCCGCGCTGGTCCGCCGGATGGGCGAGGAACGCCTGGTGGCGACCGGCCTGGTCGTGCTGCTCGTCGGCAACCTGATCCGTACGGAGCGGAGCGAGGCCGGGCTCTTCCTCGGCACCCTGCTGGCGGTCGCCGCGATCGGGGCGATCAACGGCACCATCCCCGGTCTGATCAAGCGGAGGTTCAGCAGCCGGCTCGCGCCGGTGATGACCCTTTACACGATCGTCCTGACGCTGGGCGCGGCCGGCGCCTCGGCGCTCGCCCCCCGGCTGAGCGGCGGCGGGGGGACACACTGGCTGGCCTCGCTCGCCTGGATCACCGTCCCGGTGGCGGTCGTCGCCTGCGTGGCCTGGCTGCCCGTCCTGCGGCAGCGCGCCGCCGCCGCAGGACGACCCCGGATCCCCGCCGCGCTGTGGCGGGACGGACTGGCCTGGCAGGTCACCGCCTTCTTCGGATTCATGGGCCTGTCCTTCTACTTCGTCCTGGGCTGGCTGCCGACGATCTGCCACCAGCGGGGCATGACGCTCACCGAGGGCGGCCTCGTGCAGGCGGTCACCTCCCTGATCCAGGTGGCAGGCTCCCTCTCGATTCCGGTACTGATCCGACGGCTGCCCGACCAGCGGGGCATCGCGGTCGTCGTCGCCGTACTCAACGCCGGCGGGCTGATCGCGCTGGTACTGGCGCCGATCTCCGCCGGCGCGTGGGTCGCCGCGGTGCTGCTCGGCCTGTCCCAGGGAGCCGGGTTCGCGCTGGGGCTGACCTTCATCGGGCTGCGCGCCCAGGACGCCGACACGGCCGTCGGCCTCTCGGGCATGGCCCAGGGTGTCGGCTACCTCATCGCCATCCTGGGGCCGCTGGTCGGCGGGGTGCTGATCACCGCATCCGCCGGCCTCACAGCAGCGCTCGTCCTGCTGCTGGTCGTCACGGCCGGCGAGCTGGTCGCCGGCCTGGGCGCCGGGCGCAACCGCCACGTCCTCGAACCGGCCACGACCCGGTCCGGCACCACACGATAGGTCTGTCATGTCCGAGCTGAACACACAGAAGCTGAACACACATCAGCTGAGCGCCCCGATCTACGCGGAGCTGTCACGGGTCGGCAAGGTACTGGCCAGCCCCCTGCGGCTACGCCTGCTCGACCTGCTCGACGGGCGCGAACGCACCGTCGAACAGCTCTCCCAGGAGTCCGGCATCCCGTTCAAGAACACCTCGGCCCAGTTGCAGCAGCTCCGCTCGGCCCACCTGATCAACAGCCGGAAGGTCGGCACGCGCGTGCTGTACCGCCTGGCCGACGACGAAGTGGCCCGGTTCCTCGGTGTGTTCCAGGAGTTCACCGAGCGGCGCCTGGCCGACCTGCGCAGCGTCATCGACGACCAACTCGGCGACCTGAGCGAGCTGGAGCCGGTGACCGCGGACGAACTGACCGCCCGGGTCGCCGGCGGGGCGCTGGTCATCGACGTCCGCCCGAGCGACGACTACGCGATGGGGCACGTACCCGGCGCCCTCTCCCTCCCGTCCGGTCAACTCCTGAGCAGACTGGGCGAACTACCGTGCGACGCCGAGATCATCGCCTACTGCCACGGGCCCTTCTGCGTGGCCTCGGCCGCATGCGTCCGGCTGCTCCGGGAGCAGAACCGGCAGGCACATCACCTCGCGGGTGGCTTCACCCGCTGGCACCGCACCGGACACCCCGTACACCCCGAGCCCGGCCCGTAGAGCCGAGCCGTCATGTCCCGCCGCCGTCATGTCCCGATGCCGTCACGTCCACTGAGGAGAAGGCAACCATGCGCATACGAGGAAGTCGGGTCGCCGTCGTGGGCGGCAGTATCGCCGGCTGCGCCACGGCCGTCGCCCTGGCGCGGGCAGGCTGCGAGGTCACCGTGCTGGAGCGCAGCCGGGGCGGCTTGCGTGACCGCGGCGCCGGGATCACCCTCCCGGCTTCGCTCTACGGTGAGCTGCTCGACGCGGGATACCTCGATTCCGGCATGCGGGTGCTGGAGCGTCCCGAGCTGATCTGGCTCACCCGCGCGGAGCGGTCGGCCGAGGGCCGGGTGGTCGGCCGTCAGCCGTACCCGTCGATCATGGCGAGCTGGGCGCTGGTCTGGCGAGGGCTGCGCGGACAGGTGCCGGACCGCGATTACCACGAGGGCGCGGTGGTCACCGGCGTCCGGCAGCAGGACGACGGCGTCGGGCTCTGGATCAACGACCGTCCCGCCGGAACGTACGACGCCGTCGTCGGCGCCGACGGCTACCGCTCCACGGTGCGGCCGGTCGTCGCACCGGAGGCCGCCGTGCGGTATGCCGGGTACGCCGTGTGGCGCGGCGACTACCCCGCCGACCGGGGGGCGGACGGCCCGCAGTCCCCGTTGCTCGACGACTTCGTCGCGGTGGGCTTCCACGGCGGCCACGCCGTGTTCTACCGCATTCCCGACGCCGGTACCGGCGGCTTCCGGCAGAACTGGGCGCTGTACGGCAGCGTGCCCGACGACCTCTACCCGGCCGGGGCCGCCCCGGTCCCCCGGGGGCGGGTCACCGAGACCACCGCGACGTACCTCGACGAGCTCATCACCCGCGAACTGCCGCCCGTATGGGCCGAAGCGGTGCGGCGCACCGAGCGGCACGAACTGTCCATCAACCCCATGTACGACACCACGGTCTCCCGCTACACCAAGGGCGCCCTGCTGCTGGCAGGTGACGCCGGCGCGATCGCCCGCCCGCACACCGGCGCCGGCGCCGTGAAAGCGATCCAGGACGCCTGCTCCCTCGAACGCGCCTGCCAGGAACACAAGACCTGGGCGGAGGCACTGGCCGCCTTCGACACCGCGCGGTGCGGCGCCGGCAACACCCTCACCGAACTCGGCAAGCACCTGGGAAGGATGCGCATCGCGGATTCCCCGGACTGGTCCACTCTGACGCCGGCGGACTTCGACGCCTGGCTGCACGCGAACACGCACGGCTGGCGGAGCGCGTACGACCCGACCTGACCCGCCCGTCCCGACCTGCCCCGCCTGACCCGCCTGACCCGTAGGAACGACGTCCATCACCCACCCAGGAGGAAGAGATGTTCACCCTGCCCCCCATCACCCTGCCCGGCATCGACGAGTACGCGGAGGCCCACTCGGCCCCGGACCCGGCCCAGTTGGCCGGCGTCACCGGGAACGACATGGGCATGGGCCACTTGGTCAGCGGCCGCCTCGTGAGCGGTCTGCTGCGGATGTTCATCCACTCTATTCAGCCGAAACTGATCCTCGACATCGGCACCTTCACCGGCTATTCGGCGCTGTCCATGGCCGTCGCCCTGCCCGATGACTCGCGGGTGATCAGCTGTGAGATCGACCCGGAGCGGGCAGAGGTCGCCCGGAAGAACATCGCGGAGGCCGGCTACGCCGACGTCATCAGCGTGCGGGTCGGTCCCGCACTCGACACGATCGCCGGGATCGAGGAGCCGCTGGACCTGGTCTTCATCGACGCGGACAAGCCGAACTACCACTCGTACTACTCCGCGACGCTGCCCAAGCTCGCCCCAAGGGGACTGATCGCGTGCGACAACACGCTGTGGCGCGGGGAGATCATCGATGCGGACAGCACCGATTCCGATGTCCGGGCACTCCGGCAGTTCAACGACGCCGTCGCCGCCGACCCACGGTGCGAGTCCGTGATGCTGACCGTGAGGGACGGAGTCACGCTCATCCGCCGCGCCTGAGACGGCCCGAGCGGCTACCGGCGGCGGAGGGTCACACCTCCCCCAGCCCGTCCACCAGCTTCTTGGGCGCGATGAGCCGGTACGCGTCGACGACGAGCTCGCGCACTTCCGCCCAGTCGACCGGCGCATCGAGGTAGACACCGACCCAGTCGCGCCCACCGTAGGGCGGCGAGAAGAACCGGTCGGGTTCGGCGGCGATCATCGCCTCTTTGGCCCCCACCGGAGCCGGCACCCAGAAGCTCCGCCTCCCTGCCGGGTGCCGCTCCGAGATCTGGGCCAGCGTCCGCCGCCGAATCCGCCACGCCGGCTCACCGTGGTGATTGGCCCCCTCGACCACCTCGGGCAGCCCCAGACACACGGCGCGCAGCCGCTCCTCCACGTCATCCACATCGTCCTCGGCCATACCGTGTTCGTCGGCCATACCGTGTTCGTCCCCTCTCCACCGCGGCAGTCCCCGCGCACTTCCGGAAGCCGGTTTCCCAGCACCATTCCACACGGGAAATAACGAGGGGCCCGACTCGGAAGAGCCGGGCCCTGTCTGACCTGAA
Source organism: Streptomyces sp. NBC_01197 (assembly GCF_036010505.1). Classification (NCBI taxonomy): domain Bacteria; kingdom Bacillati; phylum Actinomycetota; class Actinomycetes; order Kitasatosporales; family Streptomycetaceae; genus Streptomyces; species Streptomyces sp. NBC_01197. The sequence goes on from NZ_CP108569.1 coordinate 2,581,435, forward strand.
TGTCCGCCAGGCCGCCGACGTGGTGTCGTTCCCGGTTCAGTCGGCGGTGCCTGACTCCACAACCCACTCGGCTTGCAGACCGCTCACCGAAGCAACCATGTCGAAGTCGCCGTCGTAGTGCAGGACCGTGGCTCGATGCCGCTCGGCGGTTGCCGCGATGAGGACGTCGGCCAACGACAGCGCCCTGTGAAAGCCGGCGTTCAGGGCCAGAGCTTGGATCTCGAGTGCCCGCTCGAACTCCTCATCATTGCAGGGCAGGTAGTCGAATCCACGGAGCAGGGTGCGCAGTCGCAGAGCCTCGGGCTTTCCGCGCGCCGAGTACAGAACTTCATACTCGGTCGGGGCACACACCGCCAGGAGCCCATCGCGGTCCAGCGCATCCAGCCGCGCCCGCACCGCCGGTTTACCTCGGCGGGCCAGAGCCGACTTGTCAATGAGATAGCGCCCGTTCACGCCGCCGAGGTCCCACCTTCGCGCTTCAGAGATCCATCGGGATTCCGAGGCCCCGTCTGCGAACGGATTTCCGCGAACACGTCCTCGAACTCGCCCTCGTCCATGGCGTCGAACAACTCCCGGCGCAGCCGTAGCTTCACCCCCTCCTCCATGGCCGCCCGCACTGCGGCGGCTTTCGTCTTCACCCCGTACATCCTCATCGCCTGGTCGACGATCTCGTCGTCCAGATCGATCACAGTCCTGGCCATCAGCACTCCCTCCGCAGATCTACAATCCAGCAATGATATCAATTCCAAGTCGGAAATGATATCAGGGAGGCGGGTGACACCTAGCTCAGAGGCAGGGGTGCAGCGCCCGAAATCGATCACTATCCGGAGGTTGAGACCCTCCAGGCAGAACAGTCCCGCATCCGCCCTCGCGGTGCACGGGCGTGCGTGAACATCAGACAGCGGGTGCGCTGCCAGCTCCATCGGCTGCCAGGGCAGGAGTCAGCGCACAGCCACATCCGTTGCTGCGCCAGCTGTACTCGCGGGGCCGCCCATAATGCCGGGGCCTCAGCAGAATGAGCGATGAGGACACGAAGAGCACAGTCTGACCGCCCCAGTACTTGGCACTCGCCTCAGCAAACCCGTTCTCTCCCTACAGCGCAGATCACATCGTGGCTAGGGGTCAGCTACCCCAGCGCCACCCCAGCACGGGGAGAACGAAGGGGCCCGACCCCGAAGAGTCAGACCCCTTCTGACCTGCACTTTTGCCAGATCAGTGACGTGACGGTAAGTCACCCGCTACACATTGAAGCGGAGCTCCACCACATCCCGTCTGACCTGCGGTTATGTGAGCGCATCCCAGCACCATCCCAGCACGGGATTCACTGCAAAGTACAAGAAGGTCTCGAAGCGCCAAGACTACGCATCGACGCCCACTTCGGGTACGGGCCGCACAGCATTCCAGGCGCTGTAATACTTTCTGTACTAGACTGGCGACCATGAAGTCACCCCGCCCCGGAGGCACGGAGAACATCTCCGTCTCGATGCCCGCGGAACTCCTAGGTGCTCTGCGCACACGTACCGGCAAGCGCGGCGTGTCCGCGTACGTGACCGCGGCGGTCCAGCATCAGCTCGCCATGGACGGCCTCGCCGAGATCGTGGCCGCCTACGAAACCGAGCACGAGCCACTGAGCGACGCCGAAGTCCAGGCCGCGCAGAGCGAACTTTTCGGTGACTCACCGGCGCCCTACGCGTCGAACGACAGCGCCGCATGAAGGAGCCCGCGGCCAGGTCCCTGGTGCTCGACTCCCAGGCACTGTCGCTGCTACTGCGCAACGATCGCCAGACGATCACCCGAATCGAGGCCGCTCGACGCGTGGGCGTGCCCGTCCTCGTATCTGCCCTGACGGTGGTCGAGGCCGTCTACGGGAAAACGGACACCGCCCGGCTGCGCTGGCTGCTCTCCCGCCTTCAGGTCCAAGACGTCACCCAAGCGGACAGCCTCACCGCTGTGCAGCTACTGAGCGATGCCGGCGGCCTACACGGCCACAAGTACGCCATCGACGCCCTCGTCGCCGCGATGGCGCTCCGCTCTCCGGCACCCGTACTCGTGCTGACCTCGGACCGCGACGACTGGTCGAAACTGTGCGGCGACCGCGTACAGATCAAGGATGTCTGACCCCTCGGCGCCTACTCAGGTTGAATCTACCTGCTGATCGACTGCTGCTTCATAGAAGGCATCGGGACTGTAAAACGTTCGGTGTAACTCCCGATCATGGAAGATGCATCGATGACCAGCGACAACGTGACCGAGGCCGATCCTGTCGAGCCGTCTGAGGCGGTTCCGTCGAAGCCTGTGGACGACCGGTTGATTGACGAGCTGGTGGGCCGGGCTCAGGCCGAGGGCCTTCAGCTGACCGGCGAGGGCGGGCTGCTCCAGCAGCTGACCAAGCGGCTCCTGGAGTCGGCTCTCGAGGGCGAGATCACCGACCACCTCGGCTATGACAAACACGATCCCGCCGGGAAGAACGGTGGCAACTCCCGCAACGGCACCCGATCCAAGACCGTGCTGACGGATGTCGGCCCGGTGGAGATAACTGTGCCCCGCGACCGTGAGGGTTCCTTCGAGCCGAAGATCGTCAAGAAGCGGCAGAAGCGTCTGTCCGGCGTGGACGAGATGGTCATCTCGCTCGCGGCGAAGGGCCTGACCACCGGCGAGGTCCAGGCCCACCTTGCCGAGGTCTACGGCGCCGACGTGTCCCGTCAGACGATCTCCACGATCACCGACAAGGTTCTCGAGGGCATGGCCGAATGGCAGAACCGGCCGCTCGACGCCGTCTACCCGGTGGTCTTCATCGACGCCATCCACGTGAAGATCCGCGACGGCGCGGTCGCCAACCGGCCCATCTACGTGGCCTTGGCGGTCACGACCGAGGGTCGGCGCGACATTCTCGGGCTGTGGGCCGGCGACGGCGGCGAGGGCGCCAAGCACTGGATGCACATCCTCACCGAGATCAAGAACCGCGGCGTGAACGACGTCCTTATGCTCGTCTGCGACGGACTCAAGGGCCTGCCCGACGCGGTCGAGACCGTCTGGCCGCAGACGGTCGTGCAGACCTGTGTGGTCCACCTGCTGCGGAACTCCTTCCGCTATGCCGCCCGCCAGGACTGGGACAAGATCGCGAAACTCCTCAAGCCCGTCTACACCGCGTCGACCGAAGACGCCGCACTCGAGCGGTTCGCGGAGTTCGCCGACGCGTGGGGCAAGAAGTATCCGGCGATCGTGCGGCTCTGGGAGAACGCGTGGGAGGAGTTCACTCCCTTCCTCCGCTTCGACACCGAAATCCGCCGCATCGTCTGCACGACGAACGCGATCGAGTCCGTGAACGCGCGGATCCGACGGGCGGTGAAAGCCCGCGGCCACTTCCCCAACGAGCAGGCCGCACTGAAATGCGTCTACATGGCAATCATGTCGCTCGACCCGACCGGCAAGGGCCAAGCCCGCTGGACCATGCGCTGGAAGACAGCCTTGAACGCCTTCGACATCACCTTCGACGGCCGACTCTCCGCAGCCCGCCAGTAACCCTCAACAACCCGAGTTACACCGCTCGTTTGACAGACCCGGTCCTGGCGGCCCGCCTGCGCGAAGGCCGGCATACCGAAGGGCACCGGACCCCACGCCCTCCGGCACCACTACGCCAGCCTGCTGATCAAGCACGGCGAGTCCGTGAAGACGGTCTCCGAGCGCCTCGGCCACACCAACGCGGCCATGACGCTGAACATCTACACCCACCTGTGGCCCGACTCCGAGGAGCGGACCCGGGCCGCCGTCGACAAGGCGTACGCGGACCAGTCCGCCGATGCCCAGCCACAGGTCGACAAAGCGGCGTAGCCGCTCCCCCGCGTGTCGGACCCATCCAGCACGCTGCGGACTCTGCGTGGACTGCAAAGGCCGCCCGACCCACTCCGCTGCAGGTCAGGCGGCCTTTCACCGCTCGCCGACTGGGGCTTCGCCAGCGCAGACGGAACTCAGCCTCGCTCTTTGAACCAGTTCAGGATCCCCCGGGCGTCCGTGATGTAGTGCGTGGACTGGCCGCTGTGTCCGTCGTCGTCCCAATATTCATGGTCCGTGCGGACGCCGACCTCGTCGGTGAAGGTGTCCGTAACCCTCTCCGTGCGGACGTACTTCCCGTCAGAGCTCCAGCCCGGATAACTCCTCGTGCGGGTCTCACTGCGACCTCGGTACTTCTCGTCGTACTCGTCGATGAAATCGCTCAGAAACACTGCCTCGTCGTCCGTCAGCCGCACGCCGGATAGGTCGAGGTGCTCTCCGATGCGCTCGCGGAGTCTCTTCTTCTCGTTCCGATCCACTTTTCCCTCCCTGCTCGCGGCTAGATGCCTCTTGGTCATCATCTCTGCAGCGTGCCTCCAACATCGCCGGGATCCGCAGATCGGCAGCCGGGTATCCGCCCGGCACCTGGCTCCACCGGCTGACCGGCCAACGAGAGGTCACTCTCATCGATGGCGGGTGTCAGGGGTGCAGGAACCAATCCGACCGAGACCAGACTGGATGCCACCACACACCCCTACTTGGAGATCGTCCCTACACAGGACCGATTCACGCTCTGTGGTCGCGCGGGCTCTGAGGCCGTGCCAGTCCATCCCAGAACAAGCAGTCGCGAGGGTACTGCTTGACGACCTGCGGGAGCACCGGATCAGCGACCTTGCCGCGTATGGCCACGTCGTCGAGCGAGGCAATGACATCGAGAACCGAACGCGGCTCGAACTGTCCCACCATCCGCTTCGCCTTGTTACGCACGTTGTTCGGCGTAGGGCCGGCGTCGAGAACCGAGTGATGCCACAGCCGGCTGTGGTGGGCGCACCGGTTGCGCAGGTAGACCAACGACCTCACACGGTAGGCGAACCCGGCCTTCGCGACCCCGACGCTGGTCGCCACGGCGTCGGCCAGTGCGCCGCCAGCTCCGCGCTCGATGGCCTTGGACAGCGTCCCGAACGACCACGCTTCAACGGCGGACCACACAGGCAGCTTGCTGTAGTCGACACGGTCATCTTCGGTGCCCCTGTACCGCAGGATGTGGCGGTCCTTGCTCCGGTCGATGTCGCGCAGGCACGACTCGACGGTCGGCTCAGCCTTGCCGACGTCGGTGTAGAAGCTTTCCTCGAGGAAGCTGCTGTACGGACCATGCACGTCGGCGATCACTCGAGCAACATGCGTGCGCAGCAGGAGTTCGACCCGTGCGAGAGGTTGGCTGAGCGCGGTGCGTAGCGCCTCATCGGCCTCGTAGATGCGGCGGATCTCAGCGAACGTCGTGCCCGGCGTGAACGCATCGTCGCCCATGTGGGGGGCTCGCTGGAAGTAGCGAGCGTAGCCGGAGAATCGGTAGTAGTTGTTCGAGCCAAAGAACGTCGTACAGACGGCCTCGTCGTCGATGACGAGGCCACGGCGGGCCAGGAGTGTGACCTGCTCCCCCACGGACAGGCTCGGCTTCACTCGCACCCCGGAAAGAAAGAGGCCCCTCCCATTTGAGCATCGTGGAGAGGCTTGGGAGGGGGTCGATTGCCATTATTCTAGCCGATGCACCGAGCCTCGCAACAGCCGCTGCCTTTGGGTCGACCGGCTATTTCTTCCCACCCGTCCCTCCGGTTCCCGCGTACCGGACTCATCCAGCACGCTGCGGACTTCGTGCGGACCGCAAAGGCCGCCCAACCCGCTCCGCCGCAGGTCAGACGGCCTTTCGCTAGATCAACTACACGTTGAAGCGGAACTCCACCACATCCCCGTCCTGCATCACGTATTCCTTGCCCTCCATCCGGGCCTTGCCCTTGGCCCGGGCCTCGGCCACCGAGCCCATCTCGACCAGGTCCGCGAACGAGATGACCTCGGCCTTGATGAAGCCCTTCTGGAAGTCGGTGTGGATTACACCGGCCGCCTCCGGGGCCGTGGCGCCCTTCTTGATCGTCCAGGCGCGGGACTCCTTCGGGCCCGCCGTCAGGTAGGTCTGGAGGCCCAGCGTGGCGAAGCCGACGCGGCCCAGAGTGGCCAGGCCCGGCTCCTCCTGGCCCATCGACTGGAGGAGTTCCAGCGCCTCCGCGTCGTCCAGTTCGATCAGCTCGGACTCGATCTTGGCGTTGAGGAAGATCGCCTCCGCGGGGGCGACCAGGGCGCGCTGCTCGTTCTTGAAGTCCTCGTCGACCAGTTCGTCCTCGTCGACGTTGAACACGTACAGGAAGGGCTTGGTGGTGAGCAGGTGCAGCTCGTGCAGGAGGCGGCCCTTCTCGGTGTCGGCCGTGATGCCCGCGGCGAAGAGCGTGGTGCCCGTTTCGAGGATCTTCTGGGCCTCCTCGACTGCTGCCAGCACCGCCACCTTCTCCTTCTGGAGGCGGGACTCCTTCGTGAGGCGCGGGACCGCCTTCTCCACCGACTGGAGGTCGGCGAGGATCAGCTCGGTGTTGATCGTCTCGATGTCGTCCTTGGGCGAGACCTTGCCGTCGACGTGGACGACGTTCTCGTCCTTGAAGGCCCGGATGACCTGGCAGATCGCATCGGACTCGCGGATGTTGGCCAGGAATTTGTTGCCCAGCCCCTCGCCCTCGCTCGCCCCCCGGACGATGCCCGCGATGTCGACGAAGTCGACGGTCGCCGGAATGACCTTCTGCGAGCTGAAGACCTCGGCCAGCACGGCCAGCCGGCTGTCGGGGACCCCGACGACGCCGACGTTCGGCTCGATGGTGGCGAACGGGTAGTTGGCCGCCAGCACGTCGTTCTTGGTCAGGGCGTTGAACAGGGTCGACTTGCCGACATTCGGCAGACCGACGATTCCGATCGTGAGCGACACGTTGGCGACTTCCCGTAGCGAGAGCTGATGTACCGGCCCGGAGGTGGGCCGATCCCCCAGTTTACGGGCGTGTCGTGCGGCTCCCGGCGCCCCGTCGGATCGAACTGTTCGCCAAGCTCGCCCAAAGCGCGTGTCCAACGCCGGATTCCTCCTGCCTTGCGACCTACTTTGGTCACGTGGAGCAGCGACCCAGGATTCGTACGACGCAAGCCGACGGTCCTTCCGAGAGCAGCATCGTGGCGCCCGCGCCGGCGACCGTCTACCGGGCGGCCCCGGTACGGGCCGCCCGTCCGGCGCCGCCGGTGGTGATCGCGCTGCGCCGGTTCCCCAACCCCCGGCTGACCGGTCTCGGCGGCGGAATCTTCGGGGCAGCGGTGATGTTCCTGCTCGGCTGCCTGGACTCGCTGCTGTTCGACGGCGGGCCGCTGATGTACGGGCTGCTCTTCCTGCCGGTCGCGGCCCTGATCGCTCTCTGGGTGCGCCCCGCCGACCTGGTGACCGCGCCGATCAGCGTGCCGATCTCGTTCGCCTTCGGCTCGCTGCCGATCGCCGGGGGCACCGGTGGGGCCGGCGGCCGCATCGTCGCCCTGATCACGACACTCGCGCTGAATGCCGGCTGGCTGTACGGCGGGACGCTCGTCGCCGGCGTGATCGCCACCGTACGGAAGATCCGGATGATCCGGCGCCGCTACCGCTGACCTGGCCTGACCTGGTTGCCGGGCCTGCCCTGGTCGGCCTGGCCTGGCCTGGTTGCCGGGCCTGCCCTGGTCGGCCTGGCCTGGCCTGGTTGGCGGGCCAGGCGGTCGCTGACGGGCGGGCGACGGCTGACCGTTGCCGCCACGCCCGCCGCCCCCTCCGTGCTACGCCTCCCGTGCCGCCGCCTCCGTGCTCAACGACGACGCCGCCATTGCCGCGCCCACGATGCCCGCGTTGTTCTCCAGCTCGGCGGGCACGATCTCGGCCCGGATCCCCTCGATCAGGGGCAGGAACTTGCCGGCCTTGCGGCTCACACCGCCGCCAATGATGAACAGCTCGGGCGAGAACAGCATCTCGACGTGCTCCAGGTACTTCTGCACCCGGTGCGCCCAGTGGTGCCAGCTCAGGTCCTCGTCCTCCTTGGCCTTCGTCGACGCGCGCGTCTCGGCGTCGTGGCCGTGCAGTTCGAGATGGCCCAGCTCCGTGTTGGGGACCAGGCCGCCGTTGTGGAAGAGCGCCGAACCGATCCCCGTACCGAAGGTGAGCAGGACGACCGTGCCCTTGCGGCCCCGCCCCGCTCCGAAGGTCATCTCCGCGATACCCGCGGCGTCGGCGTCGTTCAGCACGGTCACCGGGAGACCGAGTTTGCCGCCGATGAGCTTGACCGCGTCGACGTCGATCCAGCTCTTGTCGACATTGGCCGCGGTACGCACCGTGCCGTCGGTGACCACGCCGGGGAAGGTGATCCCCACCGTGCCCGACCAGTCGAAGTTCCTGACCACGTCGGCGACCCCGTCGGCCACACCGTCGGGTGTGGCCGGATGCGGGGTCAGCACTTTGTGGCGCTCCTGCGCCAGGTCTCCGCGGTCCAGGTCAACGGGAGCGCCCTTGATCCCGGATCCGCCGATGTCCACACCGAAGATCTGCATGACTCCACGTTACGGCGTGGAGCCCTCCGTCACTTGCCCGGAGCGGCTTCGGGGGCGTTCCGGCAGTGGTCCCTGGGACCCCAGCGGTCCCGGGAACCCCAATGGTCCCCGGAGTCCCAGCGGTCCCGGGCCCCCAGTCCCGAAAGCAGCCCCGGCCCCGCCGCGGCTACTTGCCCGACAGGTCGGCGGCCTCGGCGCGCAGATCGCGGCGGAGCTCCTTGGGCAGCGAGAAGGTGATCGACTCCTCGGCCGCCTTCACGATCTCCACGTCGCCGAAGCCCCGGGCGGCGAGCCACTCCAGTACGCCGTCGACCAGGATCTCCGGGACGGAGGCGCCCGAGGTCACGCCGACCGTGGTGACACCCTCCAGCCAGGCCTCGTCCAGCTCTCCCGCGAAGTCCACCAGGTGGGAGGCGCGGGCACCGGCGCCGAGGGCGACCTCGACCAGCCGTACCGAGTTGGACGAGTTCTTGGAGCCGACGACGATGACCAGGTCGGCGTCCGCGCCCATCTGTTTCACCGCGGTCTGGCGGTTCTGCGTGGCGTAGCAGATGTCGTCGCTGGGCGGCGAGATCAGCTGCGGGAACTTCTCCTTGAGCGCGTCGACCGTCTCCATCGTCTCGTCCACGGAGAGCGTGGTCTGGGAGAGCCAGACGACCTTGGACTCGTCGCGCACGGTGACGTTGGCGACGTCCTCGGGGCCGTCCACGAGCGTGATGTGCTCGGGCGCCTCGCCGCTCGTGCCCACGACCTCCTCGTGGCCCTCGTGGCCGATCAGCAGGATGTCGTAGTCGTCGTTCGCGAAGCGGACGGCTTCCTTGTGGACCTTCGTCACCAGGGGGCAGGTGGCGTCGATGGTGGCGAGGCTGCGCTGGGCGGCCTCGTCGTGGACGACCGGGGCGACACCGTGCGCGGAGAAGACGACGATGGAACCCTCGGGCACCTCCTGCGTCTCGTCGACGAAGACGGCGCCCTTCTTCTCCAGCGTCTGCACGACGTATTTGTTGTGGACGATCTCCTTGCGGACGTAGACCGGCGCACCGTACTGCTCAAGGGCCTTCTCGACGGCGATCACGGCGCGGTCCACACCCGCGCAGTACCCGCGCGGGGCGGCCAGCAGGACTCGGCGGGCGCCGCTGCCCCGCGCGGCGTCTCCGGTCGGGGTGGCGGCGGGTGACGGGCTGGGCGTAGCAGTCATGCCGTCCATCGTAACGGCCTGCCCCGCGCCGGGCGGTGGGCCGGCGGGGCGCCGCCCGGCGCGCCGCTGGGCTTGGGCCGTGTCAGGTGGGACGGGGTCCGCACTTGTGGGAAGACTGATGCCATGACTTCTGACGAGACGGCTGCGGGCATTGGTGTGAAGACGCCGGAACTACACCGGAATCTCGGGTTCCGGGATCTGGTCGTGTACGGGCTGCTCTTCATCGCCCCGATGGCCCCGGTCGGCATCTTCGGCACCCTCGACGCCAAGTCGCACGGCGCCGTCGTACTCGTCTACATCGCGGCGACGATCGCGATGGCCTTCACCGCGTTCAGTTACGCGCAGATGGTGCGGGTCGTCCCGCTGGCCGGTTCGGTCTTCGCGTACGCGCGCAAGGGGCTCGGCCAGGGGCCCGGGTTCATCGCCGGGTGGATGGCGATGCTCGACTATCTGCTGATCCCGGCCGTCGCGTACCTCTTCTCGGGAATCGCGATGAACTCGCTGGTGCCCTCCGTGTCGCGGTGGGTGTGGACCGCGCTCGCCGTGGTGGTGACCACGGCGCTGAACCTGTGGGGCGTACGGGCGGCAGCCCGGGTCGGCTTCGCGGTGCTCATGCTGGAGATCGCGGTTCTGGCGGTGTTCGTGGTGGCCGCGATCGTGGTGCTCATCCAGGACGGCGCACAGCGCGGCTGGCTGACGCCCTTCACCGGCGACACCGGGTTCTCGCTGACGGCGGTGCTCGGGGCGGTCTCCGTCGCGGTGCTCTCGTATCTGGGTTTCGACGCGATCGCCACGTTCGCCGAGGAGGTCACCGGCGGGTCGGCGAAGGTCGCCAGGGCGGTGCTGTTCTGCCTGGTGCTCGCGGGGGTGCTCTTCATCGTGCAGTCGTATCTGGCGGCGGTCCTGGAGCCGATGTCCTCCGCCCAGCTGGCCGCGAAGCCCGCCGCGCAGGGTTCGGCCTTCTACGACACGGTGGACGCGTCGGTCGGCAGCTGGCTGCACGACCTGGTCGCGGTGAGCAAGGCGATCGGCGCAGCCTTCGCCGCCCTCGCGGGCCAGGCGGCGGCGAGCCGGCTGCTCTTCGCGATGGGCCGCGACCGGCGGCTGCCGCACGTCCTCTCCAGGGTCAACGGCCCGTCCGGGGTGCCGCGGCTCGCTGTGCTGCTGGCAGCGGTGGTGACGCTGATCGCAGCGGTGTGGGCGGCGCGCCGCGACGACGGCCTGGACCGGCTGGTTTCGGTGGTCGACATCGGGGCACTGACCGCGTTCCTGCTGCTGCACGCGTCGGTGGTGGGCTGGTTCGCGGTACGGAAGGGTGAGGGGCCGCCGGTCTGGTGGCGGCATGTGCTGCTGCCGGTGCTGGGCGCGGCGGTGACGATCGCGGTGATCGTGGAGGCGACGAGCACGGCCCAGTGGGTCGGGCTGATCTGGCTGGTGGCCGGGCTCATGGTGCTCGGGGTGCAGCGGGGCAGCCGGGTCGGACGCGAGGTGTGACGGCCGGCCCTCGCCGCACCGTGGCCTCGCCACCCGCGACGCCGCCTCGCCGTGCCTGGCCGTACCAGGCCGCGCGTGGCGGCCGGGCTGTCAGTGGCACCGCTTAACCTGCGTACATGGCTCTGAATACGAGTGCGGACGCGCCGCTGCCCGTCGGCGAGGTGTCACGGCTCATCGGGGGGTGGATCGACCGGCTGGGCGCGGTGTGGGTCGAGGGGCAGATCACCCAGCTCTCGCGCCGGCCGGGCGCGGGGGTGGTGTTCCTGACGCTGCGCGACCCCTCGTACGACATCTCGGTGTCCGTGACGTGCTTCCGCCAGGTCTTCGACGCGGTCGCCGACGTGGTGTCGGAGGGTGCGCGGGTCGTGGTGCACGCGAAGCCGGAGTGGTACGCACCGCGCGGCCAGCTGTCGCTGCGGGCCGTGGAGATCAAGCCGGTGGGGATCGGTGAACTGCTCGCCCGCCTTGAGCAGTTGAAGCGGACACTGGCCGCCGAGGGACTCTTCGCCCTGGACCGCAAGAGGCCCGTTCCGTTTCTGCCGCAGCTGATCGGTCTGGTGACCGGGCGCGCGAGCGCGGCGGAACGGGACGTCCTGGAGAACGCGCGGCGGCGCTGGCCGGCCGTCCGGTTCGAGGTGCGGAACGTGGCGGTGCAGGGGGTGCACGCGGTGCCCCAGGTGGTTGAGGCCGTGCAGGAGCTGGACCGGCTGCCCGGCGTGGACGTGATCATCGTGGCCCGGGGCGGGGGCAGCGTGGAGGATCTGCTCCCCTTCTCGGACGAACAGCTGATCCGCGCCGTGGCCGCGTGCGGTACGCCGGTGGTGTCGGCGATCGGCCACGAGCCGGACTCACCGCTGCTCGACCTGGTGGCCGATGTCCGTGCGTCCACCCCGACGGACGCGGCGAAGAAGGCCGTACCGGACGTCGGGGAGGAGCTGGAGCGCGTACGGCTGCTGCGGGACCGCTCGCTGCGGACCATGCAGGGGCTGCTCGACCGGGAGCAGCGCGGGCTGGCCGCCGCCCTCGCCAGGCCGTCGATGGAGCGGCCGCAGCGGATGGTCGAGGAGCGCGAGGAAGCCGTCGACGCCCTCGTGGAGCGCAGCCGGCGGACGCTGCGGCATCTGCTGGACCGCGCGGACTCGGAGCTCTCCCACACCCGTGCCCGCGTCGTGGCGCTCTCCCCGGCGGCGACGCTGGAGCGGGGGTACGCGGTGCTGCAGCGCGAGAACGGGGCGGTGGTGCGCGCACCCGGCGAGGTCACGGACGGCGAGCCACTGCGGGCCAGGGTCGCCGGGGGCGAGCTGGGCGTGACGGTGAGCCCACCACGGTGAGCCCACCACGGTGAGCCCGCCGCAGTGGGATTCAGCGTGGACAGGGCCGGAGTGGACAGGGCCGGGTGAATGTGGCCGACGAGATCAGGGTGGATGAGATCAGGGTGGATGAGATGGCAGAGGCGAAGACGGATGGAACGGCCCCCGGGTACGAGCAGGCTCGCGACGAGCTGATCGAAGTCGTACGGCGTCTTGAGACCGGGGGGACGACCCTGGAGGAGTCCCTGGCACTGTGGGAGCGCGGGGAGGAACTGGCCAAGGTGTGCCGCGGCTGGCTGGAGGGCGCGCGGGCCCGGCTGGACGCGGCACTGGGGGACGGTACGGAACCGGGCGAGGGCTGAGAGCGCCCGGCGCGATCCCGTAACGGGCACAGGGCAGGGCACGGATACCAGGCACAGGCCGGCCGCCTTGTGGGTGGTCCGTACGTTGTGAGGACGATCACGACGGGCCGGATTTAGTTGAATCTTAATACATCCTGGACGTACAGTCGGAGCATCCCTTGATCCACTGCATGTCCGGAAGGTACGAAAGATGTCGCTCGTTCTCGACCCCGCCGCCCAGGACCTCCTCTTCCGTGAGGCCCGCACCGCGAACACCTTCACCGACGAGCCGGTGACCGAGGAGCAGGTTCAGGCGATCTACGACCTGGTCAAGTACGGTCCGACCGCCTTCAACCAGTCGCCGCTGCGCATCACCCTGGTCCGCTCCGCCGAGGCCCGTGAGCGCCTGGTGCAGCACATGGCCGAGGGCAACCAGCCGAAGACCGCCGGCGCCCCGCTGGTAGCGATCCTCTCCGCGGACAACGAGTTCCACGAGGAGCTCCCGCAGCTGTTCCCGCACTTCCCGCAGGCCAAGGACGCGTTCTTCTCGGAGCGCCCGGTCCGCGAGCAGGCCGCCCACCTCAACGCCACCCTGCAGGCCGGTTACTTCATCGTCGGCGTGCGCGCCGCCGGTCTGGCCGCGGGTCCGATGACGGGCTTCGACCCCGCCGGTGTCCAGAAGGAGTTCCTGGACGACGACCACACCCCGCTGATGATCGTCAACATCGGCAAGCCGGGCGACGACGCCTGGTTCCCGCGCTCCCCGCGCCTCCCGCTCGACGAGGTCATCACCACCGTCTGAGCCACCCGCACGGCACATCCCGCACGGCACATGGAGAGGCCGCCGCACCCGAGGGGTACGGCGGCCTCTCCATGCCACCTGCTTCACCGCTTCACTGCTTCACGGAGCCCTCAGACTTCGCGGAACTCCCCTGCTTCCCGGGGGTATCCGGCTTCTCGGCCTTCAGCGCCGCCGCCATCTGCGCCAGCTGCCCGTACGGCGCCGTCCCCGTCACCGCCGTCGTCGAGCCGTGCTCCCGGCGTACGAGCGCGTTGTACTTGGGGCCCTTCCAGCGCTGCCAGGTGTCGCCCCCCACCTGCTGGGTCTGCGACGTCTTCGACGCGTCCTTGCTCACGGTCGCGACGAACCTGTCCGACGGCCCGGTGCCCTGCTCCACCGCGACGTACTGCTGCTCCGGATCCAGGAACCCCAGGTGCCACGCATGGCCGCTGTCCTGGGCGTACGAGACCGAGGTCGCCTTCCAGCCCTTCGGCAGCCCGACCGGCGCCTGCACCGGATACGGCGCCGCGCGCTGCGCCGAGAGCTGTTCCACGCGGTAGTCGACCGGCTTCACCGGCTCCGAAGTGCCACCGTGCGGAACGAACACGTAGATGACCGCGACTGCGGCCAGGATGACCGCCATCGACTGGATCATTCCGCGCACTGTCTGCTTGCTTCGCGTACCTGCCACGGACCCATGGTCTCAGGTGGCCGCGCTGCTCATGCGTGGGCCCCGGTGCTCATTTTGTCGGCCGGACGATAGAATCGAACGAACCCTCTACATACGGCCGTCGTCGTATCAGAAAGGTGCGTGCCGATGACCGAGCATCATCTCCCTTCTCAGCTGGAGGTCTCCCCGGAGGCCCCCGACCGCAACCTCGCCCTGGAGCTCGTGCGGGTCACCGAGGCCGCCGCGATGGCCGCCGGCCGTTGGGTCGGGCGCGGCGACAAGATCGGCGCGGACGGAGCCGCGGTGAACGCGATGCGTACCCTCGTCTCCACCGTCTCCATGAACGGCGTCGTCGTCATCGGCGAGGGCGAGAAGGACGAAGCCCCGATGCTCTTCAACGGGGAGCACATCGGCGACGGCACCGGTCCTGAGGTCGACATCGCCGTCGACCCGATCGACGGCACCACGCTCAACGCCAAGGGCATGCCGAACGCCATCGCGGTACTGGCCGCCGCCGACCGCGGCTCCATGTTCGACCCGTCCGCTGTCTTCTACATGGACAAACTGGTCACCGGCCCCGAGGCCGCCGACTTCGTCGACATCAACGCCCCCGTCTCGGTCAACATCCGCCGGGTCGCCAAGGCGAAGCACTCCTCGCCCGAGGACGTGACCGTGGTCATCCTCGACCGCCCCCGCCACGAGGGCATCGTCAAGGAGATCCGGGAGACCGGCGCCCGGATCAAGTTCATCTCGGACGGCGACGTCGCCGGCTCGATCATGGCCGTACGGGAAGGGACCGGCGTCGACCTGTTGATGGGCATCGGCGGTACGCCCGAAGGCATCATCAGCGCCTGCGCGATCAAGTGCCTCGGTGGCACGATCCAGGGCAAGCTCTGGCCCAAGGACGACGCCGAGCGCCGGCGCGCCCTCGACGCGGGCCACGACCTGGACCGGGTGCTCTCCACGACCGACCTGGTCAGCGGTGACAACGTGTTCTTCGTGGCCACCGGCATCACCGACGGCGAACTGCTGCGCGGGGTGCGCTACCGGGCCGAGACCGCGACGACCCAGTCGCTGGTCATGCGCTCCAAGTCGGGCACGATCCGTCAGATCGACTCGACACACCGGCTGTCGAAGCTGCGCGCGTACAGCACGGTCGACTTCGACCGCGCCAAGTAGGACCGAGCAGAACCAAGCAGGAAGGGGCGCCCCCCGTGTGCGGCTGGGGGCGCCCCTTCCCTATGCCTGTGTACGTGGTCCCGTACGCCTGTCCACGCCGTCCCGTGCAGGTGATGCCTGTCAACGCGGTCCCGTGCAAGTGATACCTGCGCAGGCGGCGTTCCGCGCCGTCCCGCCGTCCGGTCAGCCCGCCTGTGCCATGGGGTCCTGGACCGTGCTCCTGAGCTCCACTTCGCGGCGCCTGCGCCGGGCGAGGACCACACGGCGCTCGGCGGCCGTCAGCCCGCCCCAGACCCCGTAGGGCTCGGGCTGCGCCAGCGCGTGCTCGCGGCACTCCACAAGCACCGGGCAGCGGGCGCAGACCCGCTTCGCCGCCTCTTCGCGGGCGAGTCTGGCAGCTGTCGGCTCCTTCGACGGCGCGAAGAAGAGTCCCGCCTCGTCCCGGCGGCACACCGCCTCCGAATGCCAGGGCCCTGCCTGATCCTCCCGTGCCGGAACGCGCTGCGGCGGCACGGCAGCTACCTGCAAGGACTGATGCGGCGGATGCAGCACGGTCTACTCCTGACGACGGCTTCGCGAGCGAGAGACGATGCTGCAGTCCCTACCCGCTGTGCGCACGCCTATGCACTGGGTTCCGGCCGTCACGAACCCGTCGGCGGCGACGGTCCCGGCGCGTGCCCGGCCCGGAGCGCCCGGCGTTTCCGGGCTGCCCGGCGCGTGCTACCCGAGGTGCTTGCGCAGCTTCTTGTCGACCAGGGTGCGCAGGTCCGCCACCAGCTTGCCCCGCTTCGGCTTGGCCTCGATGTTGCTGAAGACCGCGTACCCGTTCACCACCACGACAGGCGCCTCCGGGTTCTCCGATTCGAGCGTGTCGACCTCGAAGTTGCCGAAGATCCCGGTGCCGCTGCCGCGCAGTGTGACGTTCTCCGGGACCCTGACCTCGACGTTGCCGAAGATCGCGGTGGCGTTGATGACGGTCAGGCGCTGCTCGAACAGCGCCTCGGTGAGGTCGATCTCGACATTGCCGAAAAGCGAGAAGGCGTTCGTCCTGCGGCCGATGCGCCAACGGCCCTT
This sequence comes from Streptomyces sp. NBC_01197, assembly GCF_036010505.1. Classification (NCBI taxonomy): domain Bacteria; kingdom Bacillati; phylum Actinomycetota; class Actinomycetes; order Kitasatosporales; family Streptomycetaceae; genus Streptomyces; species Streptomyces sp. NBC_01197. The sequence continues at coordinate 2,597,903 of NZ_CP108569.1, forward strand.
CCGGGTCGAGCTGGAGAAGACCGCGACCAGGTTCTCCGCGGTGACCGGGGCCTCCGGGTCGTCCGCGACCGCGTACTGCGCGGCACCGGGGCCGGGGCGGCTGCCGGTGGTGGCGGCCGGCAGATCCTGCACCAGCGGCTCCAGCTCGGCGAGGGTCTTCGCGCGGTAGACCGACTCGATCCGCTCGGAGTGCTCATCGGCGTCGAGGCGCCCCTCGGCCAGGGCGTCCCTGAGGATGTCCGCGATCCGGTCGCGGTCGGCGTCGGACGCGCGGATGCCGACGGGCCGCGGCTGCTGGGCGTGCTTTTCGAGGTCCACCGCCCCAGCGTACCCAAACGCGATAGATCGCGACTAGTGCAAGGGGCGCTCAACTCGGCCCAGGACGGGGGCGGGGCGGGGCCGGCCATCTCCCGCAGCCCTCCCCGCGGGACCGGATACGGCCCCCGCACAGGAGGTGAGTCCTACCTCACCACCGTGCACCCCTCCCGTGGTTCTACGCTGGTGAATGCTGTGCCGATGGAGGCCAGCCCGCGTCTGCCGAGTGAGGAATGGCCGTCATGCCAGAGTTTGCGTACTCCGATCTGCTTCCCGTGGGAGCGGACACCACGCCGTACCGGCTGGTGACCGCCGAGGGCGTCTCCACCTTCGAAGCCGACGGGCGTACGTTCCTCAAGGTCGAGCCCGAGGCGCTGCGCACGCTCGCCGCCGCGGCCATGCATGACATCTCGCACTATCTGCGCCCGGCCCACCTCGCTCAGCTGCGCAAGATCGTCGACGACCCCGAGGCCTCGTCCAACGACAAGTTCGTCGCGCTGGACCTGCTGAAGAACGCCAACATCGCGGCCGCGGGCGTCCTTCCGATGTGCCAGGACACCGGCACCGCGATCGTCATGGGCAAGCGCGGCCAGTCCGTGCTGACCTCGGGCGGCGACGAGGAAGCCCTGTCCCACGGCATCTTCGACGCGTACACGAAGCTCAATCTGCGGTACTCGCAGATGGCCCCGCTCACCATGTGGGAGGAGAAGAACACCGGCTCGAACCTGCCCGCGCAGATCGAGCTGTACGCCACCGACGGCGGCGCGTACAAGTTCCTCTTCATGGCCAAGGGCGGCGGCTCCGCCAACAAGTCGTTCCTCTACCAGGAGACCAAGGCCGTCCTCAACGAGGCGTCCATGATGAAGTTCCTGGAGGAGAAGATCCGGTCCCTCGGGACGGCCGCGTGCCCGCCGTACCACCTGGCGATCACCGTGGGCGGCACGTCGGCCGAGTTCGCGCTGAAGACCGCCAAGTACGCCTCCGCGCACTACCTGGACGAGCTGCCCACCGAGGGCTCCCCCACCGGGCACGGCTTCCGCGACACGGACCTTGAGCAGAAGGTCTTCGAGCTGACGCAGAAGATCGGCATCGGCGCGCAGTTCGGCGGGAAGTACTTCTGCCACGACGTCCGCGTCGTCCGGCTGCCCCGGCACGGCGCCTCGCTGCCCGTCGCCATCGCCGTGTCCTGCTCGGCCGACCGGCAGGCCGTCGCGAAGATCACCGCCGAGGGTGTCTTCCTGGAGCAGCTGGAGACCGACCCGGCGCGCTTCCTGCCCGACACCACCGACGAGCACCTGCAGGACAGCGACGTCGTGAAGATCGACCTGAACCGGCCGATGGACGACATCCTCGCCGAGCTGACCAAGTTCCCGGTCAAGACCCGGCTCTCGCTGACCGGGCCGCTGGTCGTGGCGCGCGACATCGCGCACGCCAAGATCAAGGAGCGGCTGGACGCCGGCGAGGAGATGCCGCAGTACCTGAAGGACCACCCGGTCTACTACGCGGGCCCCGCCAAGACCCCCGAGGGTTACGCGTCCGGCTCGTTCGGCCCGACCACGGCGGGCAGGATGGACTCGTACGTGGAGCAGTTCCAGGCCGCCGGCGGCTCCAGGGTGATGCTCGCCAAGGGGAACCGCTCGCAGCAGGTTACCGACGCGTGCGGCAGCCACGGCGGCTTCTACCTCGGCTCGATCGGCGGCCCGGCGGCCCGGCTCGCCCAGGACTGCATCAAGAAGGTCGAGGTCCTGGAGTACGAGGAGCTGGGCATGGAAGCCGTGTGGAAGATCGAGGTCGAGGACTTCCCCGCGTTCATCGTGGTGGACGACAAGGGCAACGACTTCTTCCAGGCGCCCGCCGAGTCCCCCACCATCCTCAGCATCCCGGTCCGCGCCCCCGGCCAGGCGTAGCAGACCACCGGTCCCCCCGCACCGCCGGACGGCGGCGTGGGGGGGATCTTCTGTACGCGGCCGGGAACACCCTTCCGTCAGACGTTGCTGTCCGATGTGGAGGTACGACGATGACTGAGCAGTACCGGACCGAGCACGACTCCATGGGCGAGGTACGGGTCCCCGCCGGCGCCAAGTGGCGCGCCCAGACCCAGCGGGCCGTGGAGAACTTCCCCGTCTCGGGCCAGACCCTGGAGCGGGCACACATCGAGGCGCTGGCCCGGATCAAGGCCGCGGCCGCGAAGGTCAACGCCGGGCTCGGGGTCGTCGAAGAGGATCTCGCGCGGGCGGTCCAGGAGGCGGCGGCCGAGGTCGCCGACGGGCGGTGGGACGGCGAGTTCCCGGTGGACGTCTTCCAGACGGGGTCCGGCACGTCCTCCAACATGAACATGAACGAGGTCCTCGCCACGCTCGCCACCGAGCGGCTGGGGCGCCAGGTGCACCCCAACGACCATGTGAACGCCTCGCAGTCGTCCAACGACGTCTTCCCGTCGTCGATCCACATCGCGGCGACGGCGGCCGTCACCCGTGACCTGATCCCGGCGCTCGACCACCTGGCCGAGGCGCTGGAGCGCAAGGCCGGGGAGTTCTCGGACGTGGTCAAGTCCGGGCGTACGCATCTGATGGACGCCACACCGGTGACGCTCGGCCAGGAGTTCGGCGGGTACGCGGCGCAGATCCGGTACGGCGTCGAGCGGCTCAACTCCTCGCTGCCCCGTCTCGCCGAACTGCCCCTGGGCGGTACGGCGGTGGGCACCGGCATCAACACCCCGCCCGGCTTCTCGGCCGCCGTCATCGCCGAGGTGGCCCGGACGACGGGGCTGCCGCTGACCGAGGCCCGCAACCACTTCGAGGCGCAGGGCGCCCGGGACGGGCTCGTCGAGACGTCCGGCCAGCTCCGGACGATCGGAGCCGGGCTGACGAAGATCTCCAACGATCTGCGCTGGATGGCCTCGGGCCCGCGAACCGGCCTCGCCGAGATCTCGCTGCCCGACCTCCAGCCCGGTTCGTCCATCATGCCCGGCAAGGTCAATCCGGTGATCCCGGAGGCGGTGCTGATGGTGGCGGCGCAGGTCACGGGCAACGACGCGACGGTCGCCGCGGCCGGGGCGGCGGGCAACTTCGAGCTGAACGTGATGCTCCCGGTCATCGCCAAGAACGTCCTGGAGTCGGTGCGGCTGCTGGCCAACGTCTCCCGGCTGCTCGCGGACCGCACGGTCGACGGGATCACCGCGCACCCGGAGCGGGCCCGGGAGTACGCGGAGTCCTCGCCGTCGGTGGTCACGCCGCTGAACAAGTACATCGGGTACGAGGAGGCCGCGAAGGTCGCCAAGCGGGCGGTGACCGAGCGCAGGACCATCCGGGACGTCGTGCTGGACGAGGGGTACGTGGAGCGTGGCGACCTGACGGCGGAGCAACTGGACGCGGCGCTGGACGTCCTGAGCATGACGCGGCCCGCGACCCGCGAACAGCGGCCGTGAGCAGGTGGGGGCCGCGCGCCTGCCGGCGGGGGTGAGAACCGGTCCACCCGGCGCTTGAGGGGCCCGGAAGCGGTGCCCCCGGATATCCGGTGACCCGCATCGCTGCGCCGCACCGTCCGTACTCCTAAGATCTCCGCATGACAGGTGCAGGAGGAACACAACACTGGACGCCCGGGGACCACATTCTCTGGCGCTACCGCGACAACGCGTCCGACCACCTGCACATCTGCCGCCCGGTGACCGTCGTGCAGGACACGGACGACCTGCTCGCGGTCTGGCTGGCACCCGGCACCGAGTGCATGAAACCCGCACTCGCCGACGGGACTCCCGTGCACCGGGAGCCGCTCGCCACCCGGTACACCAAGCCGCGCACCGTCGTGCGCGACCACTGGTGGGGCATGGGTGTGCTGAAACTGGTGCGGCCCCGTGAGCCCTGGTCCGTATGGCTGTGGTGGGACCGGGGTTGGCGCTTCAAGAGCTGGTACGTGAATCTGGAGGAACCGCACCGCCGGTGGGCCGGCGGCGTCGATTCCGAGGACCACTTCCTGGACATCTCGGTGCTGCCCGACCGCAGTTGGCAGTGGCTGGACGAGGACGAGTTCGCCCAGGCCCAGCAGGTCGGCCTGATGGGCGCCGGGCAGGCCCGGCGGGTGCGGCGGGCGGGCCGGGCGGCGGTCGGGCTGATCGAGTCGTGGGGGTCGCCGTTCACCGACGGCTGGGAGGCGTGGCGGCCGGATCCGCGGTGGACCGTGCCCGTGCTTCCGGACGACTGGGACCGCACGCCCGCGTACGTGCCGTCGTGAGACCCTTGATGCGCCCCCGGGGATCAAACGTAGGATCGTCCTCCGCAAGGCTGCGCCCTACAACGACCCCACGACTCGAACCCAAGACAACGTACCCGTGCAGCAGTTGAACTGACCGAATGTCACTACAGGGGGGTGCAGCCATGACAGCGGGTATACGACCCCTCGAAGCGGTTGCATCGCACACCTGCCTCGGACGGACGGAATCCCTCGCGTGACGGAGCACACCACCTCCCACGAAGGCCGGCAGCCCACGGCTGCCCGGCCGCACGAACCCACTCGCCCCCGGCAGAAGGACGCCGACGTGGCGGCCGCGGGGGCCATCCCCGCGCCCCCACCGGCACCCGCGGTCTCACCCGGACGCAGCGAGGGCGACAGACTCCGGTTCGTGGGGGCTGCCACCCGGCGTATCGCCCGGGGCATTGACCTCGACGAGATCGTCCTCGGCCTGTGCAGAGCGACCGTGCCGACGTTCTCCGACGCGATACTCGTCTTCCTCCGCGATCCGCTGCCGGTGGGCGACGAGCGCCCGGTGGTCCCGTTCGTGCTGCGGCTGCGCCGTACCGACCGGCTCCGTTTAGTGGACGAGGAAGACTCCGAGGAGCAGCCGGAACCGCTCACCGCCCAGCTGTGCGAGGTGGCCTCAGGGGGCGCACTCGCCGAAGTGCTCCGGGGCGTGCGGCCGGTCTTCGGTGACTCCGCCGCGGCTCGCGCCGCGCTGCCGGAACTGCTGGGCCCCGACCGGACCGTACCGAACGGGCACCGCACGATCCTCGCCCCGCTGCGGGGCAGACGCCGGGTGATCGGTGCCGCCGTGTTCGTCCGCCGCCCCGACCGTCCCCCCTTCGAGCCCAACGACCTGCTGGTCGCAGCCCAGCTGGCCACCCACACCGCGCTGGGCATCGACAAGGCCGTGCTGTACGGGCGCGAGGCGTACATCGCCGACGAGCTCCAGCGCACCATGCTGCCGGACTCGCTGCCCCAGCCGACCGGCGTCAAGCTGGCGTCCCGTTATCTGCCCGCGGCCGAGACCGCGCGGGTCGGCGGCGACTGGTACGACGCGATTCCGCTGCCCGGCAGCCGGGTCGCGCTGGTCGTCGGCGATGTGATGGGGCACTCCATGACCTCGGCCGCGATCATGGGCCAGCTCCGGACGACGGCCCAGACGCTGGCGCAGCTGGACCTGCCGCCTGCCGAGGTGCTGCACCATCTGGACGAGCAGGCCCAGCGGCTCGGCTCGGACCGGATGGCGACCTGCCTGTACGCCGTGTACGACCCGGTGGCGCACCGGATCACCATCGCCAACGCGGGCCATCCGCCGCCCGTCCTGCTGCATCTGGGCGGCCGTGCGGAGGTCCTGGTGGTCCCGCCGGGCGCCCCGATCGGGGTGGGCGGTGTGGACTTCGAGGCGGTCGAGCTGGACGCGCCCGCCGGTGCCACCCTGCTGCTCTACACGGACGGCCTGGTCGAGTCGCGGCTGCGGGACGTCTGGACCGGGATCGAGCAGCTGCGGGAGCGGCTCGCGGCCACCGCCGAGCTGACGGGCCCCGACCACTCGCCGCCCCTTGAGGCCCTCTGCGACGACGTGCTGGACATGCTGGGCCCGGGCGACCGGGACGACGACATCGCGCTGCTCGCGGCCCGCTTCGACGGGATCGCGCCGAGCGACGTCGCGTACTGGTTCCTCGACCCGGAGGAGCAGGCCCCGGGCCGCGCCCGGCGGCTGGTACGCAGAGCCCTGGAGCGCTGGGGCCTCGATGAGATGTCCGACTCGGTCGAGCTGCTGGTCAGTGAGGTCGTGACCAACGCCGTGCGGTACGCGGAGCGGCCGGTGACACTGCGGCTGCTGCGTACCGACGTACTGCGTTGCGAGGTCGGCGACGACTCCCCGCAGCTGCCGCGCCAGCGCAAGGCCCGGGACACCGACGAGGGCGGCCGGGGCCTGTTCCTGGTGAACCGGCTGACCCGGCGGTGGGGGGCGACCCGGCTCTCCACCGGCAAGGTGGTCTGGTTCGAGATCCAGGTGCCGGCCGCGCCGCCCGAGTAGTCCGGGTCCCGGCCCCGCCCGCTAACCCGGTGGGGCTCCGGGAGCTTTTCCGGAGCCCCACCGGGTTCAGCGCTGTCCGGGCCCGTAACCCCGGCCGAACCAAACGGTCCGATATCGAGCAGGCGTCCTTCGAGCCGTCCGACATGGTGCCGGACATCGGTCCTTCGCCGGCCAAGATGCTGCTGGGCCGGCTGTTCTCGTATCCGGACACGCACCGCTACCGGATCGGGCCGAACTACATGCAGCTGCCGCCCAACAGGCCGCGCTCGCCCGTCAACTCGTACGCGAAGGACGGGCCCATGCGGTACGAGCGCAGCAACCGCAACGGAGCAGGACCGGGCCACCGGTCCTGCTCCGTCGTCGTACTGCTCGTCGTCAGTACCGTTCGTCCTCAGTACCGCTCCGGCGTCAGCCCTGCCAGTCCAGCGGCCCACCGTTGGTGGTGCCGTTGTTCGTGCCGGTCGAGGTGCCGTTGTTCGAACTGCCCCCGGTGGTGGGGTTGCCGCCTCCGCCGTTCGTCGACGTGCCGGCGTTCGTACTGCCCCCGGTGGTGGGGTTGCCGCCTCCGCCGTTCGTCGACGTGCCGGCGTTCGAGCTGCCCCCGGCGGAGGGGTTGTTGCCTCCGCCGTCCGTCCCGCTGTTGCTCGGGTCGGGACTGTGCGGCGGTGAGGCCGGCGGCGACGACGGCGGCGGGGCCGCTGGGGTGGACGGCGGCGGGGACGCGGGGCTGGACGGCGGCGGGGTCGACGGCGGCGGAGTGGTCGGTGCCATCGCCGCACCCTGGTCGGTGTCCAGGCTGAACTTGCTCGGCTTCATATCGAGACCGAAGGTGTACGCCGCCCAGATCTCGGCCGGGAAGCCACCACCGTTGACCCGGGTGCCACTGCCGGCCGCGCCGCTGATGGTGACCTGGGCGCCCTGCTGGATCTTCTTGCCGTTCTCCACGCGCGGCTTGGCCGCCTCACCGAACATGCCGACCGAGGTCACCAGGTCCGGGGTGTAGCCGGTGAACCAGGCGGACTTGTTGTTGTCCGACGTACCGGTCTTACCGGCGACCGGCTGTGACTTCCTCTTGACGACGGTACCGGTGCCCTGGTCGACCACGCCGGTCAGGACCGAGGTGACCGCGTCCGCCGTCTGCGGGCTGATCACCTGGTCGCCGATAGCCTTCTGCGGCTTGAACGGCTCCCGCCCGGGGAGGCTGGCCGACTTCACGATGGTCGGGGTGACCTTCTTGCCGTGGTTGTCGAAGGTCGCGTATATCCCGGCCATCTCCATCGGGCTTGCACCGTAGGAACCGAGGGTCATCGCGGGCACCGCTTGCGCGTTCTTCAGGGAACTCATGCCGAGGTCGACGCCGAGCTTCCTGACCTTGTCGAGGCCCACGTCCACGCCCATCTGGGCGAACACCGAGTTGACCGAGTTGTTCATGGCGGTCTGGACGGTGATCTGGCCGTAGCTCTGGTTGTCCTCGTTGGGAGGTGCGAAGCCGACCTTGTTGCCGTTGGCGTCGACCACCGGACGGCGGCTGTCACCGTTGTAGATGGTGTTCGCCTTGATCGGCTGGCCCTGCTGCGTCTTGGCGCCGGACTCCAGGGCTGCCGCCAGGATCAGCGGCTTGAAGGTGGAGGCGGGCTGGTAGTCGACGCGCTTGGCGTTGCTGTACTCGTGCTTGAGGTAGTCCTCGCCGCCGTAGAGCGCCTCGATGGCGCCGGTGTGCGGGTTGACCGAGACCGCGCCCGCCTGGGTGTCCGCGTCGACCGTACTGCTCTTGGGGTGCAGCTTGCTGGTCAGCTGGTCCTTGAGCGTCTTCTCCAGCTGGGCCTGCTTCTTCGGGTCGATGTTGAGCGTGACCGTCCAGCCGCCGGCATCGATCTGCGCCTCGGAGATGCCCTGCGCCTCGAGCTCCTGGTTGGCGGCCTTGACCAGATACCCGGTCTGGCCCTTCAGACCGCTCTCGGGCTTCGGCTTCTGCGGAATCGGGAACTTCTGCTCGGCGCGCTTGGCCGGGTCGATCCACTTCTTCTCGACCATGTTGTTCAGGGTGTACGCCCAGCGCTCCTTGACCAGCTTCTTGCCCTCGGCGGTCGCGGACGACCAGTCGTACTGGCTCGGCGCCTGGAGCAGGGAGGCGAGGTACGCGCCCTGGCTCACGTTCAGGTTCTTGGCGTCGATCCCGTAGTACGCCTGGGACGCGGCCTGGATACCGAAGGCGCCCCGGCCGTAGTAGCTGGTGTTGATGTACCCGGCGAGGATCTGCTGCTTGGAGAACTTCTGGTCGATCTTGAGGGAGACCACCAGCTCCTTGAGCTTCCGGGTGACCGTCTGGTCGGCGCTGAGGTAGTAGTTCTTGACGTACTGCTGGGTGATCGTCGAGCCACCCTGCTTCCGGCCCTGGACCGTGTTGTAGAGCCCTCGGGCGGTGCCCCTGAAGTCGACTCCGTGGTCCTGGTAGAAGGTCTTGTTCTCGGCGGCGACGAAGGTGTGCTGAACCTCCAGGGGGACCTCGGAGAGGTCGACCTTCTCCCGGTTGACCTTGCCCGTGCGGGCGATCACCTTGCCGTTGCTGAGCTTGTAGACGTTGCTCTGGAGCTCGGCGTCGGCGTTCGCCTTCGGCACCGGCACGTACATGTAGAACACGACGAACGCGCCCATCAGCAGCAGGCAGAAAACGAAGAAGCTGCCCAGGACCTTCTTCCAGGTGAAGAGCCTGCGTATGCCGCTCTTCCCGCTCTGCTTGCGCTTCGTTGAGTTGCCCCGGCGCGCCCCGCGCTGCCGGGCTCGTCGATCGTCCGCACGGCCCATCGCTCTGTGACTCCGCCTTCTCTCACCCAGACCAGCTGTCGAAAGCTAACACCGCTTCCTGAGCACCTTTGGACAGGGACCACCCCATGGGGCCCTTTCCACACGTGACAATCAGCACCTGTGTCATAGGGAACCGACGAGCAGGAAGCCCGCAAGGTTGCCACTCCTGGACGATCTCCCCCTCAAGTCGCCCTGATTACCCTGGATTGTCCGGATTTTCCAGCACTATGCACCCCCGGTATACACCGCAGGTATACGTACTGCGTATAGTCCGGGTCATGCCATCCCAGCCTCCGTTGCTCAGCGCAACAGACCTTCACAAGGTCTACGGACCGACCCCCGCCCTGGACGGTGCGGACTTCGCCATCGCACCAGGCGAGATCGTCGCGGTGATGGGCCCGTCCGGGTCCGGCAAGTCGACACTGCTGCACTGTCTGGCCGGGATAGTGAGCCCCGACTCGGGCACCATCCGGTATGCGGACCACGACCTCACCGCGATGAACGACATGGGCCGCAGCGCGCTGCGCCGTACGGACTTCGGCTTCGTCTTCCAGTTCGGCCGGCTCGTCCCCGAACTGACCTGCACGGAGAACGTCGCGCTGCCGCTGCGGCTGAACGGGGCCAAGCGCAAGGAGGCCGAGCGCAGGGCGCTGGAGTGGATGGAGCGTCTCGAGGTCGCCGAGCTGGGGCACAAGCGCCCCGGCGAGGTCTCCGGCGGACAGGGCCAGCGGGTGGCCGTGGCACGGTCGCTGGTGACCGGGCCGCGCGTGCTCTTCGCCGACGAACCGACCGGCGCGCTCGACTCCCTCAACGGCGAGCGCGTCATGGAACTCTTCACCCAGGCCGCCCGCTCCACCGATGCCGCTGTGGTCCTCGTCACCCACGAAGCGCGCGTCGCCGCCTACTCGGACCGTGAGGTCGTCGTACGCGACGGCAAATCCCGCGACCACTTCGCGCAGAGCGCCGCATGAGCCGCCTGGACGACCTCGCCATGGGGGTCCGGTTCGCGGTGACCGGCGGCCGGGAGACCTGGGTGCGCACCACGCTCACCGCCGTCGGCGTCGCCCTGGGGGTGGCCCTGCTGCTCGCCGCGTCCGCACTGCCCAGCGCGGTGAGCACCCAGTCGGCGCGCGGAGACGCCCGCACCCTCTCCGCACCGGGGAATCCGGTACCGCGCAGCGATACGACACTGCTGTACGGACATGCCGAGAGCGAGTACCGCGGCAACTCCCTGACCGGCTACCTGCTCCGCCCGGACGGCAGCCACCCGATCACCCCGCCCGGCATCGCCGCGATCCCCGCCCCCGGCACGATGGTGGTCTCGCCCGCCCTCAGGAAACTGCTGGGCTCCGCCGACGGCAGACTGCTGCGCGAGCGCCTCCCGTACCGGATCACCGGCACCATCGGCCAAGGCGGGCTGAGCGATCCGGGCGAGCTGTACTACTACGCGGGCAGCTCCACTCTGACCACGCGGACGGGCTCCGCCCGGATCGCGCACTTCGGCGGTGGACCGCTGAGCCCGCCGCTCTCCCCGCAGCTCGTCGTGCTCACCCTCCTGGGCTGTGTCGTGCTGCTCACCCCGGTCGCCATCTTCATCGCCACCGCGGTCCGCTTCGGCGGCGACGGCCGCGACCGGCGGCTCGCCTCGCTGCGGCTGGTCGGCGCCGACATCCGGATGACGCGGCGGATCGCGGCGGGCGAGGCGTTCGCCGGGTCGGTCCTGGGGGTGCTGCTCGGCTGGGCGGTCTTCCTCGTGGGCCGGCGGTTCATCGGCGGAATCCGGCTGTGGAAGATGTCCGCGTTCCCGTCCGACCTGGCCCCTGTCCCCGCGCTCGCGGTGCTGATCTCGCTGGCCGTGCCGGTCTCGGCGGTGCTGGTCACGCTGTTCGCGATGCGGTCGGTCACCGTCGAACCGCTCGGGGTCGCCCGGCAGAGCGCCACCGACAGGCGCCGTCTCTGGTGGCGTCTGGTGATGCCGGTCGCCGGCCTCGGTGTGCTGCTGAGCACGGGCCGGATCACCGGCGAGACCGTGCTCGTCAATCCGTACCCCGTCGCGATCGGCGCGATCCTGGTGCTGGCCGGGCTGACCACGCTGCTGCCCTGGCTCGTCGAGGCGGCCGTCGCCCGGCTGAAGGGCGGCCCCGTCCCGTTCCAGCTGGCCACCCGCAGGCTCCAGCTCAGCAGCGGATCGGCGGCCCGCGCGGTCAGCGGCATCACGGTCGCCGTCGCCGGTGCGGTCGCGCTCCAGATGTACTTCGTCGGACTGCACGACGACTTCACCAAGAACACGGACCAGGACCCGAGCCGCGCCCAGATGCACGTCGAGGCGGACTATCCGAGCGCCGGACGGGCCCGGCAGATGATCCACGCCTTCCAGGGCACCAAGGGCGTCAAGGCGGTCATCGGCACCATCGAGTCCTACGCCGACAAGCCCGGCGGCGATCCGAACGCGTCGGGCCCCTGGCCCACCACCATGATCACCATGGGCGACTGCCCGACCCTGCGCGAGCTGGCGCGCCTTCCGTCCTGCGAGGACGGCGACACCTTCGTCGCCCACGTCGAGGGGCAGCAGGAGATGAACGCCTGGGTGGACAAGACCGTACGGCCCGGCGGCAAGCTCAACATCGGCCGGGACAGCAAGCCCGTGCTGTGGACGCTCCCGAAGGACTCGCCCACGGTCATGGCCCGCACCGACCCGATGGGCGAGAAGCGCGACGGCATCCTGGTCACACCGTCCGCGATCAGCGCGGCTCAGCTCACGGCGGCCCAGACGCGCGCCCTGGTCGAGGTCGACCACTCGGTGCCGGACGCCTCGGAGTACGTACGGAACACCGCGGCCCGTATCGACCCGCTCATGCGCGTGTGGGACCTCACAGTGGCCGACCGCGACAAGCAGTACACCAGCATCGAGAACGGGCTGCTCGCCGGGGCGGTCGCGACCATGGTGCTGATCGCCGCCTCCATGCTCGTGTCGCAGCTGGAGCAGTTGCGCGAGCGCCGGAAGCTGCTGTCGGTCCTGGTGGCCTTCGGCACCCGCCGGCTCACCCTGGGCTGGTCGGTGCTCTGGCAGACCGCGGTCCCCGTGGTCCTCGGCCTGGCGCTCGCCGTCGGCGGCGGTCTCGGGCTCGGCGCCGCGCTGCTGCGGCTGATCGGCAAGTCCGTCACGGACTGGTGGGGTTTCGTCCCGCTGACCGGTGCCGGGGGCGCGCTGATCCTGCTCGTCACCCTGCTCAGTCTTCCTCCGCTGTGGCGCATGATGCGCCCCGACGGCCTCCGTACCGAGTAACGCCGTCAACCCCGCCCTCAGATCAGAAAGGCCCTCGCACATGTCCATCGGCCACACGCTGCTCGGCATCCTGGAGTCGGGGCCGCGCCACGGCTACGACCTCAAGCGCGCCTTCGACGAGAAGTTCGGCCATGACCGGCCGCTGCACTACGGGCAGGTCTACTCGACGATGTCCCGGCTCCTGAAGAACGGTCTCGTCGAGGTCGACGCGATGGAGACCGGGGGCGGTCCCGAGCGCAAGCGGTACGCGATCACCGACGCCGGCATCAGCGATGTCGAGCAGTGGCTCGCCACACCCGAGAAGCCCGAGCCGTACCTCCAGTCGACGCTCTACACCAAGGTCGTCCTCGCACTGCTCACCGGCCGCCCCGCAGCCGACCTGCTGGACACCCAGCGCGCGGAGCATCTGCGTCTGATGCGCATCCTCACGGACCGCAAGCGCCACGGTGACCTCGCCGACCAACTGATCTGCGACCACGCCCTGTTCCACCTCGAAGCCGACCTGCGCTGGCTCGAACTGACCGCCGCGCGCCTCGGCCAGCTCGCCAAGGAGGTAAGCCCATGACCCCCGCCGGTTCGCTGCTGTACGCCGACGGCCTGCACAAGGCGTACGGCCCGACCACCGCGCTCGACGGCGCCGCGTTCTCCGTCCACGCGGGCGAAGTGGTCGCGGTCATGGGGCCTTCGGGCTCCGGAAAGTCGACGCTGCTGCACTGCCTCGCCGGTATCGTCCGCCCCGATTCGGGGACCATCACGTACCAGGGGCTGGAGCTGTCCGCGATGTCGGACGCCGAGCGGAGCGCGCTGCGCCGTACGGACTTCGGCTTCGTCTTCCAGTTCGGCCGGCTCGTCCCCGAACTGACCTGCACGGAGAACGTCGCGCTGCCGCTGCGGCTGAACGGGGCCAAGCGCAAAGAGGCCGAGCGCAGGGCGCTGGAGTGGATGGAGCGTCTGGAGGTCGCCGAGCTGGGGCACAAGCGCCCCGGCGAGGTCTCCGGCGGACAGGGCCAGCGGGTGGCCGTGGCACGGTCGCTGGTGACCGGGCCGCGCGTGCTCTTCGCCGACGAACCGACCGGCGCGCTCGACTCCCTCAACGGCGAGCGCGTCATGGAACTCCTGACGCAGGCGGCCCGCTCCACCAGCGCCGCCGTGGTCCTGGTCACCCACGAAGCGCGCGTCGCCGCCTACTCGGACCGTGAGGTCGTCGTACGCGACGGCAAGTCCCGCGATCTGGAGCACCTGGTATGAGCTGGACCCAAGACCTCACGATGGGCATGAAGTTCGCTGTCGGTGGGGGCCGTGAGGGCTGGATCCGGACGCTGCTGACCGCGGTCGGTGTGGGCCTCGGCGTGGCGCTGCTGCTGATCACCACCGCGATACCGAGCGCGCTCGCCGCCCGTAACGCGCGGGAGGACAACCGCAACGACTTCGGTGCGGTCATGATCGACAAGCCGGCCCACGACACCATGCTCCTCGGGGTCGCCGACACCGTGTACAAGGGTGCCGACGTCCGCGGCCGGCTGGTGCGCGGCGAGGGCCCCGACGCACCGCTGCCGCCCGGCACGGGTGCGCTGCCCGGCGACGGCGAGATGCTGGTGTCGCCCGCGCTGCGCAGGCTGCTGGCGTCGGACAAGGGCGCACTGCTGCGTGAGCGCCTCCCGTACCGGATCACCGGCACGGTCACCGACGCGGGTCTGACCGGCCCGAACGAACTGGCCTACTACGCGGGCGACAACCACCTCACCCTGGAGGAAACCGGCGTTGTGCGGCGCATCACCGCCTTCGCGCATATGCCGCCCCAGGAGGCCATGGATCCGGTCCTGAAACTGCTCGTCATGATCATCTTCGTGGTGCTGCTGATGCCGGTGGGTGTCTTCATCGCCGCGGCCGTGCGCTTCGGCAGCGACAGCAGGGACCGCAGGCTCGCCGCGCTTCGGCTGGTCGGTACGGACTCCCGGATGACCCGCCGCATCGCGGCCGGCGAGGCGCTGGCGGGCTCCCTGCTCGGGGTGGTTTTCGGCGCGGGTTTCTTCCTGATCGGCCGGGCGTTCGTCGGCGATATCGACGTGGCGGGGATCAACCTCTTCCCGGCTGACCTGAACCCGAGTGCGGCGCTGGCCGTACTGGTCGCACTCGCGGTGCCCGCGGCGGCCGTCGCGGTCACCCTGCTCGCACTGCGCGGTGTGGTCATCGAGCCGCTCGGTGTCGTCCGCACCTCGGTCCAGCGCCGCCGCCGGGTCTGGTGGCGGGTGCTCCCGCCGGTCGCCGGACTCGCCCTGCTGGTACCGATGCTGGGCAAGGGCCGCACCTCGGGCCACTTCAACAGCACTCTGGTGATCGGCGGCAGCGTGCTGCTGCTGATCGGCGTGACGGCGCTGCTGCCCTGGCTGATCGAAGCCGTGGTGAACCGTCTGGGCGGTGGCACCACCGCCTGGCAACTGGCCGTCCGCAGGCTCCAGATGACCAGCGGCACCGCCGCCCGGCTCGTCAACGGCATCGCCGTCGCGGTCGCCGGTGCCATCGCGCTCCAGATGCTTTTCGCGGGGATCGACGGCGACTACACCAAGGAGACCGGGGCCGACACCTCGCGCGTCCAGATGGTCGTGCAGAGCGACTTCACGAAGGGCCGGACGGCCGACGCGCTGCGCGCCACGCACGGTGTGCGGAAGGTGCTCTCGGTCAGCCGGGCCACCGCCGGGGGGACGGAGAACGCTGAGCAGACCAGCGATATGTACACCGGCGACTGCGCGTCGCTCCGGGTACTGGCCGCTCTTCCGTCCTGCGAGAACGGCGACGCGTTCATCGCCTCCGGTGGCTGGGACGACAACCTCCCGAAGATCGCCGAGCCCGGCAGACGGCTGTTCATCCACTCGCCCTTCAGCGACCGGAACGACCGCGCCCTCACGTGGACCGTCCCGGCCGGAACCCGCACGGTGCAGGTCACGGCCGCCCCGGCCGGCGGTCCCGGCTCGGGGGGCGTCCTGCTCACGCCGGGGGCGCTGCCCGCGCTGCGGCACCTTGCCCTGGTCGACACGGACTACATCTCGCTCGACCCTTCGGAGCCGGATGCCATCGACCTGGTCCGTAACGGTGTGGCGAAGGTCAATCCGCTGACCCCGGTCGACGCCCTGCACGAGGTACGCGAGGACAACCGCTTCGCGAGTGTCCGCAAGGGCCTGTACATCGGCGCGGCGGCGGTGCTCCTGCTGATCGGCGCGAGCCTGCTCGTCTCGGTCCTGGAGCAGCTGCGCGACCGACGGAAGCTGCTGGCCGCACTGACGGCCTTCGGCACCCGCCGCTCCACGATGAGCTGGTCGGTGCTGTGGCAGACGGCTGTCCCGGTCGCCCTGGGCCTGCTGCTCGCCACGGTCGTGGGCCTGGGTCTGGGGGCGGTCCTGCTCCAGATGGTCGGCCACTCGGTCTCGGTCGACTGGCCGGCGGTCGCGGCGATGTCGGGTATCGGCGGCGGCGTGGTCGTCCTGGTGACGCTGCTCAGCCTGCCGCCGCTGTGGCGGCTGATGCGGCCCGAGGGGCTGCGCACGGAGTAGCGGGGGCGGTTTCCGCCGCGGGGGCCCCGCCGGACACACCGGGCCCCCGCGCCCCGCCGGACACACCGGGCCCCTCGCCGTCAGGCCAGCCAGACCGGCAGCGGCCGCACCCCTTCCCGCAGCGCGGCGGCGAACGCGGTGAACTCCTCCTGGCGCGCCGCCCCGGCCCGCATCGCCAGCGCGACCCGCCGCATCGGCGCGGGCTCCGCGAAGTAGGCGGTGGCCAGCTGGTCGTTACGGCCCGTCTCCACCCGTACCGCCGTACGCGGCAGCAGCGTCACCCCGAGCCCGCCGGCCACCAGCTGGACCAGCGTGGAGAGCCCGGCGGCCGTCGTCGTCACCGGCACACCGCCGGCGCGCCCGGCCTCCCGGCAGATGTCCAGTGTCTGGTCCCGCAGGCAGTGCCCCTCGTCGAGCAGCAGCAGATCCAGCTCGCGCAGGGCGTCCCGCGGGATGTCCGTGCGCCCGGCCAGCCAGTGCTCGTGCGGGGTCACCAGGACGAACTCCTCGTCGAACAAAGGCAGTTCCACCACCCCCGGCACCCCGAGCGGCACCGCGAGCAGCAGCAGGTCGAGCCGCCCGGCGGCCAGCCCCTCCAGGAGCGAGGACGTCTGTTCCTCGTGTACCTGGAGGTCGAGGTCCGGGTACTCGCGGTGGACGAGCCGCAGCACGGTCGGCAGCAGATACGGGGCGACGGTGGGGATCACGCCGAGCCTCAGCACCCCGGTGAAGGGCGCCCGTACCGCGTCGGCCTCGTCCATCAGCTCGCCGACCGCGTCCAGCACCGCAGCGGCCCGCACCGCGAGCCGCTCCCCGGCGGGCGAAAGCAGCACCCTGCGGGTCGTCCGTTCCAGGAGCTGTACGCCGAGGGCGTCCTCCAGCGCCGATACGGCACCCGACAGGGCGGGCTGGCTCATGCCGATCGCGGCGGCCGCGTCCCGGAAGTGCAGATGCTCCGCCACGGCCGCGAAGGCACGCAACTGCGCCACGGTGGGCTGCTTCCCCTTGTGGGCGGTTCCGCCCGTATATACGTGGGTCACTGATAGGTACCTCCGATCACAACCACCAAGTCTAGCTATTTCTGTGATCAATGGATCCTGTGTCACTCTGTAACCCGTCCAACCCCCCAGGAACGCCCCAAAAGGGATTTCCGCATCCGCAAGGAGAGTACGTGCTCACTGTCGGTGACCAGTTCCCCCAGTTCGACCTGACCGCCTGTGTGTCGCTGGAGAGCGGCAAGGAGTTCGCGCAGATCGACCACAAGACCTACGAAGGCAAGTGGAAGATCGTCTTCGCGTGGCCCAAGGACTTCACCTTCGTGTGCCCGACCGAGATCGCCGCCTTCGGCAAGCTGAACGAGGAGTTCGCCGACCGCGACGCCCAGGTCCTCGGCTTCTCCGGTGACTCCGAGTTCGTGCACCACGCCTGGCGCAAGGACCACCCGGACCTCACCGACCTGCCCTTCCCGATGCTGGCCGACTCGAAGCACGAGCTCATGCGCGACCTCGGCATCGAGGGCGAGGACGGCTTCGCGCAGCGCGCCGTCTTCATCGTCGACCAGAACAACGAGATCCAGTTCACGATGGTGACCGCCGGTTCCGTGGGCCGTAACCCCAAGGAGGTCCTGCGGGTCCTCGACGCCCTGCAGACCGACGAGCTGTGCCCCTGCAACTGGACCAAGGGCGAGAGCACCCTTGACCCGGTCGCGCTCCTCTCGGGCGAGTGAGCTGATTCCACGATGTCACTCGACGAACTGAAGTCCGCCGTACCGGACTACGCCAAGGACCTGAAGCTGAACCTCGGTTCGGTGATCGGCAACAGCGACCTGCCGAAGCAGCAGCTGTGGGGCACCGTCCTCGCCTGCGCCATCGCTTCGCGCTCGCCGCTGGTGCTGCGCGAGCTGGAGCCGGAGGCGAAGGCGAACCTCTCCCCCGAGGCGTACACCGCGGCCCGCTCCGCGGCGGCCGTCATGGCGATGAACAACGTCTTCTACCGGACCCGGCACCTGCTGTCGGACCCGGAGTACGGGACGCTCCGCGCCGGTCTGCGGATGAACGTGATCGGCAACCCGGGCGTGGAGAAGGCCGACTTCGAGCTCTGGTCGCTCGCCGTCTCCGCGATCAACGGCTGCGGCCAGTGCCTCGACTCGCACGAGCAGGTGCTCCGCAAGGCGGGCGTGGACCGCGAGACCATCCAGGAGGCCTTCAAGATCGCCTCAGTCCTGCAGGCGGTCGGCGTGACGCTCGACGCCGAGGCCGTCCTGGCCGAGTAAGGCAACGGCACCCGAAAGCCCCGGTGACGTGCGGAAACGCACCACCGGGGCTTTTTGCTCGCCCATGAGGGCTGTGGAACACAACTGCTCCGGTGCCGTCTCCGGCCCCGTTCCTCACTCGGGAAGCTCGGTCGTCTCCAGCGCCGGGGTCCGGACGTCGGGCACCGGCTCCGGACCGGGCTCGCGCCTGGACTCCTGCGGCGCCGGGGCCTGCGCCGCCGGGGTCTCCTGCTGCTGGTGCTGCTGTTGATGCTGCTGGTGGGGCGCGGCCCTCAGCGCGGTCTCCATGCTGTACGCGCGGAGGTAACCGACCACCTTGTTGGTCACCGCCACCAGCGGAACCGCCACCACCGCTCCGCCGATCCCGGCGATCATGCCGCCTGCTGCTACCGAGAGGACCACCGCCAGCGGATGGACCCGCACCGCACGGCCGAGGATGAACGGCTGGAGCACATGGCCCTCGATCTGCTGCACGGCGAGCACCACGATCACCACCATCAGCGCCGTGAAGGGGCCCTGGGTCACCAGCGCGACGACCACCGCGAGCGCACCGGACGTCACGGCGCCGACCAGCGGGATGAACGCGAACAGGAAGATGAAGACGGCCAGCGGCACGGCCAGCGGCACATCGAGGAAGAAGAGCCCGAGCCCGATGAAGATGGCGTCGATCAGCGCCACTATCACCGTGCCGCGCACATACGCGGTCAGCGTCCGCCAGGCACGCGGCCCGGCGCCCGCGACCCCAGGACGGGCCTGCGCAGGAACGAGCTTGAGCGTCCACTGCCAGATGCGCGCCCCGTCGTACAGCAGGAAGAGGGTCGAGAACATCGCCAGCAGCATCCCGGTCAGGAACTCCACCATGACCGTGACGCCCTGGAGGCCGGCCGACGTGATCTCGTTCGTGTTGGTCCCGACGGTGTCGCTCAGGTTCTTGGCGATCTCGTTGATCTGCTTGTCCGTCACATGGAACGGGCTGTGCAGCAGCCAGCGCCGCAGCTCCTGGATACCCTCCTGGACCCGGCTGGAGACCGTGTCCAGATTCTCCATCACCTGCCAGACCACGAACCAGCCGACCAGGCCCATGATGACGAAGCCGAGGATCGCGGTCAGCGCGGTGGCCAGCCCCCGCGGCAGACCGGCCCGCCGGAGCCTGGCGACCGTCGGCTGGAGGAGCGCGGTGACGAGCAGCGCGCCGACGAACGCGAGGACGACCAGCTGGATGGCGCTGATGACCCGCATCAGCACCCAGAGGGCCCCAGCGAGGACGAGGAGCCGCCAGCCCGCCTCGGCGGCCACCCGCATACCCCACGGCACGGCGGCCACCGGATCGGGGCGGGCCGCCACAGCCGGCGCGTAGTCCGGGGGCGGCGGCACCTGCCCGGGCGCCGGATGGCCGCCCCCGCCGTGCGACGTGGCCCCCGTTACGTGGTTGGCGCCGTCCACATCGTCCGCGGAACGGCGTTCCTCCAACCTTTCACCCATATGAGTGAGTTCAGAGCCCACGCGCCCCAGCCAGTCCGGTAGTTTCGACATCCTCTTCCTCTTCCCCCGACCGCGCGCTTCATCCGGAGCCGACCGTACACGCACGGAAGCCCCCCGCCGAAGGACGGCGGGGGGCTCCATGAAGTTGAGCGGACGAGCCGCTCTAGTACCAGCTGTTGGCCTGCCAGAACGACCACGCACCACAGGGGCTGTGGTAGCGGCTGTTCATGTAGTTCAGGCCCCACTTTATCTGCGTGGCCGGATTGGTCTGCCAGTCGGCGCCCGCGGACGACATCTTGGAGCCGGGGAGAGCCTGTACGAGACCGTAGGCACCGGAACCGGGGTTGGTCGCCTTGTAGTTCCAGCCGGACTCATGGCTCACGATGTTGCTGAAGCACTGGAACTGGTCGGACGGCATCATCTGCCGCGCCATGGCCTGGACCTGTGCGGCCGTGTACGAGCCCTGGGAAGAGAAGCTGCTCGCGTCGCGAACGGAGGAGCGGCTGGATTCCAGCTTCTTCTCCTCGGCACGCTTCTTCGCGGCCTCCTTGGCCTTGGCAACTGCCTCGTCGGCAGCTTCCTTCTTGGTCTTCGCGTCCTTGGCGGCCTGGATGCGGGCCGACTCCTCCGCGGACTTCTTCGCTGCCGCGTCGGCCTGCACCGCCTGGGTGTCTGCCTGCTCGGTCAGCGAAGCGACCTGGGCCTGCTGGCCATCAGGAATGTCTGCGAGAGTCGTCGTGTCCGCGGCGGAGGCTGCATCGATGTTGTCGCCTGCGGGCATCGTGCTGCCCGATGCGACGCCGACAACTGCTCCTACGGTGGTGACCGCAGTGGCTGACGCCACCGCGAATCCCCGGACCGAAATCCGGCTCACACGGTTTCCTTCCAGCAGCGACCGCTCGTGACCTCGCGGACGCAATCGTGCCCCTGGCGCGGGCCTCCCTGGCGTACAGGTCACGGGAGGCGCTGACCCGGTGGGCAACTCCCTTACGGAAGTGCCGCGTGGTGCTCGGGCGGCATACGGCGGCAAGTGTTGAGTTGTGTGGTGCTGCACCCCTGAGGGTGAACGTGTGCCGTATGCGGGGCCTGACGGAAGCAAGACTCTGCCCGAAGCCCACGCTTCAAGGCAAACGTCGGCCGAGTGTTAAAGCTCACACCCCGTTTGGCGCACGAGTTTTCTGGAGATTGCTGCGCAACAGCGAACCGCCCGGCTAGGCTCCTGCGCCTTGCCGGGCGGCTTCAACTGACCAGTACCGTACGGGCCGGTGTCTGGCAATACCCTTCAGAGCTGTCCGTCCTCCAGCATTTCGGTCACCAGTGCGGCGATCTGCGAACGCTCGGACCGGGTGAGGGTGACGTGGGCGAAGAGCGGATGCCCCTTCAGTTTCTCCACGACGGCGACCACTCCGTCGTACCGGCCCACCCGCAGGTTGTCCCGCTGGGCGACGTCGTGGGTCAGCACGACCCGCGAGTTCGAGCCAATCCTGGAGAGCACCGTCAGCAGGACGTTCCGCTCCAGGGACTGGGCCTCGTCCACGATGACGAACGCGTCGTGCAGTGAGCGGCCCCGGATATGAGTGAGCGGCAGGACTTCGAGCATGCCCCGTCCGACCACTTCCTCGATCACGTCCCGGCTCGTCACCGAGGAGAGGGTGTCGAAGACCGCCTGCGCCCAGGGCCCCATCTTCTCGGACTCTGAGCCGGGCAGATAGCCGAGTTCCTGTCCGCCGACCGCGTACAGCGGGCGGAAGACCATCACCTTCTGGTGCTGCCTGCGCTCCAGGACGGCCTCAAGACCCGCGCAGAGCGCCAGCGCGGACTTGCCGGTGCCGGCCCGGCCGCCCATCGAGATGATGCCGATGTCCGGATCGAGGAGCAGATCGAGCGCGATGCGCTGCTCGGCGCTGCGGCCGTGCAGCCCGAAGGCCTCGCGGTCGCCCCGTACGAGCCTCACATTGCCCTCGGCCGTGATCCGGCCCAGTGCCTTGCCGCGCTCGGACTGGAGCACCATGCCGGTGTGCACGGGCAGTTCGGCGGCCTCCGGTACATAAAGGGTGTCCTCGGAGAACAGCAGGTCCACCTGGTCGGGCGAGAGGGTCAGTTCGCTCATCCCCGTGTAACCGGAGTCCGTGATCGCCAGTTCGGCGCGGTACTCCTCGGCGAGGAGTCCCACGGATGAGGCCTTGATGCGCAGCGGCAGGTCCTTGGAGACGACTGTGACGTCGAATCCCTCGGCTTGGAGGTTGCGCGCGACCGCGAGGATGCGTGAGTCGTTGTCCCCGAGCCGGTAGCCGGCCGGGAGCACGCTGGGATCCGAGTGGTTGAGTTCGACACGGAGGGTCCCGCCGAGCTCGCCCATGGGAAGAGGGGCGTCGAGACGTCCGTACCTCACCCGGAAGTCGTCCAGCAGGCGCAGTGCCTGGCGGGCGAAGTAGCCGAGCTCAGGATGGTGCCTCTTGGCCTCCAGTTCCGTGACCACGACGATCGGGAGCACGACCTCGTGCTCGTCGAACCGGGTCATGGCGCTGGGATCGGCCAGCAGGACGCTGGTGTCAAGAACATAAGTGCGCCTGTCGGGCATGCGGCGCTTAGTGCTGGTCACCACGGAAGGACGTACCCCCTTTGGACACAAGCCTGAGGTCGGGGAGCGACGGCGTCGCGGGCTGCTGGGACCGGGGCGGGCCCCCACCAGCGCGGAGGCCGGACCCGGCCCTCCACGTCGCCCGCGCTCACCGCACGGTCTTCCTGGTGCAAAGGGCCTCCCGGGCGAGCGGACCTGGCCGCTCACTGAGATACGACATCCGTGGACCGGACGTCGACCTGGAAGGGGTATTCCCGCGAACGCCCGCCGCCATGCCATGGCGTACGACCGGTTCCTGCCAGCGGCGGTCCGTACCGGGAGGTTTTCACCCCCACGTCACCCGCGGCTGACCGGCGCGACGTCCGCGCGCCACCGGGTGTCCACACCGGGAAAGCGAAATGTTCAGGCCATCACTCGAAAGGGTGCGCGGAGAGAGCGCATGGGCGCACGGCGGGCGCCGGCCGGGAAGGCTCAGGCGCCGTAGCGCCGGTGGCGGGCCGCGTAGTCGCGCAGCGCCCGCAGGAAGTCGACCTTGCGGAAGGCGGGCCAGAAGACTTCGCAGAAGTAATACTCGGAGTGCGCGCTCTGCCAGAGCATGAACCCGGAGAGGCGCTGCTCCCCGCTGGTGCGGATCACCAGATCCGGGTCGGGCTGGCCGCGCGTGTAGAGGTGTTCCGAGATGCGCTCGACGTCGACGGTCTCGGCCAGCTCCTCGAAGGATGTGCCCTTCTCGGCGTGCTCAAGCAGGAGCGAGCGGACCGCGTCGGCGATCTCCTGGCGCCCGCCGTAGCCGACCGCCACATTGACGAGTATTCCGGTGTTGCCCGTGGTCGCCTCTTCGGCTTCCTTGAGGACCGCCTGGGTGTGACCGGGGAGCAGGTCGAGCGCGCCGACGTGGTGGACCCGCCAGCGGCCGTCCGCCGCGAGGCCCCTGACCGTGTCCTCGATGATGCCGAAGAGCGCGGTGAGCTCCTCCTGCGGGCGGTCGAAGTTGTCCGTGGACAGCAGCCAGAGCGTGGCGACCTCGACCTCGGTCTCCGCGCACCAGCCGAGAAATTCGGTGATCTTGTCGGCCCCGGCCTTGTGGCCTTGTGCGGCAGTGCCTCCGGACGCCTTGGCCCAGCGCCGGTTGCCGTCCAGGATGAGTCCGATGTGCTTGGGCACCTGGTCGTGGTCGAGGCGGCCTTCCACCCGACGTGCGTAGAGCCCGTACACCAGGTCGCGCAAGTTCACTGCGATTCACCTCGCGATGTCGTGCCGGACGCCCTGCCCGACGTGCTTTTCCGGCTGGGGTCCCGGGAGGCGTCCCCCGGGACGGCACAGCACCGAGTCCAGAGCTCCGTGCGGTGGCGATCGCCCGAGCCGCCACAGTACTGCGCAGGGGTCATGACAGCCCAACCCGGCCTGTCACAAGTCCGTGATAAGGAGGGGCCTGTGACTGATTCTCTTCGTTATTACGCCGCTGATGACCGATACGACTCCATGGAGTACCGGCGCAGCGGTCGCAGTGGGCTGAAACTCCCCGCTGTCTCGCTCGGCCTGTGGCACAACTTCGGCGACGACCGCTCGCTCGACTCGCAGCGGGCGATCCTCCGCCGCGCCTTCGACACGGGCGTCACCCATTTCGACCTGGCGAACAACTACGGCCCGCCGGCCGGCTCCGCCGAGCTCAACTTCGGCAAGCTCTTCGCCCAGGACTTCGCCCCGTACCGGGATGAACTGGTCATTTCGACCAAGGCCGGCTATCTGATGCACCCCGGCCCGTACGGCGAGTGGGGCTCGCGCAAGTACCTGCTGTCCTCGCTGGACGCCTCGCTCACCCGGATGGGTCTCGACTACGTCGACATCTTCTACTCGCACCGCTTCGACCCGGACACTCCCCTTGAGGAGACGATGGGCGCCCTGGCCTCCGCCGTGCAGCAGGGCAAGGCGCTGTACGTCGGGGTCTCCTCGTACAACAGCGAGCAGACCGCGGAGGCGGCCCGCATCCTCAAGGAGATGGGGGTCCCCGCCCTGATCCACCAGCCCTCGTACTCCATGATCAACCGCTGGATCGAGGGAAGCGAAGCGAAATGGGGGTCCCCCCGGACGGAGTCTGGGGGAAGGCTGCTCGACACCCTGGAGACGGCCGGCATGGGCTGCATCTCCTTCGTGCCGCTCGCACAGGGCCTGCTCACCGGCAAGTACCTGAAGGGCATCCCGGAGGGCTCGCGGGCCACTCAGGGCAAGTCGCTCGACCCGGGCCTGCTCTCGGACGAGGTCGTACGCCGGCTCAACGGGCTCAACGAGATCGCGAAGCGGCGCGGCCAGTCCCTGGCGCAGCTGGCACTCAACTGGGTGCTGCGCGATCCGCGGATGACGTCCGCGCTCATCGGCGCTTCCAGCGTGAAGCAGCTGGACGAGAACGTGGCGGCGCTCGCGGCGGCCCCGCTCTCCGCCGAGGAGCTGACCGAGATCGACTCGTTCGCCGTCGACACCGCGGGCACCAACATCTGGGCCGGCCGGAGCTGACCGCCGGAAGCGGCGTGGCGGTAAGGGCGGGCCGGGAAGCGGCGCGGGAAAGGGCATAAAAAACGGGCCGGTCCGTGGGGGGGGATACGGACCGGCCCGAGGGGGGGTTTCCACCATAACCCTTCATAAGTCGTGTTGGGGCCATGCCGTGCACCCGGGCGCCCGGAATTACGCTCCGAAGCCGCCCAGCAGCAGACCGGTGAGCGCGCCCGCCACCATGAACGGGCCGAACGGCATCGCGCTCTTGCGTCCCGCGCGCCCTCGCAGGATCAGGCCGACGCCGTACACCGCGCCGTAGACGAACCCGGCGAAAGCGCCGATCAGCAGGACCCCCCAGCCGTACCAGCCGAGTGCCACCCCGAGACCGGCCGCCAGTTTGACGTCGCCGAAGCCCATGCCGTTCGGGTTGATGAGGAAGAGTACGAAGTAGCCGCCGCCCAGGGCGAGTCCGCCGAGCAGAGCGCCCGTCCAGGAGCCCCGCGCGCCGGGCAGCAGCGCCGCGGCTCCCAGCAGGACCGCGGTCGCCGCCACGATGGGCAGGGTGAGGACGTCGGGCAGCCGCTGTACCGCGCGGTCCACCAGGGCCAGCAGTACGAGGGCGGGCGCGAGCAGCACCCAGACGGCCGCTTCGGGAACGGGCCCGGCCGCCGCGGCGAGGGCAGCGCAGCACAGGGCGGTGAGCACGGCGGTCACCGGTGTACTGGGTCCGTACCAGCCCCCGGTCCCGCGCGCCGGGCCGAGCCAGCCGGCGATGGGCTGACCCGACGGGGTGGCCCCGTGCCAGGGGGTCCCGGGCGCCACCGCGAGGCGGTAGGCGGGGCGCGGCAGCAGAGTCCCCACGGCGCCGCCGAAGCAGGCGGCGAGTACGACGATCAGCGCGGCAGACACCCGGCCGAGTTTAGACCTGGCGGCAGATGGGGGGGCCGCCATGGGGGCCGGAGCCGCCATGGGGCCGGAGCCGTCATGGGGCCCGGAGTCGTCATGATGGTCCGGGCCCGTCAACGCGGCTTGCGGGCCTCGATGAGGAAGCGTGTCGTGTGTGCGAGGAACGGTCCCTCGGCCTCGATCCGCTCGTGCAGGGCCCGGAGCTGCGGCAGATACGCCTCGGCGGTGAAGCCGGGCACCATCCAGACCACCTTGCGCAGGAAGTAGATGACAGCGCCGATGTCGAAGAACTCGGTGCGCAGGCTCTCCAGCCGCAGATCGACCACCTCCAGGCCGGCCGCCAGCGCCGCGGTGCGCGCCGCCTCCGGGTCGCGTCCCTTGCGCGCTTCGGGCTGCGGGCCGAGGAAGTACTCGACGAGCTCGAAGACGCTGGCCGGGCCGACCTCCTGGGAGAAGTACGTGCCGCCCGGTGCCAGTACCCGGGCGATCTCCTGCCAGTGGGCCTTCACCGGGTGGCGGCTGACGACCAGGTCGAAGGCCCCCTCGGCGAAGGGCAGCGGCGGCTCGTCCGGGTCGGCCACCACCGCCGCACCCAGCGGATGCAGCAGGGCGGTGGCCTTGGCCACGTTCGGCGGCCAGGCCTCGGTGGCCACCGTCAGCCGCGGCAGCTTCGCCACCCCGGCCAGCACCTCCCCGCCGCCGGTCTGGATGTCGAGGGCGGCCGAGGCCCGGCCCATCCGCTCCCCCATCGCGCGGGCGTATCCCCACGACGGGCGCTCCTCGGTGGCACGCCCGTCCAGCCAGGAGAAGTCCCAGCCGTCGACGGACACGGAGTCGGCCTCGGCCACCAGCTCATCAAAGGTCCTGGACATGGGAACCAAGTCTGGCAGGCCCGGGGGCGGGCCTGCCAGCGGGTTTACGCGCCGCCGGGTGCGGCTCCGCCGCTATCCGGCCGGCTGGGCGGCCGGGTGCAGATCCGCTATCCGGCCGGCTGGGCGCCGGACTGCGCGGCGCGGTTCACCGCGGCGAGCACCGCGCGCACCGACGCGGTCAGAACGGAGCTGTCCCGTCCCGCGCCCCAGTACGTCCGGCCGCCCACCCGGCACTCGGCGTACGCGACGGCCGGGCTGTCCGGGCCGGTGCCGGTGGCGTGCTCCGTGTAGTGCAGGATGCCGGCCTCCGTCCCTGCCCGGGCGAGGGCCGCGGTGAAGGCGGAGAGCGGCCCGTTCCCGGTGCCCCGGTACGGCACACCGTTCAGCGTGCAGCTGAACTCGTGCTCTCCCCCTCCCACTTCGGCCGTACTCCAGTCGCCGAGCACCATCGGCCCGTCCTCACCGGGGGCGAGGTACACCGCGCTGAACAGCTCCCACAGCTGCTTGCCGCTGATCTCCTCGCCGCTGTCGTCGGTCTCCCGCTGGACCACCGACGAGAAGTCGATCTGGAGACGGCGCGGCAGGTCGAGTCCGTACCCGGTCTGCAGCAGATACGCGATCCCGCCCTTGCCCGACTGGCTGTTGACCCGGATGACGGCCTCGTAGTCGCGGCCCACGTCGGCCGGATCGATCGGCAGATACGGCACGGTCCACAGCGCGCGGCCCGACTGGTGGGCCATCCCCTTCTTGATGGCGTCCTGGTGCGTACCGGAGAAGGCGGTGTAGACGAGCTCGCCGCCGTACGGGTGCCGTTCGTGCACCGGGAGGCGGTTGCAGTACTCGACGGTGCGCCGGATCTCGTCGATGTCCGAGAAGTCCACCATCGGGTCGACGCCCTGGGCGTGCAGATTGAGCGCGAGGGTCACCAGGTCGACGTTGCCGGTCCGTTCGCCGTTGCCGAAGAGACATCCCTCGACGCGCTGCGCCCCGGCCAGCACGGCCAGCTCGGCGCAGGCGACGCCGGTACCCCGGTCGTTGTGCGGGTGCACGGACAGGACGACCGAGCCGCGCCGCTCCAGGTTGCGGTGCATGTACTCGATCTGGTCGGCGTAGACGTTGGGGGTGGCGATCTCCACGGTGGCCGGGAGATTATGGATGACCGGCCGGTCCGGCGAGGCGTCCCACAGCTCGGTCAGGCAGTTGCAGATCTCCAGGATGAAGTCCGGCTCGGTGAGGTTGAAGACCTCGGGCGAGAACTCGAACCGTACGGAACCGGCGGAGGCGTCAGCCAGCCGGGCCACCTGCCCGGCCGACTTCCGTACCAGCGCGGCCAGTTCGTTCCTGGTCCGCCCCAGGACCACCTCGCGCCAGACGGGAGCGGTGGCGGTGTAGAGGTGCACGACGGCGCGCGGCAGCCCCTCGATGGAGGCGAAGGTCCGCTCGATGAGGTCGGCGCGGGCGGGGGTGAAGACGACGACGGTGACATCGTCGGGGACGACGCCGGGCTCCGCGAGCTGTCGTACGAAGTCGAAGTCCGTACGGCTGGCCGACGGGTATCCGACCTCGATCTCCTTGAACCCCATGGCCACCAGCAGGTCGAACATCCGGCGTTTGCGGGCCGGGTCCATCGGTTCGGCGAGCGCCTGGTTGCCGTCGCGCAGATCGACCGGCACCCAGAGCGGCGCCTGCTCGAACCGGCGGGAGGGCCAGCCGCGATCGGTGTCGGCCAGCGGCACGGAGACCCGCTCGTGGGCGGACTGGTAGCGGTGGGACGGCATGGCGCTGGCGCGCTGCGGGTTCCAGCCGGGGGCGCCGGGCGGCACCGGGCCCTGCGGCGTGCGGAGGGTCGGGAACTGCATGGGTGGCTTCCTTCTCTTCGGCCCGTCCGGCCGTCGGCCTCGTCGGCCGTTCTGCGGAACGACCGGCAGCGCAGAGCCCCGCAGCGGGGTGCCGGTCGTGTCGTCAGGCCCCGCTGCGGCGGCCGAGAAGGAGACCACGCAGCTTCATGCCGGGTACAGTAACCACGAAACAACTCCTCAGACAACCTGAGAGGTAGCCGTACGTGTCATCACCCCCACCCCTGGCCTCGCTCCGTCCCAGCCCGCTGGTTGAGCAGGCCGCGGAACAGTTGCGCGCGCAGATCACGTCGGGCCACTGGCCGGTCGGCACCAAGCTGCCCGGCGAGACGACGCTGGCCAGGACGCTCGGAGTGGGCCGCTCCACGGTCCGCGAGGCGGTGCGCGCGCTGGCCGGGCAGGGGCTGCTCAGGCCCCGGCAGGGCGCGGGGGTCTTCGTCATCGCCACCGAACCTGCGGAGGACTGGCCGACGCGGCTGCGCAGGGCCGCCGTCGCGGATGTGTACGAGGTCCGGTCGATGGTCGAGATCCACGCGGCCCGGCTGGCCGCGGCCCGGCGTACGGACGGTGATCTGGCCGCACTGGACACGGCCCTGGAGGGGCGTCGGGCCGCGGCCTCGGGTGCGGACGACGCGGCTTTCGTGGACGCGGACATCGCCCTGCACGCGGCGGTGGTCGCTTCCGCGCACAACCCCGTACTGACGGATCTCTTCGCGCGGTTCGCCCCCGTGCTGCGGGAGGGGCTCATCGAGCTGGTGGAGCTGCTCGGCCTGCGCGGTCATGACCCGAACCACGGGGACGAACCGCACGCCGCGCTGGTGGCGGCGGTCCGCCGGGGTGACGCGGACGCCGCGGGCCGGATCCTTCAGGCCGAGATCTCGGCCACGGTGGGGCTGCTCGGGAAGTAGCGGGCCAGGCCGGTGACCCGCAGCATCCGCAGATGCAGCGCGCGGGTGCAGACCAGGTCGATGGAGCCGCCACGGTCGAGCACCCGCCGCCTGGCGCGGCAGAGCAGCCCCAGCGCCGCGCAGTCGATGAAGGTCGCGGGCCGGAGGTCGACAATCACGCGCGCGCCCTGGGACGCGGTGGCGGCGTCGGTGCACTCACGGATGTCGCCGGCCGCGAGGACGTCGATCTCGCCGCGCAGCTCGACCACGGTGAAACGGCCCGCGGTGTAACAGCGGACGGCAGGGCCGGGGCCGGACGGCTCCACTTGCTCCGACTGCGCTGTGTGCTCTGACTTCTCCGCGTGCTCTGGGTGGACGTGCTCTGCGTGTTCCGTGTGCTCATCCTTCGCATCCATGACAGACCCCCGGTCGGTCGCTGTGGCATCGGTTCGGTCGGCGGCAACGGGCCGGCCGGCCAGGGCCGGGGCAACGTGACACACCATAAGAAGCACTGCGGTGCAGAAACGTGCATGCTTGCCCTGATTCACCTGGCTGGGTGAAGCAGCCGGTGAGCAGACGTGAACCACCGCCCGCCCCGGCCGAGTTGTGAAGAAGGAACAGGACGAGAGGCGGGAACAAGGGCAAGAACAGGGCAAGGGGACAGGGACAGCGGTACCGGACCCAGCATCACAGCCCGGGGCCGATTCGGCATCCCGGCTGTGATCATTCAGTCGTACGGCAGCGGTCCGAGCCCGAAGCCAGGAGATTGGCGAAGCCAGGCCGAGCATGCCGGCGATGACGTTGACGGGGAAGCGGCTGGCGAACCCCTCCGCGAGGCCCACGGTCCCCGGAGCGGCCCCGCCGAGCAGTGCGCCGATCAGCTCGCGGGCGTTGCGCTCGATGACCGGCAGGAACTTCTGCTGCGGGTCACTGCCCCGGAAGGCCGACGCGTCCAGGGCCCGGCGGACCGCGTGCTCACGCCCGCTGAGCTGGAGGATCGTCCGGCCGTGTGGTCATGGCGCTCCCTCAGTCGTCGATCTGAGCCGTCAGAAGGGTAGTTGACGGTGACAGGGGGCGAGCGGGCCAAGGCGCCCGGGGCGGAGATCACCACACTCCGCCCCTTGGCATGATGGTGCCCGGTCGGTCGGCCGTCGGCCGACCGGAGTACCGAGCACGAGGGAGCCCCTGTGGCGCGCCATCTGATCGTCGTGGACCCGGCAGGCGCGGGCGACCACCGCACCATCGGAGAGGCGCTGAACGCGGCGCGCGGCGGCTCGGTGATCAGCGTCAGGGCGGGGCGGTACGACGAGAACCTGGTCGTCACGAAGCTGGTCACCGTCGTGGCACACGAACCGGGCGGCACCGTCGAGATCGCACCGCGCAGCGGCACCGCCGTACAGGTGCTCGCCGAGGCCGTGAAGCTCTCCGGGCTTCGGCTGGTCGCCGGCGGGGGCGGCGACGAGGACGAGCCCGTGGTGGACGTGCCGCACGGTCAGGCCGCCTTGGAGGAGTGCGAGGTGTTCGGTAACTCCTGGGCCGCGCTGCTCTCCAGGGACCAGGGTTCGCTCGCCATATCCGCGACACCACCGTGAGCAATCCGGCGGGCGCGGGCATCGTCGACCTGTCGTCGCGGACCAGCGTCGTCGAGCACTGTGTACTGGAGCGGCTGGGCAGTTCGGGGATCGTGCTGGGCGAGGACGCGGCCACCGAGGTGCGCGGCTGCACGGTCCGGGACGCCCGAGGCAACGGCGTACTGGCCAACGGACGGGCGCGCGGCAGTTTCACGGATGTCACGGTGGAGCGGACCGTGAAGCCCGGGGTGGCGGTCGAGGAGAACGCGACGACGCGGTTCACGGACGTACGGGTCGACGACTGTGTCATCGGCTTCCATATATCGACGGCCGCGCAGACCGTACTGACCGACTGCACGGCCACCGGCTCCACGACCCACGGCGTCACCCTTTCCGGCGGGACCGACCCCGAGCTGAACCGGATACGGATCGACCGCCCCGGCGGACACGGCATCGCCGTCACCGGGCGCTCCCGGGGCACCGTCACCGACGCCCGCATCACCGGGGCCCGTTCGGCCGGGCTGCTCGTACAGGACGGGTCGTCAACGACCGTGCTGCGTACGGAAGTCACCGGGGGCGCGGCCGACGGCGTCATGCTCACCGGCGGCTGCGTCGCGCGGCTCGACCGGGTCACGGTGACGGGTGCCGCCGGGCATGGAATCGTCGTCGCGGAGGGCGCCGACCCGGTGCTGCGGCGGATCGAGGTGTCGGACACCGGGGGGCACGGCATCGAGCTGCGCGGCGGTGCGCGCGGGAAGATCGAGGCGTCCGCGGTGACCTCGGCCGGCGGCTGCGGTGTCCGGGTCGACGGCGCCCGTCCCGCACTGCAGGGCACTGCCGTACGGTCCGCCGCGCGGGCCGGGGTGTCGGTTCTGGCAGGCGGCGTCGTCATGCTGGTCGACTGCGAGGTCGACGGGGCGGGCCGCGACGGCCTTGAAGTAGATGGTTCCGAGGCCGAGTTGACGGCCGTCCGGGTCCGGGTCCGTAAGGCCGGACGACACGGCGCGAGCGTCGGGGCCGACGCGACGGCCGAGCCGACCGAGTGCATCCTGACCGAGGGCGGCGGCGACGGGCTGCGGACCGCGAGCCGGCTGCGGGTGCGCGCCTCGGGGTGCACGATCACCGGTAACAAGGGTGCGGGCGTGCGCCGTACACCCAGCGAGGGCGAACTGGTACTCGACCGGCTGACCAGCGAGGACAACGGCGAGCCCGACGCCACAGTGGACGACGACGCCCCGGGAGCCGCCCCCGGAGATCCGCGCGGCCCGCTCGCCCGGCTGGACGAACTGGTCGGGCTGCGTGCCGTCAAGGAGCAGGTCGCCACCCTGGTCAACCTCAACCGGCTGGCCCGGCGGCGCCGCGAGGCGGGTCTCCCGGTCCCGGCCACCGCCCGCCATCTGGTGTTCGCGGGCCCGCCCGGCACCGGAAAGACCAGCGTGGCGCGGTTGTACGGGAGCATCCTCGCGGCGCTCGGTGTGCTGCGCTCCGGGCATCTGGTGGAGGTGGCCCGCGCCGATCTGGTCGCGAAGGTGGTCGGCGGCACCGTCATCAAGACCAGCGAGGTCTTCGAACAGGCCATGGGGGTGTGCTGTTCATCGATGAGGCGTACTCCCTCACCCAGGGCGGGCCGGCGGGCGGCGGCGCCGACTTCGGGCGGGAGGCGGTCGACACACTGGTGAAGCTGATGGAGGACCACCGGGACGACACGGCCGTGGTGGTCGCGGGTTACGAGCGCGAGATGGACCGCTTCCTCGGCTCCAACCCCGGTCTGGGCTCCCGCTTCTCGCGCCGGGTGACGTTCGGCGCGTACTCGGCGGAACATCTGGTGGAGATCGTGCGGCGCCAGTGCGAACGCGACGGGTACGACTGCGCGCCGGAGACGGTGGCGCGGCTCAGACGGCACTTCGAGGAGGTGCCGCGTGACGAGAACTTCGGCAACGCGAGGTTCGCGCGGCGGGTGCTTGAGTCGATGATGACGCGGCAGGCGGGGCGGCTCAGCACGATGCCGGAGGCGGGGCCGCAGGAACTGCGGATGCTGCTGCCGGAGGACCTGGTGGTGTGAGACGCCGCCTTTGGGCTGTCGGCCGCCGGGTGGCGACAACGAAGCGGCCGAGCAGGACCAGGGCCGGAGAACGCAGGACCGGCCGCGCCGCCCGGTCGATAGGATCACGCGTATACCGCTCCGTCTCGCTCAACTCCCGGCCACAGCGGCCCTCGTCGCCCTGATCGGGGGCGCGGCCACCGTGGCCGGGGCGGCCGCTCCCGCCGTGGCCGACGACTCCCCGACGCTGCCCGCCGTCTCGTCCGTGCCGCCCTCGGCGGGCGGCTGCGTCCGGCCGTCGAAGAAGCACTCCGACCTGACGCCCTGGCCGCAGCGGTACATCGCGCCCTCCCGGGCCTGGCCCTCCGCACGCGGCGCGGGGGTGACCGTCGCCGTGGTCGACACCGGGGTCGATGCCGACGGGGCGCCCGCGCTGGCCGGGCGGGTGACGGCCGGCCCCGATGTCGTATCGGGCGGGACCGCGGGCAAGGACTGTGCCGGGCACGGCACGTTCGTGGCGGGGATCGTCGCGGCCGGGCAGAAATCCGGTGTCGGGTCCGCGGGGGTCGCGCCCGATGCACGGATCCTGGCGGTCCGGGTGACCGGCACGGACGGGACGGCGACCGCCGACAAGGTGGCTGCCGGAATCAAGGCGGCGGTGGCCGGTGGGGCGCGGGTGGTGGATGTGCCGATCGCACTGACGCGCGGCAGTGCGTGGCTCACCTCGGCGGTACGGGACGCGGTACGGCACAACGTGCTCGTCGTGGCCCCCGCGTATGGGATCACCGACTCGTCCGGGGCCCCGACTCCGGCCGCCTATCCGGCAGCGCTGCCCGACGTGCTGGCCGTGGCCGGGCTGGCTCCCGGGGGTGGCCCCGACCAGAAGGCCGCGCCCGCGACGGCCCCCGACATCGCGGCCCCCGGCACCAGCCTCATGAGCATCGGCCCCGGCGGCAGCGGGAACTTCAGCGGCAGCGGGGCCGACCTGGCGCCCGGTTTCGTGGCGGGCACGGCCGCGCTGGTGGACAGCTACCGCCCCGGCCTGACCGCCCAGCAGCTCACGGACCGGCTGACGTCGACGGCGTACCCGGGGGCGGCGGGCAGCCGGTCACTGACGGGCGCCGGGACGGTCGACCCGGCGGGCGCGGTGACGGCCGTACTGCCCAAGTCCGCACCCAGCCCCGCACGGCCCGGGCCCGCTCCGCAGCTCGCGGCCGGCATTGGGGACAGCGCCCACACGGGCGCGGTCGCGGTGGCCGGCGGCGCGGCGGGGCTCGTCGCCCTCACGGCGTTCTTCGCGGTGGTGCTCCCGCGCGCACGGCGTAGGGGCTGGCGCGCGGGCGTCTGAACCGTTGGGTGTACGGGCGTCTTCGACCTCCCACTGGCAGCAGCCAGAGGGGTCATGGAGAACCATGCGTTCCGGTCCGGCGTCTGTTCTTGGTGAGGCACGGAACGGCCCCGGCCATTCCGCGTGGCACGCAGCCGAGAAGGAGATGAGAGTTCATGGGCCCGGAACAGGGTGCGATATCCGTCATGGCATTCGGCCTGCTCTTCGGAGCCGTGGGCGGCACGATCCTGTTCAAGGCACGCTGGCTGCGGCACCACGGGGCCCGGGCCTACGGCACCGTCGTCAGGCTGGCCAGGAGTTCCGGTGAAGGCGGGACGAGCTACCACCCGGTGGTGCAGTACCAGACCGGAAACGGCCGGATGATGGAGGTCAGGTCCTCGCAGGGAAAGAGCGGGAGGACCAGCCTCCGCCCCGGCACGCCCGTCACCGTCTTCTACGACCCGGCCAAGCCGCAGCGGATGGCCATCGATGGCTACTCCGGCGGCGGGGGCATGGTCGCCTTCTGTGTCTTTGGAGCCGTGATCTTCGCGATAGGCGCGCGGGTGCTGGTGTCGACGATCGCCTGACGAAGCGTCCGGTCCCCATGAGGGACGGCTCGGGCACCCCTTGACGACCCCATCCCCCAGTGGGTACAAGTCCTCGTACAGCAACAACGGCGGTAACTGCGTCGAGGTCGCCGCCAATCTCTAACACGTACGATCCAGAGTCGCCCCACCCCGCGCGGTGGGGCTTCTCGCTGCCCTGCGCGACCCCGGGCGGAAAGTCCGTCGCTGCCGGCCGAGGTTCGTGAAAACCTGACGGGCATGGATCCGGACCCGATTGACCTGGCCCGACGGCTCGTGCGTGACCGTTTCCCTGATGCGCTTGCCGTGGTCCTGGCGGGGTCCACGGCCGTGGGGCGGGCCACCGCCAGCAGCGACCTGGACATCGCGGTGCACATCGGGGACGGTGGCGAGACCCGTCGGGAGACGCTCCGGTTCGAGGGCCGTGTCGTGGAGCTGTTCATCCACACCCGGGCCGGTCTCGTCGATCTCTTCGCCGCGGATGTCGCCGCACGTCGCGCGGTCCTGCAGAGCATGTATGCCTCCGGTCTTGTCCTGGTCGACAGAGAGGGAGCGGCCGGACGGTCCCGGGCGCTGGCCGAAGCGGATCTCCGCAACGGTCCGCCGGCGCTTGAGCCCGAGGCGGTCGAGACGAAGCGGTACGGGCTGACTGACGCTCTGGACGATCTCGGCGACGCCGACGAGCCCATTGAGCGCCTGGCTGTGGCCGGGTTCGTAGTCAACGCCGCCGCAGACCTGCTCTTCGACCACCACCGCGCGTGGGTCGGCGGCGGAAAGTGGCTGCCACGGCGTCTTCTGGAGGCGGACGCAGAGCATGGGGCTGCCCTGCTCGAAGGGCACCTGCATCTGTGTGAGTCGGGAGACGCCGAGCCGTTGATCGATGCGGCCTCGCACATCCTCAACCTCGTCGGTGGGCCGCTTCGCGAGGGATATCGCAGGGTCTGGCAGGGCGTCATCGAATCGATTGCTGTCGGCACCGGGCGTTGACGCGGTCCGACGTATAACAGGGATGTCTTAGAAAGCAGTTCGGCGGAACGGTCAGCCGGGCCGGGTCAGTCCTGGTGGTCAGAAACGCTCGCTCGTACCGACTCGTACCGACTCGTACCGAGCGGCCGGCACCTCAACCGAGACTGAGGAACAAACGGTGCTCGCTCGCAACCTCACCTTCGCCGCCCTGGCCGTTGCTGCGGGTCTCTCGCTCACGGCCTGCAACGGTGACAACGGCGCGGCCCGGAGCGGCGGCTCGTCACCGTCCTCCGAGTCCTCCGCGGCTTCCTCGACCGGCGATTCGGGCTCGGGCGGTTCGGAGCAGGGGGGCGGGAAGGACACCGCCGGGAAGAGCTCCGGCGGACAGGGTACGGGCGGGCAGGGTACGGATTCCAAGACCGGCTCCGGCACGGGCGCCAAGGCCGGCAAGTGCCGCACCGACGACATGGACATCACCGCCTCGGACAGCACCATCAGCGGCGACACGGAGGGATCGGTCGCGGTCACGTTCAAGAACGGCGGCGGCCGGGACTGTGCCCTGTCCGGATACGCGGGCATCGATTTGAAGACCAACTACGGGAATCTGTCCGCCAAGCGCAGCGGTCAGGGTTCCAGCCCCATGGTCCTCAAGAACGGCGAGTCGGTGTCCTTCGGCATCAGTTACCCGCTCAACAACACGGGCGGCTCCGGCGTCAAGGTCACCGGACTTGTGGTGACCCCGCCGGACGAGACGAAGTCGTTCTCCCTCGCATGGCCCGGCGGCGCCAGCCTGCCCGTCACCGACGGCTCCGGCTCCCCCGTCAAGGTCTTCCCGATGGGCAGCGCCGGCCAGGGCGGGGCGAGCTGACCCGTACGGCACTGTGACCCAGGTCTCACGATGCGCGTGCAGCACATGAGACGGCTTTCCCGTCAAGGAGGGGTGACAGGAAGGGAGGGGATGTGGACCTGGCAACCGAGCACGGTGTCCGTACCGCACACAGCGAGCCCAGGCCGACGGAGTCGGAGGCCGAGAACGACTTCCATGGCTTCGTCGTCGCCCGGTCGGCCGCACTGTTCCGCGGGGCCCTCGTCTTGACGGGAAACCGCGAGACAGCGGAGGACCTGGTCCAGGAGACCCTGGAACGGGCCTGCCGCAAGTGGCGCACCATCGCCGCCAAGGACGCTCCGGACGCCTATGTGCGGCGGATCATGGTGAACCTGGCCAACGACCGGTGGCGGAGATTCCGCCGCACGGTCCCGCACCAGGACGGTGGCGACCGTGCCGCCTCCGGGGACCAGTACGGGCAGGTGGACACAAGGGACCAGTTGGTGCGGGCCCTCCAGGGTCTGCCGATGCGTATGCGGACGGTCGTGGTACTCCGGTACTTCCACGATCTGTCGGATGCCGAGATCGCCGCCGACCTGAGGATCTCACCGAGCACCGTGCGGTCCCAGCTCGCTCGTGGCATCGACAAGCTCAGAGGCCAGTTCCCCGCACTCTCCAGCCCTTCACCACAGCAGCCCACGGAAGGAATCTGATGAATTCAAACGGTTCACAGCCTTTCGGCTGCACACCCTTCGAACAGGAACTGGTGAACGCCATGAACGACTTCGCACACACCACCGCGACGCCGGACTTCGACACGGCCGCGATCGCGCGCGGCGCCCGCCGCAAGCGGGCCACGGCCATAGCGGGCATCGCCACCGCCCTCGTCGTGGCCGGCGCCGGCACCGCCCTGGCAGTAGGGGGCGTCGCCGGCAGCTCGCACACCTCGAAGCCGGCCGCACCGGCCGCTGCCGACAACACCACCTTCCTCGTCCGCACCAGCGACGGCACCATCGCCAAGGAGAGCCTGGGCGGCGCGCCCTCGACGCGGGCCAGGATGATCCTTGTCCACTTCCGCCTCACGCCCAACTTCACCCGGGTCAAGAAGGCCGACTGTCCGCAGCCGCAGGACGCGGTGGTCTCGCTCTCGCCGCACGCCCCGACCGTCCTCAACGAGGGTGACACCGTCCTCGTGACCACCTGCTACCGCTGACCCCGGCAGAACCGGCCTGACAGAGCCGGGCCGGCAGGACAGAGAGTGGTGGCCCCGTCGGAACCGGGGCCACCACCCCCTGTATTCCAGCACGGCCTGCGCCCCGGAGGGCTGTGCGGCCGCGCATCGCACGCGTCTGGGCACAACATCAG
This sequence comes from Streptomyces sp. NBC_01197, assembly GCF_036010505.1. Lineage (NCBI taxonomy): Bacteria > Bacillati > Actinomycetota > Actinomycetes > Kitasatosporales > Streptomycetaceae > Streptomyces > Streptomyces sp. NBC_01197. The sequence continues at coordinate 2,636,160 of NZ_CP108569.1, forward strand.
CCGTTACCTGTCACCACGGGCTCCGGAGCCGTACGCCCCGGAGCCCCTCAGCCCTCTACTTCGCCACTTCCCGATCCACCCCTTCGTCGCGCAGCGCCGTCTGCACCTGCACGGTGCTGCGGCGCGTGATGTACAGACCGCGTCCGGGCGGGAGCAGCCGCGGCTTCGTGCCGGTGATGATCTGCCCCTCGGTGGGCGGGCAGGACAGCTGGAGCACCGGGGTGTTGGCCTCGATGAGGCGGCGCAGCAGCTGGTCGGTCATCATCGAGCGGGACGCGCCGTTGGCGCTGCGGGCCACGATGACGTGCAGCCCCACCTCGGCGCCCTGTGCGAGATACGGCAGCAGCGGGGCGAACGGGTCGGGTCCGCCGCTGCCGATCAGCTCGTAGTCGTCGATGACGACGAACAGCCGCAGCCCCTTCCACCAGTCGCGCTTCGCCAGCCGCTCCGGTGAGATCTCCGGGCCCGGCACCCGGTCGGCAATGGCGCGCGCCGAGCCGCTGACCATCTCCTGGAGCTGGGCCGGGCCGACGGCGTACCCGAGGCGGTGCGCCTCCGGTACGGCGCCCGCGAGGCGGCGGCGGTAGTCGGTGACCATGACACGGGCCTCGCCGGGCTCGTACCGCCGGGTGACCGCCGCGCAGATCAGCGCCAGCAGGTTGGTCTTGCCGGACTCGGCGTCGCCGACCACGACCAGGTGCGGGTTCTCCTCGAAGTCGTGCCGGAAGGGGTCCAGTTGGACGTCCCGGAGGCCGATCGGGACGCGCAGGTCACCGTCCGGTCCGGGCAGTTCGGACGCGGGCAGGGCGAGCGGCAGCATCCGTACCGGCGGTGCCTTGGGCCCGTCCCACCCGGCGGCCGTCTCGCGGACCAGCGCGTCCACTCCGTCCGAGAGGGTCTCGGCCGAGGGGTCTCCGTCGATACGGGGCAGCGCGGCCAGGAAGTGCAGCCGCTCGTCTGTGAGCCCGCGGCCGGGGATCTTCGGCACGGTCGCCGCGGCACGCATGTTGATCGCGGAGTCGACCGGGTCACCGAGCCGCAGCTCGAAGCGGGTGCCGAGCTGGTCGCGCAGGGCGCTGCCGATCTCGCCCCAGCGGGTCGCGGCGATGATCAGGTGGACGCCGAAGTTGAGCCCGCGGGACGCGATGAGGGTGAAGGTCGGCACCAGGTCCATGAAGTCCTGGAGGATCGTGCTCCAGCCGTCGACGACGAGGAAGACGTCGCCGTACGCGTCGTCGGCGAACTCACCGGCCGCGCGCTTGCGCCGGAAGTCCGCCATGGAGCCCAGGCCGTGCTCGGCGAACTGGCGCTCGCGCCGGGCGATCAGCGCGGTGATCTCGGCGACCGTGCGCAGCAGCCGCTCCGGGTCGAGGCGGCCGGTGACGCCGCCGACGTGCGGGAGTCCGGAGAGCGCGGAGAGTCCGCCGCCCCCCCCAGGTCCAGGCAGTAGAACTGCACCTCGCGCGGGGTGTGGGTGCGGGCGATCGCGGTGATGAGCGTACGGACGAGGGTGCTCTTGCCGCTCTGCGGGCCACCGGCGATACCGACGTGCCCGCCCGCACCGGAGAGATCGGCGGTCAGCTCGTCGCGCCGCTGGTCGAACGGCCGGTCCACGATGCCGACCGGCACGGTGAGCGGGCGTCGCGCTTCGGGAGAGCCGGGCGCGGGCAGCAGCAGGTCGAGTGTGGGCGGTTCGGCGAGCGGGGGCAGCCACACCTGGTGGGCGTGCGGGCCGGACTTCTCCAGCTGCTCGACGGCGATGGTGAGCAGGCTGCCGGTGGCCTCATCGGCCGCAGCCGTCTCGGCGGCCGCGCCGCCCGGCTCAAGTTCGCTCTGCGGCAGTTGCCGTGGCGGGACCCAGCCCGCCTGGAACGGCACGACCTGTCCGGCGACGACCGCCTGGCGTACCGCGGGGCGGACGACCCGGTAGGGCCCGGAGACGAAGGCGGCCTTGAACCGGGTGAGCGTGCCGACGTCGTTCTTCAGCAGGCCGCTGCCCGGCTGCGGCGGCAGCTCGTACGCGTCCGGGACACCGAGCACGCCACGGCTCTCCATCGCGGAGAACGTCCGCAGCCCCACCCGGTAGGAGAGATGCGACTCCAGCTGGTGGATACGGCCTTCGTCGAGCCGCTGCGAGGCGAGCAGCAGATGCACGCCGAGGCTCCGGCCGAGCCGTCCGATCACGACGAAGAGGTCGAGGAAGTCCCGGTGGGCGGCGCGGAGTTCACTGAACTCGTCGACCACCACGAACAGCGTGGGGAGCGGCGCGAGGTCGGCGCCGCCTTCGCGGGCCTTCTCGTACTCAAGGAGCGAGGCGTAGTTGCCCGCCTTGCGCAGGAGTTCCTGGCGGCGCATCAGTTCGCCGTGCAGGGCGTCGCGCATCCGGTCCACCAGCGCGGTCTCGTCGGCGAGGTTGGTGATGACGGCTGAGGTGTGCGGCAGCCGCTCGAGGCCGAGGAAGGTCGCGCCGCCCTTGAAGTCGACGAGTACGAAGTTGAGCGTCTCGGACGAGTGGGTGAGCGCGAGGCCGAGCACCAGGGTACGCAGCAGCTCGGACTTCCCGGAGCCGGTGGCGCCGATGAGCATGCCGTGCGGGCCCATGCCGCCCTGCGCCGACTCCTTGATGTCCAGGGCCACTTGGCTGCCGTCGGCGGCCAGGCCGATCGGTACGCGCAGCCGGTCGCCGGGGGCGCGCCGCTCGTGCAGCCGTACGAGGTCGGCGGAGTGCAGATCGTGGATGCCGAGCAGACCGGTCAGCTCCATGTCCTCCTGGAGCGGCTGCTCGGAGCGGGCGGTGGCGCCCAGCCGGTACGGGGCCACGGCCGCCGCCAGTGCGCGCGCGGCGCGCGGGCCGAGGGTCTCGGGGCGGCCCACGGACGTCTCAACGGTCTTGCCGTCCGGGTCGGTGGTGACCATCGACAGGTCGTCGCGGGTGACGCGGAAGCGGAGTGTGCCACGTGCGGATGCGCCGTCGAGGGCCCCGCGGACGTCGATGACCAGGGCGTTGCGGTACCCGGCTCCGGCGATGCGCGCCCCGGCGGGGACCGAGGCGGTGTCCAGGACGATGACGGTGTACGGCTCGTCACGGCTCGGTTCGGCGCCCGGCTCGAACGCCGGGCGCCCGCCGAACTCCTCGCCCAGCAGCGGCTCCAGTTCGGATACGGCTTCGGCGACGAGGCGGGAGGAGCCGGCGCCGTCGGTGTCGGACGGGTGCTGGGCGTGCGGGAGCCACTTCACCCACTCCCAGTCCGGGATCGCACCGCCGTCGGCGACGACCACGACGGCGAGATCCTCCGGGGCGTGCAGGACGGCGAGCTGTCCGACCATGGCGCGGGCGGCGCCGCGGGCGGTCTCCAGGTTCCGCTCGGCCGTCGCGGTCCGGTCCGCGCCATGGGCTTCCTCACCCGCTTTGCCGGCGGACAGCAGGACCACCCGGGCGAAGGAGCGCATCCGTACCGCGATCGGCTGCCCCGGCACCGTCGAGTACGCCCGGATGAAGCGGCGCAGCGCGTGTGCGCAGAGCGGTTCGAGGTCTTCGACGGGCTTGGTGGAGAGCGGATTGAGGGTGAGCGCGAGCTGACGGGTGCCGGTGGCGACCCGGATCTCGGCGAAGTCCTCATGGGTGGTGCGGCGCTCCCAGAGCCGCCCGCCGCGCACCAGTGAGACGAGTGAGCCGGGCTCGGGGTGGTGCCAGGCATCGGCACGCCGCTGCTCGTCGATGGCCTTGCGGATACGGCGGCGGCTGGTGGCGAGGTAGCGCAGGTAGTCACGTCGTTCGCCGCGCAGCCGGCGCTTGCGGTCCCCGGCCGCGCGGATGAACTGGCTGATCAGCATACCGACCGCGGACAGCAGCATCATCCCGATGGCGACCCACATGAGGATGCCGCTGCTCTCGCCGGGTCTGATGAAGATCAGTACCATGCCGAGCGAGCTGAGTGCCATGGGCAGATAGGTGATGACCCCGCTCATGGCGCTCTGGGACTCGGGCAGCGCGGGTGGTTCCTGGAGGGTCAGCTCGCCCTGCGGCAGCTGCGGGCCCGGCCGGCGCGGCGGGCGCCTGAACGTGACGGTGCTCAAGAGGGCAGGGCCTTCCTGGTCCAAGGAGACTGGGTTGAATTACCTGTGGGTTGACGGACGGATAAGAAACTCGGGGTCGTCCCGGTGTCGGCGCCGAGCGGGCCCGACGCGCACCGGGCACAGCTCATGGGCACCCTGCGCAATCTGCGGTTCACCCGCAACAGCCTGGAGTCCGTCAGGACGCTGCTGTCCGAACGGCACGGGCAGGCCATGGTCGAGGCAGGAATTCCGCAGCAGTACCGGGGGCGTGAAGGCGGCCGTCGCCGGGTGGGAACACAGCGTGGGCTCCCCCTGGTCGAAGAGCTTCCTGCCGCTGCTGGCCGGGACGTTCGGCGTGGATCTGACCGTGCACACCCCGCCGTCGGAGACGAATCCGGGCGGGTCGGACCGGTTCCGGCCGCCGCCGGGGGGCGGTGCGCCGCTCTCCGTACACCTGCACCGGAACGGCTCACACTTCGACGGAACGACGGAGCCGTCCGCCGCCCGCCGGCAGACCGACTCGTCCCATGCCCCGAACAGCTCGCCGGCCGCCCCGCTCCACACCCAGCACTCCGGCCCGCCGACGGGCCCGGCACACACTCCCACGCTCCGGCCCGCGCCCACCCCGACGCTCAGGCCCACCTCCCAGTACGCGACCCGGCGCCCGAGCCCGGGGCCGCCGAGAAGACCGCCCCGCCGACAGCCGAGAAATCCGCGCAGGCCGAGAAGGCCGCGCCGGCTGCGGAACCTGCTCCGGCAGCGGCTCCGGAAGAAGCCACGGCCACGCCCACCACGGCGCCGGAAACCACGGCCACCCCCGCCACCGAACCCGCCACCGCGACCGCCGCGGCCACAACCTCCCGGGGGATACCGGCGCTCACCTCCGTACTGGGCACCCTCACCCGGAGCCGTACCCGTACCCGTACCTCCACCGAGTCCACCGCCGCCCTGAGCGCCGCAGGTGGGAACGGCCCCGGGGGCACCAGTGCGGAGGACGATGATTCGACACCCGGAAAGGTCTCCCGGCCGATGGTCGCGGCTGCCGCGACTGGAAGCGTGGTGCTGCTTTCCCTCCCGTTCGTCGTCGCCTCGTTCACCGGCGGGGACGGCCCCAAGCACAACACCGGAAACGCCGCCGCCGGATACACCGATCCCGGCGCCGGGGCGGACGGCTACGTACCGCAGTCCGACTCCTCCAAGGCGCCGCTGGGCAAGAGCGGCTCGAAGGGCCCGGGCACATCCGGCCCGGTGGGCGGCGTGAACGCTCCGCCCATCCACGAAGCCGCGTCGGCGGACACCGCCGGCGGCCCCGGGAGCACCAAGACGGACGGACATTCCTCGAAGAGCACGACCGGATCGGACTCCTCCACGGGCAAGGGGAAGATCGACACGAAGACGGACTCCTCGTCGGGCAGCGGCGCCGCCAACACGCCGGAAAAGGCGCCGTCCTCACCCAAGGTGCTCTACTCCGCGATCGGCGGAATGCACTGCTCCAACAGTTCTGTCACCTACACCGAACGCGGCAAGTACACCGACGACCAGAAGGGCTGGACCACCCACGACGGCTCGTACGCCTCAGGCGGCTGCGAGGGCTGGTACCGCTCGATTCCCATGTCGGGTGACTCCAGCGACAGTGACAACAGCGCGGTGTGGAACTTCCGGACCGGTGACGTGAAGTCCGGCAGTTGCAAGGTCAGCGTCTACATACCGAACGACAGCAACGTCGGACACGTCGGCAGCCAGCCCACGTATTACACCGTCCACGACGGCACGAGCACCGCGGGCGACACTCAGCTCGGCCATTTCACGATCACGCAGGTGAGCCACCGCGGCGAGTGGATCGCGGCCCCCTCGTACCGGATCAACTCGGGCGTGCTGAGCGTCAAGCTGCACGACCGCGGCGACGACTGGAGTTCGTCGGCACGCGAGAACGCGCACAACGCCGCGGCGGCCATCAAGGTGGAGTGCACCGAGTAACGCGCAACGGTACGGCCCGCCGTTCACTTCACTCGGGACGGCGGGCCGGTGCTGCCAGAGGCCAGCGGTGACCGGGCCAGCTCGACGCAGCCCAGGCCGACCAGGCCGAGCGCGGCCAGTTCCGGCACCAGCCACCAGCCGGTCCGCAGGGTCTCGCCGAACAGGGTCACTCCGTACAGGATGCTGATGAGCGCGTCGCCGAGGGTGAGCATCGGCTGGACGGCGACCAGGGTGCCCGCCTGGAGGGCGTTCTGCAGCAGGAAGAGCGCGCCCACGCCGGCCGCGGCCGTTCCGTAGAGCTGCCAGGCCTTGAGGAGTTCGACCCATCCGCCGGCATCGCCGAGCCGCGCCATGGCGTCCTTCATGAGTGCGGCGGTCAGGGCGTAGCCGCAGGCGGCGGCCAGTCCGAGTAGGGCCCCCCGGGGGTTGCCGCGCGTCTTGAGGGCCACGCCGATCAGGACCACCTCGAAGATCCCGGTGAGGATCAGCGCCGGGATCCACCGCAGCCCGTCCACGGTCTCGTCACCGCCGCCCGGAGCCGCCGTGGCCATTCCGAGGGCGAGGCCCACGGTGACGGCCGCCACGCCGTACCAGATGGTGTGGGGCAGCCGTACGCGCAGGAGGTGACCGGCGAGCAGCAGGGTCGCGGGCAGTTCGATGACGAAGATCGGCTGCACCACGGCGATAGGCCCGGTGGCCAGCGCGACGGCCTGGCAGACGGCCGCGACGATCACCAGGCCGACCCCGGCCAGCCACACCCGCTGGCGGATCAGGTGCCCGAAGAGGGATACGTGCATCGCCTCGTCGTCGGGCACCTTCGCGGCGGCACGGCGCTGGAACACGGAAGCGGCGCCGTTACTGAGCGCGGTGAGCACGGCGAAAAGGACACTGATCACCGGTCCATGATGAGGGCCGGGGTATACGAAACGGGGATCTCCCCGGCACGGGCCGCGCCGCCGCCGTCCCGGGCACGCACGGGCACAGGCACGGACACGGGCACAGGCGCTGACCCGGCCCTGGAGCGCGGGGGCCCGGCCCCACCCCCGTAGGCGCAGGACCCCCGCACGACACGGTTCGCCCGCCCAGGAACGCACGTCCATAACCGCGCGCCCCGGATCGCGCACCCCGGAGCCGAATGGCCTCGCGACACAGTGCCCGCACGCCGGTACACGGGGCAACCGAATTCGGCCACCAGCAGAAGCTGTTGCTGCATCGTCTCCGGCGGAGCTACGAGCCGGAGCCGGACCCGGGCCCGGGCTTCTCGCCGCGGGGGAAGGAGATCTCGACCCGGCGGTTCTTCGTACGGCCCTCCTCGGTGGCGTTCGAGGCGATCGGGTAGTCCTCGCTGTATCCGCGGATGTCGAACGTGACGTCGGAGCCGAGCGACTTGGCCAGCTCCTCCTGCACGGCGTCGGCGCGCCGCTTGGAGAGGACCTTGCCGTGCTCGTACGAGCCGAGGTCGTCCGTGAACCCGAAGACCCGGACCTTGGTGGCGTGCTGGGCCAGGGCTTCGTCCGCAATGGCCTTGATGCGCGCCCTGGCCTCCGGATTGAGCTTGGGGCTGTCCTTGGGGAAGAGGACTTCGGCCTGGAGCGCGAACGTCACATCGGCGTTGGTGTCCTCACGGCGTTCCTCACCACCGAGGTCCTCGACGACGGACTTGATGTCGAGGACGTGGGAGGCGGCGAGCGTCGCTCCGTCGCCGAGCCGCAGCCCGGGGGCGGCCGGGTCGATCGTGGGCGGTGGCGAGGACGTCGTACTGTCCGGGGGCGCGCTGGGGCTGGGCCCGGCGGCCTGCGCCCCGGTGACGGTCAGCCCGGTGAGCAGGAGGGCGGCGGCGAGGATGGCCGCGGGGCGGCGTGGTCGTCTCATCGGTCACTGCCCGTCGGAGATGTCGATGGTGGCGGGAGGCATGTCGCCGATCTGGAACTCCACGGACTTGGTGCTGGCGGGCGGGGCGGGGAACTGGGCGTAGAACGGCTTCTCCTCGTCCGCCTGGATGCCGCCGCTGAACTTCGTGCAGAGGCAGCGGCCGTCGGTGTCCCGCAGGATGAGGTACTTCTTCTTGCCCGCCTGGTCGACCAGTGCGGCCCCGGCCATAGACGTGGAGTTGGCGGCCAGCTCCTTCTCGTCCCCCGCCCAGCTGGGTTCGAGCCAGTACTTGCCGCTTCCGTTCTTCACCGTTCCGCTGACGGTGAGGAACCCACCGGTGTCGCGCACCGCCGATGTGATGGTCAGGGTGATGTCAGCGCCGCCCTTGACCTGCGCCAGGGTCTTGTCGGCAGACACGGACGGAGCGGGCTGCGCGGTGTTGCCGCTCCCCTTCGCACCGGCCGCAGGGGACGACGCGCTCCCCTTGTCCGTACCTCCGCCGTCGCCTCCGCAGCCCGCCACGGTGAACGCCAGACCCGCTGCGACTGCCACGGTGGCCAGCGCCCTGCGGGCCTTCAAGGTGCGACGCATACTCATCTACTACTCATCCTCACTCGGCCAGGCGGACGGCGAACAGGTCCTTCGGCTGCGGCAGTTCAATTGTGTCGAGCTTTTTCGGGTCGATCTCCCAGTGCCGGCGGCCACAGTCGAATTCGACGAGCGCCAGGTCGCCGGAGGGCGTGACGGAGCAGCGCGGCTCGATCACCGCGACGGCGTGGGCCTTGGCGTGCCTGCCCTCCGTCCCGGGGATGACGGACTTGCCGACGGTGAACCGGGTGGTGACGCTCGCCTCGAAGGCGGGGTACCCCTTGACCGTCGTCGGCGCGAGCCCGTCGAGGGTGGCGTCGTTGTCGCCCGCGAGCCGGGCCGCCGCGGCACTCCCCGTACCGGCGACAGGGTGGTCGCCGAGAAGCCAGCCCGCCCATGCGTCCTTCTGGCCCAGCGAACCGGTCAGGCCGTCGGCCATCTGGTTCCGGACGTCCTGGGCCGCCGCGAGCGCTGCCGCGTCCGCGGCCGACTGGGCACCATTGCGGGCCTCGGCGGCTTGCGCGAAGGCGAAATAGGCGAAGGCCAGAAAGAGCAGCCCGCTCACCACGACCACGTAGATGAGGATGGTCTGGCCCCCGTCGCCCCCGGCTCGGGGCGTCCCCGCCCTCAGCCCCCGGTGATGGAGTTGACGGCGGTACCGATCGCCTTCGAGATGATGTTCTGCAGCCCCAGCCCCCGCACCGCCACCACGATCAGCGCCACGATCACCAGCAGCCCGCCGTACTCCACGATGCTCGCGCCGCTGTCGCCCGCGCGCCTGTGCATCCGGGAGACGACCGTGTCGCGCCAGGTGCCGAGTGCCAGATACGCCTTGAGCGTGATGTCCTTCGCCATGCTCTGCCCCTTCGGGAACGTACGACTCCGTGTCTGCGGCAGGGCTGCCGTACGCGGCACCCCGCCTCCCCTCACCGCGCGGGAATTCAGCCATGGCGGCCGGACTCCCGTGCGGACGTTCCCAGCCATACCGCTCTCGCCGTACGGCTGTTGGTGCTGGTTCGGGTGACGCTGGCAACGGCGAAACGCTGGTCGCTCGCGCCGGAGGCGGTGCGGTGCATGACCTCCGCCTCCCTCGGACTCGGCCCGAAGTCATATCCCTGGGGAGAGGGTGGCACAAAGGGTTGCGGCCTCGAAGCAGCTGACGGAAAGTGGCCGGATCCCACCCTCCGTATCAACGGCGCCCACCGCGGTGTCATCGCTCAGTTCCCGAACAGCGAACCGAAGTCGGTGGTGGAGCCCAGGAACATGTTCGTCACGATCAGGATGAGCGTCGCCGGGACCATGGTGATCAGCGTGACCACTGTGGCCTGCGGGATCGCCTTCGCCGCCCGGCGGCGGGAGTTCTGGGCGTCGGTGCGGCGCATGTCATTGGCGATCTGTATGAGGGTCTCCGCGATCGGCGCGCCCAGCTCCTCGCCCTGCTGGAGTGCGCTGACGAACTGCGAGACCTGCTCGGACTCGTTGCGCCTGCGCAGTTCGTCGAACGCCTGGCGGCGACTGACACCCATGTCCATCTGGCGCAGTGTGATGCGCAGTTCGTCGGCCCAGGGCCCCTCGTACCTCTCGGCGACCCGTTCCAGCGCCTGCCGGAAGCCGAGGCCCGCGCTGACGACCACGGCGAGGACGTCGAGGAAGTCGGGCAGGGTCCGCTCGATGATGTCCTTGCGCTTGCGGATGGCCTGCCAGATCGTCGCGTCGGCGGCGAACCCCCCGTAGGCGAAGGCGAAGACAGCGAAGAACCAGCTGCCGTTGGTGAGCAGCGCGAGACCCGCGAGGCCGCCGAAGATGCCGTACACCGCGCGACGGGCCGCATAGCGGTCGACGGTCAGGCCGCCCGGGTTGCCCGCCGAGTCGATCCTGCGGCGCTTCTTCTCCACCGCCCTGGGGCCCATCGCCCTGAGCACGGCGGGCGCGAAGCGCATCCCGGCCCGGTCGACCGCCGCCTCGGCGCCGCCAACGCGGGTGGCGCCGACTTCGAGTGCGACGGCGAGATCGCTGGGGACCTTCACATCGGAGCGGTACATCCTGACACCCAGGAACATCCCGGCGACGGCCGCGCCGAGTACGAGGGCGAGCACCAGTCCCACCATGGCTGTCGTCCCGTTCCCTCAGACTTCGATCTTGCCGAGGCGCCGCATACCGATGAACCCGACGGCGTACAGGGCGAGCGCGACGAGCACGGCCGCCTGGCCGAGCGGGTGGCCGGTCATCCGGGCCAGCGAGCCGGAGTCCATCGAGTTGAGCATGATCATGGCGCCCACGCCGAGCAGCGGCAGGGTGTACGCGGTGGCGTTGACCTCGGAGAGCATCGTCACGACCTCCCGCCTGGTCTCCTTGCGCTCCTCCAGCGTCCCGGTGAGGTTGCGCAGGCTGCCGACCACCGTGCCGCCCGCGCGGTTGGAGAGGACCAGGGTGGTGACGAGGACGACCAGTTCCCGGGAGGGCAGCCGGGCGGCCAGCTCGCCCAGGGTCTCGTCGATCGACCTGCCCAGCGCCAGCTGTGCGGTGACCGTCGCCAGTTCCTCGCCCGCGGGCGCCTCCAGCTCCTCCGCCGCCATGCCAAGGGCGGTACGGAGAGCGAGCCCGGCCGCGGTCGCGTTGGCCAGGATCCTGGACAGCTCGGGGAGCTGGTTGATGAACGCCTCGATGCGCTTCTGGCGCTGCCAGTTGAGGAAGGTGTTGCCCGCCCACAGCGCGACCAGGCCGGCGACCGGGCCGAAGAACGGGGCCAGCGCCGCGGAGGCGACCAGCCAGAGTGCGGCGACTCCCCCGATGACGTACACGGCGAACTCGCCCGCCGTCAGATCCAGGCCGGTCGCGGCCAGGCGCAGCTGGAGCCGCTTGCCGAAGGCCGTCCCGCGGAGTCTGCGGTCGACCCCGCCGAAGCGGCGGACACGCAGCCCCTCCGGGTGCGGTCCGCTGTACGAGAGCCGGTCGACCAGGGCTTCGCGCTGGGCCTTCCCCCTGGCGTACACATGGACACCGGCGACGGCGAGCACACCGCAGAGCAGCGTGCCGCCGATCGCCAGCAGAGCGGTGTTGGTCATGGTGCTGCCCTACCTCGCCTCTCTCGTGTTGAGCGGGTCGACGCCTTCCACCACGCCGAACGCGGGCGGCAGCGCCTCATTCGCGAGGTACAGCCGCTCCGCGATCCTGCGCGGCAGCGGCAGATGCTCGAACCGGCCGTGCACGACCCGGTCCGCGGTCATCGGCTGCGCGCGGAACCGCGAGACCGTGGAGATCTGGAAACGCTCGCGCCCGTGACTGACGAGCAGCACCAGCTCGCTGACCTTGCGGGAGCCGTCGGCGTGCCGGGCGAGCTGGACGATGACATCGACCGCGCTGTTGATCTGGTCGCGCAGCGCCTCGAAGGGGATCTCCACCTCGGACATGGAACCCAGGGTCTGGAGCCGCATCAGCGCGTCCTCGGCGCTGTTGGAGTGCACGGTGGCGAGCGAGCCGTCGTGTCCTGTCGACATCGCCTGGAGCATGTCGAGCGTCTCGCCGCCGCGCACCTCGCCGACGATGATCCGGTCGGGGCGCATCCGCAGCGAGTTGCGGACGAGGTCGCGGATGGTGATCTGGCCGTTGCCCTCGACGTTGGCCGGCCGGGTCTCCAGGCGTACGACATGGGCCTGCTGGAGCTGGAGTTCGGCCGCGTCCTCGACGGTGATGATGCGCTCGTGGTCGGGGATGAGACCGGAGAGCGCGTTGAGGAGGGTGGTCTTGCCCGATCCGGTGCCCCCGGAGACGATCACGTTGAAGCGGGCCCGGACGAACGCGGAGAGCAGTAGCAGCATCTGCTCGTCCAGCGTGCCGAGCGCGATCAGCTCCTGGAGGCGGTACGCGCGGGGGAAGCGGCGGATGGTGAGGGTGGGGCCGGTCAGGGAGAGCGGCGGGATGATGACGTTGACGCGTTCGCCGGACGGCAGGCGGGCGTCGACCATCGGATTGGACTCGTCCACCCGGCGGTTGACGGTCGACACGATGCGCTCGATGGTCTGCATCAGCTGCTCGGTCGAGGCGAAGCGCATCGGGAGCTGCTCGACGCGTCCGGCCCGTTCCACGAAGATCGAGTCGGGGCCGTTGACCATGATCTCGGTGATGGAGGCGTCTTCGAGCAGCGGTTCCAGTACGCCGAGGCCGAGCGCTTCGTCCACGACCCGGCGGATCAGCTGGGAGCGTTCGGCGGTGGAGAGTACGGGGCCCTCGCGGCTGATGATGTGGCCGAGTACACGCTCCAGCCTGGCGCGCCGGTCGGCGGCGGCCAGCGAGGACATCTCGGCGAGGTCGATCTCCTCCAGGAGCTTGGCACGGTAGACGGCGACCTGATGGCCGTCCTCCCGGCCGCCGCCGTGTTCCTCGGGGGCGGCGATGCGGGCCCGCAGACTCATGGTGCCTCCCTGTCGTTCCCGGCTGTGGCACTGGCGGCTGTGGTGTCGTTCGGCATGGTGACGGTGCGGTGGACCGGGCCGAAGAGGTGGAAGCCCGGCAGCACGGACGGGACGGCGATGGTGGCGGTCGCGCTCACGGTGTCGCCGCCGCGGATGCTGACGGTGGTGTCGCCCTGGAGCCAGCCGGACACGGCGTCCTGTCCGGCGGCGCGCCCCGTACCGGCCTCCAGGGCTTCGGTGCGGGCGGCGGCGCGGGCCGCCGTGCCTGCCTGGTTGGCGGTGTAGCCGACGATGCCGAGCTGGATGGCTGCCATGCCGATGAAGAGGAGGATCGGGAGCATCCCGGTGAATTCGAGGATGGCGGTGCCACGGTCGTCGCGGCGTCGGGTGCGGGTTTCCGGGGCTCCGCCTCCGGGCCCCCGGTCCTCAAGCGCCGGACAGGCTTGTTCTCGGCCAGCCCACGTCGACAAGATCCAGCCCGTCCTGGGGGTCCCCCCGGACGGAGTCTGGGGGAGTTCGAGGACCGGGGCCCGGGGCGGGGCCCCGTGGACGGTACGCCGCGCAGGCTTCATCCCCCGCCTCCCCCCTCAAGCGCCGCCCCCGCGCTCCCGTCCACCGGCCACGGAAAGTTTCCGGCCCCCGGAAAGAGCACCGGCGTCCGCAGATGAACGGTCGCCTTCATCAGGTTTCCCGACGCGCCGCAGGACACCGTCGCCGCTCCGCGCCAGTTGGCCGGCAGCCGTTTCAGGCCCGCCTCCCGGCAGCCCGCCGTCGAACCGTCCACCGCGTACGAGGCCGTGGCCGCCCGCGCCGCCTCGTCCGCCGCGTTGCCCGCCAGGGAGAACGTGTAGCCCCACAGCACGCACTGCCACATCGCCACCAGGACGAAAGCGATCAGCGGGGCCATCCCGGCGAACTCGACCAGCACCGCGCCCCGGTCGCTGTCGAGCTTGCCGCCCCGGCCGCGCAGCCGGCCGCCCCGGCCGCCCCTGCCGTGGGCGGCTGCGGCCGGCGCCTTCACCAGCCCGAGCTCCCCGGCCAGGCCCCACATGGCCTGCTTGACCGCGGAGCGGCTGTCCAGGTCCTGCATCCGGCCCGCGTCCACCGCCGCCTGGAGTTCCTTGAACCCGGCCGGGATCGCGGCACGGGCCGCCTTCGTACCGGTGATGCGCTCGACCAGCGCCGGCTGGATCTCGGCGCTCCGGGTGGCCCGGTTGACGACGGTGACCGTCTCCTCCGCTTTGCGGACCTGGAGCCGGTCCCACATCCGCACCATCCGCTTGGCGGCCCGGACGGCCACCACGTCGGGGGTGACCAACAGCAGCGCGTGGTCGGCCATTTCGACCGCCGCCGCGTTCGCGCCGGTCAGCTGGGTGCCGCAGTCCACGACCACGATCTCGTACCGGTTGCGCAGCGCGCCGATCGCCTGCCGGGCGACCCGGTCGGTGACCTCTTCGCCCCGCTCGCCCTCGCCGGGTGCCAGCAGCAGCCCGAGCCCGGTCGGGTGCGCGTACACCGCGTCCTGGATGACCCGGGGGGAGATGTCGGCGATGCCCGCGAGGTCGGCGATGGAGCGGCGGAACTGTACGTCGAGGTAGGAGGCGACGTCACCGGACTGGAGGTCGAGGTCGACCAGGGCGACGGACCTGCCGGATGCCTGGGCCGCCAGCGCCAGCTGGACCGCGGTGACGGTGGCGCCGACCCCGCCCTTCGCCCCGGTGACCGTGACGACCGTGCCGCCGGGCCCGGCGGCCGGGTCGGGGCCGCCGCCGAGATGGCGGCGTACGCCGGTGGACCAGGAGGCCGCGTTCTGTACCCGGGCCGCCAGCTCCTCGTAGCCGAGCGGCAGTCCGATGAGGCCGCGGGCGCCCGCGTCCATCGCCGACGTGTAGAGGAGCGGGCTGATGTCCGCGGTGATGAGGACGACGCCGACCGCCGGGAAGCGCAGCGCGACCTCCCTGATCAGCTCAAGCGCGGGGGCCGGGCCGATCCGTTCGTGGACCAGGACGACCTCGGGCAGCTCGTCGAGCGATTCGGCGGCCAGCCGGGCGAGCAGGTCGAGCAGCGAGGTCGAGTCGGCGACCGGCGGGAAGGGTTCCGCGTCGGGGAGCTGGCTGAGCAGGGTGATCACCGCGCGCGCCGCGTCCGGGTCACCGGCCACGGGGAGGATACGAGTCGTCATCTGTCCCTCACTTGTCGCCGTCGAGGGTGTAGGTGCGGTCACGCTGCGGGACGGCCGGGCTGCCGCCTGCCGCGACGAGCGCCAGCCGGACATGGGTGGCGAAGGACTCCGCGTACGCCACGCGCTGGGCGTCGAGCGTCTTGAGTGCGAAGGTGATCGGGACGGCGTCGGTGGACTGCCGGGAGCGGTCGCTCTCGTTCTGGCCGGGATCGAGGGCGGTGAGCTTGCCGACGTCCACGACGCGCGCGTTGGAGACGATGACCTTGGAGGTGTCGGGGACGCCCTTGTCGTCGCCCTTGAAGGTCGCGTAGATGTTGACCTCGGAGCCCGGTGTGATCTTGCCCGCCACCCCGGTGGAGGCGTCGATCATGATGGCGATCTCCTGCTCGCCCGCGCTGAGTTCGGGCTGCTGCACGATCATGTCGCTCTGCAGCAGCGAGCCCTTGCGCAGCTGGGTGACGGCGATCTTGCCGCGCACCTGGGCCAGGTCGGTCACCGCGTTGCCGGAGAGCCACCGCCGCGGCATCCGGGTCTCCTCGAAGTCGCCCGGGGTGAGCTGTTTGTACGGGGCTATGTCGCTCCGGACGCGGTACGCCGTGACCTCGGGGCCGACCTTCGCATTCACGTCGCGGATGACCGAGAGCACGCCGATGATCGCGGCGACGGCGCAGACGGCCGACAGGACCAACAGGACGACGCCGCGGCGCTGGCGGGAGTTCACTGGGCGGGCAACCTCTCGATCTGGGCGTGCGGATCGGCGAACGGTGCTGAGCAGAACCCGCAGCGGTCTCCTATGAGTTCGAGCCCGCACCACCGGCACAGTTCACGGCGTACGGAGGAGACCAGCCGGTGGAGGACGGAGAGCTCGGTGATGGCCGCGGCGAACTCCACCAGCCGGGGCGTGGCCCACCAGCCGGCCGAGTCGGCGGGCAGCGCGGTCTCCAGATGGCCCTGGACCCGCCAGGCGGGGGCGAGCACCGTGGTCACCCAGTCGGACTGGAGCCGGCCCCTGGCAACGAGCAGCCGGGTCGCGAACGACGGCCCTTCGAGCAGTCCGGGCTCGGCGCCGGTCACCTTGGCCAACTGCGGTGCGGGTGAGGCGAGTACGGCGAACTCGGAGCCCGGCAGCCACGATGTGGCGTGTGCGGTCAGGGAGACCGGTACGTGGTCGAGCCGTGTGACCGTGGGGAGCTGCGCGCCCGCGTAGATGTAGTGGGCGAGCAGCCGGGCCGCCGATGCGAGGACACCGGGGCTGAAGTCGCACACGGAGAGCTGGCGCAGCTGCCGGGCGAGCACCGCGACACCGAGCGGCGGCAGGTCGACGGGGAGCAGGGCGATGCGGTCGCTCTCCAGGACCGAGCGGACGGCGTGCAGCCGCTGTACATACGGCGCGGGCAGCGCGGCCGCGTACGGCACGACGACGTATCCGTGCTGTTCGAGGAGAGCGTGGAGATCCGCGATGGAGGCTTCGAGTGACTGCGCGGAGGGCGGCTGGAGTACGGCGGCGAGCGGGGTGTGCCGGTCGGACGGCGGCAGCGCGAGGTCGCCGCTGGTGACAGCTATGGCGGTCGGCACGTCGTGGTCCCCCGTTCACAGCGAGTTGCTCCTGCCTCAGCACTGTATCCAGGGGACACGCCGGAAGAGCCACAACTGCCCAAGATTCATTGGATCTTGGCGGGTGAGCAACCGGCCCCGGAAGACGGAGAAACGGTGGAGAAGAGGACGCCGTCCGGACAGATCCCTTGACATTGCAATTGGTCTGGACCAGCTTGGTGGCATTCGGCGGTGGCCACCGAGCCGTATCTCAGCCCCCACCCCCCACACCTGGAGGCCGTACGTGAAATCCAGACGATCCACCCGCGCCTGGCTGGGTACCGCCGTGGCCGCGCTCGCGGCGGCGGCCCTCTCCTTCGCCGGAACGACGGCCCAGGCCGCAGGCAACACAGCCGGTACGGCCACCACGGCTGCCAGGGTGGCCACGGCCGCCCCGCCCGCCCACGCCGTCACGGGCTACTGGCAGAACTTCAACAACGGCGCCGCAGTCCAGAAGCTCAGCGACGTACCGGCGGCCTACGACATCATCGCGGTCGCCTTCGCCGACACCGGAAGCTCACCGGGCGCCGTCACCTTCAACCTGGACTCCGCCGGGCTCGGCGGCTACACCGCCGACCAGTTCAAGGCCGACATCAAGGCCAAGCAGGCGGCGGGCAAGTCCGTCGTCATCTCGATCGGCGGCCAGAACGGCACCGTCTCGGTCAGCGACTCGGCATCGGCCGCCAACTTCGCCAACTCCGTCTACTCGCTGATGCAGGAGTACGGCTTCAACGGCGTCGACATCGACCTGGAGAACGGCCTCAACTCCACCTATATGTCACAGGCCCTCAAGTCCCTTGCGACGAAGGCTGGTTCGGGGCTCGTCGTCACCATGGCCCCGCAGACCATCGACATGCAGTCGACGTCGAACGAGTACTTCAAGACGGCGCTCGCCATCAAGGACATCCTGACCGTCGTCAATATGCAGTACTACAACAGCGGTTCCATGCTCGGCTGCGACGGCAAGGTCTACTCGCAGGGCTCGGTGGACTTCCTCACCGCGCTCGCCTGCATCCAGCTGGAGGGCGGTCTCGCCCCCTCGCAGGTCGGCATCGGTGTCCCCGCGTCGTCGAGCGCGGCGGGCAGCGGCTATGTCGCGCCGAGCGTCGTCAACAACGCACTCGACTGCCTCACCAAGGGCAGCAACTGCGGCTCGTTCAAGCCCTCGAAGACCTATCCCGGCCTGCGCGGCGCGATGACCTGGTCCACCAACTGGGACGCCACGGCAGGAAACTCCTGGTCCGGCGCGGTCGGACCGCACGTCCACAGCCTGTAGCGACCGCTAGTGCCGCGGCAGGCAAGGTTTGCCCGTCAAGGAGCGGCGTCCGGTGCGTTCTCTCGGCGTGCCGGCCGGAAGCCCCCGTACTGGACGTACTTGGGCTTTCGGCCGGTGCGGCGAGAGTTGGGGCCTCCCCTGTTCGAGCGCAGCCGAGAACTTGGGGAAGTGCCGGGCGTCGCGACGGGGCAAACGTTGCCTGCCGCGGCGCTAGGCCCAGCTCGGCAGCGCCGCCGCTCCCCCGGTGGCGCTGCCGCCTTGCGTGCTCCCACCGCGGATGGACGGCACGCGGCCGGGAGGTCTACTGCGGTCGTCCGCCGAGGTAGTACCCGAGCACCGGAGCCAGCTCCGCGAACCACTGCTGGAGCATGGTGCTGTTTCGGGCGTTCACCGCGCACTCGTAGAACATGCCGTCGCCCAGCACCACCGCCACCATGAGTGTGGTGCCCCCGTAGGAACCCTTGTACGGGACCGAGCTGATATGGCTCCAGGCGAAGTCCGCCGTCCGGCCGCCCCGTTCGAAGGAGACCCCTTCACTGTCGACCACGACGGCGTTGTGCCGGTCCGCGGCGAGGAAGTCGGGCCCACCCGCGAAGGAAGCGGAGCCGGAGGGCTGCTGCTGCGCCGGTGGCGGCACGGGAGCGTACATCTGCGGGGGCGGCGGCCCGAAAGCCTGCTGGGGCTGCGGCGGTGGCTGCTGCGGCGGTGGCGGTGGCGGTGGGTACGGTCCCGGCTGCGCGCCGCCCTGCTGCCCGGTCCATGCCATGTGCGGGGCCCCCTGCTTCTCGGTTCACCGCCCAGTATGACCGGCCGCGGGCGCACAACGGCGCCCGTCGGTCCCCGACGGGCGCCGCCGCACTCTCCCCTGTTGCTACGGCTTGGGCAGGGCGCAGCCCGAGCGGCTCAGGTCGATCTTGTTGCCGGTGCCGACGCACGGCACGATCCCGTACGTCTCCTCGGCGTAGTTGATGCCCTGGTGGATGGTGACGTTGCCGTTCTCGTCCACCTCGCACGGGTTGTTCTCTGTGCAGCGCTCGCCGTCCTCATTGCCCGTGTTGTTGACGGCGACGACTTTGCCGGTCGCGGTGTCGACCACCGGCGATCCCGAGGTGCCGCCGATGGTGTTGCAGGCCGAGGTGTAGCGGAGCGAGTCCTTCCAGGTCCAGTCGCCCTCCTTGAGGCGGTAGACGAAACCGTCCACGCTGCAGCTGTAGATCTTCTTCCAGTACCCGGAGACCACGCTGATCGCCGTCCCCTGTACGGGGTGGGCGGCGTTGAGCTCAAGCGCCGAGATGCCGTACTTGCTCTGTATCTGCGCGTACGTGGAGGTGAGCTGGTACAGCGAGATGTCCGTGTCGGTCATCGTCGCGTACGCCACCTTGCTCGCCCTGAGCGTGGCGACCGAGCGGCCGGCCGCGTTGAGCAGCGAGAAGCTACGGCTTGACGGCTGATCGGTGATGACCTGGCCGGCGGCCGGGAAGCCGGTCTCCAGGCAGTGGCCGTTGGAGAGCACCAGCGCGGGATCGCCAGGCTGGGAGTCCGGCACGCGGACGACGGAGCCCGAGCAGTTGCTCAGCGCCACCGTGCCCGCGAAGTCGGCCGCTTTGACCGTGGGACGGCTGGTGGCCGCCACCGCGGGTGTCGCTGCCGCGCCCATAAGGAAAAGAGCGAGCAGAGCGCCGACGAGAGGCTTCTTCATGTGGGGGGTCCCCTCTGTGACCGAAGTTCTTCCGGTTTGTCATGCGCATTCTTAACGCAAGAGGGGGCCGCGGGGAAGGGTGCCCCGCCCGGGGGCACCGGGGGCCACCGCCGCCTCACCTGGGCCATGAGCATCTCCAGTGAACCTGCACACCGACTGCGCAGTCCGGTCACGGCGTCCCGAGAACACGCACAACCCGCGGAATTGACGTTGTCCATTAATGCGGGAGTGTCCACTTTGGTGAAATGCGCAGCGCCCCGGGTAATGCGAACCTTTGGATCCCGTGAAGGGGCTGTCCCGGCTTGGTGAACAGACCTGCACTCCGCCGCAATTTCGTGACCACACAGCCCCTGAACGGGGACCTTCCGAGTGGATGTGCGAGGCGTCATCGTGCTTTGATCCTCCGCACTGCGGGAGTTGCACCACTGGTTCCCGCTTTCTCGAATTACCCCTGAGAAAGGCCGCTCACATCATGAACTCCGTCCCCCAGGTTCAGACCCTTGAGATCTCCGACGCCGACCTCGACAACGTCTCCGGCGGTCTCGTCGGTGGCCTCGTCAACAGCGTGACCGGCACGGCCGACTCCATCGCCCCGGTCTCGGGCCTCGTCGGCGGCGTCGTCGGCACGGTCTCCGGTCTGACGGGTGTCAACACGGGCGCCGTCACCGGCACCGTGACCGGCCTCATCGCCGGCGCCTGAGCCACAGCTCCACACGGGCCCCGGAACCTCCCCCCGGTTCCGGGGCTCGACGGCGCTCCAGGCCGTGTGCGCGAAGCCGCGCCCGTCGGCCCGCCGGCTCCGCAACGTTAGGGAAGAACGTCGTGCAGTTCCGCCAACAGGCCCTGTCCAAGCTGCAGTCGCCCGAGGAACTCGACCTTCCCGTGCGGCTCGCCCGACCGCAGGGGCTGCTCGCCCTGGTGGTGACGGTCGTCGTGATGGCCGCCGCGTCCGTGTGGGCGGTGACCGGCTCGGTCTCGTCGACGCTGCGGGCACCCGGCATCCTGACGCACGCGCAGGGCAGTTACGTCCTCCAGAGCCCCGTCACCGGTCAGGTCACCGGCGTGCTCGCCAGGCAAGGGCAGCGCCTGGCCGTCGGCGCACCGGTCCTCAAGGTCCGTACATCACAGGGCGACCGGCTCGTCCGCGCCATCGACGCGGGCCGGGTCACCACGCTCTCGGCCGGGATCGGCACCGTCGTCACCACCGGCGCCGATGTCGCCACGGTGGAGAAGACCCACAGCGCCACAGATCCCCTGCTCGCCATGGTGTACGTCCGGGCGGACAGCGCGGGGACCGTACCGGTCGGCGCGGACGTCGATCTCACCGTCCAGTCGGCGCCGTCCCAGCAGTACGGGATGCTGCGCGGACGCGTACAGGCGGTGGGGCACGGCGCGCAGACCCAGCAGCAGATAGCGGGCTTCCTCGGCGACAAACAGCTGGCCGGGCAGTTCACGAAAGGCGGCCCGACGGTCGCGGTCCTGGTGAAGCTGGTCAAGTCCGCCGCCACCCGGTCGGGTTACGCCTGGTCGTCAGCGGGCGGCCCGCCGTACGCGCTCGACTCCATGACCCCGGCCTCCGGCGCCGTGCACCTCGCCGGGCAGCACCCGATCGATTGGCTGCTTCCGTGAGCCCCTCCCCCGCCACCCAGCAGCAGCTGCCACCGGCCGGCCACGGCCGCCGCAAGGTACGTCCCGCGCCCGCGCCCCGGATGCGCAGGCGGACCGTCCGCACGCCCACCGTCCTCCAGATGGAGGCCGTCGAGTGCGGCGCCGCGTCCCTGGCCATGGTCCTCGCCCACCACGGCCGCCACGTCCCCCTCGAAGAGCTCCGCATCGCCTGCGGCGTCTCGCGCGACGGCTCGCGGGCCAGCAGCCTCCTGAAGGCGGCGCGCAGTTACGGCCTGACCGCCAGGGGCATGCAGATGGAGCCGGCCGCCCTCGCCGAGGTCAAGGCGCCCGCGATCCTCTTCTGGGAGTTCAACCACTACGTCGTCTACGACGGCATGGGCCGGCGCTTCGGGCGGCGCGGCATG
This sequence comes from Streptomyces sp. NBC_01197, assembly GCF_036010505.1. Taxonomy (NCBI): domain Bacteria; kingdom Bacillati; phylum Actinomycetota; class Actinomycetes; order Kitasatosporales; family Streptomycetaceae; genus Streptomyces; species Streptomyces sp. NBC_01197. Next base: position 2,657,848 of record NZ_CP108569.1, read on the forward strand.
CACATCAACGACCCGGACAAGGGCCGCAGGTTCGTGCCCGCCGAGGACTTCGACACCAGTTTCACCGGCGTCGTCCTCGTCCTCGAACCGGGCGAAGGCTTCCGCCAGGGCGGCCGCAGGCCGGGCGTCCTGAGGGCGCTGCCCGCACGTCTGCGCGGCACCACGGGCACGATGCTCGCCGCGCTCCTCGCCAGCCTGCTCCTGGTCGCGACCGGCGCGGCGCTGCCCGCGCTCAGCCGCACGTACATCGACATGTTCCTGCTCGGCCATCAGACGTCGCTCCTGGGGGCTCTGTTCGCCTCGATGGCGACGATGGTGGCGCTCACCGCCGTCCTCACCTGGCTCCAGCAGGCGAACCTGCTGCACGGGCGCATCATCGCGTCGACGCTCAGCAGCGCACGCTTCCTGGGCCATCTGCTGCGGCTCCCGGTGACGTTCTTCGCCCAGCGCAGCCCGGCCGACCTGGTGCAGCGCCTCCAGTCGAACGACGCGGTCGCCGAGACCCTCGCACGCGATCTGACCGCCGCCGGGGTCGACGGTGTGGTGGTGCTGCTGTACGCGGCGCTGCTGTGGACGTACGACCCGCAGCTGACGCTCGTCGGCGTGGGCATCGCGCTCGGGAACGTCATCGCGATGCGGATCGTGATCCGGCTGCGCGCCACGCGTACACAGAAGCTGCGCGCGGACACGGCCCGGCTCACCAACACCTCGTACACGGGCCTTCAGCTGATCGAGACGATGAAGGCGACGGGTGGCGAGAACGGCTACTTCCGGCGCTGGGCCGGTCAGCACGCCACCACCCTTGAGGAGCAGCAGCGTCTCGGGGTGCCGAGCGCGTGGCTGGGCATCGTGGCACCGACCCTGGCGACGCTGAACAGCGCGCTGATCCTGTGGATCGGAGGTCTGCGCGCGGTCGAGGGGCATCTGTCGGTGGGGCTGCTGGTGGCGTTCCAGGCGCTCGTGGTGCGTTTCACCGCGCCGGTCACCCGCCTCAACGGGGTCGCGGGCCGCATCCAGGACTTCGCCGCCGACGTGACGCGGCTGAAGGACGTCGAGAGCTTCCCCGTGGACTCCCTGTACGCCCGCTCCGAAACGGCGCCGAGCACCCGCCGTCTGAAGGGGCACGTCACGCTGGACGACATCACGTTCGGCTACAGCCCGCTGGACAAGCCGCTCCTGACGGGCTTCTCGCTGACCGTAGGACCGGGGCAGCAGGTCGCCCTCGTCGGCGGCTCCGGCAGCGGCAAGTCGACGGTGTCGCGGCTGATCTCCGGTCTGTACAGCCCGTGGGAGGGCACGATCCGGATCGACGGACAGCGTCTGGAGGACATCCCGCGGGGCGCGCTGACGGCGTCCGTGTCGTTCGTCGACCAGGACGTGTTCCTCTTCGAGGGCACGGTCCGTGACAACGTCGCCCTGTGGGATCCGTCGATCCCGGACGAGGCGGTCGTCGACGCGCTCAAGGACGCGGCGCTGTACGACGTGGTGGCGCGCAGGCCCGGCTCCATCCAGGGCCGGGTCGAGCAGGACGGACGGAACTTCTCCGGCGGGCAGCGCCAGCGGCTCGAAATCGCCCGGGCCCTGGTCCGGCGGCCGAGCGTCCTCGTACTCGACGAGGTGACCAGCGCCCTGGACGCCGAGACCGAGCAGCTCATCATCGACAATCTGCGGCGCCGCGGCTGTGCCTGCGTGGTGATCGCGCACCGCCTCAGCACGGTCCGCGACAGCGACGAGATCGTGGTACTCGACCACGGCCAGGTCGTGGAGCGCGGCCGCCACGAGGAGCTGGCCGCCGCCGGGGGCCCGTACGCCGAACTGGTCAGGGAGCACTGACGTGACGCACCCGCACCAGGAGCACACCCCGGGCGACCAGGTGACCGCCGCGTTCGGCGCGCTGGGCGCCCCGGTGGACTGCGCCGGCGTGCGCAGCCTCCCGCTGGAGGGGCCGCAGGTCCTGTGGCTCGTCGTCGGGGGCGCGCTCGACCTGTTCGCGGTGGACACCGTCGCGCAGGGGCACTGGCACTTCCTGGGCCGGCTCGAAGCGGGGACGCTGCTGCTCGGGCCGGTCGAGGGCCCGCAGCACACGCTGGTGGGGCGGCCGTTGCAGGGCTGCGCACTGCGCCGTATCGCGCTGCGGGAACTGCAGGTCCCCGACCACGGCGACGGCTCGTGGGCGTACGACCAGCAGTACCTCAGCCAGTACGACACCCAGGACTCGGCCCTGAGCCTTCTGGAACACGCCTTCGCGCTGGGCGTGGGCCGCAGTCAGCGGGTGCTGTTCGAGGCTCCGCTCGACGGCAGGACCGCGGGCGACGACTCGGTGGGCGACGACGACATCCTGTGGCTGCCGGTCATGCCGGGCAGTGTCCAGTACGGGGCGTCGTACAGCGCGGACGCGGCCGGCGACCTGCTGGTCGACGGGTCTATGTGGCAGCGCATGGTCAACCAGCAGTTCCGGCTGCTCTCGGCACTCGACCGGTGGATCGAGCGCCTGGAGAGTGCGCACGAGACCCGTACGGCGGCCGGTATCAAGGCGGGCGAGACCGTACGCGAGAACGCCGACCGGACTCTTCTCGCGTCCATCGGCAGCCCGGGCAGGGGGAGTTCACGGCGAACGTCCGCCGGTTACGGTGACGACGCGACGTATGCCGCGTGCAAGCTGGTCGCCGACGCGGCCGGGATCACACTCACCGAACTCGCCCGGATCGGCGCCGTGAGCGACCGGATCGACCCGGTCGAGCAGATCGCGGTCGCCTCGCGGATCCGCAGCCGGGCCGTCCGCCTCGACGGCCGCTGGTGGCGCGAGAACACCGGCCCCCTGGTGGGGCACCGGGCCGCGTCCGGCGCCCCGGTCGCGCTGCTCTGGCGGCGTGGTGGTTACGAGGCCGTGCATCCGTCCAGCGGACGGCCCACCCGGATCGACGAGGACAACGCCGACGAGTTCGAACCGCGGGCCGTGATGCTGTACCGGCCGCTGCCCGACCGGCCGCTCAGCCCGCTGCGGCTGCTGCGGTTCAGTGCGCGCGGCACCCGCGGCGACGTTCGGAACCTGCTGGGCGCGGGCCTGGTGACGGTCGCGATCGGCGCCCTGGTGCCGGTCGCGACCGGGCGGGTGCTCGGCGAGTACGTGCCGAACGCCGAGTCGGACCTGATCGTCCAGGTGTCCGTCGCGGTGATGGTGACGAGCATCGTATCGGCGGCATTCATGCTGTTGCAGAACCTGACGATCCTGCGGATGGAGGGCCGGATCGAGGGCGCGCTGCAACCGGCCGTGTGGGACCGGCTGCTGCGGCTGCCCACCCGCTTCTTCGCCTCGCGCTCCACGGGCGAGCTGGCCAGCGCGGCGATGGGCATCAGCTCGATCCGCCGGCTCCTGTCGGGCGTGGGCCCTGTGGTGGTGCAGGCGGGCACGGTCGGCGCGCTGAACCTCGTCCTGCTGCTCTGCTACAGCGTGCCACTCGCCCTGGCCGCCCTCGGGATGCTGGCGGTGATCGCGGCCGTCTTCCTCGCCCTCGGGCTGTGGGAACTGCGCTGGCAGCGGCGCCTCGTGGTACTCAGCAACAAGCTCAACAACCAGGCGTTCCAGACGCTGCGCGGACTGCCGAAGCTGCGCGTCGCGGGCGCGGAGAGCTTCGCGTACGCCGCGTGGGCCGGGGAGTTCGCGCGCAGCCGGGAGCTGCAGCGGCGCGCGGGACGGGTCAAGAACCTCACCACGGTGCTCAACTCCGTCTATCTGCCGTTGTGTTCCCTGGTGATGTTCATGCTGCTCGCGGGCCCGGCGCGGGGCAGCATGTCGGCGGGTGACTTCCTCACGTTCAGCACCGCGGTGACGATGCTGCTCACCGCGGTCACGCAGCTCACCGGCGCGGCGCTGTCGGCGGCGGCGGTCCTTCCGATGTTCGAGCAGATCAAGCCGGTACTCGACGAGGCGCCCGAAGTGCGCGCCGCCAGCACCCAGCCCGGCGCCCTGACGGGCGAGATCGAGGCGCGCGGGGTGTCCTTCCGGTACACGGACGACGGCCCGCTCGTCCTGGACGATGTGTCGCTGTCCGTCCGGCCCGGCGAGTTCGTGGCGGTCGTCGGCCCGAGCGGCTGCGGCAAGTCGACGCTGCTGCGTCTGCTCATCGGCTTCGACCGGCCGGTCACGGGCGGTGTGCTGTACGACGGCCAGGACCTCACGGCGCTCGACCAGGCGGCGGTGCGCCGGCAGTGCGGGGTGGTGCTGCAGAACGCGCAGCCGCTGACCGGTTCGATCCTGGACTGCATCTGCGGCGCGGAGGTGTTCACGCAGGAGGAGGCGTGGGAGGCAGCGGCGATGGCGGGCCTGGCCGATGACATCAAGCAGATGCCGATGGGACTGCACACGATGATCGCCGGGGGCGGCGCGATCTCGGGCGGGCAGCGGCAGCGCCTCATGATCGCGCAGGCGCTGATCCGGCGCCCCCGCATCCTCTTCTTCGACGAGGCCACGAGCGCGCTCGACAACGAGACCCAGCGCACCGTCATCGACAGCACGCGCGCACTGAACGCGACCCGCATCGTCATCGCGCACCGCCTGTCGACGGTCATGGACGCGGACCGGGTCGTGGTCATGGCGGACGGCCGCATCGTCCAGCAGGGCCCCCCGGCCCGACTCCTCGCGGACACGGCCGGCCGGCTGCACGAACTGGTGCGGCGACAGATGGCGTAGCCCCCGGCCGGGACTGCGCCCCGGCACCTGGGGCCACACGGTCGCGCCCCAGGGCCGTAACACGCGCTCGCCGCCATCCCCGCCGAGAAATGCCCCGACACGGTGGACGCCCTCACCATGGTCATCGCCGACCGCCATGTCAGCAGCGTGGTCGTGACCTCGGGCGTACGCGACCTCGTGGCCTACCGGGACGCCCTGCCCGGGGCGGAACGGAGTATCCGCGTCCTCCCTGTCTCGGGCCTCGCGGAGTTCATGTCCGGCAAGCGCGTCACCTTGTGATCCGCCTGCGGTCGGCCGTGGCCGCCCACCGCTGCGTTCCCCGCCCCGAAACCCCGGCAGCGGTCACCGAACACGTTGCCGGGGCGCCGCGGTGTCACCCGGTGTGCACCTCGGTCGACGGCCAGTCGCCGTCGGCGAACTCGCGGCCCCAGTAGTACGGGTTGACCTCGGCGAGCGTACGCGCCTGCCAGCCGCCCGGGTCGCCGGGAGCGGGGACCGCCAACTCGACGCCGGGACCCCACAGGGCGAGCCGCTCCTGACAGATCCCGCACGGCGCCAGAACGGCGAGCCTGCCCGCGATCCGGTTGACGCACACCGACGCCGTGACCTTCCGGTCCAGGGTGTACGCCTGGCAGTACGCCCCGACCTCATGGCAGAGCGTCACACCCGCGTTGAGGTTGTCGAAGCAGACACTGGTGAGGATCCGGCCGTCGTCCAGGTAGACGGCTGCCGCCCCGGCGTCCTCGCGCCCCGGCCAGCGGCGGTCCATCTGCGCGATCGCGGCGTCCACGAGTGCCTGGTCGAGTTTCATCGTGGCATCCTGCCAGGCCCACGCGGCGATCCAGAAGGGATTTTCCGCAGCGGCGGACCGGACGGTCTCGGTCACCGGGCTGAGCAGCGCGGTGACCACGAAGCCCGCCACCGTTCCCCTGCTGCCGAAGGGGTGCGCCGTCGGTGGCGATTCCCCCATCGAGCTGCACCTGGAGCGCGCGACTCCGAGTGGGTCTCGAAGAACCAGCCGGTCATCAGGTTCGACGCGTACGACGATGTTTTCACCGCCCCGGCGGCCGACGGGTGTGGCCCGCTGGGGCGTCTCGTCAACGACCGGCTCGGGCTCCCGGCGGCGGCCGGGAACGCGATCACTCTGTCTTCGTACTACACCTTCAAGACGTACGACCGGCTTCCGCCTCGCTGACCTCGCTCCTGCCGGCACGACTCAGCAGTGGCCGCGTAAGCCTTGGACCGCCTAGATCACCAGGCTGAGCACCGCGGCGACCACGAAGCCCGCCACCGACAGGACCGATTCCAGTACCGTCCAGGACTTCAGCGTGTCCCGTTCCGAGATGCCGAAGTACTTGGCGACCATCCAGAATCCGCCGTCGTTGACGTGCGAGGCGAAGATCGAGCCGGCCGAGATGGCCATGATGATCAGGGCGAGGTGCGGCTGTGAGAGGTGCTGGCCGTCGACCAGCGGCAGGACGATGCCCGCCGTGGTCACGATCGCCACCGTCGCGCTGCCCTGGGCCACCCGCAGCACCAGCGAGATCAGGTACGCCAGCACGATGACCGGCAGACCCACGTCGTTGAAGGTCTTGGACAGTGCGCCCGCGATGCCGCTGCCGCTGAGGACGGCGCCGAAGATGCCGCCGGCGCCGACCACCAGCAGGATGTTGCCGACCGGCTTGAGCGAGGCGGTCGAGACCGCCTCCAGGGACTTGCGCGACCAGCCGCGGCGGATGCCCAGGAGGTAGTACGAGAGGAAGAGCGCGATCGTCAGGGCCACGAAGGGGTGTCCGAAGAACTCCAGGACCGAGCGGAGCGTCGAGGGGTCCAGGGCGATCGAGGAGAACGTCGCCAGCAGGATCAGGATCAGCGGGGTCCCAATGATCGCGAGGACCGTCCCCAGCGGGACCGGCTTCTCCTGCGGCTTGACGCCCAGGGCCCGCTGCTCGGCGACGACCGCGGCCTTGGCCTCCGCGGCGGCCTCGACCATGTCCTGCGGCACCGGGACGAAGAGGCGCTTGCCGATCCACGCCGCGTACACCCAGGCGGCCAGCACGGCGGGGATACCGCAGGCGGCGCCGATCAGGATGACCCAGCCGAGCGAGACGTGGAACAGCGCGGCGGCGGCGACCGGGCCGGGGTGCGGCGGCAGGAACGCGTGGGTCATCGACAGGCCCGCGAGCAGCGGCATCGCGTACAGGACGATGGACTTGCCGGACCGCTTGGCGGCCGCGTAGACGATCGGCGCGAGGACGAAGATGCCGACGTCGAAGAAGATCGGGATGCCGAAGATGAGGCCGGTGAGACCCATCGCGAGCGGGGCGCGCTTCTCACCGAAGAGCTTCAGCAGCCTGGCGCTCAGTACTTCCGCGCCGCCCGAGACCTCAAGGATCGAGCCGAGCATCGTACCGAGGCCGATGATGATCGCGATGTGCCCGAGGATGCCGCCCATGCCCGACTCGATCATCGAGACGGACGACGACTTCTGGACCGTGCCGAAGAGTTCGGTGACGGAGAGTCCGGCACCGAGGCCGACGGCTATGGAGACGCCGAGCAGCGCGACGAACGGCTGCAGCCTGACCTTGATGATCAGGAAGAGGAGCAGCGCGATGCCCAGGACGGCGACGGTCAGCAGACCGGTGGTGCCGCCGACGACGGCGAGCAGTCCGCCGGTGTGGGGTGGCGCTGCGGGGGTGCCAGCGGCGAAGTACATGGGGGAACTCCGTTGTTTCCTCGGGGACTTCAGGGCGGGGGACGCCAGTGCGCAGGTCAGCGCAGAGGGTGATACAGGGTGCGGCGGAGCAGGGTGGAGCGCGGCACGGCGCCCCGGAGGGGGAAGGGCGCCGTGCCGGGTTGTGGGTGCGGCGTTGTCAGCCGAGTACCGCGAGCGCGTCGATCTCGATGAGCAGGCCGGGCGGCAGGCCGACGTAGACGGTCGTACGGGCCGAGGCGGGCGCGGTAAGACCCTGCTCCTCGAAGTACGCGTTGTAGATCTCGTTCAGCTCGGCGAAGTGCGCGACGTCCGTGAGGTAGACGCGCATCATCATGACGTCGTCCCAGGTCGCGCCGCCCTCCTCCAGGATCGCCTTGACGTTGGCGAAGGTCTGGAGGGTCTGCTTGCGCAGGGTCGGGCCCGCCGGGGTGGGTGCCTGGCCCTCGACGGCCGGCAGGAAGCCGACCTGGCCGGCGACCTGGAGGAGGTTGCCCTTGCGGACGCCGTGCGAGAACTTCGCGGGCGGCGTGGTGTGGGTGGCGGGGGTGAGTGCGGTCTTCTCGGTCATGCCCTTGCTTCCTTCGGGGGGTGGTGCGGGGGGACGGTCTTCGGCTGCGGTGCGGTGCCCGCGTACTCGCCGCTGATGGCGTCGGCCGTGCGGCGCACCAGCGGGAGCAGGGTGAGGAGTTCCTCTGCGGTCACGACCACATTGGGCGCCGACATCGACATGGCGGCGACAACCCGGCCGTCCACGCCCCGGATGGGGGCTCCGACGCAGTTGATGGACTCCTCGTGGCCACCGAGGTCGGTGGCCCAGCCCTGTTCGCGCACCGTGGCCAGTTCCTTGAGGAAGGCGCCGGCGTTCGGTGTCGAACGGGCCGTGTAGGTGGGGTAGTCGAGCCGTTCGGCGACGGTGCGCCGCTCCGGCTCGGGGAGGTCGGCGAGCAGCAGTTTGGCGACGGCCGCCACGGTGATCGCGACGGGCCTGCCGATCCGCGAGTACATGCGGACCGGGTAGCGGCTCTCGACCTTGTCGATGTAGAGGACCTCGTTCTCCTCGTACACCGCGAGGTGCACGGTGTGCCCGCACTCCTCGTTGAGCCTGGCCAGGTGGGGGTGGGCGATCTCCCGTATGTCGAGGTTCTCCACGGCTTCCTGGGCGAGCGCGAAGAGGCGGGTGCCCAGGCGGTAGCGCTGGTCCTGCTGGCGGTAGACGAGTCCGTGCTCGTGGAGGGTACGGAGCAGCCGCAGCGCGGTCGACTTGTGGACGCCGAGGCTCTCCGAGACCTGGCCGAGGTCGGCGGGCCCCCGGGCGAGCAGCGGCAGGATGGAGAGCGCCCGGTCTACGGTCTGGCTCATGGCGTGCGTACCTCCTCTTCGGCGCCGGTCACCTCGGACACGGTCTCGGTCCAGCCGGGGCCGATCCGAAGTGTGCCCCAGGCGGTGTCGTCGAGAGCCGTGAGGCGGTCGGCAAGCTCCCGGGACGGCGGGCCGGCCAGGTCGCCGTGGACGGTGAGGGCGGCGGCGGCCATCAGATGGCCGTGCCGGACGCGGTCCAGGACCGGGAGGCCGCGGAGGGTGCCGGAGAGGAACCCGGCGGCGAAGGCGTCGCCCGCGCCCACGGGGGCCACGACGTCGACGCGCAGCGCGGGGACAGTGGTGACGGTGTCCCCCTGCGGGCCGCCGGCGAAGACCGTGGCCCCCGCAGCGCCCCGCTTCACGACGAGCACCGCGGGCTCCGGCAGCGCCGCCCGGATCGCGGCCGCGCCCCGTACGTCCCAGGCCGCCGCCGCCTCGTCCTCACCGACGAACACCACGTCGGCCCCGCCCGCCAGCTCCAGTAGCACCCGGGGGCCGGCCCCGGCCGCGTCGCGCCAGAGCCCCGGCCGGAAGTTCACGTCGAAGGAGACCAGCGGGCGGCCCGGCGCCGGCGCGGTCAGGCCGCGCATCAGGGCCAGGCAGCCGGACGAGAGCGCGGCCGTGATCCCGGAGAGGTGGAGCACCTGCCCGGACCACAGCGCGGCGCGGTCCAGTACCCCGGGCGCCATCGCGCTGGCGGCGGACCCGGCCCGGTAGTAGACGACCTCGTGGTGGTCGGTGTCCCGGTCGTCGGCGGTACGGAAGTAGACACCGGTGGGCCGGTCCGGGTCGCGCTGGACGGCCGAGGTGTCGACCCCGTACGCCCCGACGGTCTCGGTCAGGTGGTCGCCGAAGCCGTCGGCGCCGACCCGGCTGATCCACCTTGTGGAGTGCCCGGCGGCGGCCAGCGCGCACGCCACGTTGGACTCCGCGCCGCCGATGCCCCGGTCGAAGGAGGGGACGTCCGCGAGTCGGCCGGGCCGGGAGGGCAGGAACGTGACCATGGACTCGCCGAGACAGACGACGTCCACTGGGGGCACTGGGGTGTGCTGGGCGGTCACGATCGCTCTCGCTCCTCGGTGGTGGGTGGCCGGGGGCTCCGTTGACCCGGCGATGGCTCGGATGTTAGACAGCGGTGAGCGATATGCGCAATGAGCGTTGCACATGATGCAACGCACACTTCTCTGGGAGGTTCCATGGCGGGCGCGGCAGGTACGACGGGCGGGGCGAATGCGGCGGACGCGCGCGAGACCATCGGTGCGGAAGTGGTCGACCACCGCTTCAAAGGGCTGCCGCCCGGCGCCGACGGGCTGACCGTCGCCGCCCTGGCGGCCGAGCGCCGCAACCTCTTCACCGGCGGGTTCACCACCCCCGTACTCGCGCTCTCGGCAGAGTCGGTCGAGCACAACCTCGCCCTCATGGAGACGTACTCCACACGGCACGGCCTCGCCTTCGCCCCGCACGGCAAGACGTCGATGGCCCCGCAGCTCTTCGACCGGCAGGCCGAGCACGGCGCGTGGGGCATCACCCTCGCCGTCCCGCACCAGGTACGGGTCGCCCGCGCCTTCGGGGTGGCGCGGATCTTCGTGGCCAACGAGATCGTGGACGCCCCCGCGCTGCGCTGGATCGCCGCCGAACTGGCCGCCGACCCCTCCTTCCGCTTCATCTGCTACGTCGACTCGGTACGCGGGGTCGAGCTGATGGACGAGGCGCTGCGCGGCTCCACCCGCCCGCTCGACGTGGTGGTGGAGCTGGGCGCGGGCGACGGTGCGCGGACCGGCGTACGGACCCCGGCCGGGTGCGCGGCCGTCGCCGACGCGGTGGCCGCGACGGACACCCTGCGGCTGGTGGGCGTCGCCGGTTACGAGGGCGAGGTGCCCGACGCCGACGGCGAGGGGGTGTGCGCCTGGCTGCGCGAACTGGTCGCGCTGGCAGCCGACTTCGACCGGGCGGGACGCTTCGCGGGCCTGGACGAGATCGTGCTGAGCGCGGGCGGCAGCGCCTGGTTCGACGCGGTGGCGGACGTCTTCGCCGAGGTCCCCGCGCTCTCCGTCCCCGTACTGAAGCTGCTGCGCTCCGGCGCGTACGTCTCGCACGACGACGGCCACTACAAGCATCTGACGCCCTTCAACCGGGTGCCGTCCGAGGGCGCGCTCCAGCCCGCCTTCCGGCTCTGGGCGCAGGTCGTCTCACGACCCACCGGGGAGCAGGCGTTCGTCAACGCGGGCAAGCGGGACGCGGCGTACGACCTCGACCTGCCGCAGGCGCAGGCCGTCCGCGACGCGCGCACCGGCGAGGTACGCCCCGCCACCGGTATCACCCTCACCGGCCTCTCCGACCAGCACGGCTGGCTGCGCACCACCGGTGAGGCGCGCCTTGAGGTCGGCGACTGGGTGGGGCTCGGGCTCTCGCACCCCTGCACCTCCTTCGACAAGTGGCAGCTGATCCCGCTCGTTGAGGCGGACGGCACGGTCACGGACTACATCCGTACGTACTTCTGAGCGGACCGCGGGGGGAAATCAGGCAGCGCAGGGCAAGGCAGCACAGGGCAAGGGAGCAAGAGTCATGGATCTCGTCATCCGCGACGTCCGGGTCGTGGACGGAACCGGCGGCGCCTCGTACCGCGCCGACGTAGCCGTAGACGGCGGCCGCATCACATCCATCGTCCGCGAGGGCTCCGGCCAACGGCCCAGTGCGCCAAGGGTGGTCGACGCGCACGGGCTCGCCCTGTCGCCCGGCTTCATCGACATGCACGCCCACTCCGACCTGGCTCTGCTGCGCGACCCCGGCCACGAGGCGAAGGCCGCGCAGGGCGTGACGCTGGAAGTACTCGGCCAGGACGGCCTGTCGTACGCACCGGTCGACGACCGCACCCGCGCCGAGGTCCGCCGGGCCATCACCGGGTGGAACGGCGACGGTTCGGACATCGACTTCGACTGGCACACCGTCGGCGGCTATCTGGACCGGCTCGACCGGGGCATCGCGGTGAACGCGGCGTATCTGATCCCGCAGGGCACCCTGCGGATGTACGCGATGGGCTGGGACGACCGGCCCGCCACCCCGGCCGAGACCGAGCGGATGAAGCAGCTGGTGGCCGAGGGCATGGAGCAGGGCGCCGTCGGCATGTCGTCGGGGCTCACCTACACGCCGGGCATGTACGCGGACGACGCCGAACTCACCGAACTCTGCCGGGTGGTGGCCTCCTACGGCGGCTACTACTGCCCGCACCACCGCAGTTACGGCACCGGCGCGCTCCAGGCGTACCAGGAGATGGTCGGCCTCACCCGGGCCGCGGGCTGCGCGCTCCACCTCGCCCACGCCACCATGAACTTCGGCGTGAACAAGGGGAAGGCACCCGAGCTGCTCGCCCTGCTGGACCAGGCGCTGGAGGACGGCGCTGACATCTCCCTCGACACCTACCCGTACACCCCGGGCTGCACGACGCTCGTCGCCATGCTCCCCAGCTGGGCGAGCGAGGGCGGCCCCGACGCGATCATGGGGCGGCTCAGGGACGAGGAGACGGCCCGGAAGATCCGCCAGGTCATGGAGGTCGAGGGCGCCGACGGCTGCCACGGGGTGCCCATCGAGTGGGACGCCATCGAGATCTCCGGGGTGTCCGACCCCGCGCTGAGCGGCTATGTCGGGCGGACCGTCGCGGCCAGTGCGCACGAGCGCGGCGAGGAGCCGTGGGTGACCGCGCGGCGGCTGCTGATCGAGGACCGGCTCGGTTCGACGATCCTCCAGCACGTCGGCCACGAGGAGAACGTCCGGCTGATCATGGGCCACCGAGTGCACACCGGCGGCAGCGACGGGATCCTCCAGGGCGACAAGCCGCACCCGCGCGCGTACGGCACCTTCCCGCAGTACCTGGGCCGGTACGTGCGGGAGCTGGGCGTGCTGTCCCTGGAGGAGTGCGTGGCGCACCTCACCTCACGCCCGGCGGCCCGGCTGCGCCTGCCCGACCGCGGTCTGGTCCGCGAGGGCTACCGCGCCGACCTGGTCCTCTTCGACCCGAAGACGGTCGCGGCGGGCTCCACGTTCGAGGCCCCGCGCGCCCTGCCGACCGGTATCCCGCATGTCCTGATCGACGGCCGCTTCGTGATCGAGGACGGCCGCCGCACGGACGTGCTCGCGGGGCGCTCGGTCCGCCGTACACCCGGCCGGCCCTGAGCGGCCACCACCGTCCGGGCCGGGAGGCCCCACCGGACCGCGGCCCGTCCTGCACCCCCGGCAGGACGGGCCGCTTCCGTGCAGCTCCCCCCTGTGGGGGAAAACACCAGGCCGTCGCCGATATGTCACCGTAAGGTTGCGGACATGCAGGTGATCCAGTCAACGAAGCTCGCCAACGTCTGTTACGAGATCCGGGGTCCGGTTCTCGACGAGGCAATGCGGCTGGAGGCAGCAGGTCACCGCATCCTCAAACTCAACACCGGCAACCCGGCCGCCTTCGGTTTCGAGTGCCCGCCGGAAATCCTGGAGGACATGCTCCGCAACCTCGGCGACGCGCACGGCTACGGCGACGCCAAGGGGCTGCTGTCCGCCCGCCGCGCGGTGATGCAGCACTACCAGACCAAGGGCATCGAGCTGGGCGTCGAGGACATCTACCTCGGCAACGGCGTCTCCGAGCTGATCCAGATGTCGATGCAGGCGCTGCTCGACGACGGCGACGAGGTGCTCGTACCGGCCCCGGACTATCCGCTGTGGACCGCGTCGGTCTCGCTGGCGGGCGGCACGGCCGTGCACTACCGCTGCGACGAGCAGGCGGACTGGATGCCGGACCTCGCCGACATCGAGCGGAAGGTCACCGACCGCACCAAGGCGATCGTGATCATCAACCCGAACAACCCGACGGGCGCGGTCTACGACGACGAGCTGCTGCGGGGCATCGCCGACATCGCCCGCCGTCACTCCCTGACCATCTGCTCGGACGAGATCTACGACCGGATCCTCTACGACGGCGCCACGCACACACCGACGGCGGCCATCGCCCCCGACCTGATGGTCCTGACCTTCAACGGTCTCTCCAAGAACTACCGGGTGGCCGGGTTCCGCTCCGGCTGGATGGCGGTGTGCGGGCCGAAGGCGCACGCCTCCTCGTACATCGAGGGCCTGACGATCCTGGCGAACATGCGGCTCTGCGCCAACATGCCGTCCCAGCACGCGGTGGCCACGGCGCTCGGCGGCCGGCAGTCGATCGAGGATCTGGTGCTGCCGGGCGGGCGCATCCTGGAGCAGCGCGACACCGCGTACGAGCTGCTGACGCAGATCCCCGGGGTGACCTGCGTCAAGCCCAAGGGGGCGCTGTATCTCTTCCCGCGTCTGGACCCGAAGGTCTACAAGGTGAAGGACGACCGGCAGATGGTGCTCGACCTGCTGCGCGCCGAGAAGATCATGGTGGTGCACGGCACGGGGTTCAACTGGCCGGAGCCGGACCACTTCCGCATTGTGACGCTGCCCACGGCGAAGGAGCTGGAGGACGCGGTGACGCGGATCGGGACCTTCCTGGACGGCTACTCGCAGCGGTAGCCGGCACCCTCCGGGGGCGATCCGAGGCCGGACCGAGGCCGGATCGGCCAGGGTTCACGGGAGGGGGCACTCCGTCAGCACTTCGCGACCTGGCTCAACTTTAGACAGAATCTAATATAGGACGCTAGGATGGAGTCCTGCCCGCGAGGAGGAGGCCATCCCATGTACGAACCGATCCGCACCAAGTCGGTCCACACGGTGGCCGAGGGGTCCGCAGCCGCCGGCTATCCCCGCCGCAGCCGCGACGAGGAGCTGGACATCCAGCTCGCGGGCCATCTGGCCGCACTCCTCGCGGTGACGGACGAACTGGGCCTGGCGGCCGAGGGCGACCGCATCGCGGAGCAGGTGGCCAGGTTGCGCGGCGCCCCGCCGGTCCGGCACGCAGGCCTCAGCAACGCCTCCCCCGCCGACCTGCACGCACGGGCCCACCACCTGGCCGGCCGCGCCCTTCTGGTGGCGGCATCCCGCGCGGACACCGCGGTGGCGATCCTCTCGGCGGAGCGGATGGACGCCCACCTGGCGGCACGGCACCTCGCCGGCGCCCACTGACCGGCCCCGGTTCGCGGGCCGCGGAGGCGCGCGGACCGGGCGCCACCAACCCACCCCGCTCCTCGCCCGGCAAAATGGCCCGGCCCCCGAAGCCAGGACTGGCTTCGGGGGCCGGGCCGTACGCGGCGGGCCTGGGATGACCCCACAGGTCAGGGCGGATGTCGGGTGGACCCGCCGCGCGGCTCAAGCAGGGCTCCGGACGGAGCCCGCCGGGCTCAGCCCAGGCGCTTCACCAGCGACCGGTACTCGTCCCACAGCTCCTTCGGCGCGTGGTCGCCGAACGTGTTGAGGTGCTCGGGGATCAGCGCCGCCTCCTCGCGCCAGACGTCCTTGTCCACCGTGAGCAGGAAGTCCATGTCGGCTTCCGAGACGTCCAGGCCCTTGGTGTCGAGCGCACCCTTGGCCGGCAGGACACCGATGGGGGTCTCGACGCCCTCGCCCTTGCCCTCCAGACGCTCGACGATCCACTTCAGGACGCGGCTGTTCTCGCCGAACCCGGGCCAGACGAACTTGCCCGCTTCGTTCTTGCGGAACCAGTTGACGTAGTAGATCTTCGGAAGCTTCGCCGGGTCCTTGTCAGCACCGACCTTGACCCAGTGACCCATGTAGTCGCCCATGTTGTAGCCGCAGAACGGGAGCATGGCGAACGGGTCGCGGCGCAGCTCGCCGACCTTGCCCTCGGCGGCGGCCGTCTTCTCGGACGCGACGTTCGCACCGAGGAAGACGCCGTGGTTCCAGTCGAAGGACTCGGTGACCAGCGGAACCGCCGAAGCGCGGCGGCCACCGAAGAGGATCGCCGAGATCGGCACACCCTTCGGGTCCTCCCACTCGGGCGCGATGATCGGGCACTGCCCGGCCGGGGTGGTGAAACGGGCGTTGGGGTGGGCGGCGGGGGTGCCGGACTCGGGCGTCCAGTCGTTGCCCTTCCAGTCCGTGAGGTGCGCGGGCGTCTCCTCGGTCATGCCCTCCCACCAGACGTCGCCGTCGTCGGTGAGCGCGACGTTGGTGAAGACGGAGTTGCCCCACAGCGTCTTCATGGCGTTGGCGTTGGTCCGCTCACCCGTGCCGGGCGCGACTCCGAAGAAACCGGCCTCCGGGTTGATCGCGTACAGCTGGCCGTCCTCGCCGAAGCGCATCCAGGCGATGTCGTCGCCGATGGTCTCCACGGTCCAGCCGGAGATCGTCGGCTCCAGCATGGCCAGGTTCGTCTTGCCGCAGGCCGAAGGGAACGCAGCGGCAACGTACTTCGACTCACCGCGCGGCGGGGTCAGCTTCAGTACGAGCATGTGCTCGGCCAGCCAGCCCTCGTCCCGCGCCATCACGGACGCGATGCGCAGCGCGTAGCACTTCTTGCCGAGCAGGGCGTTGCCGCCGTACCCGGAGCCGTACGACCAGATCTCCCGGTCCTCGGGGAAGTGCGAGATGTACTTGGTGGAGTTGCACGGCCACGGCACGTCGGCCTCGCCGTCGGCGAGCGGGGCGCCCAGGGTGTGGACGGCCTTCACGAAGAAGCCGTCGGAGCCGAGCTCGTCCAGGACGTCCTGGCCCATGCGCGTCATCGTGCGCATCGAGACGGCGACGTACGCGGAGTCGGTGATCTCCACACCGATCGCGGAGAGCGGCGAGCCCACCGGGCCCATGCAGAACGGCACGACGTACATGGTGCGGCCGCGCATCGAGCCGCGGAACACACCGCCCTGGCCGCCCGAGCCGGAGAAGATCTCACGCATCTCCGCGGGAGCCTTCCAGCGGTTCGTCGGGCCGGCGTCCTCCTCCTTGGCGGAGCAGATGAACGTACGGTCCTCGACGCGCGCCACGTCCGACGGGTCGGATGCGGCGTAGTAGGAGTTCGGGCGCTTGATCGGGTCGAGTTTCTTGAACGTCCCCTTGGCCACGAGCTCGCCGCACAGGCGCTCGTACTCGGCTTCGGATCCGTCACACCAGACCACACTGTCCGGTTGCGTCAGCTCGGCGATCTCGTTCACCCACGAGATCAGTTCCTGGTGCTGGGTCGGAAGGACAGGGGGAGCCGCGATGTCGCGCGCCACGATTGCTCCAATGCACGTATTTGATGGGGTTGAGGGTTGTTCGCCCCTTGGGGGCTACGGCCCGGATGCTTCGTAGCCGCTCATCCGGTGCCGCTCGCACTCATCTGATGATCCGCGCAATCCGCCCATCTGTCCAGAGGGTCTCTCACGTGAGCGTCGCCACTCTCGACACCGCCCGCGCCGATCCCGCCGTCCCCCGCTGCCCTGACCGTCCCCGCCATCCCCGCCATCACGAGCCCGGCCTACCGCGAACCCGGGAACCTACGGGTACGTAGGTAGCATCGCCATATGACTCCCGCCGCCCCAGAAGCGTCCGCGCTCACCCCGGAGAGCCTCCAGCCGGTGAAACCGCTGCTGCGCGGCTGGCTCCATGCCGGGATGTTCCCTGCGGTGATCGTCGCGGGGCTCGTGCTCGTGGCCCTCGCCGACTCCACCCGCGCCCGCGTCGCCTGCGCGATCTACATCCTCACCGCCTGCATGCTCTTCGGGGTGAGCGCCGTGTACCACCGCGGCACCTGGGGCCGCACCGGCGAGGCCATCCTGCGCAGGCTCGACCACGCGAACATCTTCCTGATCATCGCGGGCACCTACACACCGCTGACGCTGCTCCTGCTGCCCGGGTCGACGGCCGCGCCGCTGCTCTGGGCGGTCTGGGGCGCGGCGCTCGCCGGAATAGCGTTCCGGGTCTTCTGGGTCGGTGCGCCGCGCTGGCTGTACACGCCCTGCTACATCGCGATGGGGTGGGCCGCGGTCTTCTTCCTGCCCGACTTCATGCGGGCGGGCGGGGTGGCCGTCCTCGTCTGCGTCATCGTCGGCGGGCTGCTCTACAGCGCGGGCGGCGTGATCTACGCGCTCAAGCGCCCGGACCCGTCACCGCGCTGGTTCGGTTTCCACGAGGTGTTCCACTCGCTGACGCTGGCCGCGTTCATCACGCAGTACGTGGCGATCTCGCTGGTCGCCTACTGACGGCCCCACCGCACACACCAGTGGCCGGGACCTGCCCCCTTCGGAGCGAAGGAGACGGGCCCCGGCCACAGTTGTCACTACGCGCCCTGTTGCTGCCCGCCCAACTGCCCGGCCAGCACGGCCGGATCGGGCGTCGGCGCGCTGCAGGTGAAGTTCCGGCAGACGTACGCGGCGGCGCGCCCGTCGATCAGCGGCCGGTCCACGAGGAGCGGGAACTCGTCGCTGCCGCTCTCCCCCGCGGCGACCACCGCGCCCGGGGCGGTGGCCAGCAGGGCGGTGCGGTGCAGGGCCGACGTACCGGCGTCACCGGCGGGCCCCACGACCGCCACCTCGCGCGGCCCGTCGAGGGCGGCTTCCGCCACCGCCAGCCCCCAGCCGATGAAGCGCGGCGCCCGCGGGCCGAGCGCCTTCACCACACCGAGCGCCCGTTCGGCGGCGGTGCGATGGGCCTCGGAGCCGGTGTGCGCGGCGTACGAGAGCAGTGCTCCGGCGGCGGCGGTCCAGCCCGACGGGGTCGCACTGTCGGTCGGGTCCTGGGGGCGGCGGATCAGCGGCTCGGCGTCGTGCGCGGTGTCGTAGAGGGTGCCTTCCGCACCGGTGAACTGGTCGAGTACGAGATCGAGCAGGAATCCCGCGAACTCCAGCCAGACCCCTTCCCCGGTGACCCCGGCCAGCGCGAGGAACCCCTCGGCGACATCGGCGTAGTCCTCCAGGACACCGGAGTTGGCACCGGCCCGGCCGTCCCTGGACGTACGGGAGAGCCGGGCGCCGACGCCCATGTGCAGCCGCACCAGCAGATCGGCGGCCTCGGTGGCGCGCTCGACCAGGTCGGGACGGTCGAAGTAGGCGCCGGTCTCGGCGAGGGCCGCGACGGCCAGGCCGTTCCACGCCGCGACGACCTTGTCGTCCCGGCCGGGCCGGGGGCGCAGACTCCGCGCGGCGAGCAGCCGTTCGCGCAGCTCGGCGGGGACGTCGTCGCCCGGCAGCTGGAGGACGGACGCACCCTCCTCGAACGTCCCCTCATCGGTGACCCCGTACAGCACCGCGGCCCGCTCACCGTCCTGCTCGCCCAGCGCCTCACGCAGCTGGGCCGGTGTCCAGACGTAGTAGGCACCCTCGACATGCCGGCCGTCCGCGTCCTCACTGTCGGCGTCCAGCGCGGAGGCGAACCCGCCCTCAGGGGTACGCAGTTCGTTGGCGATGAAGTCGGCGGTCTCCAGGGCCACTCGGCGTGCCAGATCCGATCCGGTGGTCCGCCAGAGGTGTGCGTACACGCGGCAGAGCAGGGCATTGTCATAGAGCATTTTTTCGAAATGGGGCACTTTCCACTCCCGGTCCACGGAGTACCGCGCGAACCCGCCGCCGAGTTGGTCGTACATCCCGCCGCGTGCCATGGCTTCGCAGGTGTCGGCGGCCATCTGGAGGGCGCCGTCGGAACCGGTACGTGCGTGGTGGCGCAGCAGGAACTCGACGGCCATGGACGGCGGGAACTTGGGCGCGCCGCCGAACCCGGCGTTGCCGGCGTCGTATTCGCGGGTCAGCGCGAGCAGCGCCCGCGCGAGGTCGTCCGCGCCGGGCGGGCCGCCCGCCGTCTGAGTGAGGGAGCGGCCCGCCAGATCCTCCACCACCTTGGCGGCGACCCCGTTCACCTCGCCGCGCCGGTCGGTCCAGGCAGCTGTGACGCCTTCGAGCACCTGCCGGAAGGACGGCATTCCATGGCGGGACTCGGGCGGGAAGTAGGTACCGAAGTAGAAGGGCTCCCCGTCCGGCGTCATGAACACGGACATGGGCCAGCCACCCTGCCCGGTGGCGGCCTGGACGGCCTCCATGTAGACGGCGTCCACATCGGGCCGCTCCTCGCGGTCCACCTTGACGGACACGAAGTGCTCGTTCAGGTACGCGGCGGTCTCACCGTCCTCGAAGGACTCGTGCGCCATGACGTGACACCAGTGGCAGGCGCTGTACCCCACACTCAGGAAGACGGGGACATCCCGCCGCCGGGCCTCCTCGAAGGCCTCCGGCGTCCAGGGCCACCAGTCGACCGGATTGTCAGCATGCTGAAGCAGATAAGGCGAGGTCACACCAGCCAGCCGGTTCATACGGTCAGCCTCTCACAGCGACCAGCGACCGTCCCTGCGGAACCATCTGACAGTGCTGTCTCCTCCTGCTCCTCATGACAGGCCGGTCCCTCATGACGGCCGATTCCTCATGACGGCCGACTCCTCACGGCAGGCCGGGGAAGCCGCCTCCAATGAACCCCTGCGTCCCGACGACGGCGAGGAGGTCCAGCTTGCCGGCGCTGTCCGTGCCGAGGGCGGGAGTGAACCAGAGCAGACGTTGCCGGCCGTCCTCGCTGAACAGGTTGAGGCAGTTGACGTCGAGCAGGCCGAACGCGGAATGGTTGATGCGCTTACGGTCGGACCGGCGGAAGGCGACGTCATGCTCGGCCCAGAGCTCGGCGAACTCGGGCGAGCGGGAGACGAGGTCCGCGATCAAGGTCCGGGCCCCAGGGTCCTTCGCGTCACGGCGCGCCGCGGCAGCACGCAGATCGGCTACGAACGTGCGGGACTGCGTCTCGTGATCCTCCTCGGGATAGATCCGGCGCGCGTCGGCGTCCGTGAACCAGCGGTAGACGAAGCTCGCGCTCTTTCCCCGGAACCCTGACTGGTCACCGAGCAGCGCGACAGCGAGGGGATTCTGCACGAGAGTGACGTGCAGATCGGTGATGACCTGCCCCGGGACCGAGGTCAACCGGGTGAGCAGGTCCATCATGCCGGGATGGACGTGCGATGCCGGCCCGTGCCCGGCCGGGACCGGGCGGCCGGCGAGGCGGTAGCAGTAGTCGCGCTCGTCGTGGGTCAGCCGGAGCGCCCTGGAGATCGCGGCGAGCATCTGCTCCGAGGGCTGCGACCCCGCGCCCCGTTCGATCTCGTTGTAGTAGTCGACCGATGCGCCCGCGAGCTGAGCCACCTCGTCCCGGCGCAACCCCGGCACGCGCCGTCGCGGCCCGGCCACGAGGCCCACGTCCTCGGGACGGATCCGCTCACGCCGGGAGCGGAGAAACGCGCCGAGCTCCGCGTATTTCAGAGAACCCATGACGTGAGTGTGCAGGAGAAACGGGCTGCGGATCCAGGGGATGACGTCCCCTGTCATAACCGGCCAGAACGCTGAATGGTGGTCCTGTGGATTCCACTGGCATTCCACGTAACGAAAGGAAATCTCATGCCCTTCGCCAATATCAAGGTTCCGGCCGACACTCTGACGGACGGTTCCAAGAAGAAGCTGCAGGACGCCGTTACCGACGCATTCGTCGATGTCTACGGTGAGCGCGCCCGGGCGAACACGCTCGTGATCCTTGAGGAAGTCGCCGATGGCGGCTGGAGCCTCGGCGGTACCGTTCTCAACGCGGAGATGCTGGGACGGAGCTGATTCCAGCGGCGCCCGTCGCCCGCCCATCGACGTGAACGCGCCATGATCGGCTTCCGGCTGTGGGCTGAGCGGGGGTGGGCTGCGGCTGTGCCGTCGGTGAGGATGAGCTGCTGGAGATTGCGCAGGGTGCTGCCGGGCTCCAGACCGAGTTCCTCCTGGAGTGTGCGGCGGGCACGCTGGTACACGTCGAGGGCGTCGGCGCGCCGGCCGCACTCCAGGAGAGCGGTCATCTCCTTCTCCCAGAGGCCCTCGCGCAGCGGGTTGGGTGTCGCGCAGCGCGCGGAGCTCGGCGAGGGTGCCTGCGTGGTCGCCGAGCCGGTGGCTGGCGTCGATCCGCATCTCCGCGGCGGCGAGCACGGCGTCAGACGGCTGGTCGGCGACGTCCTGGCCAAGCTGAACTGCCCCAACCGCACCCTGGCGGTGCTCCGCGCGATCGAGTACGGCCTGCTGATCGACCGGGACGGGGAGCCCAGCACGGGCTGGTACGGACCCGCGCTGCTCCGGGAGATGCCCGGGGCCTTCGTCGAGATCTTCCACCACGTCGAGGCGCACCGAGCTGTACCGCCGGATGCTCGGTCCGTGCGGTTCGGCTCGCTTCATCAACCGGCTGCACCACCTGATCGCCCAGCAGGTCGGCCTACAGCTGGCCGGGGCAGGCGTCGGCGCACCCGACACACCGGCCGTCGAAGTGCGCGCCCACTGCGCGGCCGGGGCCTTCATCGGGATCGTCACCCACTGGCTGCGCGGCCCCGGCGCTGACCGCACACGTCGGTGCCGTGCGGAACCGGTGCCGTTTCCCGGACCGCGGCCCGGTTTCCTCGCGTTCGGGCCTCCCGCGAAGGAGACTTGCATTCCGAACGGAGTATCCCGGAGGGGGAATGCACATGCGGGACGGCCATCGGGCGGAAGCGGAGCGGCTGTTGGCGCGCGCCGTGGAGGAGGAGGTGCGGCGGGCGGGTGGCCGGGCCGACGCGGGGACGCTGCTGGCGCGGGGGCGCGGTGCGCTCGATTCGCTGGCCAAGAGCGCATCCGACGAGTACGCCGCGTACACCCGCGCACTCGACGCGGCGCAGGCCGAACAGCACCCACTGTCCGCGGACTTCAACCGCGCGTCCCTGGCAACGCCCGTGCTGGTCACCGTGGTTGCCGCCATCGCCGCGTGCGGCGCTGACCTCGCCCTCGGCACCGGCGGCGGGACCGCGGTCGGCTCGGGCGTGGTCGTCGCCGTCGCCGGGGCCGCCGCCACCGTCGCCAGGGTGACCGCCGCGCACTTTCCCGCGGCCCACCGCAGAGCCGGCGCCCAGGGGCAGCCCGGCGGGACCGAGCAGCTGCGGCTCGAATGGCTGACCGCGCTGGAGGTACGGGGCATCCGCCCGTACCTGGACCAGCAGCGGATGCTCGCCGTGCCCCAGAACCAGAAGAAGCCCAAGAGCACGGTGCCGCCGCAGTTGCGCGGCACCGACAAGAGCGCGGCGGCGCGCAGGCGGTCCACGCTCGACCAGTCGTTCAGCCATCTGCCCGTGGCTGACGGGCCGTTCGCGGGACGCCGGACGGAGATGGCGCAGATCGCCCAGTGGGTACACGCCGCCCGGGCCTCCACCGAGACCCGGCCGACGGTCGTGGTGCTGCACGGTGCCCCGGGCTCGGGGCGCACCACCCTCGCCGTCCGCGCGGCGCACCAGCTCAAGGACCAGTTCCGCGGGGCCTGCGTGGTCGACCTGCGCGGCGCGACCCGGGACGAGGCGCCCCTCTCGACCAGGGACGCACTGCTCCATCTGCTGAACGGGCTCGGCGCCCCGCGCGAGCAGCTGCTCTTCCGTGAACGCTCCTCGCCGGAGCAGCAGTTGAAGCGGCTGAGCGAGCTGTACCACCAGCATCTGACCGAGCTGGCGGTCACCGTCGTACTGGACGACGCGTCGGACCCGGCCCAGGTGCGCGCCCTGGTGCCGGAGCGCTCGGACAGCCTGGTCCTGGTGACGTCGGGTGTCCCGCTCGAACTGCCCGGTGACATCCGGGCCTGGGTGCACCAGCTGCCGGTGGAGGCGCTGGACGCGGCGGGTGCGGAGGAGCTGCTGCGGGAGACCGCGGAGGAGCCGGAGAGCCCGTACGATGCCGAATCGACCGGTCTGGTCGCGGAGTTGTGCGGCAGTCTGCCGCTGGCTCTGCGGGTGGCGGGCTCCTCGCTCGGCCTGCGGTCGACGCGCGAACTCGCCGCGCACCTCGGTACGTACCGGCAGCTCGACCCGGTCGGGCGGGCACTGGCGCTGCGCTACAGCGACCAGCCCGAGCAGGGGCGGCGGTTGCTGCGCCGGCTCGCGCTGGCCGGGCGCGCCAGTCTGGGCGCGGCGGCCGCCGCCGCGCTGCTGGACACCGACGACCAGGAGGCGCGGCGGCTGCTGACCCTGCTGTCCAGGGCCGGCCTGATCGACCATGTGCGCGGCAGCCGCTACCGGCTGCACGACACGGTGCGCGCCTTCGCGCAGGCCCGGCTCGATGACGAGGAGCAGCCGCAGGAGCGCACGGCGGCGCAGGAGCGGCTGATCCAGAGCTACGCCGAGCTCGCGGACGCGGTGATCCGGCTGGTGGACGGCAAACTCTCCACCCGGGCAGGCCAGTTCGGGCCGCACGGCTTCACCTCGCTGGACGCGGCGCTGCGCTGGCTGGACGAGGAGTCGAGCTTCATCACCTCCGCGCTGCGCCAGGCGGAGGGCGTCGGCCAGGACGTGGTGCTGCATCTGCTGGGCGCCCTCTGCGACTACTGCCTGCTGCGGGGCGACCTCTACCGGCTGGGTGAGATCAGCGAGCTGACGCAGGCCGTCGGGCAGGGGCTGCTCGCCAGGTCGGTGCAGTGGCGTACGGGGATCGCGGCCCGCCAGCTCGGCGAGCTGGACAAGGCCCGTACGACCCTGACCTCGGTCGTCAACCTCTACCACGAGGCGCAGCACGGTGCGGGCGAGGCGCTGGCGCTCTGCTCGCTCGGCATCACCCTGCACCACCAGGGCAATCTGACGGAGGCGGCGGCACGGCTGCGGGAGGCGATCACGCTCCAGGCCGGGCCGGAGCTGGCTGCGGACCGCGCCTGGTCGCTGCACGCGCTGGCGGCGGTTGAGCGCGATCTGGGGAATCTGCCGGAGGCGCTGACGCTGCTCTCGACGGCGCTCACCCTGCACCAGGAGAGCGACTCGCTGCACGGCGAGGCGTGGACGCACTTCCAGCTGGGCCAGCTCTGTCTGCGCCTGGGCGACGTGGCGCGGGCGGACGAGGAGCTGCGGACGGCGCTCGACGCGTACGGGCAGACCAGGGACGGGCGGGGCGAGGCCTGGGCGATGACCCAGCTGGCCCGGGCCAGGCTGGTCGACGGTGACGCGCCGGTCGCGGTGGACCAGCTGCGCCAGGCGCTCTCCCGCCACCGGGACAACGAGGACGCCCGGGGCGAGGCCTGGACGCTCTACTACCTGGGGCAGGCCCTGGAGGAGCGCGGCGACCGCGACCAGGCGGTACGGGAGCTGGAGCGGGCCCGGACGATGTTCTCGCGGATGCGCGACGTGTACGGGCTGGCCTGCGCCCGCCACCACTCGGGGCGGGTCACCCGCGACCAGCGCGCGGCGCAGACGGGCAACCTCCGCAACAGCGGTTTCGCCCGCCAGCTGCTGGCCGACGCGCGGACCGACTTCCACCGTATCGGTGTGGCACACGGCGAGGCGTGGACCTGTCTGGAACTGGCCCTGATCGACGCGGGCAACGACCGCGCGGCCCAGGCGCTCCAGCTCTGCGACGAGGCGGCGGCGCTCTTCGCGACGTACGACGACGGGAGGGGCGGCGACTGGGCCCGCTTCCTGCGCTGCACACTGCTGCCGTACGCGTCGCCGGGCGGCTCGGAGGTGGGCACCGCGGTTGCGGCGGAGGAGCTGTCCCGGCTGATCCGGGCGGAGCACCCGGCCCGCGACCCCGGTCTCACCGAGTGCGCGGAGGCGTACGCCCTGATCCTGGAGCGCGAGGTGTCGCTGGACGACGGCTGGCAGGCCTGGCTGCTCGGCATGGTGCCGGGCCGGGACGCCCGCGAGATCATGGGCGTACCGGTGACGGCGGCACGGCCGTAGCCTGCGGGCATCGCGACAGGCCCGAGTGCGTACGGCAGGAGCCGTACGCACTCGGGCCGTACGCACTGGGGCCTTACCCGCTCGGGCCGTACAGGCTCGGCCGTACGCGGGGCCGGGCCCGGAAGCCCCAGCCCCTCAGCCCTGCTTCTGCTTGCTCTCGCTCCCGGCCGGTGTCACCGGCTCCTGCTCCGGGGCCTCCTTGAAGGCCACCCGGCCCATGTGCCGGCTCATCGACTTCATCAGCAGCCACACCCCCACGGCCAGGGCCGCGAAGACGAGGAAGCCGAGAAGCCCGGGAGTCACCTTGTTGTCGTCGACCTCGGCCAGAGGGACGAGGTGCGTCAATGCCTGGCTAGCGCTCATAACTAGGCATTGTCCCGGATGCCCGCAAAGAGGTCGTCCTCGGGGAGGGATGTCGGCACGAGGGACTTCGCGAGCTCGTACTCCTCGGTCGGCCAGACCTCCCGCTGGATCTCCATCGGGACGTGGAACCAGCCGCCGTCGGGGTCGATCTGCGTGGCGTGCGCGATGAGCGCCTTGTCCCGGATCTCGAAGAAGTCCGCGCACGGAATGTGCGTGGTCAGAGTGCGTTCGGCGCGCTCGAACTGCTTCCAGCGCTCCAGCCACTCCGCGTACGGCGACTCAAGGCCGCGCGCCAGCAGCGCCTCGTGCAGCGCCACGGTGCGCGGCTTGTTGAAGCCCTGGTTGTAGTAGAGCTTCTGCGGCTGGAAGGCAGGGCCGAACTCGGCCTCGGGGTACTTCTCGGTGTCCGCGGCCGCTTCGAACGCCGCCATCGAGACCTGGTGGGTCATGATGTGGTCGGGGTGCGGGTATCCGCCGTTCTCGTCGTACGTGGTGATGACCTGCGGCCGGAATTCCCGGATCAGCCTCACCAGCCGCCCCGCGGCCACGTCGACGTCCTCCAGCGCGAAGCAGCCCTCGGGCAGCGGGGGCAGCGGGTCGCCCTCGGGCAGGCCCGAGTCGACGAAACCCAGCCAGGCCTGGTCGACGCCCAGGATCTCGCGGGCCTCGTCCATCTCCTTCTTACGGACTTCGTGAATGTTCTCCTCGATGTAGGCGTCGCCCTGGAGTTTGGGATTGAGGATGGAGCCGCGCTCGCCTCCGGTGCAGGTCACGACCAGCACGTCCACCCCCTCGGACACGTACTTGGCCATGGTCGCCGCACCCTTGCTCGACTCGTCGTCGGGGTGGGCGTGGACGGCCATCAGGCGAAGCTGCTCAGTCAAGACAGGATCCTCAGTGATTCGTCGCAATCGGCGGCTTCTATAGTGACCGACTGAGGGGTCGGAAAATTCCGGGATCCCCTGCACTGGAGGAACGATCATGACGGCGGTTGGCGAACAGCTTCCCGAGGGCCGCTACGGCCGCTCCGCGGACCAGCGCGCGGACCGCAAGCTGAAGATCACCGGAGCCGTGCTCGGCGCCGTGGCGATCGGGGTCGTCGGCTGGTTCGGTTTCGAGTCCCTCGGCGGCAAGTCCGTCAGCGGCGAGGTCATCGCCTGGAGCATCGCGTCGGACCACGCGGTCGACGTCCATCTGGAGGTCCGCAAGGACGCCGGACTCCACGGGACCTGCACCCTGCGCCTGCGGGCCACCGACGGTGACGAGGTCGGCCGCAAGGACGCCAGGTTCGACCAGGAGAAGACCCGGATCGACCAGGTCGTCACCGTGCGGACCACGTCCAGGGCCACCAGCGTCGAGCTCGTCGGCTGCCAGACCACCTCCTGACCCGCCCGGCGGGCCCCTTCCGGACCAGTCCCGACGCTTCGGTCCTCCCCCTTCGGCTCTTGAATTGTTAGGCTCGTGGTTTCGCCCGCCCCTGGAGGCACATCCTTCTGGGTAGGGCGATGCTTTGTATTTCCGGTACCTACGAGGAGCACCAGTGACCCAGACCAGCGAAAACGTCACCTGGCTGACCCAGGAGGCGTACAACCAGCTGAAGGCTGAGCTGGAGTATCTGTCGGGTCCCGCACGCTCGGAGATCGTCACCAAGATCGCGGCCGCCCGCGAGGAGGGTGACCTGCGCGAGAACGGCGGGTACCACGCGGCCAAGGAGGAGCAGGGCAAGCAGGAGCTGCGCGTACGCCAGCTGACCCAGCTGCTCGAACACGCGAAGGTCGGTGAGGCCCCCGCGGACTCCGGCGAAGCGGCTCCCGGCATGGTCGTGACGATCGCCTTCGACGGCGACGAGGACGACACGATGACGTTCCTGCTCGCCTCCCGCGAGTACGCGAGCTCGGACTTCGAGACGTACTCCCCCCAGTCCCCACTGGGCACCGGCGTGATCGGCAAGAAGGTCGGCGAGAACGCCGAGTACGAACTGCCGAACGGCAAGACGGCCACGGTGAAGATCCTCAAGGCCGAGCCGTTCCAGGGCTGATCCAGGGCTGATCCAGGACTGACCCGGATACAGGGCACCGCATGAGCCCCCGGCCGCGCACCGCGGCCGGGGGCTCAGTCGTGCAGGCGGTACGCGACCGCGCAGGCGGTACGGGTCAGACCGCTGCCGAGCGGTACTTGCGGACCGCCAGGGTGCGGAAGACCGCGAAGATGACCAGCGACCAGATCAGCGAGGCCCAGACCGGGTGCTGCATGGGCCAGGCGTCGGACGTCGACACGCCCGGGTTGCCGAAGAGGACCCGGCAGGCCTGGACGGTCGCGCTGAAGGGGTTCCACTCGGCGATCGGCTGCAGCCAGCCGGGCATCATGGCCGTCGACACGAACGCATTTGAGACAAAAGTCACCGGGAAGAGCCAGACGAGCCCGCCCGATGTGGCCGCTTCCGGTGTGCGGACCGAGAGGCCGATCAGCGCGCCGATCCAGGAAAAGGCGTACCCCAGCAGAAGCAGCAGTCCGAAGCCGCCGAGTACCTTCCCGATGTTCTCGTGGGTGCGCCACCCGACGAGCACGGCCACGATCGCCAGCACCACCAGGGTGAGCGCCGTCTGGACCAGGTCGGCGATCGTACGTCCGGTGAGCACCGCACCCCGGGCCATCGGCAGCGAGCGGAACCGGTCGATCAGGCCCTTGTGCATGTCGTCGGCGATGCCCGCCCCGGCACCGGCCGTGGCGAAGGTGACGGTCTGGGCGAAGATGCCGGCCATCAGGAAGTTGCGGTAACCCACCGCGCTGGTCGAGCCGTTGACGACCAGGGACCCGCCGAACACGTAGCTGAAGAGCACCACGAACATGATCGGCTGGACCAGGCCGAAGACCACGATCTCGGGGATACGGGTCATCCTGATCAGGTTGCGTTTCGCGATCACCAGGGAGTCGTTGACCGACTGGATGATCCCGCCGCGCGGCCGCGGGGCGAGCGGCTTGGGTGCGGCATCCGTGACGGCGCTCATTCGCCGGCCTCCTCGACGCTCGTGGTTGCGTTGCCCGCGGGGGTGCGGTCTGAGCGGGTGCGGCCTGCGGGGGTGCTGCCTCCGCCACCGGGGCCGGGGTCGGTCCCGTTCTCCGCCTCGGCCACATGACCGGTGAGCGAGAGGAACACGTCGTCGAGCGTGGGGCGGCGCAGCCCGATGTCGTCGATCTCGACGCCTCGCCCGTCCAGGTCCCTGATGATCTCGGCGAGCAGCTTGGCGCCGCCCGCCACCGGGACGGTCAGTTTCCGGGTGTGCTCCGCGACGGCGACATCCCCCTTGCCCAGGGCGGCCAGCACCTCGCGGGCGGGGCCGATCTGGCCGGGCCGGTGGACCACGACCTCGACGCGCTCACCGCCCGTGCGCGCCTTGAGCTGGTCCGACGTACCGCGGGCGATGACCTTGCCGTGGTCGATGACGCAGATGTCGTGGGCCAGGTGGTCGGCCTCCTCGAGGTACTGCGTGGTGAGCAGCAGCGTCGTACCGCCTGCCACCAGGTCCTGGATGACCTCCCAGAGCTGCTGGCGGTTCCGGGGGTCGAGCCCGGTGGTCGGTTCGTCCATGAACATCACGGGCGGCGACACTACGAGGGCGGCGGCGAGGTCGAGCCGCCTGCGCATCCCGCCGGAGTACGTCTTGGCGGGGCGGTCGGCCGCGTCAGCGAGGTGGAAACGGTCGAGCAGTTCGACCGCACGCCGCTTCGCGTCGCGTCCGGACATCTGGTAGAGCTGCCCGACCATCTGGAGGTTCTCCCGGCCGGTGAGGTACTCGTCGACCGCGGCGAACTGCCCGGACAGACCGATCGACCTGCGCACCTCCGTGGGGTGCTTGAGTACGTCTGTCCCCGCCACGACCGCCCGCCCGCTGTCGGGCTGCAGCAGGGTGGTCAGGACCCGGACGGCCGTCGTCTTGCCGGCGCCGTTGGGCCCGAGCAGGCCGAGGACCGTACCTT
Source organism: Streptomyces sp. NBC_01197 (assembly GCF_036010505.1). Lineage (NCBI taxonomy): Bacteria > Bacillati > Actinomycetota > Actinomycetes > Kitasatosporales > Streptomycetaceae > Streptomyces > Streptomyces sp. NBC_01197. Next base: position 2,687,572 of record NZ_CP108569.1, read on the forward strand.
CCGGCACATCGAGATCCACACCGTCCAGTGCTCGTACGTCGCCGAAGGTCTTCACCAGACCCTCGGCGTAAATGGCGCCAGGCATGTGGGCTCCCCCAAGTTGCGTTTTTGGGCACTTTTACGGACACATCGTAAATTTGACGCAGCCAGACCGCCCCTCCGGCGGTGACGCACGCCACACAGTAACGCGATGTATCGCGTCTCAGTAGAGGTTTCCTCGTTTTCCGGTGGAACCAGGCAGATCCGGCAGTGCGGGAGGCCCCCCACAGCGGTCCCCCGCCGTGGGGGGCCTCCCGCACTGCCGACCCGCTCCCGTCGGCCTCACCCGATGACGGTGTACCCCGACTCCCGCAGTGCGGCGCCGACCTCGGTGCAGTGCTCGGGGCCCTTCGTCTCCAGGTGCAGCTCCACCTCGACCTCGCTCAGGCCGAGCCGCGGATCGGTCCGCACATGGCTCACATCCAGCACGTTGGCGTCGGCCACCGAGAGCACGCGCAGCAGCGTCGCGAGCGCTCCGGGGCGGTCGGTCAGCCGGAGCCGCAGCGACAAAAAGCGGCCCGCGGCCGCCATCCCGTGCGTGAGGATGCGCTGCATCAGCAGCGGGTCCACATTGCCGCCCGACAGCACCGCGACCACCGGCCCCTCGAACGCCCCGGGGTCGCTCAGCAGCGCGGCGACCGGGCTGGCACCGGCCGGCTCCACGACCATCTTGGCCCGCTCCAGGCAGAGCAGCAGCGCGCTGGACAACTCGTCCTCGGAGACCGTACGGACCTCGTCCACCAGATCCCGGATGATCCCGAACGGCACGTCCCCCGGGCGGCCCACCTTGATGCCGTCGGCCATCGTCGCCATCGCGTCGATCGACACCGGGCGCCCCTCGGCGAGCGAGGGCGGATACGCGGCGGCGTTCGCCGCCTGCACGCCGATCACCTTCACATCGGCCCGCAGCGCCTTCACCGCGACCGCGATGCCCGCGGCCAGCCCCCCGCCGCCGATCCCGACGACGATCGTCCGCACCTCGGGGCACTGCTCCAGGATCTCCAGGCCCACCGTGCCCTGCCCGGCGATGATGTCGGCGTGGTCGAAGGGGTGGATGAAGACGGCGCCCGTCTCCCGCGCGTACTCCTGGGCGGCGGCGAGGGTCTCGTCGACGACCTGCCCCTGCAGCCGGACCACGGCGCCGTACTCACGGGTCGCGGCGACCTTCGGCAGCGGGGCGCCCATCGGCATGAAGACCGTGGAGCGCACCCCCAGGAGCGACGAGGCGAGCGCGACGCCCTGCGCGTGGTTGCCCGCGCTGGCAGCGACGACCCCGGCCGCGCGCTCCTCGGGGGTCAGCCCGGCGATCCGCACATAGGCGCCGCGCAGCTTGAACGAACCGGTCCGCTGGAGGTTCTCGCACTTGAAGCGGACCGGTGACCCGACGAGACGCGAGAGATGTCTGCTGCCCTCGACCGGCGTCGTCCGTGACACCCCGGAGAGCATCTTCTGTGCTCCGAGGACGTCGTCAAGGATCAGCGGCGGCAGGGGGTGTGACGTACCGAAGCTCATGGCGCCAAGTCTCGCAGCTCGGCGCCGTCCCGGCCGCCGGAGCCGACGGCCCGGCAACGGCTCGGCCGTCATGTTCGCAACGGTTGAAGCAGCGCAGGTACGGGCCCGCTCCGGGCCGCGTACTCTGTCCCCCACTGTCCTTCCACCGCACGAAGAGAGCCCCCGGCCATGCCCCTTTCTCAGGACATGACTTCTGATATCGACCCCGGCTTCCTCGATGCCCTCCAGCACCAGGTGGCCCTCTTCGCCCGTCGCGCCGAGCAGACCCGGATGGGAGGCGTCGGCCAGATGCGCAACTCGATGGACCGCGCGGCCTACCTGCTGCTCAACCGGCTGGACCGGGAAGGTCCGATGGGGGTGAAGGCGCTGGCCGCCAGCATGGGCATCGACTCCTCGACAGTGACCAGGCAGGTCGCCCCGCTCGTCGACACCGGTCTGGTCAAGCGCACCTCGCACCCCGAGGACGGGCGTGCGGTCGTCCTGCAGCTGTCCCCGCGCGGCGAGACCCGCCTGGAAGAGGTGCGCTCCTCGCGGCGTGAGCTGATGGCCCAGGTCACCGAGGGCTGGACGCAGGAGGACCGTGAATCCTTCTGCACGTTGCTGACCCGCTTCAACTCGTCGCTCTCCACCCGTACGGCAGGCCCCCAGGAGCCGGGCGCGCCGAACTCTTGACCGGGTGCCGCGGCCTGCTCTCAGATGAGAGCAGGGAGGCACTGTGCGGGAGCGGACAGCAGCACGGGAACGCCGCCGCGACGAGGAGTTCGAGTCCTTCGTCGCGGGCGCGGCCGGACGGCTCCTCCATGCGGCCGTACTGCTGACGGCCGAGCCGGCGGGCGACACCCCGCGGGCGCGGCGGCTGCTGCTGGCGGCGCTCTCCCATACGTACGCGCACTGGGACCGGCTGCACGGCGACGACCCGTACGAGCACACCCGTCAGGAGCTGGCGGCCCGTTTCGCCCACAGCGCCTGGCGCCACCACCGGCCGCAGCTGCTGGGCCGCCTGCCGGGACGGGCGGCCGGACCCGGCCCTGCGAACCCGGCGGGCGGCGGCGTACTGGGGCGGCTGAGTCCGCAGGAGCGCCTCATCGTGGTGCTGCGGCTGTACGAGGGGATCGCCGAGGAACAGGTCGCCGCTGCGGTGGGGCTGCCTGCCGAGCGGGTCCGGGCGATCTGCGGCCATGCGACGGCGACCCTGCGCAGTACCCCGCAGCAGGCCGCGCCCCGGCTGCCCGAGGTGGCGACGCCATGAGCCTGCCGGACCGCAAGGAGGAGATGGTCCGGCGGATGCTGAAGGGGCCGCATCCGCCGGTCCCCGCCGACCTGGCGCTCCGCGCGGCGGAGCGCGGCACCCGGATTCGGCGCCGCCGCACGGTGGCCCGGAGAGTGGTGTGGCTGCTGCTGACGACAGTGCTCGTGGTGTTCGTGGTGTGGGCGACGCTGACCCAGCCGTGGGCGCCGCCCCCGGCCCGGACGACCCCGCCGGTGGAGGGCTACTGAGAAGCGGGGGCGGCCTGGACGCGGGTGGCTGGGGGCCGGCAACCACCCGTATCCAGGCCCGGCAGCTGTCAGCCCAGTGCCTGCTGAAGATCCGCGAGCAGGTCGTCGGCCGACTCGATGCCCACCGAAAGCCGTACCAGGTCCCCCGGAACCTCCAGCGCCGAACCGGCCACCGACGCGTGCGTCATCCGTCCCGGGTGCTCGATCAGCGACTCCACCCCGCCGAGCGACTCACCCAGCGTGAACAGCTTCGCCCGGTCGCAGACCGCGACCGCCGCCTCCTCGCCGCCACTGACGCGGAAGGAGATCATCCCGCCGAACGACCGCATCTGCTTGGCCGCGATCTCGTGGCCGGGGTGATCGGGCAGCCCCGGGTAGAGGACGCCGCTGACCTTCGGGTGCCGGGTGAGCATCTCCGCGATCCGGGTGGCGTTCTCGCTGTGCCGGTCCATCCGTACGGCGAGCGTCTTGATCCCGCGCAGCACCAGCCAGGCGTCGAACGGCCCGCAGACCGCGCCCATCGCGTTCTGGTGGTACGCCAACTCCTCACCGATCTCGTCGGTGTTGGCGACCAGCGCACCGCCGACCACGTCCGAGTGGCCGCCCATGTACTTGGTCATCGAGTGCACGACGACGTCCGCGCCGAGCGCGAGCGGCTGCTGGAGGTAGGGGCTGGCGAAGGTGTTGTCGACGACGAGCTTCACACCGGCCGTGCGCGCAACGTCGGCGACCGCCGCGATGTCCGTGATCCCGAGCAGCGGGTTGGAGGGGGTCTCCACCCAGATCACCTTGGTACGGGGGGTCATGGCGGCCCGCACCGACGCCGGGTCCGAGGTGTCGGCGACCGACCACTCGACGCCCCACCGGGACACGACCTTCGCGAACAGCCGGAAGGTGCCGCCGTACGCGTCGTTCGGGATGACCACGTGGTCCCCCGGCGTCAGCAGCGTACGGAGCAGGCAGTCCTCGGCGGCGAGGCCGGAGGCGAAGGCGAGCCCCCGCCGGCCGCCCTCCAGGGCCGCCAGGTTCTCCTCGAGTGCGGTACGGGTCGGGTTGCCGCTGCGGCTGTACTCGTAACCGCCGCGCAGCCCGCCCACGCCGTCCTGCTTGTACGTGGAGACCTGGTAGATGGGAGGCACGACCGCACCGGTGAGGGGGTCGGCGGTGTTCCCCGCGTGAATGGCGAGGGTCTCGAAATTCTGGTGCACGCTGTGCTCGTCGCTCATGAGCACCGAGGGTAGTGGTCAGATGTCGGTCGTGTCTGGTTCGCTTGACTCATGGAGATTCTCTGGTTCCTGCTCGCGGTGTGCATGTTCGCGGCAGTGCTCGGCCCGTTCCTGCTGCGCGGACGCGGCGGTATCCACCAGGTGCTGCCCGGCTCCCCGGACGCCGCGGACCCCGACGCCTACGGGTTCCTGCGCCAGGAGGAGCTGGACATCCGGCTGCCGGGTCCGGACCAGGATCTGCTCGATGTGCTGGAGGTGGTGCAGCACACCCAGAACTGGCGGCCCGCCGCCAAGCTGCTGGCGGATACGGCCGCGCAGGGCGAAGTGCGCTGGCAGCGGGTGCAGGCCTTCGCGGGGGCGGCCTCGCTCGAACTGTCGCAGCGGCCCGGCGTCGGCGGGGCCTGGCTGCGCAACTGGCGCTCCGAGGCCCCCAAGGACGCGGGCGCGGCCCAGGTGCACGCCGCCTTCCTGGTGCAGCAGGCATGGCGCTCCGAGTCACCCGGCGACGCCCGGACTGACGACTTCCGGATCCTCCTGGAGGAGGCGCACACCGTCTGCGGCGAAGCGGCGCTGCTCGCCCCCGGCGACCCCGTCCCGTACATCGTGGAGCTGGCCGTCGGGCGTGGACTCGCCTACCCCGAGCCGCAGTTCGAGGAGTTGTGGGCCAAGGTGATCGACCGCGCCCCCGAGCACCTGGGGGCGCATCTGGCCGCACTGCACTACTGGTGCGAGAAGTGGCACGGCTCCCGGGACCGGGCCGACGAGTTCGCGCACGCGGCGGCGGCCCGCGCGCCCCGCGGCTCGCTGCTCGCCGCGCTCCCGCTCTTCGCCGTGTACGAGCACCTGCCCGAGGTCACGCTGGTGCGCAGCTTCTACCAGAGTGCGGTCGTCACCAGGGCGGTGGAGGGAGCGATGCACGCGGTGCACACGGCCCGCGCCGACGACCCGATGCTCGCGCACGTACGGCATCTGCTGGTGCTCTTCCTGGTCCGGTCCGAACGCTGGTCGGAGGCGATGAACCAGCTGGTCCGCATCGACGGCCATGTGGGGGCGCTGCCGTGGACGCTCGACCAGGACCCGGCCGCCGTGTACGCGGTGTACCGGGCGCTGGCGGTCGCGGGGTACGAGGCGAACGGCGGCAGCCCGGCCACCCTCCCCCGCTGAGTAGGCTGACGGCACACCGCACGGCACCCCGCGCCGCCCAGCCGCAGCGCAGACCCGCACCGCACACCCGCACGCGGGAACCCGAAGAGGAATGAGCGAGCCCGATGACACGCCTCATACCGCTGGTCCTGATCGGCTTCGGCGTCTACTTCTGGCTCCGGTCCAGGAGGAAGACGGCGGCGTGGCTGGAGCGCAGGACGTCGTCCGACGACCGGCAGGAATCCTGACCGGGGCCCGTGCGTTGCACGGGGTGCACCCATACTCCCCGAGGAGCCGCAGCCGATGTTCCTGAACCGCACCCCCCAGCTCCCCACCCCTGACCAGGTCCTGAAGGGCCGGGACACCCCGGAGTTCGAGCTGCCCGCCCGCCACACGGTCCTGGGCAGTCCGCTGGCCGGCCCGTACCCCGCGCACCTGGAGACCGCCGACTTCGCCCTCGGCTGTTTCTGGGGCGCCGAGCGCATCTTCTGGCAGACGGAGGGCGTCTGGACGACGCTCGTCGGCTACCAGGGCGGCTCCACGGCAAACCCGGCGTACGAGGAGGTCTGCTCCGGCCTCACCGGTCACACGGAAGCGGTCAGGGTGGTCTTCGACCCGGAGGTCGTCCCGTACACGACCCTGCTCAAGATCTTCTGGGAGTCCCACAACCCGACCCAGGGCTTCCGCCAGGGCAACGACGTGGGCACCCAGTACCGCTCGGCGATCTACACCCACTCCCCGGCCCAGGCCGCCGCGGCGGCCGCGTCCCGCGAGGCGTACCAGCAGGTCCTGACGGGCTCGGGGTACGGCACGATCTCGACGGAGATCCAGCCGGCCGAGGGGCGCGAGTTCTACGCTGCCGAGCCGTATCACCAGCAATACCTGGACAAGAATCCGGCCGGCTACTGCGGGATCGGCGGGACGGGCGTGAGCTGCCCGATCGGTGTGGCCAAGGCCCCGTCGGCGGACGCCTGAGGACGCTGAGCAGCGCCCGGCGGCAAGGGGCGGAGCCCGGTCGCGCACCGCCCCGTATCGCCGTACCGGCCCCCCGGTCACACCAGCGGCTTCACCGACATCAGCAAGTGCCGGTGGGACACGTCAGGTTCGGCGTCCGGGGCGGCGAGACCGGTCAGCAGGGCCCGCCGGCCGGGGCCGAGCAGGTCGAGCCGTACGGAGTGGCTGCCCATGGCGCTCAACGCGTCCGTCAGATAAGCCGGGTTGAAGGCGACCGTGATGTCGTCGGCACCGTCCAGGCGGGCCGGCAGGCGCTGCGATGCCACGTCGTCCTCGTAGCCCGCGTGCAGATGGACCGCTCCGGGTGAGAAGTCCAGGCGTACGGGGCTCTCGCCATCGGCGACCACCGCGACGCGTCGGACCGCCTCCAGCAGCGGGGCGCGCTCCGTCACCGCGACGACCGGGCTCTCCATCGTGAACAGCTTGTCGTGGCGCGGCAGCCGGCCGTCGAGCAGACGCACCGTCGTCCGCATCCCGGCGTTGCCGAAACCGATGGAGCCGTCTCCCAGGGCCACCCGGGCCGTCCCCGTACGGCTGAGGGAACGGGCGATCTCGGCCAGGCGGCGGGCCGGTACGACGACATCGGCCGGGGCGGCGCCGGAGTCCGGTTCCCAGCCGAGCGTGCGCACCGCGACGCGGTAGCGGTCGGTGGCGGCCAGCGTCATCGTGCCGCCCTCCAGGCTCACCCTGATCCCGGTCAGCACCGGCAGGCCGTCGTCGCGGCCGGCGGCCACCGCGACATCCGCGACCGCCGCCGCGAACTCGGCCGCGTCCACCACCCCGCGCAGCTCGGGGAGGTCCGGGAGGGCCGGGTAGTCGCCGAGCGGCAGCAGGGAGAGCCCGAAGCTGGTTCCGGCGCCGGTCACCGTGAAGCGGGACGCCTCGACCGCGCACTCGACCGGCCCGTCGGGCAGCACCCGGCAGATGTCGAGCAGCCTGCGCCCCATGACGAGAGCCTTCCCCGGCCGCACGGTGTCCACCGGCACGTCGATGCAGGCCGACGCCTCGTAGTCGAGGCCCGAGACGCGCAGCGTGGGGCCTTCCGCCGCCAGGAGCAGCCCGCCGAGCACGGGCATCGGCGACCTGGCCGGGAGCACCCGGGCCGCCCAGGCCACGGTCTCCGCGAAGGTGCTGCGGTCGGTACGGAACTCCATGGTGGGGCGCCTTCCCTGTCGGTGTTGCCGGGCTGGTCCGGGCCGACGACCGCCCGGAATCCGTGACCGTACCGGCTGCCACTGACAGTCCCGCCGGGGCGGACGCACCCCCCGGTAGGCGCAACCAGAAGTGTCACTCCGCGTCAGCTGCCGCAGACTGCAGACAGAAAGCCAGCCGAAAGGCAACCGAACGCCGACAGGACGCGCCAAGTCCGGGCAACTCGCCTGGCCGCCCTTCCTCGTCGCAGTGGAGGCGAGAGCTTTGATACCGATCAGCCGCACTCGGATCCGGTGGGCCGTACTCCTGGCCCTGCTCAGTATCGGAGCGCTGGCGCTCGCCGCCTGCTCCGCGGGGTCCGGCGGCAGCGGCGGTACGAAGACCCCGCAGCCCACCAGTACGAGTACGCCCCGGGCCCGGATCAGCACCACACCCGGGGACGGAGCCAAGAACGTCGGCATCAATACCGGGGACATCCAGGCCGCCGTCGAGAACGGCACCCTGACCTCGGTCACTCTGACGGACCAGAACACCGGCCGGGCCGTACCGGGTGAGATGGCCACGTCCAAGGTCTCCTGGCGGCCCGGGAAGGGTCTGGACCGCGGCACGCCGTATGTGCTCACCGCGAAGGCCAAGGACCCGGGCGGCAAGACCCTGGCGAAGATCGCCCACTTCACCACCGTCTCCGAGGCCAATTCGGTGATCGCGTTCTTCACCCCCGAGCCCAGCGCCAAGGTCGGTGTCGGCATGGAGGTCTCCTTCAACCTCGACAAACCGGTGAAGAACGAGAAGGCCGTCGAGTCGGCCGTCAGCATCACGTCGAGCGGCGGCGAGGAGGCCGTGGGCCACTGGTTCAGTCCGCAGCGGCTGGACTTCCGGCCGAAGCAGTACTGGACGCCCGGGTCGGTCGTGGAGGTGCGGCTGAAGCTGGCCGGCGTCGAGGTCTCCCCCGGTGTGTACGGGGTGCAGGACAAATCGTTCTCGTTCACCGTCGGGCGGTCGCAGATCTCCACCGTGGACGCGGCGAAGCAGTCGATGACCGTGGAGCGCGACGGCAGCCCGCTCAAGACCATCCCGGTCTCCAGCGGCTCCCCCGCCCACGGCACCTACAACGGCACGATGGTGATCTCGGAGAAGTACCAGCAGACCAAGATGGACAGCACGACGGTCGGGCTCGGCAGCGAGTACAACATCCCGGACGTGCCGCACGCGCAGCGGCTGACGCGTTCGGGGACCTTCATCCACGGGAATTACTGGGCCGCACCGAGCACGTTCGGCGCGCAGGCCACCAGCCACGGCTGCGTCGGGATGCGGGACGCGCAGGGCGGTACGGACACCTCCACCCCGGCCGGCTGGTTCTACACCAACTCGCTGGTCGGTGACGTGGTCATCGTCAAGAACTCGGCGGGCGGCGGCAACGTCTCCCCGGACAACGGCATCAACGGCTGGAACCTCCCCTGGAACAAGTGGACGGCGGGCAGCGCGCTGAAGTGACCGGGAACCACCGGGGCTTCGAGCGCCGCACCCCCTAGGGTTTCCCCGTGGGGATGACTGAGAGCGTTGTCAGGCTGCGCGCCGGGGGGAACACACGGCCCGGGCGGTGCTCCGGAGCGACTTCCGGACGGACTTCCGGCCGGTGGTGGTTCGTGCCGCTGGTGGCCACCGGCTGTGTCCTTCCGCTGTACGCGGTGTGGGCGGCGGTGCTGGCCACCGGGGGCGGGGATCTGGCCGCCCAGTTCGCCTGGGCCGGCTTCGCGTCGCGGCATCCGGCGTCGGCGTACAACCTGTTCTGGTACGGCGGGACCCACACCGCCAACTACAGCCTGCTGACGCCGTATCTGATGGCCTGGTGCGGTGCCAGGACCGTCTCCGTACTGGCCGGGCTGGGCGGGACCTGGGTGCTCTCCCGTCTCGTCGTACGCACCGGTGTGCGGTGGCCGCTCGCGCCCGCCCTGCTCGGTGCGCTCGCGCTCTGGTGCAACGTCGCGTCCGGCCGGACCACCTTCGCGGTGGGGGTGGCGATCGGGCTGCTCGCCGTGGTGTGGCTCGAGCGCCGGGTCGCGGCGCCCGTGTGCGCGGCGCTGGCGACCATGGCGAGTCCGGTCGCCGGGCTGTTCCTGGTGGTCCTCGCGGGGGCCCTGCTGCTCGACCGGCAGTGGCGCCGGGCGCTGGGGCTCGCGCTGCCGCCGTTCCTGGTGGTCGCCGCGACGACGCTGGCCTTCCCGTTCCAGGGCGAGCAGCCGATGGCCGCCGGGAAGCTCTGGATGCCGCTGGTCGCGTGCGCCGCGCTGGGAATCGCCGCGCGGCACCGGCTCGTGCGGTGCAGCGCGCTGGTGTACGGCGTCGGCGTCGTCCTGACGTATCTGATCCCCTCGCCCATCGGGACGAACGTGGAGCGGCTCGTCGGTCTGGTGGGCCCGGTGGTGCTGCTGGTCGCGGTACTCGCCGAGCGCACCCGGGTGCGGTGCGCCGTGCTGGTCGCCGCGCTCTGTCTCAACTGCTACTGGCTCGCCGACAAGACCGCCGACGATCTGCGGGTCTCCACCACCGTGCCCGCCTGGGCCGCCGACACGCACGGGGTCGTCACCGCGCTGGACGGGCTGCGCGCCGACCGCACCCGGGTCGAGGTGGTGCCCGCGCGCAACCACCGCGAGGCCACCCTGCTCGCCCCGCACGTGAACATGGCCCGCGGCTGGAACCGGCAGCTCGATGTGGAGCGCGGGCGGCTCTTCTACGACGGGTCGCTGACCGCCGCCACGTACCGGGCCTGGCTGGACCGGTTCGCCGTCGGGTACGTCGTGCTGCACGACGGCCGTCCCGACGGCCCGGCGGAGGCCGAGGCCGCTCTCGTACGGTCGCGGCCGCACTGGCTCCAGCCGGTCTGGCACGACGCGCACTGGCGGATCTACCGGGTACGCGGCGCGGCGCCGCTGGTGGAGGCGCCCGCGAGCGTCGTGAGCGGCGGCGACGCGAAGCTGGTGGTGCATGTGCCGCGGCCGGGGACGGTGACCGTACGGATCGCGTACTCGCCCTGGCTGCGGGCGAGCGGCGGCGGGTCGGTGCACCGGCACGGGCAGTGGACCGGGCTGACGGTGCGGCGTCCGGGCGACTACCGGCTCGGCTCCGGGTACCGCGCGCTGGTGGGCTGAGCGGGCTCTGCTGTTCTGCGTCCGCCTCCGGGGCCGGGACCGCGGCCCCGGAGGAGTGGGGAGCCCGGCGGTACGTCAGATCGTCGCGGTGTCGATCACGAAGCGGTAGCGCACATCGCTGCTGATCACACGCTCATACGCCTCATTGATCCGGTCGGCGCCGATCACCTCGATCTCCGCGCCGAAGCCGTGCCCGGCGCAGAAGTCCAGCATCTCCTGGGTCTCGCGGATGCCGCCGATGCCGGAGCCCGCGAGGGTCTTGCGGCCGCCGATGACCGAGAACAGGTTGAGCGAGACGGGCTCCTCGGGAGCGCCGACGTTGATCATCGCGCCGTCCGTCTTGAGCAGGCTCAGATACGAGTCGAGCGGGAGCGGCGCGGAGACCGTGGAGATGATCAGGTCCAGGGTGCCCCGCAGCTCGTCGAAGGTCTTCGGGTCGCTGGTGGCGTAGTAGTGGTCGGCGCCCAGTTTCAGCCCGTCCTCCTGCTTGCGCAGCGACTGGCTCAGTACGGTCACATCGGCGCCCATCGCGTGCGCGATCTTGACACCCATGTGGCCGAGGCCACCCAGGCCGACGATGGCGACCTTCTTGCCGGGCCCGGCGTTCCAGTGGGCGAGCGGCGAGTATGTGGTGATCCCGGCGCAGAGCAGCGGCGCGGCCACGTCGAGCCCGATGCCCTCCGGGATGCGCAGGGTGTAGTTCTCGTCGACGACTATGTGCGTGGAGTAGCCGCCGTAGGTGGGCTCACCCTGCTTGTCGAGGGCGTTGTACGTGCCGGTGTTGCCCTTGGCGCAGTACTGCTCAAGACCGGCCTTGCAGTTGTCGCACTCCCGGCAGGAGTCGACCATGCAGCCGACACCGACCCGGTCGCCGACGGCGAACTTGGTGACCCCGGGGCCGACCTCCGCGACGATTCCGGCGATCTCGTGGCCGGGGACCATCGGGAAGATGCCCTCGCCCCAGCCGTCCCGGGCCTGGTGGATGTCGGAGTGGCAGATACCGGCGAACTTGATGTCGATCAGGACGTCGTGCTCGCCGACCGGCCGGCGCGGCACGGTGGTGCGCTCCAGCGGGGCCTTCGGGGCGGGGGCGGCGTACGCGGCGACGGTGGTGACAGTCATCCGGAAACGTTCTCCTCAGAAAAAATACGGTGGTCGCCCCAGCCTGCCTGATGGTTCAGCGTTCACACACAGCCTGCCGTCTCCCTGCTGTGCCTACGTCCGCCGTGCGTACCACTGGCAGGGTCAGGATGGTCCGCGTACGACCACGGATACTGGACGCATGGACCAGCGTGCCGAACTCAGTGAATTCCTCCGTTCCCGCCGGGCCCGCCTCCAGCCGCAGGACGTGGGCCTGCCCGCGCTGGGCAGGCACCGCAGGGTTCCCGGGCTGCGGCGCGAGGAGCTGGCGCAGCTCGCCGGGGTGTCCGTGGCGTACTACACCCGGCTCGAACAGGGCCACGGCAGCAATGTCTCCAGCGATGTTTTGGACTCCGTGGCGCGGGCGCTGCGGCTCTCGGACGCGGAGTGCGCGCATCTGACGCACCTGGCGGGTCCGAAGCCGCGGAAGAAGCGGGCCGCTGCGGCCAGGCCCCAGCGGATGCGGCCCGAGCTGCAGCATCTGATGGACGCGATGGACGGTGTGCCGGCGTACGTCCTGGGGCGGCGGATGGACATCCTCGGCTCGAACCGGCTGGCGCGGGCGCTGTTCGGCGACTTCACGGCGCTGCCGGCCGAGGAGCGCAATATGGCGCGGATCGTGTTCCTCGATCCCAACTCCCGTGATCTGTTCACCGAGTGGGAGTGTGTGGCCGCCGAGATGGTGAGCGCGCTCCGGTTGTTCGCGGGCTGCTTCCCCGACGATCCTCAGCTGTCCGCACTGGTGGGTGAGCTGTCGGTCAAGAGCGACGAGTTCCGGGTGCTGTGGGCGGCGCACACCGTGCGGGACAAGGGGCACTGTGTGAAGCGGCTGCACCATCCGCTGGTGGGCGCACTGACGCTGGCGTACGAGACGCTGAATCTGCCGGGCGACCAGGAGCAGAGCCTGATCGCCTACCACGCGGAACCGGGCTCGGACGCGGTGGAGGCGCTGCGGCTGCTGGCGTCCTGGGGCGTGGACGAGACACCGCACCTCAGCCGCTAGGCGCGGCACCGCGACCCGGTGCGGACCGTACGGCCACGACCCGGTGCGGACCGTATCGCCACGACCCGGTGCGGCGGCCCGGCTCACGGCCGGTACGGCGGCGCGACCCCCCAGCCCCAGTGCGGTACGGGCGCGCGGCGCGGCGGTTCGGCGCCCGGCGCGGAGTTGGCGACGGCGAACCGGGTGCCCCACTCGATATAGGCGGTGAACGCCGACCTGAACTCGGGGTCGTCCGGCAGCCCCACCTCGTCGGCCGTGTCCATCAGCAGCGAGATCCAGCGGCGGCGCTGCGGCTCGCTGATGTTGCGGCCCAGGTGGTGGCCGAGCATCGCGGGGTAGCCGCCGTGGTGTTCGGTGTACTCGGCGGGGCCGCCGAAGACCTCGCCGAGCCAGAGGGCCACATGGGCGGGGTGGTCGGCGGACATCCCGGCGAAGAGCGGGCCGATGAGCCCGTCCTTGAGCACATGCACGTAGAACGCCTCAGTCAGCCGCCGCAGCGCCTCGCCACCGCCGGCCCACTCGTAGAGGGTGGGCACCGCCGCGCCCTTGCCGTGCACCGCCGTCGGCTCGTAGTGGCGCATCTCCTCGATCTGCTCGACGTAGGGCCGGATCTCGGCGAAGAAGGCCCGGAACTCCTCGCTGCCCCGGAAGCGGTCGATATGGTCATCGGCCGAGGTCCAGGTGATGCGCAGGATGTAGGCGGCCGGCTCATCGGTGCAGCGCGTCAGTTCGTAGTCGGCGCAGTACTCGGACCGGGCCAGCGGGACGGCGGCCCGCGCGTAGGCCGCTTCGAACGCGGCGGTCCGGCCCCCGGGAATCAGGTAGCGGATGTACTCGACGGTCATGCGGCTCTCCCGGCGGGTGCGGCGGATACGAGCGGTGCGGGGCCTCGCGCGCGGCCGGCCCGCCGACAGGTTAGGTCCGGCCTGCCGGAGGAGGCCGGACCCGCCGCGCCGCCACGCGGACCCGGGCATGATTCAAACGAAAGACCCTAAGCCGCCGCGTTCTCGGTGATGGTGACCTTGCCCTTGCGGATGGTCGCGACCCGGGGCGCCCTGCGGGCGAGCGCCGTGTCGTGGGTGACCATGATGAACGTCAGCCCGTGCTCCTTCCAGAGCACTTCCAGCACCTCCATGATCTCGTCGCGCATCCCCTCGTCCAGGTTGCCCGTCGGCTCGTCGGCGAGCAGCACCTTGGGGTTCTTGACCAGCGCGCGGGCGATGGCGACGCGCTGCTGCTGACCGCCCGACATCTCGGACGGGAGGTGCCCGAAGCGTTCGGCGAGGCCGACGGAGTCCAGGGCGTCCGCCGCCCTCCCGCGCCGCTCGGACGGCCTGAGGCCGAGCGGTACGAGCGCGGTCTCGACGTTCTCCTGGGCGGTGAGTGTCGGTATCAGGTTGAAGGACTGGAAGACGAAGCCGATGTTCTGGGCGCGCACCTTGGTGAGCTTGGCCTCGCTGAGCTTCGCGAGGTCCACCCCGTCCAGTACGACGCTGCCTTCGGTGGGCCGGTCGAGGCCGCCGAGCATCTGGAGGAGGGTGGACTTGCCGCCGCCAGTGGGGCCCTGGATGACCAGCCGGCCGCCGTCCTCGATGGTCAGGTCGACGCCGGCGAGCGCGTCGATGCTCTTCTTGCCGCGCTGGTAGCGCTTGGTGACTCCGCTGAGTTCGTACATGGAACGGTCTCAACTCCTGCTGTACGGAAGGTAGGTGGTGGTACTACTCGACGCGGCGCAGGGCGTCCGCTGGGCGTAGCCGGGAGGCGCGCCAGCCGCCGAAGCCGCCCGCGATGAGTCCGCCGGCCACGGCGAGGGCGACCGCCACGCCGATGATGGAGACCGAGACAGGTGCGGTGAGCGCGATGTCGAGGGCCTTCGAAGCGGCCTGCCTGCCACCGCCGAAGCCGCCGCCCCCGAACCCGCCCCGGGGCCCGCCGCCGGCCGATGAGCCGACCGTCGCGGACAGGGTCGGGCTGATGGCGGTCACGATGTACGCGCCCGCCAGCCCGAGCGCGATCCCGATGACCCCGCCGAGCAGCCCGTTGACCAGTGCCTCGCCGACGACCTGGCGGGTGACGCGGCTGCTCTTCCAGCCCAGCGCCTTCAGCGTGCCGAACTCCCGCACCCGGCGGCTGACGGCCGACGAGGTGAGCAGACCGGCCACCAGGAAGGCGGCGATCAGGACCGCGATCGACAGCCACTTGCCGACGTTGGTGGCGAGGTTGGAAGCGGTGGACAGCGAGCCGGAGACGGTGTCCGCGAGGTCGGCGGACGTAGTGACCGTGGTGCCGGGGACGTTCTTCTGGATCGTGGACTTGACGCCGGAGATCTGCTGGGAGTCGGTGGCCTTGACGTACACCGTGGTGACCTTGTCCTTGGCACCGGCGAGCGTCTGGGCCTGCTTCAGCGGCAGATAGAGATTGGCCGCCGCGTCCCCGCTGTCGGGGGTGGCGATGCCCACGATCTTGTACGTGACCGAGGAGATGGTCACAGTGGAACCGGCCTTGAGGTTCTTCTTCTTGGCATACGAGGCGTCGGCGACGGCGACCTTGGCGTCGGACTCCGCGCTGGTGAAGGTACGTCCGCTGGTGATCTTCGATGAGGTGAGCGGGCCCAGGCCGAGGTGGGCCACGTCCGTCCCGTACACGGTGTACGAGTCGACGTCGAAGTTGGCGCCGCCGCCCTGGACCTCGCCCTGCGGGGCGCCGCCGCCCTCGCCCCGGCGGCCAGTGCCGCCGCCCGCCCGCTGCTTGTACTCGCCGCGCTTGAACTGGCCGTTGACCTTCAGCACGTTCAGGCTCAGCCCTCCGACGGCTCCGGCGACACCGTTCTGCTCGCCGACCTTGCCGACGGTCGCCGACGACAGGGTCTGGAAGCCCTGCACCATCACCCGGTCGCTGCTCTGCTTCGAGTCGTCGCCGCTGCCTTTCGCTCCGAACTGGAACTTGGGCCGCGCGTTGCCCCCGGTGGTCCCGGCGGGGGCCTCGGCCTTGGTGACCGTCATGTCCGTACCGAGGCCGTACAGGGACTGCAGGACCTTGTCCTGCGCCTGGCCCATCCCTGCGGAGACCGAGCTGACGACGATGACCAGCGCAATCCCGAGGGCCAGCCCGGAGGCGACGACGAGCGCCGCCTTTCTGCGTCGGCGCAGCTCGCGCCTGAGGTAGGTGAAGAACATGCGGTGAAATTAGGGCCCGCTCGTGATGGCTGGATAAGGCCGGTGTGAGAGCCCGATGAGAAGCCGGAACGCCGACGGCGGCCCGTCCCCGCAAGGGAAACGCCGACGGCGGCCCGTCCGCAAGGGAGGGGCCGCCGTCGTACGGGGACGGGGTGGGCTCGCGCCCGGTCCGGTCAGGCCTGCGAACCGGCCTTCCACGCCGACCAGTTCATGTTCCAGCCGTTGAGGCCGTTGTCCGGCTGGATCGTCTTGTCGTGGGAGTTCTTCACCACGACCACGTCACCGATGAGCGAGTGGTTGTAGAACCACGCGGCCGAGGTGTTCGGGTCGTTGGCGCCCTTGGTGTCGGAGAGCCCGACACAGCCGTGGCTGGTGTTCGCCGAGCCGAAGACGGACTTGGCACCCCAGTAGTTGCCGTGGATGAAGGTTCCGGAGCTGGACAGCCGCATGGCGTGCGGGACGTCCTTGATGTCGTACTCGCCCTTGCCGTCGGCGTTGGTGAAGCCGACCGTGGAGCCGTCCATCCGGGTCTGCTTGTACTTCTCCGAGATCACCATCTGGCCGTTGTACGTGGTGTGCTCGGGGGAGCCGGCCGAGATCGGGATGGTCTTGACCGTCTTGCCGTCCTGGGTGACCTTCATCGTGTGCGCGGCGGCGTCCACGACGGAGACCTGGTTGCGGCCGATCTTGAAGCTGACGGTCTTGTCCTGGACGCCGGTGACGCCGCTGGCGCCCTCGACCCCGTCCAGGGCCAGCTTCATCGTGACGGTCGACCCTTCCTTCCAGTACTGGTCGGGCCGGAGGTCCAGGCGGGTGGAGCTGAACCAGTGGCCGACGACCTCCTGGCCGCTGCTCGACGTCACCTGGACGGCGTCCTCGACGGCCTTCTTGTTGGTGATCGGCTTGTCGAAGTTGATCGAGACCGGCATACCGACGCCGACGGTCGAACCGTCCTCGGGCGTGAAGTTGCCGATGAAGCTGTGCGCGGGCGAGACCGTCGTGAACGACGAGTTCTCGTGGGCCTGACGGCCCTTGGCGTCCTTGGCCGTCACAGCGATCTTGTACGTGGTCGAGCGCTCCAGCGGGGCGTCCGGCTTCCAGCTGGCGCCGTCGGCCGAGATGGTGCCCTTGACCGTCGTGCCCGTGGAGCTGGTCATCGAGACCTGGGTCAGCTTGCCCGAGGTGACGGCGACCTTGGCGTCCTTGTTGATGCCCGCGTTGTCGGCACCGCTCTTGGGTGTGATCGCTATTCGGGCGTCGGACGTGTCCTGCGCCGCCGCCGCGTCGACCGCGCTCTGCGAGGACTTCTTCGCGCTGTCAGAGCCGCCGGCCTTGCTGTCCCCACCACTGCAGGCCGACAGCACCAGTACGCCGCCGAGCAGAGCGGACGCAGCCATCAGGCCCTTGCGCCGCCTACTTTCCGTCATCACACGCTTCTCCATCGTTGCCGAATACCCCGAAAGTCCCCGAGCAGGTCACCTTGAGCGCCGTGACTGTGTGCCCGCACTGCCTTGTGCCCGCACTGCCCTTCAAGAACGTCTGCCCTTTAAGAACATCTGCACCGGTGCGCCGGTTCCCCATCCGGTGAAGATGTGTGAAACAACACGTGCGGTTCCGGAAGCCCCTCGGCCCCCGGAGTGCGGCCCCCGGAGTGCGGTGTCCGCACTCCGGGATCCCGTTCTGCTACCCCCGTGGATGCCTTGTCACACAGATGTCTTGTCACACAACGGAGTTACCAAGTTACGGAGTCACGTCCGCCCCGTCGTCCGCCACATCTTCCTCGTCCAGGTCCCATTCCAGCGAATCGGGGTCGTAGTCGATCTGCTCGCTCGACCACCCGGCCTGGACGAGCTCGACCCCCGGCACCTCACCGAGCAGGTCGAGCGGGTCCACCAGGTGGGCGACCGCTTCTGCGGCGTCTTCCCTGACAGCGGCGTCGGCATGCGTACGGTCCTCACCGAACATGCCGGGCTGCGCCCCTTCCGCGTCGTCCGCGATCCGTTCGAGCGCGGCCTCACAGAGCGCGGGGGCGTCGTGCACCTGCAGCACCAATTCGACCTTGAGACGTACATAGCGGGATGTTTCTTCGTTGGTCATGCGACGGAGCGTAAGGCTCCTCGGGTCCGCGACTTTCCCGCGACCCGCTGCTTTCACTAGCATCAGCGCGCAGGAGCGCCAATTCAGCTTTGCAGTAAGGGAGATCGATCCTGTGTCAGCCCGCCGGCCGCTGTTGACCGCCGCATCGGCGGGGGCCCTGCTCTGCGCCCTGTGGTTCGTGCCGTCGGCACACACCACAGACGATCAGCGGTCCGGTGGTGCCCCCGCACATCAGGCGCAGCGGCACACCGGCGCTCTCCCGGCGGCGGCCGGGAGAACGGACACCACCGGGTACGTGGTCGGCGGATCGCTGTTCCTGGGCATCGGCGCGGCCTCGGCCGTCTACGCGCGCCGGGCCCACACCGGCTGACGCGCGCCGGGCCCGTACCGGCTGACCGGCGCCCGCGTCCGGCGGGCCTCCTTACGTACCGGGGTCCGGCCGCTTGCCCCGCAGGCGGCGCCGGTCGCCGCTCGGCGGAGGTGTGTCGGCCAGCCGCATGACCGCACCGTCGCGCCCCGCCACCACCGGGTTCGGCGACCGGGCGGCCTTCGCCCGGTACTGCGCGGCGTCCGCCAGCCGGAACAGCCGGCGGGCGGACTTCAGCGGCCCGATGGGGTCGCCCGTGGACGCGACCCCGCACGCCACCCCGTCCCCGAGTTCCAGCTCGGCCGCCCGCACACAGAGATCATCCGCGACCGCGATCACCGCGTCCGCCGATGGGCCCACCGAGAGCAGGCAGAACTCGTCACCGCCGAGCCGCGCCGCCAGCGCACCGGGCAGCATCGCGCCGCAGACCGAGAGGACCGAGCCGAAGCGTTCCAGGAGGCGGTCGCCGACCGCGTGGCCATGGGTGTCGTTGACCTGCTTCAGGCCGTTGAGGTCGCAGACCATCAGGCTGACCACCGTCCCGTCGGCCAGGAACCGCTCCACAGCGGCGTCCAGGCCGATGTCGACCGCGCGCCGGTTGGCGAGCCCCGTCAGCGGGTCGGTGAAGGCCAGCTTCCTGACCTCCTCCAGGCGCTCGGTCTGCGCGAGACCGGCCGCCACCACCGCGGCCAGCACCGTAGCGAAGTCCGCGTCGGCCCGGCAGAAGACCGGTGTCCCCACCGGCCTGGCCACGTACAGCTCGCCCCAGGCCCGGCCGCGCAGCACTATCGGCGCGACCACACAGCTGCTGCGCCCCCGCCTGCGCAGCGCGGCCACCCGCTGATGGCAGTAGCCGGCCGAGTCCTCGGCCGGCCCGTCGGCCGTCTCGACCCAGGCGTTGGGTTCGCCGCCGCTCGCCCACCGCTCGTGCAGGAATTCGGCGATCTCCGGGAAGTGGTTCACCGGATAGGTCTCGGCGTCGGGGAACTCGGCCTCGTCCTCGGCGCGCTCCCCCACATTGGCGAGCACCTTGAGCCGGCCCAGCTCCCGCTCCCAGAGCGAGAGCGCGGCGAAACTGCCGCCCAGCGCCTCGCAGGCACCGAGCGTCGCCGCCCGCCAGGACGCACGCGGGGTGTGCGCCGACGCCATGGCCTGCGCCAGCGTCACCACGGCCCGCAGCCGCACATCGTCACCCATTACTTCAGCTTAAGGACGATGTGCGGCTTTTGAGTAGTTATGCGTCACAGGCTGTGACATGCAGACGTACGGGACCGCCCCCGCAGGCCCCTACTCCCCCGGCCACTGCGGCTTCCGCTTCTCGTTGAAGGCCGCCACGCCCTCCGCCCGGTCCCCGGAGAAGGCCACCGACCGCCAGGCCGCGTCCTCGACCTCAAGACCGGCGCGCAGATCGAGACCGTGCCCCAGCCGCAGCGCCCGCTTGGCCGCCCGCAGCCCGACCGGCGAATTCGCCGCGATCCGGCTCGCGAGCTCCAGCGCCCCGGTCCTGGCGTCGTCGGCCAGGATGTCGACCAGGCCCAGCTCCCGCGCCTCGGCCGACTCCACCCGCCGGGCGCTGAACACCAGCTCGGCCGCGCGGGCGGCGCCGACCCGGCGCGGCAGCAGCTGCGTACCGCCGCCACCGGGGATCACCCCGACCGACACCTCGGGCAGCCCCACCACGGCGGTCGCGTCGGCGACGATCAGATCGCAGGCCAGGGCCAGCTCGAACCCGCCGCCCAGCGCGAAGCCGTGCACGGCGGCCACGGTGGGCATCGGCAGCTCCAGTACGCCGGTGTACGCGGCGCGCGCCGTGGGGCGCTGGCGCACCAGCTCGGCGTCCGTGAGGGAGTTGCGCTCCTTGAGGTCCGCGCCCACGCAGAAGGCCCGGTCATGGGTGGAGGTCACCACCACGGTCCGCGCCGAGGATTCCGCCGCCAGCGCGTCGCAGGCCGCCGCGATCGACCGTGCCATCGCGGTCGACACGGCGTTCATCGCCTTGGGCCGGTCCAGGACCAGTTCGGCGACATGGCCGTGCCGGCGCACGACGACGTACTCGCCGAACCGCCGCCCGGCCGCCGCGTCCGTACCAGTATCTGAGATTTCTGAGGTCATCCGCGCACCATAGCCAGCGGATCCGGTGGGCGTCAGCCCCCAGCGGCGGCCGGCCCGGTGCTCAGGTCGTACGGCGGGTGAGCAGCCACGGTTCGACCACACCGAGCCCGCGCACCGGCCGCTGCCACATCGGCTGGAGGGCGAAGCGGTAGACGGGCGGCTCCTCGCCGCTCTTCTCGGCGCGCTCGGTCTCGGCCGCCGCCTCCGACTCGGAGACCGGGGCGTCACCGTGGCGCCCCAGCTCCTCGGCGAGCGCGCCGTCCACCAGGACCGTGTCCTTGGGAGCTATCGAGGTGAGCCGCGATGCCAGGTTCACCGTCGTGCCGAACACATCGCCCATCCGGGTGGTGACGGTGCCGAAGGCGATACCGACCCGCAGTTCCGGCATGGTCTCGTCGTTGCTCATGGTCTCGATGAGCCGCAGTGCGATCTCCGCCGCGGTACCCGCGTCGTCCGCCGCGTACAGCACCTCGTCGCCGAGGGTCTTGATGAGCCGGCCGCCGTGCGCGGCGACCAGGTCGGCGCAGGTCGTCTCGAAGGCCTCGACCAGCTCGCCGAGCTCCTCCTCCTCCAGGCGCCGGGTCAGCCGGGTGAAACCGACGAGGTCGGCGAAGCCCACCGCGAGCCTCCGGTCGACCATCTCCTCATCGTCCGCGACCTGCACGACCCGGCCGGTGGCGGCCGCGAGCTGGCGCCGCCACACATAGCGCAGGAACTCCTCCAGCTCCGGCAGCAACAGCTCCACCAGCGGATACGTGACCTCGGTGCGGCTCATCCCCGGCTCGGGCGGCTCGGTGAGACCGGCCAGGAACGAGTCGATCTGCCACTCGGCGAGCCGGGCGGTGGTCTGGCCGGTGGACCGCGCGACCTGCACGGCCATCGGCTCGCTCAGCAGCCCCGCCTCGACGAGCCCGGCCAGCCGGCGCAGCGCCAGCACGTCCGCCTCGGTGAGTGCCTTGGCCTGGCCGATGTCCGGGAAGCCCATCGCCCGCCAGAAACGGGAGGCCAGCTCCATCGAGACGCCGGCCGTACGCGCGGCCTGGAAGGGGGTGTAGCGGCGGTCGGCGCCGAGGATCAGCTGCTCAAGACGGATCGCGAGCGGATCACTGGTCGGCTCGGCGGTGTGATCGACCTCATGGTGGGGGGTGCGGTACGGAGAAGAAGGAGGCTCCTCGTCCGCGCCCGACGAGATGTTGTCGACGGTCACCTGCCGCCTCCTGCCCATTCCCTGCGCACTGCCCTGCCGATCTGGCTGACGCTCCGTGCTGATCTGCCCGCGGATCGCCTCAACCATACGGCAGGTGTGCCGTAGCTCACGTGCCTGCCGCGGTTCAGACCGGTGCAGACCGGTCTCAGAACGGTCGCAGGTGGACGATGTCACCCGCGCCGACCGCCTGTACCCCGTCCTCCGTGGCCAGCACCAGCCGGCCGTCGCCGTCGACGGCGACGGCCTCCCCGGTCAGCGAGGTGTCGCCGGGCAGCTCGGCCCGGACGGTGCGGCCCAGGGTCGAGCAGCCCGCCGCGTACGCCTCCTGGAGCCGTGAGGCGGCCGGGTCGCCGTCCGCGTCACGCCACTCCCCGTACCACTGTTCGAGCGAGCGCAGCACGGAACGCAGCAGCGGGTCCCGGTCGGTGGAGACCGCGCCGGCGAGAGCCAACGAGCCCGCGGTGGGGACGGGCAGCTCCTCCGCGCGGAGCGAGACGTTGAGGCCGACCCCGACCACGACCGCCCCGTCCGCGGTGCGCTCGGCGAGGATGCCGCCCGCCTTGCGCTCGGCGCCGGACGGGGCCTCCTCCGGACGAAGCTCGCCGGAGTCCTCGGGGACCGTGACGAGCAGGTCGTTCGGCCACTTCAGCGCGGTGTCGACCCCCGCCGCCCGGGAGATACCGGTGGCCACCGCGACGCCGGTGAGCAGCGGCAGCCACCCCCAGCGCTCGGCCGGTACCCGCGGGGCCGGCCGCAGGAGTACGGAGAAGAAGAGCCCGGAACGCGCGGGCGCCGACCACTTGCGGTCCAGCCGCCCGCGGGCCGCGCTCTGTTCCTCCGCCACCAGCACCGCCCCCTCGGGCAGTCCGGCGGCCCGCCCCACGAGGTCGGTGCTGGTGGACCCGGTGGCCGCGACCACGTCGAGTGAGGTCCACAGGGACCCCGGCCGCACCAGCGCGCGGCGCAGGGCCGGGGCGTTCAGCGGCGGGCGGTCCAGATCCGACCAGCGGTTGTCAGGTACATCGGATGACGTCATGCAACCCAGAGTAGGTGTGGCAAACGACGCACTGCCGAGGCGCACCAGCGCCGATACGCTACGGCCAGAAGCCGAAAACGCCCTGTCAGACGCCTGAACACCCAGGGAGCCGCATCCCGATGTCCGAGCCGGAAGAGATCAACGTCCACACCACCGCGGGGAAGCTGGCGGATCTCCAGCACCGCATCGAAGAGGCGACACACGCCGGTTCGGCGCGCGCGGTGGAGAAGCAGCATGCCAAGGGCAAGCTGACGGCCCGTGAGCGGGTGGAACTACTCCTCGACGAGGGGTCGTTCACCGAGCTGGACGAGTTCGCCCGGCACCGCTCCACCAACTTCGGCATCGAGAAGAACCGCCCGTACGGTGACGGCGTGGTGACCGGCTACGGCACGGTCGACGGCCGCCCGGTCTGCGTCTACTCGCAGGACTTCACCATCTTCGGCGGCTCGCTCGGCGAGGTGTACGGCGAGAAGATCATCAAGGTCATGGACTTCGCCATGAAGACCGGCTGCCCGGTCATCGGCATCAACGACGGCGGCGGCGCGCGCATCCAGGAAGGTGTGGCCGCGCTCGGCCTGTTCGGCGAGATCTTCCGCCGCAACGTGCACGCGTCGGGCGTGATCCCGCAGATCAGCCTGATCGTCGGCCCGTGCGCCGGCGGCGCCGTGTACTCCCCCGCCATCACCGACTTCACGGTGATGGTCGACCAGACCTCGCACATGTTCATCACCGGGCCCGACGTCATCAAGACCGTCACCGGTGAGGACGTCGGCTTCGAGGAGCTGGGCGGCGCCCGGACGCACAACTCCACGTCAGGCGTGGCCCACCACATGGCGGGCGACGAGAAGGACGCGATCGAGTACGTCAAGTCGCTGCTCTCCTACCTCCCTTCGAACAACCTCTCCGAAGCGCCCGCCTTCCCGGAGGAGGCGGACCTGGAGACCTCGGACGTGGACCGGGAGCTGGACACGCTCGTCCCGGACTCCGCGAACCAGCCGTACGACATGCACACGGCCATCGAGCACGTACTGGACGACGGTGAGTTCCTGGAGACCCAGGGCCTGTTCGCGCCGAACATCATCACCGGTTTCGGCCGGGTCGAGGGCCACCCGGTCGGCATCGTGGCCAACCAGCCGATGCAGTTCGCGGGCTGTCTGGACATCAACGCGTCGGAGAAGGCGGCCCGGTTCGTCCGCACCTGCGACGCGTTCAACGTCCCGGTCATCACCTTCGTCGACGTGCCCGGCTTCCTGCCGGGTGTCGACCAGGAGTACGGCGGCATCATCCGGCGCGGCGCCAAGCTGATCTACGCGTACGCGGAGGCCACGGTCCCGCTGATCACGGTGATCACCCGCAAGGCGTTCGGCGGCGCGTACGACGTGATGGGCTCGAAGCACCTGGGCGCCGACCTGAACGTCGCCTGGCCCACCGCGCAGATCGCGGTGATGGGCGCGCAGGGCGCGGTGAGCATCCTGCACCGCCGCACCATCGCGGCCGCGGACGATGCCGAGGCGACCCGGGCCGGGCTGATGTCCGAGTACGAGGACACGCTGCTCAACCCGTATGTGGCGGCCGAGCGCGGCTACGTCGACGCGGTGATCATGCCGTCGGACACCCGGCGGCACATCGTGCGGGGTCTGCGCCAGCTGCGTACGAAGCGGGAGTCCCTGCCGCCCAAGAAGCACGGCAACATCCCGCTCTAGAAAGGACCCCGGCCATGATCAAGGTCGTACGGGGAAACCCGACCCCGGAGGAACTGGCCGCCGCCGTCGCGGTGGTCCAGGCACGGGCCGCCGCTGCGGTCGCCGAGCCGTCAAGGCCGCCGCTGCCGCCCGAGGAGTGGTCCGATCCGGCACGTATCGCCCGGCACCGGATACAGCAGCCGGGGCCGCGGGCGTGGGCTCGCACCTACTGGCCGGCGTAGGGCCTCTCCGGGCACGGAGACTCGCCGGCGGCCCGCCGGTGAGTCTCCCCGCCGCGGGAGGCCCCGCGGGCCGGGTTGAGTACCCGTACTCAGGCGCCGGACCCCCTCCCGGCCGCACCATCGAGTGCATGCTGTGGTCCGATCCGGAGAACAAACCGCCCAAGGAGCTGCGAGACGTACAGGCGATGCTGCGCCGTGCCGGTCTCGTGCTCGCTGCGGCGATGATTCTCGTGATGGCGGTCCTGAGCCTGCGCTGATCCGGCCCCCGTACCAGGCGGCCGGCTGCTCCGGGGGCCGGTCGTACGGGCCATACGATGGGCCCATGACTGCTCAGCGCCGGCTCGTTCTCGGTTCCGCATCGCCCGCCCGTCTCGGACTGCTCCGCAATGCCGGTCTGGACCCCGAGGTGATCGTCAGCGGCGTGGACGAGGACGCGATCAGCGCGCCCACCCCCGCCGAGCTGGCTCTCGTACTGGCCGAGGCCAAGGCGCGGTCCGTGGCCGCCCGCGACGCCGCTGCCGGTGCCCTCGTCATCGGCTGCGACTCCGTGCTGGAGCTGGACGGCGAGGCGCTCGGCAAGCCCGCCGACGCGGAAGAGGCCACCGCTCGCTGGATGTCGATGCGCGGCCGGGCGGGCGTCCTGCAGACCGGCCACTGCGTGATCGACACCGCGACCGGCCGCAGCGCCTCGGCCACCGCCTCCACCACGGTCCGCTTCGGCGAGCCGACGGACGCCGAGGTCGCCGCGTACGTGGCGAGCGGCGAACCGCTCCATGTCGCGGGGGCCTTCACTCTCGACGGCCGATCGGCGCCGTTCATCGACTCCATCGAGGGCGACCACGGCAATGTCATCGGCCTCTCGCTGCCGCTGCTGCGCAAGCTGCTGACCCGACTGGACGTGTCGTTGACGGACCTCTGGGTCTGAGCGGCCGGGACTGAGCGGCCAGGTCTCGGCAACTGGGGCTGAGCGGCTGGGCCCGGGCGGCGGCGGTTACCGGCCCGGCACCGGCCCCTCGGAGCAGTGCAGCGGTCCGGGCGCCGCGCCCGGAACGCCGGTCCGTACGAAGCCGAGCCAGGTGGCGCGCAGCTCGGCGCCGAGCGCGTCGACCTCCGGCCAGGGCGTGCTGCCCAGCATCGGGGCACCCTGCCAGGCCCCCTCGCTGCCCAGCAGCAGCGGCAGTTCGACGCAGTGCGTGGCGCCGAAGGCCGAGCCCGCCGGGCGCCAGTCGAGGCGGTAGGCGTGCACGCGGGCGCCTGCCCGTACGAGCCGGCCGCCCAGCTCCGCGAGCGGGGCGGCGTACATCCGCGCGGTGAGCTCCGCCGGTTCGCCCTCCACGCCGGGAAAGGCGGTCATGTCGTCGGCGTTCCAGCCGTACAGGACGTCCAGGCCGCGGACGTTCTCCGCGAAGGCGGCGCCGTTGCGGGTGAGCACCCCGTCGACCGGGCTGAAGGGTGGCTCCATCGCACTGCCCGACCTGCGCAGATGGGCAACCGCGGTCTCCCGCTGCGCTTCCAGGAGCGCCGCGTGGCCCGCTGTCGAAGGGGACTCGCCCCGCGCGGCGAGATACTCCGCGAAGATCCGGCCGAGCTCGGCTGCGTCGTCGCGGGACCGCTCGGTGAGCGCCAGCGGGGCGCTCTGCAGGATCGCCCGGCGGAAGAGCCCCCGGGCCTCGTCCATCTCCATGAGCAGCCGGATCGAGATCCCGCCCGCCGACTGGCCGAAGACGGTGACGCTGCCGGGGTCACCCCCGTACTCCGCGATGTGCTCCCGCACCCAGCGGAGCGCTTCGAGCTGGTCGTACAGACCGAGGTTCCCCTCGCTGACGCCGTCGAGACAGAGGTAACCGAGCGCGCCGACACGGTAGTTGACGCCCACGACGACCACGTCGCCCTGGGCGGCGAGCGCGCCGCCGTCGTACCAGTCCATGAGCCCGGCGCCGCTGCTGAACCCGCCGCCGTGGAACCAGACCATCACCGGGCGCGCCCCGCCGTCCCTGGCCGGCGTGGTGACCGTCAGGTTCAGGCAGTCCTCGCCCTGGGGGCGGCCGTCGCGGGGCGGGCCCATCACCGCGTCGAGCCGGGACGGCGGCTGCGGGCAGATCTCGCCGCCGGACGGGCGGGTGTCACCCGCCGCGACGGCACGCGGACGCCCGAAGCGCTCCGCCGTCGCATAGCGGATGGGACCCGTCCGGATCAGCTCGGAACCGGTCGGGCCAGTCCCGGTCGGCCCGGTTCCCGTCCGCCCGGTCCCGGTCGGTACAGCCCCGGTCAGTCCTGCGCCCGAGCCCGTCATCTCGTACCTCCTGTGTCGGTCACCGGCGGTCAGCCGGTGAGGGAGTCCGCGGCAACAGTGTCCGCCGGTTCCACCGTGTCCGCCGTGGCGCCCTCCGGCACCAGCCGGAACAGCGCGACCGCCCCGCCCAGGCTGACCGCGCAGATCACCGCGAGATACCAGGTCACACCGGTGGACGTGCCGCTGGAGTTCAGCAGCGCGGTGGCGATCACGGGGGCCAGACCGCCGCCCAGGATGGCGCCGCTCTGCAGGATCACCGAGGACCCCGAGTATCTGACCCGGGCCGGGAAGGTGTCCGCGATGATGGAGCCCTGTACGCAGTGGGTCACCGGGATGATGAGCCCCATCCCCACGAGCGCGACCACGGCGAGCACGGAGTTGCCGGTGTTCAGCAGCGGGAAGAAGACCACGCACCAGACCAGGATGGCGGCGGAGCCCGCGATGAACATCGTGCGCCGGCCGTGCCGGTCCGCGTACGTCGTCCACACCGGTATCGCCGCGAACCAGAGCACGGCCGCCGCGGTCACGCTCAGGATCAGGAACTGCTTGTCGTAGTGCAGGTGTTCGCTGCCGTACGAGAGCGTGAACACCATGAACACGTACGCGACAGCCGAGTTGGCGACCACGGCGAGCAGCGTCAGCACCAGCCGGGGGAAGCCGACTTTCAGGGACTCCGCCAGCGGGAACCTGACCACCGCGCCCTCGGCGAGCACCCGGCGGAAGGACGGGGATTCGGTGACCCGGAGCCTGATCACCAGGCCCACCGCGACCAGGACGAAGCTCAGCAGAAAGGGCACCCGCCAGCCCCACGAGGTGAACGTGTGGTCGCCGAACAGTGAGTTGGCGGACAGGAAGACGAGGTTCGCCAGGACCAGACCGGCCGGGGTCCCCATCTGCGGGAAGCCCGCGTACAGGTTCCGCCTGGTCCCAGGCGCGTGCTCCATCGACATCAGGGTGGCGCCCGCGCCCTCACCGCCCAGCCCGATGCCCTGGACGATGCGCAGGGCGACGAGCAGCACCGGCGACCAGAAGCCGATCGAGGCATAGCTCGGGATGAGACCGATGAGGGTCGAGCCGATCCCCATCAGCACCAGGGAGACCACGAGGGTGGCCTTGCGCCCGATCCGGTCGCCGAAGTGGCCGAAGACCAGTCCGCCGAGGGGCCGCGCGACGAAGCCGACGGCGAGGGTGCTGAAGGCGGCGAGGGTGCCGGCCGCGGGGCTGAGCGACGGGAAGAACTGCTTGTTGAAGATCAGCGCGGCGGCCGTGCCGTAGAGGAAGAAGTCGTACCACTCCAGGGTCGTGCCGGCGAGCGTCGCGACGGCGGTCCTGGCGGGCGTGGCGGGCGTGGACGGGGCGCCGCCGTCCGGGCTCTCCGCCGGGCGCGGCTGGTTCACGGGGGGCGGGTTCGATGGGTTCACGGGGTGACCTCTCGCTTGTTCCGTGGATCGTGGCGCCGTGTGCCATGACACACAAATGCCGATTCCGGACTACCCCATAGCTATTTCGGTATAGCGGAGGCTTCCCTCCGGGCCTGCCCGGGAGTTGCCCCAAGGCCTCTTCGGCCGCTGACCAGATATACCGATCCTGTTATGGCAAATCACAGGAAGTGCATTTGTCCGGCATGGCTCGGCGGATCACAGTGGGACGCATGACGGCAGATGCAGGGCGGTGGATCCGCAACTTCGTAGACGGACGGTTCGTGGGCCCGGAGGACGCCAAGAGCGCAGTCCGGGGCTTCGACGCGGTGGACCCGGCCACCGGCCGGGTGTTCGCCCGGGTGCACGAGGCGGACAGATCGCTGGTCGACCGGGCCGTACGGGGGGCCAGGCGGGCCCTCCACGACGGCTGGGCGAGCACGCCCGTAGCGGAGCGGACCGCTCTGCTGCGGCGGGCCGCCGACCGGATCGACGCACGCTTCGAGGAGTTCGTGGCGGCCGAGGTCGCCGACACCGGCAAGCCCGTGACCCAGGCGCGGACGCTCGACGTCCCGCGCGCCATCGCGAACTTCCGCGCCTTCGCGGACGTGGTCGCGGCGGCGGGCCAGGAGTCGTTCCTCACCGACCTCCCCGGTGGCCGGCAGGCCCTCAACTACGCGGTGCGCAAGCCACTTGGGGTCGTCGCGGTCATCGTGCCGTGGAACCTGCCACTCCTGCTGCTGACCTGGAAGGTCGCCCCGGCGCTCGCCTGCGGCAACGCGGTGGTCGTCAAGCCCAGCGAGGAGACACCCGCCACCGCGGCCCTGCTGGCCGAGGTACTGGCCGAAGCCGGCCTGCCCGCCGGTGCGTACAGCGTGGTGCACGGCTTCGGCGGCGACTCCGCGGGCGCGTACCTGACCTCCCACCCGGGGATCGACGGGGTGACCTTCACCGGGTCGTCCGCCACCGGCTCGCACGTGATGAAGACCGTCGCGCCACGCGTCCGCCCGGTCTCCTTCGAACTGGGCGGCAAGAACGCCGCCATCGTCTTCGACGACGTCGACATGGACGAGGCGCTCACCGGACTGGCCAGGTCCGTCTTCACCAACACCGGCCAGGTCTGCCTGTGCACCGAGCGGGTGTACGTGCAGCGCTCGGTGTTCGCCGACATCGCGGACGGACTGACCGAACGGGCCCGCGCCCTGCGCATCGGCTCACCGGGCGACGAGCGGACCACCACAGGACCGCTCATCTCGCAGGCCCACCGCGCCAAGGTGCTGGGCTACTTCGACCTGGCCGAGCAGGCCGGCGCGAAGGTGCTCACCGGTGGCGGCGTGCCGGAGCTGGGCCCGGAGCTGGCGGGCGGTTCATGGATCGAGCCGACTCTCTGGACCGGGCTGACCAACGCCGACCGCCCCGTACGGGAGGAGATCTTCGGCCCGGTGGCCGCACTGATCCCCTTCGACACCCAGGAGGAGGCCGTCGCGCTCGCCAACGACACCGAGTACGGCCTCGCGGCCTCCGTCTGGACCAACGACCTGCGCCGCGGCCACCGGGTGGCCCAGGCGATGGACGTCGGCATGGCCTGGGTCAACACCTGGTTCCTGCGCGACCTGCGCTCCCCCTTCGGCGGTACCGGGATCTCCGGCATCGGCCGGGAGGGCGGCGCGTCCTCGATGCACTTCTACACCGAGCCGACGAATGTGTGCGTGCAGCTGTGAACGATCGCCCCACCACCCACAAAGCCCCTGCCGGACCCCTCTCGGAAGCCGCCGCGCCCTCCGCGCGGATCGGCTCGGCGGTCGCGCGGCTCACCGAGGCCGCCGCCGGCCGTACCCCGTGCGCACCCGTCAGGGAGTTCATCGGCAGCACGGATCTGGATGCCGCCTATGAGGTGCAGCGGCAGCTCGCCGAGGCGAGGAGCGCCGCCGGCGCACGGGTCACCGGCGCCAAGATCGGGCTCACCGCCCCCGTCGTACAGCAGCAGTTCGGCGTGTTCCAGCCGGACTTCGGGGTGCTCTTCGACGACATGGTGTACGCCCACACCGAGCCGCTGCCGTTCGGCCGGTTCCTCCAGCCGCGCGCCGAGGGCGAGATCGCTTTCGTGCTCGGCCGGGACATCGACCGGCCGGGCGCGGGCGTCGCTGACGTCCTGCGGGCGACCGAGTTCGTGCTCCCCGCCATCGAGATCGTGGACTCCCGTATCGCCGGCTGGGACCTGGCCATCACCGACACCGTGGCGGACAACGCGTCCAGCGGCGCGATCGTCCTCGGCACCACCCCGTGCTCACTGACCGGCCTCGACCTCGCCCGGGTCGGGATGACGCTCCAGCGGGACGGCGAGCCGGTCGCGTTCGGTGCCGGTCACGCCTGCCTCGGCTCACCGGTCGTGGCGGTGGCCTGGCTGGCACGCGAACTCATCGAGCGCGGGCGGCCGTTGCGCGAGGGCGACGTGATCATGTCCGGCGCGCTCGGGCCGATGGTGCCGGTCACCGGGCCCGGCCGGTTCCGGCTCGCGCTGGACGGACTCGGCGAGGTCGAGGCCGTCATCGAGGGGGCGGCCGGGACCGCCGACGAGGAGAAGACACAGTGAAAGACCCAGCGAACGCATCAGTATCCGGCGAGGCCGCCGGCTCCGTCCCGGTCGCCGTCATCGGCTCCGGCAACATCGGGACCGACCTCATGATCAAGGTGCTGCGGCTGTCGAAGACGCTGCGCATGGGCGCGATGGCGGGCATCGACCCGGCGTCGGACGGCCTCGCGCGCGCCGCCCGGCTCAAGGTCGCCACCACCCACCGGGGCGTCGAGGGCCTGGTGGAGATGGCGGAGTTCGCCGACATCAAGGTGATCTTCGACGCCACCTCGGCCGGAGCCCATGTCCGTAACGCCGAACTCGCCCGAGAACACGGCAAGTTGATGGTCGACCTGACCCCGGCGGCGCTCGGCCCCTTCGTGGTGCCCCCGGTCAATCTCGACGAGCACCTGGAAGCACCGGACGTCAACATGGTGACCTGCGGCGGCCAGGCGACCATCCCGGTCGTCGCCGCCGTCTCCCGGATCGCCCCGGTCGCGTACGGCGAGATCGTCGCCTCCATCGCCTCCCGCTCGGCGGGACCCGGCACCCGCGCCAACATCGACGAGTTCACCGAGACCACCAGCGAGGCCATCCGGGTGGTCGGCGGCGCAGCGGTGGGCAAGGCGATCATCGTGCTCAACCCCGCCGAGCCGCCGCTCGCCATGCGCGACACGGTGCACTGCCTGGTCGAGGGAGCCGTGCCGGCCGGCGTACGGGAGCGGATCGCCGCCTCCGTGCGGGAGATGGCCGACGCGGTACGTGCGTACGTACCCGGCTACCGGCTCAAGCAGGACGTGCAGTTCGAGGACATCACCGAGGTCCTGGTCCCGGCGCTCGGGCGGCGGGTCACCGGGGTGCGGGTCTCGGTGTTCCTGGAGGTCGTCGGCGCGGGCCACTACCTGCCCGGCTACGCAGGCAACCTCGACATCATGACCTCCGCCGCGGTCCGCACGGCCGAGAAGATCGCCGCACTCCGAGGATGGGTGACCACATGAAGCTCTACGTACAGGATGTGACCCTCCGCGACGGTATGCACTCGATGGGGCACATGTACACCGTCGACCAGGTGCGCCGGATCGTCGGCGCGCTGGACCGGGCCGGGGTCGCCGCCATCGAGGTCGCACACGGCGACGGGCTCGGCGGGTCGAGCGCCACCTATGGCTTCGGCGCGCACACCGACGAGGAGTGGATCGAGGCCGCCGCCGATGTCCTGGTCCACGCGAAGCTCACCACCCTGCTGCTGCCCGGTATCGGCACCATCGAGCATCTGCGCCGGGCGCACGCGCTGGGCGTACGGAGCGTGCGCGTCGCCACCCACTGCACGGAAGCCGATGTCGCGGCCCAGCACATCGCCTGGGCGCGCGAGCACGGGATGGACGTCTCGGGCTTCCTGATGATGAGCCACCTCAACTCCCCCGGAGGCCTGGCGAAACAGGCCGCGCTGATGGAGTCGTACGGCGCGCACTGCGTGTACGTGACGGACTCCGGCGGCCGGCTGACCATGCGGGACGTCGCCGACCGGGTCGACGCGTACCGCGAGGTGCTCGACGCGTCCACCGAGATCGGCATCCACGCCCACGAGAATCTCTCGCTCTCCGTCGCCAACAGCGTGACAGCGGTGGAGCGCGGCGCACGCCGGGTCGATGTGGCGCTGGCGGGCCAGGGCGCGGGGGCGGGCAACTGCCCGGCGGAGTCGCTCGTCGCGGTCGCGGACCTGATGGGCTGGGAGCACGGCTGCGACCTGTTCGCGCTGCAGGACGCGGCCGACGACATCGTCCGGCCGATGCGCAGCCGCCCGGTGCAGGTCGACCGGGAGACCCTGACCCTCGGGTACGCGGGCGTCTACTCCAGTTTCCTGCTGCACGCCGAGCGCGCGGCCGAGCGGTACCGGCTCGACACCCGGCAGATCCTCCTTGAGGCCGGCCGCCGGCAGCTGGTCGGCGGCCAGGAGGACCTGATCGTGGACATCGCACTGGACCTGGCCGCGCGGCGCGGGTCCCTGACGGACGGGAGCGGCCAGTGACCGCGGAGGAAACCACCACGACCCCCACCGGCCCCGATCCCCTCACCGCGGCCACCGTGGACGAGCTGGCGGCGCGGCTCGACGCGGCGCAGACGTCCCGGGCCGACACCCGGAGCCTCGCCGACAGCCACACCTTCGGCGTCGACGACGCGTACGCGGTCCAGGCGGCGCTGCTGGCCCTCAGGCAGGCGCGCGGCGAGCACATCACCGGGGTGAAGCTGGGCTTCACCAGCAAGGCCAAGATGGCCCAGATGGGCGTGTCGGACGTGATCGTCGGCAGGCTGACCGACGCGATGCGGATCGCGGACGGCGACGACGTGGCGCTGGACCGCTTCATCCATCCGAAGGCCGAGCCCGAGGTCGCGTACCGGCTCTGCCGCGATGTGAACCTGGCCGACCCGCTGACGGACATCGAGTCCTGTGTGGACGCGATGGCGCCGGCGATCGAGATCATCGACTCCCGGTACCGGGACTTCCGCTTCACCTACAGCGATGTCGTCGCGGACAACACATCGGCGGCCGGCTATGTGATCGGCCCCTGGCGCCCGGTCGCCGAAGCGGCCAACCGCGCGGTCCGGCTGCGTACCGGCACGGCCGAGGTGACCGGTTCGACGGCCGCCATCCTCGGCGACCCGGTGCACGCGCTGCACGCGCTGCTCGACATGTGCCGCCGAAGGAACATCCCGCTGCGGGCCGGGCACGTCGTTCTCGCGGGCGCGGCGACGGCGGCGGTCCCGCTGGCGGCGGGCGTGACGACGTGCGATGTGGCCGGGCTCGGCTCGGTCTCGCTGAAGTCCGTGCCGGCGAAGTCCGTGCCGGCGAAGTCCGTGTCGCCGAAGGGGATCCGATGACCGGCGGCGCACAGGTGATCAAGGGACGGGCCACCCCACGCGGCAGGTTCCCGCACGTGAAGGTCGTCGGCGATGCCGTCTATGTGTCGGGCACCAGCTCGCGCAGGCCGGACAACACCTTCGTGGGCGCCGAGGCCGACGAACTGGGCACCACCCGGCTGGACATCAGGGCGCAGACCCGCGCCGTGATCGAGAACATCCGGGCCATCCTCGCCGAGGTGGGCGCGGAGCTCGCGGACGTCGCCCAGCTCACCACGTATCTGGTCTCCATGAACGACTTCGGCGGCTACAACGAGGTCTACGGCGAGTACTTCGACGAGCAGGGCCCGACGAGGACCACAGTGGCGGTGCACCAGCTGCCGCACCCGCATCTGCTGATAGAGATCCAGGCCATCGCCCATCTGCCGCGCGGACCGGAGACACCCGGCGCGCACACCACAGAGCACATCACGGATACCCGTACGCACCACACAGACTCACCCGGCACGAACACGCACAGCACGGAGGTGCCCTCATGACCGCCATCCCCCCGGTCATCGATTTCCAGGGCTGGATCACGGAGCACGAGCACCTGCTCAAGCCCCCGGTGAACAACAGGACGATGTCGCTCGGCGAGGACTTCATCGTCCAGATCGTCGGCGGGCCCAACGAGCGGACCGACTACCACCTCGACCCGTACGAGGAGTGGTTCTACCAGGTCAAGGGCGATATGCACGTCAACGTCATGACCGAGGACGGCCCGCGGACCGTGCACATCAAGGAGGGCGAGGCCTGGCTGCTGCCCGGCAGCCTCCCGCACTCCCCGCAGCGGCCCGACGCGGGCTCGATCGGTCTGGTCATCGAGCGGGTGCGCGAGGAGGGGACGGTGGAGCGGTTCCAGTGGTACTGCCCTGACTGCGCGGCTCTCGTCCATGAGACCGAGCTCCAGGTCCGGGACATCGTCGCCGATCTGCCGCCGGTGTTCGCCGAGTTCTACGACAACGAGAAGGCCCGGAGCTGCCCGCAGTGCGGCGCCCTCCACCCCGGGAAGGGCTGACCGTGGACCGCACGATCGACATCCACACCCACTATGTGCCGCGCGGCTGGCCGGACCTGACGGCCGACGCCGGGCCGGACGCGCCGTGGCTGCGGATCGAGTCCGAGGCCGAGGCCATGATCATGATGGGCACCCGGGAGTTCCGCCGGATCCAGCGGGACTGCTGGGACGCGAAGACCCGGCTGCGCGACATGGACGCGGACGGCGTACGGACCCAGGTGGTCTCCCCCACCCCGGCGTTCTTCCAGTACGGCCGCAGCGGCGCCGAGGCCGCCAGGATCGCGCGGATCTTCAACGATCTGGCCCTGGAGATCGTCGCCCCGGCGCCGGACCGGCTGATCCCGTTCTGCCAGGTGCCGCTGCAGGACACCGACGCGGCCTGCCGCGAGGTGGAGCGCAGCGTCGCCAACGGACACCGGGGGGTGGAGATCGGCAACCATGTCGGGGATCTCGACCTGGACAGCGAAGGGGTCGTGACCTTCCTCCAGCACTGCGCCTCGATTGATGTGCCGGTCTTCGTGCACCCCTGGGACATGGCCAGCTCGCCCCGGCTCGACCGCTGGATGGCGCAGTGGCTCACCGCGATGCCGGCGGAGACCCATCTGTCGATCCTCGCGCTGATCCTGGGCGGGGTCTTCGACCGGATCGACGACCGGCTGAAGATCTGCTTCGCGCACGGCGGCGGGTCGTTCGCCTTCTGGCTGGGCCGGATGGAGAACGCGTGGCACGGCCGCCACGACGTCATCGGCACCTCGCAGTTCCCGCCGTCGCACTACCTGGGCCGTTTCTACGTGGACTCGGTGGTCTTCGACGACCGCGCGCTGCGGCTGCTGGTCGACACGGTCGGCCCCGACCGGGTGATGGTGGGCAGCGACTACCCGTACCCGCTGGGCGAACGCCCCGTCGGCGAAGTCGTCCGTAAGAGCGGCTTCCTCACCGAGGCGGACCGCGCGCTGATCACCCACGGCAACGCGGAGCGCTTCCTGGGGACGGCCGCCCGCTGAGGGCCGGACCCGGCTCAGCCGGGAGTGTCGCCACCGGCGCCCTGCGGGGCCATACCGGCGGCGACCTCCTCCAGGCCCGTGATCAGCGCCCGGGCGGAGGGGCTCGGCGTACTGGCGGCGGGCAGGGTCAGTCCGACGCTGTGCCCGATCGGCTCCAGCGGGATGCCGAGGCGGACGATCCTGGGATCATCGCGGATGATCAGGCTCGGCAGCGCCGCCACCACGTCTGTTTCCAGAAGGAGTTGACGCACAGTCAGGAACGACGTGGTCTCCACCCTGTTCATCGGCAGGGCGATCCCGTGCCGGGCGAAGAACTCCTCAATCTCCCGGCGCAGCGCGGTCTCGGCACCCGGCAGGATCCACGGGTAGTGCGCCAGCTCGGCTAGATCCACTGCCCGCTGCCCGGCGAGCGCGTGCGAGGCCCTGACGACCAGCTCGACCGACTCGTCGTACAGCTTGCGGCGCACGGTGCGCTCGTCGGACGGTACGGTCAGCCGCCCCACGATGAAGTCGACGCGTCCGGCCTCCAGTTCGAGCAGCAGGGCCTCGGGTGACGCCTCCCGGACGACCACGGTGAGGTAGGGGCGCTCCTTCTTGACCGCGGCGATGGCGCGCGGGAGCAGCACGTTCGAACCGGCGAGGTGAGTACCGACGATCACGGTGCCGCGGTCGGCGTCGGCCAGCTCGACCACATGGCGGCCCGCCTGCGTCAACTCGGCGAGTACGGTGCGCGCGTGGGCGGTGAAGGCCTCGCCGAAGACCGTCGGGGTGACACCGCGGGGGCCGCGCTCGAAGAGCGGCACGCCCAGGATGTCCTCCAGCTCGTGCAGGCTGCGGGTCGCCGCGGGCTGCGTCACATGCAGTTCGGCGGCGGCGCCGACCACGCTGCCCCGGCGGGAGAGCGCGTCGACGAGGACCAGATGACGGAACTTCAGCCGGCCGTCGAGCAGGCGGGGGATCTTCACCCGGCCGACCCTAGTGCCGCGGCACTGGTACCGCGTCAGACAGCCGCGGGGGCGCCTCCGGCCGCTTCGGGCTCGCCACCGGCCGTTTCCGGCTCCGGGCGGCCCCTGTCGTACGCCACCAGGGTCAGCACGATCAGCCCGAGCACCACGATCATCACGACGAAGGCCGGCCAGCCGACCAGGCCCCAGGTGAGCGCGCCCAGGACGCCGTGCACCACGGCGCAGGTGATCAGCAGGATCCGGCCGAAGCGGCCGGGCGCGCGGTCCGTGATCCCGGCGCGCAACGGGAAGAACGCGCAGAGCAGCAGATAGGCGCCGAAGACACCCCCGGCCACCCAGGAGCCGGTGCTTATCGCGCTCGGCTTCAGGCCCGCCATGGACATGTTCTGGTTGTCGGCGACCTTGCCGAGTATCAGGTTCACGAAGGCGATCCCGAACGCCTCAAGGAAGAGGACGATCGCAGCCATCAAGGCCACCGGCCTGCGTGCCATGAGCCCACCCCCAGTCAGATCCCAGTCGGATCGCAGTCGGATCCCGGTCGGATCCCACTCAGGTCCGAGTCGAATCCCCGTCAGATACCGCTTGTTACCGCAAGTATGTGCGACACCGCGCAGGCTACTAACGGGTAGTCGCCGGGACAAGGGGTCTGAACGGTCAGAACGGGCGGCAAAGAATCGCCCGCCCCTTCGTAGGGACTCCACAAAGAAACGCGAGCCGCAGCGGTTCCGACTGACAGAGACCTAAGCCACATGGCGGGGCTACTGTGGGTTCCGGGAACCCTCCGTACCGTGGTGTGACAAGGGAATACGCAGCACTGCCGACGCCCGTGTCACACCGTGTGTGGGGAAGCTCACCTATGGGGACAGGTCGAAACGCGGTGTCGGCAGTCCCTAAACTCAGCTTGTTTCAGCGAACTCTTCGGCACGATGACCTGCCGAGTAAACCCGCCTCGGGTGCGAGCGGGGATGACACAGCAAGGAGGGAGCCATCGTGCACAAGGTGCTCATCGCCAACCGTGGCGAGATCGCTGTCCGTGTCGCACGGGCCTGCCAGGACGCCGGGATCGCGAGCGTAGCCGTTTACGCCGAACCGGACCGGGACGCACTGCACGTACGCGCGGCCGACGAGGCGTTCGCCCTGGGCGGTGACACCCCGTCCGCCAGCTACCTGGACATGGGCAAGGTCCTCCAGGCCGCGAAGGACTCGGGCGCCGACGCCATCCACCCCGGATACGGCTTCCTCTCCGAGAACGCCGAATTCGCCCAGGCCGTCCTCGACGCCGGGCTCACCTGGATCGGCCCCCCGCCGCAGGCCATCCGCGACCTCGGCGACAAGGTCGCCGCCCGGCACATCGCGCAGCGCGCCGGCGCGCCCCTGGTCGCCGGTACCCCGGACCCGGTCGGGGGCTCCGACGAGGTCGTGACGTTCGCCGAGGAGAACGGCCTGCCGATCGCGATCAAGGCGGCCTTCGGCGGTGGCGGGCGCGGCCTGAAGGTCGCCCGCACCCTCGAAGAGATCCCCGAGCTCTACGACTCGGCGGTCCGCGAGGCCGTCGCCGCCTTCGGCCGCGGCGAGTGCTTCGTCGAGCGCTACCTCGACAAGCCCCGGCACGTCGAGACCCAGTGCCTGGCGGACAAGCACGGCAACGTCGTCGTCGTCTCCACCCGTGACTGCTCACTCCAGCGCCGCCACCAGAAGCTGGTCGAGGAGGCGCCCGCGCCCTTCCTGAGCGAGGAGCAGAACGCCGAGCTGTACGCCGCGTCCAAGGCCATCCTCAAGGAGGCCGGTTACGAGGGCGCGGGCACCGTCGAGTTCCTGGTGGGCGTCGACGGCACGATCTCCTTCCTGGAGGTCAACACCCGCCTCCAGGTGGAACACCCGGTCACCGAAGAGGTCTCGGGCATCGACCTGGTCCGTGAGATGTTCCGCATCGCCGACGGCGAGGAGCTCGGCTACGACGACCCCGAGCTGCG
The DNA here is from genome assembly GCF_036010505.1 of Streptomyces sp. NBC_01197. NCBI lineage: Bacteria > Bacillati > Actinomycetota > Actinomycetes > Kitasatosporales > Streptomycetaceae > Streptomyces > Streptomyces sp. NBC_01197. The sequence goes on from NZ_CP108569.1 coordinate 2,726,504, forward strand.
CGGTCACTCCTTCGAGTTCCGTATCAACGGCGAGGACCCGGGCCGCGGCTTCCTGCCCGCCCCCGGCACCGTCACCACCTTCGCGCCGCCGGCCGGCCCCGGCGTCCGCCTCGACGCGGGCGTCGAGTCGGGCTCGGTCATCGGCCCCGCCTGGGACTCGCTGCTCGCCAAGCTGATCGTCACCGGTGCCACCCGCGAGCAGGCCCTCCAGCGCGCCGCCCGCGCACTGGACGAGTTCACCGTGGAGGGCATGGCCACCGCCATCCCGTTCCACCGCGCGGTCGTCGCCGACCCGGCCTTCACGGCCGACCCCTTCCGTATCCACACGCGGTGGATCGAGACCGAGTTCGTCAACGAGATCCCGCCCTTCGCCGCCCCGTCCGACGCGGACGAGGACGAGGCCGGGCGCGAGACGATCGTCGTCGAGGTCGGCGGCAAGCGCCTTGAGGTCTCGCTGCCGTCCTCGCTGGGGATGACGCTGGCCCGTACCGGTCTGGCCGCGGGCGCCAAGCCCAAGCGCCGGGCGGCCAAGAAGGCCGGCTCCGCCGCTTCGGGCGACTCGCTCGCGTCCCCGATGCAGGGCACGATCGTCAAGGTCGCGGTCGAGGAGGGCCAGGAGGTCAAGGAGGGCGACCTGGTCGTCGTCCTGGAGGCGATGAAGATGGAGCAGCCGCTCAACGCGCACCGCTCCGGCACCATCAAGGGCCTCACCGCGGAGATCGGCGCCTCCGTCTCGTCCGGCGCCATGATCTGCGAGATCAAGGACTGATATCCCGCAGGAACGACGCGACGGGTCAGCCGCAGCCGCGAGTCGAGCCCCCGGCCGGATACACCGGCCGGGGGCTCGCTCGGTCGTCGGTCGGGTGAACCCGGCCGGCCACGCTGCCCGGCCCGGCACCAGCTGAGAACAGCAATCTGACAGCTTCCTGACACTCCCTCCCTACCCTCCACCCCATGAAACTTGGACGCACGGGGCGTGCGAAATTGCTGCTGCTTGCCGCGCCCCTGACCGCTTGTGCTGTTTGCTTCACCTCGACGGAGGCGTTCGCTGCCGCCGGTGGGGCCGGTACTCAGCCTGCGCGGCACGGAGTGAGCGAGGTGCACTACAACCTGGGCGACGAGGCTTTTCAGCCGCCCGAGTCTCTCGGCTACGTGGGCGGGAATGAGCTGGACGGGGCCGTTTACTACCCCGCCGACATCTCCTCCGGCACCCACCCGCTGATCATGGTCGAGCACGGATTCTGGGATACCTGCGCCGACGCCGACGCCTCCACGTCACTCACCGCGGCGCAAGCCGCGCTGGCGAAGGACGAGCAGAGCGATGACGCGGCCGACGCGGCGAAGCAGGAGGCGATCATCAAGGCCGACTCGGACCGGCTGTCGGCCTGGCCGTGCGCACCCGGGGTGCGGCAGATCCCCAGCTATCTCGGATACGACTACCTGGGCCGTGATCTGGCAAGCCGGGGGTTCGTCGTTGTCTCCATCGGGGCGAACGGCATCAACTCGACGTCCCCCGGCCAGGCTGACACGGTCTATCAGGAGCGCGCGGCACTGATCAACGCCCAGTTGCGCATGTGGCGGCAACTGTCGTCGACGGGCGGGGGCCCGCTGCGCGGCGGCTTCGTCGATGCCACGTCCGGACTCCCGTCGCCGGTGAACTTCAAGAACCATGTGGACTTGCAGAACGTGGGGCTGATCGGGCACTCCATGGGCGGCGGTGGAGTGATGCAGGAGATCGCCGACAGCAGCCGTCATACGTGGCCCAAAGGCGTGTCCGTCAAGGCGGCGTTCACTCTCGCGCCCACCGCCACCTGGGACGTCGATCCCATCACCAAGACATCGTTCGCGGTGATGTGGGGCACGTGCGACCAGGTGAACACCGGAGAGTTCTTCGACTGGAACAAGGACGACAACAGCGCGCCGATAGGCCAGTACACGGTGCGGGGCGGTGTCCACGACTTCTACAACAAGCAGTGGTCACCCAGCAGCGGCCAGGTCAGCGCACATGACGACGCCGTTCCCGGCAGCAAGCCAGGCACCTGCAAGTCCCAGTTCCTCGGAGCCACCGCCCCCCAGACCGATCAGAAGGAACTCTCGGAGCAGCGGCAGCGCCGGATCACCAAGGATTACGTGAGCGCCTACTTCGCTGACCACCTGCTCGGCCGGACGCAGTATGAGCCCTACCTGACTGGAGAGAAGTCGTTCCCCGGTACGGGCGGTGCCGTCAGCACCCAGTTCGACGGGGGCGTCAACTGAGCGCTTCCCCACCTGGCTGATACCGGGTGAGAGCCCCGCCCCATGCCGCGCACAACACCCCGTCGGCCTGACAGCCACGTGATCCGCCGGGCAGAAGCTAGCGGCGGCGCATGTCGGCCACCCGCGCCTGCTGTTGGTGCTGTTGCTGCTCGGCGAGCGAGGCAGCGCTGCGCAGCGGCTGCGGGCCCGGTCCGCCCGGGTGCGTACGCCGCTGCCCGGGGAGCGGCATGTCCCTGCGGGGCGGCCGCCCGCCGGGTGCGGTCTCACCTCCCGCACCGCCGCTCTGCCCGGCCACCGCGATCTGGACGCCCTGGTCGGCCAGCGCCTGCAACTCCGTTGCCGCACGGTCGTCCTGGGCGGACGGTTCATCGGTGACCAGCCGGGTGATCACATCCGTCGGCACGGTCTGGAACATGGTGTCGGTGCCCAGCTTGGTGTGGTCCGCGAGGACCACCACCTCCGCGGCGGCCTGCACCAGTGCCCGGTCGACGCTGGCCGAGAGCATGTTGGAGGTGGAGAGACCGCGCTCGGCGGTCAGCCCGCTGCCGGAGAGGAAGGCGCGGGAGACCCGCAGCCCCTGGAGGGACTGCTCGGCACCACTGCCCACCAGCGCGTAGTTGGACCCGCGCAGCGTGCCGCCGGTCATCACCACCTCGACCCGGTTGGCATGGGCCAACGCCTGGGCCACCAGGAGGGAGTTGGTGACCACCGTCAGTCCTGGGACGCGGGCGAGCCGGCGGGCCAGCTCCTGTGTGGTCGTCCCCGCGCCCACCACGATGGCTTCGCCTTCTTCGACGAGCCCGGCGGCGAGATCGGCGATGGCCGTCTTCTCGGCGGTCGCGAGATGGGATTTCTGCGGAAAGCCGGACTCTCGCGTAAAACCACCCGGCAGTACCGCACCGCCATGACGGCGGTCGAGGAGTCCTTCTGCCTCCAGCGCCCGCACGTCCCGCCGTACGGTCACTTCGGAGGTCTGGACGACACGGGCGAGCTCACGGAGCGACACGGCCCCGTTGGCACGCACCATTTCAAGGATCAATTGGCGACGTTCAGCAGCGAACACGAAACAGACAGTAACCTGACCGGCCGATAGTTCTCAGCACTTTGCGCCGAAAAACAGAAGTTGCGCACAGATTGGGTCAGCAAGTGGTATACGGGGCGCGAACGCCCCTCGCGTCAGGCCTCGCCGGCCATCTTCCGGGTGTGCAACTGCCGTGCCACTTCGGCGATCGAGCCGGAGAGCGACGGGTACACGGTGAAGGCGTTCGCGATCTGCTCCACCGTCAGGTTGTTGTCGACCGCGATCGAGATCGGGTGGATCAGCTCGCTGGCCCGCGGGGCCACGACCACCCCGCCGACCACGATGCCGGTACCCGGGCGACAGAAGATCTTGACGAAGCCGTCCCTGATGCCCTGCATCTTGGCGCGCGGGTTGCGCAGCAGCGGCAGCTTGACGGCGCGCGCCACGATCTTGCCCGAGTCGACGTCGGCCTGGGTGTAACCGACGGTGGCGATCTCCGGGTCGGTGAAGACGTTGGAGGAGACCGTCTTGAGGTTCAGCGGCTGCACCGCGTCACCGAGGAAGTGGTACATCGCGATACGGCCCTGCATGGCCGCGACCGAGGCGAGGGCGAAGATCCCGGTGACGTCACCGGCCGCGTAGACGCCGGGTGCGCTGGTACGGGAGACCTTGTCGGTCCAGATGTGGCCGGACTCCTTCAGCCGGACCCCGGCCTCGTCCAGACCCATGCCCGCACTGTTGGGGATGGCGCCGACCGCCATCAGGCAGTGGGTGCCGGAGATGACCCGGCCGTCGGCCAGGGTGACCTCGACCCGGTCGCCCACCCGCTTGGCGGCGGCGGCGCGCGAGCGGGCCATCACGTTCATGCCACGGCGGCGGAACACGTCCTCCAGGACGGCGGCGGCGTCCGGGTCCTCGCCGGGGAGCACCCGGTCACGGCTGGAGACGAGCGTGACGCGGGAGCCGAGCGCCTGGTAGGCGCCTGCGAACTCGGCGCCGGTGACACCGGAGCCGACCACGATGAGCTCCTCGGGCAGCTCGTCCAGGTCGTACACCTGCGTCCAGTTCAGGATGCGCTCGCCGTCCGGCTGCGCGTCCGGGATCTCCCGGGGGTGCCCGCCGGTCGCGAGCAGGACCGCGTCGGCCGTCAGCGTCTCCTCGGTGCCGTCGGCTGCGGTGACGACCACCTGGCGGGAGCCGTCCATCGCCTGCTGCCCGACGAGCCGGCCGCGGCCGCGCATCACCCGGGCGCCGGCCCTGGTGACCGATGCGGTGATGTCGTGGGACTGGGCGAGCGCGAGCCGCTTGACCCGCCGGTTCACCTTGCCGAGGTCCACGCCGACCACCCGGGCCGCCCGTTCCAGCGGTGGGGTGTCGTCGGCGACGATGATGCCCAACTCCTCGTACGAAGAGTCGAAGGTCGTCATCACCTCGGCCGTGGCGATCAGGGTCTTGGAGGGCACGCAGTCGGTGAGCACGGATGCGCCGCCGAGTCCGTCGCAGTCGACGACGGTCACCTCCGCGCCGAGCTGGGCGCCCACCAGGGCCGCCTCGTATCCGCCAGGTCCGCCGCCGATGATCACGATCCGGGTCACGAAAAATCCGCCTCGCGTTGTCACCCCGGCCGCACTGCCGCCCCGGCCGGGGGTCCGGGGGGTGCCCCCGGGGAATGCAGTACGTGCTTCATTGTCCCGCACTCTTCAAGATGCTTCACCCCGGGGGCACCCCCGGAGCGCCCCCGGCCGGTCGGACGTGCCCCGGGGCACTCTTCCGGACGGCCGTCGCGGCGAAGTGACCCGGCCCCGAAATCCCACTGTCGTACCCTCGACAGCATGTCGCTCTACGCCGCGTACGCCGGCAACCTCGACGCGCGGCTGATGAGTCGCCGCGCTCCGCACTCCCCCCTGCGCGGCACCGGCTGGCTCAACGGCTGGCGGCTGACCTTCGGCGGTGAGCACATGGGCTGGGAGGGCGCGCTCGCCACCCTGGTCGAGGCGCCGCGCTCGCAGGTCTTCGTCGCTGTCTACGACATCGCCCCGATGGACCAGGACTCGATGGACCGCTGGGAGGGCGTCGGCCTCGACATATACCGGCGGATGCGGGTCCGGGTGGACACCATGGAGGGCGAGGAGCCCGCCTGGATCTATGTACTGAACGGGTACGAGGGCGGGCTGCCGTCGGCTCGGTACCTGGGTGAGCTGGCCGACGCCGCCGAGTCCGCGGGAGCGCCGCACGACTATGTGATGGAGCTCCGCAAGCGCCCCTGCTGAGGGCAGCGGGGGCGCCCCGCAGGGGCCCTCGCCGGGCGTTCGTCGGAAACGACAAGACAACGATCCCAAGTCCGTCCACCGAGACATCTACGCGCGTAGGCCCAGAACGGTTACCCTCTTCGGCGTGAACGCTTCAGTTAACCCGGACCTCCAGGTCGCCGCCGACAACCCCACTGTCGCCGCCGACGCCGCCGCCACCCGCCTCCGTGAGCTCACCGGCGCTGAGACCCACGATGTGGCCCTCGTCATGGGCTCCGGCTGGGCGCCGGCCGTCGACGCCCTGGGCACGCCCGTGGCCGATTTCACCGTGACAGAACTGCCCGGGTTCCCGCCGCCCGCCGTCGAGGGCCACGGCGGACGCATCCGCTCGTACGCCGTCGGAGGCAAGCGCGCGCTGGTCTTCCTGGGCCGTACCCACTACTACGAGGGCCGCGGGGTCGCCGCCGTCTCGCACGGTGTGCGCACCGCCGTCGCGGCAGGCTGCAAGACCGTCGTCCTGACCAACGGCTGCGGCGGTCTGCGCGCCGGGATGCGCCCCGGCCAGCCGGTCCTCATCAGTGACCACATCAACCTGACGGCCACCTCGCCGATCATGGGCGCCAACTTCGTGGACCTCACCGACCTGTACTCGCCGCGGCTGCGCGCGCTGTGCAAGGAGGTCGACAACACACTGGAAGAGGGCGTGTACGTCCAGTTCCCCGGCCCGCACTACGAGACGCCCGCCGAGATCAACATGGTCCGGGTGCTCGGTGGCGACCTGGTCGGCATGTCCACGGTGCTGGAGGCCATCGCCGCACGCGAGGCCGGAGCCGAGGTGCTCGGCATCTCGCTGGTCACGAACCTGGCGGCCGGACTGACCGGCGAGCCGCTCAACCACGAAGAGGTACTGCAGGCCGGCCGTGACTCGGCCGCGCGGATGGGATCGCTGCTCTCGAAGGTCCTGGAGCGGATCTGACGCGCCCGTCCCGGCCCCCGCTCCTCGATGGCAGCAGGATCAAGCCCGTCCGGCGATTGAGGACATCTTTCAGCCTCTGCCGGTGGTACCTCCCGGCGGTAGCCGGGGGAGCTTGAGGAGCGGGGCCTGGGGGCGGAGCCCCGGTCACGGGCACCACCAGCCCTACCCACCGTGAGGAACGAAAGGCAGACCACCGTGCAGCAGGATCTGATCACCCGTGCCGAGACCTGGCAGGCGGAGGACCCCGACCCCGACACCCGCGAAGAGCTGGCACGGCTCATCGAGGCGGCCACGGGCGACACGGAGGGCGGCGCCGCCACCGCCGAGCTGGCCGCCCGCTTCGGCGGCACCCTCCAGTTCGGTACGGCCGGCCTGCGCGGAGAGCTGGGCGCGGGGCCGATGCGGATGAACCGCGCCGTCGTCATACGCGCCGCGGCCGGCCTCGCCGCGTACCTCAAGGCACAGGGCCAGGCCGGCGGCCTGGTCGTCGTCGGCTACGACGCCCGCTACAAGTCCGCGGACTTCGCCAGGGACACCGCGGCCGTCATGACCGGCGCGGGACTGCGCGCCGCCGTGCTGCCCCGCCCGCTGCCCACCCCGGTCCTCGCCTTCGCCATCCGCCACCTCGGCGCGGTCGCGGGCGTCGAGGTCACCGCGAGCCACAACCCGCCGCGCGACAACGGCTACAAGGTCTACCTCGGTGACGGGTCGCAGATCGTGCCCCCGGCGGACACCGGGATCGCCGCGCGGATCGACGCGGTGCGGAGCCTGCACGACGTACCGCGCCCCGAGAGCGGCTGGGAGATCCTCGGCGATGACGTCCTGGGCGCCTATCTGTCCCGTACGGACGCCGTACTGACCTCCGGCTCCCCCCGCACCGCCCGCACCGTCTACACGGCGATGCACGGCGTCGGCACGGAGACCCTGCTCGCCGCGTTCGCCAGGGCGGGCTTCCCGGAGCCGGTGCTCGTCACCGAACAGGCCGAGCCCGACCCGGCGTTCCCGACGGTCGCCTTCCCCAACCCGGAGGAGCCGGGCGCGATGGACCTCTCCTTCGCGACCGCCCGCCGCGCCGCCCCCGACATCGTCATCGCCAACGACCCGGACGCGGACCGCTGCGCGGTGGCCGTCCCGTACGAGGGCGACTGGCGGATGCTGCGCGGCGACGAACTGGGCGCGCTGCTCGCGGCGCACCTGGTGCGGCGCGGGGTGACCGGCACGTTCGCCGAGTCGATCGTGTCGTCGTCGCTGCTCGGCCGGATCGCGGAGGCGGCGTCGCTCCCGTACGAGGAGACGCTGACCGGCTTCAAGTGGATCGCCCGCGTCGAGGGCCTGCGGTACGGATACGAGGAGGCGCTCGGCTACTGCGTCGACCCCGACGGCGTGCGCGACAAGGACGGCATCACGGCGGCCCTGCTCGTCGCCGAACTGGCCTCGGTACTGAAGGCCGAGGGCCGCACGCTGCTCGACCTGCTCGACGAACTGGCCGTCCGGCACGGGCTGCACGCGACGGACCAGCTCTCGGTGCGCGTCGAGGACCTGTCGGTGATCACCGACGCCATGCGCCGGCTGCGCGAGCAGCCGCCGACGGAGCTGGCGGGCCTCAAGGTAACGAGCGCCGAGGATCTGTCCGACGGCACGGAACACCTGCCGCCCACGGACGGCCTGCGCTACCAGCTGGAGGGCGCCCGGGTGATCGTCCGCCCGAGCGGCACCGAGCCGAAGCTCAAGTGCTACCTGGAGGTGGTCCTCCCGGTGGACTCCATCGACGGCGTCCCGGCGGCCAGGACCCGGGCGGACCGGGTCCTGGCGGCGATCAAGGCTGACCTGTCGCGGGCGGCAGGGCTGTAGGAACGGGGCCCCGGCGGGGGCGGGCCGTTACCGCCCCCGCGTGCGGCTCCGCCTACCGGAAGCCGAGGTGCGGGTCGGTGCCCGTTAGCTCGCCGCCGGCGGCCCACAGACGGGCGGCGACGGCCCGGTCGGCCATATGTGAGGGGACCGGCTCGCACCGTGGTGTGCCGCGCAGGCCGAAGACCCTCGGCCCCCACAGCTGCCCTCCCCGCACCGCCGGATCGAGGACTGCACGTACGACGGGCCATGCTCCGGCGTCCTTGCCCTGCACCAGGAGCCCGGCGGGCAGGCCGCGCAGCCGCTCGCCGGGGGTTCGCGCATGTACCGGCGGGCGGGACGGGGTGAGGGAGTCCAGCGCGCCGCCGGGGTGGGCCACCACGCTGAGCACCGTGCTGTCGACGGCACGCAGGCGGCGGTCGAGTTCGAAGGCGAAGGACATCTGCGCCAGCTTCGACCGGCCGTAGGTGCGCTTGGGCCGGTAGTCCCGGAGCGACTGCAGATCGTCCAGGTCCAGTCGCTCGGACCGCGCCGCGAAGCTTCCCACCGTCACGACGCGGCCCGCCGGTGCCGCCGACAGCAGGGGGGCCAGCCACTGGGTGAGAGCGAAGTGGCCGAGGTGGTTGGTGCCGAACATCAGCTCGTGACCGTCCCCGGTTTCCCGGCGCGGCGGGTCGTCCAGCGCGACCCCCGCGTTGTGGACCACCGCGTCGAGACGGTCGAGGTCCAGCCTGTCCACGGCGGATTTCAGGGAGCCCAGGTCGGCGAGGTCCAGTGGAAGGTGGCGTACGTGCGCGCCGGGGACGCGCGAGCGGATCGAGGCCATGGCGGCGTCGGCCTTGGCGGCGTCCCGGCTGCCGAGTACGACGATGGCCCCGGTGGCGGCGAGCTGTTCGGCCACGAAGTAGCCGATCCCGGCGTTGCCGCCGGTGACCAGGAAGGTCCTGCCCTCGGCGGTCGGCAGCCGGTGAACGTCCCACGGCCGGCTCTGGGATGCGGAAGACACGATAAAGGCTCCTTGCTCTCGGGGCCGGCACGCTCATGGGGAGCACCGGCCCGCCCAAGATCGCACCCTCCACCGACATACCGCCGACAGATCACCCACCACCGCCGACAGGCTTCCGACACCGCTCCCCCGAGCTGCGGAGTGCATCCGTTGCGCGCGGGCCGGGACGCCGCGCGCAACGGATGTTCTGGCTGATCAGCCCTCTCTGGACACGGCGATCCGTCCCGCGTACCGCTGCGTCCAGCTGGTGTCGGTGTCCACGGTGAGGACCACGTCGTAGTAACCCTGCTGGGTCGGCCACCTGACGTCCGTCGTCCTGCCGCCGCGCACCGTGACGCTACGGGTGCCGCCGAGGTAGTCGTGGGCGGTGAGCGTGTAGCGCACCGCCTCGGTACCGTCGTTGTGCAGCCTGAGCTTCACCTGGCCGCCGTGCTCGGTGCCCTCGTCCTTGAGCAGGGCGGCCTGCACGCGCGGGAGGCCACCGCCCTTCGCGCCGGCCGGTGCCACCTGCCCGGCGAAGGAGCGTACGAAGCCGTCGTTGCAGTAGATCGAGAAGGCGTACGCGCCGTCGGTGGCCGTGGTGTCCCAGGTGTACTCGCGCGGCTTGCCCGCGGTGACGGTGAACGGCGTGTTGGAGAACGCCTGGTGCTTGTCCGGGAACACCTGGAAACTCACGGCCTTGCCCTTCGGGCCGCCGGTCAGGGTCATCGTGGCGGTGACCTTCCCCGACGCGTGGTCCTCCACGAGGGTCGCGTGCGGATGGAAGGTCAGCGGGCGCGGCTTCATGTGGCCGGCGCTGATCGACACTGGCTGTTCGGCGAGCGGGTCCGCGAAGGCGGCCGGCCCAGGCTGCGGGTGGGCGAAGTCGAGGGCGCTGGTCAGGTCGCCCGCGATCGAGCGCCGCCAGTCGCTGATGTTGGGGCAGGTGAAGGGCTTGCCGAGGTGGGCAGCCCAGGTCTCCAGGAACCGGATCGTCGAGGTGTGGTCGAAGACCTCCGATGCGACGTGGCCGCCGCGGGTCCACGGCGAGACCAGCAGCATCGGCACCCGCGCGCCGAAGCCGAGCGGGTACTCGCCGGCGTACTCCCGCGCCGTGCCCGCCTCCGGCCACGGCGGCAGCACATGGTCGAACTTCCCGTCGTTCTCGTCGTAGTTGAGGATGAAGAGGGTGTGGTCCCAGATGTCGGAGTTGCCCTGCAGGATGTCGAGGACCTTCTTGACGTAGCGCTCGCCGTGCATCGTGTCCGCGCCCGGGTGCTCGGACCAGCCGTACGGCGCCACGATCCAGGAGACCGCCGGCAACGGGTGCTCCGCGCCCGGCTGGCAGGCGTCGTGGAGGTCCTTGAGCACCGCGTCGAGGTTGGCCTCGGAATCGCCGCTCGGTGATGTCATGCCGGAGTAGTACGTGGCGTTGCCGCGCCAGATCAGCCCGGTGCCGGGCCGCAGCTTGGGGTCGTCGGCGCTCAGCCCCTCCGGGTCGAATCCCTTGAAGTACTTCAGCTCGTTGTCGCCGTAGTCGCCGACCCAGCTGCTGACGTAACCCTGCCGCCCGTTGCCGCTGTTGTCGGAGTAGAGCCGCCAGTCGATGCCGGCCTGCTGGAGCTGCTCGGCCACGGTGATCCAGGGACGGGAGTAGTTGGACTCGTCGGTGTTGCCCGTCTCAGCGTTGGCGGTGCCGCTCCACAGGTACTTCCGGTTGGGGTCCGTCGGACCGAACTCGGAGCAGAAGTACTGGTCGGCGATGGTGTACTGCGCGGCGACCGAGTGATAGAAGCTCATGTAGGCGTCGCTGTGGTAGTTCATGCAACTTGCGCCGGAGTGCTGCACCCACATGTCCCACTTGCGGTGGTTGGCGTCGCCCCAGGCGCCGTGGTCGTTGCCCCAGGCGCCGTCGTCGGCCTTCGGGGTGGTGATGGTGCCGTTGCCGTCCTTCTGCTGGAAGACGGTGGTGCCGTCCTGGAACCGCAGGGCCTGCTTGTCGTTGAAGCCGCGTATGCCGGGGAAGGTGCCGAAGTAGTGGTCGAGGGACCGGTTCTCCTGCATCAGGATCACGACGTGCTTCAGGTCCGACATCTGGCCCTTGAAGCCCCTCGGCAAGACGTACCCCGCGTTCGGAGCGGCGTACCCGGGGCCCGCACCGGCGATCCCGCCGAGCGCCACCGCTCCGGCGGTGGCCCCCACACTCTGGAGGAACCGGCGGCGGGTGGCGGCGCTCGTCGTCGTGGTGCTGCCGCCGGGCTCGGACTCGGGCCTCGGGGTGACCGGATCGGTCGTCAATGGAGTTCCTCACGTGGGCGCGGATGCTGGGGCGTACGGCTCCAGTTGCTCATGCCTGGCGTACGGGCTGCAGCTGCTCATCCAAGTCGGCCAACACCAACTCCGCGTGAATCCCGGCTGAGCGATGGCTGTCTCGTGCTCTTCGGCGGCAGTTCGTGCGGGAGTCAGGCCCACCTGCAGCCGGTCCCGGGCGGCTCCGCCGTGCCCCACCTCTCCGGGCCTCTCCGGGCCTCTCCGGGCCTCTCCGGGCCTCTCCGGGCAGTGGCAAAAATCCACCACTCCATTAGGATTCTGCCATGGCAGTACATCGAGTCGCGGTCCTCGCGCTGGACGGGGTCACCCCGCTCGACCTGGCGATCCCGACGCAGATCTTCAACGCCCGGCCGGAAACCCCGTACGAGATGACCCTGTGCGCGCTCGACGCGAAGGTGACCACCACCGCAGGGTTCGCGCTGGTCGCAAGTGGGGGCCTGGAACAGGTACGCGCCGCCGACACCGTGATCGTGCCGGGGTTCGAGCCGGTCGGCCGTCCTCCGGACGCCGTGCTCGCCGCGCTGGCCGAGGCCCGCGGCCGTGGTCGGCGCGTGGTGTCGATCTGCACGGGAGCCTTCGCGCTGGCCGCGGCGGACCTCCTGGACGGCCTGCACGCCACGACCCACTGGAAACACATCGAGGAACTCGAGCGGGACTTCCCCGCCGTCACGGTCGACCGCGACGTTCTGTACGTCGACGAGGGGGACGTCCTCACCTCGGCCGGGGTGTGCTGCGGTATCGACCTCTGCCTGCACATCGTGCGCCGCGACCTGGGGGCGGGGATCGCCAACGAGATCGCCCGCGGCCTGGTCGCCGCCCCGCACCGGGACGGCGGGCAGGCTCAATACGTACCCGCTCCCATCGCGGTGGCCGGTGAGGCCTCGCTCTCCGCGACCCGGGGATGGGCCCTGCAGCGACTCGAAGAGCCACTCACGCTGCCGGTGCTCGCCCGCCACGCCGGCCTGTCGCAGCGCACCTTCATCCGCCGGTTCACCGAGGAGACCGGCACGACCCCACTGCGGTGGCTGCTCAATGCCCGGCTCAGCCGGGCACGCGAACTGCTGGAAAGCACCGACCACCCCGTGGACCGGGTGGCGAGCGACTGCGGGCTGGGCACAGCCGCCAACCTGCGTCTGCACTTCCGCCGCGCACTCGACACCACACCCACCGCCTACCGACGCACCTTCTGGTGCGCCAACCGCGCCCAGCAGCCAGTCCCGGGACCCTGAACCGGGCCACAGCGTCGACGAGTTCACACTTCGTCGGCGGTGACGCTTCAGAACCCTGACCGACGGTCATGGCGACGGGCGGGGTGATCCCGTCCGGCGCCGGGACCGCGACTCGATGCCGCCGTGGCAAAATCCTATCGAAGTAAGGGATTTTTGCCACTGGTCGGGCGGCGGGGCCGCGGCGACGATGAAGTCATGACCGGATCTCTCCACGAGGAAGCCACCGACCTGGTCACACTGCCCGGCACACCTCTCGCCGGCGCCGTTGTGAACCTCATCCGGCCGGTGCACACACCCTCCCTGTTCAACCACAGTGTCCGTACCTACCTGTTCGCCAGGCTGGCGGCCGCCCGCTGCGACCTGGCCCCCGGCCGGGACTACGACGACGACCTGCTCTTCGCCGCCTGCGCGATGCACGACCTGGGCGTCGCGCCCGACGGCCCGCACCGCCAGCGTTTCGAGGTCGAAGGCGCCGACCGGGCCGCCGAATTCCTCATTCAGCAGGGGACGTCCACCGCCGAGGCCGACCAGGTCTGGCAGGCCATCGCCCTGCACACCTCGCCCGGCATCGCGGAACGCCGCGGCACGCTCTGCGTACTCGTCCGCGAGGGCGTCGCGCTCGACTTCGGCGGGCCGCTCGGAACCGACCACCTCGACGCCGTCACCGACGAGCAGGCCGACGCCGTCCACACCGCTTATCCACGGCTGGAAATGGTCCGCTCACTCACCGACGCGATCGTCGCGCAAGCAGCGAAGGATCCGAAGAACGCGCCCAGGTATGCGATTCCCGGTGAACTCCTCCGTGAACGCGACGCTTTCGGCCAGACCCGGCTGGAGCATGCCTGCGGTTCCTCCCGGTGGGGCAACTGAGCCCCCCGACTCCATGGCCGAGCCAGAAGACAAACCCAGTCGACGAAAAAGGAAACTCATCGCAATGACCACCCACACCGTCGAGATCCCCGAGGATTCCGAAGTCTTCGGAGAGACCACCAACGCCTTCGCGCGCTTCGGCTACTCCGCCGCGGTCCGCGCGGATGGCCTCCTGTTCATCGCGGGAACCATCGGCCGCCGCGCCGACGGAACCATCCCGGACACCATTGAGGAGCAGACCGAGATCGCCATCCGGCGCATCGAGGAGATCCTCCGGCTGGAGAACCTCGACCTGTCCGCCCTCGTCGACGTGACCAGTTACCACGTCGACATCCACCAGCACATGCCCGGCTTCGCCGAAGCCAAGCAGCGCCTCATCAAGGCGCCCTTCCCGACCTGGTCGCTGATCGGCGTCAGCGGCCTCGCCAGCCCGGGACTTCTCGTCGAAATCCGTGCGACCGCCGTCTACCCCGACGCATCCCGGTAGACCACAGCTCCTGGGCCAACCCTCCGGCCGCGCGCTCAACACGCGGACAGGCAGCGGCAGTTGACGCAGCCGTACCTGCCGGTCGGCAGACCAAGCAGCCCGCCGCCGGCGTTCGTGCGACCGGCGCCCGAGCCCTCCGATCTTTGGAGCTTCTGCCAGTACGGGCCTGCTGCCGCGTTTGGAGAGACTGGCGGGGTGTCCGGGGGGCAAGGGCACCACAACGGGAGGAGTGTGCGATGAGCGCACAGCAGACGTACGACGAGATCGGTGAGGCGTTCGAGGTCTTCAAGGCCCTGCCGCTGGCCCAGTACGTGGAAGCGCCCAGCTTCCTCGGTCTGGTCGGGGACGTCGCCGGCAAGAAAGTGATCGACCTGGCCTGCGGCACCGGCTTCTACAGCCGTGAGCTGAAGCGGCGCGGCGCGGCAGACGTGTTCGGCGTCGACATCTCCGGCGAGATGATCGGCGCCGCGCAGGGAATCGAGCAGGCCGACCCGCTGGGTGTGCGCTACGAGGTCGGCGATGTGGCCGACCTGTCGCTCGCGGTGGAGCGATTCGATATAGCGACCGCGGTGATGCTGCTCAACTACGCGGAGACCGCCGATGAGTTCGAGCACCTGTGCCGCAAGGTGCACGAGAGCCTGAGGAGCGGTGGCGAGTTCTTCATGCTCCACCAGACGCCGGACTACGACTTTTCCGGGCCGTCGCCACGCGCGTACGGGTTCCTCACCGAGCTGACGGGTGAAGAGTTCGGAACCGGGCCCCGGGTGAGGACCACGGCGTTGCTGGAGGGGGCGCCGATCTCGTTCACCTCCGGCCTGGCACGCCGCGAGGTGTTCGAAGAGTCCCTGGCCAAGGCGGGGTTCAGCGAGATCACCTGGGTACCGACCGAGGTGTCGCCCGCCGGGATCACCGCGTACGGGGACGAGTTCTGGGCGGACTACCGGGCCAACCCGGCGTTCGAGATGCTGCGCTGCCGCGCCTGACGGCGGAGCAGCCAAATTGGGGGCGGCCCGGCCTCCGGGATCTGCCCGGATGAGGACCGGGCCGCCCGCCGCCCGCTGCGCCGAGCGCGTCGGCTTCACCGACGCCGCCGACTCCACCGCGTTCTTCCAGCGTCAGACCGGTCTGCCGCCGAACCGCCGGGGCAGCACCCCCAGCGGCCGCTGATCCCGGCCCGGAAGGTGCGACTGACACCGTCCGTGAAGAATTTCCCCGCTGTGCCCCTTCTGTTGGCTACGCCTGGCTACTTTTCACTCGCCCCGGTCCGGCACAGGAGAGGTACGTCCATGAGCACCCCGGCCCACCGCACCTCGACTCGGCAGCCGGCGGCTGCCCTGACGCCGAACCGGCTGCGCTGGGACCGGAGCCGTGCCGGGAGCCCGGCCAGGAAACCGGCGGAGCGCGCCCTCCTCCAGATCCAGTCCAGCGCCGGCAACCGAGCCGCGACCGCAGCGGTGCAGCGCGCCCGGGGCCGGGGCAGGGCGAAGGAAAAGGCACCGGAGAACGGCAACGCGCCCACCGGGTCGAAGAGTTACCGCGGCCGGATCGCCGCGGTCCTCGACAAACTCAAGAAGAATCTCGAATTCATCGACACCTTCGTCAAGGGCGTCCAGGTCCCTGCCAACGCGGGCTTCTCCCAGCAAGCCTCCGCCACAGTGAACGAGGGCCTCAAACACTCCGCCGGCTCGTCGGGGGCCGCCGCCGCGTCCGAGAACCTCTTCACGGAGACCGCCGGCGCCCTTCTCAGTGGCATGGAGGCGGCCAAAGCCAAGAAGGACGCCGAGAAGCACAAGAGCGGGGCCGCCTTCCACGCGGCGGCCAAGAAGGCCAACTCCAAAACGGGCGACGCGCTCGTCAGCGCCGCAGGCGCGGGAAACTACGCCCTCGGTATCGCCAAGGAGCTGACCAAGGCCGAGAAGGCGGCACACGCCATGTCGGCGGCCGAGGCGAGCGGTATCACCTCCAGTGCTTTCGGCGCGGTGAAAGGCGCCCGCGCGGCGGGCCGCTTCGGCCTGACGGCACGCAAATACCGTGCCCTGAAAGAGCTCCGGAGGCCCGACCGCACCGACGAGGGGGCGCTGGCCCGGCTGAACCAGGCTCGGCAGGAAGCCGAATGGGCAGCGGCCGAGGCCTACGTCGCACTGGATGCCCACTGGGACCACGAGGGCGAAGACCGCCTGGAGCGCGTTTCCGAGGCCATCGATACGGCCTGGGCAGCGATGGGTAACGCCCGGAACGCCGCCGGAGACGTGCGGCGCGCCGAAGACCTGAACACGATGAACACGGTGCACACGTACGCGCTCGGCAAGCAGCGCAACAAGATGGGCAAGCAGGCTTTCACCGCCGTGGGCGAGTCCACCAAGGCCGCGGGCGGCATCGTGACGGCGGTCGCCGCCACGGCCGGAGGAGCCGGCCTGGCGAGCAACCCGGTCGGCTGGGGCCTCGCCGCGGGTGCGGCCGGCCTCATCCTCGGCGTCACCGCCTACAAGGCGGGCCGCGCGGGCATGAAGCGCTACGACGGGGCCCGCCACCCCGAACGCTGGGCGGCGGACGAGACCGCGGCCGAGCCCGCATCCCGCGAGGACGCCCTGAAGGAGGCCCTGAAGTTCTGGAAGAAGGTGCAGAACGGTGAACGCCAGGCCATGGCGCGAAAACTGTACGGGCTGGCGGCGGGCGCTGACATCAGCGGGAGCGGCGACACGACGGCCGAAATGCGGGACTCGGCCAGAGCCCTTCTCATCGCTCTCAAAGCAGGCCCCACCAACCACCGGCTGACCCCGGACGAGTGGGCGAACTCCCTCAACGATCCATCGAAGAGGGCCGCTTGGGTCAAAGAGATAGCAGAACAGCTGTCCTCGGCCTGAGCCTGTCGTGATGCGGCGCGCCGAGGTTCCGTCCCGCCAAGGACGTGGGACGACGCTCCGCCCTGGGCCCACGCCCACCCTTTACGCCCGTCGTCCGCCGTCCACCGACATGTCTGTCGGCGGGCTACCGGCCCGCGCGTCCCCTCATCCGTCCGAGGGGAACCCGGCGTTGAGGAAGGCCGACAACTGCCCCGGTGCGTCCTCCTGGAGGAGGTGGCCCGCGCCCTCGATCCAGTGCAGTTCGGCGTGCGGGATGCGCGCGTGCAGCCACTCCGCGTAATGCGGGGGGAGGATGCGGTCCTCGCGGCCCCAGATGAGTCGCACCGGAAGCGACATGCTGCCGAGCAGGTTCTCGTACGCGGCGGTGTCCGCCTGCCTGATCTGGCTGTACTGGCGGTAGAACGCGGCCTGCCCTGCTGCCCCTCGCCACGGTGCGAGGAACGTGTCGAGGACTTCCGGCCGGAGGCCGACCTGCGTGGCGTGCCGCATATGGCTGGCGACGAGCGCTTCGTGAGCGTAGTCGGGAAGCTGCTGGAAGACGTCTGGGTGCTCCAGGATGAGCTGGAAGAGCCCTCGCTCCCAGTCACCGCCGCTCACCGCGTCGAAGAGGGTCAGGTCCCGGTACTCCCTCTCCTCCAGCAGCAGCGTCCGGAGTGCCACGGCCCCGCCGATGTCGTGGGCGACGACGCTGGGGCGGGACAGCTCCCAGTGGTCGAGGAGCCGGGCGAAGTTCCTCGCGTGGGCCGCCAGACTGAGGTCCTGGCCCTCGCGCTGGTCCGACTGCCCGAAGCCGAGGTGATCGAAGACGAAGACCGTGCGGCTACGGGCGAGCGCCGGCGCGATGTCCCGCCAGAGAAAAGAGGAGTACGGGGTGCCGTGCACCAGCACGATCGGGTCCCCGCTGCCGATGGCTCCCCACCGCACCGTCCCTTCAGGCGTTTCGAACTCCTCGCCAAGCTTCCAGTTCACTCGTGATCTCCTCCTCTGCGGTTCGGCCAGCGCCTTCTTGTACGAGTCAAGCGCATCCGAACCGCGGTGGCATGCCGGCCTTCGGCGTCCGCCGGGGTGTCCCCCACCGGAACGGTCTCGGCGGGCCTGCTTCCGGCGCGGCCCTCACCGACCGCTCCTGCCCCGTCTCCCGTGGTGCACTCCTAGGAGCGCAAGGCGTCGACCGGTTCCATGCGAGAGGCCCGCAGTGATGGGTAGAGGCCTGCCAGGAGTCCTACCAGGGCTCCGGCGACCGGGGCTCCGATGGCGAGGCGGACGTCCAGGACCGGGGTCCACTCCCTCACGGCGGAGACGATCACCACCACGACCATGCCCAGGGCGGCGCCCACGACACCGCCGAGGAGTCCGATGGTCGTCGACTCCACCAGGAACTGGCCGGCGACCTGCCGCCGCGAGGCCCCCAGGGCGCGGCGCAGGCCGATCTCCCCGATCCGCTCCATGACCGTCACCAGCGTCACATTGGCGATACCGATGGCCCCGACCACCAGCGAGACCAGCCC
Source organism: Streptomyces sp. NBC_01197 (assembly GCF_036010505.1). Lineage (NCBI taxonomy): Bacteria > Bacillati > Actinomycetota > Actinomycetes > Kitasatosporales > Streptomycetaceae > Streptomyces > Streptomyces sp. NBC_01197. The sequence continues at coordinate 2,745,128 of NZ_CP108569.1, forward strand.
GAGGACCAGGAACAGGCCGTTGACGTCGCCCTGCACTCCCTTGCGGGCCCTGGCCGGATCGGGAGGCGCCGTCACGGTCAGGGAGGCCCCGGCGCCGGGGGCCAGCGCGACCGGTGCCTGGTGGGCGACCTGGTTCGCCGCGCCGAGCGAGGTGTTGATCAGTACCCGGGTCACGGTTCCCAGCCCCATCCGGTCCGCGGCCGTCGTGGGCGGCAGGATCACCGCGGTGGCGAGCTGCTGTTCCCGCTCCACTCCGCCGAGTATCCCGATCACCGTGTACGCCTGGCCCTTCAGGAAGACCGCGGGAGCGTCCTCGACCGAGCTGATGCCGAGGAGCCGCGCCGCCTGGTCGCCGAGGACCGCCACCCGGTCGTGCCGGGCGATGTCCCCGTCGTCGAAGAAGCGCCCGGCGGTCATCGCGCCCCGTACCGCGGCGGGCAGCGTGGGAGACGCGGCGACGACCGCCATGGTCTGGCCGCTGACCTCGCCGGGAGCGACCACGTCGTTGGAACGCACCTCGACGCTCGCGGTCTCCTGGGAGTCGGCGATCGCCGCCACCGACTCGACCCCGGCCAGCCTGCGTACCGCGTCGACACCCGACCACTCCACGAGCGGACCGGAGCCGGCCGAGGCCACGGAGGGCACCCCCACCGTGACCGAGGTGGCGGTGAGGGCGTCGAACCGGCCCACGATCTGGTTGCCCGCCGTGGACGAGATTCCGATGGTGATGACCAGGGTGGTGATGCCCAGCACGGTGCCCAGCGTGGTCAGGGCGGAGCGCATCGGCCGGGCGAGCACCCCCGCCAGCGCCTCGGACCACAGGTCCCTGAGGTCCATCCAGGGACGCTCGACAGCACCCCCGGCCCGTGCTGTGCCCACGGGAGCCGCAGCTCGCACGTCCGCGGTTTGCAGGCCCGCGGCCTGCCCGCCCGCAGCCTGCACAGCCGCGGCTTGCACATCGCGTGTCCGGGACCTCATCGGTGCTCCTCGGTGAGTCGTCCGTCGCTGATCCTCACCCGTCTGTCGGCCCGCCGGCTGACCGCCTCCTCGTGAGTGATCACCACCAGCGTCATGCCCTGCTCGCCGAGCCGGCCGAAGAGGTCCAGCACCGACCCGGTGTTCTCGCTGTCGAGGTTTCCGGTGGGCTCGTCGCAGAGCAGCAGGGCGGGCTCGCTCATCAGCGCCCGGGCGATCGCCACCCGCTGTCGCTCGCCGCCGGAGAGCCGGTCGGGCCGGAAGCCGGCCCGGTGCGCCAGACCCACCCGCTCCAGTGCCTGCCCGGCCCTGGCGGCGCGGCCCGCCCGGCCGCGCCCGGGGCGCGGCCTGCGGTAGGTCTCGGCCAGCATGACGTTCTCGTCGACCGTCCGGTACGGCAGCAGGTGGAAGGACTGGAAGACGAACCCGATCCGGCTGCCGCGCAACGCGGTGCGCTCCAGGTCACCGAGCGCGTTGGTCTCCACCCCGTCGAGCCAGTAGGCGCCCGAGGTGGGGCGGTCCAGCAACCCCAGGGTGTTGAGCAGTGTCGACTTGCCGGAACCGGACGGGCCGACGATCGACAGGTGCTCGCCGCGCCGGACCGTCAGGTTCACGTCCCGCAGGGCGTGCACCGGCGGTTCGGAGTCGAAGGTCCGGTCCACGGCGTTCAGTTGGATGACGGTGTCCGTATCGGGCGCGGCGGAGGACGGCGGACCGGTCATCGCCCTACCACCACCTGGTCGCCGGCCTTCAGGGCGGCACCGGACGACGGAGTGACCTCCACCTGACCGTCCGCGGAGAGCCCGGCCTCGACGGAGACGTCCACCACCTTGCCGCCGCGCACGACCTGCACCCGGGCCTTCTCGTCGGCAGAGGTGTGCAGCGCGGCGACGGGCACCGCAAGCACCTTGCCGTGCGACGAGCCCACCTCAATGGTGACCTTCGCGGATTCGCTGGCGTTCTTGGTCAGCTTCCCCGCCGGTACGGAGATCTGCACCGGTACGGGAGCCGAGGTGTCCTCGCTCCCGCCGTCCGGGGTCCCCTGCTGTTTGCCGGCATCGGTCGGGTCGTCCTTCGGCACGTCGCCGGCGAGTGCCACCACTTCTCCGTCCACCTTCGTGCCGTCGGTGGTCTCCACCCGGGCCTGCATACCCTTGTGGAGCAGCTTGGCGTCGTCGGCCGGGACCACGGCCTGCACCACCACCTTGGAGCTGGTCACCGTGGCGACCGGCCCGGAGGGGGTGTCCCCGGTCTTTGCGGAGACCTTGTCCAGCCGGGCCGGGAGGTCGGGCAGGAAGACCACCTCACCGGCGGGGACCTTGGTTCCGTAACCGGCCTGGAAGGCGGAGAGCGCGGCGTCGGCGGCGTCCAACTGCTGCTGAGCCGCCTTGAGTTGTAGCTTCGCGGTGTCCCCGCCGGTGCCCGCGCCGCTGCCTGAGCCGCTGCCGGATCGCCCGGAGGCGCCGGCCCCCTTGGAGTCACCGGTCCCATCGGAGCCGCCGGTCTTCTCGGAGCCGCCGCCCGGATTCTGTGCCGCGAGGAGGGCCTGCTGCGCGGTGGTCACGGCCGCTTCGAGCGTTCCCAGCTGCTGCTTGTCGGCGACGGTGGGCTCCATGGCGTGGTAGCCCTTGCTCTTGTACCAGCGGCTCACCGCCGCGGCGTCCGACTGCCCGTACGTCCCGTTGGCAGAACCGGGGTTGAAGCCCAGCCGGGTCAATGCCTGCTGGAGCTGCCTGACGTCGTCCCCGGAGGCGCCGGGGCCCAGCGTGCGGTACATCGGCACGGTGCCCCGCAGCACCAGCACCGGCCGCCCGCTCACCTGCATCAGCACATCCCCCTCCTTCAACTCCGCCCCGGCGGCGGGTGCCTTGGTGACCCGCTGGGCGACGCCGCCGCCGGCCCCCGAATCGCCGGACCCGGCCCCGGCGTCCGGGGACCCGACCAGCCCGGCCAGGGTCACTTTCCGCGGCGAGCCGAACCCGACCGAGCCCTGGGCCACCACACTCGCGGTCAGCGAGCGCCGCTCGACCGTGACGGTGACCGGACGCGCCGTCGGCGGCCGGTGCGCGGCGGCGGCGTCCGCAGGCGACTGCATCCGCGTTCCGGCGAACCAGCCGCCCGCTCCGACCAGCGCCACCGCGGCGACGACGACGGTCAGCTGTCCGGAACGGGTGCCGATCAGCTTGGGGCGCTTCCTCACCCGGCACCGCCACCGCTCGTCGGGGCCTTCAGGAACTTCGGGAAGTAGGCGGCCCGGAACTCCTTGCCGCACTTCAGGTCCTGCATCGCCAGCTGAATGTCCTTGGTGAGCAGAGGGAGAGCGTCCTTCTTGCTCATGGAATTACGGGTGTTCCCGTCGTCGCCGACCGGGGAGACACCACCGGCGCCGGCCGGAGCGGACTTGAGCGCCTGGAGCCTGACCATGTCCCCGATGCCGGTCGGCTGCGTGGTCGTCACGGAGATGCCGTCCTTCGTCAGACAGGAGGCGTACGACTGCGCCAGCCCGACCAGCTTCGGATCGCCGTTGAGCGCTTGCGCGTTGGCCTGGTTCTGGCTCGCGGTTCTGGTGCTCCGCTCCTGGGCCGTCGCTGAGCCGTAGACCGACCTGTCGGCCTCTCCCTGGCAGCCGGTCCAGCCCTTCTCCCCGGTCTTCGGGTCGGGGGGAGTGCCCAACGCCTTGTTGTACGCGGTCTTCTGCTCGGGAGTGAGCGTGTCCACGTAGGCCGCGTTGGGCGTCCTGCCCGAGTCCTTCTGAGCGGCCGTACTGCCCGGTGAACTGGCGTCGTTGGGGTAGACGATGCCCGAATAGATGCCGAACCCGTACTTCTGCCGGTACTTCTTCGTCAGCGCGTAGTCCGCCCCGTCAGTGGTCCAGGAGGCGGCGGGGTCCTCGGGGGCCACGGCGGTGTAGGTGAACCCCTGCTTCTTCATGCAGGCCGCGATCGCGTTCTCCAGGAGGTACTGCTTCTTGAGATCGGCGTTCGCGTCGGCGGGGATGTCGAGCTGCCCCGACGATCCGGCCGTGGTCTTCCCTCCCTTCGCCGAGTGGGATTCCGAGCCGGTGCCGGTGCCGCAAGCCGCCAGCAGCGGCAGCAGGGTCACTGCCACGGCCAGTCTCCGGACAGTGCGGGATCGATTCATTGACTTTCATCCGATCGAGAGGGGGGGGCTTCCTGGGAGCCAGTGCCGCGACAGGCACTAGGAAGAACGCGGAGTTCACAGTGGCGCCGACAGTTCATGGCCATGGGTTCAGCACATGACCGAGCTGTAACGGCCGCCCCCCGTGGCGGCCCGCCTCGGTGGCGCAACCGCGTAGGGCCGGCCTCGGCGACCGGCCTCAGTGACGCATCCCCGTATGACCGGCCTCGATGACGCAGACCCGGTGACGCAGACCCGGTGACCGGCCTCGGTCATACGTCCCGGTCATACGTCCCGGTCATACGTCCTCGGTCATGCGGGCGGCCCGGTGACCAGGTCACCGTTCTTGTCATAGGGCCAGGCGTTGGCGACGCATCCGTGCAAGCCCTTGATCTGCTGCATCATCACGGGGGCCAGCCGTCCGGCGCCCGCGCAGGTCACGTGCGAGTAGCCGAGGAAGTGCCCCATCTCGTGGTTGATGATCAGCGCCCGGTAGTCGTGGATGGGCCCGTCGAAGGTGGGCGAGCCCTTGACCCAGCGCCTGAGGTTCACCACCACCCCGCCGGGAACCTCGCAGTTGTACTCGCCTCCGGTGTCCTGGTGGATGCCCGCCCAGCACAGGGAGTCCGCCGTGCCCGGTGTCGCGATCTTCACCGTGAGATCGTGCGGCGCCCCCGCGCTCACCAGCTGGAACGCGTAGTCCGGATCGTGGGTCCAGCCCCGCGGGGCGGCGAGTATCCCGGCGATCTCTTTCGCCGCCTGGGACGCCGAGGTGTCGAGGCCGGTCTCGATCTCCACCACGTAGCGCAGCGGGTGGGAACCGCTGCCCACCGTCGCGCCACCGGCCTGCGCGGTGACGAATGTCCCGCTGCCCTTCGAGGGGACCTCGGTCCCGTGATGGCTCGGGGTATGACTCGGGGAAGGCGGCGGCGTGGGAGAGGGGGTGGGCTTGGGGGGCGGCGCGGTGGGAGCGGGAGTGCGGGCGACGTGTGTGCTCGGCGGGCGCGGCGCACTGCTTGACGCGTCGCTCCGCCCGCCCCCCAGGAAGTACGTCGCCGGGACCAGCAGGCCGACGGCCACCAGCGCACCGACCAGCAGACTCCGGCCCCGGCGGCGCGGGTGTCCCCGGCGATGGGAGGTCCGGCGCCGACGGCCGACGCGATGGGCGGACGCGGTGCTGGCGGTAGGGGGTGCGGATTGCCGCTGTCGTGCCGAATGCATGGCAGCTCAAACTGGCCATTTCAGTTGACCGCCATGTGCGGGGACTGTAATAAAAGAGTAACGACGTGCGGTTTCATGGCGGCTTCGGCCAATTCGGACCGGAACACCCGTACCCCCGGGCCGTTGTGATCGTTGTGTAACGGCCCTCGGAGCGGGTCTTCCTCAGGACGGCCACGCCATCCGAGCTGCTTAGACTGTCGAAATGCCACGGATCCTGATCGTCGAGGACGACCACGATGTCCGCAGTGCCGTCCAGTTGGGTCTGCGGCATCAAGGGCATGAGGTCTTCGCCGTGGGAACGGGCGAAGAGGGGCTGGAACAGCTCCGCCCCTTCCGGCCGGACGTCGTCGTACTCGACCTCATGCTGCCCGGCATCTCCGGCCTGGAGGTGTGCAGCCGGATCAGGGACCGCGACCAGGTCCCGATCATCATGGTGACGGCCCGGGGGGACGACATCGACGTGGTCGTGGGTCTGGAGGCCGGCGCGGACGACTACGTGGTCAAGCCCGTGCAGGCGCGGGTGCTCGACGCACGGATACGGGCCGTACTGCGAAGACAGGACACGTCGGTACCGGACGGCGCCCGGCCCCGGCTGGAGACGCACGGCGAGCTCGTCGTGGACCGGGCCGGCCTCGTGGTGACGCACCGCGGCGAACCCGTCGCCCTCGCCCCTTCCGAACTGCGGCTGCTGCTGACCCTGTCGGCCTCGCCAGGCCAGGTGTTCAGCCGCCAGCAGCTGCTGGAAGCGGTCTGGGAACACAGCTACCACGGCGACGTACGGCTCGTGGACGCCTGCGTGAAGCGACTGCGCAACAAGCTCGCGGAGGGCAGGAATCCCCAGTACGTGCAGACCGTACGCGGATTCGGCTACCGCTTCGGCACCCCATGAGCGGCGGCCGGATATCCACGCGGACACAGAAGACGGCGCGGATGCAGAAGACCGCGCGAGCGCGGAGAACCGTGCGGGCACGCGAGGCCGAGCATCTGCACGAAGCCACCACGGCCGACGAGGCCGACGAGGCCGTCCGGAGAACGGGCCCCGTACGGGGAACCGGCCACGTACGGCGAACCGACCCCCTGCGGTTCCTCCGTGCGACCTTGGCGCGCATCCCGCTCCCCCTGCGCGGCCTGCGCCCCCGCCTGCTGGCGGCCTTCGTCCTGGTGGCCATGACCGGCGCCCTGGGCACCGGCCTCCTCGCCTTCCGCGAGGCGCGCACGGGAGTGCTCCAGCAGAGCCAGGACTCCGTCATCCACCAGTTCCGTACGAGCGTCAACGCCGTCGCGCCCTACCTCCCCACCGCCCCGGACCGGTCGGCTCTCCAGTCCGCGGTGAACCAGGTGCTGTACACGAACCCGTCGTCGGGGTGGCGGGTCATGGCCACGTACGGCGGCCTCCGCGCCTACGCGCCGAGCGCTGATTTCGACGAGCTGAGCCCCGAACTGCGCCGATCCGTAAGGGACAGACGTGCCGCGGTGTTCCAGCGGGTGAACGTGGACGGGCACCCTCGTCTCGTCGTCGGTATGCCCATCACGTACACCTGGGGCGAGGGCAGGGAGTCCAGGCTCTCCGGGATCGTGATGTACCTGGAGGTACCGCAGAACACCGAAGAGGCGTACGTCAAGGCCATGGTCAGCGGCATCGAACGTGCCACCGCGGTGGCGTTCTGCCTCGCCGTCGTCCTGGCGCTGCTCGCCGCGAGCGGCGTACTGCGTCCTGTACGCGCGTTGCGCGGGGCGACGCGCCGGATGGCCGCGGGGCACCTCGACGTACGGCTGGCCGTCACCGGCTCCGACGAACTGGCCGACCTCTCCCGGTCCTTCAACGAAACGGCCGCCGAACTGGAGCGTACCGTCAGTGAGTTGCGCCGTCTGGAGGCCCAGGCACGCCGCTTCGTGGCGGACGTCTCCCACGAGCTGCGCACCCCGCTGGCGGCGATGTCTGCGGTCACCGACGTGCTGGACGAGAAAGCGCTGAGTCTGGGAGGGGAGACGGGCGACGCGCTGCGGCTCATCAGCGAGGGAACGGGCCGGCTGAGCGGACTGGTGAACGACCTGATGGAGATCTCCCGCTTCGACGCGGGGGTGGTCGAACTCAACCGGGACGAGATCGACCTGGCCGAGTCCGTACGGCGCACCCTCGCCTCCCGGGGGTGGCAGGAGCAGGTGGAGACCCGGCTGCCCGGGCCGGGTGTGCTCCGTACGCGCGTCGATCCGCGCAGGCTCGATGTGGTGACGGCCAACCTGGTCGGCAACGCGCTGCGGCACGGGGCGCAACCCGTGCGGCTGACTGTGGGGGTGCGGGAGGAGAGTGCGGACATGGCGTGGGCCGTCATCGAGGTGACCGACAACGGACCGGGGATCGCCGAGGAGGCCATGCCGCACGTCTTCGAGCGGTTCTACAAGGCGAGCACGTCACGGACCAGGAGCCAGAGCAGCGGTCTTGGCCTGGCCATCACGGCGGAGAACGTGCGCCTGCACGGGGGGCGCATCCGGGCGGCGAACCTGCCCCGGGGCGGCGCGGTGTTCACCGTCGAACTCCCGCTGCTCCGCGACGAGGCCGACGCCGATACCGATGCCCACGTCGGTGGGGGCGCCCGGTGAGGGGCTCGCGGGTGGCGGCGCTGCTGTCCGGGCTCACAGCCGCGGTCACGCTCGCGGCGTGCGGCGTCCCCCCGACCGGTGTTATCGAGACCGGGGAACCGGCGAGCGGCATGTTCTCCACGAGCCCGCAACGCTCGACGGCCCCCACCGTCTCCCTCTTTTTCCTGCACGACGGAAACCTGACGGCCTACCCCCGCCGGACCGACGACGCCGGGAACTTCAGAGCCGTTGTCCGTCTGCTGTTCGAGGGACCGACCGCGAGCGAGGCCGCGACGGCCACCACGGAGCTGCCCCACCTGACGGACGCGCCCCGGGTGTCCACCACCGAAGACGGCACCCTCTCCGTCCAACTCCTCGGCGTCAGGGCCCCGCTGAACCATCAGGCCATGCTCCAGCTGGCGTGCACGGTGGCGCAGTGGCCCCTGACCGGCTCCCCCCTCCCGGCAGGGGAAGCCGCCGGAGGTGCCGCGCGCAGCACCCCCGTGCACCGCAGCGTCCATGTACGCGGGGACGGGTGGAAGATGACGGAGTCGGACTACGCGTGCCCCGTCGCGCTCCAGCCGCGGGCCACGCAGAAAAACTGACCCCACGGCGGCACCCGGCTCCCCGCCGGTCTGCGCCCCGCGCGCTCGGGACATGCCAGCGAGAAGCCCCACCGCGCGCCGTCGCACGATGGGGCACTCCCAGCCGGTACGCGTGGGGCCGGGGCGGTCAGACGGCGTCGAACTCTCCGGCCTTGACGCCCGTAACGAAGGAAGCGAACGAACCAGCGGTGAGACCCAGGACCGGACCGCCCGGGTTCTTGGAGTCACGGACGGGAACCATGCCGCGCGAGGTGACCAGGTTGGTGGCGACCTCGATGCATTCGCCGCCGTTGTTGCTGTACGAGGACGTGAACCAGCGGGGGGATTCGGTCGTCATGGGGTGCCCTTTCGCAACTGGTTGATCATGGCCACGGACGCCTCCTGAGACAGCGATACGGCCTGGAGTTGATGGTAGGCCGTCAACATGGGCATCACCGATGGCGCCTCTCGGTCCACATAACCCTGGGCCTGGGACTCGGCGTAACTGATCACGGACCGGTCCGGCAACGTCAGGAGGATCACGGGCATGTCGAACGGGCGTCGCTCGCCTATCTCGTACGGTGCCACCTGCAACAGCGTATTGGCCTGCTCGGCGAACTCGACCAGCCGGACCAACTGGGCATCCATGACGTCAGCACCGCCAATGGGCCGACGGATGCAGCTCTCATCCAGGGTCACAAACAGCATGGGCAGCCGGGGCCGCGCCAGTGCGGCCTGTCGTTCCGCCAGGAACGAGAGCCGCTCATTCGCCTGGTCGGGCGTAATGGCACCCCGCCGCACGGCACTGTCCGCCAACACCCGTGCGTACTCGGGAGTCTGGAGCAGGCCGGGGATGATCCCAAGAGTGAACATGCGGATCTCCGCCGCCCGGCCCTCGTAACCCACGTACTGCGGGAAGCCCTCCAGTAGCGAGCCGTGCCGGATCTCGCGCCATTCACGCTCGAACGAGTCAGCGGTTTCGACGGTCCCGAACGTGACATCAGTACTGCGTGTAAAACGTAGAGTTGGCGGTTTGCGGCCAGTTTCAACTGCCGAAATATGCCTACCCGAGTAGCCGACCAGCTCGGCGAATTCGTCCTGAGTCCAGCCACGCGCCTCGCGCAATCTGCGCAGCCGCGCTCCGAAAGCCTCTGCCGGGCTTGCTTCGGGATTCAATTCCTTGCGGTTCACCAATGTGCCCTCCGCATACAGAACGTTGAAGAGATCTCAACTGTAGGTCACGCTGAGCCCGCTTGGTAGTGGAATGACTACGGAGAGGAGTGGTAGTGGCTGCACAGAACAGTCCGAACGGGCAGGATCCCTCGTGCGTCCCAGATCTCGGCATGGTCATGGTCGATACGGGGCACGGCAACAGAACCGGGGAGTTTCGGGGGCTGGCCGGCCCGTACTGGTCGCTTCGGCCGGTGAGCGGCGGTGCCGAATGGGAGGCCGTCCCCGAGGAGGTTCGGACACCGACTCGCATAGAGCTTCTTGCCGTTGAGATCGCACGGGTCAATGCCCGGAGCCGGAGCCGCAGGAGGCTGGGATCGTGACACTCACACCCACACCTGATGACGAACCATGCACGCGGTGCGAGGAGTTCGACCTCGCCGAAGCCGTCGCCAAGGCCGAGGGCGACGCCAGCAGGGAAACCGACTGCCGGGTTCTGCGCAGGCGGCACCGGCAGGCCGACCATGGAGGGCAGTCATCGTGACCTACTCACTGATCCGGCTCGTCCTCGCCGCAGGAGTCGTGCAGATCCGCCTGCGACGGCACCTGCCCCGCATCATGCGCGTACTCGCCCCACAACGGCCCGGCCTGCCAGCCCTGTTCGCGGAACTGCAACGCATCGAGTCCGACCTGGCCTACCGCACGCGGTTCTTCGCCGGACTCAACGCCGCCGTCGCCGAGCGGAACGCGGAACGCGTCGCCGAACTGGAAGCACTCCGAACCGCCGTCGACCAGCTCCGGAACCTGGTCCATCCGGCAACGGCGACGGCGCACGCACCGTACAACTGACTGATAGCTCCCCGCGATCAGGCTTACGCGGTGGGGCGGACGACGATCCCGCCGCGCCGTCCCGCGCTGCGCGCCGGCAGCCGCCGGGTGATCCGGTCGAAGAGATCCGTCAGCGGCTCGCCGACGTCCCGGCCGAACTCGGTCAGCCCGTAGGTGACCTGAGGCGGCGTCGTCGGCTCGACCTCCCGCCAGACCAGGCCGTCCTGGACCAGCGCGCGCAGGGTCTGGGCGAGCATCTTCTCGCTGATGCCCTGGATGCTCTCGCGGAGTTCGTAGAACCGAAGCTCGTTGCTCCGCAAGGAGATCAGCACCCAGATGCCCCACCTGCTGGTCACGTGGTCGACCATGTCGCGCGCGGGACAGTCGGTGTGAAACACGTCATACCGCTGCCCCACCTCGGCCTGTCTGTGCTGCACGCTTCCCGTCATGCCATGAGCTTACTTCAAGGTATGTCCTTACGAAGAGTTAGTCCGCGCTCCTAGCGTGAGGACCACAGAGGACATCCGACAAGGAGCTGATCATGATCGTGGTTACCGGGGCTACCGGAAACATCGGCCGGCCGTTGACGCAGGCGCTGGCCGAGGCGGGCCGACAAGTGACGGCGGTGTCGCGGCACACGGCGGCGGTACCGAACGGCGTCCGCCACATGGTGGCCGACCTGGCCGAGCCGGCCGGGCTCAAACCCGCGCTGGCCGGGGCGGAGGCGCTGTTCCTGCTGCTCTCCGGCGACCTGCACGCCCATGGAGCCAGCCACGCCGACCTCATCGCCGAAGCTGCGGGCAGCGGGGTTCGCCGGGTCGTCCTGCTCTCCACGCTGGGCGTGGCGACCAGGCCCTTCGGCTCAACGCGGATCGCGATGCGCGAACTGGAGGACGCGTTGCGGGAGTCCGGGGTTGAGTGGGCCATCCTGCGGCCGGGCGGCTTCGCCTCCAACGCCCTATGGTGGGCCGAGTCCGTCCGCGCGCAACGGGTCGTCGCCGCACCCTTCGGCGACGTCGGTGTGCCGGTCATCGACCCGGCGGACATCGCCGCGGTCGCGGCGGCCTGCCTGCTGGATGACCGGCACAGCGGCGGCGTGTACGAGCTGACCGGCCCGGAGGTGATCACTCCGCGCAGGCAGGCGGAGGCCATCGCCACCGCACTGGGCTCGCCGGTGAGGTTTCACGAACTCACCCGCGACGAGGCCAAGGCCGCCATGACGCAGAGCATGCCGGCGGAGCTCGCCGACGACACTCTGGACATCATCGGTTCCCCGAACCCGGCCGAACTGCGCGTCAGCCCGGACGTCCAGCGGGTACTCGGCCGCGCCCCGCGCCCCTTCGCCGACTGGGCCGCCCGCAATGTGGCCGCGTTCCGCTGAGACCGGTCGCCGCCGCCGGAACCGGTCTTCGTGCCCGCCGATCCACTGCTGACAGTTGAGGAACCCGACCCGAAGCCGGCCGTCAACGTACCGCTTCACGGCGCACGACAGCCCTGGCGGGTCCCGCACGGAGATCGCTCTGCCAGGGCTGTGCGTGTTCGGTCCGGGTTCAGGTGCCGAGCCGGTCCGGGGCGGAGTCAGCCACCCGGGCTTCATCCCCGATGAAGCCCTCGTCAGCGTCCGGTCGCCGATGGTTCCCGTCGGCCTTCCCGCCCCTTACTGCTCTGAGGGCGCCGGGTGAGCACGAGCGGTCCGGTCTCGGTGATGGCGACCGTGTGCTCGGAATGAGCGGTGCGCGAGCCGTCGGCCGAGCGGATCGTCCAGCCGTCCGGGTCATAGACGATCTTGTTGGTGCCGGCGGCGAACCAGGGTTCGATGGCGATCGTCAGGCCGGGGCGCAGCTTCCAACCGCGGCCAGGGCGGCCGTCGTTGGGGATGTGCAGGTCCTCGTGCATCGTGCGGCCGATACCGTGACCGCCGAACTCCAGGTTGACCGGGTAGCCATACTCGGCGGCGACCGCGCCGATGGCCGCCGAGATGTCCCCGAGCCTGTTGCCCGGCTGGGCGACCTTGATCGCGGCTTCGAGGGCGACCTCGGTGGCCTCGATCAGCCGCAGGTCCTCCTCGGCCGGGGTGCCGACGATGACGGAGTGGGCCGAGTCCGCGGCCCAGCCATCGATGACCACCGCCATATCCATGGTCAGCAGGTCCCCGTCGCGCAGCTTGTAGCTGTGTGGCAGTCCGTGCAGTACGGCATCGTTGACCGAGAGGCACACCACGTTACGGAACGGGCCCTTGCCGAAGGAGGGCTCGTAGTCCCAGTAGCAGGACTCCGCGCCCCGCTCCTTGATCCGGCGGCGAGCGTGATGCTCCAGGTCCAGCAGGTTGACCCCTACTGCGGCGAGGTCACCGAGCTCAGCCAGCACCTGGCCGACGAACTGTCCGGTGACGTGCATGCGCTCGATGTCTTTGGGCGATTTGTGCTCGATCACTGCGATCCTCGATTCCCCGGGGCGACCGACAGGTATATTTATACCAGTGGGCGGCGTGGTTGCCGCCGGACATCTGCGGCTCTAGCCTGTGCGCATGGTTCGTTATCCGCTCGCCCCCGAACAGATCGAGGCGGGCCGACGCCTCGGGGCCGCGTTGCGCTCCGCCCGGGCCGGACAGAGCCTCGTCGAGGTGGCCCTGGCGGCGGAGATCTCGCCGGAGACCCTCCGCAAGATCGAGACCGGCCGGCTGCCGACGCCCGCGTTCGGCACCATCGTCCGGCTCAGCGAGGTACTCGGCGTACCGCTGGCCAAACTCGCCGGCGTCTGGCGCACCGGTCCTGCCCTGAGCAAGGCCTCCTAGCAACAGCCCCTCGCGGCGCGGCCCCGTCGTCGGTGGGCCGGATTCGCCATGGGCGCCGGACGGACGCCCGCCTCACGGAAGCGTTCAGGTCGCGCGTCGGCAACTGCCCTCATCCGTCTCGGCGTCAGGACCGCCTCAGCCCCGCCCGCCGCCCGGCGATTCCGTCCCCGCCCCCAGCCACTCCAGCGCAGCGACCGTCAGCGCCGCCACGCCGGTGTCCAGGGTCGGTTGCAGCACCGGGGCGAAGTGCGGACTGTGGTTGACCGGGATGTCCTGGGTCACCGTGTCGTTCCTGACCGCCTCCGCGTACTTCTCCGGGTCCGCGCCACCGAAGCCCCAGTAGGCGAACGGCACGTCGAAGGCGCGCGGGATCTGGCTGAAGTCCTCGCTGGCCGTCTGGAGTTCGATCGTGCCCGCGTCGTCGCCGAAGTGCGCCGCGAACGCCTTCGCCAGCCGCTCGGCGGCCTCCGCGTCGTTCACCGTGGCCGGGAACGAGGTGATGCGCTCGATGCTCGGCTCCTTCGGTGCGTTCGATGCGGTCGCCTCCGCCCGTACGCAGCGTTCGACCGCGTCCAGCACCTGACGGCGGGTCGTCTCGTCGTACGTGCGGACGTTCAGCAGGATGACGGCGCTGTCGGGGATGACGTTCGGGCTCGCGCCCGCCTGGATGCTGCCGACCGTCAGCACGGCGGGCGCCGTGGGGGCGAGTTCGCGGGACACGACCGTCTGGAGCCGCACCACGCACAGCGCCGCCAGCACCACCGGATCGACGGTGAACTGTGGCATGGAACCGTGGCCGCCGCGCCCGTACAGCGTGATGCGCAGACTGTCCGCCGCCGCCAGGAACGAGCCGGGGCGCACCCCCACATAGCCCGCCGGATACGGCAGCACGTGCTGGGCGAGAGCCACGTCCGGGCGGGGGATCCGCTCGACGAGACCGTCGTCGACCATCGCGTCGGCGCCGTCGCCGTTCTCCTCCGACGGCTGGAACAGTACGGTCAGCGTCCCCCGCCACGCCTGCGGGGAGGCGGCCATCAGCCGGGCGAAGCCGAGCATGCAGGTGACATGGGTGTCGTGCCCGCAGGCGTGCATCACCGGCAGCTCCGCACCGTCCGCGTCCGTGGTGGTCACCGTCGACGCGTACGGCAGCCCGGTGTCCTCCCTGACCGGGAGCGCGTCCATGTCCGCACGCAGCAGCACCGTGGGGCCGTCCCCGTTGGCCAGGACGCCGACCACGCCGGTGCCGCCGATCCCGTCGGTCACCCGGTATCCCCACTCCCGCAGCCGCTCGGCCACCCGCGACGCGGTCCGCCGCTCGGCCAGGCCCAGCTCGGGGTGGGCGTGGAGGTCGCGGTAGAACTCCTCAAGATCGTCGCGGATGCCGTCCAGGCCGGCGAGGATGCCGGCGGCGCCAGAGGTGCTGGTCATGGGGATCCTTCCCGAAGGCCGAGATACACCGAGATCGCTGGGACGCGTCGCCCGGCAAGTACGGGATCGGCGCCCCCACCATCGTGGCGAGCCCCGGGAGGGCTGTCATCCGCAGCCGCACGGCCGAGCACGTACGCGACGGACCCGGAGAACCGCGTACGGGAGCCCGGCCACCGCCGCACCGACCGCCGTGCCGCCCCCGCCCGGCCCGTCAGGCAGAATCGGTGCATGACCCCTGAGCACCCCACACCGAAGCCCCCCGACCCGGTCTACGCCGACCGGGTCTACCGGTCACTCGCCGGGCTCGCGGGTGGTGTGCTGCTGCTCGCCCTCGCCCTCTGGCTGGGCATCGACGCCCTGGTCAGCGGCCACGGGAACACCCCCTGGCTGGCCCTCGCCGCGCTGCTCTTCGTGATCCCGCTGGTCGTCGCCTTCACCCTGCGGCCCGCCGTGTACGCCAACGACGACCGGCTCAGGATCCGTAACCCCTTCCGTTCGATCACGCTTCCCTGGGCGTGCGTCGACGACATCCGGGCCGCGTACTCCACCGAGGCGTTCGCGGACGGCAAGAAGTACCAGCTCTGGGCGGTGCCGGTCTCGCTGCGCCGCCGCAAGCGGGCCAACATCCAGCAGATGCGGGCCGCCGCACCCGGTCCGGGGCAGCGCCAGAACCGTAATCCGTTCGCCCAGGGCGCGGACGCCGACCAGGGCCGGGCGCCCTCCGACCAGTCGGTCATCGAACTGCGCGAGCTCTCGGAGCGCGGCAGCGACCGGCCGACGGCACAGGGCACCCCCGAGGTCCGCTGGGCCTACGAGATCATGGCCCCGAGCGTGGCGGGCGCCATCCTGCTCGCCGTACTCCTCGCCGTGAGCTGAACCACTGTCGCACTGACGCAGAAGCGCTTGGATCAGGGATCCCTGCGCCGCCTGTTCGTGATGCGCCGAGCCGCACTGACGGCCTACGAAGGGGACGACGTCTGATCGGGGGCGCTACCCGAAGGCGCCGTCCGGAGGGGCCGGGGCGCACCGTCCGGAAGAGCCCGGGCGCCCAGGAGGATCACCGCCCCTCTGTACAGGTCGCTACGCGCGTAGATATGCTCATCTGGTGACCATGCCCACCACCGCCCCCTCCCCCGGCACCCCCGGCGAAGGACCCGCCTCCCGCCCGGGAGACGCTCCCTCCGCCGGCGGTCTCGCCGACGTGACCGCATCCGACAGCGCACTGCGCCGCTTCCTGCACGGGCTGCCCGGCGTCGACGCCGTCGGCCTGGAAGCGCGCGCCGCCGCCCTCGGCACCCGTTCGATCAAGACCACGGCGAAGGCGTACGCCATCGACCTGGCCATCTCGATGATCGACCTGACCACGCTCGAAGGCGCCGACACCCCGGGCAAGGTCCGGGCGCTCGCCGCCAAGGCCGTCCACCCCGACCCGACCGACCGCACGGCCCCGATGACGGCCGCCGTCTGTGTCTACCCGGACATGGCCGCCACCGCGAAGGCCGCGCTGAACGGCGCGGACGTGAAGGTCGCGTCCGTCGCCACCGCCTTCCCGGCGGGCCGGGCCGCGCTGCCGGTGAAGCTCGCCGATGTGCGGGACGCCGTCGCGGCGGGGGCCGACGAGATCGACATGGTGATCGACCGGGGCGCGTTCCTCTCCGGCCGCTATCTCTCGGTGTTCGATGAGATCCAGGCCGTCAAGGCCGAGTGCGTACGGCCCGGGGGCACGGCCGCCCGGCTGAAGGTGATCTTCGAGACCGGTGAGCTGTCGACGTACGACAACATCCGCCGCGCCTCCTGGATCGGCATGATGGCGGGCGCGGACTTCATCAAGACGTCGACCGGCAAGGTCGCGGTCAACGCCACCCCCGCCAACACCCTGCTGATGCTGGAGGCGGTCCGCGACTTCCGCGCGCAGACCGGCATCCAGGTCGGCGTGAAGCCCGCGGGCGGGATCCGCTCCACCAAGGACGCGATCAAGTTCCTGGTGCTGGTCAACGAGACCGCGGGAGCCGACTGGCTGGACAGCCACTGGTTCCGCTTCGGCGCCTCCAGCCTGCTGAACGACCTGCTGATGCAGCGGCAGAAGCTCAGCACCGGCCGCTACTCCGGTCCCGACTACGTGACGGTGGACTGATCACCATGGCACTTTCATCCGCGGCACTCTCATCCGCGTTCGAGTACGCACCGGCTCCCGAGTCGCGTTCGGTCGTCGACATCGCCCCGTCCTACGGGCTCTTCATCGACGGCGAGTTCACCGAGGCGGCCGACGGCAAGGTCTTCAAGACCGTCAGCCCCTCCACCGAGGAGGTCCTGTCGGAGGTCGCCCGCGCGGGCACCGCCGATGTGGACCGCGCCGTACAGGCCGCCCGCAAGGCCTTCGCGAAGTGGTCGGCGCTGCCCGGCTCCGAGCGCGCCAAGTACCTCTTCCGTATCGCCCGGATCATCCAGGAGCGCTCGCGCGAGCTGGCCGTCCTGGAGACACTGGACAACGGCAAGCCGATCAAGGAGACCCGCGACGCGGACCTCCCGCTGGTCGCCGCGCACTTCTTCTACTACGCGGGCTGGGCCGACAAGCTCGACCATGCCGGGTTCGGCCGGAGGACGGCAGACGGGCACAGCGGCGCGAACCCCCGGCCGCTGGGCGTCGCGGGCCAGGTCATCCCGTGGAACTTCCCGCTGCTGATGCTCGCCTGGAAGATCGCCCCGGCCCTCGCCACCGGTAACACCGTGGTGCTCAAGCCCGCCGAGACGACCCCGCTGAGCGCGCTGTTCTTCGCGGACATCTGCCGCCAGGCGGGCCTGCCGAAGGGCGTCGTCAACATCCTTCCCGGGTACGGGGACGCGGGCGCCGCACTGGTCGGGCACCCGGACGTCGACAAGGTGGCCTTCACCGGTTCCACCGCCGTCGGCAAGGCCATCGCCCGCTCCGTCGCGGGTACGGAGAAGAAGGTCACCCTGGAGCTGGGCGGCAAGGGCGCGAACATCGTCTTCGACGACGCCCCCATTGACCAGGCCGTCGAGGGCATCGTCACCGGCATCTTCTTCAACCAGGGCCAGGTCTGCTGCGCGGGCTCGCGGCTGCTGGTCCAGGAGTCGGTGCAGGAGGAGGTGCTGGACGCGCTGAAGCGGCGGCTCTCCACGCTGCGCCTGGGCGACCCGCTGGACAAGAACACCGACATCGGCGCGATCAACTCGGCCGAGCAGCTCGCGCGTATCCAGAAGCTCGCGGACACGGGCGAGGCGGAGGGCGCCGAACGCTGGTCGCCCGCGTGCGAACTCCCCACGTCCGGCTACTGGTTCGCGCCCACGCTCTTCACCGGCGTCACCCAGGCGCACACCGTCGCGCGCGACGAGATCTTCGGCCCGGTGCTGTCGGTGCTGTCGTTCCGTACGCCCGACGAGGCCGTCGCCAAGGCCAACAACACGCAGTACGGCCTGTCCGCCGGCATCTGGACGGAGAAGGGCTCGCGCATCCTCGCGGTCGCGAACAAGCTCCGGGCCGGTGTGGTGTGGGCCAACACGTTCAACAAGTTCGACCCGACCTCGCCCTTCGGGGGCTACAAGGAATCGGGCTACGGCCGCGAGGGCGGCCGGCACGGCCTGGAGGCGTACCTCGCCCCGTCGAGCCCGGAGGGCAAGCGCTGATGAGCACCGAGCAGCAGAACCGGCTGAGCGTCTTCAAGACCTACAAGCTGTACGTCGGGGGCAAGTTCCCCCGCTCCGAAAGCGGGCGCGTGTACGAGGTGACCGACTCCAAGGGCAACTGGCTGGCCAACGCCCCGCAGTCCTCCCGCAAGGACGCGCGTGACGCGGTCGTCGCCGCGCGCAAGGCGTTCGGCGGCTGGTCGGGCGCGACCGCGTACAACAGGGGCCAGGTCCTCTACCGCGTGGCCGAGATGCTGGAGGGCCGCCGGGACCAGTTCGTACGCGAAGTGGCGGACGCCGACGGCATCTCCAAGTCGAAGGCCGGTGCCGTGGTGGACGCGGCGGTCGACCGCTGGGTCTGGTACGCGGGCTGGACGGACAAGATCGGCCAGATCGTGGGCGGGGCGAACCCGGTCGCGGGCCCGTTCTTCAATCTCTCGACCCCGGAGCCGACCGGAGTGGTGGCGGTCCTCGCCCCGCAGGACTCGTCGTTCCTGGGTCTCGTGTCGGTCGTCGCCCCGGTCATCGCGACCGGGAACACGGCGGTCGTCATCGCCTCCGCGACGTCCCCGTTGCCCGCGCTCTCGCTGGGTGAGGTGCTGGCGACGTCGGACCTGCCGGGCGGGGTGGTCAATGTGCTGTCCGGGAAGACGGCGGAGATCGCCGCGCCGCTCGCCGCGCACCAGGACGTCAACGCCATCGATCTGACGGGTGCGGACGCCGAGCTGGCACGCGACCTGGAGATCGCCGCTGCGGACAACCTCAAGCGGGTGCTGCGTCCACAGGCTGTGGACTTCACGGCAATGCCCGGCACGGAGCGGCTGACGGCGTTCCTGGAGACGAAGACTGTCTGGCACCCCACGGGCGCCCTGGGCGTGTCGGGCTCGTCGTACTGAGCCGGCGGAGCCGGAAGGCCCCCGTCGCCGCTGAACGTCCGAGTTCAGCGGCTGCGGGGGCCTCTCCGTATACCGGGCCGGCCTGCTGCCCGGTTCAGCGGCCCGGCAGCAGGTCCTTGAGCGCACCGCCGCTGGTCAGCGGGGAGGTGAGGAGGGCCGTCGAGACGGGCTTGAAGTCGGCCACCTGGGTGCCGACCGCGTTGTCGAGCGGGTCGACCCCGGTCTTGGCCAGCGGGTCGAGCTGGAGGCTGGCCACCGGCGCGGTGGCGTAACCGACGGCACCGGTCAGGACCCGGACCGGCGACGGGCCGAGGCTGCCGAGAAGCGCGGTGGGGCCGCCCGAGCCGGGGGCCGCGGGCGTGGCGGCCTGTGCGGCCGCACCGCCCATACCGAGCGCCGCACCGGCCACGGTGACGGTGAGGCCGATACGGAGCAGGGCGTTCCGCCGGGGCGCGGGCGCTGCATGTGATGCCATGGGATTCCTGACTCGCAGAGTAAGAGGATGAGCACAAAGAGTAGTTGCTGTGCGGCCTCCGTTCCAAAGACCGCAGCAGGACCGCAGCAACCTCACTCCTGGGAGTAGCCCGGACCGCTGGATGCGGGAGAATGGTCTTCCGTGAGTCACTCCCAGTCCATACCGACCCGCGTCGTCCTGCTCGCGGGCCCCTCCGGATCCGGCAAGTCGTCCCTCGCGGCGCGTTCGGGCCTGCCCGTCCTGCGCCTGGACGACTTCTACAAGGAAGCCGGCGACCCGACGCTGCCGCAGGTCCCCGGCAGCCCGGACATCGACTGGGACTCACCGCTGTCGTGGGACGCGGACGCGGCGGTGGCCGCGATCCAGGAACTGTGCCGGACGGGCCGTACGAACGTACCGGTGTACGACATCTCCGCCAGCGCCCGCGTCGGTCGCGAGGCGCTCGGCATCGGCCCGGCACCCGTGTTCATCGCGGAGGGCATCTTCGCTGCGGACATCGTGCGGCGGTGCGAGGAGCTGGGCGTACTGGCGGACGCGCTCTGTCTGCGCGGGCGGCCTTCCACCACGTTCCGGCGACGGCTGATGCGGGATCTGCGCGAGGGGCGCAAGTCGGTGCCGTTCCTGCTGCGTCGGGGATGGCGGCTGATGCGGTCCGAACGGGGCATCGTGGCACGGCAGTCGGGACTGGGGGCGCACCCGTGCGACAAGCGGGAGGCGCTGGGCCGCCTCGCGGCGGCCTGCACACCGGCCGGATCCCTGGGGCCCGCCCGTCCGGCCAGGTCGGCCCGGCCGGTCTGAGCGCCTGCCCCAGCCCGGCCGCACTCCGGCGCACCCTCATCGGGCGCCGGCCCTTCGAACCGCGAATTCGACACTCCACGGCCGGCAGCCAACTCCCGGGCGGGGCCTGGTGCCGCGGCATCAGCCCGTTCGACGCGCCGCGACCGGCCCGACGGCGGGTACCGGCCACGGGCCGACCGCCCGCTGACCGGCCGGTGAGGTGTCGGGGCCGGTCCCGGCAGGACACGAGACCGCGGCCCAGACCGCCTTCCCGTCATTGTCCGGAGTGGTCCAGCCCCAGGCCTCGCTGAGGCAGTCGATGATGTGCAGACCGCGGCCCGACTGGGCCAGGAAGTCCGGTTCCTTGATCCGCGGGACGGCGGTGCTGGGGTCACAGACCGCGAACAGCACGGTCCCACGCCTGCGCAGCATCCCCAGCCAGACCGCCTGTCCGGGCGCCGACCATGCGGGAAGGGCCCCGAGCCCGTACCGCAGGGCGTTGCTGAGGAGTTCGGAGACGATGAGCGCCGCGTTGTCGACGAGCGGGCTCAACGACCAGTCGCGCAGCAGGGATCCGGTGAACCGGCGACCCTCGCCGACCGCCTGACCTCCGGGCGGCAGCGCGCAGGCCGTGAAGCGGACGGACGCGGCGTCTGTCTCCTCGTGCCGGAACGCGTCGCACAGCGCACGGCCCAGCAGGCGGTGCACCGTGGGCCCGGGTAAAGAGCCGGTTGGTCCGGTCGAGCGGGATGTCATCGCGATCTCCGAGGAGCAGCAGCCAGACGTCACAAGCGGGTTGATCGGCTGCCACTATCCCCCTCCGAGGGATGGTGCCGCAACTGCATCTGCAATTACAGTTCCGGCTGACGTAATTGCCGCGGCAAGTGCAGCTGCAATTGCATATGCATGACGCCTGGTCAGGCGTGCGCACCCCGACGAGGAGTGATCAATATGCGACAGATCGCGAACGGAACACGATCCGACCTGATCGACAACGCACTTTGGAAGAAAAGTCAGCACAGTGCCCCCGGAGGCAACTGCGTGGAGGTCGCGGCGCTCCCCGACGGCAGCGTCGCGATGCGCAACTCCCGTCACCCGCAGGGCCCCGCGCTGGTGTACACGCGTGCGGAGATCGCCGCGTTCATCGCCGGGGCCAAGGACGGCGAGTTCGACGCACTGTCCACCTGAGCCCCTCGGTAGCGGCGGAGACCATCCTGCTGTACGCGACCCGGGGGCGGATGGGAGACTGGCACTCTTCGTGTCCGTCCAGTCGCCTTACGGGAGTTGGCATGACCGCCATACAGCGGCCGACCAGTGAACAGCTTTCGATAAGGCGGTACCTGGACCACCAGCACACCGGTCCGACCGCCCTGCGCATCCTGCTGGGGGCACGGCTGCGCCGGCTCCGGCAGGACCGCGGGGTCTCGCGCGTGGACGCGGGCAGGGCGATCCGGGCGTCGGACGCCAAGATCACCCGGCTCGAACGCGGCCAGGTCGGATTCAAGCAGCGCGACGTCATCGACCTGCTGACCCTCTACCGCGTACTGGACGAGGAATCCCGGGCCGACTACCTGGAGATGACCCGGCAGGCCAACCTGCCGGGGTGGTGGCACCGGTACAACGACGTGCTGGAAAGCTGGTTCGAGCTGCATGTCGGCCTGGAGGAGGCCGCGTCCCTCATCCGCACCTACGAGGTCCAGTTCCTCCCCGGCCTGCTCCAGACACCCGAATACGCCCGGGTCATCACGCGCCTCGGCTACCCGAGCGCTCCCGAGTCCAAGGTGAACCGCCTGGTCGACCTCCGCATGGAGCGGCAGAAGCTGCTCACCAGGACCGAGGCGCCGGTGCTGTGGACGGTCGTGGACGAAGCCGTCCTGCGCCGCCCCTTCGGCGGGGCCGAGGTGATGCGCGGACAGCTCGAACATCTCCTCGAAGTGGCCGAACTTCCCAATGTGACACTGCAGATCGCCCCGTTCAGCGTGGGCGCGATGGCGGCGGCCGGCACCCCCATCACCATCCTGAGGTTCGACGAACCGGATCTGCCGGACAAGGTCTACCTGGAACAGCTGACCGGCGCGGTCTACCTCGACAAGCAGGAGGAGATCGACCAGTACTCGCTGATCATGGACCGCCTGGTCACCGAGGCGGACAGGCCGCAGGACGCCGCCCCCTTCATCAAGCGGCTCCTCGACCGGACATAGGGAAGAGGGCCGGACAGGCGCCCCCGGCCTGTCCGGCCCTCTTCCGCTTCCCCCGCGCTCCCCCGGGCCCCGTGCCCCGCCCCCATAACGCCCGCTGTCTCCCCCCGGGACAGCGGTCCCTCCCCCGGCCCCTCAGGCGACGAGTGCGCCGAAGGACTCCTGCTCGTCACGGCCGAAGCTGAGGACGTTGTCCTCACGCAGCCGGCGCAGGGAGCGCCAGATGCTGGACTTCACCGTGCCGACACTGATGTCGAGAATCTCCGCGATCTCGGGATCCGTACGGCCCTCGTAGTACCGCAGCACCAGCATCGTGCGCTGCGTCTCGGGCAGCCGGGCCAGCGCCTGCCAGAGCACCGCGCGCAGCTCGGTGCCGCGCATCGCGTCCGTGTCGCCCACCGTCTCCGGGAGCTGCTCGGTCGGGTACTCGTTGAGCTTGCGCCTGCGCCAGGCGCTGATGTGCAGGTTGGTCATGGTGCGGCGCAGATACCCGCCGACGGCCGCCTTGTCGCTGATCCGGTCCCAGGCGCGGTACGTCGAGAAGAGCGCGCTCTGGAGCAGGTCCTCGGCCTCGAAACGGTCGCCGGTCAGGTGGTATGCGGTGGCGTACAGGGAGGCGCGGCGTTCCTGTACGTAGGCGGTGAACTCTGCCTCCGACGCGGAGGACCGCTCCCCCGTGGTCTCCCCGTGCGCCGCCGCCTGGCTCGGCACGGCCGCCTTCGCGACCGCCGCGGGTGCGTCAACCACCGTCATGTACGCCGGGTGCTGACGCCCGGTGCCACGAGAGCACCCCCGCCCTCCCGCGGCACCGGACTTCTCACTGTTGCGTGCGGTCACCACGTCGTGGAGCCGCGTGATTACTGCGCCGGAGTTGTTGCTGTGCAGTGTGTTCATCTCGCGCCCCCCGCCGTGGAGTCGTGCTTCGGTCTGTTGATGAAGAGCTTGCCTGCGCAGTTTCATGAGGGTGTCTGTCGACTGTCACAGGCGCGTCACAAGGGGTGGGGCGGGAGGTGTCCTGAGTGGCGGCAGTGGTGACAGAGGCGGCATACCGGGGGTCTGCGGAGCATCAGAGGGGGCTCTCGGCGGGTCCCTGGACGGGCTCCGGGACGGACCCCAGGATGTCTGGCGCGCGGTGACAGGGTCCTCCACGCAGAGTCACGGCGGTCACGTAACCACCGCCGGAGGTCGAACTCCCCTGTCCCATGGGCCAGAATGGCCCTCGTGCCTTTCCTGTTGCTGATCGAGGACGACGACGCCATCCGTACGGCTCTTGAGCTGTCTCTGTCACGCCAGGGGCACCGGGTGGCCACAGCCGCCACCGGCGAGGACGGTCTCCAGCTGCTGCGTGAACAGCGGCCCGATCTGATCGTGCTGGATGTGATGCTGCCCGGAATCGATGGTTTCGAGGTGTGCCGGCGGATCAGACGCACCGACCAACTGCCGATCATCCTGCTGACCGCGCGCAACGACGACATCGACGTGGTGGTCGGCCTCGAATCCGGCGCCGACGACTATGTGGTCAAGCCGGTGCAGGGGCGGGTGCTCGACGCCCGTATCCGCGCCGTACTGCGCCGCGGGGAGCGTGAGTCCACCGACTCCGCCGCCTTCGGCAGTCTCGTCATCGACCGTTCGGCGATGACCGTGACGAAGAACGGCGAGGACCTCCAGCTCACCCCGACCGAGCTCCGTCTGCTGCTCGAACTGAGCCGCAGGCCCGGACAGGCGCTCTCCCGCCAGCAGCTGCTGCGGCTGGTCTGGGAGCACGACTACCTCGGTGACTCACGGCTGGTCGACGCCTGCGTGCAGCGGCTGCGCGCCAAGGTGGAGGACGTGCCGTCCTCGCCGACCCTGATCCGTACGGTCCGCGGCGTCGGCTACCGGCTGGACACGCCTCAGTGACTCGTCCGTCCTTCCACGGGCTGCGCCTCACCAGCCTGCGGCTGCGCCTCGTCGTCGTCTTCGCCCTGGTCGCGCTCACGGCCGCCGTCTCCGCCTCCGGCATCGCGTACTGGCTCAACCGCGAGGCGGTGCTGACCCGTACCCAGGACTCCGCGCTCAAGGACTTCCGGCAGGAGATGCAGAACCACGCGGCCTCGCTGCCGCTGCGGCCGACGCAGAACGAGCTGCAGAGCGCGGCGGTACGGATGGCCGGGTCCAGCAATCCCGGTTACAGCGTGCTGCTGGTCGGCGAGCGGGCCAAGGGCAAGCCCGTCATCGGCTACTCCGACCTGGACACCTTCACGCTCGCCGATGTGCCGCACCAGCTGCAGGAAGCGGTGGCCAGGCAGCAGAAGGTCGGCTCGGACGAGCGCTCGACGTATCACCTCTTCTGGCAGCGCGTCACACTGCGCGGGAAGCCGTACCTGGTGAGCGGCGCGAAGATCATCGGGGGCGGGCCCACCGGCTACATGCTCACCTCGCTCGACCAGGAGCGGCAGGACCTCAGCTCGCTCGCCTGGTCCCTGGCCATCGCCACCGCACTGGCCCTGATCGGCTCGGCGCTGCTCGCCCAGGCAGCGGCGACGACGGTGCTCCGGCCCGTGCAGCGGCTCGGTGAAGCGGCCCGGCGGCTCGGTGAGGGCAAGCTCGACACCCGGCTCAGGGTCTCCGGCACCGACGAGCTGGCCGAGCTGTCCAGGACGTTCAACAAGACGGCCGCGGCCCTGGAGGAGAAGGTCAGCAACATGAGCGAGCGGGAGGAGGCCAGCCGCCGCTTCGTCGCCGACATGTCGCACGAGCTGCGGACGCCGCTGACCGCGATCACCGCGGTCTCGGAGGTCCTGGAGGAGGAGGCGGACAGCCTCGATCCGATGATCGCGCCCGCCGTGGAGCTGGTGGTGAGCGAGACCCGCAGGCTGAACACCCTGGTGGAGAATCTGATGGAGGTCACCCGCTTCGATGCGGGGACGGCCCGGCTGGTGCTCGACGACGTGGACATCGCCGACCAGATCACCGCTTGCATCGACGCGCGCGCCTGGCTCGACGCGGTGGAGCTGGACGCGGACCGCGGCATCATGGTGCGGCTCGACCCGCGCCGTCTCGATGTGATCCTGGCGAATCTGATCGGGAACGCGCTGAAGCACGGCGGTTCGCCGGTCCGGGTCGCCGTGCGGATCGACGGCGAGGAGCTGGTCATCGCGGTGCAGGACCACGGCCCCGGCATCCCCGAGGACGTGCTCCCGCACGTCTTCGACCGCTTCTACAAGGCGAGCGCGTCCCGGCCCCGTTCCGAGGGCAGCGGGCTCGGCCTCTCCATCGCGATGGAGAACGCGCACATCCACGGCGGCGACATCACCGCGTCGAACGCGGCGGACGGTGGCGCGGTCTTCGAACTGCGGCTGCCGCGCGACCCTGTTGACCCTGCCCGCGACGCCCAGGAAGGCGACGGCGCATGAGGGCCGGACGAGCGAATCCCGCAGCGATACTGATGGGCCTGGCCGCGCTGTGCGCCCTGACGGCCGGGTGCGGCATCCGGAACACCTCCGTACCGGTGGACGCCGGCGCCGCGCCGTCGCGGGTGCCGTGCAACTTCCCAGCCGGTGGCGAGTCCCCGGCGCCCCAGGGCATCCCGGTCCGGGTCTACCTGGTCTGCGGGAGCCGGCTGGTCCCCGTCGACCGCACGGTGCAGATAGCGGAGGGCCGCACCCTCTCCGACGGTGTGCGGGTCGCGGAGAAGCTCCTCGACGAGCTGCGCGAGAAGCCCAGCGGGTCCGAGAAGGAGGCCGGGTTCAGTACGGATGTGCAGGCGTCCCTCTCGGTGAGCGAGGGACGCAAGAGCGACCCGGCGGGTGCGCTGCGGCTGAGCCGCGACCCGGCGGACCTGCCGGCCAACGCGCTGGCCCAGATCGTCTGTACGTACGCGGAGAGCGCGGCGGCGGAGACGGACGGCTCGGTGGTCCTCGGCGGCCCGGGCGGGGACCCTCCGCGCGCGTACTCCTGCACCCAGCAGCTGAAGACCCGGCCGGACGCCGCCCCGGAGCTGGGCGACGTACGGAGGTAGGGCCGCGTTCGCCATTGCCCCGCCCCGGGCCCCGTGCAGGTGCGGGGCCGGTGTGGATTCGGTGACGGCACGGTGACAAAGTCAGCGGAACCGATCCCACCGGTAGCCGCGTCTTGTGAGGTGTGCGTCAAGGTACGGGCGGTCGCTCCGTCATCCGTTTTCGTGTCGTGGGGGTTGTCCTCCTCGCCGCGCATCTCCTGATTGTCGGCTGGCTGACCCTGCGCCCGCTGGACGTGATGTGGGTGACCGCTTCGAACTTCACGCCGCTCGCCGGCATCAGAGCGGATCTGGCCCTGAGCCCCCTGGAGGCGGCCCGCAGGATCGGCGAGGCACTGCTGCTGCTCGCCCCGCTGGGGGTGCTGCTGCCGCTGGCCGGCGGCCGGCTGCGGGTGTCGCCCTGGGCATCGCTGGCCCGTACGGTCGCGGCGGGCGCGCTGATCTCGCTGGCCATCGAGCTGCTGCAGACCGGAGTGCCCGGCCAGGTGGTCGATGTCGACTCGCTGCTGCTCAACACGGCGGGCGTCGCGCTGGCGCACCTACTCGTGGTGCCTGCCGTGCGGTGCCGACTGCGGCGCAGGCGGGTGGGGCGCCCGGAACGGGTCGCCGTTCTTCCGGACGAGGCCCCCCAGGTAGTTACCCCGACGATTCCCAGGGTCGGGATCGCCCCGTAGAGCGATGTTTTGTTCCGCCACCGGGCGTCATGATGGATGTACAGGGAGCGCGACGGAGCCGCTCCCGCGACGCTTCGCGAAGGAGCCCACCATGTCCGGTCTTGTCCGCCCCCGTGAAGGCCGTGTCCTCGGCGGAGTGTGCGCGGCGCTGGCTCGGCGCTTCGGCACCTCCGCGACCACCATGCGCGTGATCTTCGTCGTCTCCTGCCTGCTGCCGGGGCCGCAGTTCCTGCTGTATCTGGCGCTGTGGATCCTGCTGCCCGGCGAGAAATCGCCGTCGGCGGCCTGGTAGTCCGGAAGCCGCCCGGCTGACCCCGGACCCGGGCCCGTACACGACCGACGGGGCGCACACCCTGGGAATTGGGTGCGCGCCCCGTCTTCGGCTGCGCCGGGGGCAGCCGGGCGTCAGCGGCCGATGCTGCTCACCGCGTCCGTCACGGTCCCGGTCGGCAGGCCGCCGAGGAGGCCCTTGTTGCCCTGTGCACCGCTGCCGCCCCGGAGCGCCCGCTTCGCACCGCCGACCGCGTGCTGCCCGGACTGCACGGAGTTCCCCTTGCCGGCCGGGATCTTCGACGTGACCTTGTCCAGCGGGAGCGTGCTGGTGACCGTACCGAGCGTGCCCGTCACATCCGGCGTGACCGGCACGATGGCCGCGGAGGCGGACCCGGCGGCGGCCGCGGCGAAAGCGGCACCGAGAACGGCGACACCGAGGGTCTTGGCAGCAGACTGCTTCATGAGGAGAACGTCCTTGTGATGCGAGGAGAGGGGGAATCGAGCGGCTACGCAAGGTAGCCAGCCCGGCCCGTCCCCCGCAAACTCGGCGAAGCGGCCGGAAAGGTCGTTCCCGGCCGCCCGTCCGACGGTAGGGTCAGCGCGCCCCAGCCGCGGAACCACTGGTCACAGCGGTCTGACGGAACAGCCACTCGGCCTTGAGCTCCGCGTATCCGGGCTTGATGACGTCGTTGATCATGGCCAGGCGTTCATCGAAAGGAATGAATGCGGATTTCATCGCATTGACTGTGAACCACTGCATGTCGTCGAGCGTGTAGCCGAAAGCGTCGACCAGGTGCTCGAATTCACGGGTCATCGTGGTGCCCGACATCAGCCGGTTGTCCGTGTTGACGGTCGTCCGGAAGTGCAGCCTCCGCAGCAGTCCGATGGGGTGCCGGCCGTAGGAGTCGGCGGCGCCGGTCTGCAGGTTCGACGTGGGGCACATCTCCAGCGGGATGCGCTTGTCCCGTACGTACGAGGCGAGCCGCCCCAGCTTCACTGTGCCGTCGTCGGCGACCTCGATGTCGTCGATGATCCGCACCCCGTGCCCGAGCCGGTCCGCGCCGCACCACTGGAGCGCCTGCCAGATCGACGGCAGGCCGAATGCCTCACCCGCGTGGATGGTGAAGTGGTTGTTCTCCCGCTTCAGGTACTCGAACGCGTCCAGGTGGCGGGTGGGAGGGAAGCCGGCCTCGGCGCCCGCGATGTCGAAGCCGACGACGCCCTGGTCCCGGTAGCGGTTGGCGAGTTCGGCGATCTCCAGGGCGCGGGCCGCGTGCCGCATCGCGGTGAGCAGGGCGCCGACCCGGATCCGGTCACCGTTCTCCCTGGCCAGCCGCTCGCCCTCGCGGAACCCCTCGTTAACGGCCTCCACGACCTCTTCGAGGGTGAGACCGCCCTCCAGGTGCTGCTCGGGGGCGTACCGGACCTCGGCGTACACGACGCCGTCCTTGGCGAGGTCCTCGGCGCACTCGGCGGCGACCCGCACCAGCGCCTCGCGGGTCTGCATGACGGCGCAGGTGTGCGCGAAGGTCTCCAGATAGCGTTCCAGCGAACCGGAGTCGGCCGCTTCGCGGAACCAGACGCCGAGCTTGTCGGCGTCCGTCTCGGGGAGAGCCGTGTACCCGGTCGCGTGGGCGATCTCGATGATCGTGCCGGGGCGCAGGCCCCCGTCGAGGTGATCGTGGAGGAGCACCTTCGGGGCTCGGCCGATCTGATCCGTGGTGGGCGATTGCATGGTCTGGCTCGTCATCTGGGCACTTTAGCCCCTACGCGCGTAGAACGCGCCCGGTCGATATGTAACAGTGACCGTTCGGAAGGGTGGAGTACACCTCCGCTTCTGAGACTGTTCCGTTATGGCACAGCAAGCACCAGCCCCGCCGGAAGCCAGGCTGGGACGGGCAGTTGGGGCAGGCGGGACCCAGTCCGCGGTCAGCGGCGTGGTCCTGCTGCTCCCCGACGGCGACCCGGTCTCCCGGCGCCGCTCCTCCCCCCTGCCGTACGCGTCCCTGCGCCCGTCGGCCCGCACTCTGGCCCGCGCGGGCCGGGGCGACGGGCTCGCGGCCCACGTCGTCCGCTACCGCTTCCGCGGCTGGAACGGTACGGACGCACACCTCGCCGAGGACGCGTCCTGGGCGGTGGACGAGGCGCTGCGGCGGTACGGCGACGTCCCGGTCTGCCTGGCGGGCCACGGCATGGGCGGCCGCGCCGCCCTGCACGCGGCGGGCCACCACGCGGTCACCTCGGTCCTGGCCGTCGCCCCGTGGCTGCCCGACGACGATGTGGCCGCCGAGCCCGAACCGGTGAAGCAGCTGGTGGGCCGCCAGGTCCTCATCGTGCACGGCACCACGGACGCCCGCTCCGACCCCGAACTCTCCTACCGGCTCGCGGAACGCGCCAAGAAGACCAACCGCGACACCTGCCGCTTCGAAGTCCACTCCGACGGGCACTCCTTGCGCCAGCACCGGTCCGAAGTGGTGGCGCTGGCCTCGGACTTCGTACGGGGGGCGCTGTTCTCGCACGCGTACGCGCGGCCGGTGGTGGACGCGTTCGCGGCACCGCCGCCGCTGGGGTTGCGGATGCCGCTGGCCGCGGGGTTCGGCCGGACGCTTCAGTAGCGCGGCGGACGTGGAGGCGGGGGCGGTGAAGGTAACGCCGGGGCAGCGGGAGCTGCCGGGGCGGCGCCGTGCCGCCGCTACTCCGGCAGCAGCCGTCCCCGCCGCGCCAGCAGGAACTGTTTGAACGCGGCCACCGGGGCCGTGTCCTGCTGTCCGTCCAGCCACGCCACCCCGATCTCCCGCACCGCCCGCGGCGCGGTCACCGCCAGCTCCACCACCCCCGGCCTGGCCACCGCGGGCGGTGGCAGCAGCGCCACCCCGAGCCCCGCGGCGACCAGCCCGCGCAGCGTCTCCGCCTCCTCGCCCTCGAAGGCGATCCGCGGGGTGAACCCGGCCTCGGCGCACAGGTCGTCGGTGATGCGGCGCAGCCCGTACCCCGGCTCCAGCGTCACGAAGGTCTCGTCGGCGGCCTCGGCGAGCCTGACCCGTCTGCGGCCGACGAGCCGGTGGTCGTCCGGCACCACGAGCCGCAGCCGCTGCTCGTCCAGGCGCCGGGCGACCAGATCGGGCGCGTCGGGCACCGGTGAGGTCAGACAGAGGTCGAGCTCCCCGGCGCGCAGCCGTTTGATCATCGCCTCGCCGTAGTTCTGGACGAGCTGGAACCGCACCTTCGGGTGATCGGCCCGGAAGGCGCGGATCAGCCCGGGCACCGTCTCGGAGCCCAGGGTGTGCAGGAAGCCGAAGGTGATGCGCCCGGACGCGGGGTCGGCGTCCGCCCGTACGGAGTCCGCGGCCCGCTCGACCTCGGTGAGCGCCCGCTCCACGGTCGACAGGAAGGTCCGGCCCGCGGGCGTCAGCGAGACGGAGCGGCCCCTGCGGGCGAACAGCGCCACGCCCAGGTCCGCTTCGAGCCTGACCATCGCGCGCGACAGCGTGGACTGCGGCACCGACAACTCGTGCGCGGCCCGGGTGACATGCTCGTGGCGCGCGACCGCCTCGAAGTACGCCAGGCGGGGCGCGAGCAGGAGCCGGATGTCCTCTTCGTAGCTGATGTCTCTCGCGTATCTGATGTCTTTCTCGTAACTTCCGAGTGACAGCCGCGGCTTTGAGCTGTGCTGATGCGCCATGGGAACGATTATGGCGAGTCCATGCATTGGACGCATTAAAAACCCGGACCTACGTTCGGGGTATGCCTCCTGCCAGTACCGGGGCACTCACCACCGTGAGTGCCTCCGCCGCGCCGTCCCAGCCCGAGCAGCTCACCCCCGGCCGCCCCGGCTACCGCCGCATGAGCTTCGCGCTCTTCTCCGCGGGCATGGCGACCTTCGCCCTCCTCTACTCGACCCAGGCCCTGCTGCCCGCGATCAGCTCCGGCCTCGGCGCCACGGCCGCCCAGGCCAGCTGGACCGTCTCGGCGGCGACCGGCGGACTCGCCGTGTGCGTGGTGCCGCTGAGCGCGCTGTCCGAGCGGTTCGGGCGGCGGACGATGATGACGGCGTCCCTCTCGGTCGCCGTGGCCATCGGCCTGCTGGTGCCGTTCGTACCGAACGTGAGCTCGCTGATCGTGCTGCGCGCGGTGCAGGGCGCCGCCATCGCCGGGCTCCCGGCATCGGCGATGGCCTTCCTCGCCGAGGAGGTACGGCCCAAGGCGCTGGTCGCCGCGATCGGGCTGTTCGTCGCCGGGAACTCCATCGGCGGCATGAGCGGACGCATCCTGGCCGGCTGGGCCGCCCAGGCCTGGGGCTGGCGCGTGGCGCTCGGCGCGATCGGGCTGATGTCCGTCGTCTGCGCGGTCGTCTTCCGGCTGATGCTCCCCCGCGCCCGTAACTTCACCGCGGTCCCGCTCGACCCGCGCGCCCTGGGCCGTACCGTCGCCAGCCACCTCGGCGACCCGCTGCTGCGCAGGCTGTACGCGATCGGCGCGCTGTTCATGACGGTCTTCGGCGCCGTCTACACGGTGATCGGCTACCGGCTGGCGGGCGCCCCGTTCAGCCTGCCGCAGGGGCTCGTCGGCTCGGTCTTCCTGGTCTACCTCGTCGGTACGGTCTCGTCCGCGACGGCCGGCCGGCTCGTCGCCCGGCTGGGCCGCCGGGGCGCGCTCTACCTCGCGGTGTCGACGACTGCGGCGGGACTGCTGCTCACGCTGTCCGACTCGATCGCCACCGTGCTTCTGGGCCTCGTCCTGATCACCGCCGGGTTCTTCGCCGGGCACGCCGTCGCGTCCTCGTCGGTGAGCCGTACGGCGAGGAGGGGGCGCGCCCAGGCGTCGGCGCTGTACCAGGCGTCGTACTACCTGGGCAGCAGCGCGGGCGGCGTGCTCGGAGCTGCCGCCTTCCACGCCGGGGGCTGGGCGGGCACGGTGGCGCTGGGGCTGCTGGCGGTGGCCGGCGTCCTGGCGATCACGCTGTACGGGTCGCACAGCGCGCGGGCGGTCGCGCAGCGGACGTCGCGGGTGGGCTCACCGGCCGCGGGTACACCGGTTGCGGGCTCACCGGTCGCGGAGTCCCCGAAAAGGTGGCCCGTGCGCTGATCCGTATGCCGTTGTCAGTGGCCCCCTGTAGTTTCGGAATCGCTGGTGCGATCGGGACCGAGCTCGGGAATCAAGCAGGGGGACCCTTATGAGCGACCTCGCGACAACGGACATCGACGCGCGCCTTGAGGGGCACAGGACGGAGCTCGCCGGTTACTGCTACCGGATGCTCGGTTCGGCCTTCGAGGCGGAGGACGCCGTCCAGGACACGATGGTCCGCGCCTGGCGGAGCTTCGACCGGTTCGAGGGCCGTTCCTCGCTGCGCTCGTGGCTCTACCGGATCGCGACCAACGTCTGTCTTGACATGCTGAACGCGGGCAACAAACGGGCCCGCCCGATGGATCTCAACGAGGCCACCCCGGTGGCCCAAGCCGCGCTCAACGCACAGCCCGAGGCGGCCTGGCTTGAGCCGGTCCCGGACGGCCGGGTGCTGCCGTCCCTGGTGGACCCGGCGGAGAAGGCGGTCGAGCGGGAGACGATCCGGCTCGCCTTCGTCGCCGCTCTCCAGCATCTGCCGCCCAAGCAGCGGGCCGTACTCATCCTCCGCGAAGTGCTCGCCTGGAAGGCGAGCGAGGTCGCCGAGCTGCTGGAGACCACGGTCGCGTCGGTCAACAGCGCGCTGCAGAGGGCCCGTTCGACCCTCGCCGAGTGCGCACCGGCCGCGACCGACGCGGCAGACCCCCTGGACGAGGAGCAGCAGAAGCTGCTCGCCCGCTATGTCGCGGCGTTCGAGGGGTACGACATGGAGGCGCTGACCGCGCTGCTCCATGAGGACGCCACGCTCTCCATGCCGCCGTACGACCTGTGGCTGCGCGGCCACGACAACATCGTCGGCTGGATGCTGGGCGTCGGCGCGGTCTGCCGCGGCTCGCGGCTCGTCCCGACGGTGGCCAACGGCACTCCGGCCTTCGCCCACTACCATCCGAGCCAGTCGGGCACCGGGTTCGACCCGTGGGCGCTGATGGTCATCGAGATCACGGACGGCCGGATCGCCGGGATCACCTCGTTCCTGGACACCGAGCGCTGGTTCCCGCTCTTCGACCTGCCCAAGCACCTGGAGGAGTAGCCGCCCGGCCTCTACGGCGGTTCCGCGAGACCGGTCAGGGCCAGCAGCTCGGTCAGCTCGGGCGGTGCGTTCCGGAGCCTTATCCGGCGGCCGTGCCGCAGAGCGGTGAGCCGGAGTCCGGCCACCGCCTCCACGGCGGCCAGGCCGGGCCGGACGAGGCCGCCCACGTCGCAGTCGACCGCGGACGGCGCGCGCCCAGCAGCCCCGGCGCCGTGCAGCAGCAGCCGCAGCTCCTCGCACAGTCGCGGGACATCGGCCCGGCTGACCTGGCCGGTGACGACAAGGACGAGCGGCTCGGTGACATCCACAGCAGGAAGACCGGCGCGGCGCCCGGAACTCATCGCCGCCGCCGGTCCCCACCGGTCCGGGCGGTCAGGCGATGCGGTCCAGCACGATCGGGTTCGGGGTGAACGCCGTGCCCGCCGGGGCGATGTCGTACGCGGAGGGCAGCGACTCCAGCGCGTACGCGAACTTCTCCGGGGTGTCCGTGTGCAGGGTCAGCAGCGGCTGGCCCTCGGTCACCGTGTCGCCGGGCTTGGCGTGCAGTTCGACGCCGGCGCCCGCCTGCACCGGGTCCTCCTTGCGGGCGCGGCCCGCACCGAGACGCCAGGCGGCGATCCCGATGTCGTACGCGTCGAGCCGGGTCAGCACCCCGCTCGACGGGGCGGTGACGACGTGCTGCTCGCGGGCGACCGGCAGCGCCGCGTCCGGGTCACCACCCTGCGCCGCGATCATCCGGCGCCAGTGGTCCATCGCGGAGCCGTCGGCGAGCGCCTTCGCCGGGTCGGCGTCCTTCAGGCCGGCCGCGTCCAGCATCTCGCGGGCCAGCGCGAGGGTCAGCTCCACGACGTCCGCGGGGCCGCCGCCCGCCAGGACCTCGACGGACTCGCGCACTTCGAGGGCGTTGCCCGCGGTCAGGCCGAGCGGGGTCGCCATGTCGGTGAGCAGCGCGACCGTACGGACACCGTGGTCGGTGCCGAGACCGACCATCGTCGACGCGAGTTCGCGGGCGTCGTCCA
Organism: Streptomyces sp. NBC_01197; assembly: GCF_036010505.1. NCBI lineage: Bacteria > Bacillati > Actinomycetota > Actinomycetes > Kitasatosporales > Streptomycetaceae > Streptomyces > Streptomyces sp. NBC_01197. The sequence continues at coordinate 2,779,951 of NZ_CP108569.1, forward strand.
GGTTCTTCATGAAGGCACCCGAGCCGACCTTGACGTCCAGGACGAGCGACCCGGTGCCCTCGGCGATCTTCTTGGACATGATCGAGGAGGCGATCAGCGGGATCGCCTCGACGGTGCCGGTGACGTCGCGCAGCGCGTACAGCTTCTTGTCCGCGGGGGCCAGACCGTCGCCCGCAGCGCAGATGACGGCGCCGACCGAGTCCAGCACGTCCATCATTTCGGCGTTGGAGAGCAGCGCGCGCCAGCCGGGGACGGACTCCAGCTTGTCGAGCGTGCCACCGGTGTGGCCGAGTCCACGGCCGGACAGCTGCGGCACGACGGCCCCGCACGCGGCGACCAGCGGAGCGAGCGGCAGCGTGATCTTGTCGCCGACACCACCGGTGGAGTGCTTGTCGGCGGTCGGCCGGGACAGCGCCGAGAAGTCCATCCGCTCACCGGAGTTGATCATCGCGGCGGTCCAGCGGGCGATCTCGGTACGGTTCATGCCGTTGAGCAGGATCGCCATCGCCAGCGCCGACATCTGCTCGTCGGCGACCGCGCCGCGGGTGTAGGCGTCGATCACCCAGTCGATCTGCTCGGGGCTCAGCTCGCCCCGGTCCCGCTTGGTGCGGATGACAGAGATGACGTCCATGGAGTTGGCGTTCCTTCCGGCGAGGGGGTTCGTAACGTGATGCGTAACGCGCGACTCTACGCGCATAGAGAGATCAGGGAGAAGGGGGCCGGGGCCTCCCACGACTACGGAAGGCCCCGGCCCCTCAGCGTCCGTCAGTTCAGATGCTGCGGGCCGAAGGCCTGCGGCAGCATCTCGGAGAGCGGCAGCACCCCGTCGGGGGTTTCGAGCAGCAGCTCGGGCCCGCCGAACTCGTACAGCAGCTGACGGCAGCGCCCGCACGGCACGAGCACCGCGCCCGCGCCGTCGACGCAGGTGAAGTGGGTCAGCCGGCCGCCACCGGTCGCCTGGAGCTGGGAGACCAGGCCGCACTCGGCGCACAGCCCGATGCCGTACGAGGCGTTCTCGACGTTGCAGCCGACGACCGTACGCCCGTCGTCCACCAGGGCCGCGACTCCGACGGGATACTTCGAGTACGGGGCGTACGCATGGGACATCGCGCCGCGCGCGGCCTCCCGCAGCACGTCCCAGTCGACCTCTGTCACTTGCCCTGGCCCTTCCGGTAGCGCATACCGTCCGCCTTGGGCATCCGCAGCCGCTGCGCGGAGAGCGAGAGCACCAGCAGGGTCACCACATACGGGGTGGCGCCCACGAAGTCGGACGGGACATCGTCGGTCAACAGGTACCAGACCAGAATGAGTACGGCCATGACCGCGCTGATCGCGCCCTGGAGCACGGACTTGCGGTAGAGCTTCCACCCGGCGAGCAGCACCAGCAGCACCACGATGAGCAGCAGCAGCGCGTGGACGGTCTCGCCGCCGTTGCGCAGCTGGAGCGCGTCGGAGAAGCCGAACAAGCCCGCGCCCATGGCGAGTCCGCCGGGGCGCCAGTTGCCGAAGATCATCGCGGCGAGACCGATGTAGCCGCGGCCGCCGGTCTGGTTCTCCAGGTAGATGTGCGTGGGGACCATCGCCAGGAACGCACCGCCGAGTCCGGCCAGACCGCCGGAGATGGCGACGGCTGCGTACTTGTACCGGTAGACGTTGACACCCAGCGACTCGGCCGCGATCGGATTCTCGCCACTGGAGCGCAGCCGCAGGCCGAACGCGGTCTTCCACATCACCCACCAGGTGCCGACGAAGAGCAGCACGGCGATGATCGTCAGCACCGACACATCAGTGACCAGGCCGCCGAGGACGCCGGCCAGGTCGGAGACGAAGAACCAGTGGTGCTTCTCGACGGAGGAAAGGCCGTCCGAGAGCCCGGGGATGGTGACGCTGGGCATCGAGTCGACGGGCGGGGACTGCTTCGGGTTGCCGCCCGCGGCCATCGCGGCGCCGTGGTTGAAGAAGATCTTGGCGAGGTACTGGGTGATGCCCAGCGCGAGCAGGTTGACGGCCACACCGGAGACGATGTGGTCGACGCCGAAGGTGATGGTGGCGATCCCGTGGATCAGCCCGCCGAGCATCCCGAAGGTGATGCCCGCGAGCAGCCCGAACCAGGGGCTGGACTGCCAGCCGATCCAGCCGGCCCCGAAGGTGCCGAGGATCATCATGCCTTCGAGGCCGATGTTGACCACACCGGCCCGCTCGGACCAGAGGCCGGCGAGACCGGCGAGGCCGATCGGTACGGCGAGCCCGAGCGAGGCGCTGATCTGCCCCTCGGAGGTCAACTGGTCCGCGCCGGTGACGATCCGGACCAGCGAGAGCAGGGCCAGGGCGCCGGCGACGATCAGCAGGATCTTCGGGAGCGAGAGCCGGGAACGGCCGGACTTGGCGTTCGCCGCCTTGGGAGCCGCTGGCGGCGGAGTCTCGGTCATGGTCGCGGTCATGCCGTCACCTCCTGCTGGTTCGAGTGGGCGGCGGCCTGCGCGGCGAGTTCGGCGCCGACCTTCTGCTGCTGGCGCTTGAGTCCGTAGCGGCGCACGACCTCGTAGGCGATGACGACGCACAGGACGATGACGCCCTGGATCACGCCGAGGATCTCCTTGTCGTACCCCATGAACTCAAGGTGGTTGGTGGTGCGTTCCAGGAAGCCCCAGAGGAGCGCGCCGAGCGCGATCCCGACCGGGTGGTTGCGGCCCAGGAGCGCGATGGCGATGCCGGTGAAGCCGATACCCAGCGGGAAGTCGTTGCTGTACATATGGCTGTCGTTGAGCAGCGTCGGCATACCGATCAGACCGGCCATCGCACCAGAGATGATCATGCTGGTGGCGACCATCTTCCTGACGCTGACACCGCTCGCGGAGGCCGCGGACTCGGACTGGCCGACGGCCCGCAGGTCGTAGCCGAAGCGGGTGCGGCCCAGTACGAACCAGTACGCCACACCGGCCAGCGCCGCGATGAAGATGAAGCCCCAGAGCATCCCGGCCGGGCCCGTGTTGATGGAGAAGAACCAGGAGGACTCCGGCAGCGGCTTGGTGGAGACGAGCGTGCCCGCGTCGTCGAGCTGGCCGAGCCGGCCCGGCTGCATCAGATAGGCGATCACCGCGGTCGCGATCGAGTTCAGCATGATCGTCGAGATGACCTCGCTGACGCCCCGTGTCACCTTCAGTACGCCCGCGATACCCGCCCACATCGCACCGACCAGCATGGCCGTGACGATCATCAGCGGGATCTGGACGATGCCGGGCAGCGTCAGCGCGCCGCCGACGACGGCGGCGAAGAAGGCGGCCATCCGGTACTGGCCGTCGACACCGATGTTGAAGAGGTTCATCCGGAAGCCGACGGCCACCGCGATACCCGCGAGGTAGTACGTCGTCGCCTTGTTGAGGATGTAGATCTGGCTGTCGCTCGCCGAGCCGTACGTCAGCATGTCGCTGAACGCGGACAGCGGGTTCTTGCCGGTGGCCAGGATGACCAGCGCGGTGACGACGAGGGCCGCCACCACCGCAAGCAGGGGGGCCGCTATCGCGAGGATCAGCCGCTCCCGGTCGATACGCGAGGTGTACTTCTTCATCGGTCCTCTCCCCCAGCTTCGCCGCCGGCGGTGTCCGGGGTCTCCGGGGTCTTGCGGGGCTCCGGGATTCCCAGTGCCTCCGGGGCGGCGGTCCCGTCCGCACCAGCGTTCCCGCCGTGCTCCAGGTGGCCGGTCGCGGCGCCCGTCATCGCCGAGCCGAGTTCCTCGGGGGTGATCGTGGCGGGGTCCGCGTCGGCGACGAGCCGGCCGCGGTACATCACCCGCAGGGTGTCGGACAGGCCGATCAGCTCGTCCAGGTCGGCGGAGATCAGCAGGACGGCCAGCCCTTCGCGGCGGGCCTCCTTGATCTGGTCCCAGATCTGCGCCTGCGCGCCGACGTCCACGCCCCGGGTGGGGTGCGCGGCGATCAGCAGCTTGGGACGGTGGCTCATCTCGCGGCCGACGATCAGCTTCTGCTGGTTGCCGCCGGAGAGGGAGGCCGCGGTGACGTCGATACCGGGTGTGCGCACGTCGTAGTCCGCGATGATCCGCTCGGTGTCGGCGCGGGCCGCCTTCGCGTCGATCAGCCCGTGCCGGGAGTTGGGCCGCTCGGTGACGTGGCCGAGGATCCGGTTCTCCCAGAGCGGGGCCTCCAGGAGCAGGCCGTGCCGGTGGCGGTCCTCGGGGATGTAACCGACGCCGCTCTCACGGCGCTTGCGGGTGGACGCGTGCGAGATGTCGGTGGTGTCGAGCGTGATGACACCGCCGTCGGGGTCGCGCATCCCCATGATCGCTTCGACGAGTTCGGCCTGGCCGTTGCCCTCCACGCCCGCGATACCCAGGACTTCGCCCTGATGGATGGTGAAGGAGATGCCGGAGAGCACCTCCCGTACGACACCGTCGGTGTCGACCGCGGTGAGCTTCAGGCCGTCGAGGGTGAGCATCGGTGCGTCGGTCACCGTCGACTCGCGGGTCTCGGGCGAAGGCAGTTCACTGCCGACCATCAGCTCGGCCAGCTGCTTCGAGGTGGTGGTCGCCGGGTCGGCGGTGCCCACGGTCGTACCGCGCCGGATGACGGTGATCTCGTCGGCGACGGAGAGCACCTCACCGAGCTTGTGGGAGATGAAGATGACCGTCAGGCCCTCGGACTTGAGCTCGCGCAGGTTGTCGAAGAGCGCGTCGACCTCCTGCGGGACCAGGACCGCGGTCGGCTCGTCGAGGATGAGCGTGCGGGCGCCGCGGTAGAGGACCTTGAGGATCTCCACGCGCTGGCGGTCGGCGACGCCGAGGTTCTCGACGAGGACGTCCGGGCGCACACCCAGGCCGTACGCGTCCGAGATCTCCCGGATCTTGGTGCGGGCCTTGGTGCCGATCCCGTACAGCTTCTCGCCGCCCAGGACCACGTTCTCCAGGACCGTCAGGTTGTCGGCGAGCATGAAGTGCTGGTGCACCATGCCGATGCCCCGGGCGATGGCGTCGGCGGGGCTGGCGAACACGGCCTGGTCGCCGTCGATGGCGATCGTGCCCTCGTCCGGCTTCTGCATGCCGTAGAGGATCTTCATCAGGGTCGACTTGCCGGCCCCGTTCTCACCGCACAGCGCGTGCACGGTGCCCTTGCGGACGGTGATGTCGATGTCGCGGTTGGCGACGACACCGGGGAATCGTTTGGTGATGCCGCGCAGTTCGACGGCGGGAGGGCTGGACGCGTTGATGGCGCACTCTCCTCGGAGAAGGAGCGGTGGAGGGTCCCGGCGGAGACGGGGAGGGATGCGGTGACGCTAGCGCGTCAACTACGCGCTACACGCGTAGAGTTGACACATCGTTATGGGCCCGGCGGGAGGGACGCAACCCTCACACCGGGCCCCGGGTCCTTCGTTTGGATCAGGCCGGATCAGGGGGTCGTCTTGACCTTGACCTTGCCGTCCACGATCTTCTTCTTCGCGGCGTCGAGCTGCGGCTTGATGTCGGTGATGAAACCACCACTGGTGGCCAGCGAGACACCGCCCTCGGCGAGCGAGTAGGTGTGCGTACCGGTCATCGGCTTGCCGGCGCGGACCGACTTGACCAGGTCGTAGACGCCGATGTCGACGTTCTTGACGACCGAGGTGAGGATCGAGGACTTGTACTTCGCAAGCGAGGCGATGTTGTACTGGTCCGAGTCGACGCCGATCGCCCAGGCGCCCTTCTTGCCGTTGACGGCCTCGATGGCGCCGTTGCCGGACGAGCCCGCCGCCGAGTAGACGACGTCAGCGCCCTTGTCGAGCATCCCCTGCGCGGCTTCCTTGCCCTTGTCGGGGCTGGCGAAGCCGGAGGTGTCCGAACCGTGGCTGAGGTACTGCCGGTCGATCTTGATCTTGCTGTTGGTGTCCTGGACGCCCTGGACGAAGCCCGCCTCGAACTTCTTGATCAGCGGGACGTCCACACCGCCGATGAAGCCGACGTGGTGCGTCTTGGACTTCAGCGCCGCGGCGACACCGGCGAGGTAGGAGCCCTCCTGCTCGGTGAAGACGATGTTGTCGACGTTCTTGGCGTCGACAACCGAGTCCACGATGCCGAAGGTGACCTTCGGGTACTTCGCGGAGACCTGCTTCATCGAGTTCGCGTACGCGTAACCGATGCCGACGATCGGGTTGTAGCCGGCGTCCGCGAGGTCGGTGAGCCGCTGGATGCGGTCGGCCTCGGTGTCCGTGGTCTTCGCGGTCAGTTCCTTGACGCTGCCGCCGAACTGCTGCTTCGCCTTGTCGATGCCGCGGGCGGCGGAGTCGTTGAAGGAGTGGTCACCACGGCCGCCGACGTCGTAGGCGACGCCGACCTTGACACCCTTGGAGGAGCCGGACGACGAAGAGCTGGAGTCTTCCTTGGTCGACGTGCTGCCGCAGGCGGACACGGAGAGAGCGAGAGCGGCGGTGGCTATGCCAGACGCAGCGATCTTGGTTACCCGGCGCAAGAGGAGGTCCCTTCAAACCAAACCTGGAGCGCCTCTTCCGGCGCTGGTTTTCGCGAGGATCGTAACGCGCGTAGATGTCAGGTAAAGGCCTGTTCGGAACCTGTTATCGGATCGACGCGAACGAGGTCGGGCCTGTCCGGTCACCTGTCCGCCTACAGCCGGTGTCCATCCAGCAACGCGGCCGCCGTGAACAGCTCCACGCCGACCTCGACCGACGCCTCGTCGGGGTCGAAGTCCCCCCGGTGCAGGTCGCCTCGGGCGCTGTCGCCGGGAGTCCGCACACCGAGCCTGGCCATCGCGCCCGGCACCTGCTCCAGGTACCAGGAGAAGTCCTCGCCGCCCAGGCTCTGCTCGGCTTCCTCGATCGCGTGCGGTCCGCGGCGCGCGGTCATGGCGTCGCGCAGCAGCTCGTTCATGGCGCCGTCATTGACGACGGGCGGCACCCCGCGTACGTAGTTGATCTCCGACTTGGCCCGGTGCAGGTCGGCCACCTCGGCGATGGCCGCGTGCACCAGATCGGGGGCGGCCCGCCAGGCTGCCAGGTCCAGGCAGCGCACGGTGCCGGAGAGTTCGGCGTGCTGCGGGATGACGTTGCAGGCGTGGCCGGCCTCGATCCGCCCCCAGGTCACGGCGAGCCCGGCCCGGGCGTCGACCCGGCGGGCCAGCAATGCGGGTACCTCGGACACGACCTTGGCGGCGGCGGTCACCAGATCGGTGGTGAGGTGGGGGCGCGCGGTGTGCCCGCCGGGCCCGTCCAGACTGACTTCGAGCCGGTCGCAGGCGGAGGTGATGGCCCCGGTCCGCAGCGCGACCCGCCCGGCGTCGACCTTGGGGTCGCAGTGCACGGCGAGAATCCGGCCGACCCCTTCGAGCACCCCGGCCTCGATGGCGTCGGGAGCGCCGCCCGGGAGCACTTCCTCTGCGGGCTGGAAGATCAGCCGTACGGGGTGGGGCAGCTGACCGGCACGGTGCAGCCGGGCGAGCACCAGACCGGCGCCGAGCACGACGGTGGTATGCACGTCGTGCCCGCAGGCGTGGGCCATCCCGGGCACGGTGGAGCGGTAGTCGCAGTCGGTCTTGGTGTCGGGGATGGGCAGCGCGTCGATGTCGGCGCGGAGGGCGAGCATGCGGCGGGGGGCCGCCTCACCAATACCACCGGCCTCATCAACACCGTCGACGCCGATGTCGCAGATGAGGCCGGTCCCGATGCTGAGCACGCGGGGCGCGAGCCCGGCCAGCTCCAGGCGCGCCTTGAGGGCGGCAGTGGTACGGAACTCCTGATTCCCCAGCTCCGGGTGCCGGTGCAGATCACGCCGGAAGGCGATCAGTTCGGCACGGAGGTCGGCGGGCAGCACACCGGGCAGAGCCGCACCGGCCGCACCGGCAAGGACGGGGGCCCCGGCACCACCGCTTCCGCTGGCATCACTGGCGCCGTCGGCGTCACCGGGCTGGTCGGCATCGGACTCACGGGACATCAACTGGTTCACCCGTTCAAGGTTAGGCCCCTTCACCACTCAACTAGCCATCGATCAACAAAAGTTCAGCCGCTTAGGCGAAAGAAATCCGGCGCGGCGGGCTTGGAACGGGTGGTTGGTGGGTATTGCAGTGCACCGTTGCGGCTGCCGGACTCCGGCGGCGACGCCGCACGCACCTGGACCCGGGCGGTCGCGGGGCGGTCCATAGGCTGGCGACGAGGCGGGTCCCTTCACATGGGATCCGCGACCGCGAGCCGGGACACGGCCGGGTGGCAGACATGAGGTGGCTGAACGTGACGAATCCGGTGCCGGACCTGGAGCCGAAGGGCAAGCGGCGCACCCCTCTGCTGCTCGGCGTGGCAGGGGTCGCGTACGCGCTCGACCTGGGCAGCAAGCTGGCCGTGGTCGCGAAGCTGGAGAACCACCCGCCCGTCAAGGTGATCGGCGGCTGGCTGGAGCTGAACGCGATGCGCAATCCCGGCGCGGCCTTCGGCATCGGCGGGGCGACCACCATTCTGTTCACGGTGATCGCGGTGGCCATCGCCCTGGTGATCGTCCGCATGGCGCGCAAGCTGTACAGCGGCCCGTGGGCGATCGCGCTCGGACTGCTGCTCGGCGGTGCGCTCGGCAACCTGACCGACCGCCTCTTCCGCTCCCCGGGCGGCCTGCGCGGAGCGGTCGTCGACTTCATCGCGGTCCGCGACTTCAGCGTGATGAACCTGGCCGACTGGGCGATCTCCTGCGGCGGCGCCCTGATGGTGATTCTGGCCTTCCGGGGCAGGGGGCTGGACGGCACGGTCACCGGCAGCGAGCGGCAGCCGGAAACCGACGCCGGCTGACACAGCCTCGCGGCCCACTCCGGAGAGCACGTAGCTCCGCCGGCGTGCGGTCGGGCGCATGCATCAGGTGACGATCGCGGAGATCCGATCTCCCGGGCCCGCCGGTCCTCTCCCTCTCCCATCGGGGGGCGCCATAAATCCGCCTCGACCTATACTGATTCGTATATCTGGAGTTATACGAATGAGGAGCCCCAGTTGCTGGAGAAGCCCGCCAGGGTGCTCGCCCGTGATCGCGAATGGCGAGTCCTGAACCAATTCCTGGCAGCCGACGACCCGCAACTGCGACTGGGACTGCTCTCCGGCCGCAGGCGTTACGGCAAGTCCTTCCTCCTTCGCGCACTGACAGAACAGGCCGGCGGGCTGTATCTGAGCGCCGTACGGGAAGAGGGCCGCATCGCCGCACTCGAACGCGCCACTGCCGCTGTCGCCGCATACGCCGGTCTACCGGAAGCCGAAGTCCGGATCGGTGACTGGGAACGGATACTGACGACGGCGCTCGACCAGGTCGCGCGGCGGGCGGAGCTGCCTCTGCTCGTGATTGACGAGTTGCCCTACCTGCTGGAGCACTCGCCGGAGATGCCCGGCATCCTGCAGAAGCTGTATGACGACTCCCAGGCCGGCAGCCCGGGCGACCCCGTCCGGGGGCGGATCATCCTCTGCGGTTCAGCGATGAGCGTCATGCACGAGTTGCTTTCGGGCACCCAGCCGCTCCGAGGCCGGGCCGCCCTGGACATGCGGCTCACGGCCTTCGACTACCGGACCGCGAGAGAGCTCTGGTCGGTCGACGACCCGAATGTGGCACTCCGGCTGCATGCCGTCCTCGGCGGCGCACCTGGCTACCGGCAATTGGTCGCCACCGGCACACCCGACTCCGTGGCCACGTTCGACACATGGGTCATGGAGAATCTTCTGAGCCCGGACATCGGCGTCTTCACCCGCACCGAGACCGAGTATCTGCTGCGTGAGGACCCCCGCATCACCCGCCGTACGCTCTACTACGACGTGCTGACGGCGATTGCACGCGGGGCATCGTCTCCAGCGAAGATCGGCGGCCTGGTCGGCAGGGAACGCACTGCTCTGGCCCACCCCCTGAACGTGCTGGAGAGCTCCGGGTACGTCGTGAGGGAGGCTGACGTCCTCCGAGGCCGCAACACCAGCATCAAGCTCGCGGATCCGGTGATCCGCTTCAATCAGCTGATCGCGGTTCCGCGGGCCGACCTCGTCGATCGCGGGCGTGCCGATCAGGCGTGGCGGGCGTCCGCTGCCACATTCCAGTCGAAGATTCTCGGGCCGCATTTCGAAGACCTGGCCCGCCAGTGGACCGGGCACTACGCCCACGAGCTGCTGCCCGGACTGGAGTTGGGAGCGATCGGTACCACCGTGGTTTCCGGCCCCAGGGCGAAGACCGCGCACGAGGTCGACGTCGTCGCGCTCGATCTGGACAGTCGGCCGCAACAGCCCGGCGCCCGTATCCGTCTCCTCGGTGAAGCCAAGGCGACGATCGACCGCCGGAGCCTGCACGATCTCACCCGGCTGGAACACATCCGGACTCTGCTGGCCTCACAGGGCTACAACACAGAGGGCGCGGTACTGACGCTGTTCTCCCTGAACGGCTTCTTCCCCGACCTGGTCCGGACCGCCGACCAGCGAAAGGATGTAGCCCTGGTGGGCCTCGACGCCCTGTACGGCGGCACGCGCCACGTTTGAGAGCAGTGAGAGCAGTGAGGCCCGCCGGACCGGCTCAGGCACTCAGACCCCCGGCACCAGCCGCTGCACGTCGCGGGCTGTTCCCGTCACCCCCGCCAGAAATCCCTGCGCTCGGGGTGACGCCGTGTCCGTGAGCCAGGCCGGGTCGATGTCGCAGACCGCCACGCGGACCTCAGTGCCCGTCAGGGCGAGCGGGAGGGTGTGGACCACCGTGGACGGGAAGCTCACGATCGTGCGGCCGATCGGGCCGCGGCGGGCGATCAGTTCCAGTGGGAGGTCGGGGCGGACGATCTCCAGGCCCGTCTCCGCGTGCAGGCGGTGCAGCTTCTCGGTGGATTCGCGGCGGTGCGCGAAGTACCGCGTCACCCGGTGCGTACGGGCCAAGTCGGTCACCGCCGCGATGTAGCGGCCCTGGTCCACCACCCCCGTCTCCACGAGCGAGGTGCCCACCAGGTCGGATGTGCGGGTGATCCTCGGCGGGCCGAAGCGGGAGCGGGTCCAGGCGAAGTCATTGGTGGTGACCGTCAGTCCGGGGGGCGCGTCCGCGACCGGCATCGAGCTGAAGACCTCGACCGCGCGCCGTCCCGACGGGGTGAGGCGGCGGCGGGCCGCCGACGCCATGGGGGCGAAGAGCAGGTCGCGGGGGCCGCGTCTGCCGCGTCTGTGCCAGCGGACCAGTGGCTCCTTCGCGGCGAGTTGGGCGATGAACTCCATGGTGGCCGTGCCGTCGTCCACCACCGTCAGGTCCCGGGCGCCGGACAGGGCGAGGAGGAGTTGCACGTACCGCGAGAACGGGTCCCCGATGACGATCCGGTCGGCCCCGCGCAGCAGGGGTGTCAGCCCGCCGATCGTCTGGAACGGCGCCGCCACTCCGCCACGCGCCTCCTCCCAGCGCACCGTGAGCCCCTCACCCCGGGCCAGTTCGGCCATCCGGCGCAGCTGGCCGCGGGACATGGGGTCGAGCGGTGAGAGGACGACCACGGTCAGGTCCATGGTCGTCGTGTGGGCCCACTCCAGCAGGTTGAGCAGCTGGACGGGGCTCTCCACGAAGGCGAGCGTGGTGGGGGCGCTCTTCACAGTGGCGGTTCTCCTCCTGGGGCAGTCTTCTCGGGCTCTCCTGCCGCCCGGGTCAGACCGACGCGGGCTCGCGGTCCGCGCCCTCGGCGACGACGCCCGCGACGCGGCGCAGCTTCTTCATGGGGGCCAGCTCCGACTCGTAGACCTTCTTGACGCCGTCACCGAGCGACGCCTCGATGGTGCGGATGTCGCGGACGAGGCGCGTGAGGCCCTGCGGCTCGACGGACGCCGCCTGGTCGGAGCCCCACATGGCGCGGTCCAGGGTGATGTGGCGCTCGACGAACGCCGCGCCGAGCGCGACCGCGGCCAGGGTGGTCTGGAGGCCGGTCTCGTGGCCGCTGTAGCCGATCGGGACGTTCGGGTACTCGCCCTGGAGCGTGTTGATGACGCGCAGGTTCAGCTCCTCGGCCTTGGCCGGATACGTCGAAGTGGCGTGGCAGAGCAGGATGTTGTCGCTGCCGAGCACCTCGACCGCGTGCCGGATCTGCTTCGGGGTCGACATACCGGTGGAGAGGATCACCGTACGGCCGGTGGCACGCAGCGAGCGCAGCAGCTCGTCGTCGGTGAGCGAGGCGGAGGCGACCTTGTGCGCCGGTACGTCGAACTTCTCCAGGAACGCGACGGCCTCGGTGTCCCACGGGGAGGCGAACCAGTCGATGCCGCGCTTGGCGCAGTGGTCGGAGATGGCCCGGTACTCGGTCTCGCCGAACTCGACGCGGTGGCGGTAGTCGATGTACGTCATCCGGCCCCAGGGGGTGTCGCGCTCGATGTCCCACTGGTCGCGCGGGGTGCAGATCTCCGGCGTGCGCTTCTGGAACTTGACCGCGTCGCAGCCGGCTTCGGCGGCGATGTCGATCAGAGCGAGGGCGTTGTCCAGCTCACCGTTGTGGTTGATGCCGATCTCGCCGGTGATGTAGACGGGGTGGCCGGGGCCCGCGGTCTTGGTGCCGAGGGTACGGAGGCGGGTGGTGCTCATGAGGGGATTCCTTACTTGTTGAGGGTGGGGCCCAGGAGCCAGGCGGCGATCTCGCGGATCGCGCCCTCGCCGCCGGGGGTGGTGGTGACCGCGCGTGCGGCGCCGCGTACGGCGTCGTGGGCCTGGGCGACCGCGACGGGCCACCCGACGAGGCCGAAGCACGGCAGGTCGTTCACGTCGTTGCCGACGTAGAGCACGCGCTCGGGCGCGACACCCTGTTCTTCGCACCACTGCTTGAGTGCGAGGTCCTTGCGGTCGATGCCGTGCAGCACGGGCACCCGCAGCTTGCGGGCGCGGGCCGCGACGACCGGGTTCTGCTCGGTGGAGAGGATCAGGATCTTGAGGTCCGTGGAGTCGCGGAGCGCTGCGACACCGAGGCCGTCGCCGCGGTGGACTGCGACGAACTCGTGGCCGTCCGCGTCGATGAGGACGCGGTCGTCGGTCTGGGTGCCGTCGAAGTCCAGGACGACGGCGTCGACGTCGTCGCGGCCCGGCAGCGTACGGACGTCCAGGAGCGGCGCGAGGGCGCGGGCGCGGGCCAGGTCGTGCGGGTCGTCGATCTCCAGCACGCGGGCCGGATCGGTACGGACCAGGGCGGTCTCGCCGAAGAAGCGGTGCCGGGCGGCGCGGAAGCCCCCGGCGTTCATGGCGTACGCCGCGCCGGTCTCCAGATAGTCCTGCGGGCGGTCCTGTCGGCGGGGGCGGAACGCCTTGTCGTGGTTGACCCCGGTGGTGTCCGTACCTCCGCCGTCGGCGTCGGCGCGCTGCTCCTCGCGCCAGATGAAGCCGTGCGTGGGGGCGACGGTGAGCGCGGTGTCCGCGCCGCCCGTGGCGACCGCGGCCGCCACCCCGTCGATCTCCGCGCTGGTGAGGAAAGGGCTGGTGCACTGCACGAGCAGCACGACATCCGTTCCGGGGTACGCGTCGAGCGCATGCAGCACGGCGGCCTCGCTGGTCGCCGTGTCCCCGGCGATCTCGGCGGGGCGCAGCACCACGTCGGCGCCGGCCTCGCGTGCCGCCGTCGCGATCCGCTCGTCGTCCGTCGACACGGCGACGTCGGTGACCTGGCGTGCGCCCAGACAGGCGCGGACCGCGCGGGCCACCAGCGGTACGCCGCCGACCGGTTCGAGGTTCTTGGCCGGCACGCCCTTCGATCCTCCGCGAGCCGGGATCACGGCCAGCACCCGGGGGGCCTTGGCCGGTGCCGCGGGCTGCGTGGACTCAGCGGGCTGCACGGACCCAGCAGATCGAGCGGGCTGGGCGGGCCTCGACGGCCCGGCCGCTGGTTCGGCGGCTTCGGCGGCTTCAGCGGCTTCGGTGGGCATCACAGTTCTCCCATGCGGCGGATGACGGGGGCCACGCGCTGGACGCCGTGGCGGTACGCCCCGCGCGCCGCGTCCCGTACGGCGTCGCGCACGACTCGCCGTACCCCGCCGGTCTCGGCGGCCGGGGCGGCGTCCAGGCGGTAGCGGGCGAGGATGCCGGGGAGGTATCCGGGCGCGGAGACGTGGGTGTAGTAGGGCTCTACAGGCGGGAGTTGAGGCTCCAGGAGCAGTCGCGCGACCCGTTCTCGTACGGCGTCGAAGGCGGTGTCGTCCGAGCCTCCCCCGGAGGGTGGTCCCCCAGCCGCCACCCCCTGCCGGGTCAGCCAGGCGGGATCGGCCTCCGGGCTCGCGCCGGCGTCCAGCTGGTCCCATGAGGCGAGGCAGCCCGAGCCGAGAAAGTGGTGGTTGCCGAGCGCCTCGCGGATACCGAGGTCGGTGAGAACAGCGGTGGGGATGCGCCGGTGCAGGGACTCCAGAGCCGCGGTCGAGGAGACCGTGACCAGCAGGTCCGTACGGTCCAGCACATCGCCCATGTGCCCGTACACCAGCCGGAAGTTGGCGGGCAGCCCGCCGGGGAGCTTCTCGGCCAGCTTCTGGTAGGGCAGTTCCTCGATGTGCGTGGTGTGCTCGCCGGGCTGGGACCGGAGTTTGAGCAGCACCTCACGGTCCGGGTGCAGCCGGGCGTGTTCGACCAGGCGGCGCAGCAGATACGTCCGGCCCTCGCGGGAGGCGGGGACGGAGGGCTGAGCGGCGAAGACGACGGTCTTCAACGGACCCCCGGCGTACGGCGCCCCGCCCAGGAAGGGCAGCGCGGTCCCGGTCACGGCGGACGCGTCGGCGCCCACCCCCTCGTACACCGCGCGGAACCGTTCCGCGTCGTGCGGCGAGTTGGCGAGGACCACGTCGGCGCCGTGCCGCAGCAGGAGACCGTCGGCCAGCTTCTCGTAGACCACCCCGACATAGCCGGTGACGACGACGGGCCGCCTTACTGACTTACTGAGCGCGGCGGTTCCGGCTGCGGCGGCCCCCTCCCCGGCGGTGCCGGCTGCGGGGCTCCCGAGCGCGGCGAGTCCGTGCAGCATCGCCTGGACCGCGCCGCCGACGAGTGCGAGGACGATCACGTCGTAGCCGTCCTGCTCGACGGCCCGGAGGAACTCCGCCCCCGTCACCTCCCGGACGGCGGCCGTGTCCACACCTGCGCCCACCTCGGCGAGCTGGCGCGGGGTGGGCGTGGCCCGGCCGCGCAGCAGAAAGCCGCTGAGCCTGGCGTCCCCTACGGAGAGACGGCGTGCGGTGAGCGCGCCCCATTTCCAACGGGTGTCGGAATCGGCGATCACGGCAACGCGGAGAACATCGCTGGTACTTGCTTGCACAACGACGAAGGTAGAAAGGCATTCGGTTCGGTGGCCCAACTCAACCGCAACAAAGGGTTAACAGCGGGCCGACAGCGGGAGAAACGGCAGACGGGACAAGGCGGTTCACTGTTCCGCCATATCCAGTTCACCTGCCATCCCACCGGGCTTCAGGACAAATGCCGGGGCACCTCTTAGCGTCACGCAGGTGGTTAAGCTCTCCGTCATCGTGCCGTTCTACAACGTGCAGACATACGCCCCCGACACCCTCAGAAGCCTCCGCGCGAACGCACGCGACGACTTCGAGTTCCTGCTCGTCGACGACTGTTCGACGGACGGGACCCCGGAGATCCTCGAACGTGCGGAGCGCGAGCTTCCCGGGGCCGTCCTGCTGAAACACCGGGAGAACGGAGGACTCGCCACCGCCCGCAACACCGGGCTCGACGCGGCGAGCGGCGAATACATCACCTTCCTGGACGGGGACGACTGGCTCGCCCCCGGGTACTACGAGCGGCTGCTCGCCGACATGGAGGCGCTGGGCTGCGACTTCGTCCGCACCGACCATGTGCAGTGCATGGGCAGCACGCGTACGGTCCACCGGGTCCCGTACGGCAGGCGCGGCGAGGTCACCGTTCCGCGCGAGGTGATTCTGCCCGCCGACCGCTCCACCCCGGTCGACTACGCGTACGCCTGGGCCGGTATGTACCACCGCAGGCTGCTGGACCGCGGGCTGCTGCACTTCACCCACGGGCTGCGCACCGCCGAAGACCGCCCGTGGATCTGGCGGCTGCACAGGGAAGCGGAGTCATTCGCCGTACTCGGGCTGCTGGGAATGTTCTACCGGCGCGGTGTCGCCTCGTCCCTCACACAGATCGGCGACGTGCGCCAGCTCGATTTCATCCGCGCATTCGACCAGGTTATCGACGAAACATCGAAAGACCCGGAAGCCGATCTCCTTCTTCCCAAGGCCGTGCGCACCTATTGCGCGATTATTTCGCACCACTTGGGCTCCATCGAAAGGTTCGAACCAGCCGTGGCACGTAAATTGCGGACGCTCAGCGCGGCCGCGCTGAAACGGATGCCGCAGGATCTGCTGAGCGACGCGCTCGACTCGATGGACACCGCGCGCGCCTCGCGTCTGCGGCGGCTGCGCCGCCGTCCGGCCTCGCTGACGACGGAGGCCGCAGCGTGACGACGTCGCCCGCCCGTGGAACCGATACGCCCCACGCAGCCCGTACACCCCGCACGACGCAGATCTTCTACGCCTCCACGCTGTACGGAGCCGCCACCCTGGCCGCCGCGATCGACAGCGGCTGCTTCGACTCCGCCGACCGGCGACTGCTGCTGGTCAGCAACAACGCGGCGATCCCGGAGACCACTCCCGCGCTGGACGCGATGCCCGGTTTCGAGCAGCTGCGCCACCGGTTCGACGGCGTGCTCTCCTGGAACGACACCATCGAACCGCTGCACCCGGGCGGCTGGTCGCCGCGCACCGACGACATTCCGCTGTGGGAACGGCAGTTGAGGCTCCTCTGGGACCTCGGTGACGACCGGATCGAGCTGGCGGTCGAGTCCGTCCAGGTCAACCCGGCGCAGGCGCTGGCCCTGCTCTTCCAGGACGCGCCGGTCACGGTGTACGCGGACGGGCTGATGTCGTACGGCCCGACGCGCAACAAGATCGATCCGTTGATCGGCACCAGGATCCGGCGGCTGCTCCATCTGGACCTGGTGCCCGGTCTGAAGCCGCTGCTGCTCGCCGAGTTCGGGGCCGAGCCGGAGATCGTGCCGGACGCCGCCTTCCGCAAGGTACTGGGCGAGCTGGCCGAGTCCGTGACGAGCCTGCCCGAGTGCGCGGAGCCTCCGGCGCTGCTGCTCGGCCAGTACCTCTCGGCGCTGGAGATCCTCACTCCGCAGGAGGAGGAGGACCTCCATGTACGGATGCTGCGCGGGGCGGTCGCGCTCGGCCACCGCACGGTCGTGTTCAAGCCGCACCCGACGGCGCCGGCCCGCTGGTCGCGGCTGCTGGAGCGGGAGGCGGAGCAGCTGGGCGCCGAGCTGACCGTACTGGACGAGCCGTTGCTCGCCGAGACACTGTACGAACGGACGCACCCGGCGCTGGTGGTCGGCTGCTTCTCCACCGCGCTGCTGACGGCGAGCGCCTTCTACGGGATCCCGGTCGCCCGCACCGGTACCGAGCTGCTGCTGGACCGGCTCGCCCCGTACCAGAACAGCAACCGGGTCCCGGTGACCATCGTCGACGCACTGCTGCCAGCGCTGGAGGACGCCGGAGCCCCGGCCGGGGCCGCGTCCGCCGACGATCTGCCGGGGCTCGTCGCCGCCGTCGGCTTCGCGATGCAGCCGCAGCTGCGGCCCGATCTGCGTCCGGCGGCCGAGGCGTACCTGAGCCGCCACCTGGACGCCCACACCTGGCGCTACTTCAAGCGTCGCCGGCTGACCGTGCTGGGGCTGCCGGGCGCGCTGCCGGCCCAGCTCGCCTTCATCCCGCGCAACGCGACGGTACGACGGGTGGCCCGGCGGGCCCGCTCCCTCAAGAGAGTCGCGCTCGGATGACCCCTGCCCCGGCCTCCGTGCCGCTGCCCGCCGCGGTCCCGTCGCCGGTGCCCGCGGCGGCGGCCCCGGGCCAGGACGCCGGCCCCGCCCCCGCGCCCGGTTCCGCCGACGCCGCACCCCTTCCGATACCGGACCCGCCCGTATCCGACGGACCGCTGCCGATACCGGACCCGCCCGTATCCGACGGACCGCTGCCGATACCGGACCCGCCGATACCCGGCTCACCGCTGCCGATGCCCACCGCGCGTACCGGCCCCGGTCGGACCGCCCGCGCGGGCGGCCGGCTGCGCGCGCTCGACGGACTGCGGCTGGTCGCCGCCCTGATGGTCGCCGCGTACCACTACGGCGGCCGGGACGGCGACATCAGCAGGGCCTGGGGCGGGTCGCCGCGCCACCAGTTCCCGACACTCTCCGAGTGGTTCGCCTACGGCTGTCTCGGTGTGCAGATCTTCTTCGTCATCAGCGGTTTCGTGATCTGCATGAGCGGCTGGGGCCGGCCGCTGCGCTCCTTCTTCGCCTCCCGGGTCTCCCGCCTCTACCCGGCGTACTGGGCGGCGATCGTGATCGTCACGGCGACGTTCGCACTCCCCTGGGTCGCGTACCGGACGGTCTCGCCCAGCGACGCGCTGGTAAACCTCACCATGCTCCAGCAGCCGGTCGGCGCCGAGCGGGTCCTCGGTGTGTGCTGGACCCTCTGGGCCGAGCTGCGCTTCTACGCGCTCTTCGCCCTCTGCGTGGTGCTGCCCGGCGCCAACCGGCAGCGAGTCCTGGTCTTCTGCGGGGTGTGGACCCTGGCCGCCGCGATCACCGACGCGGTGCATCAGCCGATGCTGAGCATGGTGCTGATGCCGGAGTACGCGCCGTTCTTCATCGGCGGGATCGGTCTCTACCTCCTGCACCGCGACCGGCTGGACGTCATCGCCTGGGGCGTCGTCGGCGTCAGCTGGGCGATCGGCCAGCACTACGCGGTCGCCGGTCTGTGGCACCGGGCCGATCCGGCGTTCTTCTCCTACCGGCACACCATGGTGATCGTCGCCGTGGTCACGCTGGGCTTCGTGCTGGTCGGCGCGGTGGCACTCGGTTTCTTCCGCTGGGCCGACTGGCGCTGGCTGACGGTCGCCGGGGCGCTCACGTACCCCTTCTACCTGGTGCACGAGCATCTGGGCTGGGTAGTGGTGGCCGTACTCCACCGGAAGCTGGGGATCCCCTCGTACGGCACGCTCGTTCTGACCGTCGCGCTGATGCTGGGGCTGGCCTGGCTGCTCAACCGCTACGTCGAGAACAGGCTGACGCCGGTACTGCGCGGGGCGCTGTCCAGGAGGGTCAGTTCCACGGGGAGCGGGTGACGGCCAACCGGGGCTGGGAGTGGGGTCAGTTGGTGCACAACCCGGCGTGCCGACGTGGCATCACAGTGACGGGGAAGGCACCTGGCCTGCGCGGCTGTAGCCCTGGCTCTGGTCTTCGTACGGTTCGACGCGCCTGCCCCGCGCTGGGGACATCCGTCGGCCCTCGGCGCGGCCGCCGATACCGC
Source organism: Streptomyces sp. NBC_01197 (assembly GCF_036010505.1). Classification (NCBI taxonomy): domain Bacteria; kingdom Bacillati; phylum Actinomycetota; class Actinomycetes; order Kitasatosporales; family Streptomycetaceae; genus Streptomyces; species Streptomyces sp. NBC_01197. The sequence continues at coordinate 2,799,259 of NZ_CP108569.1, forward strand.
CGGGCCGCGGATCCTTGCCTGCCGCGTGGCACCACGCTTCACCGCGGAGCACGACGCTAACCGTCGTGGCCGTGCGCTGGGGGCGTGCGGGGTTGGGGGCAATGATCCGTCCGGTACTCCGCGCGCCCTCCCCGGCACGACGGGCCGCCGTAATGATGAGCGGACCGCACGTGCTCGAGGATCCAGCGACTCCGCATACCTGTCCTCGGCAGGTGGACATGCGGTGGAAGGAACCCACGTTGTTGCTTCTCATCTCCCCCGACAGTGTCGAAGAGGCCCGCGACTGTGTGAAGGCGGCGGAACACCTCGACATCGTCGATGTCAAAAGGCCCGAAGAGGGCTCGCTCGGCGCGAACTTCCCCTGGGTCATCAGGGAGATCCGTGATGCGGTCCCCGCGGACAAGCCGGTGTCCGCCACGGTGGGAGACGCACCGTACAAGCCCGGCACGGTGGCCCAGGCGGCGCTCGGCGCAGCTGTCTCCGGGGCCACGTACATCAAGGTCGGCCTCTACGGATGCACGACGCCCGAGCAGGCCGTCGATGTCATGTGCGGGGTGGTCAGGGCGGTGAAGGACTACAGGCCGGACGCGTTCGTGGTCGCTTCGGGGTACGCCGACGCCCACCGCATCGGCTGCGTCAACCCGCTCTCGCTGCCCGACATCGCCCGCCGGTCCGGTTGCGACGCGGCCATGCTCGACACCGCGATCAAGGACGGGACACGGCTCTTCGACCATGTCCCGACCGACGTCTGCGCGGAGTTCGTCGGGCTGGCCCACGGGGCCGGTCTGCTCGCCGCACTCGCAGGGAGTGTCAAGGTTGGTGATCTCGGTGCGCTGACCCGTATCGGCACGGACATCGTGGGGGTACGCGGTGCGGTCTGCGAGGGAGGTGACCGCAGGACGGGAAGGATCCAGCCGCACCTGGTGGCCGCCTTCCGGGCCGAGATGGACCGGCATGCCCGGGAATACGCGGCGACCACCGTCACCGCGAACTGACCGCCGGCATGCCGACCAGCAGACCCGGTCGCGCGCCGGCGCCACGCAGTGAGTGCTTCGCCGTCCTCGATCCTGCGACGGGTACGCCCTTCGCCGAGGCCCCCGACCAGCAGCCGGACGAGCTGGACGCCGTCGTCGAGCAGGCTCACGAGGCCTGGCTCGGCTGGCGGGCCGACCCCATAACCCGCTCCAAGGCGCTGTTCACGGCTGCCGACGCCGTGGAGACGGCCGGGGCCCGGCTCGCCCCGCTGCTCACCCGTGAACAGGGCAAACCCCTGGCCGATTCGTACGCCGAGGTCGCCCGCGCGGCGGCCCGGCTGCGCTACTTCGCCGAGCCGCTCCCGGGGCCGCAGAAGATCACGGACGGCCGGCCGGTACGCAGCGAGGTCCACTGGCGACCGCTCGGGCCCGTCGCCGCGATCGTCCCGTGGAACTTCCCTCTTCAGCTTGCGTCGGCGAAGTTCGCGCCCGCGCTCGCCGCGGGCAATACGGTGGTGCTCAAGCCCTCCCCGTACACCCCCCTCGCCACCCGGCTGCTGGCGTCCGTCATGTCCACCGCGCTCCCGGAGGGGGTACTGACGGTCGTCACCGGTCACGAACCCCTCGGCGCCCGCCTCGCGGCCCACCCGGGGATCCGTCATGTGACCTTCACCGGTTCGGTGCCCACCGGGCGGGCCGTCGCGGCGGGCGCGGCCGCCTCGCTCGCGCGGGTCACCCTGGAACTGGGCGGCAACGACGCCGCCGTCCTGCTGGACGACGTGGAGGTGGAGCGGATCGCGGAACGGCTGTTCTGGGCGGCGTTCCGCAACTGCGGGCAGGTCTGCATGGCGGTCAAGCGGGTCTACGCCCCGGCCCGGCTCCACTCCCAGGTGGTCGAGGCCCTCGCGCACCATGCCAAAACCGTCGTCGTCGGGGCCGGGCTCGATCCGGGCACGCAGCTGGGGCCGGTCAACAACGCCCCGCAACTGGCACGGGTCGAGAGCTACACGGCCCAGGCCCTGGCGGACGGCGCCAGGGCCGCGGCCGGTGGCCACCGGCTGGACCGGCCGGGCTACTTCTTCGCCCCGACCGTTCTGTCCGATGTCCCGCCCGCCGGGCCGCTGGTGACGGGCGAACAGTTCGGACCGGTCCTGCCGGTACTGCCGTACAGCAACCTCGACGAAGCCGTCGATGCGGCCAACGGCACCGGGTTCGGTCTTGGCGGCTCGGTATGGGGGGCCGACCTCGACCGGGCCGAGGAGGTGGCCGGGCGGCTGGAGTGCGGCACGGCCTGGATCAACCACCACGCCGAAATCTCTCTCGCCCAGCCCTTCGCGGGCATCAAGGAGAGTGGAGTCGGCGTCGCGGGCGGGCCGTGGGGGCTGTACGGAAACCTCAGGCCGTTCGTCGTGCACCGCCCGGAGGAAGCGTGACGACGCGGTTCGGGGCGGCGGTACTGCGCTCGTACGAGAGCCGCTTCGCCCTGGAGGAGGTGGCCCTGAACACCGGACCGGCCGACGGCGAGATCCTGGTCAGGATCGCCGGCTGCGGGATGTGCCGGACCGATCTCGCGGTCCGTCGTTCGGCCGGCCGCTCACCGCTGCCTGCCGTGCTCGGCCACGAAGGGGCCGGAGTCGTGGTGGGGACCGGCGGCCCGGCCACCGGCCTGAGCAGCGGCGACCATGTCGTGCTGAGTTTCGACTCCTGCGGGCACTGCCGGAACTGCACGGGCGCGGCCCCCGCCTACTGCGACTCCTTCGCCTCGCTGAACCTCTTCGGCGGACGCGAGGAGAACGCGGGCCGGTTCACCGACGCGGCCGGGAACGCACTGGCCCCCCGGTGGTTCGGCCAGTCCTCGTTCGCCGAGTACGCGATGGTCCCCGCCCGCAACGCCGTACGGGTCGATCCCTCGCTGCCCGTCGAACTCCTCGGGCCGCTCGGCTGCGGATTCCTCACCGGCGCCGGAGCGGTCCTCAACTCCTTCGGCGTCCGCCCCGGTGACACACTCGCGGTGTTCGGCGCGGGCGCGGTGGGCCTGGCCGCGGTGATGGCGGCCGGCGCGGCCGGAGCGGTGACCGTGGCCGTCGACCGGCACCCGGAACGGCTGGCCCTCGCCGAGCGGCTGGGCGCGATCCCGCTGGACGTCGCGTCGCCCGGCCTGGCCGACCGCATCCGGCGACTCACCGACGGCGGTGCGCGGTACGCCCTGGACACCACGGGCTCCGTCCGGCTGATCAACGACGCACTCAGGGCCCTCCGCCCGACCGGCCACCTCGGTCTGGTGGCACGGCTCCACACCACGCTGCCACTCGACCCGGGGGCGCTCGACCGGGGCCGGAGGATCTCCCACATCTGTGAGGGGGACGCGGTACCAGGCCTGCTGATTCCACGGCTGACCGGGCTGTGGCAGTCCGGGCTCTTCCCTTTCGACCAGCTGATCCGTACGTACCCGCTCGCCGACATCAACGAGGCCGAACGCGACTGCGACGCTGGCCGCGTGGTGAAACCCGTCCTGATTCCGTAGGGGAAGGGGCGGGGGTGGTGAGCGCCCCGCTGCCCTCCCGCCCGACCGGTTGGCCGAGCGGCCGACCGACCGGTGCGTGATCCCTGTTTCCCGCTTTTCGTGGTCCCTGCTCGTACCAACGGAGGACGCATGACCGGCACAGCACATCGGAGCACCAGTGCGGAGGGCGTAGCGGGGGGTGTCGGTCTGACCGCTCTCCTGGTCGCCGCGGCACGGGCGATCGAGACTCACCGCGACGACAGCCTGGCGCAGGACGTCTACGCGGAGCACTTCGTGCGCGCCGCACCGGCGTGCGCGGACTGGCCAGTCCGCCTGCGGCAGGTCCCGGACGGGGACGCGGACCCGCTGTGGGGACGTTTCGCCCGCTACTTCGGCCTGCGGACGCGGGTCCTGGACGATTTCCTGCTGCGGTCGGTTCGCGAGGGGGGCGCCCGTCAAGTCGTCCTGCTCGGCGCCGGGCTGGATACGCGGGCCTTCCGGCTCGACTGGCCTCCCGGCTGCGTGATCTTCGAGATCGACAGAGAAGGCGTACTGGCCTTCAAACACCAGGTGCTCGACGGGCTGGCGGCCGCCCCGAAGGCCACGCGCGTACCAACCCCCGTCGACCTGCGTGCCGACTGGGCCGGAGCACTGACCGGCGCGGGCTTCGACCCGGCGGCGCCCAGCGTGTGGCTGGCCGAGGGGCTGCTGTTCTACCTGCCCGTCACCGCCGAGACCCACCTCATCGACACGGTGGACCGGTTGAGCACCGGGGGAAGCGCCCTGGGGTTCGAGGTCAAGCTCGACAAGGACCTGCTGGAACACCGCGACAGCCCGCTCTACACCTCCACGAAACAGCAGATCGGCATCGACCTGCTCGACCTGTTCGACCGGGCGCCGCGACCCGACTCCGCGGGTCGCCTGGGGAGCAGGGGCTGGTCCACATCGGTCCACACCCCCTTCGAATTCACTCATCGCCACGGCCGCGGCCCGCTGCCCGAGCCGAACGACGCACTGCAGGGCAACCGTTGGGTGTTCGCGAACAAACCCCGGCGGTGACGCGGCAATCAGAAGGGGCTGTGAAGGGGCGGGCTGTGAAGCGGCTTGCTCTGCTACCTCAGACTGCTGCCTCAGACGCTGCTGAGCGAGAGCTTCACCGCGAAGCCCAGGAAGAGCGCGCCCGCCGCCGTCGTCATCCCGGCGGAGAGACGCCTGCGGCGCCGGAAGGCGGCGGCGAGGCGGGTGCCGCCGAATATCAGCAGGGTGAGGTAGAGGAAGCTCGCCAGCTGCGCCAGCCCGCCGAGCACCACGAAGGAGAGCGCCGGGTAGGCGTAGTGCGGGTCGACGAACTGCACGAAGAACGAGATGAAGAAGAGGATCGCCTTCGGGTTGAACAGGCTGACCACCAGGGCCCTGCGGTACGGCCGCTCCAGCGCGGTCGTCTGCTCGCCGGTGGTCTCCGCGGTAGCGCCGGTGGTCTCCGCGGCCCCCTCGCTCCGGTCGCGCCGGTCGCGCCGGTCGCGCCAGAGAGCGCGGGCCGTGCGGACCATGCCGAACGCCAGATACGTCAGGTAACCGGCGCCCGCGTACTTCACCAGGCCGAACAGCAGCGGGTTGGCCTGGAGCAGCGAGGCTACTCCCGCGGCGGAGAGGGTCATCAGCACGGTGTCCCCGCAGAACACCCCGGCGGCCGCCGTGTATCCGGTGCGGACGCCGCGCCGGGCGGCGACCGAGAGCACATACAGCGAGTTGGGGCCCGGCAGCAGAATGATCAGCGCAAGGCCGGCGAGATAGGTCGGGAGATCCGTGACACCGAGCATGGACCGAGTCTCGCACGCGGGTATGACAGTCCGGGAGTGACCCTCAGCACCCCGGAGAGCCCGGAAACCGCGGGGAAACCTCGAAACCCCGAAGCGGCCCTCAGCACCTCAGCACCTCAGCACCTCAGCACCTCAGCACCTCAGCACCTCAGAAAGCGTCGACCGGTACGTACGTCCCCCACACGTCCCGCAGCGCGTTACAGACCTCGCCGACCGTGGCCCGTGCCCGCAGCGCCTCCTTCATCGGGTACAGGACGTTGTCCGTGCCGCCGGCGGCCTTCTTCAGCGCGGCGAGCGCGGCATCCACGGCCGGCTGGTCGCGGTCGGCGCGCAGCGCGGCCAGCCGGGCCGCCTGCTGGGCCTCGATGGCCGGGTCGACGCGCAGCGGTTCGTACGGTTCCTCGGTGTCGAGCTGGTAGCGGTTGACACCGACCACGACCCGTTCGCCGCTGTCGGTCTCCTGCGCGATCTTGTAGGCGCTGCGCTCGATCTCGCTCTTCTGGAAGCCGTTCTCGATGGCGCTCACCGCGCCGCCCATGTCCTCGACCCGTTCCATCAGTGCGAGGGCCGCCGCTTCCACGTCGTCGGTCATCGCCTCCATGACGTACGAGCCGGCGAACGGGTCGACCGTGGCGGTGACATCGGTCTCGTACGCGAGGACCTGCTGAGTGCGCAGGGCCAGCCGGGCCGACTTGTCCGTGGGCAGGGCGATGGCCTCGTCGAAGGAGTTGGTGTGCAGTGACTGCGTACCGCCGAGGACCGCGGCGAGCCCCTGGACGGCGACGCGCACCAGGTTGACCTCGGGCTGCTGGGCGGTGAGCTGGACGCCCGCGGTCTGCGTGTGGAAGCGCAGCATCAGCGATTTGGGGTTCCGCGCGCCGAACTCCTCGCGCATCACCCTGGCCCAGATCCTGCGTGCCGCACGGAACTTGGCGACCTCTTCGAGGAGCGTCGTGCGCGAGACGAAGAAGAAGGAGAGGCGCGGTGCGAAGTCGTCCACGTCCATCCCGGCGGCGACGGCGGTCCGTACGTACTCGATGCCGTCGGCGAGCGTGAACGCGATCTCCTGCGCGGGCGAGGCCCCCGCCTCCGCCATGTGGTAACCGGAGATGGAGATGGTGTTCCAGCGGGGGATCTCGGCCCGGCAGTACTTGAAGATGTCCGCGATCAGCCGCAGCGAGGGCTTGGGCGGGAAGATGTACGTCCCGCGCGCGATGTACTCCTTCAGGACGTCGTTCTGGATGGTCCCGGTCAGCCGGTCGGCGGCTACGCCCTGTTCCTCGCCGACCAGTTGGTACATCAGCAGGAGCAGCGCCGCCGGGGCGTTGATCGTCATCGACGTGGAGACCTGGTCCAGCGGGATCCCGCCGAACAGCACCCGCATGTCGTCGAGCGAGTCGATCGCGACCCCGACCTTCCCGACCTCCCCCGACGCGATGGCGGCGTCGCTGTCGTGGCCCATCTGTGTCGGCAGGTCGAACGCGACGGACAGACCCGTCGTCCCGTGGGCGATGAGCTGCTTGTAGCGGGCGTTGGACTCGGTGGCCGTACCGAAACCGGCGTACTGGCGCATGGTCCACGGCCGGCCCGTGTACATCGACGGATACACGCCCCGGGTGAAGGGGTACGCGCCGGGCTCGCCCAGCTTCTCGGCGGGGTCCCAGCCGACCTGCGCGCCGGGCCCGTACACCGGATCGATCGGAAGTCCGCTCTCGGTCAGCCGGTCGCTGCCGGTTTCGCGTGCCATCTGCTGCTGCCTCCCGCGTTGAAAGGGTGCCCACCAGGAAAAGCCGCTCAGCCGGAGAGTTACCTAGCAGTAAGTCCTGGTTCTCGCGACGGACTGTAGCGGTGGGGGCGCAGCGGGTGGAGACACACACGCTGGGACCTTGCTCACAGCATGGGCTTCGCGACGCCCGGAGGGGGAATCACCCGGGACGAGGCGCGAGGAGCGAAGAAAGCCCGGGAGTTCCCGGGAGTTCTCGGGAACTCCTCGGAGGGATTGGGGGCGCGGGTGGGTCCGGGGGAACGTAACCCACCCGCGCCGGGTGCGCGGAGCCGAAGGTACGGGGGGAACCCCGGCTCACACGCGGCCGATGACCAGTCGGCTCACTCTCTACTGCGCCGGGCTCCCGGAAAGTGTCACACCTGCGGATCGGTCACTGCGGCGGAGCGGATCGGTACGGCGGTGGAGCCGGGTCGGTCACTGCGGCAGGACGGATCGGTACGGCGACGAAGGCCGAGCAGTCACGGCGGCGGAGCCGGTTCCGGCGAGCACGTCAGTCGTTTCCCCGGCGAGCACGTCAGCCGTTCGCCGACGAGACCGCCAGCCGTTTCTCCGGCGAGCCCCTCAGCCGTTCGCCGTTGTCGCTGCGCCGTTCCCGTCGCCCGGTGAGGGCGAAGCCGGGAAGGCGAGGGTCGGCGAGGGCGAGGGGCCGGGGGACAGGGAGGGCGAGGGTGCGGGGGACGTGGCAGGCGGGGCGGGGGTGAGCGGGGTCGAGGGCGTGAACGAGACCCGGTGGCCCTTGGAGCCACCGGCGCCCAGCACCCGCCCGCAGAATTTCTCGACGTTCGCCGCGCCGCCGGCCTTCGACTCCAGAGCCCGTCTGCGCCCGCCGTCGACCCGCCCCGCGCGGTAGTCACGGCAGGCCGCGGCCAGCTTGTGCAACACCCCGGCGCCCGGCTGGTGACTGCCTCCGGACGGCGTCGGCTCGCCCCGGTTCCCGGCGCCGGGCCCGTGCCCGGTGCCTCCCGACGGGGTCCCGCGCCGACTGGCCTCGCCCGTGCCGCTGTCCCCGTCGCCCCCATCGCCGCCGGGCCGGCTCGCCGGGGGCGAGGTCCGCGGGCCGTGCTGTCCGGGGGCGGATTCCCCACTGCCGTGGCTGCTGCTGTCCGGCCCCGGCGAGGCGCTGGTGGACGTACCGGAGGAGGAGCCGGAGATGAGCGGCCGCGGTGTCGCGGCGGACGAAACGGACGAGGCGGGCATCGGTTCGCTGTGGCCGAAGGGCGAAGGCAGCATGCCGGTCCCCGCGGCGACCGCCACCCCGCTCAGCGCACAGCCCGCCACCAGGGCGGCGACGCTGAACCGCACCGGTCGGCCCCAACGGCCGGCGGCCCGTACCGGTCCCTGCGCCTCTGCCGTACGCCGTACCGGTCCGAGTGCGTCCGCGCCGCCGTCCCTGGCCAGCCGGAACGCCTCCAACGCCGCTTTCTCGCCGGGAAATTCATCGGCCTCGGCCCAGTCGGCGGACGGGGCCGCACCATCCAGCGCGGCGTGCAGCCGCGCGGCCTGCGCCCTCGCGTGATCGTCGACGGCGCCGACAGGGCCACCGCTCAGCAACCGCTCAGCCGTGTCCTTGTCAAGCCATTCGCACCGCTCGTCGGCCATCACATGTCCTTCTGCGTCCACGGACGCGAATGCGTCACACCGACCGCGGCTTTCGACCCCTCGCCCTTCGGCCTCTCCTGCTTCGGCCTCTCCTGCTTCGACCCTTCGCGTGGGGAGCGCTGCGTGGGTACGGCGTCGAGTCCGTGCGGGCCCACCTCGGGGCCGAGCAGTTCGGCAAGCTTCTTCAGCCCGCGGTGCGCGGCGGTCCGTACCGCACCGGGCCGTTTGCCGAGCGCTCTGGCCGCGCTCTTCGCGTCCAGCCCGACGACCACCCGCAGCACCACCGCTTCGGCCTGGTCCTGCGGGAGCTGGGCGATGAGCCGCATCGTACGGCCGGTGGCCAGGGCTTCGATGGCTTCTCCCGCGGTGTCCGAGTCACCCGGCTCCGCCGCCAGTTCGGACTCGTCACCGCCGCCCGCGGGGCGCCTGCCCCGCATCCGTATGTGATCGAGCGCGCGGTTACGGGCTATCCGGGCCGCCCAGCCACGGAACCGGTCCGCGTCGCCGCTGAACCGCCGGAGGTCGCGGGCGATCTGCAGCCACGCCTCGGACGTGACGTCCTCGGCGTCCGGATCGCCGACCAGCGTCCGTACATACCCGAGCAGCCGCGGGTGCACCGCGCGGTACACAGTCCGGAAGGCGTCCTCGTCCCCGTCCTGTGCCGCGAGCACCGCGGTGGTCAGCTCCGCGTCGTCCCCCAGCACTCCCTCAACCTGTCCTGCCGCACCGCTCCCCCGCTGTGCAGCTGGTCGCCACTGCCGCGCCGCTTTGCGCAATCCGTCACGCTACGGCCTGTGCCCGGTCCGCGTCCACGACTTGTACGACCTGCGACAACGCGCTGACTCTGCGCGGTGTGACAGAAAACGCATGCCCGGCGCTGAGAGAGATACGGGACCGTACCGCGGCTCCCGCGGATGACGACCGGGGCCTCTCCTGTGGGGGGTGGCGGCCCCGGTCGTCGTTCCATCGCCCGGCCCGGGCCCTGACCAATGCGCAGTGGATTGAACCTGCCTTGATTCGGCACCCTGCTGAATGGGGCGCGAAGTCGGGCACGGAGTGCGCTACCGAGACAGGCGGCGTAACACCACATTCATCCGCTCACGTTGCAGCGGGAACTCCACCACAAGGCTCTGACCCCGCGGGAAGGTGGGCGCGGTCCCAGCACAGCACCACGCCTTGAGCAGACCCGGGACGGCCCGGCCCGCGACGAGAACGCTCTGCCCTCACTCGTCGAGGCACGCGCAGGACGGCATGTACGTTTCCGGCTCAGTCGGCTGTGCCGGGCTCCACGACCCACTCGGCTCGCAGCCCGCTCAAGGAGGCGATCATGCCGAGGTCGCCGTCGTAGTGCAGGACCGTGGCCCGATGCCGCGCGGCGGTTGCAGCGATGAGGACGCCGGCCAGCGACAGCGCCCGGTGAAAGCCGGAGTTCAGGGCCACCAGGGCCTGGATCTGGAGTGCCCGCTCGAACTCCTCGTCTCTGCAGGGCACGTGGTCGAAGCCGCGGAGCAGGGCACGCAGTCGCAGCGCCTCGGGCTTCCCGCGCGCCGAGTACAGATCCTCGTACTCGGTCGGGGCGCTCACCGCCAGGAGCCCGTCGCGGGCCAGCGCGTCCAGCCGCGCCCGCACCGTCGGCTTGCCCCGGCGGGCCAGCGCGGACTTGTCGAGGAGGTGGGGCCCCTTCACGCCGCCGAGGTCCCGCCTCCGCGCTTCAGCGAGCCGTCCGGATTCCGCGGTCCCGTCTGTGACCGGATCTCCGCGAACGTGTCCTCGAACTCACCTCGTCAATGGCATCGAACAGCTCCCGGCGCAGCCGCAGCTTCACCCCTTCCTCCATCGCCGTCCGCACTGCGGCGGCGTCGTCTTCACGCCGCACAGCGCATCGCCTGCTCGACGATCTCCTCGTCCAGATCGACCACAGTCCTGGCCATCAGTTGCCCCTCCGTAGCCGAAAGGGTTCCCGGCGATAAGGGGGTGCTGACCGGGCAGGCGCTCACCCTGCGGGAGTCGGCCGGTGCCGCGCCGATGGCGCAAGCACGCTTCGCTGACGAGGAACTGGGCCACCTACTCGGCCTCGACGCCGAAGCGGAGCGCGTCCACGGGTCGTCACCGCCCGGGCACCCGCCGCGATCGTGCCCGGCGCCCCCGCTGCTGCGCCACCCTCCCCCGTTCCCCTCACCGGCACGACAGGCCCGGCCGCCACACCGCCCGTCCCGCCGGCCGCGCGGGAGAGCACACAGCAGTGCGCCGCGAGCGGGCCCACTCGCGGCGCACCTGGTGTCACCTCAACCGTCAGTGGTGCTGGTGACGGTTGCCCAGACGCTCGATGTCCACGACGTGACCGCGCGCGTCGCGCAGGGTCGCGGTGTCGACGCGGTCCCAGATCGGCGAGCGCCGGTTCTGGTAGACGTCGTTCCAGGTGTCGCGGCCGTGGCCGGTGTGGACCTTGACCGACTTGTACGCGCCGAGCCGCAGCGCGTGGAAGCGGTACGAGTGGTGCTGCGCGTCGGTCAGCGTCCAGCCGCGCAGTTCCACGGCCCGGCGGGAGTTGTTGGTGACGGTGATCCACTCCGCGTCCAGCCGGTTGCCGCGGTGGTGCCCGCGGCTGTGGCTGTCGACGTGGTGGACGGCGCCCACCACCACGGCCGCGCGCTCATGGCGCGGGGCGTGGTGGTGGTCGGCGGCCGCTGCCGGGAAGGCGGCGGCCAGCAGGGCCCCGGAGGCCAGAACAGCTGCGGCGAGACGGGAACCTGAAGACAAAGACGACATGGAACCCCCAGATCAGGGCATGCGTGCGCCGGTCGGCCCACGCATGGTGCAGATGAACTTCCGGCTCTGTGCCGGACCCCCACACTCTGAACCGAGCGGGTTCCGATGTCAGGAGAACCTTCGCCACTTTGCCAAAACCGGACAAAACACACCCCGTCAGCTCATCCGGCGCATACGCCCCCGCGCACCTCACCAGACAACGCGCTCCCCACGGACAGCGGCCCGTACAGCGGGCGACTCCGCCGTCCCGCCCCGCAGATGGTGACTGATCCGCTACCGTGCGTGATACAGCCCAGCCGGGTTTCGGAACACAAGGGGACCTTGAGTGAACCGCATTCGCACCGTTCTCGCCGCGCTGACCGTCACCGCCGCGACCGCGGCGGCGCCCGCAGCCGCGAGCACCGCTCCGCAGCAGCACCCGGACCGGTCGGCGGCCTCCCGGCCGCAGCAAGCCCCCTGCTCGGGGCAGTTCCGGGAGGAGGCCCGGCTCGGGCCGCAGTGGCTGCCGTCGAAGCACGAGAAGCCGGTGGGTCCGCTGCTCAAGGGCTACCACCGGACCGGGAAGCTGTCGTCCGGGGACTTCCTGAAGAAGTACTGGGAGGGGCCAGCGGACTCGGGCAGCTGGAAGTACCCGCCGAACGACGGGTTCAAGGAGGTCAACGGGCAGGTGGACAAGGAGCCCGAGAAGCTGCGCACGGGCGAGCGCCTGGACCGCTTCGGCTCCGAGTACGGCTCCTACCTGGCGCCCGCGGGCGACTCGTACGCCAAGCGCGCGCTGCCCCCGCAGAGCCTCAACACCCGTGACGCCGCAGTGCCCTGCGACTACCACGTCTACCGGGTGGCCAAGCCGTTCTGGGTGTGGCAGGGCGGCATCGCGCCGTGGTTCGAGCAGCCCGGCAACGGGCAGCAGATCAAGCTCGACCCGGTGTTCCTGAACCCGGGTGAGGGCCAGCGGCTGAACGTGAAGTGGCTGCTCGACCACCACTACCTCGCCCAGGCCGCAGTGGCCGGCGAGTAGCACCGGCCCATGGACCGCCACGAACTGCGGGCCGCGCTGCGCGACGCCGGGGTGCCCGACGGCTACTACCGGATCGAGGGGGTCCATGAACCGGTCCCCACGCCCACCGACTTCCTCTATCTGAAGCGGACCGAGGACGGCGCGGCGTGGGAGACCGGTGCGTACGAACGCGGCCTGTCCGAGGTCATCGGCCGGTACGACACGGAGCCGGACGCCTGCGCGCACCTGCTGCGGCTGCTCGTCTGACGGCCGGCGGTCCGGGGTACGCCGGGGGCCCGGCGCCTACTGGTCGCCCACGTCCCGCCGGTTGGACAGGGCCGACTCCGCGAGGGACGACAGGCCCTCGACGTAGAAGGTGCCGTCCGGTGCGGGCCGCACGACGAGCCAGCCGCGCTCGCCCAGACTGCGCACCTGCCCCCGCACCTCGTCGCCGAGCTCGGCGACGAGGTCGTCCTCGCGGGGGGTGCTGCCCGCGTGCAGGTGCTCGCGGATCCGCAGGAGCAGAGCCTCTTCCTGCGCGGTGATGTTGAAGTCCATCCCTGGACGCTACGGCCCGCCGGGCACCGCCGCGCGCGGAGGGCCGAACCTCACCCCGGAACCGCCCCGGCTCCACCCGGAACCCGCACTCCGCGACCCGGCCCGATGTACCGAATCCGGACGCACCGCCTCGGACGCACCGCCTCGGACGCACCGACTCGGACGCACCGGCACCGAGAGGCCCGCGGCGCCTTCGCGGGGCGCCGCGGGCCTCTCGCACGCGGGCCCGGGTCCGCCCGCTCGCCCGGGCCCGGTCCGGACCCGGGCCGGTCAGGCGCCCGGCGTGGCAGGCAGCTGGGCGACCCCGGGCACCGTCGGAAGCTTCGGGAGACCCGGCAGGTTCGGGGCCGGGAGACCGCCGCCGAGCAGGATGGCGGTCAGGACGTTCACCTGGGAGGTGAGCACGGACTGGGACGCCGCAGCGACCTTGGCGGGCGTGCCGGTGGCGGCCGCCTTGACGAGGGTGTTGACCTTGGTCTGGAGGTCGGCCGCCGCCTTCGCCTTGAGAGCGACACCCGGGTCGGGTGCGGCGGGCGCGCCGGACACCCCGGTCACGCCGCCCGGAATGCCGGGGGCCGCGGGCGCCGCGGGGGCGGCTTCCCCGACCTTCGCAAGGGCGGCCTTGACCGGGTCGGCCAGCTTGGCGGCCTCCGCGGCGGGGAGCTTGCCGCCCGGGGCCTTCAGCACGCCGTTGACCAGGTCCGTCACCGGCTTCAGGACACCGCCGGCTACGCCCAGCAGCTTCGCCTGGTTCGCGAGCTTGTCGGCGCCCGGCACGGGGACGGCCGGGGCGCTCGCGGGGCGGGCCGCGGGGGCGTGGTCGGCCGCCGCGTAGGCCGCCGGGCCCGCCACGCCGAGGGTGAGGGCGCCGCAGACGGCGGACGAGACGAGGAGACCGGCCTTCGGGGACATGCGCATGGAAAGCGTTCCTTTCGGAGGTGCGGGAAGTGGGAAGTACTCACCGCCACCGTGCAAACGGAGGGATACACTACGCAATCGCTACGTCACCTTGCGTAACACCCGTCCGGCCGCCCCAAGCCCTCTGACCTGCACGTCTCCCGGCCGCCCTGGGGCTCGGCCGATGCATCCGTTAGGGGGAGCGGCACCCGGGCCACCGGGGGCCGGGCACGGCTGCGGCCCCCGGGGCGGGGTCCCGAGGGCCGCGTCCGTACGGTCCAGTCAGCCCAGCTTCGCCGCCAGCGACGTGAACTGTGTCCACGTCAGCGCCGGCTTGTCCGGGTTCCAGAGCTTCTGGGCCGTCGCCCGCAGCGGCATCCGGATGCCCGCGGCGACCTGCGCCGGGGTCTGGGCGTTCGGGAAGTCGCCCCAGACGGCGAACCCGCCGCCGTCGATGAGGTGCGCGTACTTGGCGGGAACCGCCTTGGTGCCGCGCACCACCCGCGGGGTCCACTGCTCGTAGATCCGCTTGCCCGTCGGATAGGTGAAGTCGTTGGGCTGGCCGAGTACGTAGTAGAGGTACTCGTCGTTGAGGTTCACCACCCGCTGCCCCGCGGCCAGATACTCCTCGGGCGGCCGGGCCCCGAACTCCTTGCCCGTCCAGTACTCCACCTGGATGTTCTTGTCGGCCTTCGCCACCCCGCCGCGGAAGAACCCGTCGTTCCACGCCTGCGGTGTCCTGCCCGCCTTGCTGACGACCGCGGCCCGGTCGTTCAGCCACGCCACCGCCAGGTCCTGGACCGTGCCCTTCGCGCCGTACTTCTTCCGGGCCAGGGCGGCCAGCTGCGGGAAGGACGCTTCCGGGTCCTTCACCGTCAGCGCCTGGTACTCGTCACCGCCGACGTTCCAGTACGGGCCGGGGAAGAGCTTCATGTACTCGCGCAGCAGCGAGTCGACGATCTGCGCCGCCTTCGGGTTCGACACGTCGACCGCGCCCTTGACGGGGGTGCCGTCGGCCTGTTTCAGCTGGAGGTCCGGGTGCGCCTTGATCACCGCCCCCAGGTGTCCGGGCGAGTCGATCTCCGGGACGACGGTGATGTGCAGGCTGGAGGCGAGCGAGACGATCCGGTGGACCTGCGCCGTGGTGAGGTGGTCGGGGGAGACGACCTCGGGGTGCGACGTGGACTCGATACGGAAGCCCTGGTCGTCCGAGAAGTGCAGCCCCAGCTGGTTCAGCTTGAGGTCGGCCATCTCGCGCAGCCGGTCCTCGATCCAGGCGGCGTCGAACGGCTTACGGGCGATGTCCAGGTTGAACCGGCGCTGCGCGCTGGCAGGCTTGTCGTGCACGACGCCCTCGGGCACCTTCCCGTCGGCCTGCACGGACTGTTTGAGGGTCCGGGTCCCGTAGAAGACCCCGGCCTCGTCGGGACCGGTGATCGTGACCCGGTTGTCGCGGGCGCTGAGGGTGTACGACTCGCGGGGGGCCTTCTTGTCCGGCTTCAGAGCGAGCTCGATATCGCCCGCGCGGGCGGTGCCGCCGTACGCGTAGCCGATCTTCAGTTCGTGCGAGAGGAGCCTGCCCTCGTCGGTGAGGCCCTTGCACCCCTTGTCCACCAGGACCCGGGAGCCCTTCTGCGGGCGCCAGCCGGGACCGCGCGCCGGGCCGTGTTCGCGTACCGACGGGATGGCACGGGGCGCCGGCGACAGCGGGTAGTTCGTCGCCGACGGGTCGGACGAGGGGGCCGTCACCGCCGAGCCGCGGCCGGCGGGGCCGCTGCCGCCGTACGTGTCGTCGTCCGGCCAGACCGTGACGGCCAGCGCGACCGCGGCAACCGTGGCGGTCAGGCCCACGGCGAGAACCGGTGCGTTGAGTCTTTTCATCAGTCCGAAACCTCCCGTGCACGGCTGGGCGAGGGTGAAGGTGAGGGTGAAATGCCAGCCAATTCGTCCATCACGCGCCTTGAAACTCTCCCTTCCGGGTGAAAATCGCGCATCCGTCGGACACTTAACTCTGCACATCGATAGCGTTGCGGCTCATTCACCGCCGTCATCCGACCCTCCTGTCGTGTTCGAGGAGCCCACGCTGTCCAGCGAGTCCCACGCCGGCCCTCCGATGCGACCGCCGTCACTTCACCACAGAACAGACGGCCCGGCACGCGCAGCCATACCCGCGCAGAACCGTGGCCCGTCCGGTCTCCACCGGTTCAACTCTGCACCCGCCGGCACCGCCGAGAGCGCACTGCTCGGCTGCTGCGGCAGCCCCCGGTGGGCCCGGCGGCTGGCCGCACACCGCCCCTACCCCGACCTGACGGCGCTGCTCGCCGCATGTGACGAGGCGAGCTACGACCTGTCCCCGGCCGAGCTCTGCCAGGCCCTGGCGGGCGAACCGGCGTCCGGGCCGCTCCACGGCAGGGCCCCGCGGGCCGCCCACACCGCGCTGAGCGCCGCGCATGCCGCGTACGAGAGCCGCTTCGGCCACCCCTTCGTGATCTGCCTCGACGCCTTCCGCCCGTCCGAGCACCTCGACCAGGTGCTCGCGAGCATCCGTTCCCGGCTCTCGCACGAGCCCGACGAGGAGCGAGTGGTCGCCGCCGACGAGCTACGCCGCCTCGCCCGGGGACGAATCACCCGTCTTGTGGCGGATACGGGCCACGCCGGTAGCCCGTCCGTGGCTGTTTGATTGCCTGTTTGATCACACCGGAACCCCCCGCGCGAAGGAACCGACAAGTCGTCGCTACGATGGCCAGGGCCGGTGGACCGTACCCGGCCGGGCCAGACCGACACAGCTCCTCTCAGCGAGAGAAGCTGGCGGCATGACCCCCGTCCCCCGCTCCCGGAGGGTTTTTCCGTGCCGGCTGGAACGCTGTACCGCGGCCGGGAAGGTATGTGGTCCTGGGTGGCTCATCGAGTCACCGGCGTCCTCATCTTCTTCTTCCTGTTCGTACACGTCCTGGACACTGCTCTCGTCCGTATTTCCCCCGAGGACTACGACAAGGTCATCGCTACTTACAAGACGCCGATCGTGGGCGTCCTTGAGTACGGCCTTGTCGCAGCGATCCTCTTCCACGCTCTGAACGGCCTGCGCATCATCGCCGTGGACTTCTGGTCCAAGGGCCCGCGCCACCAGAAGCAGATGCTGTGGTCTGTCGTGGGCATCTGGGTCCTGCTGATGATCGGGGCCATCTACCCCGTACTCGGCCACGCCGCACGCGAACTGTTCGGGAGCTGAGGACTGAATGTCTGCTGAGACCTCCGCCGCTGTCGGCCCCGTCGAGGGTGTCTCCCTCTTCGACGCCGACCACCCCGCGCCGCTCATCGAGGCCCCGCGCCAGCGCACCAAGAAGACGCCGAAGACCACACGCGGCAACTTCGAGATGTACGCCTGGCTGTTCATGCGCCTCTCCGGGATCGTCCTGGTCGTCCTGGTCCTCGGCCACCTGCTGATCCAGCTGGTGCTCGACGGCGGGGTGAGCAAGATCGGCTTCGCCTTCGTGGCGGGCCGCTGGGCCTCTCCGTTCTGGCAGGGCTGGGACCTCACCATGCTCTGGCTGGCGATGCTTCACGGCGCCAACGGCCTCCGTACCGTCATCAATGACTACGCGGAGCGCGTCGGCACGCGCCTGTGGCTCAAGGGCCTGCTGTACACCGCCACGGTGTTCACCATCCTGCTGGGCACGCTGGTGATCTTCACCTTCGACCCGAACATCTCCTAGAAGCCCGGGACCGAGGCGCTTTCATCATGAAGATCCACAAGTACGACACCGTCATCGTCGGCGCCGGCGGGGCCGGTATGCGCGCGGCCATCGAGTCGACGAAGCGCAGCCGCACCGCCGTGCTGACGAAGCTCTACCCGACCCGCTCCCACACCGGTGCCGCCCAGGGCGGCATGGCCGCGGCCCTCGCCAACGTCGAGGAGGACAACTGGGAGTGGCACACCTTCGACACGATCAAGGGCGGCGACTACCTGGTCGACCAGGACGCCGCCGAGATCCTGGCGAAGGAGGCCATCGACGCGGTCCTCGACCTGGAGAAGATGGGCCTGCCGTTCAACCGGACGCCCGCCGGGGAGATCGACCAGCGCCGTTTCGGCGGCCACTCGCGCAACCACGGTGAGGCCCCGGTCCGCCGTGCGTGCTACGCCGCTGACCGCACCGGCCACATGATCCTCCAGACCCTCTACCAGAACTGCGTCAAGGAGGGTGTGGAGTTCTTCAACGAGTTCTACGTCCTGGACCAGCTGCTGGTCGAGGTGGACGGCGTCAAGACCTCCGCGGGCGTCGTGGCCTACGAGCTGGCGACCGGCGAGATCCACGTCTTCCAGTCGAAGTCCGTGATCTACGCGTCCGGCGGCACCGGCAAGTTCTTCAAGGTCACGTCGAACGCGCACACCCTGACCGGTGACGGCCAGGCCGCCTGCTACCGGCGCGGTCTGCCCCTGGAGGACATGGAGTTCTTCCAGTTCCACCCGACGGGCATCTGGCGCATGGGCATCCTGCTGACGGAGGGCGCCCGTGGTGAGGGCGGCATCCTCCGCAACAAGGACGGCGAGCGCTTCATGGAGAAGTACGCGCCGGTCATGAAGGACCTCGCGTCCCGTGACGTCGTGTCCCGATCCATCTACACGGAGATCCGGGAGGGCCGCGGCTGCGGACCCGCCGGTGACCACGTGTACCTCGACCTGACGCACCTCCCGCCGGAGCAGCTGGACGCCAAGCTCCCGGACATCACGGAGTTCGCGCGTACGTACCTGGGCATCGAGCCGTACACGGACCCGATCCCGATCCAGCCCACCGCGCACTACGCCATGGGCGGCATCCCGACCAACGTCCAGGGTGAGGTCCTCGCGGACAACACCACGGTCGTGCCCGGCCTGTACGCGGCCGGCGAGGTCGCCTGCGTCTCGGTGCACGGCGCCAACCGTCTGGGCACCAACTCGCTGCTCGACATCAACGTCTTCGGGCGCAGGTCGGGTATCGCGGCCGCCGAGTACGCGGCGAAGCACGGCTTCGCCGAGCTTCCCGAGAACCCGGCCGCGCAGGTCGAGGCCCAGGTCGAGCGGTTGCGTGACGCCACCGGCACCGAGCGGGTCTCCGTGCTGCGCACGGAGCTCCAGGAGTGCATGGACGCCAACGTGATGGTGTTCCGCACCGAGCAGACGATCAAGACGGCGGTCGAGAAGATCGCCGAGCTGCGCGAGCGCTATCTGAACGTGTCCGTCCAGGACAAGGGCCGCCGGTTCAACACCGACCTCCTCGAAGCGATCGAGCTGGGCAACCTGCTGGACCTCGCCGAGGTCATGGCGACGTCCGCCCTGGCGCGCAAGGAGTCCCGCGGCGGTCACTACCGCGAGGACTTCCCGAACCGCGACGACGTCAACTTCATGCGCCACACCATGGCGTACCGCGAGGTGGGCGACGACGGCTCCGAGTCGATCCGGCTCGACTACAAGCCGGTCGTCCAGACCCGCTACCAGCCGATGGAGCGTAAGTACTAATGGCTACCCCAACCATCAACGACGCTGACAAGGCCGGGGCCGGCAAGCCGGAGGCCGGCTTCGCCGACACGCCGTTCATCACGGCCACCTTCCGGATCCGCCGGTTCAACCCGGAGATCTCGGACGAGGCGCAGTGGCAGGACTTCGCGGTCGAGATCGACCCGAAGGAGCGCGTGCTCGACGCCCTCCACAAGATCAAGTGGGAGCTCGACGGCACGCTGACCTTCCGCCGCTCGTGCGCGCACGGGGTCTGCGGTTCGGACGCGATGCGGATCAACGGCAAGAACAGGCTCGCCTGCAAGACGCTGATCAAGGACATCAACCCGGACAAGCCGATCCTGATCGAGGCCATAAAGGGCCTCACGGTCCTCAAGGACCTCGTGGTCGACATGGACCCGTTCTTCCAGGCGTACCGCGACGTGATGCCCTTCCTCATCACCAACGGCAACGAGCCGACGCGCGAGCGTCTGCAGTCCGCCGAGGACCGCGAGCGGTTCGACGACACCACGAAGTGCATCCTCTGCGCCGCGTGCACGTCGTCCTGCCCGGTGTTCTGGAACGACGGCCAGTACTTCGGCCCGGCCGCGATCGTCAACGCGCACCGCTTCATCTTCGACTCGCGTGACGAGGGCGGCGAGCAGCGTCTGGAGATCCTCAACGACAAGGACGGCGTGTGGCGTTGCCGCACGACGTTCAACTGCACGGACGCCTGCCCGCGCGGTATCGAGGTCACGAAGGCGATCCAGGAAGTGAAGCGCGCACTCATCACCCGCCGCTTCTGACCTTCCGGCCACCCCTTCCGGCCACTTCACGAGGGCCCCGCATCCCGGTTTCCGGGCGGCGGGGCCCTCGGGCTTTTCTCAGGTGACCCGCAGCCATGTGCCCGTCCGGAGGTGGGAGTTCAGCGGCGCACCCTCGTATTGAACATGTTCAAAAGAAGGGCTACAGTCCATGACATCAGCTTTTGAACGCGTTCAAAGGAGGGTGGGGCATGGACCTCACAGTTGTCGCGTACGTCATCTACCTCGTCATCAGCGTCGGGCTGACCGTCTGGGTGGCCCGGACGCTCAGCCATCACGGGCGGGTCTTCCTCGCCGATGTGCTCAAGGGGAACGAGAAGCTCGCCGAGGCCGTCAACCACCTGCTCGTGGTGGGGTTCTACCTGGTCAACCTGGGATTCGTGGCCCTGTATCTGCAGGACGGCAGCACCGTCACCGACGCCAGGGGAATCTTCGAGGCGCTGTCGACGAAGCTGGGCGTGGTCCTGCTGGTCCTCGGCGCGATGCACCTCGGCAACGTCTACGCGCTCAACAAGTTCCGCCGGCGCGGCATCATGGACCGCGAGCAGACTCCGCCGGTGCCGCCGCAGGGCTGGGTCGCGCCGACTGCCGGGGCCTGAACCGCGATGAGGGACACCACCCCCGTCAGGAGACTGACCGTGCTGTACGACGCCCGGTGCCCGCTCTGTGTCCATCTGCGGCACTGGCTGCGCGGGCAGCGCCAGCTCGTACCGCTCGACCTGGTGCCGGCCGCGTCAGCCGAGGCCATGGAGCGGTTCCCCGGGCTGGACCACGGAAGCACCCTGGAGGAGATCACCGTGATCGGCGACCGGGGCCAGATCTACCGCGGACCGGCCGCCTGGATCGTCTGCCTGTGGGCGCTCGCCGCCCACCGGCCCAAAGCCCACTGGCTGTCCACCCCCGCGGGCGCGCCCTTCGTCAGGGTCGCGATGCTCACCGCGGCCAAGTACCGCGACGTCACAGCGCCGCCCTGCGGTGAGCGGTGCGCGGTCCCCGGTTAGGCTCGGGCACCGTGACTGATGCGAAGCCTGCCAAGAGCGAGCAGACCCGGACGCTCATCCTCGAAACCGCGCTCCGGCTCTTCCAGGAGCGCGGTTACGACAAGACGACGATGCGGGTCATCGCCCGGGAGGCGGGCGTCTCCGTCGGGAACGCGTACTACTACTTCGCCGGCAAGGAACACCTGATCCAGGGGTTCTACGACCGCATCGGCGCGGAGCACCGGGCGGCGGTGCGCGATGTGCTCGACCACGAGACCGATCTGGAGAAGCGGCTCACCGGGGTCCTGACGGCCTGGCTCGATGTCGCGGCGCCCTACCACGAGTTCGCCGCCCAGTTCTTCAAGAACGCGGCCGACCCCGAGAGCCCGCTCAGCCCCTTCTCGGTGGAGTCGGAGGCCGCCCGCGAGACGGCCATCTCGATCCACCGAGAGGTACTGGCGGGCGCCAAGGCGAAGATCCCCGGCGAACTGGCCGACGTACTGCCGGAGTTGATGTGGCTGTCCCAGATGGGACTGGTCCTGTACTGGGTCTTCGACCGGTCACCCGAGCGGGAGCGCAGCAGACGGCTCGCCGGGCGCGGAGCGCGGCTCACCACCAGGGGCATCGCGCTGGCCCGCTTCCGGGCGCTGCGACCGCTGGTCCATGAGGTGCACGAGCTGTTCACGGACTTCCTGCCGGGCATGGCCGAAACGGCGACGGCCCGCAAACGGTCCTGACCGGCGGGACCGCCCGTTCCTCCGCCGCGCGGTCCCGCCGGCCGCTACAGCCAGCCGAGTTCCCAGATCCGCCAGACGCCCGTCCCGTCGGCGAGGTACTGCCCGCCCGACACGTCTTTGCTGGTCAGCACATAGTCCTTGCGCTGCCAGAGCGGGATCAGTGGTACGTCCTGCGCGACATCGTCCTGCAGCGCCTTGAAGTCGTCGGCGGTCCTGCCCCGGTCGGTGTACTGCTGGGTGCGGCCGATCAGCCGGTCGACGTCCTTGCTGCTGTAGCCGTTGAAGAGGCTGTTGCCGGTACCGACCAGCGGCTGCGCGTAGTTGTCGGCGTCCGGATAGTCCGCGATCCAGCCGACGGCGTACGCGTCGAACTTGCCGAGCCGGTAGTCGTCCTGGAACTTCGTCCAGTCCGTCATCCCCTTGAGCTTCACCTTGAAGAGGCCGCCCTTCTCCAGCTGCGTCTTCAGCGTCCGGGCCTCGTCGTCGGTGACGCTCGTGCTGGAGTACGCGTACGTGAAGGCCACCGGGGTCTGCACACCGGCCTGCTGGAGCAGCTGCCTGGCAGCAGCCTCATCGACCTTCGGGTAGGCGTCGAAGAACGCGGTGGTGTGACCGGTGAAACCCTGCGGAATCAGCGAGTAGAGCGGTTCGACCGTGCCGTTGTAGACCTTCTCGGACAGCTGCGCGCGGTCGACCAGATCGGCCGCGGCCCGGCGCACCCCGGTGTCCGCGAACGCCGAACCCTTGCGGACGTTGAGGACCAGGTTGCGGACCTCGCTGCCGGTCGCCTCGGTGACATGGGCGTCCGGGTCACTGGGCGAGAGCTTCGTCAGCGTCGCGGGGGTCATCACCCGGTGCGCGACGTCGATGTCCTTGTGCTTCCAGGCGGCGTCGAGCTGGGCGGGCTGCTTGAAGTAGCGGATCTCGACCGGTACGCCGGTCTTCTTGATGGCGCCCTTGTACTGCGGGTTCGGCTCCAGAAGCGCGCTGACGCCACTCTTGTAGGACTTCAGCACGTACGGCCCGGAGCCCACCACCGTACTGCCCTTGCGCCCCTTGTTCGCCGGGTACGCGGTGTGGTCGACGATGGCGCCGCCGCCTGTCGCGATCTTCGAGGCGAAGGTGGCGTCGCGGGCCTTGAGGTGGAAGACGACCTTGTTGCCCGACACGTCGACGTTCTTGAGCGTGGGGTAGAGCGGTGCGGGGCCGTTCCCCTTCATGCGCAGGACACGGTTGAACGAGAACGCGGCATCTTCCGCCGTGACCTTGTCGCCGTTCGAGAACGTCAGGCCGTCACGCATGGTGCAGCTGAAGGTACGCAGGGCGTCATCGGTGAACTCACAGCTGCTCGCCGCGTCCGGCACCGGGGTGGAGGAACCGACGTTGAACGTCATCAGCGACTGGTAGAGCGAGTTGTAGAGGGCCCACGAACCGGCGTCGTAGGCCTGGGCCGGGTCCAGCGACGAGACGACGTCGGTGGTCCCGATGACGATCGGCTTCTTCTTCCCGCCGTCGCCCGGCAGCAGCTGCCAGGCGCCGACACCGGCACACGCCAGAACGACGCATATGACCAGAATCCGCATGCGGATCGAACGCATTGTGCTGTTCCCCTCAACCCACCCCGTGGACGCGCGGACCGGCGCACGTCAGACCCAAGTCGGCGCCAACCCAACCACACGAAATTCACAAGTGGAAGAGAAAATCTTCACGTGGGCCAAGTTGTTAGGCAACCTTCATGAGGGGCTCGCAGAGAGCGTCACAACAGGCCGCCGCACGCCCCCGGCCTGCGGGTCCGTGCTCCCGAGGGGCTGTGGGAAGCGCTCCGGAAGGGGCTCCGTGCCGCAGGGTGCACCCCCCTCGGCAGGCCGCGCGGGCAGGCATCACATACTGGCAGGAACGCCCCCCACCGGCTTCGAAGGACGACGACCCATGAAACTCAACCGCACCGCCTCCTGGTTCCTCACAGCGTTCGGAGTGTGGTCGTGGGTGGTCTGGGTGACCTTCGCGAAGAACCTCTTCAAGGACGCGAGCGGGCTCGCGTTCGACGGCGGCAAGCCCACGGCCTATCTGTGGATCCACCTGACGCTGGCCATCGTCTCGTTCATCCTGGGCACGGTCATCGGTGCGATCGGCCTCCGGGGCGTCCGCGCCCACCGCCGGGCCGCCTAGTGCCGCGGCAGGCAACGTGATCTTTCGTCCGGCCCGCGCTGTCGGTCCACCGTGGTCTGCCTGTACTTTCACCAGCGTGCCTGCCGTTGATAAGACCGCGAAAAGGACCGTACTGACGGTCATAGCCGCCGCGTTGCTGCCCGCCCTCTGCGCCGTGCCCGCGTCGGCCGCGGCAGCTCCGGGCCAGAGACCGTCCGCCACCGGGACCTCGGAGGGTTCGGAGCACTCGAAGACCTCGGGCCCCTCGAAGACCGCACGGTCGCAGATCGGCGGGGCGCGTCTCGGCCGGACAGGCACCCAGGTGCAGCTCGGCCCCGGTGCGCCGGTGCTGCCGAAGGATCTCTCCGGAGAGTCCTGGATCGTCGCCGACGCCGAGTCCGGTGCCGTCCTCGCCTCGCACGACGCGCACCGGAGACTGGCCCCGGCCTCCACACTCAAGATGCTGCTCGCGGACACCCTCCTGCCGAAGTTCCCGGCGACCGAGACCCGCAAGGTGCTGCCGTCCGACCTCGCCGGCATGGGTGAGGGCAGCAGCCTGGTCGGTATCAAGGAGAACCTCACCTACACGGTCCATGACCTGTGGCTCGGGGTCTTCCTGCGCTCCGGGAACGACGCGGTGCACGTGCTGGCTGCGATGAACGAGGGCGTGCCGAAGACCGTCCGCGACATGCAGGCGCACGCCGACGACCTCCAGGCGCTCGACACCCACGTGGTGTCGCCGGACGGGTACGACGCCCCGGGCCAGGTCTCCAGCGCGTACGACCTGACGCTGTTCGCCCGCAGCGGCCTGCAGAAGAAGGACTTCCGCACCTACTGCTCGACGGCGACCGCGCAGTTCCCCGGCATGAAGAAGAAGGGCAAGAAGCGCGAGACCTTCGGGATCCAGAACACCAACCGCCTGCTGACCGGCGCCGACGGCGTGAGCCAGTACAAGGGCATCGCGGGTGTGAAGAACGGCAACACCACGCACGCCGGCGCCACCTACACCGCGGTCGCCGAACGCAACGGTCATGTGCTTCTCGTCACCGTCATGAAGCCCAGCTCGGCCGAGAGCCACGCGGTCTACAAGGAGGCTGCGCGGCTGCTCGACTGGGGCTTCGCCTCGGAGGGCAAGGTCACACCGGTCGGCGAGCTGGTCGCTCCGGCCAGTTCCGCGGCGGCCGGCTCCGGCGGGACGGCGAAGGGCGGCGGAGCCACGCACGCCGGCAAGGGCGGCGCCCGGGCCACCGGAAGCGACAAGGCCGCCGCGGCAGAGGAGGGCGGCTCCACCGGGATCGGCACAGCCCTGGCGATCAGCGCAGGGGCGTTGCTCCTGTTGGCGGCCGGGGTGTTCCTGGTGCACCGGCGCTGGCCGCTGCCGGGTCTGGTACGACGTTCTCCACGTCGCTGATCTCTTCCTCGTCGGCGTGCCCCGTCGCGGTCCAGGCCGCGCAGTAGAGCAGCAGCTTCACGGTGAAGCTGATCCACAGCAGCAGCGCGACGGGGACGCCGAAGGCGCCGTACATGCTCTTCGACGCGACGCCCCGCATATAGCCGCTGAGCAGCAGCTTGAGCAGTTCGAAGCCGAGGGCGCCGATCAGCCCGGCGGTGATCAGCCTGCGGCGGGGAGGCTCGACGCCGGGCAGCAGGGTCAGTACGTACAGGAGCACCAGGAAGTCGGCGAGGACGGCCAGCGCGAACGCCACGCCCTGGAGGAGCGCGCCGCCCCAGCCGGTGTCCGCGATGCCGGTCTGCCCGGCCGTCCAGCTGACCGCGCTCGAACCGACGGCCGACGCGCCGGCCGAGACGAGTACGGCGCCGCCCGTCCCGAGCAGGATCACGCCGTCCTTGAGCTTGCGCACGATGGCGTTGCCCTGGTCCGCGTTGTCGAGCTCCCACACCGCGCGCAGGCAGTCCCGCATCGAGGCGACCCAGCCGATACCGGTGAAGAGCAACAGCGCCCCTGCGACGACGCCGACCGTACCCGCGTTCTGCACCAGCGAGTTGAGGTCCAGCTGATCCGAGATGCCGGGCACCTGGCGGGACAGCGCGTTCTGCATGGCGTGCAGTTGGGACTGGCTGAGCAGGGCGGCGCCGATCGCGGCGGCGACGGTGATCAGCGGGAAGAGCGCCAGAAAACTGACAAAGGTGATCGCCGCCGCCAGCCTGCTCCAGTGCACCCGGACGAGGGTCTCGTACGCGCGCCAGGCATGCGTACGCGTCAGCCGGGCCGCCCAGGGGCCGATAACGGGGAGCTTCGTCAGCCAGTCCATGGCGTGCGCCTACCCTCGGAGCGGAATACCAGCCTCCGTGTCCCCCAGAAGCGCAGGCAGGTGGCGAGTGCCATGCCGACGACCGCTCCGGAGACGGTGTCCGCGCGCGGGGACGTCAGCCCGAAGCAGTAGTGCGACACTGCCAGGCAGAGCAACTGGACGGCCGCGCCGGCGATGTTCACCCCGAAGAAGACCGTGTACCCGCGCCAGCCGACCCGCCGCCCCCGGTACGTGCCGAAGGCGTTGCCGAGGTACGCGACCGTACAGCCGGCCAGGAAGGACACCGACTTGGCGGTGATCGGGCCCCAGCCCGCGACGCCCCGCAGCCAGACGAAGAGGCCGAGGTCGACGGCGTAGGCACAGCTCCCGGCGAGCGCGAAGCCCGCTATCTCACGGCGGCTGATGGTCACGGCCCGGCCCTCCCGTATCGCCTCTCACTCGTCACTCGTCACCCTTCGCCGCCCTCCCCTCCCCCGGCCCTCACAGCCGGGCGACCGCGAGGCCGTACATGGCGATCCAGACGACGCCGATCACGGCGAGCGCGCGGTCGCCCAGGATGACGTCCTCCGGGGCGCCGGCGGTGCCACGGTCGGCGAAGACCGCGTACCGGAGGATGGACAGGATGAACGGGACCATCGACAGCTGCCGCCAGGGCAGCAGGCCCACACCGGGCGGGCCGCTGCTCTCCATGGCCCAGAGGCAGTACGCGAGCACCGCGACACCGGCCGCCAACTGCCAGACGAAGCGCAGATATCCGGTGGTGTACTCGGAGAGCAGCGCGCGGGTCCGCCCGTCGCCCTCCATCTGGACGGCCTCGGAGTAGCGCTTGGCGCCGACCATGAAGAGCGCGCCGAACCCGGCGGTGATCAGGAACCAGCGCGAGAGCGGGATACCGAGCGCCACCCCGCCGATCATCGCGCGCATCAGGAATCCGGTGGTCACCACGGTCAGGTCGACGACCAGGACATGCTTCAGGCTGACGCAGTAGGCGAGTTGCATCGCGATGTACGCGGAGAGCAGCGCGGCCGTCATGTCGTTGCAGAAGACGACAGCGGCGGCGGCGGTCGCCACGGCGAGCAGCGCTCCCGCGGCGTACGCGACGGGCACGGGCACCTGCCCCGCCGCCACCGGGCGCCGGCACTTGACCGGATGGGCCCGGTCGGCCTCGGCGTCCCGGGCGTCGTTGACCAGGTATACGGAGGATGCCGCGGCCGTGAACAGCACGAATATGAGCCCCAGTTGGGTGACCGCGCCCCGGGAGAGCGGTTCACCGGCGGCGGCGGGCGCGGCGGCGACCAAGACGTTCTTGACCCATTGACGGGGGCGGGCGGTCCTGAGCAGTCCCAGCGGCAGCGCGAGCGCACCGTGTCCGCCGCCGGGAACGGCGAGGGGCGGGGGTCCCGGCGGCACCTGTGCGGCGGCGCCGCGCTCGGGCGGCGGGGGGAGCTGGGTGATCCGGGAGACGTCAGAGAGATCAGAGAGATCGGACATGGGCGCCTCGCATCCATTTCGCACCGAGTCCGGCGGTGACCCCGCCGAGCAGGGCGCCTGCGGCGACATCGGTCGGGTAGTGGACGCCTACGACCAGCCGGGACACACACATCGCGGCGGCGAGCGGCGTGACGAGGCGGCGGCCCGCCGGGCGCAGCGCACCGAAGGCGACGGCGGCGGCCGTCGCTGACGAGGCGTGCGAGCTGGGGAAGGAGTACCGGCCCGCGGTGCGTACGAGCGGGAGCCGGGCGGCGAGCCGGGGGCGGGGGCGGCGCACCACCCGTTTGACGCACATGCTCGCGAGATGGGCCGTGCCGACCAGCGCGGTGGCCCGCAGCCAGGCGGCGCGCCGCTCGCGGTCGGCGACCGCGCAGGTGATCCCGGCGGCGAGCCAGAGCGCACCGTGTTCACCGCTGAAGGAGAGGAGACGCGCGGCGCCGCCCACCCGTCGATCCGTACCGAAGCCGCGCATCGCCGACAGGAGCCGGCGATCGACTGCTATGGACCACGGTGTCTCTGTGGACGGCGCTGTTTCTATGGGGGGCGCTGTGTCTGTGGCCGGCGCCGCATCTGTGGACGGCACTGTGCCTGTCGACGGCACCGATTCTATGGTCGGCACTGTGTCCGTGGACGTCACTACTGTCTCCATGGATCGCACTGTTTCTATGGACCGCACTCCCTCACCCCTCTCCGCTGCTCGGTGTGCACGGCCCTCACCACGGCGGGAAGGCTCTTATATGACATTGCCCGATAATCACGGCCATACTGGTTGACACTCCCTCAATCACCCATTTCCCCGCGTATTCGGGCGATACGGTCTACTCCATGTCTGCCGAAACCACCGCGTCAGTGCGCGCCACCACGCCCGTGAGCACGGCGGGCCCCGTGATTCCGGTCCGCTCCGCGAGTCCGGTGCGCTCCCTGCGTGCCATGAGTTCCGTGGGCTCGGTGACCGGCTGGGGCCGCACCGCACCGACGACGTCGCTGCTGGTCCGTCCGCGTACGTACGAGGAGGCGGCGGCAGCGGTGCTCGGATGCGGGGCGCGCGGCTCGATCCCCCGCGGCCTCGGCCGGGCGTACGGCGATGCCGCACAGAACGCGGGCGGCGTGGTGCTCGACATGACCGGCCTCGACCGGATCCACTCCATCGACGCGGAGGCCGGGGTCGTGGTCTGCGACGCGGGAGTGAGCCTGCACCGGCTGATGGAGGTGCTGCTGCCGCTGGGCTGGTTCGTGCCGGTGACCCCGGGCACCAGGTACGTCACGGTGGGCGGCGCGATCGGCGCCGACATCCACGGCAAGAACCACCATGTGTCGGGCTCCTTCTCCCGCCATGTGCGTTCGATGGAGCTGCTGACGGCGGACGGCACGGTGCACACGACCGTCCCGGGCACCGCGCTCTTCGACGCGACGGCCGGTGGGATGGGGCTGACCGGCGCCATCCTCAGCGCGGCGGTCCAGCTCCTGCCGGTGCGGACGTCCTTGATGTCGGTGGACACCGAGCGGGCCACGGACCTCGACGACCTGATGGCCCGTCTCACGGCCACCGACCACCGCTACCGCTACTCGGTGGCCTGGATCGACCTGCTGGCACGGGGCGCGGCCACCGGGCGCTCGGTCCTGACCCGTGGCGACCACGCGCCGCTGGACGCGCTCCCCGCACGCCTGCGGCGCGCACCGCTGGCCTTCCGCCCCGCCACACTCCCCGCGCCCCCGTCCTTCGTCCCGGAGGGACTGCTGGGCCGCACCTCCGTCTCGCTCTTCAACGAACTCTGGTACCGCAGGGCGCCACGGCTGCGTACCGGACAGATCCAGCGGCTCGCCACCTTCTTCCACCCGCTCGACGGGGTCCCGCACTGGAACCGGATCTACGGGCGCGGCGGTTTCGTCCAGTACCAGTTCGCCGTCGGGTACGGGCAGGAGGAGACCCTGCGCCGGATCGTCCGGCGCATCTCCCGGCGCGGCTGCCCCTCGTTCCTGGCGGTGCTGAAGCGCTTCGGCGATGCGGACCCCGGCTGGCTCTCCTTCCCGGTGCCGGGGTGGACGCTCGCGCTGGACATCCCGGCGAACCTCAGCGGACTCGGGGCGTTCCTCGACACGCTGGACGAGGAGGTGGCCGAGGCGGGCGGCCGTGTCTACCTGGCGAAGGACTCCCGGCTGCGCCCGGATCTGCTGGCCGCGATGTACCCCCGGCTTGCCGACTTCCGGGCGCTGCGCGCCGAACTGGATCCGGGCGCGGTCTTCACGTCGGACCTCTCCCGCCGCCTCGCCCTCTGACGGGACGCACACCCAGCCGAGAGCCACCTGGCCCCCGGCAACCGCCCCCGACGCCACCCAATATCTCCGCCCCCATCCCCGACCCCGAGGAAGCAGCCATGAAAGACGCTTTCGGTGCCCCCCAGTCCCTGCTGATCCTCGGAGGTACGTCCGAGATCGCCCTCGCCACGGCCCGCCGCCTGGTGACCCGCCGCACGAAGACGGTCTGGCTCGCCGGACGCCCCTCCCCCGCGCTCGACGCGGCCGCCGCCCACCTCCGCACCCTGGGCGCCGAGGTACGTACGGCCGCCTTCGACGCCCTGGCCCCGGACTCCCACGAGGAGACACTGGGCAAGGTGTTCGCGGAGGGCGACATCGACATGGTGCTGCTCGCCTTCGGGCTGCTGGGCGATCAGGCCCGCGACGAGAGCGCCCCGCTGTCGGCGGTCCGGGTCGCGCAGACCAACTACACGGGGGCGGTCTCCGCGGGTCTGATCTGCGCCAAGGCACTCCAAGGGCAGGGCCACGGTTCGCTGGTGGTGCTCTCGTCGGTGGCGGGCGAGCGTGCCCGCAGGGCCAACTTCATCTACGGGTCGAGCAAGGCGGGCCTCGACGCCTTCGCCCAGGGACTCGGCGACGCGCTGCACGGGACCGGCGTCCATGTGATGGTGGTGCGCCCGGGCTTCGTACGCTCGAAGATGACGGCGGGGCTGGAGGAGGCTCCCCTGGCCACCACGCCGGAGGCGGTGGCGCTGGCCATCGAGACGGGCCTGCGCCGCCGGTCGGAGACGGTCTGGGTGCCGGGCACCCTGCGGGTGGTGATGTCGGCCCTGCGGCACGTCCCGCGACCGCTGTTCAGGCGGCTCCCGGTCTGATCCGGCAGCTGTCGGCCTGATTCAAACGAAAGACATTAGGGCAGGGACGGCGCCGTGGGTGCTTCGCGGGAGACGCTCGGTCCGGGGACGACGCCGCCCCCGCCGCCGAACGCGTACTCACGCAGCTTCCGCCACACGCCGTCCGGCCCCTGCTCGTACAGCGCGAAGGAGCCGCAGGTCCATGTCGCCTCGAAGGCGGCGAGCGCCTCGTACGCCCGGTCCATCTCCTCGTCGGAGATGGCGTGAGCGACCGTCACATGAGGGTGGTAAGGGAACTGGAGCTCGCGCACCAGCGGCCCCGAAGGGTCCCTGATCTGCTGCTGGAGCCAGGAACAAGCCGAACCGCCCGTCACCACCTGGACGAAGACGACAGGTGAGAGGGGCCGGAACGTTCCCGTCCCGAACAGCCGCATCGGGAAGGCCCGGTTCGCCGCCGCGACCGAGGCGAGATGGGCCTCGATCGCGGGCAGCGACGCGGAGTCGGCCTCCGTGGGCGGGACGAGGGTGACGTGGGTCGGGATGCCGTGCGCGGCAGAGTCCCCGAAGCTCGCGCGCTGCTTCTGGAGCAGGCTGCCGTACGGCTCCGGGACCGCGATCGAAACGCCGAGCGTTACGGCCCCCACGTCGTTCTCCTCCGCTGTCGGATGCTTCCGGATGCCTGCCCGACCATTATGCGAGCAGTGTGGCGGCCCCCCGTCCGCCTGGCCAGAGTCCAAGGTCACAGACTCCGGGTCAGTGCTTGGCCGGCAGGAACCCCATCCGCTCGTACGCCTGGGCCAGTGTCTCGGCGGCGACCGTACGGGCCTTCTCCGCACCCTTCGCGAGGAGGGAGTCCAGCGTCTCCGGGTCGTCCAGATACTCCTGGGTGCGGGTCCGGAACGGTGTGACGAAGTCGGCGACGATCTCGGCGAGGTCGGTCTTGAGCGCGCCGTACATCTTGCCCTCGTACTGCTGCTCCAGGTCGGCGATGCTCGTGCCGGTGAGCGTGGAGTTGATGGTCAGCAGGTTCGACACACCGGGCTTCGCCACGGGGTCGTAGCGGATCACCGTGTCGGTGTCGGTCACCGCGCTCTTGACCTTCTTCACCGAGACCTTCGGCTCATCGAGCAGGCTGATCAGGCCCTTGGGCGAGGCCGCCGACTTGCTCATCTTGGCCGAGGGGTCCTGGAGGTCGTAGATCTTCGCCGTCTCCTCGAGGATGTACGGCTCCGGAACCGTGAAGGTCGCACCGAACCGGCTGTTGAACCGGTCCGCGAGGTCGCGGGTCAGCTCGACGTGCTGGCGCTGGTCCTCACCGACGGGGACCTGGTTGGCCTGGTAGAGCAGGATGTCGGCGACCTGGAGGATCGGATACGTGAAGAGGCCGACGGTCGCCCGGTCGGCGCCCTGCCTGGCCGACTTGTCCTTGAACTGGGTCATCCGGCTGGCCTCGCCGAACCCGGCCAGGCAGTTCATGACCCAGGCGAGCTGGGCGTGCTCGGGCACATGGCTCTGCACGAAGAGCGTGCAGCGATCGGGGTCGAGGCCGGACGCGAGGAGCTGAGCGACCGCGAGCCGGGTGTTGGCCCGCAACTCGGCGGGGTCCTGCGGGACGGTGATCGCGTGCAGGTCGACGACCATGTAGTACGCGTCGTGCGACTCCTGCAGGGCTACCCACTGGCGTACGGCGCCGAGGTAGTTGCCGAGGTGGAACGAGCCTGACGTGGGCTGGATCCCGGAGAGCACCCGGGGACGGTCTGAGGCCATGTACAGCATTCTCTCAGGTGCGGAACCGATCTCAGTCGCGCGGTGTATGAAAGATGTGAGAACGCGGGAGGGGAGCCACGTCGCGGTTGCCGACGGGGCCACAGACAGAGGCACAACAGACCGAGACCCAGACACGAGCACGGGCACACGCACACGCACAGGCACAGGCACAGGCACAGGCACAGGTCTAAGCACGAGCACAGACACAGGCGCGACCACGGCTATGGGCGAGGCCGGAGTGATTGCGCGCGTGCGGGCGGGAGATACCCAGGCGTACGCCGTGCTGGTGCGTGCGTACACAGGAATCGCACTGCGCGCGGCGGCCGCGTTCGGGGCCGGTGCGGACGCGGAGGACGTGGTGCAGTCGGCCTTCTTCAAGGCCTACAGGGCGCTGGACCACTTCAAGCCGGGCGCGTCGTTCCGCCCCTGGCTGCTGCGGATCGTCATGAACGAGACGCGGAACACACTGCGCTCGGCGGTCCGGCAGCGGTCCGCGGCGGGACGCGAGGCCGCGATGACTGAGGCGGAGCCGCTGATACCGGAGTCGGCGGATCCTGCGGTGGCCGCGCTGCGGGAGGAACGCAAGGCGCTGCTGCTCGGGGCGCTGGACCGGCTGAGCACCGAACAGCGGCTGGCTGTGACGTACCGCTATCTGCTGGAAATGGACGAGGCGGAGACAGCGGAGGCGCTGGGCTGGCCGCGCGGCACGGTGAAGTCACGGCTGAACCGCGCCTTGAAGAAGCTGAGCAAACTGCTTCCGCCGCCGGACGGCGGTCATACGCCGGAGTCGGACGAGGGTGGAAGCACGGGGAACACGAGCTGCGTGAAGGGTGACGCGAGACATGCGCGGTAAGGGCGAGTACGGACGGCGTGATCCGGATCCAAGGCTCCCTGCGGAACTGCGGGCCCTGGGCCGCGCGCTCGAGGGCCGGGGCGGAAACGGAGAGCGGGGCGGGTCAGCCAGGCCAACCGGCCCGGCCGGGCCACCAGCGTCGGCATCGGAGTCGGGACCGGGACCGTACCCGTGGTCGGATTCGGATTCGGATTCGGAGCAGTCGATGGCCGAGCGGGTGCTGGCGCGGATTATCGCGGACGGGGTGCCCGCTCCCAGCAGGGACCCGGCACGGCTTCCGGAGCCGGGCCGGTTCGAACGGGCCCGCGCCTGGGCGCGCAGCCGGCTCGACTGGTTCGGGGGGCCGGGTGGGGCGGACACCGACGGGATCGACGTGCGGTACGCCCCGGCACCGCATACCCACCCGGCGCGCCGGTCCACAAGGTTTCTTCCTGCCCGCCGTGGCCGACGATAGGAATGAGCACACGATGACCCGAACACCGTAGGACCCGCGCCCGTATGGCCCGTACGCCGTAAAAGCCGTACGCCCTGAGAACGGAGAACCCGTGTCAGTTACGGAAACATCGATCTCCTCCGCCGAAGCGCACAGCGCGCACAACTACCACCCGCTGCCCGTAGTAGTCGCGTCTGCCGACGGCGCGTGGATGACCGATGTCGAGGGGCGCCGTTACCTCGACATGCTCGCCGGTTACTCGGCGCTCAACTTCGGTCATGGGAACCGCCGGTTGATCGACGCCGCCAAGGCCCAGCTGGAGCGGGTCACGCTCACCTCCCGGGCCTTCCACCACGACCGGTTCGCCGACTTCTCCACCCAGCTCGCCGAGCTGTGCGGCATGGAGATGGTGCTGCCGATGAACACCGGGGCCGAGGCGGTCGAGACCGCGGTGAAGACCGCCCGCAAGTGGGGATACCAGGTCAAGGGCGTACCGGACGGAGAGGCGAAGATCGTCGTCGCCGAGAACAACTTCCACGGCCGGACGACCACCATCGTCAGCTTCTCGACGGATGCCGAGGCCAGAGCGGACTACGGCCCGTACACCCCCGGATTCGAGATCGTGCCGTACGGGGATCTGGCCGCCCTGGAAGCAGCTGTCGACGCCAACACCGTGGCCGTACTGCTCGAACCCATCCAGGGCGAGGCCGGAGTGCTGGTGCCGCCGGCCGGCTATCTGCCGGGCGTACGGGAGCTGACGCGCGCCAGGAACGTGCTGTTCATCGCCGACGAGATCCAGTCCGGGCTCGGCAGGACCGGGAAGACCTTCGCCTGTGAGCACGAGGGTGTGGTGCCGGACATGTACATCCTCGGCAAGGCGCTCGGCGGCGGGGTGGTGCCGGTATCGGCGGTCGTCTCGTCGGCGGAGGTGCTGGGTGTCTTCCGGCCCGGCGAGCACGGGTCCACCTTCGGTGGAAACCCGCTGGCGTGCGCCGTCGCTCTTGAAGTCATCGCGATGCTGCGGACCGGCGAGTTCCAGCAGCGGGCGGCCGAGTTGGGTGATCACCTCCACCATGAACTGGGGCTGCTGGTGGGGAGCGGTGCGGTGGAGGCTGTACGCGGTCGCGGGCTGTGGGCCGGAGTGGACATCGCGTCGGCGCTCGGCACCGGCCGGGAGATCTCGGAGAGGCTGATGGATCTCGGAGTGCTGGTGAAGGACACCCATGGGTCCACCATCCGGATCGCCCCGCCGCTGGTGATCAGTAAGGAGGACCTGGACTGGGGGCTCGCCCAGCTCCGAAGCGTGCTGAACATCTGAGACGGCGGCCCGGCTGCCGCGATCCAGGTGGCGGCCAGGACCGGCAAGCGACGACCGGCAACCGGCGACCGGCGCCAAGGGTGCGGGGCAGGGCAGGGCTACAGGATGACGTGGGGCAGGAAGCGGGCGTACTCGTCCGTCACCGGCCCCGCCGACTCCCGGATACCGAGCCCCGCCGCTTCGTCCTCGACGACCCACGCGCCGAGCACCACCCGGTTGCCGTCGAAGTCTGGCAGCGGGGCCAACTCCTGGTAGCAACAGGGCTCGTCGGCCCGGACGCCGAGGGTGCCCGCGCTCGGCTCGTGGAGCAGGACCCCCGCGCCCTCGCGGCCGAGCAGGGGCTTGGAGACGTACCCCTTGGACAGGGCGAGTTCGCGCGGTCCGTCCAGGTAGGCGGGCAGCAGATTCGGGTGTCCGGGGTAGAGCTCCCACACCACGGCGAGCAGCGCCTTATTGGAGAGGAGCATTTTCCAGGCGGGCTCTATCCAGCAGGTGGAGCCGGTGGAACCGCCGTTGTCGAGCGTGTCCAGGACATGCGGACCGAAGCTGTCCGTCGTCAGCCACTCCCATGGGTAGAGCTTGAAGCAGCTGCGGATGAATCGCATCCGCTCGTCGACGAACCGCCCGGACAGCGGGTCCCAGCCGATCCGTTCCACCGAGAGGGCCTCGGTGTCGATGCCGGCCTGCTGGGCGGTCTCCCTCAGATAGGCGGCCGTCATCAGATCCTCACCGAGTTCGTCGGCTTCGGAGTGCACGAAGTGCAGGGGCCCCGGCGGCAGCAGCGGCGCCTGCCGTTTCCAGGCGGCGACCAGCCGCTCGTGCAGGGAGTTCCACTGGTCGGCGCCGGGGAAGCGGTCCTCCATCCAGAACCACTGTGGACTGGCGGCCTCCACCAGCGAGGTAGGGGTGTCGGCGTTGTACTCCAGCATTTTCGCCGGGCCGCTGCCGTCGTACCGGAGGTCGAACCGGGCGTAGACGGACGGCAGTTCATCCCGGCGACGCCAGGACTCGCCGACCAGCCGGGCCAGCCGGGGATCGGTGATGCCCAGCTCAGCGAAGCGGTCGTGGTCAACGATGTGCGCGGCCGCGGCCAGGCACATCGCGTGCAGCTCTTCGACCACCTCCTCCAGCGCCTCGACCTCGGAGAGAGAGAACGAGTAGTACGCGCTCTCGTCCCAGTACGGGCGCAGCGAGTCGTCGGGATAGCGGGTCAGTGGATAGATCAGACCCTGCTCCTCGACGATCTGCTGCCAGCCTGGGCGCGGTTCTGTGTTGTGCCGCTGCATGGTGTCGCCTGTTCCCGTACGTTCCGCAGTTCCTTTACCGTTCCGCAGTTCCCGTACGTTCCGGTGAGTTCCGCAGTACCGGTGCGTACCGGTCCGGTGAGTTCCGCAGTTCCCGTGCGTACCGGTGAGTTCCGCAGTTCCGGTGCGTACCCGGCTCAGCCGCCGCTGGAGTGGGACCCACCGCTGGAGTGGTATCCGCCGCCGGAGTGGGACCCGCCGCCGAAACCGCCGCGGTGCACCGACGGCTTACTGAAACTGCCGCCCGAGATCTTGCCGTGCTTGGACGACCCGCCGTAGTAGTAAGTGCCATGACCGGTGCTGTTGGTGCACTCGTACTTCGGCAGCTGCTTATGCGTCTGCGGATCGACGCACCGCTTGTCCACGTCGGAGCCGCAGGCAGTGAGCGTCGCCGCCAGCATCCCCATCCCACCCAGCACCACAGCACTCGACCTCATCTTGCGCATGCGCTGACCTCCCCCGTATTCCAGACTCTCAGTACAGGCAGCCCTCCGGTGGCACCTGTCCGTGTACAGACTAGATGTCGTGCCTACGGGCGGCCGTCAACGGGCTCTCCTGCGCCCAACTAGAGTCCTTCCGTGCTCCTTGGAATGATCTGTGCCCTCGGTTCAGCGGTCTGCTTCGGCACGGCCTCCGTGCTCCAGGCCGCCGCGGCCCGCGCCTCCGCACCCGGAACCGGCTCGGGTGTGGACGCCGCGCTACTCCTGCGCGCCGTACGCCAGTGGCGCTACATCGCGGGGCTCGGCCTCGACGGGGTCGGTTTCGTGCTCCAGATCATCGCCCTGCGTACGCTCCCCATCTACGTGGTCGGCGCCGCACTCGCCGCGAGTCTCGCGGTCACCGCCGTGGTGGCGTCCCGCATCCTCGGCGTCAGGCTCTCCGGTACCGAGTGGGGCGCGGTGGCCGTCGTCTGCGCGGGCCTCGGGATGCTCGGCCTCGCCTCGGGGACCGAGGGCCACACTGCCGGATCGTCGGCGCTGGGCTGGTCGCTGCTCGGGGTCTCGGTCGCGGTCCTGCTGGTCGGCACAGTGGCCGGCCGCCTCAAGGGCAAGGCGCGGGCCCTGGTGCTCGGTCTCGGTTCCGGAGTGGGTTTCGGGGTGGTCGAAGTCGCGGTACGCCTCATCGACTCCGTCGATTTCACCAACCCGGCGCTGTACGCGCTGCTCGTCGGAGGCGGTTCGGCCTTCCTGCTGCTCACCTCGGCGCTGCAGCGCGGGTCGGTGACCACGGCCACGGCGGGCATGGTCATCGGCGAGACGATCGGCCCCGCGCTGGTCGGCGTGGTCTGGCTCGGCGACCGTACGAGGGAGGGTCTTGCCCCGCTGGCGGTGGCCGGCTTCGTGGTGGCCGTCGCGGGAGCACTCGCACTGGCACGGTTCGGGGAGGCCCCGGCCACACCGGCCCCGGCCGAGACCCGAGACCTGAGGCCCGAGGCCTGAGACCTGAGACCTGAGACCGAACTGTGCAAAGCCCGGCCCTGCAAACCCGCGGCCCCGCAGCCCCAGACGTGCAGCGCCAGCCCCAGCCCCCGGCTCCAACCCGAGCCCGATGCTGACGGCGTGTGCTCCTACGGCAGCACCCGGCACAGCGCCTCCAGCGTCCCCGCCCACGCGCTGTCCGACGGCGTTCCGTACCCGACGACCAGCATGTCGCGCCCGTCCCGCACGTCCGCGTGCCGGAACTGGGAACCGCCGTCCAGTGCGAGGCCCTGCCAGGCCGCCGCCTGGACGACCGACTGCTCCGTTCCCGGGGGCAGTTCCAGCACGGCGTGCAGTCCGGCCGCGATCCCGGACACCCGGATGCCGGGCGCCCGTTCGGCCAGGGCCTCCACCAGCTGGTCACGGCGCCGCCGGTAGCGCAGCCGCATCGAGCGGACATGCCGGTCGTAAGCACCCGAGGCGATGAACTCGGCCAGCGTCAGCTGCTCCAGCGAGCTGGACATCCAGTCGGAGTTGCCCTTCGCCTCCAGCACCTCCGCCACCATCGAACGGGGGAGCACCAGCCAGCCGAGCCGCAGTCCGGGAGCGATGGACTTGCTGGCCGTGCCGCAGTAGACGACCCGCTCGGGATCCAGTCCCTGGAGCGCTCCGACGGGCTGCCGGTCGTAGCGGAACTCCCCGTCGTAATCGTCCTCCAGAATCACCCCGCCCGTCGTTCTGGCCCAGTCGACGGCAGCCGTGCGCCGGTCCGGGTGGAGCGGGACGCCCGTCGGGAACTGGTGCGCCGGTGTCATCAGCACCGCACCCTCCCGCCCCAGCTCGTACGTGCGTGAACCGAACCCGTCCAGCGGCAGGGCCTTCGTGCGCAGCCCGGCGTCGACGAGCAGGTTCCAGTGCAGATCGAGTCCGTACGACTCGACGGCGACGTCCCGTACCCGTCTCCCCCGCAGCACCTTCCCCATCAGCATCATCGCGTGGGCGAACCCGGCGCAGACCACGATGCGGTCCGGACCGGCGTGGACACCGCGCGCCCGCGCCAGATAGCCGGCCAGCACGGTCCGCAGCTCGGAGCGGCCCCGTGGGTCGCCGTAACCGAACGCGTCGTGGGGTGCGGCGGTCAGGGCCTTCCGCGACGCCCTGAGCCACTCCGTGCGCGGGAACGACGCGAGGTCGGGCAGACCGGGCCGGAGGCTGTACGTAGGAACGCTCCGCCGCTGCCGCCGGGCAGCGGCCGGCTTCGGCTCCCCGCGCGGCAACGCCCGCGGGGCCACGCGGGTCCCCGACCCCTGCCGGGCGGTCAGCCAGCCCTCGGCCACCAGTTCGGCGTAGGCGTCGGCGACCGTGTTACGGGCCACACCCAGATCGACGGCGAGCGTACGCGAGGAGGGCAGCCGGGTCCCCGGCGCCAGCCGCCCCGTGCGGACGGCTCGGCGCAGCGCGTCCGTGAGGCTGACCCGCAGCCCGGGTCCGGTCAGTTCCAGATGCAGGTCTACGCCGAAAGTGGCCCAGGAATCCGTCACAGAAATGGACCATACCCCTGCGCCATGTCCCACGTAGCGTCGTACTCACACCAGGAACACAAGGGCATGAAGGGCAGAAAAGACATGACGGACACCGCGGCACCGACGAACAGCACGAGCGCCTCGGACTCGGCGCCCGAGTACCTCCCCGAGCACACCCCCCGCCTCAATATGGCGAAGCTCGCCCCCGAGGTCTACAAGGCCATGGTCAACCTGGATGCGGCAGCCCGGGGCGGCCTCGACCCGGTCCTGCTCGAACTGGTGAAGATCCGCGCCTCCCAGATCAATCACTGCGCCTTCTGCATGGACATGCATTCCAAGGACGCTCTCGCGGCGGGCGAGTCGGTCGAGCGGATCGTGCAGCTGAGCGCCTGGGAGGAGTCGAAGCACTTCTACACGGCGAAGGAGATCGCGGCGATCGAGCTGACCGAGGCCATCACGGTGCTCACCGACGGATTCGTACCGGACGAGGTCTACGCGCACGCCGCCGAGCACTTCGACGAGACCGAGCTGGCCCATCTGATCGCGGCGATCACCGTGATCAACTCCTGGAACCGTTTCGCCGTCTCCACCCGCATGGTGCCGGGCCACTACACACCGGGCTCCGTCGCCCACCGCAACTGACCTGTCCACCGCCGCCACTGAAAGGCCCCGCCATGACGGACTTCCGCAGCCTCCATCTGGACCGGCCCCCCGGCGATCCGCTGGTGCTGCCCGGCCCGTGGGACG
The DNA here is from genome assembly GCF_036010505.1 of Streptomyces sp. NBC_01197. NCBI lineage: Bacteria > Bacillati > Actinomycetota > Actinomycetes > Kitasatosporales > Streptomycetaceae > Streptomyces > Streptomyces sp. NBC_01197. The sequence goes on from NZ_CP108569.1 coordinate 2,839,558, forward strand.
CGGCCAGCGCCCGCATCTTCGCGGAAGCCGGGTTCCCGGCGCTCGCCACCCCGAGTGCCGGAGTGTCGGCAGCACTCGGTTACGCGGACGGGGAGGCCCCGGCTGACGAGATGTTCGCCGCGATCGGCCGGATCGTCCGGGCGGTCGAGGGCTTCGGGGTGGCCGTTTCGGCGGACATCGAGGCCGGCTACGGCCTGCCGCCGGCCGAACTCGCCGGGCGGCTGCTCGACACCGGCGCCGTCGGCTGCAACCTGGAGGACTCCCCCGGCGGAGTCCTCAACGACCCACAGGAGAACGCGGACCGGCTCGCGGCGTTCCGCGCGGCGGCGGGGGGCGGCCTGTTCATCAACGCCCGCATCGATACGTACATCCGGGGCGTGCACGATCCGGAGCAGACCATCGATCGCGGCCTCCGCTACATGGCGGCCGGCGCCGACTGTGTCTACCCGATCATGGCGCCGCCGGACCAGCTGTCCGGCCTCGCGTCCGGGATCGGGGCGCCGCTCAACGCGCTCTTCCTGCCGAACGGTCCGTCGCCCCAGGGACTGGGCGAACTGGGCGCCACCCGCGTCACGTTCGGCCCGGGCCTGCACCGCCAGTCGATGGAACGGCTGCGCCAGGACGCGAACAGCCTGAAGAGCTGACGGGCTGACGGGCTGACGGGCCGACGGGCCGACGGGCTGACGGGCCGACGGGCTGACGGGCTGACGGGCTGACGGGCTGACGGGCTGACGGGCCGACTGAACCAGCGCACGGGCGCACAGGCCCACCGGCCCGACCACACGGAACGCCCCCGGCGACCACATGGTCACCGGGGGCGTTCCTTCAGGCAGCAGAGCAGCAGCACCACAGATCCGCCGAGCGGACGAACGGGCGTCCGGCTCAGATCAGGCCGAGCTCGCGGACCGCGTCGCGCTCCTCGGAGAGCTCCTTCACCGACGCGTCGATGCGGGCGCGCGAGAAGTCGTTGATCTCCAGGCCCTGGACGATCTCGTACTTGCCGCCCTTCGTGGTGACCGGGAAGGAGGAGATGAGGCCCTCGGGCACACCGTAGGAGCCGTCCGACGGGATACCCATCGAGGTCCAGTCGCCGTCCGCCGTGCCGTTGACCCAGGTGTGGACGTGGTCGATGGCGGCGTTCGCGGCCGAGGCGGCCGAGGACGCGCCACGCGCCTCGATGATCGCCGCGCCGCGCTTGGCGACGGTCGGGATGAAGGTGTCGGCCAGCCACTTCTCGTCGTTGACGGTCTCGGCGGCGTTCTTGCCCGCGACCTCGGCGTGGAAGATGTCCGGGTACTGCGTGGCGGAGTGGTTGCCCCAGATCGTGAGACGGCGGATCTCGGAGACCGAAACGCCGGTCTTCTGCGAGAGCTGCGAGATCGCACGGTTGTGGTCGAGGCGGGTCATCGCGGTGAAGCGGTCGGCCGGTACGTCCGGGGCCGAGGCCTGCGCGATGAGCGCGTTGGTGTTGGCCGGGTTGCCGACGACCAGGACCTTGATGTCGTCCGCGGCGTTGTCGTTGATGGCCTTGCCCTGCGGGCCGAAGATGCCGCCGTTGGCCGCGAGCAGGTCACCGCGCTCCATGCCCTTGGTACGCGGGCGGGCGCCGACCAGGAGCGCGACGTTGGCGCCGGAGAAGGCGACGTTCGGGTCGTCCGTGATCTCGATGCCCTGAAGCAGCGGGAAGGCGCAGTCGTCGAGCTCCATCGCGGTGCCCTCAGCGGCCTTCAGCCCCTGCGGGATCTCCAGGAGACGCAGCTTGACCGGCACATCCGAGCCGAGCAGGTGGCTTGAGGCGATGCGGAAGAGCAGCGCGTAGCCGATCTGGCCGGCCGCGCCGGTGACGGTGACATTCACAGGAGTGCGGGTCATGGCGTTCTCCGTAAGACAGCTGGCGGTGGGGGTCCCTGCCCCTGGTGCGGGAAATCTCGGGGGCTCACACCACGAACTGAATCTTGATGTGAAGAGACTTCCGACGTCAGGCTATCCGACCCCGCGCGCGGCCAACCCCCACCCCCGTGTGGCACGCCGCACACCGGCTTCGTACACCCGGTACAGGAGCGCGTGTTGGCCCTGCGGGCCCCTTCATCGGCGGAAGACCTTCACGGGTGGAACAGGGCGGCGTACCCGTACCGGCGGCGGATCGGAGGATCCGCGCCGACGGACCGGTGGAACTGGGACCCCTGGACCCGGGCCTGCGGACTGCAGCGGCGGTGGCCGCCCGCGTCAGGGGGGGAGAGACGCGGGCGGCCACCGCCGGGTGCAAGCACCCGTGGGGGGATAGCCCTCGTCTGCCCCCGGAGTCGCGGGCCACTCCCCCGATTCTCTTTTATTTTCCGGTGGTCTTCCGGTGACCGTCCGCCGGCCTTCCCACAGCCGTACGGGCGGTCAACGTCCCACTGTCGCAAGGGAGTTCCGCGTCACCGCACGGTGAACCGCATCAGCCCTTCGAGGAACGGCACCGGCAGCCACGGTTTGGGCTGCGCCATGAGCGCGAGCAGTGTGATCAGGAAGCCCAGCACTCCGTACGTCACCATGTCGGTGAAGCGCGAGCGCACCGCAAGCATCCCGACGGACCGCACACACCAGCGCATCACCGCGCCGCCGAGCAGAGCGAGCCCGACCAGCAGAAGCCCCACCCGTGTCACGTCGAAGGCGACGAGCAGCAGGCCGACGCCGATCGTGACGAGCACCGTGAGCAGCGGCCACTGCCTGGCGGGCGCGGGCGCGCCACCGGGAGCAGCCCGGCCACCGCCCTCGGGCCGCGCGGTGTCCCGCGTCACGGAGGGAAAGCGCCGGGTCGTGCGGACCGGTTCGCCGTCCGGGCCCGGCGCACTGACAGCGTCCTCCCCCTCGGGCGCGTCAGGCTCATGGGCCCCGGCCGGCTTCTCCCCCTCCGGCTCCCCCTCCGGCTCCGACTCCGGCTCAGACTCCCCACCCGTGCCTTCCGCCTCGGCCGGCTTACCCGTCCCGGCCTCCGCCGACGCCTCGGACCGGGAAGCCTCCGGCGGCTCCTCGGGCCGGGGGGCCTCCGCCGACGCCTCGGGTCCAGAAGCCTCCGTCGGCTGCTCCTCCGGTCCGGAACCCGCCGCACCCCGTGCGGACCGCCAGGCCCCCGCACCCTTGCGCCGTGCTCCGGGCTTCCCCGACTCCTCAGGCCCCGTCCGTGCGGCCGCGTCAGCCGACACTGCGCTCAGCCGCCTCCACGACGTTCACCAGCAGCTGCGCGCGGGTCATCGGGCCCACACCGCCCGGATTCGGGGAGACCCAGCCGGCCACCTCCGCGACGCCGGGGTGCACATCTCCGGCGATCTTGCCGTTCTCATCCCGGCTGACGCCGACGTCGAGGACAGCGGCCCCCGGCTTGACGTCCTCGGGGTTGATGATGTGCCGGACACCGGCCGCGGAAACGATGATGTCCGCCTGCTTGAGCAGCGCGGGAAGGTCACGGGTGCCGGTGTGGCACTGGGTCACGGTCGCGTTCTCGGACTTCCGGGTCAGCAGCAGCGGGATCGAGCGGCCGACGGTGATACCGCGGCCGACGACCACGACATGTGCCCCGTTGATCTCCACACCGTGGTGGCGGAGCAGCTGGATGATGCCGTACGGGGTGCAGGGCAGCGGCCCCTCCTCGTTCAGCACCAGCTTGCCGAGGCTGGTCGGGTGCAGCCCGTCGGCGTCCTTGGCCGGATCCATCAGCCCCAGGACGCGGTTGGTGTCGATGCCCTTGGGGAGCGGCAACTGCACGATGTATCCGGTGCACTCGGGGTTCTCGTTGAGTTCCCGGACGACCGCCTCGATGTCCTCCTGCGTTGCGGTGTCGGGGAGTTCGCGCTGGATGGACCCGATACCGACCTCGGCGCAGTCGCGGTGCTTGCCGTTGACGTACCACCGGCTGCCGGGGTCGTCACCGACGAGCAGGGTGCCGAGACCGGGGGCCACACCCTTCTCCTTGAGGGCCGCCACGCGGACGGTCAGATCGGACTTGATCGCGGCCGCGGTGGCCTTGCCATCGAGAATCTGGGCTGTCATACGAGCCATTCTTTCAGGGGGCGTCATGATCGCCCAAGTTGCACTTGCACAACACATAGGGACTGCGACTGGACAAACTTACGCGCCGTTTAGAAGCATGTGGTCCGCAGTGCCGCGGGCCGGTGTCGGGGGGCAGACCGCTTTGACGTTTCTTTCACCAATCCTCCGATCGAACCGCGACGTCCCCGCATGAACCAACGGAGGAATCCAGCCATGAGCTTCGGCGACCCGAACCCGAACAACCCCTACGGCCAGCCGCAGGGGCAGCCGCAGGGCCAGCCCCAGCAGCCGCCGCAGCCGGGTTACGGATACCCGCAGCAGGCCCCGCAGGGCGTGCCGCAGCAGCCGGGCTACGGATACCCGCAGGCCCCGCCGGTCCAGCAGGCCTACGGCGGGGGCTACCCGCAGCAGCCCGGTTACGGCGGCCGGCCCCCGTACGCGGGCTGGTGGAGCCGGTTCGCCGCCCTCCTGATCGACGGCGTGTGCATCGCCGTCCCGTACGGCATCCTCATCGGCATCGGCAGCGCCATGGGCGGCAGCGTGGGCTCGGCCATCGCCGTGCTCGGCGTCGTCGTCGGCATCGGGCTCGGCCTCTTCAAGATCTACAAGGAGGGCACCACGGGCCAGTTCCTCGGCAAGAAGGCCGTCGGTATCAGCCTGCTGCGCGAGGCCGACGGCCAGACCCTGGGCTTCGGTATGGCGTTCGTCCGCTACCTCGCCCACTTCGTGGACAGCATCGCCTGCTACCTGGGCTGGCTGTGGCCGGCGTGGGACGCCAAGAAGCAGACGTTCGCGGACAAGATCTGCTCGACCGTGGTCGTCAAGGTCGGCTGACCCGCATCCTGCTGGGCCCGAGGGCCGTAACCCGGCGCGTATCGCGCTGAGTTACGGCCCTCGGGCGTACCCGGTCCAGGCACCGGAGCACCCCGGTACGGGCAGTCCCGCACCGGCCCCTCAGTGGAAGAAGTGCCGCGTGCCCGTGAAGTACATCGTCACGCCCGCCTTCTTGGCGGCCTCCACGACCAGCTCGTCACGGACCGAACCGCCCGGCTGCACCACGGCCCCGACCCCTGCGTCCGCCAGGATCTCGAAGCCGTCGGGGAACGGGAAGAAGGCGTCCGAAGCCGCGTACGCTCCCCGCGCCCGCTCCTCGCCCGCGCGCTCGACGGCGAGCTTCGCGGAGTCGACCCGGTTGACCTGGCCCATCCCGACGCCGACGGACGCGCCGTCCTTGGCGAGCAGGATGGCGTTGGACTTCACCGCGCGGCACGCCTTCCAGGCGAACGACAGCTCGGCGAGCCCGGCCGCGTCGAGCGCGTCGCCGGACGCGAGCGTCCAGTTCGCCGGGTCGTCGCCCTCCGCCTGGAGCCGGTCGGCGACCTGGAGCAGCGCGCCGCCGTCGATCTGCTTGACCTCGGCCGCGGCCGACGGGGCGTCGGGGCAGCGCAGCACCCGGATGTTCTTCTTGCGCGCCAGCACGTCGACCGCGCCGTCCTCGTACGCCGGGGCGACGACGACCTCGGTGAAGATGGGGGCGATCTGCTCGGCGAGTGCCACGGTGACCGGACGGTTGACCGCGATCACACCGCCGTACGCGGACACCGGGTCACAGGCGTGCGCCTTGCGGTGCGCCTCCGCCAGGTCGGCGCCGATCGCGATGCCGCACGGATTGGCGTGCTTGATGATCGCCACGCAGGGCTCGGTGTGGTCGTACGCGGCCCGGCGCGCGGCGTCGGTGTCCGTGTAGTTGTTGTACGACATCTCCTTGCCGTGCAGCTGCTCGGCCTGGGCGAGGCCGCCCGTACCGGAGACGTACAGCGCGGCGCCCTGGTGCGGGTTCTCGCCGTAGCGCAGGACGTTTCCGCGCTGGTACGTCGCGCCGAGGAACTCGGGGAAGCCGCTGTCGTCGGCCGCCGCGTAGTCGTCGGCGAACCAGCCGGCGACCGCCACGTCGTACGCGGCGGTGTGCCGGAACGCCTCGGCCGCGAGCCGCTTGCGGGCGGTCAGGTCGAAGCCGCCGCCGCGGACGGCGGTGAGGACGTCCGTGTACCGCTCCGGGCTGGTGACGACGGCCACCGACGGGTGGTTCTTGGCCGCGGCCCGGACCATCGAGGGGCCGCCGATGTCGATCTGCTCGACGCACTCGTCGGGCGTGGCCCCGGACGCGACGGTCTCGGTGAAGGGGTAGAGGTTCACCACGACCAGGTCGAAGGGCTCCACCTCCAGCTCGGCGAGCTGCCTGCGGTGGTCCTCAAGGCGCAGATCGGCGAGGATCCCGGCGTGCACACGGGGGTGCAGCGTCTTGACCCGGCCGTCGAGGCACTCCGGGAAACCGGTGAGCTCTTCCACCTTGGTGACCGGCACGCCGGCAGCGGCGATCTTGGCCGCGGTGGATCCGGTGGAGACGAGCGTGACGCCCGCCTCGTGCAGCCCGAGGGCCAGCTCCTCCAGACCCGACTTGTCGTAGACGCTGACGAGCGCGCGCCGGATGGGCTTAACGGTGTCCGTGTTCTCGGTGTGCACCGACCTGAACCTTTCGTCCCTCAATGCGGTAGCCGTTACGGGCCAGACGCCCCACGACATCGACGAGCAGCTTCCGCTCGACTTCCTTGATGCGCTCGTGAAGAGCGCTTTCGTCGTCCTGCTCCCGGATCTCGACCACACCCTGCGCGATGATCGGTCCGGTGTCGACGCCGTCGTCGACGAAGTGGACGGTGCAGCCGGTGACCCTGACCCCGTACGCGAGCGCGTCGCGCACTCCGTGGGCGCCGGGGAACGCGGGCAGCAGCGCCGGATGCGTATTGACGGTCCGGCCGCCGAAGGCCGCGAGGAACTGCTTCCCCAGGATCTTCATGAAACCGGCCGACACGACCAGGTCGGGTGCGTAGGCGGCGGTGGCCTCGGCCAGCGCCGCGTCCCACGCGGCGCGGTCCGCGTACTCCTTCACCTTGCAGACGAAGGTCGGCAGCCCCGCGTCGCGGGCGCGGTCGAGTCCGGCGATGCCGTCGCGGTCAGCGCCGACCGCGATGATTTCGGCTCCGTAGGCGACCGGATCACCGGCGATCGCGTCGAGCAGGGCCTGCAGATTGGTTCCGGAACCGGAGACCAGCACGACCAGGCGGGCGGGAGAGGACGGGGAGGCCACAGCGGGGCCCTTTCTGGATACGACTTGTGCGGTCGTACGAATAGAACGCATCCCCCGATACGGGGAACTCTACGAACGCGCCGACCGTCGGCAACGATACCGGCACACCGAATGGCCCCCACGGGACGGGGGCACGGCCGAGAGGTAGCGTCTGGGGACAGGACCTGTCTCCCGGGCAGGAACCGGATGAGGGGAAGACGTTCACCAGATGCAGGACCGACGCCACCGCGCGACTCTCCGCACCCCGCTGCACGGGCAGGGTTCACTGCTGCTGCGGGAGCGCCGGCCCTCTTCGACGGAGCCCGACGACGACAACCCGTTCGCGCCGCCACCCGCGGACCGGCCGGAGCAGCCGTGGCGGCCCCGGCAGCCGCAGTATCCGGCGGGCGGCGACGGCCACGACGGCGGAAACGGTGACGGGAGCGGTCAAGGGAGCGGTGGCGGAAACGACGGGGACGACTCGCCCCCGTCGCCGTCGTCTCCCGACCGGGGGAGCCAGTGGAGCCCGGTTCAGCCTGGCCGTCACGACGGCGGGTTCGGCGGCGGTCCCCAGCGGCCGGCGGGCGGGCCCAACGGTCCGGGCGGCGGGCGGAACGGCGGCCAGGGCGGTCCCGGTCCGAGCCTGCGCTGGGACCCCAAGGACCCGGCTCAGCGCCGGGCGCGCTACGCGCTGCTCGCCGGAATGTGGGCCTTCTTCTTCGCCCTCTTCAACCTGCCCGAGATCGGACTGCTCCTCGGCGCGCTCGCGCTGTACTGGGGCATCAGCGCCCTGCGTGCGAAGCCGCAGCCGGAGTCCGGCGGCAGCAAGGGCGCCGCGGCCGGGGCGACGCCGCAGCACCCGGCCGCACCGACCGACGGGCCGCCGCCGGGCCCGGGCGTTCCCCCGGCACCGACGGCTCCGCCTGCTCCCGGCCCGTACGCGCGTCCGTATGCCGGTGCGACGGCCTCCTCCTCGAAGCAGCAGATCACCGCTGCGGTGAGCGGCCTGGTGACCGCGGGGCTCGCGCTGCTGATCGTGATCCTCACGTTCTCGGCGCAGCTGACGTACCGGGACTACTACACCTGCGTGAACGACGCACTGACGAAGCAGGGCCAGCTCGCCTGCAACAAGAAGCTGCCGCCCTCGCTGGTTCCGGTTCTCGGCACGCAGAAGTAGAGCCAGAAGCAGCGGAAGCAGCCAGGTGAGGGGGCGGGCAGGCAGCGTCAGTCCTCGTCGGCGTAGCGCATCGGCGGCCAGATGTCGGGCCCGGCCCCGGCCGGCTGGGACGGAAGGCCGCTCTTGCTCTTGCTGTCGGCGGCACTCTCAGCCGCCCCGGCATCTTCCCCGGAGTCCGAGCCCATGGGCCCCTCGGCCTCGCCGGTATCTCCGGTATCTCGGGCCTCTCCGGTCTCTCCGGTCTCTCGGGGTTCTGCCGCCTCCCCGGACGAGAGTGATGACGCGGGAGAATCCGGAGACGCGGGAGATTCGGTCAGCACATCAGTCGGCACGGATTCGATCGGCACGGATTCGGTCGGCAGGGACTCGGACAGCACGGATTCGGCCGGCACGGGTTCGGCCGGCACGGATGACGAGCGTCTGTCCTGCTCATCCGTGAGGGGGAACTTCGCCAACAGCCTCCCGGAGTACGCCCGCAGCGCAGCCCACCTCCCCACCCCTGCTCCGCTGTCCGCTCCGTCGCCCTTCCTGCTGTCGTCCCCGCTGTCGTACGCCTCCGGTTCCGCCACGGCCGGAACTTGCACAGGAGCGTTGACAGGAGCCGGGGCTTTCGCAGGGGTCGGGGCGTTCACCGGCACCGCGACGTCCACGGCGGACATCACCAGGGCGGCCCTGCTGCTCCGCAGCGCCCACCAGCGCCGGAGCAGTGCCGCTGGTAGTCCCGCCCCCAGGGTCCAGGCGAGGGTGGCCACGCTCGTCTGCCACCACACCGGGCCGAAGGACGTCAGCCTCCCGGTGCCGAGCGGGCCGCCGGACAGCGCAGCCAGAACGGCCATGGCCGCCGCACAGACGACAGCCGCCGACAGCACCATGAGCACGGTCACGCCGAGGGTGCCGGCCCGGTCGTCCTCCCGTACCCGGGTCACGAACCAGCCGACGACGGCACCAGCAGCCAGCGGCACACCCACGACAGCCCAGTTCAGCGGTGAACCGCCTCCGGGGCCCGGCAGAGCGGCCAACAGCGGGAAGTAGGGCAGCGCGGCGTTGCCGGTCACCATGAGTGGCGTCACAGCGGAACCGGTGCCGAGGGTGAAGCCGGGACCGAGCGCGTACGAAGCACCCCACAGCGCCGCGTTCGGTACGAGCGCGACGGCCAGCAGCAGGACCGTGAAGCGCCCCGACGACGCGCCGGTCAGCCGCAGGAACGACTCCTGCGCGGCGCCCCCGTGCCACACCAGCGAACCGCCGACCAGCAGCGCGCCCCCGCCGGCCAGCACCGCGGCCCCGGCGGCACCGGCCCGGAGGGCGGTCGGCACCCGATGCGCGAGGGCGCGGCGTACGTCGGCGGAAAGCACCCTGCCACCGGGCACCCGCATACGCCCCCAGCCGCTGAACGGCTCGCGCGGGAAGACGCGCGCCCGCCACACGCCCACCGCGGCCGCGGCACCGGCGACGAGTGGCAGATGCCACAGCGCGCTCAGCGGTACGACGGAAAGCGGCCCGCCCGACGCGTACGCCGTGACAGCGGCGGCCACCAGCAGATAGCCACCGGGCACCGCGCACAGAGCGCCCGGCACCGATGGCCCTGGGCGGCCGTTCGCGGGGTCGAGCGCGTCACGCGCGGCCCGCTGGACCAGCCAGACGGGCAGGACGACCAGCAACATCGGCACCACGCCCAGCGGGGCAGGCACACCGGAAGCGGTGTCCTGCCTGGTCAGCTCCGTGCCATGGGCCAGCAGCCACAGCGCGGCGGTGACATGCAGTGCACCGCCCGGCCCGCTGTCGGGATAGGGCGAGCTGATCCACAGCAGCATCACCAGCACGGTGAGCGAGCCGAGTCCGAGCGCCGCCGCGAGCACGCCTCGCAGCACGCAGTCGGCCAGCACGGCGGATCGGCTCCGCACGGGGGCGAGCGACGGACGGCGGGCGGTCATCTGGGTCACGCGGGCCATGCTGCCAACGACACGCGCTTTCGCCGCGTAACAGGCAAAGACCGGTCGTGTCACTCAATATACGTTTTATGTACTTTTCGGACTCGTATCCGGCCATGAGCAGCGCCGTGAGCAGCGCCGGGGGCACCTCATGACGGAACTGCGCTCCCCGAAGAAGCGGCGCCGAGCACGGCGCGAGGCGAAGTCACCGAGCGTCGGGCAGGCAGCAGAGGACCGGCGCGAAGCAGCAGCACCACCAGAAGCGGCACCCGCACCGGACCCGCCGGAGGCGCCAGCGGAACAAACAACACAGGAAGTACCGAAAGCACAGGGAACGCAGGGAGCAGAGGAAGAGAAGGAAGCAGGACAGGAAGCACAGGAAGCACAGGGTTCTGGAGCCCCGCAGGCCGCAGCCGACGTCTCACCGGACCCCGAACAGCCGCCCGATGTCACCCCCGCCGAGGCCTTCGACATGCTCTACGCGCGGGCCGCGCCCGGGCTCGTACACCAGACGTATCTGCTCACCGGCCGCCACCGGCTCGCCAGGGAGTCGGTCGAGCGCGCGTTCCACCTGGCGTGGCAGATGTGGCCGGAGGTCGCGACGGACCGCGACCCGGCGGGCTGGGTACGCGCTGCGGCGTACGAGTACGCGATGTCGCCCTGGCACCGGCCGAACCGCAGGCGCAGCCGTCGAGACCGCCGGGCCACCGATCCCGCAGAGCTGCCGCTGCGGGACGCCGTACTCCGCCTCCCGCCCGCCTACCGGCGCACCCTGCTGCTCTACGACGGGCTCGGCCTCGACCTCCCCGAGACCGCGGCCGAGACAGAGGCGAGCACACCGGCGGCCGCGAACCGGCTCCTGTACGCGCGGGCCGCCGTGGCCCGCGCCCTGCCCGATCTGGAAGAACCCGGGCTGCTCCAGGAACAGCTGGGCCCCCTCACCCTGGCCGGCCCCGGAGTCACCCTCCCGGAGCCCCGCACGGTACGGACGGGGAGCGAGCGGCGGACCCGGTTCTGGACGCGGTTCACCATAGGCTGCGCCGTTCTGCTCACGGCCCTGACGGCGTTCACCCTGGCCACGGCCCCGACCCATTACGCACGGCCGACCGGCCCGCCGCAACGCGTGGAGGGTGTCCCGCCGCGAGGGGGCCCGCAGCGGCTGACCGCCGAGGACAAGAAGCTGCACCAGCGACTCCGGGCCGTCCCGGCGAACGGCCCGGAACGCCTGGTACCGCAACTGCGCTAGCCCGGAGCCGACCCGTCCCGGGCTCCCGCTCGGCCAAGTCCAGCCAGAAGCGCTCTGTCGCGCAAACACGAGAGCGGGCCCGTACCCCCTGAAACCAGGAGGAACGGGCCCGCTTCGCAGTGCTGGGACTGTCAGTACTGGAACCGCCGTCAGTACTGGAACCGCTGTCAGTACTGGAACTGCTGTCAGTACTGGAACTGCTGGAAGAGCCGGGTCCGCTACGCGCCGGCGAGGATCGCCCGGGCGAGCTTGGCCGTCTCGGTCGGCGTCTTGCCGACCTTGACACCCGCAGCCTCGAGCGCTTCCTTCTTCGCCTGGGCGGTGCCGGAGGAGCCGGAGACGATGGCGCCGGCGTGGCCCATGGTCTTGCCCTCGGGCGCCGTGAAGCCCGCGACGTAGCCGACGACCGGCTTCGTCACGTTCTTCGCGATGTAGTCGGCCGCACGCTCCTCGGCGTCGCCACCGATCTCACCGATCATCACGATGAGGTCGGTCTCGGGGTCCGCCTCGAACGCCGCGAGGGCGTCGATGTGCGTCGTACCGATGACCGGGTCGCCACCGATGCCGACGGCAGACGAGAAGCCGATGTCGCGCAGCTCGTACATCATCTGGTAGGTCAGCGTGCCCGACTTGGAGACGAGACCGATACGGCCGGGCTTGGTGATGTCACCCGGGATGATGCCGGCGTTGGACTGACCGGGGGTGATCAGGCCGGGGCAGTTCGGGCCGATGATCCGGGTCTTGTCGCCCTTGGACTTGGCGTACGCGTAGAACGCGGCCGAGTCGTGGACGGCGATGCCCTCGGTGATGACGACGGCGAGCGGGATCTCGGCGTCGATGGCCTCGACGACGGCGGCCTTCGAGAAGGCCGGCGGCACGAAGAGGACCGAGACGTCTGCGCCGGTCTTCTCGATGGCCTCGGCGACCGTGCCGAACACGGGGACGTCGATGCGGGCACCTCCCTGGCCATCAGGGCCTTGGGGGACGTCGAACTCGACCGAGGTGCCTGCCTTGCGGGGGTTGACGCCGCCGACGATGTTGGTGCCGTCAGCGAGCATGAGCTTGGTGTGCTTCATGCCGGTGGCGCCGGTCATCCCCTGGACGATGACCTTGCTTTCCTTGGTCAGGAAAATAGCCATGGTGTTGGTGACCTGTTCCCTTACTTCGCAGCCGCGAGCTCGGCGGCCTTGTCGGCCGCGCCGTCCATGGTGTCCACACGCTGCACGAGCGGGTGGTTGGCGTCCGACAGGATCTTGCGACCCAGCTCCGCGTTGTTGCCGTCGAGGCGGACGACCAGCGGCTTGGTGACCGCCTCGCCCTTCGACTTGAGGAGCTCAAGCGCCTGCACGATGCCGTTGGCGACCTCGTCGCACGCGGTGATACCGCCGAAGACGTTGACGAACACGGACTTGACGTCCGGGTCGCCGAGGATGATCTCCAGGCCGTTCGCCATGACCTCGGCGGAGGCGCCGCCACCGATGTCGAGGAAGTTGGCGGGCTTCACGTTGCTGTGCTTCTCACCGGCGTACGCGACGACGTCGAGGGTGCTCATGACGAGCCCCGCGCCGTTGCCGATGATGCCGACCTCACCGTCGAGCTTGACGTAGTTGAGGTTCTTGGCCTTGGCAGCAGCCTCGAGCGGGTTGGCTGCTGCCTTGTCCTCGAGAGCCTCGTGGTCGGGCTGGCGGAAGTCGGCGTTCTCGTCGAGCGAGACCTTGCCGTCAAGGGCGATGATCTTGCCGTCGCCGGACTTGATCAGCGGGTTGACCTCAACGAGGAGCGCGTCCTCCTTGATGAAGACGGTCCACAGCTTCTGCAACACGTCGGCGACCTGGCCGGCGATCTCGGCCGGGAACTTCGCCGCAGCAACGATCTCGGCGGCCTTCTCCGGGGTGCAGCCCTCGTTGGCGTCGACCGGGATCTTGGCCAGCGCGTCGGGGTTCTCCTCCGCGACGACCTCGATCTCCACGCCGCCCTCGACGGAGGCCATGGCGAGGAAGGTGCGGTTGGTGCGGTCGAGGAGGAAGGAGACGTAGTACTCCTCCGCGATGTCCGCTGTCTCGGCCAGCATGACCCTCTGGACCGTGTGGCCCTTGATGTCCATGCCCAGAATGGCGTCGGCCTTCGCCACGGCGTCGGCCGGGTCGGAGGCAAGCTTCACGCCGCCGGCCTTGCCACGGCCGCCGACCTTGACCTGCGCCTTGACGACGGCCTTGCCGCCCAGACGCTCGGTCACCTCGCGCGCCGCCTCAGGCGTGTCGATGACTTCACCGGCCAGCACCGGTACACCGTGCTTGGCGAAGAGGTCCCTCGCCTGGTACTCGAACAGGTCCACGCGCGTCCGTCTCCCTTTGCTTTAAATCGTCGTCGCAGTAGTGATCGCGGTTACTTGTCTGCGTGGGCGTGCCGCGAAGGGCAACGTGACTGCGCTGTCACTAGGGAGGCGTAGACGGTGTCCGAGTACGCGGCATGTCCGTCTCGCAGGTTATCCCCGTGGGTGCCGGGTCCCTAAATCGCAGATCACACCTGCGCGGTGATTACGGTCACAGGCCCCCGGCGCGGACCGGGCGGCCCCCCTGCACTGAGGAACCGCCCGGTGAGCTGCGCCGACGCGCTCAGGGAGCGGTCAGGAGAGCGGCGAAGCGCCGGTGGTGAGCGCGTCCGCCAAGTCGCCCGGGGTGACCGATTCCACAGCGGCTGACGCACCGGAAACAGCGTGTCCGACCACCGGACGCGCGTGCCGGGCCACCGTGGTGCCGAGGCTGTGGACAGAGCTCCGGGTCGCGGTCCGGGCCGCGCTCTGGGCCATGCTCTGGGCCAAGGGCTTCACCTGCACCTGGGCGGTCGGCGGAATGGATTCGGTGACTGTGCCTCCCATCGGTACCGCTGCGCCGTGGGCCATGAGGTCGTGGGCCGGGATGTCGTGGGCCGTGAGGTCGCGGGCCGTGAGGTCGCGGGCCGTGCCGATCGCATCGGTGGCCTGGCCGATGACCTGGCCGGCGGCCTCGGAGTACCCGGGAATCTGGTCGATCGGACCGAAGAGGTAGTCGATCGCGTCAACACCTTCGCCCCCGTCGACCCCGATCTCATCGACGGACGAGGCGGAGGGGGCAGAGGGGAGGGAGGAGGCGACAGAATCCACCGCTGCCTCCGAGCCGCTGTTCACCACACCCGTGACGGCGTGAGCGGCGTGAACGACATGCGCGGCGTGAACGACGCGCAGGCCGTGTGCAACGTGAGCGGCCTGCGCGACATGAGCGACGTGAGAGGCGGCATGAGCGATGTGGTCCACATCGGTCACGTGTCCCGCGTGAGCGATGTCCTTGGCGTGACCGACTGCGCCTTCAACATCCTGACCTTCGACACCCCGGATGTCGGCTGTGATGTCGGCTGTGATGTCGGGGGCAGCGTCAGGCGCCGTGTGCGGTACGGACACGGGCAGTTCGGCCGCGCCGGCAGCCGCTGCGCCCAACGCCCACGCCCCGGATGCGGTGGCAGCGACAGCTATGGAACGACGGATGTTCTTGTTCATGCTGGTGTCAGATCCTTCGAATTCGACGGTCCGGAAACCGGAGGTCTCCGGCTGGCGGGCAGACCTGTTCCGCCCCCGCGCGGCAGGTACAAGGCGGGAACGGCCTGCCCTATCCGGGGAATTCGAGGATTTCGCGTGCTCTCTCGCGGGTGGGCGCACCGGCGTCGGGCAGCGCTGCGCCGCGTAGCAGCGCGAACCTGGCGCCGCTACCGTCGGGTGCCGCACAGAGCGCGACGCCGCCCGATCCGGACCCCTCAGCGGTCTGTCTGGCGGGACCCGTCAGACCCAGGGGGACCCTGAGGCCACAAAGCTGCTGCCCCGGCAGATCCCCACAACGGACCCCGGGACCCGGCTCCCTGATCTCGCGGTACGAGTACATCGCGGCCGCCGAGTTCCGAACCGGGCCCGAGACCACCCCGCGCCGATCGGACCCGGACCGCTGACCGACAGCTACCGCCCGGTGGTGAGCAGTAGCCCACTCCGCGACCTGCCGCTCAGGGGCCGTGTGCCTCGACAGCTCCGGGGCGGTGGACGCCGGTGGACGCTCACTCGTCCACATCGGTACGGCGGACTCCAGCGCCCCGGTCAGCTGTCGGGCCGGCCGGACCGCCGGCTCGGCGAACCGCCCCACGTCAGACACGGACGCGGACGCCGGCACTGGGTACGGAGCCGGGACGCCCGCCCGGGCTGGAGCTGGGCCCTGGGCCTGGCTTGGAGCGGCGGCCGTATCCGCATCGGTTCGCGCCCGATGTGCACCGGCTCGTACCTGCTGTCCGGCCTGATGGGTCGCGCGCCGGCCCTCGGCGCCGACCGCACCGTCACTGGCCTTCGCCTCAGGCGCAGTTGCGCTGTTCCGTGCCACGGGTGCGGTTGTCCCTGGCGGGTCGGCCGCGTGCGCCTGGCCCCCGCACAGGAAGCCGAGTGCGAGCAGGCCGCCGAGAAACAGCATCACCTGGACCGAGTGCCGTCCCGCCACCATGCGCACGGCGCGCGGGGCTGCGGGAAGGGGAGCAGCGGCGGAATTCAGGATGAGCAACGGCCTTCGCTTGTACAGGCGTACGTGGATGTACTTGCCAGTGCGTTCTCGTTCAGGCGTAGTCCTACCGGCCGGGCGCCAGAACACCCCGAACAACCAGAACGGTCCCCTCTATGGGTGACGGAACGATGTTTGCACAAGCATCAGGGGGTCGCGCAAGCCCCTGTCACTGATGCGGCGCCATGTCCGGTATGGGCAGGGCCCTTCGCTCGATCGCCGCCGCCATGACGTCCGGGAAGAGGTCGGGCGTACAGGCGAACACGGGTGCTCCCAGAGCGGCCAGCGCCTCCGCGTGGGCGTGGTCGTACGCGGGCGCTCCCTCGTCGGACAGAGCGAGCAGCGTGACGAACTGGGTGCCCGACGCCTTCATCGCCGCGACCCGCTTCAGCATTTCTTCCCGTATGCCTCCCTCGTAGAGGTCGCTGATCAGGACGACGACCGTGTCGGTCGGCCGGGTGATCTGCGACTGGCAGTACGCCAGAGCCCGGTTGATGTCGGTACCACCGCCGAGTTGCGTACCGAAGAGGACATCGACCGGATCATCGATTTGATCCGTCAGATCGACAACGGCCGTGTCGAAGACAACGAGGCGGGTGGAGATGGACCGCATCGAAGCGAGAACCGCGCCGAACACCGACGCATAGACCACCGAGGCGGCCATCGAGCCCGACTGGTCGACGCAGAGGATGACGTCCTTCTTCACCGACTGTGCGGCGTGACCGTAGCCGATGAGCCGCTCCGGAACGACCGTGCCGTACTCGGGCAGATAGTTCTTCAAGTTGGCGCGGATGGTGCGGCCCCAGTCGATGTCCCGGTGGCGCGGTCTGCTGATCCTCGCGGAACGGTCCAGTGCCCCGGTGACGGTGGCCCGGGTCCTCGTCGCGAGCCGCTTCTCCAACTCGTCGACCACCTTGCGGACCACGGTGCGCGCTGTCTCCCGGGTCGTTTCGGGCATCGCTTTGTTGAGCGAGAGCAGCGTCCCGACCAGGTGCACGTCCGCCTCGACGGCTTCCAGCATCTCCGGCTCCAGCAACAGCGCCGACAGACCGATCCGTTCGATGGCGTCGCGCTGCATCACCTGGACGACGGAGCTCGGAAAGTACGTACGGATGTCGCCCAGCCAGCGCGCGACGGACGGCGCGGAGGCCCCGAGCCCCGCCGGCCGGTCGCCGCTGCGCCCGCCTCCCTTCTTTCCCTTGCCGTACAGCGCACTGAGCGCCGCGTCCATCGCTGCGTCCCGGCCTCCGAGTGAGACCCCGGTGGTCTCTGCCGCATCGCCCCCGAGAACGAGCCGCCAGCGCCGCAGCCGTTCATCCACCCCGTTCATCCGCCCGCCCTCATCAGATCGTTGACGCCCGGGCTTTCAACGCCTCGGCCGTCGTTTCCCGGCCCCACATCACTGCAACCGCAACCGCTGCCCCTGCCGCAACCGCTGTTGCACCTCCTCCTGCCACAGACATCACCGTCCAGCCCATCGGCGCAGTGACCCCCAGCGCAATCACCATCAGCACGGGGGACCACTACGACAACAGGGACCAGCAGCACGGGGACCACCCCCACAGGGCCCATCAACACAGAGACCATCAGCAGCCGGTCCGCACTCGCCCCAGCGGTCAGCACCCGGCCCGCCACCACCATGGCCGGTCCCATCGCTCCCACAGCTCCGGTCCCATCCGGCCGGCGGGCCGTCAGCGGACAGCGGACCCACCGCCCCCGATGAGCAGCCGCAGTACCGGCAGGACCGCGTCCGCACCCTCCGCGTCGAGCGCGGCCCCGAACCCGGGCGCCGACTCCTCAGCCCGGCCGCCCGGCCCTCCACCGGCCGCACCCCCACCACGGGCCCCCCTGGCTCCACCAGCCACACTGGCCCCACCTGTCCCAGTGCCGCGCCTGACGAGCTCGCCGAGCGTGCGGCGTGCCCCCGGCTCGTACGCCGAGAACGTACGGCGCAGCAACGGCAGTACGCCGGTGAACGCCTCCGGCGCCACACCCGCCAGCCATGCGTCGACCAGCCCGAGCAACCGCTCGTCGTGGACCAGGAGCGTCCCCGCCCCGGACGCCCCGCCCACGAAGCCCTCGATCCAGGCGGCCGCATCAGCGGGCGGCGCACCCGGTGACAGAGCGAGGCCCATCAGCCGGGCTGTCTCGTCCTCGGCAAGCTGTCCGTCGTCGAGCAGGAGTCGGACGGCCCGCCCGCGTATCAGCCCGGCGACGGAGTCCCGTCCGGACAGTCTGCGCAGCACCTCGCTCCACCGCTCACGCAGCCCTGCGGCATCCGGCAGCAGTCCGATCGCGGTATGGACCCCCTCCAGATGGCCCCGCATCTCGTTCGCGCCATCCGTATCCAGTCCCGTACAGGCCGGCGGCAGACCGACGCAGATCCGCTCGGCCAGGCCCGCGGCGACCTCGCCGAGCGCCGCCGTACCCGTGGAGCGCACATCTCCGTACCGCAGCGAACGGGCCAGCGCGGGCAGCGCACCGGCGAGATGGCCGACGTCGGTGTCGAGCGCGGCGCGGTCGGCCAGGACCTGCATCACCACCGGGAGCGCATCGGGCAGTTCAGCCAGCAGGCACTGCTCGGCCAGTGCGGTGACGGAGGCGAGCGCGGTCGCGGACACGGCCTGCGACTCGGCTCTGGCGGTGGCGGCGGAGAGCACGGTCGTACCCCACATCCCGGCCTCCGCGATCCGCAGGGACAGCTCCGGCTCCCAGCGGAGCCGCCAGCTCTCCCGGAAGGTGCCCGTACTCGCCCGGCCCCGGCCCGGCTCACCCCAGCCGACCCCGAGAAGCCTCAACCGGTGCAACAGCCGGGACCGTGCAGCGTCGGTCTCCTTGCGCAGATCGAGGTCCAGGTCCCGATCCACTGCCTCCGGTCTGAGCCGCAGCGTGCGCTGGGCCCGGGTCAGATCGCGCTGGAGCGGCACGGCAGGGGCGGCGTCCGGGACCTCTCCGAGCTCCTCGCCGACTACCAGCCGCTCCTGGACGAGCATGAGCGGTACGTCGGAGCCTTCGCACATTACCGCCCTCACGGCATCGGTCGTCTCCGTCAGCCCGGGCAGCGGGCGCCCGCGCAGGGCGGCGAGTGTCCCCGCGAGCCGCACCGCTTCGATGACATGGGCGGAGGAGACCATCCGGTCCTCGTCCCGCAGCAGCCGGGCGACCTTGGTCATCCAGCGCTCCACCGGGCGGTCGTCGGCACTGAACAGATGCCCGTACCAGCCGGGCGACTCGATTCCGGCTCCGTATCCGCTGTGCCGGGCGAGCCTCCGGTGCGTCCAGGGCACCCAGGTCGTCTCGGCCTTCACCTTGGGCAGCGAGTTGAGCAGGGCACGGTCAGCCGCAACGGTGGTCTTCACAGTCAGGGCAGGGACGTGCCAGGCGCCGCAGACCACCGCGACCGGGCCGCTGAATTCCTTCCGGGCCGCACGCAGTTGGATCCTCATGAAGGCCTCGCGCACCCGGTCCCGGGGAAATCCCGCGTCGCCGTAGGTCTCGCGGAGGACCTCCATGGCTTCGGCGAGTGCGGCGAACGGCGCGAGGGGGTCCTTCCCCGAGCCGTCATCGCCAGGACCGCCGGCATCGCCGGGACCGCCGGGACCACTGAGGCGGCTGGGGCGGCTGGGGCCCCGGTGCTCGACGACGTCTTCCCACCAGCGCTCGGCGTCGTCGTACCCGGCGGTTTCGGCCAGCACGCCGATCGGGTCGATCCGTACCGCAGCAGGAGACCGCAGGGGCCCGCTGTCTCCGGCGTGTCCGGCCTCCCCCTCCGCCCCCTCGCCGGGCTCCGAGGCGGACTGCTCCCCGGGTTCCTCCTCGGCCATCGCAAGGGAGTGCGCCGCAGGCAGATCGATGAATCGGACCGGCACCCCGTGGCGCTGTGACCAGCGGATCGCCACCCACTCCGGCGAGAACTCCGCCAGGGGCCAGAATGCCGCCCGGCCCGGATCGCCCACCACATGGGCGAGCAGTGCGACGGGTGGCCTCATCTCCGTGTCCGCGGCGAGCGGCAGCAAGGCGTCGCCCTCGGGTGGCCCCTCGATCAGCACGGCGTCGGGTCCCACGGCGTCCAGCGCGGCCAGCACGGCACGGGCCGAACCGGGGCCGTGGTGCCGCACACCGAGCAGCAGAGGATCGGCCGCCACAGAGCACGTGGCGGGCGCGGACGGTGTGACGGGGGCCGAAGGAGCGCCCTGCCCGGACGGTGCGGACTGCCGCACCGAGGGCGCCCCGGAGACGGGACAAGCCGTGGAGCCGGTCATACCGAGACCTCCCGGCAGGCCCGGTAGAAGTCCTTCCAGCCGTCCCGTTCCCGCACCACGGTCTCCAGATACTCCTGCCAGACAACCCGGTCGGCCGCCGGATCGCGTACGACCGCGCCCAGCAGACCGGCGGCGACATCGGCCGACCGGAGCACCCCGTCGCCGAAGTGCGCTGCCAGCGCAAGCCCGTTGGTGACGACGGAGATCGCCTCGGCTGTGGAGAGAGTGCCCGACGGGGACTTGACCTTTGTCCGCCCGTCAGCGGTGACCCCACCGCGCAACTCACGGAAGACGGTCACCACCCGGCGGATCTCGTCCATCCCTTCGGGCGCGGCAGGAAGATCGAGCGAACGGCCGATCTGATCGACGCGCCTTGAGACGATGTCGACCTCCGCATCAGCGGTGGAAGGCAGCGGCAGAACCACCGTGTTGAATCGTCGGCGCAGCGCACTGGACAGCTCATTGACTCCGCGGTCGCGGTCGTTGGCCGTGGCGATCAGATTGAATCCGCGGACTGCCTGCGTCTCCTCGCCCAGCTCCGGGATGGGCAGCATCTTTTCGGACAGGATCGTGATCAGGGTGTCCTGCACATCGGCGGGGATCCGGGTCAGTTCCTCGACGCGTGCGGTCATGCCCTCCGCCATGGCCCGCATGACGGGGCTGGGCACCAGGGCGTCACGGCTGGGTCCATGGGCCAGCAGCTGCGCGTAGTTCCAGCCGTATCTGATCGCTTCCTCGGGGGTCCCCGCCGTGCCCTGGACGAGCAGGGTCGAGTCCCCGCTCACGGCCGCCGCGAGGTGCTCGGAGACCCAGGTCTTGGCGGTGCCGGGGACCCCGAGCAGCAGCAGCGCACGGTCGGTCGCGAGCGTGGTTACAGCGACTTCGACGATGCGGCGCGGTCCGACGTATTTGGGGGTGATCACCGTGCCGTCCGCCAGCGTGCCGCCCTGGAGGTAGGTGGCCACGGCCCACGGCGAGAGCTTCCAGCGCTCGGGGCGCGGACGGTCGTCCGCAGCGGCAAGTGCCGTGAGTTCGTGGGCGAATGCGTCCTCGGCGTGCGGCCTCAGAACCTCTGCACCAGGGTTTTCGGACGTGGTCATGGATCCCCCTCCAGATCGTTCGACCGGATGTGGTCACCACCGTGCACCATGGCACTGACAATCGGCCGTCTCCGCAGCTCACGGCCGTTTGTCAGTGGCGGCACGTACCTTCGGAGCCATGAATCAGCAGGGGGTTCTGCAGGAGGTTCGGCAGGCGGTGCGCTGGTCTGCGGACCAAGTACTGGCACTGGCTCCTGACGCGGCGTCACGCAAGGCGGGGAGCAGGCTCGGCGCATCGTCCGGGTCGTGGTCGGAAGCGGGGTGGTCGGACGGCTCGGGCGCCGTGTGGGGGCTGTGCAGCGGGAGCGGTGGCAAGCCGTACCGGACAGTCGTCGACACAGCGGGGGTGGCGTACAAGTGCAGTTGCCCCAGCCGGAAGTTTCCGTGCAAGCACGCGCTGGGTCTGCTGCTGCTCTGGGCGGCTGCGGACGAGGCGGTGAAAGACACACCGACGCCGCCGGAGTGGGCCGGCGAGTGGATCCAAGGCCGCAGGGCGGACCGGCCTGAGGACCGTTCGGCGGGTGGTCCTGGTTCCGGTCCTGGGAAGGCGGTGGATCCCGAAGCGGCCAGGCGGCGGGCGGAGCGCCGCGCCGAGCGGGTCACCGCGGGCGCCACGGAGCTGGAACAGCGCCTCGACGACCTGCTGCGGAGAGGTCTGGCGGGGGCGGAGCAGGCAGGGTATGCGCTGTGGGAGGAGACAGCGGCCCGCATGGTCGACGCACAGGCTCCCGGACTTGCCTCCCGTGTACGGGAGTTGTCCGCCATTCCGTCGTCCGGCCAGGGCTGGCCGGTGCGCCTGCTGGAGGAGTGCGCGATGCTGCATCTGCTGGACAGGGCCTGGCTCGGACGTGAGCTGCTGCCGGAGGCGCTGGCCACGACGGTCCGTACCCGCGTCGGTCTGCCGGTATCAGCCGAGGGCCCGCCGGTCCGGGACAGGTGGCTGGTTCTCTCGCAGCAGGACTCCGCCGACGGAAAACTCACCACTCGCCGCATCTGGTTGCACGGAAGCCGGTCGGGGCGAACAGCACAGCTGCTGGACTTCGGTGCGGCGGGCAGAGCGCCAGGGGTGGCTCTGCCCGTGGGCCTGACGCTGGATGCGGACCTGATGCCGTATCCCGGTTCGGGTCAGCTACGGGCCGCGCTCGGCGAGCGGTTCGGCCCTCCGGGACGGTCGGACGGCCCACCCGAGGGGATATCGACCGGCGCCGCCCTCCGCGCGTACGGACAGGCCCTGCGCGACGACCCCTGGCTCGGTTCCTGGCCGGCGACCCTGTCTTCCGTCATACCGGTGCCCGGTGCCGGCGGAAGCAGCGGCTGGCAACTGGCCGACGCCGAGGGCGAGTCCGCCCTGCCCATCGCCTCGGACGCATCGGCCAGAACAGGGCTGTGGAAGCTCACCGCCCTGTCCGGTGGGAGCCCGGTCACCGTGTTCGGCGAGTGCGGACACCGAGGATTCACCCCACTGACGGCATGGACGCCAGGTACCGCCGAAGCCGTGCCGCTGACGTGACACGGCGTGGCGCCGTCTGACGCGGCCTCACGTGGCCTGGCGTGACCCGCCTGGCCCGACCGGACGTGACCTCTGGCTGACGTGACCGGCTCGGCAACGTGGCTGAGCGCCCGTCGGGCCGGGGTACTCCACCGCGCTCACATCCGCATTCATCTATACGTTCACGCATGCACGCTCACGGAGGGGCCGATGACCAGCACCCGCACCGCCGCCTGGCAAGAGCTCGTCACCTCGGCTCTGCTCGGCACCGACCGCAGGCCACCGCCGACCGGGGACCTTCCGCTGCTGGACGCGGCCGCTCTCCACACCGTACGGCGCAGGGCAGGGCTGCTTCCCGCTGCCGCAGCCGCGCCGCCCTCCCCTGCTCCGGACGATCCACGGCCCGAGCCGCCCGAGCCTGCCAGACGAAGACTGGCTCAACTGCTGGCCGACCGGCCCGGGCCCCCGGGATCGGGCGGACGGCGCGGCGCGGCACCCGACCTCACCGAGTTGCTGCCCCAGTGGCTTGCGGCGGCTCTCCGGCACGGCTACCGCGCGCCGGCCTCGCAGTTGGACGCGCTGCTCGACGCGGCTCGGGCGCGTACGGATCTGCGGCCGCACGCACTCGCCTTCGCCGGAGCACGCGGACTGTGGCTCGCCCGGCTCAATCCTGACTGGAAATTCGCGCTGCGCAGCACGTCGGGCGGCGGGGCGCTGCCCGCGCCCACCGCCACGGAGGCCGTTCAAGGCCTCTGGGAGGAAGGCCTGTTCGTCGAGCGCGTGGCACTCCTCACCTCCGTACGGGCGCATTCACCGGCAGCTGGTATCGCCCTGCTCGCCACCACATGGACCAGGGAACGAGCCGAGGACCGGCTGATGTTCCTCGACTCGTTGCGCACCGGGCTCACGGATGGGGACGAGCCCTTCCTGGAGCGAGCCCTGGCCGACCGGAGCCGCAATGTCCGCTCCACCGCGGCCGAACTGCTCTCCGCTCTGCCCACGTCCGCGCTGGCCGGGCGGATGGCGGACCGCGCGATGACGTGCGTCAGTCTGGACCTGTCCGTGGACCAGGTCCGGATCTCCGTCGAAGCGCCGCACGAGTGCGATGCGGCGATGCAGCGCGACGGCGTGTCCGCGGTCCCACCGGCCGGACGGGGCGAGCGGTCCTGGTGGCTGGGCCAACTGGTGGAGGCCACTCCGCTCGGTGTCTGGACCACCAGGCTGCGAGGCCGCACGCCCGACCGGATCGTCACACTGCCGGTGGCGGACGGCTGGGCAGAGGAACTGCACGCCGCATGGCGCCGGGCCGCAGTGCGGCAGCGGGACCCCGAATGGTCGCGAGCGCTGCTCTCGGGTCCCGGCACGACGTCCCTCGCCGAGCGCTCCGAACTGCTGGCCGCGCTACCGGACGACGAACGGGCTCGCTGGATAGCGGAGTTCATAGCCGGGCACGGGTTGTCGGAGGCGTTCCAGCTGCTGGCCGTCTGCGATGTGCCCTGGGCGGAGCCGCTGGGCCGGGCCGTGGTGGACGCGCTGGAGATCGCGCGGGATGCGGGCAGTTATCCCTGGAGCTTCAGCGGCGTCATGGGACTGGCCGAACGGTGCCTGGACCCCACCGAAGCACCACGCCTTGAGATCCTCACCGCGCTACCGGACGAAACAGAGAGGGCGTCACCGGGAGCCGGCGGCTACTGGTCGGAGGCATTCCAGCGGCTGGTCTCGACGTTGAAGCTCCGGGCTGCGATGGCCGCGGAACTGGCAGGGGAACTGGCGGAGGAACTGACAGGGGAGGCGCGCTTGGCAGAGGCGATGGAACCGACGGCTTGATGCTGCGTATCCGGTTCCCTGCACGACTCCGCGGGCGAACACCCCGCCCCCGTGAGCTCTGGGGAAAGGGTGATCCACAACCTGCCGCAGATACGACGCGACGCGACCTGACGTGCTACCGCGTTGCGCGCTCCCCAGAGCACGCAACGGCAAAGCGCGCAACCGCAAAGCTGCGGCCCTGCCCAGCGCAGCCGCCGTGCAGGGGCAGGTGTTCGCTGTGCAGGGCGCGTGATCACCGTCGCCCGTTGCGTGGTGGGCCCACCTGCGGGCGGGGGCGACAGCAGAGACCGCCCCCTGGGCGGCGGGCGTTTGCTGGGCGTCTACCGGCGGGCCCTGACTGCCGCGCCGGGTGGTCCTTGCGGCCTGCCGCCCGCTGGTCCCTGCGGCCTGCCGCCCGCTGGTCCTGGCTACCCCGTTATGTTTTTCGCGGTCCTGCAATGGGACCGCTGGCCTCCGGGTCCGGCATGACTGTTGCCCCCTGTCGAAGGCATGACCTGGGGGGTGGTGTCACCGGGCCCGGGAGGTGTTGTCGGAGACGCTGATGAGAGGTCCGGCCACCGCCCGGTCCGGCGCAATGCCGGACAGTTCGCGGGCGGCAGGTCTGCATAACGTGGATGCGCGCGTACGACACCCATGCCGAGGCCGGCACCGTGAACACCCCCTTGAGGAGAGGGAGAACAACGATGCTCGACACCACTGAGGTGGGCGTCTTCCTGGGCCTGGACGTCGGCAAGAGTGCCCATCACGGACACGGGCTGACCCCGGCCGGGAAGAAGGTCTTCGACAAGCAGCTGCCCAACAGCGAGCCGAATCTGCGGGCCGTCTTCGAGAAGCTGGCCACGAAGTTCGGCATGGTGCTGGTGATCGTGGACCAGCCCGCCTCCATCGGCGCCCTGCCCCTGGCCGTCGCCCGGGACACCGGTTGCAAAGTCGCCTACCTGCCAGGACTCGCGATGCGCCGGATCGCTGACCTGTATCCCGGCGAGGCGAAGACCGACGCCAGGGACGCGGCAGTGATCGCGGATGCCGCCCGCACCCTGCCCCACACCCTGCGCTCGCTCGAACTCGCCGACGAGATCACCGCCGAGCTCACCGTCCTGACCGGCTTCGACCAGGACCTCGCCGCCGAGGCCACCCGCACCAGCAACCGGATACGCGGCCTGCTCACCCAGTTCCACCCGTCGCTGGAGCGTGTCCTGGGCCCCCGCCTGGACCACCAGGCCGTCACCTGGCTCCTGGAACGCCACGGCTCCCCGGCCGCCCTGCGCAAAGCCGGCCGACGCCGCCTCGTCGAACTCATCCGGCCCAAGGCCCCGCGCATGGCCGCCCGGCTGATCGACGACGTCTTCGACGCCCTGGACGAGCAGACCGTGACCGTTCCCGGCACCGGCACCCTCGACATCGTGGTCCCGTCCCTGGCCCGCTCGCTCGCCGCCGTCCACGCACAGCGCCGGGCCCTGGAAGCCCAGATCAACACCCTGCTGGAGGCCCACCCTCTTTCCCCGGTCCTGACCTCGATGCCCGGCGTCGGCGTCAGGACCGCCGCAGTCCTGCTGACCACCGTCGGCGACGGCACCAACTTCCCCACCGCCGCCCACCTCGCCTCCTACGCGGGCCTCGCCCCGACAACAAAGTCGTCGGGAACCTCCATCCACGGCGAACACGCCCCACGAGGCGGAAACCGCCAGCTCAAACGGGCCATGTTCCTGTCCGCCTTCGCCTGCATGAACGCCGATCCCGCCTCCCGGACCTACTACGACAAGCAACGCGCCCGCGGAAAGACCCACACCCAAGCCCTCCTCCGCCTCGCCCGCCAACGCATCAGCGTCCTGTTCGCCATGCTCCGCGACGGAACCTTCTACGAACCCCGAACACCCACCGTTGCCCTCGCCGCATAAACCAGACCAACACCCCCGAAACCGGCAGCGCGGAATTGACGAACGACATAGAGGCACCCCCCGGGCAGCCAGGCCAGCGGTGGCAGCTCCGGACAGCCCGGGCGAAACTCTGTGGCCGGCTCTCGAACGACCGGGTGTCCCTGCCGGTCGGCCAGACGGACGGCTGGTCAGGAGGTGCCGCCAGCCAGGAAAGGGGGCAGCAGCCAGGAGGGGCGGCAGCCAAGAGGAGGAGAATCGCCCAGCCAAGAGGGGTGGCCGCCAGGAGATCGCCCAGCCAGGAGGCAGGGCAACCAGGAGGTGACCAACCAGGGAACCAGCCGGTCAGGCGCCGGCGGGCTGGCGTACGTTCGCGTGGACCCAGTCCACGATGGATGTCGTGGTCGCACCCGGGGTGAAGATCTCAGCGACGCCCAGTTGCTTCAGCGGTGCGATGTCCGCTTCGGGGATGATCCCGCCGCCGAAGACCTTGATGTCTTCGGCGTCGCGCTCCTTCAGCAGCTCAATCACCTTCGCGAAGAGCGTGTTGTGGGCGCCGGACAGGATGGAGAGCCCGATCGCGTCGGCGTCCTCCTGAATGGCGGTTCCCACGATCTGCTCGGGCGTCTGGTGGAGGCCGGTGTAGATGACCTCCATACCGGCATCCCGCAGGGCACGCGCGATGACCTTCGCCCCGCGATCGTGCCCGTCGAGACCCGGCTTGGCGACCACTACGCGGATCGGACCGACCACACCCATCACTGCCTCCATGCACGATGCGAACGAACGTGAACGAACGTTATCCACAGCATCTCGCAACCAGCCGTTTCGAGGTGGCCAGGGAGGGGGAAATCACACATGGGACACATTCACTACGCGTCACGCCCCGTGTCAGGGCGGAAATCCGGAAGTCTGCTCCGCCCCAGGCGCACCCGGGTGCCGCGTGACGGGAGCCGCAGGCGAGAGCGCCGCATTACCCGTACCATCGGCTGCACGGTGGATGGCACGGAAGCTGACATGTCCGTCATGTCAGCCAAGGACTCTTCCGTGGCACCCATGAGTGCGTGTGGGGACAAGGTCGCCTCCATACGCGGTTCGGGAGGTCGCCCCCATGAAGGTGCTGCCGGATTTCCTCTCCCCCCAATGGCTGCTGCGCCAGCTCCAGCTTTCCTCCGTGCCACTGCGCGCAACGGCCCTCGACCTCGCGATCCTGGCCGGGCATGTGCTGCTCTACCCGTCCGGCATCACGGATGAGCGTCGGATCGACCTGCCACTGGACGCACCGCCCGGCGGACCCACGGGCAGGCGAAGCGTGGACGGAAACGCGTCGACAGGGCACACCGGGCCCCCCGCAGGGTCGCCCGCGGTCGAAGCCCTCGGCGCCCCCCTCCGTAAGCCGGACGGGCGGCCACTCGGGCACCCACGCACCGGGGAGTCCACGGTCGAGCACCTCCCCCCTCCCGGCCAGGGGCACCGGCCCGTCGTACTGCTCCACGGCTTCGTGGACAACCGCTCCGTCTTCGTCCTGCTGCGCCGTTCCCTCCTGCGGCACGGGTGGCAGCACCCGGAGTCGCTCAACTACTCGCTGCTGACCTGCGACATCCGCGCGGCGGCCGAGTTGCTGGGGCAGCACATCGAGGAGATCTGCGCCCGCACGGGACACCAGGACGTCGACATCGTCGGACACAGCCTCGGTGGCCTGATCGCCCGGTACTACGTACAGCGACAAGGTGGTGACAGACGGGTGCGCACGCTCGTCACCCTTGGCACGCCGCACGAGGGAACCCAGATCGCTCTGTTGATGAGCGCCCACCCACTCGTCCGGCAGATGCTCCCCCACTCGGACGTGATCGAGGAATTGCGCGGGCCCGCGCCCGGCTGCCGAACCCGTTTCGTGAGTTTCTGGAGTGAACTCGACCATCTGATGATCCCGGTCGAGGCCGGCTGTATCGACCACCCCGACCTCATCACGACGAATGTCAGGGTCAGCGGCATCGGACACCTCGCCCTGCCGGTGCACCCGGTCGTGGCCGCCGCCATCCGGGAGGCACTCGAGTCGTCCGACGAAACCGCCACCGGTTCCCTGGAAAGCGTCATCTCGGTCGCCTGACAGTGGCCGGAAAACGCGTGGATGAACGACTGGAAGAAAAGGAAGCGAGGACGGTCAAAAGGCATTGATACGTCGAACGCTTCCCGAACGCCGGGCCAAGGCTGTGCACATAGCCCCTCGAAAGACGGCCGAATGCCCGATTCCCGGGCGTCCGCTACCTGCCGAAGATTGTCGCCGCCACGTACTGCCGGGTACAGTCGCGCCACTGCTTCCACCGGGGGTGCCCCCGACGCAGGGCCCTGCTGCCGAGGCGAGAGAGACGTTGGTGAACGACCAGCAAACCCACGCCGGGTATGTCGGAAACGACGATTACTCCGCCTCCAGCTCCACCGGTACTTTTGCCGTTGACCCGCTTTTCGGCGATATGCCGGGCAGGTACGCCCCCCAGCCGCACGAAGCACACCACCACGCAGCCCACGCAGCAGGACACAGCGGAGAGTACGACTCCACCCAGTGGGACACCGGTTCCCACGGAACTCTCGGAACTCTCGGATACGACGCGACGTATCAGCCGACCGGCCAGTGGCCGGTTCAGCCCCAGCCCCAGAGTTACGGCTATCCCACGCAGGTCGTAGCCGGTCAGGACACGGCCGGGTATGACACGACGGGCCAGTGGGATGCCAGCGCCTGGAACTCCAACGCCGGGAAAATCACTGGTCGGTTCGAGAGCGCCGACACCACCCAGCAGTGGCTCGCGCCGTCCGACGCCGCCGCCCCGTACGACACCGGTACGTACGACACCGGCCTCTACAGCACCGGCACATACGGCACTAGTGCGTACGGCAACGACACCGCTGCCCATGACGCAACCGCCTGGACATCCGTCGGTGAGGCGACTCCCCACGCGACCCAGCAGTTCGCCGCCGTCGGTCTTCCGGATGCCACCCTGCCAGAACACACCGCCGAATTCGCGGCGTTCGCCGACCAGGACGGTCTCGCGGAGTTCAGTGAGCCCGAGTTGTCTGACGAGTCGGGCCACACAGCGGGTGCCCCCTCGGACGGCACCGCTCCCACCGCATCGCTCCCCGTGCCCCACCCTGAACCCCATCCCGCCGCGCGCCGCGCCTCGGGCGGCCGGGGCGGTCGTCGCCGTACACCTGCCAAGCGTTCCGCGCTGCTGACCATTGCCGTCCCCTCCGTCTGTGTGATGGGCGTAGCCGGAGTCGCCGCCGCGACCGTCGGAGGGATCGGGGAGAGCGGCAAGGACAGCGACACGGCCACACAGGCCGCCGCTGATCCGTCGTCAGTCAAGCCGGTGGCCGCCAACAGCAAGCTGGACAGCCAGCTCGCCGACCTCAGCCACGAGGCCGACGACTTCGCCGACCGCGCGAGCCGCACGCAGGAGCGCATCGACCTGAAGCAGCGGCAGGCCACAGCGAAGAAGAAGGCCGAGGAGGAAGCCGCGCGCAAGGAGGCGGCCCGGCCGAAGTTCGTCCTGCCGGTGACGCAGAAGGGACTCAGCGCCTACTTCGGCCAGGCCGGGACCAACTGGATGTCCGTCCACACCGGTATCGACTTCCCCGTCTCCTACGGAACGCCTGTCATGGCCGCCACCGACGGCACCGTCCGTACGCAGTGGAACAGCGCCTACGGCAACATGGCGATGGTGACGTCGCCCGACGGCACCGAGACCTGGTACTGCCACCTCAGCAGTACCAAGATCCGCTCGGGGTCCGTCAAGGCGGGCGAGGTCATCGCGTACTCCGGGGACTCCGGGAACTCGACCGGACCGCATCTGCACTTCGAAGTACGGCCCCACAGCGGCGCTGCCATCGACCCGCTGCCGTGGCTCCGCAGCCACGGCCTCAACCCGACGTAAGCCGCCCGGCCCTGCCGGACCTGCCGGCAGGCCAAGCGGTGCCGCCCTGCCTAGAGCTTCTCGACCGGTGCGTAGCGCAGCAGCAGCTTCTTCGGGCGTTCGTCGCCGAAGTCCACCGTGACCTGGGCATCCGCGCCCGTCCCCGTCACCTGCATCACGGTTCCCAGACCGAACTGGTCGTGCGTGACCCGGTCCCCCACGTTCAGCGTGATCACCGGCTTGTCACCGACCCGCCGGGTCGCGAAGCCCGAAGCGCCGCCCGAGCCCGCACGCGAACGTGAAGAGGACAGCGAGGACGACAGCGACGAGGTGACTCCCGACGTCGGACCCGCCGGGGCCGCCATCGCGCCCAGGCGCTTCCACTCCAGGTGCTGGGCGGGGATCTCCTCAAGGAAGCGCGAGGCCGGATTGTACGAAGGCTGGCCCCAGGCGCTGCGGAGCGTCGAGCGTGTCAGATACAGCCGCTCGCGGGCACGTGTGATCCCCACGTACGCCAGCCGCCGCTCCTCCTCCAGCTCCTTGACCTGCCCGAGCGCACGCATGTGCGGGAAGACGCCGTCCTCCATGCCGGTCAGGAACACGACAGGGAATTCGAGCCCCTTGGCCGTGTGGAGCGTCATCAGGGTGATGACACCGGAGCCGTCCTCGTCCTCGTCCGGGATCTGGTCGGAGTCGGCGACCAGCGCGACCTTCTCCAGGAATTCGGCGAGCGTGCCCGTACCCTCCTCGTCGCTGCGCTCCTGCTCGAACTCCAGGGCGACAGCGGCGAGTTCCTGAAGGTTCTCGATCCGGGTCTCGTCCTGCGGGTCGGTGGATGCCTGCAACTCGGCCAGGTAGCCGGTCCGTTCGAAGACGGCCTCCAGCACCACGGCGGGCCCCGCACCCGACTCGACGATGGTGCGCAGCTCCTCCATCAGGACGTTGAACCGCTTCACCGCGTTGGCCGAGCGGGCCGCCATGCCGTACGCCTCGTCGACCCGGCGCAGCGCCTGCGGGAAACTGACCTTCTCGCGCTGCGCGAGCGCGTCGATCATCGCCTCGGCCCGGTCGCCGATCCCGCGCTTGGGCACGTTGAGGATCCGGCGCAGCGGGACGGTGTCCTCGGGGTTGGCCAGGACTCGCAGATAGGCCAGCACATCGCGGACCTCCTTGCGCTCGTAGAACCGCACCCCGCCGACGACCTTGTACGGGAGGCCGACCCGGATGAAGATCTCCTCGAAGACACGGGACTGCGCGTTCGTCCGGTAGAAGACAGCGACGTCGCCGGCCTTCGCGTCGCCCGCGTCGGTCAGCCGGTCGATCTCGTCGGCGACGAACTGCGCCTCGTCGTGCTCGGTGTCCGCGACATAGCCGATGATCTTCGCGCCCTCGCCGGCCTCGGTCCAGAGGTTCTTGGCGCGGCGGTTCTCGTTGCGCTCGATGACCGCGTTGGCTGCGGAGAGGATCGTCTGGGTGGAGCGGTAGTTCTGCTCCAGGAGGATCGTCGTCGCGTCCGGGTAGTCCTCCTCGAACTGGAGGATGTTACGGATGGTGGCCCCGCGGAACGCGTAGATGGACTGGTCCGCGTCACCGACGACACACAGTTCGCCCGGCGCCCTGCCCTCGCCCGACGGGCCGACCAGTTCGCGTACCAGCGTGTACTGGGCGTGGTTGGTGTCCTGGTACTCGTCGACCAGGACGTGCCGGAAGCGCATCCGGTAGTGCTCTGCGACATCCGGGAACGCCTGGAGCAGATGGACCGTCGTCATGATGATGTCGTCGAAGTCCAGCGCGTTGGCCTCGCGCAGCCGTGCCTGGTAGAGCGCGTACGCCTCGGCGAGGGTCTTCTCGAAACCATCAGCCGCCCGCCCAGCGAAGGTCTCCTCGTCGATCAGCTCGTTCTTCAGGTTCGAGATCTTGGCGCTGAAGGACTTCGGCGGGAACTTCTTCGGGTCGAGGTCCAGATCGCGGCAGACCAGTGCCATCAGCCGCTTGGAGTCGGCAGCGTCGTAGATCGAGAACGACGAGGTGAAGCCGAGCTTCTTCGACTCGCGGCGCAGGATCCGCACGCACGCGCTGTGGAAGGTCATGACCCACATCGCCTGGGCGCGCGGGCCGACGAGCTCCTCGACGCGCTCCTTCATCTCGCCCGCAGCCTTGTTGGTGAAGGTGATCGCGAGGATCTGGCCGGGGTGCACCCCGCGTGAGCCGAGCAGATGCCCGATCCGGTGGGTCAGCACCCGGGTCTTGCCTGAGCCGGCACCGGCCACGATGAGCAGCGGGGAACCTGCGTGCACGACGGCGGCGCGCTGCTCGGCGTTCAGCCCTTCGAGCAGCGCTGCGGGGTCCACGGCGGGGCGCGGGGCGCCGTCGCGGTAGTACCCGTCACGCCGGGGCGGGTCCCCTTCCGTGACGGGCCACGCACCGGCGAAGAGGTCGTGCGGAACCTCCTCCGGGGAGTGGCTCCCTCCGGCGTGGCCGCCGGCGGAGTCCTCGGCGGGCGGCGGGGGCTCTTCCTCCGGGGGCTGGAGGTTCGCCAGGAAGCTGTCATCAAAGAGGCTGCTCATCGTCCACCGAGTCTAGGCCGAGCCAGTGACAGCCCGGGGCCGTACGTCCGGTCACCCTGTTCACCTCCCGCCGCCCCCGCCCGTCTGCCCCCGGCCCCCGACCTGCGGCCGGCGGCAAGGTCACGAAAATGTATCGGGCATATCGAACATCAGCCTTCCCACCCGTCACAGGAGTTGGCTGTCTTGCTCGCTCAGGACCGCCGGTCCCCCCTCGGCGAACGGCGCCGGGACGAGCGGTCCGCGCCGAGTCCGCTCTGCCGTGCGACGTGCGATGCGATGCGTGACGTACGGCATGTGGCAGATGGAGCCGGGGCCCATCAGGCACCAACGGGGTGAATCGGTCCGCACCACCCGGCAATCTTCCCCACGGACCGACCGTAGGGCGATCTTCCGGACGGGCCCGAACCCTCTCCCAGAGCCTGAACGGCCGCCGACAACCCCCAGTCGTACTCCGACCAGGACCAGCTGATGAAGCGGCTCGGCGACCGCCAGGAGAAGGCCGTCTCCGACTACCGGGAGCAGCGGTCGGAGGCCCGGGAGCGCGGCGAGGCGGCGCGCGGCCTGGAGAGTCCGACCGCGTCGCAGGCGGTGCTGAAGACGAGCAAGGAGGCCATCCAGTCGAAACTCGCCGAGGCACGCGGCCTGCTCTCGAAGCTGACGGCCGAGGAGAAGGCGCGGCTCGCGGCGCTGGAGACGATGGTGTTCTTCTATGACGACATCAGCCATGTCGGGATGTACGTCGGCAACGGGATGATGATCCACGCCCCGAAGCCGGGCGCGTATGTGCGCGAGGAGTCGATCTACTACATACCGATCCCCGGCAGCGTGCGGCCCGGGTAGCAGCAGCTCAGCGGGGTGGGGCCCTTTCATTGCGTTCTTCTCCCGGTTTCGCAGGCGGCATCGGCGCACGGCTGCCGTCGTCGGGTGACTCTTCCGACATCACGTGTCGGTGATCTGCGCCGGTAAGGTCCGCGCTTACCCGCCCGTGTGCCATGACTGCCGTGGCGGCCGCTCCTGTGTTCGTCGAGCGATCAGGACCTCGATGCCGTCCAGGATCCGGGTCAGGCCGAAGTCAACGTCGTCGTCGCCGATGGCGTCGTCGTATTCGTTCTGCGTCATCATGGACGCGAGAATGGGGTATCCGTGCTCATGCAGGAGCGGTTGAAGGAACCGGGTCACGGCGGCGGACTGAACCGGCGCCGCACTGCTGTTGCGCACATCCCGGCGGGCACTGGCGATTCGCCGGGCGTAGCCGTCAAGCAGCAGCGCACACCCCAGCGATTCGGCAGAGCTCAGTCCGGCGCCGGTGAGCGCTTCCAGCAGCACTTCTGTCCAGCGCAGCAGGTTCGGGGTCGCGGGCGCCCCGCGAATGGGCAGGTCGGACAGCCAGGGATGAGTGTCGCATCGCGCGATCATTGCCCTCGTCCAGGTGGCGGCCGCGGCTCGCCACTGGTCCGTACCGGTTTCCAGGTCCGGTGCCGGACCCCACGCGGTCTCGGCGGCGAGCACCAGCAGTTCGTCCCGCGAGCTGACGTACCGGTAGATCGCGTTGGCGGTGAGCCCCACCCGCTTGGCGATGTTCGGCATGGACAGGGCCGTGAAGCCTTCCGCATCGGCCAGCCCGACAGCTGCTTCGACGATTCCCTCAACGCTCTGTGAGGGCTTGCGGCCCAGTCGCCCCGTCTTGACGGGCAGCCCCCACGCCAGGGCGAGGCCAGGTGGCAGCCGCTCGTCGTCACTTGTCGGCATCGAGCTCATCTCTATGTCTCGTCCACGGGAGCATTGACTTTGTGCTTGCCCCACACTTTATATTAGTGCGTGCCCCACACGAACTGATTGAGGACGTGAACGTCTGTGAATCCCATAGGTCGGGCGCCCTCACCAGGGCGCCGCAGTTCGCAGGTCACGGTGCGGCCGCGCTTACGGGCCCTGCTGGCCGCTCTGCTCTGCGGCGCCATGATCAGCGGCGCAGCCGGATGCTCGAAGGAAGCACATCACGCCGAGGCCGGCCAAGGCGGTCCTGCCACCGTGGTCAGGACGGACGCCGGCTTGGTCGAAGGCCGCCTCGGCACGGGCACCCGGATGTTCCAGGGGATCCCTTACGCCGCCCCGCCGGTAGGGCAGCTGCGCTGGGCGTCGCCCCGGCCGGCTGCGTCCTGGGCAGGCGTACGGACCGCGACCGCACCCGGCAACCGGTGTGCACAGGCAGCGGGGCTCATCGACCAGCAGAGCAGCAGTGAGGACTGCCTCTACCTGAACGTCACCGCGCCTCTGCGCAGCAGCGCCCGCAATCTGCCGGTGATGGTCTGGATCCACGGGAACGGCTTCATCAACGGCGCCGGGAGCCTTTACGACGCACAGCGCCTGGCCAGTACGGGCAAGGTGATCGTGGTCAGCTTCAACTACCGGCTCGGTATCTTCGGATTCCTCGACCATCCCGCGCTCGACCACGGTCTGGCCAAGCACCTGTCGGGCAACTTCGGCCTGGAGGACCAGCAGGCCGCGTTGCGGTGGGTGAAGCGCAACGCGGCGGCATTCGGCGGCGACCCGGCGAACGTCACGCTCTTCGGCGAGTCGGCCGGCGGTACCAGCGTCTGCGCGCATCTCGTGGCGCCGGGGTCAGCGGGTCTCTTCCAAAAGGCGATCCTGCAAAGCGCCCAGTGCACGGGACGCAGATGGTCACCGGGTCCGGCGACCTGGTTCCCGCTGCCGCGCGCGGAGCGCGAGCGGCACGGGCTTGACGTAGCGGCCAAGGCCGGCTGCTCCGACCTCCGGACAGCAGCGGCCTGCCTACGCGCCGAACCCGTGGAGGATCTCGTCAAGTGGTCCGATTACGGACTCGGGTCCGGGCCTTCGGTCGGCGGCGGCATACTGCCTGTGAGCCCGGAAAAGGGGTTCGCCACCGGCCACTTCCAGCGGGTCCCCGTCATTCAGGGAACGACCCGGGACGAACATCGCCTGTTCACCGCGGCCATCGAAGCAGTGACCGGCCAGACGACGACCGACGGCAGCTACCGGCAACAGATCCAGACACTTTTCGCCCCTGCCGACGCGGCCCACGTCCTGGCCCGCTACCCCGCCGACCGCTTCCGGTCCCCGGGCGAGGCGCTGTCCGCCGTCATCAGCGACTGGGCCTGGGGGTGCACGGTCCTCGACCGGGACCGGGCCCTGGACCGGCAAGTGCCGACCTACGCCTACGAGTTCGACGACGAGGAAGCTCCCTGGTTCGGCACCCTCAAGAAACCCAATTTCCCCACCGGGGCGTTCCACGGCAGTGAGCTGCAGTACCTCTTCGACGACGAGCAGCTCCCCGGTCCGGCCACACCCGCTCAGCGCCAACTCGCGGACACGATGGTGCGCTACTGGGCCCAGTTCGCCTACACGGACGACCCGAACGGCCACGGCGCGGCGCCCTGGCCCCGATTCGGAACCCTCCGGCACGTCCAGTCGCTGCAACCGGGGAAGACGGAACCGGCCGATCTCGCCCAGGAACACCAGTGTGGCTTCTGGAAGACCATCGGCAGCTGACGGCTGCCACGGCGCCTGTGCTCGATGGGCTCGCGGCTGCGGAACCGGGCTTTGGGTTCCGGCAGGCGGTTGAGTGCATGAGCGGGACGAGCTCGTCGTCCCCCATCAGGTCCGGTCCGCATGACGTACCAGGTCGCGCCGCGGAACAGGCGTTGACCGCGCGGCGTCTGCGCAGGTGGACCGGCGCGGAGTGCTGCTGGTCCCGGACCGCGCGCCGGGCGTGGACAAGGGTGGTACCGCCGGGGTACCAGCGCATCCTCGCCGTCGTGCAGCAGGCCGCGGGGCCGGTGGCGATTCGGCAGGCCGGCGACACGCTTGGGCTGGGCACCGGAGTGCGGGGCGCCTTGGAGCCGCTTCGCGGAAGGCTCGCTCCGGTCCGCAGGACCCGGGGCTCCCGGCGCGTAGACTCCCCGTATGGGACATACACATGCGGTGACGGAGTGCCCGGTCCGGGCCCCTCGCTCGCCGGGTCCTGTCGCGCCCCGGGCGCGCTGCCGTGCGCTGCACGGCCACGGCTAGCAACTTTCCCACCAGGCCCGCGCGTCCCGTTGTCCCGCCGCCGCACTTACCGCCCTGCCTGCACACCCGCAGGAAGCGCCCCCCGGCGGACCCGCCGCGCCTCGGCCCCCTCCTGAGCCTCGGCCGAGAAGCTTCCGCGGGCTCTCGCAACGCATCGCCGTGGCACAAGGCCGCATCTCACCCTCCCTCCACGCATCCAGCACCAGCAGCACCACGCATCCCCGTACTCCCCCACTACTCCCTGCGGCCCCGCGCCCCCTGGCGTACCGCCGGTGTCGTTTCCCGCGGCCATCGGCGAGCCGGCCGCACCCTGAGAGGACCCCTGTGAAGTTGAGCGAGTTGCTGGCCGGGCACGACCACGAAGTACTTCTGGGCGATCCGGGGACGAGGGTCACCGCGGGGGCATGCTTCGACGCCCACCGCGTCTCGCCGGGTTCGCTCTTCATCGCGGTGCCCGGGCACCAGGGTGGCGGCCCCGAGGCCATCGGATCCGCACTGGCACGCGGCGCCGTAGGGGTGCTCGTTGAAGAGCCCGCGCCCGGTCTTCCCGCAGCGGTACGGCCGTCGGCGGACGGTGCCTGCGTCGTGCGGGTGGCCGACACCCGTAAGGCCGCCGCGCTGATCACCTCGCGCTACCACGGGGAGCCCGGCCGGGCGATGGACATGGTGGCCGTCACCGGCACCAACGGGAAGACGTCCGTCTCGTACATGGTGGAGTCAGTACTGCGGATCGCCGAGGGCGCGAAAGTGGGCGTGATCGGGACGGGCGGAAACCGGATCGGCGACGAGCTGATCCCGATGCCGCGCTCGGTGCTGACCACTCCGGAGTCACCGGACTTCCAGTATCTGCTGGGGCACATGCGCGACCACGAGGTGGGCACCGTGGTCCTGGAGGCCACCTCGATGGGCCTGCTGAACCACCGGATCGACCATTCCTTCATCGACGTGGGCGTCTTCACCAACCTCACCCAGGACCACCTGGACGACCACGGCACGATGGAGCACTACCGGGACGCCAAGCTCCGGCTCTTCGGCGGGCTCTGCCAGCGCGCGGTGGTGAACGCGGACGACCCGGTCGGCGCGCTGGTTCCGGCGATGATGCCGGGTCTGGTCCGTACGTACGGCCTGGACGCGGAAGCCGACTACCGGGCGACCGACCTGGACATGGACGCCTTCGGTACGCGGTTCACGCTTCACCACGACGGGCGCAAGTATCCAGCCGCGATCCCCGTACCCGGCAGGTTCTCGGTCGCCAACGCACTGGCCACGCTGGCCGCCTGCCACCTCCTGGGCCATGACCTGGCGGGTCTGGTGGCGGCGCTCGACCGAATGCCTCCCGTCCCCGGGCGGCTGGAGCGGTTCGAGGCGCCGCAGGGCGCGTCCGTGATCGTGGACTACGCGCACTCGCCCGACTCCCTGGACAAGGTGCTCGCCGCCATCAGGGACTTCGCCGGCGCCCGGGTCATCACAGTCTTCGGCTGCGGCGGCGACCGGGATGTCACCAAGCGGGCCCCGATGGGAGAGATCGCCGGGACCCACTCCGATCTGTGCGTGCTCACATCGGACAACCCCCGTGACGAGGACCCCGAGGCGATCATGGACCAGATCACACCGGGGCTGACGGCCACCGGCACCCCGTTCGAGCGGATCGCCGACCGCCGCGGCGCCATCGCCTTCGCCCTGTCCGCCGCGGGGCCGGCCGACGTCGTGCTGGTCGCGGGAAAGGGCAGCGAGCCGTACCAGATCGTCGGCGACCAGCTGATCCCGTTCAGCGACATGGCGACGGTGCGCGAGCTGTCAGCCGTACGGGAGTAGGAGCACCGGCCGTCAGCCGTACCGGGGCGGGCCGGACCGCGGCGGGCCGTCCGCACGGGCCGCCCGCCCAGGACCGGAGCACAGCGCTCAGAACCGGAGCAGCCCGCTCCTCAGGTCCAGAGCAGCGCGATGAAGATGTTGGCGATCGTCAGACCGCCGACCGCCCCGAAGAGGCCCTTCTCGATCCGCTCGTCATCACGCTTCACATAGACGAGTCCCAGGATCACCACCAGGAACGCCAGCTTGATCCCGATCTTGATGGTGTTGATGGTGTTGCCCTCGGCCTGGTTCAGGCCGACCAGCGCCACGCCGGTCACCAGCATCGTCAGCGCGCCGTGCAGCATCCCGGGCCCGAACCGGGCGTCGCCGGTGCGCATCGCCTTCATCTGGGTCAGGAAGCCGCCGAGCAGCGCGGCGATACCGATGATGTGCAGGCCGACGACGGCATTGATGAGTACGTCCATGGGATTCGACCTTAGCCACCGCCCTACGGGTCCCTGCCACCGGTAGGCCTGTGTGCCCGCCCGTGACCGCCCGTGGCACTGGCCGGCCCCGGACAACGGGCCCCGCCGCCCGTCCGCCACAGCGCACCCCAAGAACCAGTCCGATCCGGTCATCAGCGGCCGCATAAAGCAGACACAAAGCAACGCAGCGGCCAGATTCGACCACTATGTCCCATGAGGTCTCGGTCCCATAACCTCAGGTTTAGCGTTCTTGCCCAGGCGACCGGCTCCCCACCGCCGTCCCGAAACCGGGCGGCCGTCGGTCATCACCGCCGCAAGGACGTACGGAAGGACGTGAACGCCCTCGTGGCCGCTCACCGAAAACCCAGGCAGCGCCCGCTCACCGGCCCCGCGGCCCGGACCGCCGCAACCCTCACCCTCGCGGGAGCCGCGTCCGCCACCGCCTTCCAGGGCGTCGGCCACGCGGCGCCGCGCCTCACACCCGCGCAGGTCAAGGCCCAGGTCGACGAGCTGTACCAGGAGGCGGAGACCGCTACCGAGAAGTACGACGGGGCCAAGGAGAAGACCGCGGCGTCGGAGAAGTCGCTGCGCTCCCTGCGCGACCAGGCCGCCCGCCGGACGGAGCAGCTCAACACGGCGCGTTCCGCGCTCGCTTCGACGGCGTCGGCCCAGTACCGCAACGGCGCCATCGACCCGTCGCTGCAGGTGTTCCTCTCGTCCGGCCCGGCGCAGTACCTGGACCGGGCCGCCTATGTGGAGCGCGTCGGTGATCAGCAGGCCGCCGAGGTCACCGGGGTGCGCCGGCAGATCGGACAACTCGCCCAGCTGCGCTCCGAGGCGGCCTCCGCCCTCAGTGGGCTGCGGACCCAGCAGGCGGACCTGAAGAAGCAGAAGACCACCGTGCGGAGCAAGATCCACGCGGCCGAGGCACTGCTCTCCCGGCTGTCGGCACCCGAGCGCTCGCAGTACGAGTCCCAGCACCAGACCCAGCACGAGTCCAATGGCGCCAACAGGTCCGCCGCCCCGCAGGCCGCCGACCGGTCGGCCGTGCGCGGCCCGGTCGCCACCCCCGGTTCCCGGGCGGCGCGGGCGGTCGCCTTCGCCTACAGCGCGCTCGGCAAGCCCTACGTCTGGGGGGCCACGGGACCCTCGTCCTTCGACTGCTCGGGCCTGGCCCAGGCCGCGTACCGCTCGGCGGGGGTTTCACTCCCGCGCACCACGTACACCCAGATCAACTCCGGACAGCGGGTGAAACGCTCCGAACTGGCCCCAGGCGACCTGGTGTTCTTCTTCTCCGGGATCAGCCATGTCGGCATCTACGTGGGCGATGGCCGGATGATCCACGCCCCGCACCCCGGCGCCCCGGTCAGGCTCGCGCCGATCGATCAGATGCCTTTCGCCGGTGCGACGCGGCCGGTCGCGGGCACGTGACCGATCGATGCGCCTGAGCGGGCCCCCGGTCTGAACTGAGCGCTCAGCCAGGTGAAGACATCAGGCACCTGCTTGCGCCACACCGCCAGACTGTGTCCGCCCGTCACCGGGATGACCTGCACCGACGTCGGCGGCTTGGCGGCGGCGCGCAGCGCCAGACCGTCCCGGTAACCGTCGCGCGGCGCACCGGAGATGAAGAGGGAGACGCGCGGCGGGGTCTTGGCATGGCGCAGGATCCACAGCGGATTGTTCGTACGCCGCAGCCCGGGATCCCTGGCGGTGATGGAGGCGCGCTCGGCCGCCGGATCGTTGTACCCGGAGAGCCCGGCCGCCGCGTGGTACCGGTCGGGGTGCGCCAGCGCGAGCTTCACCGCACAGTGCGCCCCCGCCGAGTACCCGGCGACCGCCCACCCGGCCGCTCCGTGCTTCGCCCGGAAAGTGTCGGTCACCATCCGCGGCACGTCGACGCTCAGCCAGGTGTCCGCGTTGATCACCCCGGTCACGTTGGCACAGCCGGTGTCCTGGCTGCCCAGGAGTGAGGTGCGCGGCGACACCAGGATGAACGGCGCGACTTCGCCCCGCTGCATCATCGGCGCCAGCTGCTTCTCCGCTCCGAGACTGGAGAACCAGGCCTTCGCCGTGCCGGGGAACCCGGAGAGCAGTTCGACCACCGGGAAGGAGTGGTGACGGTAGGCGGGTTCGTGGTACTCGGGCGGCAGCCAGACGTACACCTCACCGCGCACCCCCGACACCTGCCCGGTGAGCACCGTGCTGCGCACGCCGTGGCCCATGCGCGGGTCGGTCACCGGCTTGAACACGGCCCGCTGGTGAGGTTCGGAGGCCAGCTGCCGCCCGCCGAGGCCGTCGGTGCCGAGGTCGGGTGCGGCGACCACATGATTGCCGGTGCCGAGCAGATCGGCCCAGTTGTCGTACAGGCCGTTGCTGTTGTTCACCGCCACGAAGACGACCAGCACCGCGGTCGCCTGCGCGAACAGCACCATCACCAGCCGGGCCGCACCGCGTACGGCCGCGGGGCCGGTCACGCGCCCCCACAGCAGCAGGGGCAGCAGCACCGCGACGCCCATCATGGCGATCGCGGCGAGGAAGAACGGGGTTCCCGTCAGGCTCATCACGGGTGGAAAGATGCCCTATTGGACCCTGGGGTTACCTGTTTTGCGCCCTTTTTACGTCGTCACGTACGGCGATGACCCAACACGTACGGTATACGCCCGTTCCTTGCCTGGCGCTGGCCGACTCTGCCCGCACCTGGCCATACCCGTACACACCGGCCCGCCGGTCGCCACGGGCGCAGGAGGGAGCGGGCCGGGGTGATTGCCCACTCTGCAGCGCCATGCTTAAATTAGCTATCACTTTGATTAGCCACAGACATCAGTCTGGGTTTCGGAGAAGCAACGCCCCGAAGAGAGAGAACACCATGACGGAAACACCCGGACAGGACCCGGCGCCCACCGGCAGGCCGGCGTCAGCCAACGCCATGACCACCGCGGCCGGGCTGGAGGCGGACACCCCGGACATGCCGGCCCCGCATGTGCACGAGACCCCGGCGCACGGCATCGCGGGCGGCGCCGCACTGCTGCTGACCCTGCTCGGCGCGGTGGTGGGGATCGGGCTGCTCGTGGGTGGCGGTGTGGCCGCCGACGGTCTGGGCGTCACCCTGGTCGTGGTGGGCATCGTCGTACTGCTCGGCTCCCTGTTCTGCATGACCGGCGTGAAGATGGTGGCACCGGGCGAGGCCCGCGTCATCCAGCTGTTCGGGCGGTACGTGGGCACGATCCGCCAGGACGGACTGCGCTGGGTGAATCCGCTGACCAGTTCACGGAAGATCTCCACCCGGGTGCGGAACAACGAGACACCGGTGATGAAGGTCAACGACGCCTACGGCAACCCGATCGAACTCGCGGCGGTCGTGGTGTGGAAGGTCGAGGACACCGCGCAGGCGCTGTTCGAGGTGGACGACTACCGCAAGTTCGTCGCGACCCAGACCGAGTCGGCGGTCCGGCACATCGCCATCGAGTACCCGTACGACGCGCACGACGATGACGCGCTGTCCCTGCGCGGCAACGCGGACGAGATCACCGAGAAGCTCTCGCTGGAGCTGACGGCGCGGGTCCGGGCCGCGGGGGTCCGGATCGTCGAGTCCCGGTTCAGCCACCTCGCGTACGCACCGGAGATCGCCTCCGCGATGCTCCAGCGCCAGCAGGCCGGGGCGGTTGTCGCAGCCCGCCAGCAGATCGTCGAGGGCGCGGTCGGCATGGTCGAGCAGGCCCTGGTCCGGATCAGCGAACAGGGCATCGTGGAACTGGATGAGGAGCGCAAGGCCACCATGGTCAGCAACTTGATGGTGGTGCTGTGCGGTGACCGCGCCGTCCAGCCGGTCCTGAACACCGGTTCCCTCTACCAGTGAGTGCGGAGGGGCCGGCGAGCGAGGAAGGTCCGGTGAGTGCCGAGGGCCCCGTAAACGCTGAGGATCCCGTGAGCGCGGAAGGCCCCATAAACGCTGAGGATCCCGTAAGCGCTGAGGGTCCCGTAAGCGCTGAAAGCACCGGCGCCCCCGGCTCTTCCGGCCCGGCGCCGCGGCGGGCGGCCAGGGCGCGCAAGCAGGTGCTGCTCCGGCTGGACCCGTCCGTGCACGACGCCTTGGCGCGCTGGGCGGCGGACGAACTCCGCAGCGCCAACGCCCAGATCGAGTTCCTGCTCCGCAAGGCCCTCTCCGACGCGGGACGGCTGCCGCGCGACGCCGGTGCACTCCCCCGCCGCGGCAGGCCCCCGAACCCGGACCGCGGCGACGGGACGGACTGACACACCCGAACCGTCGGACAGAGCTGTCGGACAGAACCCTCAGCCGGCGCCTTCGGCCAGAACTTTCAGACCAGCCGGCGCGCCGTCGCCCACCGGGTCAGTTCATGGCGGTTCGACAGCTGGAGCTTGCGCAGCACCGCCGAGACGTGCGACTCGACCGTCTTCACCGAGATGAAGAGCTGTTTGGCGATCTCCTTGTACGCGTATCCGCGCGCGATGAGGCGCAGAACCTCCCGCTCGCGCTGCGTCAGCCGGTCCATGTCCTCGTCGACCGGCGGTGCGTCCGTGGAGGCGAAGGCGTCGAGGACGAACCCCGCGAGACGGGGCGAGAAGACCGCGTCGCCGTCCTGCACCCGGAAGATCGAGTCGACCAGGTCGGTGCCGGTGATCGTCTTGGTGACGTAACCGCGGGCGCCGCCCCTGATGACACCGATCACGTCCTCCGCCGCGTCCGACACGGACAGGGCGAGGAAGCGGACCGGGTTCTCCGCGTCGGACATCAGCGCGGCCGAGCGGCGCAGCACTTCGACGCCGCCGCCGCCCGGGAGGTGGACGTCGAGGAGGACGACCTCGGGGCGGGTGGCCTTGATGACGGTGACCGCCTGGTCGACGTCGGCCGCTTCGCCGACGACCTCGACGCCCGTCGACTCGGTGCGGCCGATCTCCGCCTGCACCCCCGTGCGGAACATCCGGTGGTCGTCCACGAGAACGACCCTGGCCCTGCGGCCGGTTCGGTCGGTGGGCTCGGTGCAGCCGGTTCGGCCGGTGGGCTCGGTTCGGTCGGTGGGCTCGGTCATGCTCGCTCCATCTCCAGTTCCACTACGGTGCCGCCGTCGGGAGCGGAACGCAGGCTTGCCGTACCGCCGTTGCGCTGCATACGGCCGATGATCGATTCTCTTACGCCCATCCGGTCCCCGGGCACCGCTTCCAGATCGAACCCGGGCCCCCGGTCCCGTACCGACACGAAGACCGTACGGCCTTCGACTTCCGCGTACACCTGTACGGCCCCGCCCTCGCCACCGTACTTGGCCGCGTTGACCATGGCCTCGCGTGCGGCCTGCATCTGGGCCGACAGCTTCTCGTCCAGCGGGCAGTCCCCCACGACCACCACTTCGAGCGGTACCCCGTG
Source organism: Streptomyces sp. NBC_01197 (assembly GCF_036010505.1). NCBI lineage: Bacteria > Bacillati > Actinomycetota > Actinomycetes > Kitasatosporales > Streptomycetaceae > Streptomyces > Streptomyces sp. NBC_01197. The sequence continues at coordinate 2,884,366 of NZ_CP108569.1, forward strand.
CTTGTCCTCGACCTCGGCGGCGGACTGTCTGACGGCGTCGGCGAGGGTCTCGGGTTCGTCGTCCTTGTCCTTGCCGGTGCCCTCGGGCCGGTAGAGCCAGGCGCGCAGTTCGCGCTCCTGGGCGCGGGCCAGCCTGCGGACCTCGCCCGGTTCCTCGGCGTTGCGCTGGATCAGGGTGAGCGTGTGCAGCACCGAGTCGTGGACATGCGCCGCGACCTCCGCGCGTTCCTGGGCGCGGATGCGCATCAGGCGCTCCTGGGAGAGGTCCTGGGTCATCCGGATGAGCCAGGGGCCGACCAGCAGGGCGATCCCGGCGACCACGGCGAGTGCGGCGGTCAGGACATTGCCGAGCTGCGCCGACGAGCCGCGGATCACGATGAACGCGGCGAGCCCCGCGCCGACCAGCACGACACCCGCCAGCGCGCGGCCCAGCGGGAGAAGCCTGCTGCTGCGGCCGACCTCCGCCCAGTGCGCGCGCCGCGTGTTGTCCGCCTGGCGCCAGACGAGGACGACACCGGCGCCGATGAGCAGGACGGGCCAGATGTACGGACTGGCGTCGCCGCCGATGTCCACGTTCCCGATGAAGGCCGCCACGCCGATGATCAGCGCGATGAGGGCGACGATCTGGCCACGGTCGGGCTTGCGCAGTCTGCGGCGGCCGTCCGGGGACTCCTCGAACGGCGATGACACGCCAGGCTGCTCGACCCCGCCCGCGCCGAGCGGCACGACGAACCAGAACGCGGCATACAGCAGCGCGCCCAGCCCCTCCAGGGCGAAGAGCACGATGAACGCGGCCCGCACCCAGGAGACGGGCACCCCGAGGTGTCCGGCGAGGCCGCGCGCGACGCCGCCCAGCATCCGCCCTTCGGCGCTGCGGTACAGCTTGCGCGGCGCGGGCTCGTCCGGGGTTTCGGATGCGGCACCGGCGGCGCGGGGCGGGGCGACTGGCATGGTTCGATCGTCACACGGACGGGCCGCCACGGGCATCAGGGAAAACCCCCTGGTTCCAGGGGCCGAAATCAGGGATCGGCCAGGGTCGTCACCGCCCCCGCCCGCCGGGGACGACCGTCACCATGGGGGTATGACAACCCCGCCGCTGAACGAGCCGCGACCACCCCTGCGGCGCCACCGGAACAACAAGGTGGTCGCCGGGGTCTGCGGAGGGCTCGGCAGACACTTCGACCTGGATCCGGTGATCTTCCGCGTCGTACTCGGTGTCCTCGCGGTGACCGGCGGTATCGGGCTGATCTTCTACGGTTTCGCCTGGCTGGTGATCCAGCTGGAGGGCGAGGAGGAGAACGAGGCGCGCAGGCTGCTGACCGGCCGGGTCGAGGGCGCGTCCATGGCCGCGGTGCTCTTCGCGCTGGGCGGCTGCGGGCTGTTCCTGTCGATGCTGCACTACGTGTCGGTGCTGGTCTTCGCCGCCCTGCTGTCGCTGGCCACCGCGGGCTCCGCGGTCTGGTCGGAACGGCGCCGGCTCGCCGCCCCCGAACCGCCGGAGCCCGCCGCCGGGCAGCGGGCGGCCACGCAGAAGCCCGCCGGGCAGAAAGTGGCGGACGCGCCGCCGGAGACGAAGGCCCCGCCGACGCCGGGCGGCCCGTCCTGGTGGCGGGACCCGATCATCAAGGACGGCACCACCGGACCGGTCGGTTCCGGCTATCTCTGGGGCCCTTCGGACACCACACCTGATCCGCCGCCGTCCCGCAGACCGGCCCGGTCCGCCCCGGCGGCCAGCCGGGGGCCGCGCGGTATCGGCGGCCGGCTGTTCCTGCTCGCCCTGATCGCCGCCTGTCTCGGCACGGGCCTCTCCAGGCACAGCCAGCCGTTCGCCACGAGTCTGCAGATCGGGCTGGCCTGCGCACTCGCCGTCTTCGGGCTCGGCATGCTGCTCAGCTCGTTCGTCGGGCGTACCGGGTCCGGCACGATCTTCCTGGTGGTGGTCACGACGGCGCTGCTGGCGGGCGCGAGCGCCCTGCCGAAAACCGTCACCACGCACTGGATGCGGACGGAGTGGCGGCCCGCGTCGGTGTCGGCGGTGCACCCGCGGTACGAGGTGGGAACGGGGGTCGGCACGCTGAACCTCCGGCAACTGAGGGTTCCGCCGGGTACGTCCGTCCGTACCCATGTGGAGGTCGGCGCGGGCCGGGTGTCGGTCGTCGTACCGAAGAACGTAACGGTGCGGCTCCATGCCGAGGTGGGTCTCGGCGACATCCAGCTGCCCGGTGAGAACCAGAAGGCCACCAACAACGACATCTCCCCCGCCCGGGAGAGAACGGTGACGCTCGCCCCGCAGGGGGGCGGCAAGGCCGGAGGCACGGTCGACCTCCGCCTGGAGGTCGGCCTGGGACAGGCGGAGGTGACCCGTGCACGGTGACGGAGCAGGAACTGGCGGCCCGGCGGCGGGTGGGGCGCACCCGGCCGGACCACGCCACGACGCATGGCGTCCCGGCGAACCACTGCGCGATGAACCGCCGGCCGGTGAACCACTGGCCGGTGAACCACTGCGCGATGAACCACTGGCCGGTGAACCACCGCGCGGTCGGCCTCAGCGCGCGTTCCTGCACGAGTTCCGGCCGGGAAAGGCCGTCGCGGGTCTGGTGCTGCTGGCCATCGCGGCCGTCTACCTCGGCGACGCGGGCGGCCTCTGGCGGACACCTCCGCCGGCCGCGCTGCCGATGCTTGCCGCCGGTCTCGTGCTGGCGGGGATCGCCAGCACCATCGGTTACAGCATCCGGCGGCGGTCGGCCCGGAGGGCGTCCAGTGAGAGCAGCGGCGACCCGGCGAGCACGAGCGGAAGCCAGGCCATGAGGTAGGCCAGGTCGTTGCCGTAGTAGTACGGGGTGGACTGCCAGCTCACGGTCAGCCAGAGGCTCAGCGAGATCAGGGCGCCGCCGAGCGCCGCGACCCGCCCGTACAGCCCCAGCAGGGTGCCGATGCCGACGGCGAGTTCACCGATGGCGATCGCGTAGCCGAAGCCGGCCGGGCTCTTCAGGGCCAGGTCCACGAGCGCCGGGAAAGCAGCGGAGCCGCGTACGGAGTGCATGAGCTCGCCGATGGAACCGGGGCCTGTCGTGTGCAGGAAGCCGGAGCCGGTGAGCTTGTCGGTACCGGCGTACAGAAAGGTGACGCCGAGGAAGATCCGCAGCGGGAGCAGCGAGTACCGCCGGGCAGTGTCCTTCCAGCCACCGTTACGGCTGCGCACACTGCCGCCGAGCCCGATGGGTGTGCCCGTCCGGTATCCCTGAACCATGGCCTGGTCCTGCCTCTCCGATTGCCCCGTGGCGCGTGCCGGTGTGGCGGACGCAGTCACGATTTTGCGTCCTGCGGCGACGCATCCTGCGGACGGGGTGCCTCTGCGGGGGGTCAGGTCGCACGGGCCCGATTCGACGGGGCGGATTCGCCGGACGGGGCTCACGGTTCGGTTCACATGTCGGGGCGGCCGGGCGGGCCCATGTCTCACACGAACGTCAGGTCCGCCGGGCGCAGGACGCGAGACGGTCGGCGAGCGCGGTGACGAGGTCGCGCAGTTCGTCGGGGCGCTCGATGGTGAACGGCCGGTCGAGTGAGGCGAGTACCGGTGGCAACCAGTCGAGCCGCTCCGCCCGCAGTTCGACCCGCAGCCAGCCCCCGGCCGCCTGATCCGCGCCTGCCCCGGGCTCCGCATCCGCCCCGGGCTCCGCTTCCGCGTCGGGCTCCGCTTCCGCGTCGGCCCCGGGCACAGGCACAGGCTCGATCTCCGTGACGCTCGCGACGGTGGCCGGAAGGCGGGCGCGGATCTGGTCGACGGTCCCGTGGATCCGCAGGACCACCTCGTACCGGTACTCGGCCGTGGCGAACCCCGACAGCACGCGCTGCGCCGGATCGGGTCCGGCGGGCTCGTCGAAGGAGCCGGGCAGAGTCCTCGCGTCAGCGATGCGGTCGAGCCGGAAGGTCCGGTCCTCGCCGATCCCGGGGTCCGTGCCCGTGACGTACCACCGGCCCGAGTGCGCGACGATCCCGTACGGGTGCAGCGGGCGTTCACTGCGTCGGCCTTCGCGGTCGGTGTACCTGATCGAGACCGGCCGCCGGTGGCGCACCGCATCGGCGACGGTGAGCAGGACATCGGCGTCCGGGGTGGCGGACTCGCCGGGCGGCGCCGTGAACGCGAGGGATTCCAGGACCGTGTCGAGCCTGCGGGCCAGCGGCGCGGGGAGCACCCTGCGGATCTTGGCCGCTGCCGTCTCGCTCGCCGTGTCCGCCGTCGTCATCAGCCCCGCCCGGCGGCCGGCGACCAGACCGAGCAGCACAGCGAGCGCCTCGTCGTCGCTGAGCATGAGGGGAGGCAGGCGGTACCCGGAGGCGAGCCGGTACCCGCCGTACCGGCCTCGCACCGCCTCCACGGGCAGGTCCAGGTCGACCAGCTGGTCCACATACCGCCGTACGGTCCGTCCGTCGACGCCGAGCCGGTCGGCGAGCTCGGCCACGGTCCGGAGGCCGCCCGACTGCAGCAGTTCCAGGAGCGTCAGCACCCGCGCGGTAGGTCGAGACATGGTGCAGAGCCTAGAGGGCATACCGGACCGATTCTGTCCTCTATTGGTCCTAGGCTGCGAAGCGAGCACCACAACCAACCCAGCACCACACCTCAGCACCACACCTCATCAACCAGGAACCAGTAACAAAGGAACCAGGGAGAACACCATGGACTTCGTCTCGATCCGCATCATCACCAGCGACGTGGCGCGCCTTGTCGAGTTCTACGAGAAGGCCACCGGGGTGCAGGCTGCCTGGGCCACCGAGGAGTTCGCCGAGCTCCGTACGCCCCACGCCACCCTTGCGATCGCGGGTACCAGTACCGTCCCGCTGTTCGCTCCGGGTTCGGCCCGCCCGGCGGACAATCACAGCGTGATCATCGAGTTCCTCGTCGACGACGTGGACAGCGTGCACCGGAACCTCGGCGGCGTGGTGACCGATTTCGTCAACGAGCCCACCACCATGCCCTGGGGCAACCGGGCGCTGCTCTTCCGCGACCCCGACGGCAACCTGGTCAACTTCTTCACCCCCGTCACCCCGGCCGCCATCGAGAAGTTCACCCGCTGACGCAGGACGCAGCCGGACCAGCAGGACCAGGGGGCCAGGGGGGCCAGGGCGCCCAGGGCGCCCAGGGGCGGCTAGTCCGTGACGTCGATCTCGCACGCCGCCGTCTCCACCCCGGCCGCCGTCACCACGCGTACCTCCACCCGGCCCGGCTCCACCTCCACCGGTACGGGCACCGTCAGCACCGTGTCCGACGGGTTGGCGAAACCACCCGGCACCGGGACCAGCGGCACATGGACGTGCACCGTGCCGATCCGCACCACCATCCGGGCCAGCCGGTCCGGGGTCCCAGCCCCCGGCGGTACAAAGCCCGCACCCCGGATCTCGATGTCGTCGCCGGTACGGACCGGGGCATCCAGGTCCCCCGCCTCCCGCGACCGGACCACCGAGAGCACCACCGGCCTGCCGCCCTCCGCGTACTTGGCCGCGAAGTACGTGGCGGCCGAGACCACGACCAGGAGCACCAGCCCCCACGGAAGGTCGGGCAGCTGATCGGGCCGGCGGGCCAGGCGTACGGCGGCGAACAGCACCGCGGCCGAGCTGACCAGGACGTACTGTACGTCCGCGAAGCTGCCGCGCCCCGAGTCGTCGGTGAGCAGATCGGCGGCGCGGGGGCGGTCGGCGCGCACCTTCTGGAGCTTCTGCGCCAGGACCCGCAGCGCGACCACGCGCCGCACCACCACCGCCACGGCGCAGACCAGCGCGAGCACGGTCACCGTGCCCGCGCCCCGGGCCGGCCCGAGTCCGGCGATCAGGGCGTCGCGCCTGCCGTGGCCGGACGCCCCGGCGAGCTGGAGCGAGAGCACCAGGACGGAGAAGACGACAAGCAGCACCCACGACCCGGCGACCGCGCGCGAGGTGGAGAGCCGGTTGTCCTCGCCGATCAGGGGGGCCAGCAGCCCGCCGCGCGCCCGGTGGGTACGGGCGGCGCCGGTCAGCAGTGCGGCGGTGAGCACCGCGGCGATCAGCCCGGCGGTACGGGCCGCGCTCCAGCCCGCCCCGATCGCGGTCAACGCCTCGGCGAGCACGAGGGCCACCGCGCCGCCCCACACCACCAGCAGCGTCCGCACCCACACCTGCCGGAACCAGGCTTCACCGGCCTCCCGGCCGCGTTCGGCCACCGCGCGTGCCGACTCCGTCAGTTCGTCGGAGACCCACTGCCGCGACGCTCCGGCCGAGTGGGCGACTCCGGCGGGCAGTCCCTCGCCGGCCGCCAGACCGTCCCGCTGGGCGAGGAACGCGGCAACTGCCCGCCGGTGCCCCTCGCGTGCGCCGTGCGGGCAGTCCTGGCAGGTGCACCCGCCGCCGTGCGCTCCGGCGCGCGGACCGTCGCCCTGTCTTGCTTCCTGTACCGCCACGCAGAACGCCGCCCTTTTTCCCGCCCCGTGAACTTCCCTGCACACCCTTGAACTTCCTTGCAGTTCCAGGGAATTGTGCCGCACTCACGGAGCCGTACCGGCAGCAGGTCAGGTCAGGCAGGGTGATTGACGACACGTCAGGTTGACGGAGGTGTCCGGGGGCGGCGCCGGGACGTGTACGGGAACGCTCTCGCACGGGTGCCGTTCACGCGCCCGCGTCGGGTCCGGTTGCGCTGATCTGCCGCCACAGCGGCTGGTAGTTGATCCAGGCCACCAGGTCGCTGCCCAGCTGCTCCCGGGTGGCGACCGCGTTCCTGTGGTCGATGAGTACGGGCTTCCCGGCGGCCCGCGCGGCGAGCTGGACCTGACAGGAGCGCTCCAGGGTGATGAACCACCAGGCCGCCGCGTCGACCGAGTCGCCCACGGTCAGCAGCCCGTGGTTACGGAGGATGACCGCCTTGCGCTCGCCGAGCGCGGCGGCGATGCTGCGGCCCTCCTCCTCGTCCACGACGACACCGGTGTAGGAGTCGTAGAGCGCGAGGTCCTCGTAGAAGGCGCAGGCCTCCTGCGTGATGGGATCCAGGAGCTCGCCCAGCGTGGACAGCGCCCGCCCGTGCAGCGAGTGGCTGTGCGCGACCGCGACGACGGCGGGCCTGGCCCGGTGCACCTGGGCGTGCACGGCGAAGGCGGCCTGGTTGACGTGGTGGCTGCCCTCCACTACCTGCCCGTCGCCGTTGACCAGGATCAGATCGCCCGCCCCCAGCTCCGCCAGCGGCGCCCCGAAAGGATTCACCCAGAAGCAGTCGGGGTACCCCGGGTCGCGGGCGGTGATGTGGCCCGAGACGCCGTCCTCGTACCCGTACCGCGCGAAGAGCCGCAGCGCCCCCGCGAGCCTCGTCTTCCGGTACTGCCGCTCCTCCGACAGGGTCTCGTGGACCGGCGGCATCGCGAACCGGAGCTGATCGACCGGTACGGGCTCGGGCGCGGCGGACGGCCCGGCGGCGTGAGCAGCGGTGGGGGCGGGGGTGGAAAGGGGGGCGGCACCGGGGGTGGGAACAGAGCCGGGGGCAGAACCGGGGGCAGAGGCCGATATCGGGGCTGGCATCTCAGTCATGGCCGGAAGCTACCGCGCGTTACCGCAGGTGAACAGAGTCATGCGGTGAACGAATCATGACTGCCGGTCGAGTGGCTGCGTGCGCTACGGCAGCGCGGCGCCGCCGTACCGGAATGCAGCGAAGCGCCGCCGTACCGGATGTCCGGTACGGCGGCGCTCGTCAGCTGCTGAGGTGGCGGCGGGGCCGGGCGGGCGGGCCTACTCCCACTCGATGGTGCCCGGGGGCTTGCTCGTCACATCGAGCACCACACGGTTCACATCGGCGACCTCGTTGGTGATTCGCGTCGAGATCTTCCCCAGCACCTCGTACGGCAGACGCGTCCAGTCCGCCGTCATGGCGTCCTCGGACGAGACGGGCCGCAGCACGATCGGGTGGCCGTAGGTACGGCCGTCGCCCTGGACGCCGACCGACCGGACGTCCGCGAGCAGCACCACGGGGCACTGCCAGATCTCGCGGTCCAGACCGGCCGCCGTGAGCTCCTCACGTGCGATGGCGTCGGCCTCGCGCAGCAGGTCGAGCCGCTCCTTGGTGACCTCTCCGACGATACGGATGCCGAGTCCGGGGCCGGGGAAGGGCTGGCGCTGGACGATCTCGTCCGGCAGGCCGAGCTCCTGGCCGACCATCCGGACCTCGTCCTTGAAGAGCTGCCGCAACGGCTCGACGAGCTTGAACTCGATGTCGTCGGGGAGCCCGCCCACATTGTGGTGGGACTTGATGTTGGCGGTGCCGGTGCCGCCGCCGGACTCGACGACGTCCGGGTACAGCGTGCCCTGCACCAGGAACGCGACGTCCTCGCCCGCGTCGGCGATGATCTCGGCCTGGGCCTGCTCGAAGACCCGGATGAACTCACGCCCGATGATCTTCCGCTTCTCCTCGGGGTCGGAGACCCCCTTGAGAGCGGTCAGGAAGCGGTCCTCGGCGTCGACCACCTTGAGCTGGACACCCGTGGCGGCGACGAAGTCCTTCTCGACCTGCTCGGTCTCGCCCTTGCGCATCAGCCCGTGGTCGACGTACACGCAGGTCAGCTGGGAGCCGATGGCCTTCTGCACCAGGGCGGCCGCGACGGCGGAGTCGACACCGCCGGAGAGTCCGCAGATCGCGCGCTTGGTGCCGACCTGCTCGCGGATCAGGGCGACCTGCTCCTCCACGACGTTCGTCGTGGTCCAGGACGGGTCGATGCCCGCGCCCCGGTAGAGGAAGTGCTCAAGGACCTGCTGGCCGTACGTGGAGTGCATCACCTCGGGGTGGTGCTGGACGCCGTACAGCTTCTTCTCGTCGTTCTCGAAGGCCGCGACCGGTACGACGTCGGTGGACGCGGTGACCGTGAACCCCTCCGGGGCGGCGGAGCAGGCGTCACCGTGCGACATCCACACGGACTGCTCGGCCGGGGTGCCCTCGAAGAGCGTGGAGGACGGCTTGGAGACCGTGAGCGCGGTCCGGCCGTACTCCCGTGCGCCGTTGTCGTCGACCGTGCCGCCGAGGGTGGTCGCCATGAGCTGGAATCCGTAGCACATGCCGAAGATGGGAACCCCGGCCTCGAAGAGCGCCCGGTCGAGGACGGGCGCGCCCGGCGCGTACACGGACGACGGGCCGCCCGAGAGGATGATCGCCTTCGGGTTCTTCGCCAGCATCTCGGCCACCGGCATGGTGGACGGCACGATCTCGCTGTAGACCCGCGCCTCACGGACGCGACGGGCGATGAGCTGGGCGTACTGCGCGCCGAAGTCGACTACGAGGACGACCTCGGGGGCGGCGGGGGGTGCTGCTGGCACGGGGCGGCCTTCCGGCGGGAAAGGAGGGGTCTTGTACAGGGGTCTTGTATGTCGATTCTAACGGGGTCGGCGGAACCGGCTTGTCTCTCCCTCCGAACGCCGTCCATACTGGCCCCATGCATCAGCAGCTGACCTTCGTCTTTACCTATGGCACCGGCCCGTCCGGCTGCCATGGTCGTGCTGCTTGATCACCCACTGATCAGTACTTCCCCAGGCGCCCCGGACCGGCAAGGTCCGGGGCGTCTGTGCATTCCGGACCGTGCCGCTCCCGGGGAACCGCACCCCTTCAGGTTCAGGAGTTCCGGACACATGAGCACCGACATCGGCACCAAGACGCACAGCACCGGCCTGCACGGCAGTGAGACCGACGCCGCCGGCCTGCACAGCACCGGCGCGCACAGCAGTGAGGCGGCGGGCGTGATCACGGGCGCGCGCGGCCGCATCGACAGCCTCGACGACCGGATCATCGGCCTGATCCAGGAGCGGATGGCGGTGTCCGCCGTCATCCAGGACGCCCGGATGACCTCCGGCGGGCGGCGGGTGAACCTCTCCCGCGAGATGGAGGTCCTGGGCCACTACAGCGAGGCGCTCGGCAAGCCGGGCACGGGTCTCGCGATGACCGTGCTGGAACTGTGCCGGGGACGGATCTGAGACCGGGGACAGCCCGGATCTGAGTTCGGGCCCGCTCTCACCCGTACGGCGCGTGACCGGGCCCGGCGGCCCTTCGTTGGTCCAAGCGTCCGTGTCAGCCAGGGGCGGCCTGTTGGAAAAGAGAAAACCACGCGTGGCTCCGCTGAGGCGTGTGACGTACTGCAGGTGCGTCGTGGGACCACATCTCAGCGCGTGTGACCGGGCGGCAGGGGACAGCGGCCCGGTCACCCACGGCCGTCGGTTCCGGGGACGCCCGGAGCCGACAGCCCGGGGCTGACAGCTCAGAGCCGGTCAGCCCAGATCCGGTCGACCCAGAGCCGGACAGCCCAGATCCAGTCAGCCCCGTCCCGTTAGGTCCGATCCCGGCAGGCTCAGTCCCGGCAAGGCCGGCACGTCCCACTGCACATACGCATCCCGCGCTTTCCCCTCTCCTTTCCCCCTCCTTTCCGCGGCGCACACCCCCCGGCGCCGCCGCCCGGCACCGGTGGCTCCCCTGACGCCGGTGCCGAAGCCAGGGGCCCGTGGAATCCCTTCCGCGGGCCCCTGGCTTTTACTGCGCCCCGTGACGGAGGTCACACGAGGAACCCGTGGGCCCGGAAGCAACCATTCAGTGGGCCGGTCGGTCATCCATGCGTACCCACCAGTGGCCCCATATGTGTGCACGAACGACACAGCAGGGCCGGTCGGCACGGACTCGGGAGGGCTGCACTCGGAGGGGGGTGCAGCCCTCCCGCCCTGTACGAGGCCCCGGGCAGAAGCGGAAACCGCGGCGCCGGAAAAGCGGTTCCGGAAAAAGGGGGAAGCTATTTCCGCGGTTCCGCCGACTCCGTGCCCGCCGTCCGCCTGGGCGGGACAGCGGGCATCCCCAGGAACGGCAGCCTGAGCGCGCCGAAAGCCTCCCCCGGTACCGCCGGCGAGTTCGGTTCGACGGCGGCGAGACGCTCGTACGCCTGCCCCTGCTCGGGGCGCGGGTCCGCGTCGCCCTTGTTGGGCCAGTACGACATGGCGCGCTCCGCCTGCGCGGTGATGGTCAGCGAGGGGTTGACGCCGAGGTTCGCCGACACCGCCGAGCCGTCGACCACCGAGATGCCCGGATGTCCGTACAGCCGGTGGTAGGGGTCGATCACCCCCTCATCGGCGGACGCGCCGATCGGGCAGCCGCCCAGGAAGTGGGCGGTCAGCGGGGTCCCCATCAGCTCGCCGAGGTTCGAGCCGGCGAAGCCGTTGATCTCCTCGGCGATCAGCGTTGCGGCCCGGGTGCCCTCGGCGATCTGCTTCGGGTTGGGCGCGCCGTGACCCTGCCTGGCCGTGAGCAGACCCCGGCCGATCCCGCCCGGTTTGCGGTACGTCGTAAGGGAGTTGTCCAGCGACTGCATCACCAGACCGATGATGGTCCGCTCGGACCAGTGCCAGTTGGAGAGTGAACGGGCCGCCAGCCAGGGGTGCTTGGCGACGTTGCCGAGCCAGCCGAGGACCCGGCGCGAGCTGAAGGGCACCTGGATGATGGTCAGGGCGCCCATCGCGTTGGACCCCTTGCCGTACCGCACCGGCTCGATGTGGGTGTCCGCGTCCGGGTGGATCGACGAGGTGATCGCCACGCCCTGGGTGAAGTCGGCCTTCGGCGTGCCGTGCTTCCTGCGGTAGCGGCGGTCCGTGGTCTGCGACCCCACCAGCGCCTCGGAGTTGGTGCGGGTCAGCTCCCCGAGCTTCGGTGAGATGCGCGGCAGCAGCCCCTGGTCCTTCATGGTGTGCAGCAGGGTCTGCGTGCCGTATGTGCCCGCGGCGACCACCACCTGCCGGGCACGCAGCACCCGCGGCCCGCTCTTGCGGGCGTCGGTCGGGACCGTGGTGACCCGGTATCCGCCCTCGCCGTGCTCCGCTATCGCGGTCACCGAGGTCAGGGGGTGGATGACCGCACCCGCCTTCTCCGCGAGGTAGAGGTAGTTCTCGGTGAGGGTGTTCTTCGCGCCGTGGCGGCAGCCCGTCATGCACTCGCCGCACTCGGTGCACGCCTTGCGGGAGGGGCCCGCCCCGCCGAAGTACGGGTCGTCGACGGCCTTGCCCGGCTCCGCCCTCACCGTGCCGTCCGAGTCCTCCCCGTCGCCGAAGAAGACTCCGACGGGCGCCATGTGGAAGGAGCCCCCCACGCCCATCGCCTCGGCTGACGCCTTCAGATGGACGTCCGACGGCGTCATCGTCGGGTTGAGCCGCACACCGAGCATCCGCTGCGCCTGGTCGTAGTACGGCGCCAGCTCGGCCTGCCAGTCGGTGATCGACGCCCACTGCCGGTCCTGGAAGAACGGCGCCGGCGGGATGTACAGCGTGTTGGCGTAGTTGAGGGAGCCGCCGCCGACCCCCGCGCCCGCCAGCACCATCACATTGCCGAGGAGGTGGATGCGCTGGATCCCGTAGAGGCCGAGCGCCGGGGCCCAGAGGTAGTTCTTGATGTCCCAGGAGTTCTTGGGGAGGGTGCCGGGGGTGAAACGGCGCCCCGCTTCCAGGACGCCGACCCGGTACCCCTTCTCCGTGAGCCGCAGTGCGGTGACCGACCCGCCGAAGCCGGACCCCACCACCAGGACGTCGTAGTCGTACGGCGCGTCGGCTGCGTCGGCTTCGTCGGACGCATCGGCCTCACTGCGGACAGAGTTCTCCTGTGACATGGACTCTCCTCAGAGAAGGAATGGGCGGAGGCGAAGGCGCAAGGAGTCAGAGGGGCAGGGGCCGGGGGGGTAAGGGGGGAGCGGGCAGGGCAACGACGGTCAGCGCAGGCGCAGGGCCTTCATCGCCTTGAGGCTGCGGCTCATGAACGCGGCGTACTTCTCGTCGTCCATCCCGAAGGACGGCGCCATCGGCATCACCCGCTGGTGCGCGACGGTCTGCGCCTCGGTGTACTTGAGGATGCCTTCCGAGCCGTGCCTGCGGCCGAGACCCGAGTCCTTCATGCCGCCCATCGGGGACTGCACGCTGCCGTACGCGGGCGCGTACCCGTCGTTGATGTTGACCGTGCCGGTCCGCAGCCGGGCGGCGACGGCGTGGCCGCGGCTGCCGCTCCTGGTCCAGACGCTCGAATTGAGGCCGTAGGGCGTGGCGTTGGCGGTCGCGACGGCCTCGTCCTCGTCCTTGAAGCGGTAGACGGAGACCACCGGGCCGAACGTCTCCTCGGTGCAGACGGCCATCGGGGCCTCGACGCCGTCCAGGATGGTCGGCTCGTAGAAGAGCGGACCGATGTCCGTACGGTGCACACCGCCCGCGACCAGGGTGGCGCCCTTGGCGACAGCCTCCTCCACGTGTCGCCGTACGGCCTCCAGCTGCCGTTCCCCGGCGAGGGACCCCATGTCGGCGCCGTAGGCGAGGGAGCCGCCGAGACGCATCGCCTTGGTGCGTGCGGCGAAGCGCTCCAGGAACGCGTCCGCGATCGACTCGTGGACGTACAACCGCTCGATGGAGATGCAGAGCTGGCCCGCCGAGGAGAAGCAGGCGCGGACAGCGCCCGCTGCCGCCTTCTCGATGTCCGCGTCCTCCAGGACCAGCATGGCGTTCTTGCCGCCGAGTTCGAGGGAGACGCCGACGAGCCGGTCGGCCGCGCCCCGGGCCACCTCGCGGCCGGTGCGGGTCGAGCCCGTGAAGGAGACGAAGTCGGCGTGCTTGACCAGCTCGGGGCCGATGACCGGGCCCTCCCCGAGGACCACTTGGAAGACCTCGGCGGGCAGTCCGGCCTCAATGATCAGATCGCGGGCCCACAGCGCGGTCAGAGCGGTCTCGGTGTCGGGCTTCATCACGAGGGCGTTGCCGGAGACCAGGGCGGGCAGCGCGTCACCGATGGACAGCTCGAAGGGGTAGTTCCAGGGGGCGATCTGGCCCACCACACCGCGCGGCTGGCGCAACTCGGTGACCTTGGTGAATGTGGGGATCGCACCCGTGTGGCCCTTGGGCTTGAGGTACGAGGGCGCCTTGCGGCCGTAGTGGCGCGCGGCGACGGCGACGGCCTGGACCTCCTCGTGCGCGTGCAGCCTGGCCTTGCCGGTCTCCAGCTGGATGAGGTCGAGGACCTCGGCCTGCCTGGAGAGCACCAGGTCATGGAAGCGCAGCAGGACGGCGGCCCGGGTCCTGGCGGGGGTCGCGGCCCACACCGCCTGGGCCTTACGGGCCCGCTCGAAGGCGGTCGCGACGTCCTCGGGGCTCGACTCGGGCAGTTCGGCCAGCTTCCCGCCGGTGAAGGGGGTGTGGTTGGCCGTGCGTCCGGAACCCACCACGCCGCGGGTCAGGTGAGCCACCACTTCGGGGGTGACCACGTCGGCCGCGGTCCGCACACCGGCGGGGGTGGGGGCTATCGGGTTCGTGCCGTGGGGGGCCGTGGCGGCGGGAGCCTGCGAGTCCGTCATGAGGGGAGGCTATGCCCCGGTGGGAAGTTTCGGTACCCATGAGTAATACCTTTTCACCGTCCCTACATACACCGCCAGTGATCGCTGGCGACACAACCCCTGATCAGGCGGGTTGGCCGCCTGAGCGGTGGCTGCCGGGCATTTCTCCCCGGGGGTCGCCGTTCCTGGTGGCCCGGCTGTTCCGGGCGGCCGAGTTGTCCCCGCCGTCCAGGTCAGTGGTGATCTCCGGTGCCCGCCGCCGACGCCGAGAAGGTACCGATGGCCGTGGCGAAGTGCCGTTGCGCGGTGTCGAGGCGGCCGACCGGCGCCGATACCCACACGTCGTAGAGACGGCCGCCCTCCTCCCAGCAGAGGTCGTACGTGTGACGGGCGCCCTCGCCCTTGGAGTAACCGTTCCAGGTGAACTCCCAGAGCGCCGCGTCATGTCCGTCGTGCGCCGTCGCGGTGACCACGCCGTCCCGGTAGCCGGGATTGGTACGGGGGCCGGCCGAGTCCGATGCGCGCTGTGTCGCCATCGGTCCGCCGCCGGGGCTGCTGTGGATCCGGATGCCGATACGGAAGACCTGGCCCGGCGTCATGTAGTAGACACGTTTGCCGTCGGCGGAACGGGTGGCATCGGCCGGAACGGCGAGGGAGAAACCGCCGGGGTCGTCGACGGCCCGGTACCCGGACGGTGCCGGTGACGCCTGATGAGTCAGTGTCACGGTGGGGTTCACGTCCGGGCCCGGTACGGCAGCGCGGTGTGGCTTCTGCTGCGGTCCGCGATCCGGGGTGGCCGTGGGTGCCGCGGTCTGAGCGGAGGCCACACTTCCGGGCGGCGCGGCGCTGTCCGTACGGCCCACTCCCGCGCCGCCGACCGCGTACAGGACGATCCCGGCCCCCGCGGCCGCGGCGACCAGCACCCCCGCGACGAGGGCAGCCGGCCGGAGCGCGGGACGCGAGGGCCCGGGCGGCGGAGCGGCGGGCGGAAGGGTCGGCGAAGCGGCGGCCGACACAGCGTCCAGCGTGGCGGGCGGAACGGCGTCCAGCACGGCGGGCGGAGAGGCCGGAGAGGCATCCCGGGCGGATGCGGCTCCTGGCCCAGATGCGGCGCTCGGGACACCGGAACCAGCACCGGCACCACGACCACCGGCACCGCCGCCCCCGCGGTCCCCACCGGCACCCCCGGTGGCGTACGCAGCCACATGCGCGCCCAGCAGCCGCTCCGCCTCATCCACCCCCATCCTGCGCACCGCGTCCCGTTCGAGCAGGCCCAGGACGACGGGCAGCAGCGGCTCGGCCTCGGCCGGCGGGCGGATCTCGTCGGCGACCACCGCGTGCAGCACGCCGCCCAGCGAATCCCGGTGGAAGGGCGACTCCCCGCTCAGCACCGCACACAGCAGCGCGCCGACCGACCACAGATCGGACGGGGGGCCGGCCTCTTCGCCCCGCATCCGCTCCGGCGATGTGTACTCGGGCGAACCGACGAACGCCCCGGTCTCACTGATCGTGGTCGCCCCCGCGAGCCGCGCGATCCCGAAGTCGGTGAGGACCACCCGGCCGTCGCCCTCCAGCAGGACGTTGGCGGGCTTGATGTCCCGGTGCAGTACGCCCCTGGCGTGCGCCGCCCGGAGCGCGCCCAGCAGAGCCATGCCGATCCGGGCGGCTTCCCGGGTCCCCACAGGGCCGTACTCGGAGAGGCGGCCCGCCAGCGAACCCCCGACCACCAGCTCCATGACGATGTACGGGCGTTCGTCGTCCTCGACGACCACGTCGTGGACGACGATCACATGCGGATGCTTGATCTGGGCGACCGCACGCGCCTCACGCAGCGCCGATGCCGTGGCGGCTCCGGTCTCCGGGTTCAGCTCCTTGACGGCGACATCCCGCCCGAGCAGCTGGTCGGTGGCCCGCCAGACCGTACCCATGCCGCCCCGGCCGATCCGGTCCCCGAGCAGATAACGTCCGGCGATCAGACGGCTGTTGCGCGGATCCTGTGCCACTGGCGCTCCCCCTACGTCCCCCTGAGCCCATCATGCCGCACGGCATCCACCGCCGTAGCGCGCGCCGGACGCCGTACAGCCCGTCTCAGTGCGCGGTCCGGTACGTCCCGGTGCGCGGTTCAGTACGTCGCAGCGCGCAGTACGTCTCAGTGCGCGGTTCAGCCCGGCGGCTGCCAGTAGCGCAGGACGGTGTCGAACCGGTTGCGGTTCCAGTCCTTGACCGGGCCGCCCATGTAGATCGCGTACTCGGCCTGCCCGTGATCCACGTTGTACATCTGGTCTATGGCACGGCGCCGCCCCGGCTGCCCCTTGGTCTCGGTCCAGGTGAACTCCCAGAGCGCGGCGTCCTGGTCCCGGAAGTTGTTCACGTGCAACGTGATCCGCCGGTAGTCGGGGAGCCGCTTGAGCTGTGGTTCCAGGGCCAGTTCGTGCAGATACGGGGTCGCGTAGTCCGGGTTCTTGTCGATGCTTATCCGGATGAAGTGGACGCCGTCGTCAGGCGTGTAGTCGATCTCGTTGGAACCGTCCATCTGGCGCTTCCAGCCGTTGGGCAGAGCCAGGCTGAAGCCCTCGGGCTCGTCGACCCGGTGCCAGCCCGCCGGCACGTCCTCGTGCTGCTTGTTCTTACCGCCGCCGCCGTCCGGCCCGCCAGAGCCGGACGGCGGACCACCACCGGAATTCGTGGGCCGGTTCTCGTACTTCATGACCCCGAAACCGACCCCGGCACCGACGATCACGGCGAGAGCCACGACCAGGGCGCCGGTCCGCCTACGGCCACGTTTCCGTCCGGCGGGAGCGACCGCGGAGGCCCCGCCTCCGGAAGCCGGTACTGGTGCCGTTACGGGAGCCGGTACAGCGGTCGACGCCTGACCCTGCTCCGGTGCCTGCCCCGCTGCCTCTGCCTGTGCCTGTGCCTGGTCTGGTTCGGGCGGGGCCGCCACCGGCGCTCCGGAGGTGCTGATCCGGCTCGTGGGCGTGGCGTCCTGGAGCATCCCCTCGGCCACCAGCTGCGTCGGGACGTACGCCTCGGCCTGCCGGGGCCTGCGCCCCTCCATGGCGTCGAGCAGCATGCGCTCCGTCTCGGCGGACCCGGGCCGTTCGGCGGGGTCCTTGCGCAGTAGTCCGGTGATGACGGGAGTGAGCGGCCCGGCCCTGGTGAGCTTCGGCGGCTCGTCGTTCACAACGGCCTGGAGCGTGGAGATCGGCGATGTACGGCGGAACGGCGAACGCTCCTCGACGGCGGTGAAGAGCGTGGCACCCAGCGACCAGAGGTCGGATGCGGGACCGGGCGCCTCGCCGTAGACCCGCTCCGGCGCGAGGTAGTCGATGGAGCCGACGATCTCGCCGGTCCGGGTGATCTCCGAGTCGCCCTCGATGGCGGCGATACCGAAGTCGGTGATGAGGACCCGGCTGTCGTGGGCGAGCAGGACGTTGCCCGGCTTCACGTCCCGGTGGAGCACTCCCGCCGCGTGCGCGGCGCGCAGAGCCCCCAGAACGTGCAGGCCCACCCGGGCGGCCTCACGGGGGTCGAGCGCCCCCGACTCCTTGACCACGTCGGCAAGTGAGGGGCCGTCGATGTACTCCATGACGATCCACGGCCGGTCGTCGAACTCGATGACGTCATGAACGGTCACGACGCCGGGGTGGTTGATGCGCGCGGCGGCGCGCGCCTCCTTCTGCGTTCTGGCGTGCAGTACGGCCCGGTCGGCCTCCGACACATACAGACCGGCCGTCAGTTCCTTGACGGCGACGGTCCGGTGCAGCACCTCGTCGTGAGCCCGCCAGACCTTGCCCATGCCGCCGCGACCGATGAGCTCGCCCAGCCGATAGCGACCGGCGAGCACCAAGTCCGCGCTGTGAGTGTGTTCCACGTGCCCCTGTCCGTTCCCTCGACTGCCAGGTTACGGACGGATATTCGGTCGTGGAACCTCGGGGCTCGCCGTGATACCGCACTGTGACGGGAATCGTGGAGTCCGCTCAGCTCACCGACCGGTAGGTGGCAACGGCCTGTTCATAGATCTCGGTGACCTTGTCCCGCTGCGCTTCGGGGCCTATGACCTGCACGATGTGATAGCGGCCCGCGATAATCATGGCCACATTGCGGACGTACACCTCGCGTCCGCTGCTGTCCTGCCAGGTGAACTGCCCTTCGGCCATGGCCTGCTTGCCGACGTCTATGCGGCGCAGCCCCGAAGCGGACGACCACGTGGAGTCACGGAACGGTTTGAGTTCCCGCTCCTTGTCGCGCTGGTACGCCATGGGATCGGCGCCTTCGTCCTTGACGCTGTCGCGGCCGGGAACGACGACGAGCTCGAAGTCGCTGCCGACAAAACGCACCTGGCCGGCGTCGTTGACGGGACGGCGCTCCCAGTCCTTGGCCACCGCCACCTGAAACCCTTCGGGATCCTTGCGGATGGCGTAACCGGCCGCCGGTCCACCGCTGTCGGGCTCAGTGCCCTGCGGCGGCTGGGGCGTCCGGGCCGACCCGGACTGCTGGGAGTCTCCGGGGCCGCCGGACACCGGCGAGTTCCGCTGCCCGGACGCGGAGGCGGTCGGCACCGAACCGGGCGAACCGGCGTCGCCCTGCCGGGAGTCGTCGGCCTTGGGCATGAACTTCAGGGCGTACACGAGGGCGGCGACCAGGACCACCAGGATGACGACAAGCAGGGTACGGCCGAGTGAGCGCGGCTTCGCGTCCGGCCCGGGCCGGCGGCCCGCAGGTGCGGAACGCTCGGACAGGCCCGCCGCCACGGAGTGCATCGGCTGCGCGGGCTGCACCGGCCGCCCGGCCCCGGCCAGACCCTGCTCCCTCCTGCGGCTGCCCCTCCGCTGCTGGCGGTGACGGCCGTGGACACCGTCCCCACCGGAGTTGCGACGGCGCCGCCGTACGAGCTCACCCCTGCGCCGTACGATCGGCAGCCGCGTGGCGTCGACCGGCGGGACCGGGACGATCCCCTGCCCGGCGTCGGGCTCGGGCGCCGACCGCACCAGCGAGCGCAGCCAGCCGCGCAGCTCCTCTATGTCCGGGCGCTCCGTGGGGTCCTGACGCAGCAGCGACTCGACGACGGGCCTCAGCGGGCCGCACTCCTCGGCGAAGGCGGGCGGTTCGGCGCAGACCAGCTGGACGAGTTCGGCGGCGCTATCCTCCGGGTACGGGGCGTGGCCCTGCACGGCCCGGAAGAGCAGCGCACCAAGCGCCCACAGATCGGTGGCGGGCCCGACCGGGGCGGCGAGCTGCCAGTTGCCGTGGACGGGGCCCGCCTGCTCGGGCGCCCACCGTTCGGTGACGGCGCCCACGACGGTGATACGCGCCTGCCGGGCCCGCTCGGCGGCGAGCGGAGTCCCAGGCCCGCGGCGCGGGGTCACCGCGGTTCCAGTGTCCTGATCCCACCCTTCGGGCACAGCGGCGGCCGCCCGGGGGCGGGGGGTACCGGGGTCGTTGGCACTCCGGTGGGGGGCGGCCCGGTCTTGGGCTGTCCGGTCTTGGGCTGTCCGGTCTTGGGTTGCCCGGTCTTGGGCTGTCCGGTCTTGGATGGCCCGGTCTTGGGCCTGCTCGTGGGCGTTGCGGCCCTGAACCGCACTGCTCTGCGCTGCCCGTTCCTGCGCCTCCCGGTCGTGGGCGCCGCGCAGGTCGTCGGCGCGCATGCCGTCCCCGGCGCCGGAACGCGGCTGTGCTCCGTGCCAGAAGCCGGCCGCTTCCTGCCGTCCGGGCTGCGAGGGCCCCGACGCCGGACGCTGGACGGGGAAGGCCCCGGTGTCACTCCCCTGCTCGTCCCCGCTGACGCGTGCCGCGGCCCGTGCACCCGCACGGTAGGCGGCGATGGCACCGGCCCGGGCAGCACGGACGTCCCCCGCCGAAACCCCGCCACCACCCCTGTCGGCGGGCGCTTCGGGCTCCTGTCCGGAGGCGCCCGGCGCGTCCTGCAACTGGTCGTACATCCGGCCGCCCGGCTGCCCGCGCCGCTCGCCCTGGGTGTAACCGGGCGGCAGCGCAGGCCCGGCCGGGAGCCTCTCCGCGCCCTCAGCCCGGTACGGGTCCCCCTCGCCACCTGCGTCGTACAGCTCCACCGCGCCATCCGCTCCCGGCCCGGCCGGGGAATCGGGCCCGAGGCTCCCGCCCGCTCCAGCGGTCGGCAGCGATAACTCCGCGGCCGGCACCGGGTCATAACCGCACAGTGCCTCCTCGGCCGCTCCTGCCGCGAGCCCGGTCAGGACCACACGGCCGTCGTCGCAGACCAGCACGGTCCGGGCGGTGATATTGCGATGAGTCCACCCGTGGGCGTGCAGCGCCCGCAGGGCGGTGAGCACGTCGGAGGCGATCTCCGCCGCGCGGTACGGGTTCAGGGGGCGCTCGGCGAGTATCGCGGCCAGAGGTGTGGCCTCGACCAGTTCGCTCACCACCCAGAGCGACCCGCCCTCCGCGAAGACGTCGAAGACCTGGTCCAGCCTGGGGTGGTCGGGAATCTGCGCTGCGGACTGCGCCGCCTCGATGGCCCGCCGTACCGCGGGGTCGGCGGGCCTGCGGGTGGTACGGGACGACGCACGACGCGTTTCGGAAACCCCAGCCCCCGGACCGCCGACCGACCCGCCGCCGAAGCCCGTCCCCGCGCCGCTCTCATCGAGCATCTCCGCGTCCACGACCTCGGGCAACGGCACCTGCCGGACGAGGACTTCCTGACCGCTGTAGGTGTCGAACGCGCGGATCTCCGCAGGCTCGAACTCGTCACCGGGCAGCAGCGGAAGGCGGTAGCGGTCGGCAAGGACCCTTCCCGCGTACTCATCCACGACGCCTCCCCGGAGCGCGCTGTTCCCTGGTCTCAGGGACCACATCAACCCGCATCAAACCGTCAAATGCGGTCGATTACAGGCCGATTGCGGCTGCGTACGGTCCGCGCTCTCTCACAATACGTGCCCTGGGTCACTTCTTGGGAGCGAACGTCTTGAACGCCGTATTACGCAGCGTGGTGCACTCGCCGCCGTTCCAGTCGCTCGCCTTGCAGCTGATCATGATGGAGTAGCCGCGCTTGGCGTCCACCTTGAATCCCCGGTTCAGTACCCGGACCCGCTGGCCGTTCTGGTCACGCTCGAACGACCAGTCTGCGACGGTCGGATAGCCGTTGTACTCGACCTTGTGTATGCCGAGGTGGTGGTAACCGCCGACGCTGGCGGACAGACCACCGACCGCTGCCTGCCATGCGGCGGCCGCGTCGTCCTTGGGCGAGTCGTTGAAGTCGATCTGGACGCGCGGGAAGCCACCCCTGGACTTGTTGTAGATCCCGCCCGAGCTCACACCCGCTATGGCCGTCCGGTGGAAGCCGGCGGGCATGGCCATCGTGAAGCGGAACCTGCCGTCCGTCACCTTCTTGTACCCGCTGGGCAGCGCGTCACCGGCGGGCGGCGTGTAACGGTTGTCGTCGGGCGAGGGCGACGGGCTGTCACCGCTCTTCCCGTTGCCCTGATCGCCGTTCTTCCCCTGGTCGCCCGTCTTCCCCTTGTCCGCGCTCTTGTCGTCGTTCTTGCTGTCGCCCCCGGCCGTCGCACCACTCGAAGCGCTCTTGTCGCCCTTGGACTTGCCCTGATTGTCCTTGCCGCTGTTTCCGTTGAGAGCGAAGGCGAAGACCGTTCCGAGCACCGCGAGTGCGACAACGGCCGCGATTATCACCAGAGTGCGACGCGGTACGACATCGGTGAGCGGCGCCCTGACCCGGGCGGGCGGCCCGGCCGGTACCGTGGCCGGCCTGGCCGGAGCGGGCTCGGACCTGGCGTTCCGTACGGAGTTCAGCGCGCTGCGCACCCGGTCGGCCGCAGCGGTGTCCCTGAGCTTCTGAGGCTCCCTGGCAGGCCGGGGCTCCTTGGCGGGCTTGGGCGCCTTGACGGGCTTCGCGGGTCTGGACTCCTCCGCGTCCCCGGGCTCGTCGGGAACAGGCGGCAGCGGCACCACACGCGTCGCGTCGGCCGCGACCGGCTCGGCAGCGGCCTCCGGTACGTCCGGGGCGTGGATCACGTCGTTCAGCAGTCGGCGGGCACCCGCGTCGTCGAGGCGCTGGTCCGGATCCTTGGCGAGCAGACCGTAGATGACCTCCGACAGGGCTCCCGCGTTCTTCGGCGGGTCCAGCGGTTCGGTCATCACCGCGGTGAGGGTCGCGATGGCCGACCCCTTGTCGTACGGCGGCACGCCCTCGACGCTCGCGTACAGCAGCCCGCCCAGTGACCACAGGTCGGCCGGCGGGCCGGGCTTGTGGCCGCGCGCCCGCTCGGGCGAGATGTACGAGGGGGCGCCGACCAGCATCCCGGTCGAGGTCACCGACGGGTCGCCCTCGACCTGGGCGATCCCGAAGTCGGTCAGCACGACCCGGCCGTCCTCGGCGATCAGCACGTTGGACGGCTTCACATCGCGGTGCAGGATGCCCTCACGGTGCGCGAGGCGCAGCACATCGAGAATGGCGAGGCCCACCTCGGCCGCGCGGACCGGCGTGAGGACGCCTTTCTCCCGTACCAACTCGGCCAGCGAGCAGCCCTCGACGAGCTCCATGACGATCCACGGCCGGTCGTCCTCGTCGACCACGTCGTAGACAGTGACCGCTCCGTTGTTACGGATCCGGGCGATCGCCTTGGCCTCGCGCAGCGTACGCGTCACGAGTCTGCGCTTCTCGTCCTCGTCGATGGCCGAGGGGAAACGCAGCTCCTTCACCGCGACGGTGCGGCCGAGTGTCTCGTCCACAGCCCGCCAGACGGTGCCCATGCCGCCCTTGCCGAGCACCCCCCCGAGCCGGTACCGCCCCGCCAGGAGGCGCCCCTTGGTGTCCTTCGCCTGCTCCGCCTCCGACATGCGTCCCCTCTGCGTTCAACCCGCCCTGGCAGAGCGTCCATTGTCTCTCACTCCGGCACCGATGATGGTGCCGGGTCCGTGGGCGACCATCATGGGCCATACGGGAGGCGTTTCCTGCCACGCCGGTGTCCCACCTGCCGCTCGCCACCGCGGCTGACGCCAGTACCACTCGGCAGCACCGCCCAGTCCCTGCCCGGAGAACCCGAGGTCAAGCAGGCGTACGGCGCCCTCCCACCCGCACACACCACCATCCCCCCGGGCCCCACCCGGCTCGGTCGGGCCAAGCCCCCATGCCTGGAAACAGCCGTTCCCAATAAGGAGTTCCACCAGCTCCGTCCGGCCCTGCCAAAGCCATTCCCGAGCGGCCGCACCCCACCCGCTCACCCGCTCACTCACTCACTCACTCACTCACTCACTCACAGCAACCCATCAGCCCACTCCCCCGTCCACTCACCGACCCCCTCCAGTTGCTCACTCCAGCGGCACGATGTCCGGCGCCCCCAGCCGCGCCGCGTCCGCCGTCAGGTCGTCCGGCTGACGCTGCGACTCCCGCTCCGCCTCGACTCGCTTCTCGTAGTGCTCGATCTCCGCCTCGACGCGGTTCTTGTCCCAGCCCAGCACCGTGGCCATCAGCTCGGCCGCCTCCCGCGCGCTGCGCGTGCCCCGGTCGAACGTCTCGATCGAGATGCGCGTGCGCCGGGTGAGTGCGTCGTCCAGGTGCCTGGCCCCTTCGTGCGAGGCCGCATAGACGATCTCCGCCCGCAGGTAGTCGTCCGCGCCGCCCAGCGGTTCGCCCAGCGACGGGTCCTCGGTGATGAGGTCGAGGACCTCCTGAGTCATCGCACCGAAGCGGTTCAGCAGGTGTTCCACCCTGGCCACATGCAGGCCCGTCCGCTTGGCGATGCGCGCCCGCGCGTTCCACAGCGCGTTGTACCCCTCGGCGCCGATCAGCGGCACATTCTCCGTGACGCACTCGGCGACCCGCTGGTCCAGACCGTGCACCGCCTCGTCCACCGCGTCCTTCGCCATCACGCGGTAGGTCGTGTACTTCCCGCCCGCGACGACCACGAGCCCCGGCACCGGATGCGCCACCGTGTGCTCCCGCGAGAGCTTGCTGGTCGCGTCGGACTCCCCGGCCAGCAGGGGCCGCAGGCCGGCGTAAACGCCCTGCACGTCGTCGCGCGTCAGCGGCACGGCGAGCACCGAGTTGACGTGTTCGAGCAGATAGTCGATGTCGGCGCTGGACGCGGCCGGATGCGCCTTGTCGAGGTCCCAGTCCGTGTCCGTGGTCCCCACGATCCAGTGGCGCCCCCACGGGATCACGAACAGCACCGACTTCTCGGTCCGCAGGATGAGCCCGGTCGTCGAGTGGATCCGGTCCTTCGGTACGACCAGATGGATCCCCTTCGAGGCACGCACGTGGAACTGCCCGCGCTCCGCGATCAGCCCCTGGGTGTCGTCCGTCCACACCCCCGTGGCGTTGACGACCTGCTTGGCGCGGATCTCGTACTCCCCACCGCCCTCGACGTCCTGCACCCGCGCACCGACGACCCGCTCGCCCTCCCGCAGGAAGCCGGTCACCTTGGCCCGGTTCGCCACCAGTGCGCCGTAGCTCGCGGCCGTCCGCGCCAGCGTCGCCACATAACGCGCGTCGTCCATCTGCGCGTCGTAGTACTGCAATGCGCCGACCAGCGCGTCCTTCTTCAGCGCCGGCGCCACCCGCAGCGCGTGCTTACGTGTCAGATGCCGGTGCAGCGGCAGCCCGCGGCCGTGTCCGGACGAGACCGACATGGCGTCGTACAGCGCGACACCCGAGCCCGCGTACCAGCGCTCCCAGCCCTTGTGCTGCAGCGGGTAGAGGAAGGGCACCGGCTTCACCAAGTGGGGTGCCAGCCGCTCAAGAAGCAGCCCGCGCTCCTTCAGCGCCTCCCGTACGAGCGCGAAGTCGAGCATCTCCAGATAGCGCAGGCCGCCGTGGATGAGCTTGCTCGACCGGCTCGACGTCCCCGACGCCCAGTCCCTCGCTTCGACCAGGCCGGTCGCCAGCCCGCGCGTCGCGGCGTCCAGCGCCGTCCCCGTGCCGACCACACCGCCCCCCACGACCAGTACGTCCAGTTCACGCTCGGCCATCCCGGCGAGCGCCTGTGCGCGCTCCTCGGGCCCCAGTGTCGCTGTCCTCACTGCTGCCTCCCGTTGATCAGGCCGCCGAAGCGGTGTCCGGTGCACCCTCGATTCTGTCCGCGATCTCCCACTTCAGCCACCGCCTGTGGACAACACACGGACACCCCGGCCCGCCCAATACCGCAAATCGGTCATATTTACTCCTAACCTGACATTGCGCTGTCCACAGGACTTGCGCACTCGTCCCCCTCCGGCTATTGGGAAGGACGGATCACCCATGCCCGCAGATCTCGCCGTGATCGGACTCGGCCACCTCGGCCTGCCGCTCGCCCAGGCCGCCGTCGCCACCGGCCTCGTAACCATCGGTTACGACACCGACCCGCGCCGGCTGCTGCAACTCGCCGCCGGCCACACCCCCGTCGACGGCTCCCTCAGCGCGGCCGACATCCGCCGGATGCTCTCGGGGGGCTTCCGGCCCGTCACCGATCCGGCCGAACTGGGCCGGGTCCGTACCGCCGTCATCTGCGCACCCACCCCACTGGGTGAGGACCGGGCACTCGACCTGGCACCCGTCACCGAAGCGACCCGCGCACTCGCCGCCAGACTCCGCCCGCACACCACCGTCATCGTCGAATCGGCCGTCTACCCGGGCACCACGGAGGAAATCCTGCGCCCGCTCCTGGAGGAGGGCTCAGGGCTGCGGGCCGGCCGGGACTTCCACCTCGCCTACTCCCCCAGCCGACTCGACCCCGGCAACCGGACCCACCCGTACGCTGCGACCCCCAAAGTCATCGGCGGCCTGACCCCCGCCTGCACCGAATCCGCCGCCGCCTTCTACGGCCGGTTGAGTGACAAGGTCGTACGGGCCCGCGGCCCCCGCGAGGCCGAAATGACCAAACTGCTCGAAACCAACTACCGGCACGTCAACATCGCCCTGGTCAACGAGATGGCCGTGCTCTGCCACGAGCTGGGCGTCGACCTCTGGGACGTCATCCGCTGCGCCGAGACGAAACCCTTCGGCTTCCAGCCGTTCCGCCCCGGCCCCGGTGTCGGCGGCCACGGCGTCCCCGTCGACACAGCGGGCCCCCCGCACACCGTTCGCCCGCTGCGCATGGTCGAAATCGCCCAGCAGGTGAACGACCGGATGCCGCAGTACGTCATCCAGCGCTGCGCCACCCTCCTCAACGAGCACGGCAAGTCGGCGCGCGGCGCCCGCGTGCTGCTCCTCGGCGTCACCTACAAGCCCGACCTGGCCGACCGGCAGAACTCCCCGGCGGGCGAGATCGCCCGCCGGCTGATGGACCTGGGCGCGTCGGTGAGTTACCACGACCCGTACGTCCCGGACTGGCGCATCCGCGACGTGCCGGTGCCCCGCGCGGACTCCCTCTACGAGGCGGCGGCGGGCGCGGACCTGACGGTGCTGCTCCAGCACCACCGTACGTACGACCTCCAGGGCCTCGCGGTGAAGGCCCAACTCCTGCTGGACACCAGGGGAGCGACCCCGGTGGGAGCCGCCCACCGGCTGTGACCCCGGGTGCGGACCGGTCAGTCCGACTGCACATGACGACTACTCAGGCCGACTGCCCGTGCCACCGCTCACGCCGGCTGCTGATGTCGGCCACTCGGGCCGGATATTCAGAGCGGCCACTCAGGGCGGTCGGCCACCTGTGAACACCGTGTGTGGATTTCATGTGTGGATGTCGGTGCGGACTGCTAGCGTGCGGCGTTCGCTTCTCGCACAGCCGTGCGTATCCATCCCAGGGGGATCCCGCCATGACCCAGCCCGTGCCACCGCCCCATACGCCGGACCCGTCCTCGTACCCGCCGCCGGACTTCGGCTACCCGATGGCGCCGCAGGCCGCCCCGGCGAAGGTCAACATCGCGGGCGGCATCGTGGCCGCCGTGCTCACGGCCCTGGTGGTGGGCGCGGCGTACGGGGGCATCCTCGGCGCCACCAAGCACGAGTTCGGTTACGCGGCCGTCGCCGTGGGGTTCATCATCGGCTTCGCCGCGGGCAAGGTGGGCGGCGACCATGTCGGGCTCGCGGCCGTCGGCGCCGTCCTGTCACTGGCGTCCGTGTACTTCGGGCAGCTGCTGGGCGAGGCGATCATCGCGTCCAAGCAGCTCCCGGTCTCCGTCGCTGAGCTGTTCTTCCAGCACTTCGGCCTGCTCAACGACGCCTGGCGGGCCGATGCGGACTTCCTCAGTTACCTCTTCATCGCGATCGCCGTGGGGGCGTCCTTCGCCGGCATGAAGCGGGCCCTCTGACGGCAGGCGCTCCGACGGCGGACGCCGCGAGTACCCAGCCTTACGAAGCACCCAACGCCCAGCACGAAGCACCCACCACGAAGCCCGGACCGCAGCTTCGGTCCGGGCCTGCGTAGGGCGCGACGTGTGCGGTACCAGCCCGGTACCGCCCCGTCGGCTCAGCGCTTGTGCTGGGCGTCCGCCACCGTCACCTCGACGCGCTGGAACTCCTTGAGCTCGCTGTACCCCGTGGTCGCCATCGAGCGGCGCAGCGCCCCGAAGAAGTTCATCGAACCGTCCGGGATGTTGGAAGGCCCGGCGAGGACCTCCTCGGTCGTGCCGACGATACCCAGGTCCACCAGCTTGCCGCGCGGCACGTCCTCGTGGACGGCCTCCATGCCCCAGTGGTGGCCCTTGCCGGGCGCGTCCGACGCGCGGGCGAGCGGCGAGCCGATCATGACCGAGTCCGCGCCGCAGGCGATGGCCTTCGGCAGGTCGCCCGACCAGCCGACGCCGCCGTCCGCGATGACGTGCACATAGCGGCCGCCGGACTCGTCCATGTAATCGCGGCGGGCCGCGGCCACATCGGCGACCGCGGTCGCCATCGGGACCTGGATGCCCAGCACATTGCGCGTGGTGTGCGCGGCCCCGCCGCCGAAGCCGACGAGCACGCCCGCCGCTCCGGTACGCATCAGGTGCAGCGCGGCGGTGTACGTCGCACAGCCGCCGACGATGACGGGAACGTCCAGCTCATAGATGAACTGCTTCAGGTTCAGCGGCTCGGCGGCACCGGAAACGTGCTCGGCGGAGACCGTCGTACCGCGGATGACGAAGATGTCGACACCCGCGTCCACGACCGCCTTGGAGAACTGGGCGGTGCGCTGCGGGGACAGTGCGGCGGCGGTGACCACACCGGAGTCGCGCACCTCCTTGATCCGCAGGCCGATCAGGTCCTCCTGGATCGGGGCCGCGTAGATCTCCTGGAGACGCCGCGTCGCGGTCTCCTCGTCGAGCCCGGCGATCTCGTCGAGCAGTGGCTGCGGGTTTTCGTACCGCGTCCACAGACCTTCGAGGTTCAGGACTCCGAGACCGCCCATCTCACCGATGCGGATGGCGGTCTGCGGGGACACGACCGAGTCCATCGGAGCCGCCAGGAACGGCAGCTCGAACCGGTAGGCATCGATCTGCCAGGCGATCGAGACCTCCTTCGGGTCCCGGGTGCGCCGGCTCGGCACGATGGCGATGTCGTCGAACGCGTACGCCCTGCGGCCGCGCTTGCCGCGCCCGATCTCGATCTCAGTCACGATGTGTGGCCTTTCCCTCTACGTCTGCCGTTCCAGTATCCCCGACGCGCGCGCGGAAGCCCGCGGGCCGTCCGGCCCGCGGGCTTCCGCGGTGGTACGTACGCCTCAGCGCCGTGCGTAGTTCGGCGCCTCGACGGTCATCTGGATGTCGTGCGGGTGGCTCTCCTTGAGCCCCGCCGACGTGATCCGGACGAACCGGCCCTTGCTCTCCATCTGGTCCACGCTGGCAGCGCCGACGTATCCCATCGTCTGGCGCAGACCGCCGACGAGCTGGTGCAGGACGTTGCCCAGCGGTCCCCGGTACGGCACCTGCCCCTCGATGCCCTCGGGCACGAGCTTGTCGTCGGACGCCACATCGGCCTGGAAGTAGCGGTCCTTGGAGTACGAGCGGGCCTGGCCGCGCGTCTGCATAGCGCCGAGCGAGCCCATGCCGCGATACGACTTGAACTGCTTGCCGTTGATGAACAGCAGCTCTCCGGGCGACTCCTCGCAGCCCGCGAGCAGACTGCCCAGCATCACGCTGTCGGCGCCGGCGGCCAGCGCCTTGCCGATGTCGCCGGAGTACTGGAGGCCACCGTCGCCGATCACCGGGACGCCCGCGGCACGCGCGGCGAGCGCGGCCTCGTAGATCGCCGTGACCTGCGGGACCCCGATACCGGCGACCACGCGGGTAGTGCAGATCGAGCCCGGTCCGACGCCGACCTTGACGCCGTCCACACCCGCGTCGACCAGCGCCTGGGCGCCGTCGCGGGTGGCGACGTTCCCGCCGATGACGTCCACGGAGACGCCCGACTTGATCTTCGCCATCCAGTTGAGGGCGTTGCTGTTGTGGCCGTGCGAGGTGTCGACGATCAGGAAGTCGGCTCCGGCCTCGGCCAGCGCCTGGGCGCGGTCCAGCGCCTCCGGGCTCGCCCCGACGGCCGCACCGACGAGCAGCCTGCCCTCGGCGTCCTTCGCCGCGTTCGGGTACTTCTCGGCCTTGACGAAGTCCTTGACCGTGATCAGGCCCTTGAGGATGCCCGCGTCGTCGACCAGCGGAAGCTTCTCGATCTTGTGCCGGCGCAGCAGCTGCATGGCGTCGGCGCCGGAGATGCCGACCTTGCCGGTCACCAGAGGCATCGGGGTCATGACCTCGCGCACCTGGCGGTTCCGGTCGGACTCGAACGCCATGTCACGGTTGGTGACGATTCCGAGCAGCTTGCCCGCGGCGTCGGTAACCGGGACACCGCTGATGCGGAACTTGGCGCACAGCTCGTCGGCCTCGCGCAGCGTCGCGTCGGGGTGCACCGTGATCGGGTCGGTGACCATGCCGGACTCGGAACGCTTGACCAGATCGACCTGGTTGGCCTGGTCCTCGATCGAAAGATTGCGGTGCAGCACACCGACGCCGCCCTGCCGGGCCATCGCGATGGCCATCCGGGCCTCGGTGACCTTGTCCATGGCGGCGGACAGCAGCGGGATGTTCACGGTGACGTTCCGCGAGATCCTGGACGAGGTGTCGACAGCGTTCGGGAGCACTTCGGATGCGCCCGGCAGCAGCAGCACGTCGTCGTATGTCAGCCCGAGCGTCGCGAATTTCTCGGGCACTCCGTCGACGTTTGCAGTCATGACACCTTCCCCAAATGGCCTTGATCGGTGCGGATGTCCATGCTAACGGGCCGGAGAGGCGTCTCATTCCACGATCGGCCCGATCCGGCATCCTTGGAGGTTTCTACCGCCGGGCGTGGTATCCGGCGCCCGGCCCGCCGGTGGCTGTGAGCGGCCGTGCGGGCTGGAGATGCTTGCCGAGGGCGGCGAGCGGGTTGGCCGCGACCGCCGATGACTGCCGGCGGCTGTGACGAATGTCCCTGCGCAGGCGTGGGGCCGGGCGGGCGTGGAACCCCCGGACGGGCATGGGTCCGGGCGGGCGCCTGCGCGCGGCCGATGCCCGCCTGCCCGTACCTACTGCTTGCGGGGGCCTACTGCCTGGGGGGTGCCTACTGCCTGCGGGTGCCTACTGCTCGGCCAGTGCCCGCAGCCGGCTCAGTGCGCGGTGCTGAGCGACCCGTACCGCCCCCGGTGACATCCCCAGCATCTGCCCGGTCTCCTCGGCGGTCAGCCCGACGGCGACCCGAAGCACCAGCAGTTCGCGCTGGTTCTCCGGGAGGTTGGCCAGCAGTTTCCTGGCCCAGGCGGCATCGCTGCTGAGCAGCGCACGCTCCTCGGGCCCGAGCGAGTCGTCCGGCCGCTCGGGCATCTCGTCCGACGGCACGGCCGTGGATCCGGGATGGCGCATGGCCGCCCGCTGGAGATCGGCGACCTTGTGGGTGGCGATGGCGAAAACGAAAGCCTCGAAGGGCCTGCCCGTGTCCTTGTAGCGCGGCAGTGCCATCAGGACGGCGACGCAGACCTCCTGGGCGAGATCCTCCACGAAGTGGCGGGCGTCGCCGGGCAGCCGGTTCAGCCGCGTACGGCAGTAGCGCAGGGCCAGCGGGTGGACGTGCGCCAGCAGGTCGTGCGTGGCCTGCTGGTCTCCGTCGACAGCAAGGTGGACGAGCGCGCCGATGGCCCCATGGGCATTCGCAGCCTCGTCGTCACGCATCGGTCCATGGTGCCTCGGCACCGAACCATCCGCTTCACCGCGCTCGTAGTTGTGCACTGAAGCGTTATGAGCAGGTGCGCCGGAACTCATCCGCTGCGCCCTCCCCTCCCGCTCGAACGACTCGTCCCCGAGGAACTCCACACCCTCAAGGATGCGGCATCGCGCGGGAAACAGAGTTGGGGCGTCCGCCACCCCGTCCGCAATCGAGCGGACGGGGGTCCTGCCGGTCATCCTCTAACGAACCAGGCCCCAGCGGAAACCGAGCGCCACCGCGTGCGCGCGGTCCGAGGCACCGAGCTTCTTGAACAGTCGCCTGGCGTGCGTCTTCACTGTGTCCTCGGAGAGGAAGAGCTCCCGGCCGATCTCCGCGTTCGACCGACCGTGACTCATCCCTTCGAGTACCTGGATCTCACGCGCGGTGAGCGTGGGAGCAGCGCCCATTTCGGCCGAACGGAGTCGCCGCGGGGCGAGCCGCCAGGTCGGATCGGCGAGCGCCTGCGTGACCGTCGCACGCAACTCGGCGCGCGAGGCGTCCTTGTGCAGATAGCCGCGGGCACCGGCGGCGACCGCCAGCGCGACGCCGTCCAGGTCCTCGGCGACCGTCAGCATGATGATCCGGGCACCTGGGTCTGCCGAGAGGAGCCGGCGCACCGTCTCCACACCACCCAGACCGGGCATGCGTACGTCCATCAGAATCAGGTCCGAACGGTCGGCTCCCCAGCGGCGGAGGACTTCCTCGCCGTTGGCCGCCGTCGTCACCCGCTCGACGCCGGGCACCGTCGCGACCGCGCGACGGAGCGCTTCTCGGGCAAGCGGGGAATCGTCGCAGACGAGGACGGATGTCATGACCGCCCTCCGCAGCTGATGCGCGTCACCTTGAGCCTCCAGGCTGGGTACGAATCGTCACCTGTGCGGTCGACGCCTCTCGGACATGTGCCCGAGCGCTTCTTGTTTCAACCGCCCACGCACTCTCAACGATGGTCACTCGAAAGAGTTACGGGCCGGACGGCCGCCTTCGACACTCTACGTGAGGGAACAGTCGCGGAGGAGAGTCCCACGCACCATTTGTCTAGTTTGAAAGGTAATGACCCGTTCAGCTGCTTTTCTTCCATTTTGCTGGTGTCTATGACTAGATTCGTAATGAGTCATATTTACATCTACTTACATCGTGGATGTACGGTCGCGGGCGCGGTCGACATCACCGCCCCCGCCTCAGCAACGGCTTCAAGGGGACAAGCAATGGCAGATTTCTCCCGCCTTCCCGGACCCAATGCCGACCTATGGGACTGGCAGCTCCTCGCGGCCTGCCGCGGGGTGGACAGCTCGCTCTTCTTCCATCCGGAGGGCGAACGAGGCGCAGCGCGCAGCGCGCGCGAGACCTCGGCGAAAGAGGTGTGCATGCGCTGCCCGGTCCGCGCCGAGTGCGCGGCGCACGCACTTGCCGTACGCGAGCCCTACGGAGTGTGGGGCGGCCTGACCGAGGACGAACGCGAGGAGCTGATGGGGCGCGCCCGCAACCGGCTGATTACCGCGACGAGCCCGAACGGCCCCGGGGCCGCTTAGCGGCTCAGCACCGGAAGCCTTGAGAGGAAACGTTCCTGCACGTTGGCCTCCCGCCCCCCATGCACGCTCGCCTTCTGCACGCCCGCCTCCTGCGCACTCCCTTCCGCGCACCGCCTCCGTTCCCGCCCGCACTTCAGCGACTCAACCGTCAGCAGGGCAACAGTCATCAGGGCAGCGGCCAGCCGGGCAGCGGGTGGCGAGGTGGCACAGGCCGCGATTCAGCGATCAGCGCGCGGCGGCCCGAGCGAGCCTGTCCAGAGTCGCCGCGACGGCGGGGACCTGGGCCAGATCCGGAAGGGTGAGGGCGACGATCTCGCGCTGGACCGCCGGTTCCACCGATACCGTCCTGGCCCCCATGGACCGTACGGACTCGATCGCCAGCTCCGGCAGCACAGCGACCCCGAGACCCGCGCCGACCAGGCCGATGACCGCCGGGTAGTCATCCGTAGCGAAGTCGATCCGGGGGGTGAAGCCCGCGCTCTCGCAGACCTCGACCAGCTGACGGCGGCAGCGCGGGCAGCCCGCGATCCAGGATTCGCCTGCCAGGTCACCCACGCCGATGGCATCCGCGCCGGCCAGCCGGTGCCCGTCCGGCACCAGTCCGATCATGCGGTCGGTGAGCAGCGGCCGTACGACCAGGTCGTCCCACTCGTCCGTGGCGGGTCCGTAGCGGAAGGCGAGCGCCACATCGCAGTCCCCGTCGCGCACCATCTCGACGGAGCGCGGCGGCTCGCCCTCGACCAGGGACACCCGGGTACCGGGGTGGGCGGCCCGCAGTGCGGCCAGGGCGGTGGGCACCAGCGTCGAACTGCCGCTGGGGAACGACACGAGCCGCACCCGGCCCGCGCGCAGCCCGGCGATGGCGGCGACCTCCTCCTCGGCGGCCGTGAGCCCGGCGAGGATCCCGCCCGCGTGGCGGACCAGGGCCTCCCCCGCCTGCGTGAGGCGCATCTCGCGGCCCGTACGGATCAGCAGCGTCGTGCCCGATGACGTCTCAAGGGCCTTCATCTGCTGGCTGACCGCGGGCTGGGTGCAGCCAAGCTCCCGGGCGGCGGCGGAGAAGGATCCGGTGGCGGCGACGGCTCGCAGGACGCGGAGATGACGGGCCTCAATCATGATGCGAGCATAAGCGATACTTGGGGCGGGCGCGGATTATCGCGTACTGGCTATGACGGCGGATGGGCGACGCGGCGATGGTGCCCGGCAGAGCTCGGGACAGAGCACCGGACGCCGTCCCGGACAGAGACGCTGTGTCAGCAAGGCTCTAGCCTCTCTCCATGAGACTTCTGTCAGTGAATGTGGGGCGCGCCAAAACCGCCGCGTATACGGACGCCGAGGGCGGCCGGACCGGTGTCGACAAGCGGCCGGTCGACGGGCCCATACGGGTTTTCCAGCCGGGCCCCAAGGGCGTGGGCGCCAGTGGGGTCGAGGGTGACTCGGTCTGCGACCTGCGCTTCCACGGCGGCGACGACCGTGCGGTGTACGCCTTCGCGCGCGAGGACCTGGACGCCTGGGAGCAGGAGCTGGGACGCCCGCTCCCCGACGGCTCGTTCGCCGAGAACCTCACCACCAGCGGAGTCGATGTGAGCGGCGCACTCATCGGTGAACGGTGGCGCGTCGGGCCCGATGTCGTACTCGAGGTCACCGGCGGCCGCATTCCCTGCCGCACATTCCAGGGACACGTGGGCGAGCCGGGTTGGGTCAAGCGCTTCACTCTGGCCGGCGCCCCCGGAGCGCTGCTGCGGGTGATCCAGCCGGGTGCTTTCCGTGCGGGCGATCCCGTCGAGGTCGTACGCCGCCCGGAGCACGACATCACGGTGGCGCTGCTCTTTCGCGCGGCGACGATCGAGCGTGAACTGCTGCCCCGGACGCTGGTGGCGGCGGAGTGGATGGAGTCGGGGCTGCTGGGCGTGGCGCGTGACTATACGGACAAGCACGGGAGTTCGGACTGACGTGACGGGCACGGGGCGGCCGGATCGCCGGTCGCCGCAGGTGCCGACCGGGGCACTAACGTTCCGCCCATGACGACAGCACTGATCACGGGCGCGACAGCGGGAATCGGAGCCGCCTTCGCGCGGCGACTGGCCACGGACGGGCACAACCTCGTTCTGGTGGCACGCAATACCGAGCGGTTGCAGGAGCAGGCGACCGAACTGCACGACCGGCACGGCATCGAAGCCGAGGTGCTGACCGCTGACCTCGGCACCGAGGACGGCATCGCCCTCGTAGAGAAGCGCCTCACGGACTCCCGGAACGCGATCGACCTGCTGGTCAACAACGCCGGGTTCGGAAACAAGGGTCAGTTCCTCGACGTTCCGATGGCCGAGGAACTGACCATGCTCAAAGTGCACTGCGAGGCCGTCCTGCGGCTGACCTCCGCCGCGGTGCCGGGGATGCGGGCGCGGGGCCGCGGTGGCGTCGTCAACGTGGCGTCGGTGGCGGCCTTCCTGCCGCGCGGGACGTACGGCGCTTCGAAGGCCTGGGTCGTGCAGTTCACCCAGGGCGCTGCCAGGGACCTG
Organism: Streptomyces sp. NBC_01197; assembly: GCF_036010505.1. Lineage (NCBI taxonomy): Bacteria > Bacillati > Actinomycetota > Actinomycetes > Kitasatosporales > Streptomycetaceae > Streptomyces > Streptomyces sp. NBC_01197. Next base: position 2,919,863 of record NZ_CP108569.1, read on the forward strand.
AACGGCTCGGGGGTGCGGCTGATGGCGCTGTGCCCCGGCTTCGTGCGTACGGAGTTCCACGAGCGGGCGGGCATGGGGACGGACAACATCCCCGGGTGGATGTGGCTGGACGCCGACAAGCTGGTGACGGCGGCGCTCGCCGATCTCTCGCGCGGGAAGTCGCTGTCGATTCCCGACCCCCGGTACAAGGCGCTGATGGGCGCCGCGAAGCTGGCGCCGCGCGGCCTGCTCGGAGGTATCACCTCCAAGACAGGCCGCAAGTACGGTCCTCAGTGACGGTCGGCAGCCACGGCCTTCGGCAGCGGCGGCGGTAGCGGTGGCGGCAGGGGTCTCCGGAAAGTCGCAGAGGCCCTGGTCAGGGGGTGATGGCCGGCCCTGCGTAGGCACCGATGTTGGGTGCGCCCGGCTTCAGCTTGTTGCCGAAGTAGTCCTTGCCACCGTTGTCAGGGATGGCCGTTCCCGCGCCGATGGCGGGTGAGCCCTCGGAGAGGCGGAAGTCGCCGCGCAGCAGCGGGTCGGTGGTGATGCCTCCGGGGTTGGGGCGGGTCATGTCGATCCCGTAGAACGCGTTGTGGTCGAGCGCCAGGCCGGCCGTCGGGTTGGAGAAGCCGTAGCCGCCGGTCCCTCCACTCACGAAGATGTTGTTGCGGATGTGTTGTTCGTGCTGGGTGGTGGCAGGGCTGCTGTTGTCGTCCTGGACCAGATACCCGGGGATCGTCTCCTTGTTGGAGAAGGAGTTGTTGTAGATCTGGGTGTTGAGGATGGGGCCGGCGCAGTTCTGGAGCAGTCGGGTGCCGTCGTTGTGGCTGACGTTGTAACGGGCGACCGTGTCGATCGTCTTCGCCCCGCTGTACGGGCAGACCAGCAGGAAGCCGCCCTTGTTGTCGTGGCTGTAGTTGTACTGGAAGACCGTGTGGCTGGAGGCACCGTCCGCGTCGAAGGACATGCCGTCGTGACTGTTCCCGCCGCCCGAGACCTCGTTGTGCTGGATCAGGGTGTTGTCGGTGTTGAACGTCCAGATACCGGCGTTGGCGGAGGGCGAACGCAGCTGGAATCCGTCGACCCGGTTGCGCTCCACGACCGCGCCGCTGGTGGTGTCCAGCTTCATCCCGTCGCCGCCGATGGACTTCAGGCTGTTGTCGTGGACACGGACGCCGGTGGACGGGGTCCAGGCGCCGGGGTAGACATTCGGGTCCTGTTGCCGGCCGACCAGATCGCGCTTGGAGAACGTCGACTTGAAGTAGATGCCCTCGCGGTCGACGTTCTCGATGCGGTTGTGGTGGATGTCCAGGCCGTCGTAACTGCTGGCCTTCGTCGTGCCTTCGACGCCTATGTGGATGGCGCTGGAACCGGTAAGGGTCTTGGCGTCGCCGCCGCGTACGTCGTGAATGTAGAGGTGGTCGATCTCGAAGCCGTGGGCAGTGCCGAAGTCGGTGAGGCGGAGCCGGACGGCGTTGCGCTCGCTGCCGGGGGCGGCGGCGTTGGTGATCTCCAGTCGGGACAGGTGGACGTACTGCGTGTTGGAGAGCAGTACGGCGTCGTGCGCGCCCGCACCGTTGATCGCGGCGCGGCCGTTGCCCGGGCCGTAGTCGGCGATGGTGAAGGGCGCGCTGGACGATCCGGCTCCCTTCGGGGCGAGGGAACCTGTGCACGTCGTACCTCGTTTGAAGAGGAGACGGTCGCCGGGGCCGTAGGTGTGGGTGTTGGCCTGAGCGAGGGTGGTCCAGGGGTGGCGCGCCGAGCCGTCGCCCCTGGCGGGTGCGGCGGGTGCGGCGGCGCAGTCGACGTGGAAGGTGGTTCCGGGGTGGGGAGCCGCCTGGGCGGAGGTGGCCAGACCGGTGACTGCCAGACCGGACACTGCCAGACCGGACACTGCAAGTCCTGTCACAGCCAGCCTCGTGACAGCCGGCCTCGTCGCCGCGAGTGCGGTGAGGGACGCGGAGGTCAGGGGGGTGGGCGCAGGGCGAAGTCTCATCGTTCCTCCGGTGGTTGCGGGGACTGCGGGAGTTCCGGGAGCTGTCGGAGTTGCGGGGGTTTCGAAGGTTCCGGGAGTTGCGACGGTTCCGGGAGTTGCAGAATGTCGGTGGTGCCGTCCTGCCAGGTCACGTGGATCGTGCGGAAATCGCTGACATGAATGTCCGCCAGGGTTGCGACGGGGGCGGGGTCCCGCTCGGCGGTAAGCGAGGCGAGCGTGACGAAGAGTGACTCGGGGGCCGTGGTGACGCCGTCGAGCGCGAGAATCTGCGAGCTCGGACCGAACAGGGTTGACCCTGCGGCGAGTTGGCGTGTTGCCCCTGCGTAGCCGTGGACGGGGTGGAGTTGGGCGGTCAGGTGGGCAGGCGCGGGGGCGGTCTGGTGCGCAGGCAGGCGGGCAGGTTCGTGGCCGGCGGTCGGTTCGGATGGGGTGGGCGGGGTGAGCGTGGTCTGTCGGGTGGCCGCCTGGTCCGGTGTAGCGGTCGTGGCCCCTGTTCCGGTGGTGGCGATCGTGGCGGTGGTCGTGATGGTGGCCTTGGCTGCGGCGGCAGCGCTGGATGTGACCTCCGTGGCGACGGCCCAGCCGGTCTGGCGTACGGGGGTGCCCACGTCCGCTCCGACGACCAGATGCGCACGGAGCTCTGCACGACCGTGGACCACAGTCGTGGAGACGATTCGTACACCGGGGAGCGGTGCGGTCACGGACGCCACCCAACTGGGCCCGGAGGCGAGGGGCGTGGCCGGGCCACGAGGGGTGGGTTCACCGTCGATGACCAGTGCGAAGTGGTTGTCGCGCGGTGAGACATGGGGGTCGGCCGGGGCGTTGGGAACGGTGGCAGCGGTGGGGACCGCGGGGGTGGGGGCAGGGCTGGGCGAGCTTGCGGAACCAGCAGGACGGCTAGGAGTCGTGCCGGTCCTGACCGCGCTCGTGAATCCCGTACGGGTGGAGTACGCGTAACGGGAATACCCCGGGTCGTCGTCCTCGCCGACGTGGTTACTGCCGTGGTTGTGGAGACGTACGAGCCCGTCCGCCGCGGTGGACTGGATCAGCATGGCGGGCGGACCCAGCACGGTCACGGCGTCTGCCGTCTCGGCGGGCAGCGGCTCCTCCGTCGCCGTCCAGACCGGGTGACCGGCCGGCATCAGCAGCCCGAGGAACCCCTTGGACGCCCAGTACGGCGATGCCGGGCCCGAGTACGGCTGGATGATCGGTTCGTACGGACCGTGCCAGCCCAGAGTGAGCAGCCCGCGTTCGTCGATCGCGCGGCGGCTCGCCAAACGGCTGGGGATGACCGGGCCCGCCGGGGCTACCGGGCCCGCCGGGGCTACTGGGTCCGCCGGGGCTACTGGCTCCACCGGAGGCGCGGGGGCCGGGCTCGGTTGCGGATCCCCGTCCCGGTCCAGGAAGTACCGCAGGGTTCCGGAGGCCAGGCGACGGGTGGCCCCGAACGTCAGCGGGGTGTGACCGGTCATGGCGCCGAGCCATGGGGCTGCCGCTGCGGCGAAACGGTAGCTGAGCGAGCGGCCGTACGGCATCGGTGCGCCGTCCGCGCCGAACATCCGCGTATACCCGTCGAGGTGGACGCGCAGCCGGGGCCCGTACCGGGCGAGCAGTTCCTCATCCCGGCTCAGATGGGCGTGCAGGACCGGGTAGAAGTGCATCGCCCAGGCGTTGTAGTGGTCGAAGGAACGGTTGGGGCCGTCGCTGTACCAGCCGTCGCCGAGCCACCACTCCTCGATGCGTTCCAGTGCCCGGTCGATCGTCTGCCGCGCCCGGTCGGTCTCGATTCCGGCATCCTGCAGGAAACCTGCGACAGTGAGGCCGAAGAGCCACCAGTTGTTGTTCACCGGCGATGGGCCGAGCGCGGGCAGTAGCCAGTCGACGGCCTGCTGCTGTGTGCGGCCGTCGAGGGTGTCCCAGAGCCAGGGCCGCGTGAGGCGCAGACCGATCGCGACGGAGGCGGATTCCACGACGGCCTGCGGGGTGTCTGCCATCCGGGGCCAGCGGTCCGCATCAGCGGGACCTGCCCCCTCCGGGCTGGGCGATGTGCCCGCCGCAAGGCCCTCGGCGTAACGCGGGAGGAAGCCGTGCGGATCATCACCCTCCGCACCGGCGACCCGGAAGGCGGCAAGGAGCCAGGTGCGGGCGTACCCTTCAAGGCCGTCGGAGCGCGGGCCCGACCAACTGGGCCGGTGGCCGGGGAGATTGATCAGACCATGACGGGGCGAGGCGTAGGGCCGCACGGCCAGCAGCAACTCATCGGCCGCACCCTCCCACTGTGCACGGGTCCAACCGGTGTACGGGCTGAGCCCAACGGACGGGTCAGACCGGCCGGAGGAGGGGACAGGCCGGCCGAGCGGGACAGACCGGCCGAGCGAGGCAGGCCGACCGGACGGGAGGGTCCCGCCGGACGGGACAGAGTCCCCACCGGACGGGACGAGCTGAGCGGACGGGGTGGCCCGGCCGGGTGCACCGGGCTGAGCGTGTGGGCTGGGCTGGCCGTGCGGGCTGGGCTGGCTCGACAGGTTCGGGCTCAGCATGATGCTCCCTGGGGGCGGACTTCGTCGTCGCCCGGCATCTTGAACCCACGAATGATCGAACGTCAATGCATGAGTGACGAATGATCGAAACTCCCATCGTTCGATCAAATTGCACTAGGGTCTGGCCGTGGCATTCGAACTTCCCCAGCCAGTCGCCGCATCGCCTCCCGACACACCGCCTCCCGACACACCGCCACCCAGCACACCACCAGCGACCACATCACCAACCACCACACAGCCATCCACCAGACCGCGAGGGGGACCGCCGCCGTGCGCGAGAGTGCCGACGAACGCCATGACCGACTGCTCGAGTTCGTACGGGAGCAGGGATCGGCCCGCGTCTCCGATCTCGCGGCGCAGCTCGGCGTCTCCCCGGTCACAGTCCGGCGGGACGTCGAGACACTGGCGGAACGCGGCCTGCTCGACCGGGTGCACGGCTCGGTCTCCTGGCCGCAGTCCGCGGCAGCCGCAGTCGGCACGGCGGCACCGCCCGGAGGCAGCGGCCTGGTTCTCGGGCTGCTGGTCCCCTCGGCGACGTACTACTTCGCCGAAGTGATCAGAGGCGCCCACGACGCGGCCGCACAGGCCGGCGCACGGCTGATCCTGCGGATCTCCGACTACCGCCCCAAGGAGGACAAGGCCCGCGCCCAGGGTCTGCTTGCGGCGGGTGCCGAGGGACTGCTGATCGCGCCGGGCTGGCAGGCCGCGGGCGACCAAGCGGCGTACGGCGACTGGATGTCCGGGCTGCCCGTGCCTGCCGTGCTCCTGGAACGGCAGCCTGCCCTGGGCAGTCCCCTCGACGACATGGACCGGGTCTGTTCCGACCACGGGCACGGGGTGCTGCTGGCCGTGCGCCATCTGATCCGCCTCGGCCACGGCGCACCGTTGCTGGTCGCGCGCACGGACAGCCCGACCGCGCTCGCGGTACGGACCGGCTACGACGAGGCACTGAGTGCGCTGGGCCTGGAGCAGCCGCACCCCGTGATCGATTCAGTGCCGGCCGAACTCGACCGGAGCCGCTTCGAGGACGCCGTACGGACCGTGCAGGCCGCGGTGGCCACCGGGGACGTGACGGCGGCCCTGGTCCACAACGACGTGGATGCCATCCATCTGGTGCAGCGCTTGGCCGAGCTGGGCGTACGTGTGCCGGAGGATCTGGCCCTGGTCGCCTACGACGACGAGGTGGCCGCACTCGCGGACACTCCGCTCACCGCGGTGGCTCCGCCGAAGCGCCAGGTCGGGCTGTACGGGACCCGGATGCTGGTCGAGCGGCTGAGCACGGGACCGCGCAGCCGGACACCGGAACGTCAGGAGCAGGAGGAGCCGGGCCAGCACATGGCGCTGCTGCCCAGGCTGCACGTACGGATTTCCTGCGGGGCCGCCGCACCCCGGTAGGCGGAGGGGGCCCAGCGAGCGGCGGAGCGCGGGCACGGACCCGGGCACGGACACGGGCACGGACACGGGGGAACCAGGCACAGGATTCACCGCGACCCAGAGGGATTCCACCGGCCTTCCACGGGTTCCAGCCCGTCCGGATTTCGATAACACTCTGATCTTTTTTCGATCATTCAATCTTTCGCTCTTGACTTCGGTCATTGCGGGGCCAAGGATCACGGCCAACGTCAATGTCGCCGCTAGCTCAGGAGTCTCACTGTGAGCCGCAGTTGGAGCAGAACGACCATTTCCATAGCCGGCGCCGCCACTGCACTGGCCGTCCTCACGGCCTGCGGCAGCAGCGGCGACGACTCCGCGAAGAGCACGGACGGCAAGCCCGTGGCCATCACGTTCTGGGGCTGGGCCAAGGGCTCCAAGGAGACCGTGGACGCGTTCAACGCCTCGCACAAGAACATCCACGTGAAGTACGAGGAGATCCCGTCCGGCAACGCCGGCGGCTACGCCAAGATCTCCAACGCGGTCAAGGCGGGCAACGCCCCCGACCTGGTCTCCATCGAGTACCCCCAGCTGCCGGAGTACGTCAGCCAGGGCGCGCTCCAGGACATCAGCAAGTACATGACCGACGACGTCAAGAAGAAGTTCCTGCCGCAGGCCGTCGACCAGACCACGCTGGGCGGCAAGAACTGGGCCGTCCCGTTCGACGCGTCGCCGCAGGCCTTTTACTACCGCAAGGACCTGTTCAGCAAGTACGGAATCGCGGTACCCAAGACCTGGGACGACTTCCGCAAGGCCGCGGAGAAGATCAAGAAGGCCGACAAGAAGGCCCGGATCGGCACCTTCTTCCCTGACGACCCGACCACCTTCGAGGCGATGGCCTGGCAGGCCGGCGCCCAGTGGTTCAAGGCGGACGGGGACACCTGGAAGGTCAACACCACGGACGCCGCCACCAACAAGGTCGCCGACTACTGGCAGGGGCTGATCAAAGACGACCTGATCCGCTCGCAGGCCTCCTTCAGCCCGGAGTGGACCAACTCCCTCAAGAGCGGCGGCACCATCGGGTACCTCGGCGCCGCCTGGGGTGCCGGAGTCCTGAAGTCCACGCTGCCCGAGCAGAAGGGCAAGTGGGCCATCGCCCCGATGCCGACCTGGGACGGACAGGCCGCCAGCGGCATGCTCGGTGGCTCCACCTGGGCCGTGACCAAGGACAGCAAGCACGCCGACGCGGCAGTCGAGTTCGCCAAGTGGATGTCGACCACGCAGGACGGCATCAAGGCCCGTATCTCTTCGGGCACTTCCAGCGCCTACCCGGCCGCGACCGAACTGCTGCCCGCCGCAAAGAAGGCCTTCGATGCCTCGTACTACGGCGGCCAGGACATCTACCAGCTGTTCGGCACCGCAGCAGCCTCGATCAAGCAGGGCTGGACCTGGGGTCCGGCGACCGGCACCACGAACACCGCGATCAAGGACCAGTTCGGCAAGGTCGCCGGCGGTGGCTCCACGATCAGCGGCTCGGTCAAGGCCGGCCATGATGCGACCATTCAGGAACTGAAGAAGCGCGGACTGAAGGTCGAGGGCTGACGGTATGAAGGCCCGCACCCGCGCCGCCGCAATCCTGCTGACCCCGTTCTACGTCCTGTTCACCGCTGTGATGCTGGTGCCGATCGGATACGCGGTCTGGCTCAGCCTCTTCACCGAGAAGCAGTCGGGACTTGGGTTCGGCGGCTCCGAGTCCGTGTTCTCGGGTCTCGACAACTACGCGGCGGCGCTGGGTGACCGGGCCTTCCGCGAGGGCTTCGGTGTACTGCTCGGATACTGCGTCATCTACATCCCCCTGATGGTCTGCGGCGCCCTCGCACTCGCACTGCTCCTGGACTCCGCGCTGGCCCGCGCCAAGCGCTTCTTCCAGCTCGCGCTCTTCCTGCCGCACGCCGTTCCCGGCATCATCGCGGCGCTGATCTGGGTCTACCTCTACACACCCGGACTGAGCCCGGTGGTCTCCGCGATGCACTCGGGTGGCATCGGCTTCAACTTCTTCTCCTCGTCGGGTGCTCTCCCCTCCGTCGTCAACATCGCACTGTGGGAGTGGCTCGGCTACAACATGGTGATCTTCTACGCCGCCCTGCAGGCCATTGATCGCTCGGTTCTCGAAGCGGCCACGGCGGACGGCGCCGGCGGCTGGCGCACCGCCCTCAGCATCAAACTCCCGCTGATCCGCGCCTCTGTCGTGATGGTCGCGCTGTTCACCATCATCGGTTCGCTCCAGCTGTTCACCGAGCCGCTGATCCTCAACAGCGGCGCCGGGTCCGCCGTCTCCTCCACCTGGACACCGAACATGTACGCGTACACCGCAGCTTTCTCCCGCAACGACTACGGGCTCGCGGCGTCCGCCTCCGTCCTCCTGGCTCTCACCGCCGCACTGCTCTCGTTCCTCGTCACCCGCTTCACCGGCCGCAAGGGGAAGAACGCATGAGCCCCCGCCCGGCAGCCAAGAACCGCTGGCTCTCGAAAACCGCGGTCAACGGCGCGCTGATCCTCGCCGTCGTCTACATGCTCTTCCCGCTCATCTGGCTGGTCACCGCCTCCACCAAGGACACCGGCGGGCTGCTCTCCGGCAACGCCTTCTCGTTCAAGGGCTTCAACCTCGGGCAGAACCTCTCCGACCTGGCCTCCTACGGTGGCGGCGTCTACTTCCGCTGGTACGGGAACAGCCTGCTGTACGCGGGTGTGGGCGCCGTCCTCTGCTCACTGATCTGCGTCGCCGCCGGATACGCCTTCGACAAGTACGAGTTCCGGGGCAAGGAGAAACTCTTCGGGCTCGTCCTGCTCGGCGTACTGGTCCCCACCACCGCACTCGCGCTGCCGATGTACCTGCTGGCCAGCAAGATCGGCATCGTCAACACCTACTGGTCGGTGCTGATCCCGGTCCTGGTGAACCCCTTCGGCGTCTACCTCGCCCGGGTCTTCAGCGCCGGCTACATACCGAATGAGGCGCTGGAGGCAGCCCGCATCGACGGGGCCGGTGAGCTGCGGACCTTCTGGTCCATCGGTATGCCCATGATGATGCCGGGGTTCGTGACGATCTTTCTTTTCCAGTTCACGGCGATCTGGAACAACTTCTTCCTCCCCCTGGTCATGCTCTCGGACCGTGATCTCTTCCCCTTGAGCCTCGGCCTGTACTCGTGGAACACCAACACCCATGGCGAGCCGAGCTTCTATCCGCTCGTGGTCATCGGCTCCCTCCTCGCCGTCATCCCCCTGATCGTCGCCTTCGTCTCCCTCCAGCGGCACTGGAAGGCCGGCCTGACCGCGGGAAGCGTCAAATGACCACCGCCGAGCGGCCACCGACCATCGCAGTCCGGACCGGACCAGTCCTGGCTGGACCAGCCCTGTCCATTCCAGTACTGGGTGGATCGTCCGGGCCGACTCCGACGAGGCCGTCGCCGGCCAAGCCGACTCCGCCCAAGCCGACACAGACCGGGCCGACACAGACCGGGCCGACTCCTACCGGGCTGCGCCCGGAGCAACTGAGAAGGAGCACTGGGACCACCATGCACCACGCCACTGACAATCGGCCGGGCGTCCTGCTTGCGATGGCTCCGGGCATCGTGGAGCGCCTTTTCGCCGAGCGTCATCACGTCCGGCTCACCACCCTGGCGCGTACGGACAGCCGACTCGTCGCTCACGATCTGGCGAGACCCACGGCCGAGGTCGCCGCGGCTCTCGCCGAGGCCGAAGTCCTCTTCACCTGCTGGGGCGCGACCCCGCTCACCCGCCGGATCCTGGACTCCGCACCCCGGTTGCGCGCCGTCGTCCACGCGGCCGGGTCAGTCAAACACCACATCACCGAGGCATGCTGGGAGCGCGGCATCACCGTCGCTTCGGCCGCCGCGGCCAATGCGCTGCCCGTGGCCGAGTACACCCTCGCCGCGATCCTGCTCGCCAACAAGCGTGTCCTGCAGTCCGCTTACCGGTACCGCGCGATGCGCGGCGACCACGACTGGCGGGACGAACTGGACGGCGCCGGCAACTACCGGCGCACCGTCGGCATCATCGGCGCCTCCCGGATCGGCCGACGGGTGATCGAACTGCTGCGCCCCTTCGATCTGCGGGTCCTGCTGTACGACCCGTACGTCGATGCGGCAGAAGCCGCCGCGCTCGGTGTGGAGCCGGTGCCGCTGGACGAACTGTGTGCCCGCAGCGACGTCGTCAGTGTGCACGCCCCGCAGCTTCCCGCTACCCGGCACATGATCGGAGTCCGTCAGCTGGCCGCGATGCGGGACGGTACGACGCTGATCAACACGGCCCGCGGCTCGCTGATCGACGAGGAGGCGCTAGTTCCGGAACTGGCGAGCGGGCGGCTGCACGCGGTGCTCGATGTGACGGATCCAGAGACCCCGTACGCGGATTCACCGCTCTACGACCTGCCGAACGTCCTGCTGACCCCGCATGTCGCGGGGTCGCTCGGCGGCGAGCTGCACCGGATGGCGGACCAGGCTCTGGACGAACTCGAACGCTACGCGTCGGGGCAGGAGTTCGCGGATCCCGTGCTTCCGTCGGACCTGACGCACTCGGCCTGACCGGCGGCCCGAGCCCGCAGACCCGAGCCCGCAGACCCGAGCCGGGAGACCCGGATCCGGTGACTCGAATCCGGAGACCCGAGCCCGGCCCCGTAACCACCGAGGCCCGGCACCCCCTCGAAGTGAAGGGGTGCCGGGCCTCAAGCGTGCGTGGTGTCAGCCTCAGTGCGAGTGGCCGTGGCCGTGGCCCGCCTCGGGCTCCTCCTCCGCCGGCTTCTCGACGACCAGGGTCTCGGTCGTGAGCAGCAGCGAAGCGATGGACGCGGCGTTCTCCAGCGCGGAGCGGGTGACCTTGACCGGGTCGATGACGCCGGCCTTCACCAGGTCGCCGTACTCACCGGTCGCGGCGTTGAAGCCGTTGCCCTTGTCGAGCTCAGCGACCTTCGAGGTGATGACGTAGCCCTCGAGGCCAGCGTTCTCAGCGATCCAGCGCAGCGGCTCGACAGCGGCGCGGCGCACGACCGCGACACCCGTGGCCTCGTCGCCGGTCTTGCCCAGGTTGCCGTCGAGCACCTTGACGGCGTGCACCAGAGCGGAGCCACCACCGGAGACGATGCCCTCCTCGACCGCGGCGCGGGTCGCGGAGATGGCGTCCTCCAGACGGTGCTTCTTCTCCTTGAGCTCCACCTCGGTGGCGGCACCGACGCGGATCACGCACACGCCGCCGGCCAGCTTCGCCAGGCGCTCCTGGAGCTTCTCGCGGTCCCAGTCGGAGTCCGTGGACTCGATCTCGGCCTTGATCTGGTTGACGCGGCCCTGGACCTCGTCGGACTTGCCACCGCCGTCGACGATGGTGGTGTCGTCCTTGGTGATGGTCACGCGGCGGGCGGTGCCCAGCACGTCGAGACCGGCCTGGTCGAGCTTGAGTCCGACCTCCTCGGCGATGACCGTGGCACCGGTGAGGGTGGCCATGTCGCCGAGCATCGCCTTGCGGCGGTCGCCGAAGCCGGGGGCCTTGACCGCGACCGCGTTGAAGGTGCCGCGGATCTTGTTCACGACCAGGGTCGACAGGGCCTCGCCCTCGACGTCCTCGGCGATGATCAGCAGCGGCTTGGAACTCCCCGCCTGGATGACCTTCTCAAGGAGCGGCAGCAGGTCCTGGATCGAACCGATCTTGCCCTGGTGGATCAGGATGTACGGGTCGTCGAGGACGGCCTCCATACGCTCCTGGTCGGTCACCATGTACGGCGAGAGGTAACCCTTGTCGAAGGCCATGCCCTCGGTGAAGTCCAGGTCCAGACCGAAGGTGTTGGACTCCTCGACGGTGATGACACCGTCCTTGCCGACCTTGTCCATCGCCTCGGCGATGAGCTCGCCGACCTGCTTGTCCTGCGCGGAGAGACCGGCGACAGCGGCGATGTCGGACTTGTCATCGATCGGGCGGGCGGTCGCGAGGAGCTCCTCGGACACAGCCTTGACCGCGGCGTCGATGCCCTTCTTCAGGGAGGCGGGGGAAGCACCGGCGGCGACGTTGCGCAGACCCTCACGGACCAGCGCCTGGGCCAGCACGGTGGCGGTGGTGGTGCCGTCACCCGCGATGTCGTTGGTCTTGGTCGCCACCTCCTTCACCAGCTGCGCGCCGAGGTTCTCGTACGGGTCGTCGAGCTCGACCTCGCGGGCGATCGTGACACCGTCGTTGGTGATGGTGGGAGCGCCGAACTTCTTGTCGATGACAACGTTGCGGCCCTTGGGGCCGATCGTCACCTTGACCGTGTCGGCAAGCTTGTTGACGCCGCGCTCAAGGGCGCGACGGGCGTCCTCGTCGAACTTCAGGATCTTCGCCATGGAGCTGATTCAGTCCTCTCAAAAACGAACTGCGCCCCCAGTGCCCGTCACTCGGTGTGCGAACACAGCAGATGCGGGGCCAGGGGCGCAGATCAAGAAATACGTCGGTGAATTACTTCTCGACGATCGCGAGCACGTCGCGAGCCGAGAGGACGAGGTACTCCTCGCCGTTGTACTTCACCTCGGTGCCGCCGTACTTGCTGTACAGCACGACATCGCCGGCCTTGACGTCAAGCGGAAGACGCTCGCCGTTCTCGAAGCGGCCCGGGCCCACGGCCAGGACGACGCCCTCCTGGGGCTTCTCCTTGGCGGTGTCCGGAATGACCAGGCCGGAGGCCGTGGTCTGCTCGGCGTCGAGCGGCTGGACCACAATGCGGTCCTCGAGCGGCTTAATGGCAACCTTGGAGCTGGTTGTCGACACGATCCGGTCTCCCCCTTCGGAGATCTCACGGGGTGAACTGTCTGAGTGGCGACCGGATGGATCCGTCGTCGCGGGTGCCGGACCGGCCCGTCGCCATATTTGGCACTCTCCCGTGGGGAGTGCCAGAACTGAGACTAGGACGGCAGTTAGCACTCGGTCAAGCGGAGTGCCAATCTGCTCCGGCCATGTCGCCTTCCTCCTGCGCCTCTCGTCCGTCCAGTGCCTCGCCCCTCCAGTAGTTCACCCCTGCTCCCTGCCCTCCGCCCCTTGCCGCCTGTCCCCCTCAATGAACGGACAGCCATCGCCCACAATGGCGATCACCCACAATGGACAGGTGACCGATCTCGACGCCTTCACCGCGCTGTTCACCGATGAGGGCGCGGCCCTGCTCGCATCCCTGCGGGAGTACGACCCCGCACAGGAGCTGGCCGTCGCCACCCGGTTGCGCCGCACGTACCCCACCGAGTTGGTCTCCGCCGCCCTGGCCCAGGCTCGGCTGAGGCAGCGGGCGGTGCCGAAATTCGGCGCGGACGACGCGTACCGGATGTTCTTCACGCCCAACGGCGTGGAGCAGTCCACCCGTAAATCCGTCGCCGAGTACCGCGCCCGCCGCTTCGCCGAGCTGGGCGTACGCAGCGTCGCTGACCTGTGCTGCGGCATCGGCGGGGACGCCCTGGCGCTCGCCCGCGCCGGGATCTCCGTACTGGCGGTCGACCGCGACCCGCTGACGGCCGAAGTCGTACGAGCCAACGCCGGCGCCCTCGGGCTGAGCAGCCTGATCGAGGTGCGGTGCACGGATGTGGCGGAGGTCGGCACGGACTCGTACGACGCTGTCTTCGCCGACCCGGCACGGCGTGGCGGCCGCGGCCGGATCTTCAACCCCGAGGCGTACTCACCGCCGCTGTCCTGGGCTGTCGGCGCGGTGGCCGACCGCCCGGTGTCCGGCGGGTCGCCCCGGGCAGCGGGAGCCATCAAGATCGCTCCCGGCATCCCGCACGAGATGATCCCCGACAGCGCCGAGGCCGAGTGGATCTCCGACGGCGGCGACGTCAAGGAAGCGGTGCTCTGGTTCGGCACGGATCCGGGGGCGCGCCGCGCCACGCTGCTTCCTTCGGGGGCCACCCTCACCGGCCGCGGACTCCCCAACCCCGCCGTACGCGCACTGGGCCGGTATCTGTACGAACCGGACGGCGCCGTCATCCGCGCCCACCTCGTCGCCGAGGTCGCCGAGGAACTCGGCGGCGGGCTGATCGACGAGACCATCGCCTACGTCACAGCGGACGAACTGCGCCCCACCCCGTATGCGAGGGCCTACGAGATCACGGACGAGCTCCCCTTCGGCCTGAAAAAACTGAAGGCCCTGCTGCGCGAGCGGGAGGTCGGCAACCTCACCGTCAAGAAGCGCGGCTCCGCAGTCGAACCGGAAGAGGTACGACGCAGAGTCAAGCCGCAGGGGCCGAACGCGGCCACCGTGATCCTCACCCGCGTCGCCGGCGCGCCGACGATGCTGATCGGACAGCCTGCGGGCCCCCCATCGAACCCCTGACGGAGCCGGGCACTGCGATTCCGTACCTCTGGTCTGGCACTCTCCTCTTCCGCAGGTCCTCTCCGTCAGACCCTCTACCTCAGGCCCTCTTCGGTGAGGTGCTCTCCCTCAGGCCTTCTTCCGCGGCCCCTCTCCCTCAGGCCAGGTCCGTCAGCTCGTCCGCGTACACCTGGGAGAGCGGCTGCGGCCCCACGTACTGCTGGCAGTTGCAGACTCCGGGCTCGAAGCTCAGCGGTTTCTTGTTCTCGTCCCAGGACGTCGGAACCTCGACGGTCTCATGGCACTTGCCCTGCCGGTCATGCTTGGCAAGGTGATGCGTACAGCCGCAGACCGGCTCGGGCGGTCTGCGCGCCGCCTCGATCTCCCGGCGCTCCCGCTCGGCTGTATCCAGCCGCTCCATCCGGCGCTCATGGCGCGTGCGCAGAGCAGTGCGGCCCGTGTCGGCGATCCAGCCGAAGCCGCCGACCATGAAAAAGACGAATACCCACCAGAACCAGCTCACTTGCGGCCCCTTCCCCCGGCCGGTGCGTCCCGGCCTTCAAGGTTACGCGTACAGACGCCGGGAGCCGTAGGGCCGGACGGTAATCCGGGCCCGGTCTGCCGGGAGGGGCGGGGCGGCTGAGGGGCTGGGGTGGGCCGGGCTGGACGGGCTGGGGCGGCCGGGCTGGAGGGGCTTGGCCCGCCCGTCCCCCGTACGGACCTTGCGCCGGGCGGAATCCGACGGGCCGTCAGAGGATGATCGACATGACGCCTCGTAAGCCGTCGCGCCCGTCGGCGCGTTTGTCGCTCCGTTCGTCCCGCACGTCCCTCCCCTCACCGTCCTTCAGGCTTCTCCGCACGCCTCTCCGGATGCCGCCCGGCACGCCGCTCCGTGCGCCGGCCGCTGCGTCCACCGGCGAGCCGCCCCGTAAGGCGTGGGCCGGCGTGTCGCGTAAAGCCGCCGGGCGTGCCGTGGGATGCGCCGCTGCCGCTTCCCTGCTGCTCGGCGGGCCCGCGTTCGCCGCCGCGCCGGCACCGCCCGCCGCCACACCGTCGGCAGCCACCGGCTCAGGCGCGGCATCCCCGGCTCGGGAACGGCCGACATGGACCACGTGCCCCGCGCCCTCCCCGGCACAGGGCGGCGGCAAGGCTCCCGGCACCGGCTGGGCCTGCGCCACTCTGAACGTCCCCCTCGACTACGCCAAGCCCGGCGGGAAGACGATTCCGCTGGCCTTGATCCGGCATCGTGCGACCGGCCCCGGCAAGCGCATCGGCTCGCTGGTCTACAACTTCGGCGGTCCCGGCGGCTCGGGCGTCGACACACTGCCTGCCTTCACCCCCACGTTCGCGAAGCTCAACACCCGCTATGACCTGGTGAGTTTCGATCCGCGCGGAGTCGGCAACAGCGCACCCGTCCACTGCCTGACCGGCCCGGAGACCGATGCGTTCAACGCCGTCGACTCCACCCCCGACACCCCCGCCGAGGTCCGGCGGTGGATGGACGCGACCCGGAACTTCGCGGCGCAGTGCACGAAGAAGTCCGGCCCGCTCCTGCCGTATCTGACGACCACCAATGTGGCCAGGGATCTGGACCGGATCCGCGCGGCGGTGGGCGACAGGAAGCTGAACTACTACGGCTTCTCGTACGGTACGGAGCTCGGCGCGACCTACGCCCACCTCTTCCCGCGGAAGGTCGGCCGTGCGGTGCTCGACGGGGTCATGCACCCCGACAAGGACTTCACACAAGGGGCCTTCTACCAGCTGAAAGGCTTTCAGCTGGCCCTGGACCACTTCGCGCGCTCCTGCGTCGCGGCCACGTACCTCTGTCCGCTGCACCGCGCCACTCCTGAAGGAGTCGAGAAGGTACTGACCGGGCTCGTGGCGGGTCTGGAGAAGCACCCCGCAGTTGGAGCAGGAGGCCGCAAGCTCAACGACTCGCTCGCCCTGACAGCGATCGAAGGCGCCCTGTACTCGCCGGGGTCCGGGTGGCCGCGGATGGCGAGCGCGGTCGCAGGATACCTCCGTACGCACAACCCGGCGGCGCTGCTCACAATGGCCGACAGCATGACGGGCCGCGACGCCAAGGGGCACTACTCGAACAGCAACAACGTCTTCTCCGCGACCAGTTGCGCAGACTCCGGCGTACCGGTGCAGAAAGACGAGATCGAGCGGCGCCTGCCTGCTTACCGCAAAGCGTCGCCGCTGTTCGGCGCGCAGTTCGCTTGGGCGCTGAACCAGTGCACGTACTGGCCCGTCAAGGGAGCCATGAAGCACATGGAGGTCAGCGCCAAGGGAGCCCCGCCCATTCTGGTCATCGGCAATACGGGCGACCCCGCCACCCCGTACGGCGGCGCGAAGGCGATGGCGCGGCGGCTCGGGAAGGGGGTCGGGGTGCTGGTCACCTGGAAGGGCGGGGAGGGGCACTGTTCCTACGGGAACGGCAGCGCGTGCATCGACGGCACGGCGAACGCGTATCTGCTGGACGGGAAGGTACCGGCATACGGGACTGGCTGCTCCTGACGCGGGGCCGGGAGGGGGCCGCTGTGGGGGCGGGAGGAGAGGCGGGGAGCGGGGCCCCCCGAGGGGAAGGGCGAGGCGTGGGGCCCCGGGGCGAGGGCGGCCCCAAGGACCAGCCGCGCTCCGAGCTACAGCTGACGTTCCTCGCTGGGGCTGCTACTTTTCGCTGGAGCCGGCATTCCTCTCTGGAGCTCTCACTCCTCCAGCAACTCCGCCGCAAGGCGTTTGACCTGGTTGGCAAGGGGGCGCTGAGCGGGCTCGTTCCGGGCTGCCGCGTCCGCGAGCCGTACGACGTCCGCACGCCACCGGCCGCTCGCCGACCCGCTGGCGCCGACCCGCCGCAGACCGCGCTCCAGCAGCCCCACTGCCACCTCCGGCTGCCCGCGCAGTACCGCCTTGACGACAGTCACGGCATTGGCGAGTGCACTGGCCGCGAGAGACCACTCGGGATCCCACACTGCTGCGGCACTGCCACCGTCCTGCGCTCGGTCCTCACCGGTGCCCGCCCTTACCGGACCCGCCGACTCGTCGGCCACTGCCGCGATCTCCAGATCCAGCCGCCAGAACAGTGGCATATCCCGGAAGGCGAGGAACAACAGCCTCCGGCGGAAAGGCCATTGAGAATTCCGTTGAGTATCCGGATCACTGCGCAGCGAGACGACCGCTCTAACCACACCCAGGCAGGGTCCGACGGCAGCCGCACAGGGCTCGAACTGCGCGTCGGGGACAGTCCAGACAAGGTCGATGTCGCTGTACGGATCCGCCGTGCCCCGGGCAAGCGAACCACGCAGATCCGCCACCGAGCCGGCGCACTGCGCCGCGAGCGCGTTACGGAGTTCCTGAGCGAAGGCGGCCCGACGGGCGGGGTCGAGGTCCATGGCGGGCGGAGTGGGGGACATGGCGCCACAGCGTAAGGCAGGGCGGGACGGACCGACCCCGTGACCGCGCCCGACCGCGTGGCAGTGGACACCACAGGTAGCACCCGCGACCTCAGGGGCTCCCCGGCCGGGTCTGAAGGGTGCTCTGCCACCAAGGGGACACAGTGTCGGCGGGTGGCCAGGACCTCTTGCCCACTGACGCTCGCTCATGGCCACAGCAGTCACGTCTCCCGTCCCTGCACGGCACTTCGTGCGTCCAGGAGCGACCGTACTCAATGGGCTCGGCCAGCACTGGCTCGTCCCGCGCAGCAGGGCAACGATGTTGAGTTCCGTGTTCCGGATCTGCCATTCATACGAGTGAAAGCGCGTCCCAACCTGGCGTTACTACAGAGAGTGAGTAACGATTAGGGTGCGGCTCGCCAAGGGAATGGCGAGAGTTGAGGCCAATCACGGGGGTGTGGGCCATGACCATCCAGACTGATCAGACGAACCGAACGGCAGGCGCCGGCCAGGCAGGCCAGTCCATCCGGGCAGCCCAGTCCAGTCAGGCAACCCGGGTCGGCAGCGACCGGTCGACGTACGTAACCCAGACGGCTGTGCTGGACAGAAATGAGCCTGAGCCACCGCCTTCATCCAGCCCGCCCGCCCCATTTGGCGCGGCGGACGCGCTGGACGGGCCGAACGGACTGAACGGACCAGGCAGGCCGGACAAAGACTTCCGACTCCGGCTGCCCGGTGCACCCGCCCTGCCCGATCCACCAGTTCCTTCGGGTACTTCGGGTACTTCGGGTACTTCGGGGTCTTCAACTCCAGCAGTTCCAGCAGCTCCACCGAACCCAGTCGGCCCTCAGACACCGGACGACTGGGCCGCTCACCTACGGGAGACAGCCCCCTCAGCCCAGACTGCTGCGCTCCTCGGAGTCCTCGAGTCAAAAGAGCTGTCGCCGCGCGGACGTATCGACGCTCTGGCCGTACTGGAGCGCCACGCAGCGTGGTTCGCTGCCAGGCAAGTCCATCTGCTGGCGGACATCGCGGCACATGCCGAGTCAGAGCCTCCCCCGCACGAACGCGATACCGACAGCCAGCTCCTGAACAACGGGGACTACGCGGCCGAAGAGGTGGCCTGTGCCCTGCGCATCAGCAACACGACCGCCACCGAGCGGCTTCGGATCGCCAAGGAACTGGCCGGCCGGTACTCCAACACACTCGGCCTGCTCGAAGGTGGAGAGATCTGTTACATGCAGGCCAGGAACCTGGCCAACGCCTGCCGGGTGCTCGAACCGAAGGCAGCCGCCCGAGTCGAGACGGCCATGGCGACCAAGATGCCCACCCAGGCCACTGGCCAGAGTTCCCGAGCGCTGCGCCGTCAGGTAATCAAGGCGGACCCGGAGGGCTACCAGCGTCGGCTGGAACTGCGGACGAAGGAGCGGGAGATCGTCCGCTATCCGCAGGACGACGGCATGATCACCTGGGGTGCCACGGTGCCTGCGGACCTCGGTGCCCGCTTCGACCAAGCAGTCGACGCCCACGCCACGACCCTTGTCATGGACGGCCGTACCCTCAGCCAGCGTCGAGTGGATGCTCTGGCCGATCTCATCCTCAACCGACCCGTCCTGCTCAGCGGTTCCCAGGTGTCCGCTGAAACCGAGGCGCCCCAGGGCCTCTCTGGTCGGCCCGCCGCCGCCACGGCGCTCGTGCACGTGACCGTGCCCCTCGACGTACTGATCGGAGCGAGTGAGGATCCCGCAGAGCTGAAGGGCTACGGTCCCATCACCGCTACGCAGGCCCGCACCATCGCCTTCGCCGAGGGAACGATCTGGCGCCGCTTGATCACCCACCCCAAAACAGGCCTGCTCATCAAGACCGACCCCACCAGCTACCGCCCCACCGCCGAAACCGAACGGCACGTCATCGCCCGAGACCAGCAGTGCGCCTTCCCTTCCTGCCGCATGCCCGCACAGCGATGCGACCTCGACCACGTCAAGGAGTTCGATCACGGACATCCCGAGTCGGGCGGGAAGACAGTCCCGGAGAATCTCATCCCGATCTGCCGTCGCCACCACCTGATGAAACACCGCGGCAACTGGAGCGTCACGCGGGACTCAGTCACCGGAATCACCACCTGGGTCAGTCCGACCGGCCACATCTACCTCAATACGCCGCGTAACTACGCGGAATAGCAAGGCGCCAGGCACCTCCAGGGCCGGCTACCGATCCAGGCTAAGAGCAGGTAGCGGCGAAGCATTCGGCCCGGATGACCAGCGAGCAACGCGTGCGTGGGCAGTCCAGGGAACACAGCCACAGCCGGCCCATTCCACCCAGACCGCTACTCCGCCCAGACCGATTCAAAGCGCCACCGGTGCACCGCACGAGTGACCAAGTCAGCGTCGGGTTCGGGAAGTTCGGGCAGGTCCGCATCGTAAGGAGCGTCCCACCAGGTGAGGACCAGCACTCGGTCCTGCGGAGCACGCAGAAACTCGCGGCGCAGAGGGCAGCTCGTTCCCTCCACGCCCTCCCTGGGAACCTCTGCCTGTGCCTGCTGCCGCGCCCACTCCAGCAACTCGCCGCCCCGGCCGTCCGCCGCGCGTGCCTCCCACATCAGCGCGACGGTCATGAGTAGAGGTTGCCCTTGCTGATCTCGTGGACATGGTCGTGATCATGTACGGGCCCACCACCAAGCCCCCGTCCACCCGCCCGGCCATGCCCCGGACCGTCCACATCGGCATGGTCAGCCCCCTCACCATGATTCCGTGCGACACCGGGCACATGCGGGTCCGTCACGGGCAACGACGAGTCCGCGGATAGTTCCCAGTCCGATGCCGTCCTGTTCCGCGCCACCATTTCCGCACCGAGTGCCGCGACCATCGCGCCGTTGTCCGTGCACAGTCCGGGACGAGGTACTCGCAGTCGGATACCGGCCCGCTCGCACCGTTCCTGGGCGAGTGCGCGCAGCCTGGAGTTGGCGGCGACACCACCGCCGATCATCAGGTGGTCGACGCCCTCGTCCTTGCACGCACGGACGGCCTTCCGCGTGAGTACATCGACGACCGCCTCCTGGAACGACGCCGCCACATCGCGCACCGGAAGTTCCTCGCCCGCCGCCCGCTTCGCCTCGACCCAGCGTGCCACCGATGTCTTGAGCCCGGAAAACGAGAAGTCGTACGCCGCGTCGCGCGACCCCGTCAGCCCGCGCGGGAACGCAATCGCCGTCGGGTCTCCCTCCCGTGCCAGTCGGTCGATGACCGGCCCACCCGGGAAGCCGAGGTTCAACACGCGTGCGATCTTGTCGAAGGCCTCGCCGGCCGCGTCGTCGATCGTCGCGCCCAGCGGCCGGACGTCCGCAGTGATGTCAGGCGCCAGCAACAGCGACGAGTGTCCGCCCGATACGAGCAACGCCATCGTCGGTTCGGGCAACGGCCCGTGCTCCAGCTGGTCCACACAGATGTGCGAGGCCAGATGGTTGACGCCGTACAGCGGTTTTCCCAGCGCGTATGCGTACGCCTTGGCCGCCGATACGCCGACGAGCAAGGCCCCAGCGAGACCGGGCCCCGCCGTCACGGAGATCCCGTCGAGATCCCTCGCGGCGACCCCGGCGTCCTTCAGCGCCCGTTCAATGGTCGGAACCATCGCTTCCAGATGCGCGCGCGAAGCGATCTCAGGCACGACTCCGCCGAAGCGGGCATGCGTGTCGACGCTCGACGCGACCGCGTCGGCGAGCAGTGTCGTCCCGCGGACGATACCGACCCCTGTCTCGTCGCAGGAGGTCTCGATGCCGAGTACGAGAGGTTCGTCAGCCATGGATCTCTGTTCCTTGTGCGAGGCCCATTTCCGGGCGCAGTTCGAGGCGCATGACGAGCGCGTCCACATTGCCCGGCTGGTAGTAGCCCCGGCGGAAGCCGATGGGCTCGAAGCCGAAGCGTTCGTAGAGTTTCTGGGCACGGATGTTGTCGACCCGTACTTCGAGCAGGACCTCAGCGCATTCGAAGGCGGTGGCGTGTTTGAGGAGATCCGTCAGGAGCTCGGCGCCGAGGCCTGTGCCCCACTGATCCCGGGCCGAGGCGATCGTCTGTACGTCGCCCATGCCGCCGACAGCCGCGAGGCCCGCGTAGCCGACGATCCGCTCGGCGGTCTCCGCGACCACGTAGCGCCGGGTCGCGGCCGGTCCGCGCGCGTGGGCGAGCTCGGACCAGAACATGCCCTCGGACCAGGCATCGTCGGGAAACAGCTCGTGTTCGAGCTCCAGCACGGGCGTGATGTCCCACCAGCGCATCTCGCGCAGTACGGCCGTCACTGTGGGGTGACCACCTTGTAGTTCTTCGGCACCTGGGCGTCGGGGCGCCGCAGATAGAGCGGCGTGACCGGAAGAAACCCTTCAGCGATCACCATGTCACCCGTCTCGATCCCGGCTCCGCCGCCGGCACTGCCATCGACATGCATTCCTTCGCCCCGGATTCCGCCGCCACTGCTCCCCTCAGCACAGGCCCCGTCAGCACCATTTCCGTCAGCGCCAGCCCCATTTCCGTCAGCACCGCTTCCCCGCGCCAGCTTCTCGGCCGCCAGTGCCGCGAGGGCCCCCGCCGGTACGTGTTCGGGAGCGCGCGCGTCGAGGAAGGTATCGGGATACAGCAACGCGCCGGCCCCCACCGCAGGCAACCCCGCGACCTGTTCGGCAATGTCCGCGGGCCGGTCCACGGCGGGCTCACCCAGCCGGGTCCGGAATCCGTCGTACCGCGCCCAGTAGACCTCCTTGCGCCGGGCGTCCGTCGCGACGACGAAGGGGCCGCTGAGCCCGGACGCGTATGCGAGGCCGTCCAGCGTGCACAGCCCGTACACGGGCACGCCCAGAGCGGACCCGAACGTGGCGGCCGTCACCAGCCCGACGCGCAGCCCGGTGTAGGGTCCCGGCCCCACGCCGACGACGATGCCCGTGACGGCGTCCAGTTTCAGTCCGGCTTCGGCGAGAACATGATCGACGGTGGGCAGCAGCAGCTCCCCATGACGGCGGGCGTCGGTCCGACTGGACTCGGCGACCACGGATGTTCCGTCGTGGAGGGCGGCAGTGACGGCGGGCGTGGCGGTATCAACAGCGAGCAGGAGCACACAAACAGCCTACGGCTCCCGCGACGGGGGCACGCCGCCCCGTCCAGTCAGCCCGCTGCTGCTACCGTCACCGAGAATACGTACGAGAAATGGGGAGCCTCAGGTGTCAAGGAGCAGCTCGGGAATCGTGGCCGGGCTCACCGGGGCAGCGCTTGCCGTGGTCGGCTTCCTCGCCTACCAGGCTTCGGCCAATGCCCCCGCCGGCCTCGCGGCCCCCAAGCCCTCGTCCTCAGCGTCCTCCTCTGCCAACCCGTCGGGCACCCCGACGAAGCCGGGAAAGCAGAACAGCCACGCGGTGCCGCCGCACTCGGGTGCGGGCTCCCGCGTCGTGTACTCGCTCAGGGCGAAGCGGGTGTGGCTGGTGAGCGACACCGGGGTCGGCGTGCGGACCTTCGAGGTCATGCCGAGCGTGGTGAACCCGCGGCCGGGGACGTACCAGGTGACTTCGCGCACAGGCAGCACCATGGGTTCCGACGGGGTGCCGATCGAGCATGTAGTGCGGTTCGCGAGCGTCGACGGGGTGACGGTCGGGTTCAGCGCCGCTACGGACAACTCGATGTCCAGCCCCGACCCGCAGCAGAAGACCGGTGGAATCCGGATGAAGCGCGCGGACGGCGACGCGATGTGGCCACTCGCGACGTACGGCACCAAGATCGTCGTCGTGCCTTAGGGTCGGCTCTGTAAATCCTTCGGGGTTGACTCCGGAACCTGTGGCGTGCGTGGTGCGGAGGCAGGTGCTGCCGTGGGAACCGGGGTTGTGACGGATCTTGTGAGCACCGCCGCATTTCGGAGGGCACCCGCGCTGTTCTGCCAGCGGCGAACCCCGGCCCGACCGGACTCGGCGATCACTACGGTCCAGTCCCATGACGACGATTACCACGCGCACGGTCCAGTACCCGGCCGACGGTCTGACGATGATCGGACACCTCGCGCTCCCGGCCGGTGCCGACCGCCGGCCCGCGGTGCTGCTCGGACCGGAGGGCACCGGGCTCAGCGACGTCGAGCGCCGCCGGGCCGATGCTCTCGCCGAGCTGGGATACGTGGCGCTGGCCTTCGACCTCCACGGCGGGCGCTATTTGGGCAACCCTGAGGAGATGCTGGCCCGTTGCATGCCGCTGCTCGCCGACCCCGACCGGCTGCGGGGCATCGGCCACGCGGCGCTCGACGTGTTGCGCGCCCAACCGCGGACCGACCCCGACCGGATCGCCGCCGTCGGCTACGGAACCGGGGGCGCAGTCGCGCTCGAACTCGGGCGCGACGGCGTCAACCTGCGCGCGATCGGGACAGTCAACGCGACTGTCACGGGCCGACCGGGCGAGGCGGCGCGCATTCGCTGCCCGGTGTGGGCCGGGGTCGGGTCGGAAGACCCGATCATGCCGCCCGCGCAGCGGGACGCGTTCACCGCCGAGATGCAGGCCGCAGGCGTCGACTGGCGCCTCGTGGTCTATGGCGGCGCCTTGCACGCCTTCCACCACCCGCCGGTCGACCATTCCGTGCGCCCCGGCGTCGGCTACCACCCACGGCACGCACAGCGAGCCTGGCGCGATGTTGTCGGCCTGCTCGCCGAGTGCCTGCCAGTGACGGAGTGATCTGGTGAGTCCAAGCTCGGGCGCCCGCTGACCGCCGCGATGCCTGGGCTCCGCTCCCACGGCGGGCGCGGAAGGCTGCGGCCTGCCAGTGATCCACTTCGGCCGATCGGCTCGCCCGCCATACCCCTCCGCACTGCCTGTCGGAATAGCCCGGAGTGCCGCCGAACGCGCGCGGCTGAAGGCGATGGCCTACGGCCACGAGACCGAGCACCGGCTGCGGTGCGTGCACAAGTGGTGCTGCACGCCGCACGCGGACGCCGCAACGCGCGCATCGCCCAGGAGACGGGGCGGCACCTGGGCACCGTGCGCTGCTGGCGTGGCCGGTTCGCCGGACAGGGCTTGCCCGGGCTCAAAGACCGTCAACGCTGCGGCCGCCCGCCGGTATTCACGCCGCTGCGGTTGCCGAGGTCAAGGCGCTGGCCTGCCGGCTGCCCGCCGAGAGCGGAGTGCCGCTGTCGCGCCGCTCATGCCCGGAACTGGCCTATGAGGCCACCCGGCGGGGCATCGCCGTGTTCATGTCGGCGTCGTCCCTGCGCCGCTGGCCGGCCGACGATGCGCTCAAGCCCTGGCAGCACCGCTCCTGGATCTTCATCGCCGACCCCGACTTCCGCGCCAAAGCCCAGCGTGTGCTGGACCTGTACGCCCGCACCTGGCCCGACGCCGACGAGTACGTATCAGCGCCGAGAAGACCTCCACCCAGGGCCCGCTGCCACCCCGCCCTCGCCCCGGGCCAGGCCCGCGCGATGCGGGTGCACCACACCTACGGACGCGGCGGCGCCCTGGCCTACCTGGCCGCTTACGACGTCCACGCCTCGAAGACGTTCTCGGCCGCTGTGAGAAGACCACCGGCATCGACCCGTTCATGAACCTGGTCACCCAGGACATGACCCGCGAGCCCTACGCCAGCGCGAAACGCGTGTTCTGGATCGTGGACAACGGCTCCTCCCACCGCGGCAAGAAGGCTGCCGACCGGTTGCCGACCGCTTGCCGACCGCCTTCCCGGACGCGGTGCTGATTCGCACCCCAGTGCATGCTTCCTGGCTGAACCAAGTGGAGATCTACCTCTCCGTTGGGCAGCTCAAGGTCGTGCAGCGCAAGGTCGTCCACCCCAACGACTTCACCGACCTCGCTCAGGTCAGGGGCCGGCTCCGAGCCTTCGAAGAGCGCTACAACGCACAGCACAGCCGTTCCAGTGGAGGTTCCCTACCTCCGACCTGGACGATCTACTGGCCAGGCTCGACCGGCACACCGCCGATCACCAGGAAGAATCCTCTGTCGGACGGGCGACGTGATCAGCCCCCGAAGGATTTACGGAGCCGACCGCTTAGTCACCCGCGGCTGCTGCCTGGCTCGCGCGGCCTCCCTGCGCAACCCTTCGACGACCGAGCTTTAACCCGTACGGATTACGCGGCGTCGCGCTCTTCAGGTTCCCCGGTGACGACAGCGGGCTCGGGCGCAGGGGCACGCGGTGGTGTGGACACGGCGTTCGCCGCCTCGCAAGAGGCGAGTAGATCGCGCATCGACATGGGGGACGGCGACTGCGCTTCGGTCTCCGATGCGGACATGGCTGCCTCCTCGTCAGGCATGGTTAGGTAGACCTAACCAGGTCTTGGTATCCATGTGACCACGCCTGGTGGGATCTGTGCAACACCTTGCCGACGGCTTGTCGGAAAGTACGGGGTGAATTTCCGGATGCGTATGCGAACTGCTCAGGCGGTCCCGAGCACGGGGGTTCCTTCTCCTCAGGGGCTTCTCAGGCCATCCGAAGCCCTCAGCCCTTCCGGGAAATTCCAGGAAAATCCCCCGGGCCGCCCGAAACCCCACCGAACCCTCGTCTGGGACCCCCGGGCAGCCCAGCCCCATCGCCGCCCCTCAGGGCCCCAGATCCCCCTCCGCTCGGGAGCCCGCTCAGCCCGGGAGCCGGTCACCCCCCCCGGGGCCCCTCAGCTCTCCCCCAGCGCCCGAAGCCCGTCGAGGTCCGCGTCCTGTTCCGCTGCCGCCCAGCGTGCCCCGAACCCGCTGACCGTCACCACGCGGCGCTCGTCGTCCGTGTCGCCCACACCCCGCTCGATGACCACCCGGAGCCGGTCGTCCGACAGATCCTCGACCTTCCCGTCGCCCCACTCGACCACGATCACCGAGTCGGGCAGCGAGACGTCCAGATCGAGATCCTCCATCTCGTCGAGCCCGCCACCCAGCCGGTACGCGTCCACATGCACCAGCGCGGGACCGCCGCCCAGCGGCGGATGGACACGGGCGATGACGAAGGTCGGGGACGTAACAGACCCGCGCACGCCGAGGCCCTCGCCCAGGCCACGGGTGAGCGTGGTCTTGCCCGCGCCGAGTTCACCGGAGAGCATCACCAGATCGCCGGGACGCAGCAGTACGGCGAGGCGACGTCCCAACTCCTGCATGCGGTCGGGGGAGTCGATGGTCAGACGGGTGGCGAATGCGGCGGCCGTGTCAGCTGCCGGGCTGTGCGGTGCTTCCATACAGGCCAACGTTAGCGTCTGCCGGTACCGCACCCGCCCTCGCCAGCAGTTCGGTCAGCCGTCCGGTCACGGTCTCCGGATGTTCGAGCATGACCAGGTGCCCGGCGTCGGGAACGATGACCAGTCCGGCCGCGGGCAGCAGATCGGCGATGATCTGGCTGTGCGCACTCGGTGTCACCAGGTCGTTCTCACCGGCCAGGACGAGTGCGGGCACCTCGGCGAAGACCGCAGCCAGCGCGTCCGCCTTGTCGTGGTCGGTGAAGGCCGGATAGAACTCCGCGACCACGTCGATCGCTGTCCCCTCGATCAGCCGCTCCGCGAACCGCGCCACGCCGGGGTCGATGTCCTTCGAACCGAACGAGTACCGCTTGATCAGCCCGGCGAACAGGTCCGCCGTGGCCCGCCGCCCCCGCTCCACCAGCTCCGTCTGGGATCCGAGGGCCTTCAGTACGCCGGGAAGCACGCGCCGCACCGCGTTCACGCCCGCCACCGGAAGCCCGAAACTGACCTCGCCGAGCTTCCCGCAGGAGGTGCCGACGAAAGCGGCGCCGACGACCCGGTCTCTGACCAGTTCCGGGAACTGTTCGCCGAACGCCATCATCGTCATGCCGCCCATCGAATGCCCCACCAGCACCAGAGGCCCCTCCGGCGCTGCCGCGTCGATGACTGCCTTCAGATCGCGGCCGAGCTGATCGATCGTGAGCGGTACGCCGTCGGCCTGCGCCCTGCCGCGCTCCGAGCGGCCGTGGCTGCGCTGGTCCCAGTGGACGGTCCGGACGACACCGCGCAGTGCGGCCCGCTGGAAGTGCCAGGAATCCTGGCTGAGGCAGTAACCGTGCGAGAAGACGACCGTGACGGGGTCAGCGGCCCCGCGCCCGGTCAGCCGCCGCTTACCCGCGCCGGCTGCCCCGCCGGTCCCAGCCGCCGTCTCCGGTGCCCCTGACGTACCTGGTTCACCGGCCGTACCTGCGGCCCCGGCTCCCCCCGGCGCACCTCCGGCATCCGACGCCCGCACGCCGCTGAGCTGCCCCGGCGGGTAGGCGTCCACCTCGTCGACCTCGTAGTAGATCCCGGTCCCGTCATCGGCGGCCGCCCGGCCCGGCCTGCCGCGCAGTGAGCCGTACGGACCCGAGGCGTCGAGGGCGAGCCGCGCCTTCTTGCGCATGCCGCGGCCGACCGTCAGCCGCTCGACAGCCACGCCTGCCGCCGCACCGGCCGCAAGCACACCGATCGCGGCGCCGGCGAAGCCACCGGCCCTGCGCCAGCTGACGCCCGCCGCAGCGGCCTGGGCCACATTCGCGCTGGTGCTCTCGCTCACCGTGCCGCTCTCCTACTGATCGTCTACTGATCGTCCGGCTGCCGCCTGTCCGGATACTGAACGCCGGTTCACTTGACGTCCGGGTTACGGATTGCCCGGGTTACGGATTGCCCGGGTCACTGCAGGTCGGTTGCTGCTCGTCCGGTCCCTCATTCACGTACACACGGTCCACTCGTGACCCGATGCGGGTGACGATCTCGTACGCGATCGTGTCCGCGGCCCGGGCCCAGTCCTCGGCGGTCGGCTCGCCCCGGTCGCCCGGCCCGAACAGCACCGCCTCCGCACCCGGAGGGGGTTCGTCCCCCTCCAGGTCCACGACGAACTGGTCCATGGCGATCCGGCCCGCGACCCGCCGCAGTCTCCCGCCGACCAGCACCGGCCCCTTACCCGAAGCGTGGCGCGGGACACCGTCCGCGTACCCGAGGGGGACCAGGCCGAGTGTGGTCTCGGACGAGGTGACGTAGTGGTGGCCGTAACTGACACCGTGCCCCGCCGGTACGTGTTTGACCAGGCCCAGGCGGGCGCTGAGCGTCATGACGGGGCGCAGGCCGAAGTCGGCGGCCGTGCCGAGCTGCGGCACGGGTGAGATGCCGTAGAGCGCGACGCCCGGACGGATCAGGTCGTACTGCGTCCCGGGCAGCGTCAGCACGGCAGGCGAGTTGGCGATGTGCCGGACCTCGGGGCTGAGCCCCGCCTTCTCGGCGTACGCGATGGCCTCGTCGAAGCGGGCCTGCTGCGCCGCGATGGACGGATGGCCGGGCTCGTCGGCGCACGCGAAGTGCGACCAGATCCCGGTGACATCGGCCAGCCCTTCGGCCTCAGCTGCTACTGCGGCTCCGACGAGTTCGGGCCAGTCGGCGGGCTGGCAGCCGCCGCGCCCGAGACCGGTGTCGGCCTTGAGCTGGATACGGGCCGTACGGCCGCTTGCCCGCGCCGCGTCCAGTACCTCGTCGAGCGCCCACATACCGCCCACAGACACGTCGATATCGGCCTCGATCGCCTCCCGCCACGGCCCGCCGGGCGTCCACAGCCAGCAGAGCAGCCGGGCCTCGATACCCGCGGCGCGCAGTGCGAGAGCCTCTTGCGGGGTCGCAGTACCGAGCCAGTCGGCTCCGGCCTCAAGTGCGGCCCTGGCGCAGGGCAGCATGCCGTGGCCGTACGCGTCCGCCTTGACCACAGCCATGAGCTGGGCACGGGGCGCACGGGCGCGCAGCGCGCGCACATTGGCACGCAGCGCGCCGAGATCGATCTCCGCGCGCGCTCGCATGAGTGCCCCGGGTGTTCCGGCGCCCCGGTCACCGCACGCCCCAGCTGCCTCGGTGCCCCGCTCACTACGAGTCCCGGTCATCTACGTGCCTCAGTCATCTGTCTGTCCCCGTCATCGCGACCCAGTCTCTCAGAGCGGATTCCCACTCCCCTTCCCACTCGGATTCCCTATCGGGGTCCCTCCCAGAGCGCGGGCGCACGCCCTGCGGCCTCATGCCGCCGGGCCCCGGGCGGGACTGGAAGAGACGGGGCTGGACTGAACGGGACTGGACCGAACGGGACTGGACTGAACGGGACTGGACTGAACGGGACTGGACTGAACCTGGATAGGACCCGACCGGGACAGGACGGGGCGCCCCAGGGCCAGGCAGCCCGGCTCCCCTCCCCCGCAGACTCACTCGCAGACGTCCCGCCAGGCCGCCGCGATGCCGTCCGCCACGTCCTGGGCGACCACAGCGGCCCCGCCGGAAGCCCGACGGGCGGCCAGGCCGTGCAGATAGGCCGCGACGGAGCCCGCGTCCCTGGGGTCGAGTCCGGCCGCCAGCAGTGAGCCCGCCAGGCCCGACAGGACATCGCCGCTGCCCGCCGTGGCCAGCCAGGGGGTGCCGGTCGGGTTCACCCGGACCGGTGTGTCGCCCGAAGGGGCCGCGACGAGGGTGGTCGAACCCTTGAGCAGGACGGTCGCACCGTAACGCGACGCCAGCGCCCGTACCGACGCGAGCCGCGCCCCCTCGACCTCCTCGCGTGATACGTCGAGCAGCGCAGCCGCCTCGCCCGCGTGCGGGGTGAGCAGGGTCGGCGCCGACCGGGCCTGTACGGCCGACGCGTCCAGCAGCCGCAAACCGTCCGCGTCAACCAGGACCGGCACGTCGGAGGCCAGTACGTCGTCGACCGCCGACCTGTCGTCCCCGAGGCCCGGGCCCACGACCCACGCCTGGACGCGTCCCGCCTTCGCCGGCGGCCCGGCGTGCACCAGGGTCTCCGGGAACCGCGCGATCACCGCGTCGGCGGCAGGCCCGACGTATCGCACCGCCCCGGCCCCGCCCCGCAGGGCGCCCGACACGGCCAGCACGGCCGCCCCCGGATAACGTGCCGAGCCGGCGACGATGCCGACGACGCCCCGCCGGTACTTGTCGCTCTCCGCCGAGGGCATCGGCAGCAGTTCCGCCACGTCCGCGTACTGGAGCGACTCCAAGTCCGGTACGACGGGCAGGTCGAGCCCGATGTCCACGAGCCGCAGGGCCCCCGCGTACTCGGCGGCCGGATCGATGAGCAGCGCAGGCTTGTACGCGCCGAACGTCACGGTCGCGTCTGCCCGTACGGCCTCGCCGACGACCTCTCCCGTGTCGGCGGACACCCCGCTCGGCAGGTCCACGGCGACCACCGGCACCGCGTCGGACACCGCCCAGAGGGCGGCCACCGCATCGGGCCGCAGCCCGCCCCGGCCGCCGATGCCGGTGATCCCGTCGACCACGAGGTCGGCCCGGCCGACCGCCGACACGTCGTCGACCCGCCCGCCGGCCGCGAGCAGCGCCCGCAGGCCGCCCTGATGGGCGCGGTCGGGGGCCAGCAGCACCGCCGCCACCCCCGCGCCGCGCCGGGCCAGGCGGGCGCCCGCGTACAGGGCGTCTCCCCCGTTGTCCCCGCTCCCGACGAGCAGCACGACCCGGGCGCCGTACACCTTCCCCAGCAGATCCGCGCAGGCCGCGGCGAGCCCGGCGGCGGCCCGCTGCATAAGGGCGCCCTCCGGCAGCCTGGCCATCAGTTCGCGCTCGGCGGTCCGTACGGTCTCCACGCTGTAAGCAGTACGCATGCCTCAACCCTCCACTGTCGCCCCGCCGCTCTCAACCGCCCGCGACCCACGCCACGCCGACCTCACCCGGCCGCCCGCTGCGCCCCAGCAGGTTCTCTCGCGGCAGCTTCTCCCTTGAGCCGTTCCGTCCTGAGCCGCTCTCCCGTGAGCCGCTCTGCCCTGAGCCGCTCTGCCCTGGCCGCTTCTGCCCTCACCCCTCAGCGATCACGACGGCCGAGGCC
Organism: Streptomyces sp. NBC_01197; assembly: GCF_036010505.1. NCBI lineage: Bacteria > Bacillati > Actinomycetota > Actinomycetes > Kitasatosporales > Streptomycetaceae > Streptomyces > Streptomyces sp. NBC_01197. Next base: position 2,951,275 of record NZ_CP108569.1, read on the forward strand.
ACCCCCGCGTCATGGCTGAGTGAGACATGCCACGACTGCACGCCCAGTTCGGCGGCGCGCGCCGCTACCGTGCCGGTCACCCGCAGCCGGGGCCTGCCACCGTCCTCCACGAACACCTCGGCGTCCGTCCAGCGCAGCCCAGCGGGCGCGCCGAGCGCCTTGGCCAGCGCCTCCTTGGCCGCGAACCGGGCGGCCAGCGACGCGATGCCCCGCCGCTCACCGCCCGGAAGCCGCAACTCGTCCGGGAGGAAGAGCCGTTCGGCCATCTCGGGGGTCCGGTCCAGCGCCGCGGCGAACCGTTCGATCTCCGCGACGTCGATCCCCACTCCGACAATCACCCGGCCAGCTCCCGCTCTGTGAGACTGCGGCCGTGCGGCCGGCCCTGACCGTCCCCGACTCCCACAATCACTTCACCGCGCACCATCGCTTCACCGCGCACCATCACTTCACCGCGCACCATCACTTCACCGCCCACTATCACCCGCTCAATCGCTCCCACCATCAATCCGCCACCTACCATCACTCCACAGTCACCGACTTCGCGAGGTTGCGCGGCTGGTCGACCTCGTTGCCCCGCGCGGTCGCCAGTTCGCAGGCGAAGACCTGGAGCGGGACGGCCGCGACCAGGGGCTGCAGCAGGGTGGGCGTCGCCGGGATGCGGATCAGGTGGTCGGCGTACGGCACGACTGCCTCGTCCCCCTCCTCCGCGATGACGATGGTCCGCGCTCCGCGTGCCCGGATCTCCTGGATGTTCGACACCATCTTCCCGTGCAGCACCGACCGCCCGCGGGGTGAGGGCACGACGACGACCACCGGCAGATCCTCCTCGATCAGCGCGATGGGACCGTGCTTGAGCTCGCCGGCCGCGAATCCCTCCGCGTGCATATAGGCGAGTTCCTTCAACTTGAGCGCACCTTCCAGCGCGACCGGATACCCGACATGCCTGCCGAGGAACAGCACGGTGTCCTTGCCGGCCAGCGACCGCGCCAACTCCCGTACCGGCTCCATGGTTTCCAGCACTCGCTCGACCTGGCAGGAGATCTCGGACAGCTCCCGGATGACAACCCGGATCTCGTCCGCCCACTTCGTCCCGCGCACCTGCCCCAGATAGAGCGCGACGAGATAGCAGGCCACCAGCTGCGTCAGAAAGGCCTTGGTCGACGCGACGGCCACCTCGGGTCCGGCGTGCGTATAGAGCACTGCGTCCGACTCCCGTGGAATGGTCGAACCGTTGGTGTTGCAGATGGCCAGCACCTTCGCGCCCTGCTCGCGGGCGTGACGCAGCGCCATCAGGGTGTCCATGGTCTCGCCGGACTGTGAGATGGCGATCACCAGTGTCTGCTGGTCGAGGATCGGATCCCGGTAGCGGAACTCACTGGCGAGCTCGGTCTCGCAGGGAATCCGGGTCCAGTGCTCGATGGCGTACTTGGCGATCATCCCCGCGTGGAAAGCGGTCCCGCAGGCGACGATGACGACCTTGTTGACCTCGCGCAGCACGGCGGCGGGAATCCGTACCTCGTCGAGCGTCAGCAGTCCGCCGGTATCGATACGCCCCAGCAGAGTGTCGGCGACAGCCTTCGGCTGCTCGGCGATCTCCTTGAGCATGAAGTAGTCATAACCCCCCTTTTCCGCCGCCGAAGCGTCCCAGTCGACGTGGTACGAACGGACGTCGGCCGGTGTCCCGTCAAAGCCGGTGACGAGCACGCCGTCCCGGCGGAGCTCCACCACCTGGTCCTGCCCCAGCTCGATCGCGGACCGCGTATGGGCGATGAACGCGGCCACGTCCGACGCGAGGAAGGCCTCTCCCTCTCCAACGCCCACCACCAGCGGTGAGTTCCGCCGCGCGCCGACCACCACATCCGGTTCGTCGGCGTGCACCGCGACCAGCGTGAACGCCCCGTCCAGCCTGCGGCACACCTGCCGCATCGCCTCGGCCAGGTCGCCGCACGAGGAGTACGCCTCGGCCAGCAGATGCGCCGTGACCTCCGTGTCGGTCTCGGACGCCAAGTCGTGCCCGCGTCCGGCCAGTTCGTCACGCAGGGCGGCGAAGTTCTCGATGATCCCGTTGTGGACGACGGCCACTCGGCCCGCATTGTCCAGATGCGGGTGGGCATTCTCGTCGTTGGGCGCCCCGTGTGTGGCCCAACGGGTGTGCCCGACCCCCGTCGCTCCGGCCGGCAAAGGCCTGTCGACCAGTTCCTTTTCCAGATTGGCGAGCTTCCCGGCCTTCTTCGCGGCCGCCAGCCCGCCGTCGGCGAGCACCGCCACGCCGGCCGAGTCGTAGCCCCGGTACTCCAGCCTCTTGAGACCCGCGATGACAACATCCAGCGCCGACTGCCCGCCGACGTACCCCACGATTCCGCACATCCCGGCAGCCTACGGCGGAGCCGCCCGGAGAGCCTGCTGCGGTCGGCCGTCCGGGACACCGCGGCCCCGGATGACCGCAGCACCCGGCCCCGGGTGACCCAGCCCGCCCCGGCCACCCAGCCGGCCCCGAGTGACACACCCCACCCGCCACCCCCGTCGCACAGCCGCCACAATGAACAGGTGATCTCTCCGGTCTCCCCGCCGCCGCGGAGCGCCCACCGGCCCAGGCCGGAGGCGACTCCCTACGTCGACCTCACCCGTACCGAGTGGAGCGCGCTGCGGGAGAAGACGCCGCTGCCGCTCACCGCCGATGAGGTCGAGCGGCTCCGCGGGCTCGGGGACGTCATAGACCTCGACGAGGTACGGGACATCTACCTCCCGCTGTCCCGGCTGCTCAACCTCTACGTCCAGGCGTCGGACGGGCTGCGCGGGGCCCTCAACACCTTCCTGGGCGACGCGGGCAACGGCCACGGCACCCAGCACGGCACCCCCTTCGTCATAGGGGTCGCCGGGAGCGTCGCCGTCGGCAAGTCCACCGTCGCCCGCCTCCTCCAGGCGCTGCTCGCCCGCTGGCCGGAGCACCCGCGCGTCGAACTGGTCACCACCGACGGGTTCCTGTACCCGATGGAGGAGTTGAAGCGGCGCGGGCTCATGGGCCGCAAGGGGTTCCCCGAGTCGTACGACCGTCGTGCCCTCACCCGGTTCGTCGCGGACGTGAAGTCCGGCAGGGACGAGGTCACCGCCCCGGTCTACTCGCACCTGATCTACGACATCGTGCCCGGCGAGCGGCTGACCGTACGCCGCCCGGACATCCTCATCGTGGAGGGGCTGAACGTGCTGCAGCCCGCCCTTCCCGGCAGCGACGGCCGTACCCGGATCGGTCTCGCCGATTACTTCGACTTCTCCGTGTACGTGGACGCGCGCGCCGATGACATCGAGAGCTGGTACCTCAACAGGTTCAGGAAGCTGCGCGCGACGGCCTTCCAGGACCCGTCCTCGTATTTCAGGAAGTACACCCAGGTCTCCGAGGACGAGGCGCTGGAGTACGCGCGCACCATGTGGCGGACCATCAACGAACCGAACCTGGTGGAGAATGTGGCACCGACGCGCAGCCGCGCCACCCTCGTCGTGCGCAAGGGCCCGGACCACAAGGTCCAGCGTCTCTCGCTGCGCAAACTCTGACCTTCCTGGAGTGCCCGCGTGCTGCATCTGCGCCTGATCGTGCCCGCCGACCGTACGGACGAGGTTCTGGACCTCATAGGCCGCACCGTGGGCACCACGCACCTCGTGGTGATGCCGGGCGCGGCCCGCGATCCGCAGGGAGATGTGGTGCTGTGCGATGTGGCGCGCGAGGCCGGCGACGACCTGATCGCCGCGCTGCGCGGGCTCGGCATCGACCGGACCGGTTCGATCGCTGTCGAGAACACGGATCTGACGCTCTCCGCGTACGCCGACAAGGCCGAGGCCGACGCGCCCGGTGAGGGCTCGGACGCGGTGCTGTGGGAGGAGCTGACACAGGCGACCGACGAGGAGTCCACGTTCAGCGCCACCTATGTGGCGTTCATGGCCGTCGCGACGATGCTGGCCGCCTGCGGTGTGATGCTCGACAACGCGATCCTGATCGTGGGCGCGATGGCGGTGGGGCCCGATTTCGGACCGCTGGCGGGGATCTCGACGGCGCTCGTGCAGCGGGCTCCGCGTCTGGTGGCGCGGTCGCTGTGGGCGCTGATCGGGGGGTTCGCCGCCGCGATGGTACTGACGGCCGGGTTCGCCTGGATGATGAACGCGTTCGGGCTCTTCACCATGCACATGATCGGAGCGGCCCGGCCCAACACGGCGTTCATCTGGCAGCCGGACTGGATGTCCTTCGTGGTGGCGTTCCTGGCCGGCATCGCGGGGACGCTCTCGCTCACCTCGGCGAAGTCCGGGGCGCTGATCGGTGTGGCCATCTCGGTGACGACCGTACCGGCTGCGGCCAATGCGGCGGTGGCGTTCAACTACGGTGAGTACGGCCAGACTTGGGGTTCAGGCGGCCAGCTTCTCGCGAACCTCGGCGGGATCGTGCTCGCGGGCACGCTGACCCTGCTGGTGCAGAAGGCCCTGCTGTCGGTACGACGCCGGCGCGCGCACTGAAATGCCGGGCCTGGCGGCCGCGGCTGAGACTCGGCCGGCCGACACCGGGGCACGCCCGCGATGACTTCACCACCCTGCGACCGGTGCGACCTTAAAAACCCACCAAAACCCCACCGAAAACCCACTCAAGCGGTTGACGCACCCTCGACTCCCGCTCCCCGACGTGCGCCATGGTCTATCGCAGCGAACTCGACGCGGCGCTGACCGAGGCCGCCGCCGCGGCGGGCGCGGAGGTCCGGGACAGCACCACGCTGACCACCCTCGAACAACAGGGCGCGACCGTCACCGTGCGAGCCAACCGCGGCGGCACTCTCCGCGCCCGGGCCGTCGTCGGCGCTGACGGCAGCGCCGGCAGAGTCTCCCGGTACGTAGGAGAGCGGTGCGCACAGGTCGACCTCGCCCTGGAGGTCGAAATGCCGGTCGGCGAAAGGACGGCCGACCGGTGGAGAGGCCGGGCCCTGATGGAATGGGGGCCCGGCCGGGCTCCTTCGGCTGGGTCTTCCCCAAGGGCGACGTCTGCACCGCGGGAGTGGTGGCCGCCCGTGGAAACCCGGTCGCCCTGCGGGCCTACAAGGAGGACTTCCCTTCCTCAGACGTCAGGGTCTCCCCGGTCCCTCGCACAGCGTTGACCCGACTGCCTCCGGCATGGCGCCTTCTCGACGCCTACCTCGCCGGCCGCACCAGCGTCGCCGGGATCATGCCCACGCCCCTCACCCGGACCGCCACCGCTCTGGCCCTCCGACTCCCGCTCGGACCTGCGAGAAAGCTCTCGGGTGAAGCCCACCGGCCCTGAGCGAGAGGAAGAGAGGCGGCCCTACCCCAGCGCGGACTTCACCACGTCGGCCAGCCGTGCCGCCACCGTCTTCGCCTGCTCGATGTCCGCGGCCTCGACCATGACCCGCACCAGCGGTTCCGTACCGGAGGGACGCAGCAGTACCCGGCCGGTCGAGCCCAGTTCGCGCTCGGCCTCGGTCACCGCCGCCCTCAGCTCGGCCGATGTGGCGACCCGCGACCTGTCCACGTCCGGCACATTGACCAGGACCTGCGGCAGCCGCATCATCACACCCGCCAGCTCGGCCAGCGTCCGGCCGGTGGCCGCGACCCGGGCGGCCAGCATCAGTCCGGTGAGGGTGCCGTCGCCGGTCGTCGCGTGGTCGAGCACGATGACGTGGCCGGACTGCTCGCCGCCCAGCGCGTAGCCGTGCTCCTTCATCGACTCCAGGACATAGCGGTCGCCGACCGCCGTCTGGACCAGCTCGATGCCCTCGCGCTCCATGGCCATCTTGAACCCGAGGTTGGACATCACGGTGCCCACCACGGTGTTCCCCCGCAGCGTGCCCGCCTCGCGCATGGCGAGGGCCAGGACGGCGAGGATCTGGTCACCGTCGACCTCCTCGCCGGACGCGTCCACGGCGAGGCAGCGGTCGGCGTCGCCGTCGTGCGCGATGCCGAAGTCGGCGCCGTGTTCGACCACGGCGGCCTTGAGCAGCGCCAGATGGGTCGAGCCGCAGCCGTCGTTGATGTTCAGCCCGTCGGGCTCGGCGCCCAGAGTGACGACCTCGGCCCCGGCCCGGGTGAAAGCCTCGGGCGAGACGCGGGACGCCGCGCCGTGTGCCTCGTCGAGGACGACCTTGAGGCCGTCGAGCCGGTTGGGCAGGACGCCGATGAGATGGGCGACGTACTGGTCGAAGCCCTGGTCGTACGTACGGACCCGGCCCACGCCCCCGCCCGTCGGGCGCTCCCACGGCTCGCCGGTGCGGTGCTGGTCGTAGACCGTCTCGACGCGGTCCTCCAGCTCGTCGGCGAGTTTGTGGCCGCCACGCGCGAAGAACTTGATGCCGTTGTCCGGCATGGCGTTGTGGCTGGCGGAGAGCATCACGCCGAAGTCGGCGCCCAGCGCACCGGTGAGATACGCCACCGCCGGGGTGGGCAGCACACCGACGCGCAGGACGTCCACGCCCGCGCTCGCGAGGCCCGCGACGACTGCGGCCTCCAGGAACTCTCCGGAGGCACGCGGATCGCGTCCGACCACCGCTTTCGGCCGATGGCCCTCGAATGTGCCCGCTTCCGCGAGTACGTGCGCCGCCGCGACCGAGAGACCGAGCGCCAGCTCCGCCGTCAGGTCCACGTTGGCGACACCGCGCACACCGTCCGTGCCGAAGAGTCGTCCCACTGCTGTCCTCCGAAAGATGCTCCGAGAAATTCCGAATACCCAATACCCAGGTCTCTGAGCGCCGTGAACGTCTTGTGCCGTTATACGCCGGAGGACCTGATAAACGAACGCCCCGGCAGCACAGAAGGTGCCGCCGGGGCGAACGTACAAACAGGGTCGTGCATGCAGCCCTGCAAGCCGTGTTTAGCGCTTGCTGTACTGCGGGGCCTTACGGGCCTTCTTGAGACCGGCCTTCTTGCGCTCGACCGCACGGTCGTCGCGGGAGAGGAAGCCGGCCTTCTTCAGCGTGGCGCGGTTGTTGTCCACGTCCGCCTCGTTCAGCGATCGGGCCACGCCGAGGCGCAGGGCGCCGGCCTGACCGGACACGCCGCCACCCGAGATGCGGGCGATGACGTCGTAGCGGTTGTCGAGCTCGAGCACCTTGAAGGGCTCGTTGACTTCCTGCTGGTGCACCTTGTTGGGGAAGTAGTCCTCAAGGGTGCGACCGTTGATCTTCCACTTGCCGGTGCCCGGAACGATCCGGACGCGGGCAATGGCGTTCTTGCGACGGCCCAGGCCGGCCGCCGGCTGCGGGTCGCCGAAGCGGCCCGCGAGCGACTCGCTGGTGTACTCGCCCTCGACGGGAACCTCGGACTCGAAGGTGGTCACCTCGGCGAAGGTCTCTTCGCCCTCGGTGCCCGCCACGTCGTCGGTGGGCGTCTCTGCAGTGGTCTCGGCCACGATTCTCCTCAGATCTTTCTTTACGTCTTAGGGGGTGGCCGGAACTACTGCGCGACCTGGGTGATCTCGAACGGGACAGGCTGCTGGGCAGCGTGCGGGTGCTGGTCTCCCGCGTAGATCTTCAGCTTCGAGAGCACCTGACGGCCCAGGGTGTTCTTCGGGATCATGCCCTTGATGGCCTTCTCGATGGCCTTCTCGGGGCTCTTCTCGAGCAGCTCGTCATAGCGGACGGAACGCAGACCACCCGGGTAACCGGAGTGGCGGTACGCCATCTTCTGGGTCTTCTTGTTGCCGGAGAGGTGAACCTTCTCGGCGTTGATGATGATGACGAAGTCGCCCATGTCCATGTGCGGGGCGTAGATCGCCTTGTGCTTGCCCCGCAGGAGGGTGGCGGCGGTAGTCGCCAGACGGCCCAGGACGATGTCCTGCGCGTCGATGATGTGCCACTGGCGAGTGACATCGCCGGGCTTGGGGCTGTACGTACGCACTTCGTAGCCTTCGCTTCTTCAGTGGATGGGGTCCAGACACACGGCACCCCTGAAGCGATCTGCAGCTGGGGCTCACAATGCCGGGGACGCTGCCCGTATGCGAGCCACTGGTAACTGCTCCAGGGAACCTACGTAAGGGCCCTTCGCGTGAGAACGACGAAGCCAATACGTATAACAATCCCTGAGACTACCCGCGCCGCCCCGGCTGGGTCAAAACAGCCGGCCCGGGCCCGGGATCACGGGTCCGGACGAGGGTGACGAGGGTACTGCCACCGGACCGGCTGCCCCGGCCGCCGCCCCCGTCACACCCACCGCACCATCCGCCTCGCCTACCGCACCCGCTCCACGCGCCGCTCGTCCCACACCGGCTCGGCCGTCTCCCGTACGACGCCGTCCGAGCCGAAGACCAGATACCGGTCGAAGGACTTCGCGAACCAGCGGTCGTGGGTGACAGCGACGACCGTCCCCTCGTACGCCTCAAGCCCCTCCTGAAGTGCCTCGGCCGACTCCAGGTCCAGGTTGTCCGTCGGTTCGTCCAGCAGAAGCGCCGTGGTGCCGGCCAGCTCCAGGAGCAGAATCTGGAAGCGCGCCTGCTGGCCGCCGGAGAGCCGGTCGAAGAGCTGGTCGCCCTGGCGCTCCATCTCGTACCGGCGCAGCACGCCCATGGCCGCCCCCCGGTCCTTCGCGTGCTCCGACCACAGGATGTCGACGAGCGTGCGGCCCAGCAGCTCCGGATGGGCGTGGGTCTGGGCGAAGTGGCCGGGCACCACCCGGGCGCCCGTCTTCCACTGACCGGTGTGGGCGACGGCGCCGCCGGCGAGCAGCCGCAGGAAGTGGGACTTGCCCGACCCGTTGGAGCCGAGCACCGCGACCCGCTCGCCGTAGAAGATCTCCAGCGAGAAGGGCTTCATCAGGCCGGTCAGCTCAAGGTTCTCGCAGGTCACAGCCCGTACGCCGGTGCGGCCTCCGCGCAGCCGCATGCTGATCTCCTGCTCGCGCGGCGGCTCCGGCGGCGGCCCCGCCTCCTCGAACTTCTGGAAGCGGGTCTGCATGGCCCGGTAGCGCGATGCCATGTCGGGGCTGCTCGCCGCCTGGTTCCGCAGCCGCAGCACCAGCGCCTTCAGCCGGGCGTGCTCCTCGTCCCAGCGCCGCTTGAGCTCCTCGAACCTCGCGAATCGCTCCTTGCGGGCCGCGTGGTATGTGTCGAAACCGCCGCCGTGCACCCAGACGTCCGAGCCGGCCGGACCGGGCTCCACACTCACGATCTTCTCGGCGGCCCTCGACAGCAGCTCCCGGTCGTGGGAGACGAAGAGCACCGTCTTACGGGTCTCCTTCAGCCGCTCCTCCAGCCAGCGCTTGCCCGGCACGTCCAGGTAGTTGTCCGGCTCGTCGAGCAGCAGCACCTCGTCGGGCCCCCGCAGCAGCGCCTCAAGGACCAGCCGCTTCTGCTCGCCGCCGGAGAGCGTCCGCACCTCGCGGAACTGCGCCTTGTCGTAGGGGACGCCGAGCGCCGCCATGGTGCACATGTCCCAGACGGTCTCGGCCTCGTACCCCTGCACCTCGGCCCAGTCGCTCAGCGCCTGCGCGTACGTCATCTGCGCGGCCTCGTCGTCGACTGTCATGATCAGGTGCTCGGCGGCGTCCACGGCCTGCGCCGCTTCCCGGATCCGCGGCTGCGCAACCGAGACGAGCAGGTCCCGGACCGTACGGCCGTCGCGGACCGAGCCGACGAACTGCCGCATCACGCCGAGGCCGCCGCTCACCGAGACCGTCCCGCCGTGCGGCTGGATCTCCCCCGCGATCAGCCGCAGCAGGGTGGTCTTGCCGGCGCCGTTGGCACCCACCAGGGCCACGACCGCGCCGTCGCCCACCCGGAACGAGGCATCACCGAGCAGCACCCGCCCGTCCGGCAAGTAGTACTCAAGATGGCCCGCTTCAAGATGTCCCATGCACCGGATTGTCGCCCACGCCCACCCCGACGAGGCAACCGGATTCCGGTGCCCCTGGGGCTCCGGCCCCACAAAGCGCGATTAGTATGCGCGCCATGAGCTTCGGGCAAGGGGGGCCCTCCTGGGGGCCGGGGGATTCACAGCGGAACAACGCGAGCGGCCGGGACGGCCGGTGGCAGGCTCCGGGCGGTCAGGCGCCCGGCGGGACCGGCGGGACACCCGACTGGGCGGCGCTGGCCGACGAGAGCGCCGCGCGCGGCAAACGCAGGAAGCTGCTGCTGATCGGCGGCGGGGTACTGGCGACCGCCGTGGTGGGTGCCCTCGTCGCGGCCGTGGTCGTGGCGGCGGGCAACGGATCCGACACGTCCGGCAAGGACCTCCCCTCCCCCGAGGCGCTGCCGAGCAAGAGCGGCGAGGCCCTGCCGTCCTTCACGCCGAAGGCCCCGCCTCCGCCGCCCAACCCCAAGGACTTCATCTCCAGCTCGAAGAAGGACAAGGCCCCGCTCAGCGCCGCCACCCTCTTCCCCGGCGCGACGATCGCGGTGGGCGACCACACGTACCAGAAGGCGGCCACCCACCGCACCACGGCCTGCTCGTCGGTCACCCAGGGCGCGCTCGGGTCCGTGCTGGTCAACAACGGCTGCGGGCAGGTCATCCGGGCGACGTTCAGCAAGGGAGGCGTCGCGGTCACCATCGGTGTCGCCGTCTTCGACACCGAGGCGCAGGCGCAGAAGGCGATGAAGCAGTCGGCCGGGGGCATCGCCTCGCTCAACGGCGCGGGTGTCCCCACCTTCTGCCGCAACGGCTCGGTCTGCCGCAGGACCGCCAACGCCTATGGCCGGTACGCCTACTTCACGGTCGGCGGTTTCACCAGTGGCAAGAACGTGACGCAGTCCGACGCCGGCGTCTTCACGGCGGGCGACGACGTGGCGGAGTTCACCTTCCGCCAGATCGTGGCGCGCGGCCAGGCACAGGCGTCGGCGGCGGCCACCGCCCCGGCGGGCTGAGGCCGCTCGGCTCAGCGGCCGCTGCCGACTTTGCCGCCCCGGTGGCGCAGCCGCAGCCGCAGGGGCAGCAGCGCGGACTCGATCTGCGTCGCCAGGTCCATCTTCGACACCCCTTCGGCGCGCTCCTCGAAGCGGATCGGGATCTCGACACCGTTGTGGCCGCGGCGTACCGCCAGGAACTTCAGCTCCACCTGGAAGCCGTATCCGGCGCTGCCCAGCGTCCTCAGGTCCACCGCGCGCAGCGTCTGCGCGCGCCACAGGTTGAACCCCGCGGTGATGTCGCGGATCCGGGTGTCCAGGATGGTGCGCGCGTACTGGTTGGCGAAGCTCGACAGCAGCTTCCGGTGCAGGCCCCAGTCCTCGTCGAGCGAGCCGCCGTCGACGTACCGGCTGCCGACGACGAAGCCCGCGTCGGTCGCCAGCGCGGTCCCCAGCAGCTGCGGCACTACGTGAGCGGGGTGGCTGCCGTCGGCATCCATCTGTACGACGTAATCGGCGCCCTCGTCGAGCGCGGCCAGCATCCCGGCGGCGTAGGCGCGCCCCAGGCCGTCCTTCTCCGTGCGGTGCAGCACGGTCATCCGCGGCCGCGCCCCGGCGGCGCCTGCTGCGTTGTGCCGCGCTGTGTTGTGCTGGGCCGCGTTGTACTGGGCTGCCAGCTCGTCCGCCAGCCGGCCGGTGCCGTCGGGGCTGGCGTCGTCCACCACCTTCAGCTGGAGACCGGGCAGCGGCAGGGCCAGCACGGCCTCGGCGGTGCGCGGCAGACTGGCGGCCTCGTTGTACGTCGGCATCACCACGGTCAGCGGCAGCGCGCCCCACTCCTGGGGGAGCTGCCCGGTCGCGGAGGGCTGGGGCATGGGATCTCCGTACGTCGGCGATGTGCGCTTCCCTGCGGGCCACAGGCCCGCGCAACGCCGGCCCCGGTCTCAGCAGACCTCGGCCTCAGCAGCAGCCGGCCCCCGGCAGGGTCCGCATATTACGTGCCTCACGGCTCCTGGCCGCGAGCAACTCGTCGGCGGGGTAGCCCACTTCCTCCAGCGTCAGCCCATGTGGCCGCACCACGCGCACCGAGGAGTCGCGCACCGCGACGGTGAGCACCTTCCCCGGCCACTCCACCGGCCGGTGCCCGTCGCCGACGGAGAGCAGCGCGCCCACCAGTGAGCGGACCATGTTGTGGCAGAAGGCGTCGGCCCGCACGGTCCCGGTGACGACCCCGTCGGTGCCGCGCTCCCAGAGCAGCTGCTGGAGGGTGCGGATGGTGGTCGCGCCCTCGCGCTTCTTGCAGTACGCGGCGAAGTCGTGCTCCCCGATGAGGGCCTGCGAAGCGGCGTTCATCGCCGCGAGGTCCAGCTCCCGGTCGTGCCAGAGGACGTGCCCGCGCAGCAGCGGATCGACCCCGCCGGGCCGGTCGCTCACGCGGTAGGCGTACCGGCGCCAGATCGCCGAGAACCGGGCGTTGAAGCCCGGCGGCGCCTCCGCCACCCGCCACACCCGTACGTCCTGGGGAAGCCGCCCGGACAGCCGCCGCAGCAGCATCTCCCGGTGCTCCTCCCACACCTCACGGGGGAGGTCGACCTGCGCGACCTGGCCGCGGGCGTGCACCCCGGCGTCGGTGCGGCCGGCGACCGTCAGGTCGTACGTCGTGGCCGAGCGGGTCACCGTACGGATGGCCGACTCCAACTCGCCCTGCACCGTGCGACGTTCGTTCTGCTTCGCCCAGCCGGAGAAGTCCCTGCCGTCGTACGCAAGGTCCAGCCGCACCCGTACCGAACCGGGCTCCACCTCATCACTCACCAGCGCATCCTCTCAGCCTCACGCGCCCCACCGCACACCGTCCGCACCTGCCACAAGGTCCGCACCCGCCACAAGCAGAACGGGCCCGCACCGCCCCGGAGGGAGATACGAGCCCGTTCGGCTGTCCTGCGTCTTCAGAATGCCGCCCTCGGAAGGGTCAGGCGTCCTTGGACTCCGCCTCGACCGGCTTGGCGTCCTCGACGACCTCGGCCGGGGCCTCGGTCTTCGGGGCAGCGTCCTTGGCGGCACGCTTGGTCGCGGCCTCGGCCTCACCGGTGGCCTGCTGGGCCACGGTCAGCGCCTCGACCAGCTCGATGACCGCCATCGGGGCGTTGTCGCCACGACGGTTGCCGATCTTGGTGATGCGGGTGTAGCCACCGGGGCGGTTCTCGTACCGGGGGGCGATCTCGGTGAAGAGCGTGTGGACGACGCCCTTGTCCGTGATCGACTTCAGCACGAGGCGACGGTTGTGGATGTCGCCCTTCTTCGCCTTGGTGATGAAACGCTCCGCGACCGGACGCAGGCGGCGAGCCTTGGCCTCGGTCGTGGTGATGCGGCCGTGCTCGAACAGCGACTTCGCGAGGTTCGCGAGAAGCAGACGCTCGTGCGCGGCGCTGCCGCCCAGACGGGCACCCTTGGCAGGCTTCGGCATGGTGTTTCTCCTTGTGATCTGCACCGGCCGTATCAGGTACCGGTGTCAGTAACCGCCGGGCTGCTGCCCGCCGGAAGTCCACGGCCGGGCCCCGGGAGATCCCGGGGCCCGGCCGGAGGCGTATCAGTACTGCTCGGTCTCCACGAAACCGGCGTCCGCGTCGTCGTCGGCGCCGAAGGCGTCGGCGGCGGCGGTCGGGTCGAAGCCGGGAGGCGAGTCCTTCAGCGCGAGGCCCATACCGGCCAGCTTCGCCTTGACCTCGTCGATCGACTTCGCACCGAAGTTGCGGATGTCGAGCAGGTCGGCCTCTGATCGCGCCACGAGCTCACCCACGGAGTGGATGCCCTCGCGCTTGAGGCAGTTGTACGAGCGGACGGTGAGCTCGAGCTCCTCGATCGGCAGGGCCAGATCGGCGGCGAGCGCGGCGTCCGTCGGCGACGGGCCCATGTCGATGCCCTCGGCGTCGATGTTGAGCTCGCGGGCCAGACCGAACAGCTCGACCAGGGTCTTACCGGCCGACGCCATGGCGTCACGGGGACGCATGGCCTGCTTGGTCTCGACGTCGACGATCAGCTTGTCGAAGTCGGTGCGCTGCTCGACACGGGTCGCCTCGACCTTGTACGTGACCTTCAGCACCGGGGAGTAGATGGAGTCGACCGGGATACGGCCGATCTCCTGGCCCAGCTGCTTGTTCTGCACGGCGGAGACGTAGCCGCGACCGCGCTCGACGGTCAGCTCCATCTCCAGCTTGCCCTTGCCGTTCAGCGTGGCGAGGACCAGGTCGGGGTTGTGCACCTCGACACCGGCCGGCGGGGCGATGTCAGCAGCGGTGACCAGGCCGGGGCCCTGCTTGCGCAGGTACATCACGACCGGCTCGTCGTGCTCCGAGGAGACGACCAGCTGCTTGATGTTGAGGATGAGGTCGGTCACGTCCTCCTTGACGCCCGGCACGGTGGTGAACTCGTGCAGGACACCGTCGACGCGGATGCTGGTGACAGCGGCGCCGGGGATCGAGGAGAGGAGCGTACGGCGGAGCGAGTTGCCGAGGGTGTATCCGAAACCAGGCTCCAGCGGCTCGATCACGAACCGCGAGCGGTACTCGTCGACGACCTCTTCGGTCAGCGACGGACGCTGAGCGATAAGCATGCGGTGATCCTTCAGTCGTGGGCGCCCACTATTTGACGCCCCCAATGTTCTGCTGTGACGCGGTCCTGCTGTGATGCGGTCCTGCTTGGTGCTGCGCAGGCACATGAGACGCGCGCCTGCCGCACACGTACTACAAGAGTACGAGTCCTACAAGGGTACGGGCGGTACGCCGAAAAGAGGCCGTACCGCCCGCCTAACCCTGTGGAACAGTCCGACGCCTGAGCGTCAGACGCGACGCCGCTTCGGGGGGCGGCAGCCGTTGTGCGGGGTGGGGGTGACGTCCTGGATCGAACCGACCTCGAGGCCGGTGGCCTGGAGGGAGCGGATCGCGGTCTCGCGGCCGGAGCCGGGACCCTTCACGAAGACGTCGACCTTGCGCATGCCGTGCTCCTGCGCGCGACGGGCGGCCGACTCGGCGGCCATCTGCGCGGCGAAGGGGGTGGACTTGCGCGAGCCCTTGAAGCCGACGTGGCCGGCGGAGGCCCAGGAGATCACGTTGCCCGAGGGGTCCGTGATCGAGACGATCGTGTTGTTGAACGTGCTCTTGATGTGGGCATGCCCGTGAGCGACGTTCTTCTTTTCCTTGCGGCGCACCTTCTTGGTAGCACCCTGACGGCCCTTAGGAGGCATGTCTTACTCCCGGTGGAGTGGAGGTGATCGGTCCTACAGCGAAGACCGCTGAACAGCGTCCCTAGCTGAGGACTACTTCTTGCCCGGCTTCTTCTTACCGGCGATCGCGCGACGCGGGCCCTTGCGGGTACGAGCGTTCGTGCTGGTGCGCTGGCCGTGGACCGGAAGCCCACGACGGTGACGCAGACCCTGGTAGCAGCCGATCTCGACCTTGCGGCGGATGTCGGCCTGGATCTCGCGGCGGAGGTCACCCTCGGTGCGGAGGTTGGCGTCCACGTACTCGCGGATCTTGACCAGGTCCTCTTCGGCCAGATCACGAACGCGGGTGTTGGGGTCAACACCGGTGGCGGCCAGGGCCTCCTTGGACCGGGTGCGCCCGATGCCGAAGACGTAGGTGAGGGCAACCTCCACGCGCTTTTCGCGCGGGATGTCAACACCTGAAACGCGTGCCATTCAATGGCTCCTGTTGATATCGGGGGTCTTCCGCAGAGCCTCTCCCAGACGAAAGTGCCTACGTTGCGTAGGCACTATTCCGGGTCCCCGGCCCCCGCCGGAGGTGTCGCCCGCTGTGTCAGCTGGGCGGGCCCTGCGTATGTACGTATTTACGTGCGTCGCGCGAAGAACTGCGAGGTGCAGGTCGTGCGTCAGCCCTGGCGCTGCTTGTGGCGCAGGTTGTCGCAGATGACCATGACCCGACCGTGACGGCGGATCACCTTGCACTTGTCGCAGATCTTCTTGACGCTCGGCTTGACCTTCATGGGATGTCAGGTTCTCCGGGTCGGTGCCACCACCGCGCCGTGAAGCGGGGTGCGGGCAAGATCTACTTGTAGCGGTAGACGATCCGACCACGCGTCAGGTCGTACGGAGACAGCTCCACGACGACCCTGTCATCCGGGAGGATACGGATGTAGTGCATCCGCATCTTGCCGCTGATGTGCGCTAGGACCTTGTGACCGTTCTGAAGTTCCACCTTGAACATTGCGTTCGGGAGGGACTCGATCACGGTGCCCTCGATTTCGATGGCACCTTGCTTCTTGGCCACGCTTCGCCCTTCGAATCGGCTACCTTGATCGGCCCCGTACAGCACGGATGTCGACATGGCATGCATGAAGACATACGGGTATACGCGAGCCGACGAGTCAGTCTACGTCAGGGCATCCATAAAGACGAATCCGGGAAGACTGCCCTGCTGTCAAGATCCTTAAGCCACCCGGCCGCACAACGGCCACCCTCGCCCCGCACTCGGCCACGTGGTCAGCCGAGCGGGTCGGGGGCCGTCGTCACACCGAGCTCCGCCAGCTTCGCCTTGCCGCCGTCCGGCGCCGTCAGCACGATCAGCCCCTCGTCGGTCACCGCGACCGAGTGCTCCCAGTGCGAGGACCAGGACCCGTCGGTCGTGATGACCGTCCAGTCGTCCTCCAGCACCTGGGTGCGGGGCGTACCGAGCGAGACCATCGGCTCGATCGCCAGGCAGAAACCGGGGACCAGCTTCGGGTTGTGCCGGCCGATGAGGCGGCGCTTGTCGACGTAGTTCAGCAGATGCGGGTCCATGTGCATCTCGGAACCGATGCCGTGGCCGCCGTAGTCCTCGATGATCCCGTACTTGCCGGAGGACGGGCGGGGCTGGCGGCGGATGTAGCCCTCGATCGCCTTCGACACCTCGGCGAGCCTGGCGCCCTTCTTCATCGCGGCGATCCCGGCCCACATCGACTCCTCGGTCACCCGGGAGAGCTCGACCAGCTCGGGGGCGTGCCCGGTGCCGACGAACGCGGTGTAGGCGGCGTCGCCGTGCCAGCCGTCGATAATCGCGCCGCAGTCGATCGAGATGATGTCCCCGTCCTTGAGGACGGTCTTCTCGTCCGGGATGCCGTGGACCACGACCTCGTTCACGGACGTGCAGATAGTGGCGGGGAAACCGCCGTAGCCGAGGAAGTTCGGCTTCGCGTTGTGGTCGGCGAGCACCTTGCGGGCCACCTGGTCCAGGTCGTTCGTGGTGGCCCCGGGTACCGCGGCCTCACGGGTCGCGGCGTGGATCGCGGCGACGACCAGCCCCGCCTCACGCATCTTCGCGATCTGCTCGGGAGTCTTGATCTCCACCATCGAAATTGCCTTCCGCATCGAACCGGGATCTATCTGCTCAACAGTACGGCCGCGGCGTCCTGGGGACACCGCGGCCGTGCGTACACGTGCTGCCTGTCAGACCTTGTCGGTCTGCAGGGCCTCCATCGCCCTCGCGGTCACCTCGGTGACCTTGCCGAGCGCGGAGATCGTCGACACCAGGCCCTGGGCCTTGTAGTGGTCGATGATCGGCTCGGTCTGCGTGTGGTAGACCTCCAGCCGGGTGCGCACCGTCGCCTCGGTGTCGTCGCCGCGCTGGTAGAGCTCGCCGCCGCAGATGTCGCAGACACCCTCGTGCTTCGGCCTGCTGTACTCGACGTGGAACACATGGCTTGAGTCGTTGCGGCAGATACGCCGGCCGGCGATCCGCTTCACGACCTCGTCCTCGGGGACCTCGAGGTCCAGCACCGCGTCCAGCTTCAGCCCCTGGGCGCTCAGCCACTCGTCGAGTGCCTTGGCCTGGGTGACGTTGCGGGGGAAACCGTCGAGGAGGAAACCGCCCTCGGCGTCGGGCTGGGACATCCGGTCCTGCGCCATCCCGATGGTGACCTCGTCGGGGACCAGCTCGCCGGCGTCCATCAGCGCCTTGGCCTGCTTGCCCAGCTCCGTGCCCTGACTGATATTGGCACGGAAGAGGTCGCCCGTGGAAATGTGCGGGATCGCCAGGTCCTTGGCAAGGTACGCGGCCTGCGTGCCCTTGCCCGCCCCGGGCGGTCCGACGAGGACGATACGCATCAGCGGAGGAACCCTTCGTAATTACGCTGCTGGAGCTGGCTCTCGATCTGCTTCACGGTCTCCAGACCCACACCCACGATGATGAGGATGCTCGTCCCGCCGAACGGGAAGTTCTGGTTCGCACCGAAGCCCACCAACGCCATCGTTGGGACGAGAGCGATCACACCCAGATACAGCGACCCCGGCCAGGTGATCCGGTTGAGTACGTAACTCAGATACTCAGCGGTCGGTCGGCCAGCCCGGATGCCCGGGATGAAGCCACCATACTTCTTCATGTTGTCGGCGACTTCCTCGGGGTTGAACGAGATCGCCACATAGAAGAAGGCGAAGAACACGATCAACAGGAAGTACGTGATGATGTAAGCAGGGTGGTCGCCCTTGACCAGGTTGTCCTTGACCCAGGTCGCCCAGCCGGCGGTCGAACCGCTGAACTGCACGATGAGGCCCGGGATGTAGAGCAGCGAAGAAGCGAAGATGACCGGGATCACACCGGCCTGGTTCACCTTGAGCGGGATGTAAGTGGACGTACCCCCGTAGGACTTACGGCCGATCATGCGCTTCGCGTACTGAACGGGGATGCGGCGCTGGGCCTGCTCCACGAAGACGACGAGGCCGACCATGGCCAGACCCACCAGGATCACCGCGCCGAACTCGATCCAGCCGCCGGCCAGCTTGCCCTGCTGCTTGACGGCCCACAGCGCGCCGGGGAAACCGGCCGCGATCGAGACGAACATCAGGATCGACATCCCGTTGCCGATACCGCGGTCGGTGACGAGCTCGCCGAGCCACATGACCATGCAGGTGCCCGCGGTCATGCAGACGACCATGGTCACGGTGGTGAAGATCGACTGGTCGGGGACGATCTGGTTGGCCACGGGGCAGCTGCCGAAGAGCGCGCCGGTCCGGGCGGTCGCCACCAGACCGGTGCCCTGGAGGATCGCGAGCGCCACGGTCAGATAACGCGTGTACTGCGTGACCTTCGCCTGACCGGACTGCCCCTCCTTCTTCAGGGCTTCCAGCCGCGGGATCACCACGGTCAGCAACTGCAGGATGATGCTCGCCGTGATGTACGGCATGATGCCGAGCGCGAAGATGGTGATCTGCAACAGTGCGCCACCACTGAACATGTTGACCAGACCGAAGAGGCCCTGGTTGGTCTTCGTCTGGTCCAGACACTGCTGGACGTTCGTGTAGCTGACCCCGGGGATCGGAATGTGCGTTCCGAGCCGGTAGATCACGATGATGGCGAGTGTGAACAGCAGCTTCTTGCGCAGGTCGGGCGTCTTGAACGCTCGGGCGAACGCGGTGAGCACGGTGCCTCCTGCGACCCCCGCGCGTCTGCGTAGAGGTGACGGTCTTGAGAATTCGACGATGGACGGTATGCGTATCGGTCAACAGGCGCACCGATACACCACGCTGAGTACAGACAAGTGCAGCGCCACCATACCGGCGACCCTGCCCCCCTTGGAACGACCAACCGGGGATGCCCTTTCAAAAAGGCATCCCCGGTTGGGTGTTCAGATCATCGAGTCGTCTCAGACGAGCTCGGTGACGGTGCCGCCCGCGGCGGCAATCTTCTCCTTGGCGGAGCCGGAGACGGCGTCAACCGAAACCGTCAGCGCCACGGAGATCTCGCCCTGGCCCAGGACCTTGACGAGGCTGTTCTTACGTACCGCGCCCTTGGCGACCAGGCCGGCCACCGTGACCTCTCCACCCTCGGGGTAGAGCTCGCCGAGCTTGTCCAGGTTGACAACCTGGAACTCGGTGCGGAACGGGTTCTTGAAGCCCTTCAGCTTCGGGAGGCGCATGTGGAGGGGCATCTGCCCGCCCTCGAAGCGCTCCGGAACCTGGTAACGGGCCTTGGTGCCCTTGGTACCACGACCTGCGGTCTTACCCTTGGACGCCTCACCACGACCCACACGGGTCTTGGCGGTCTTGGCGCCCGGGGCGGGCCGGAGGTTGTGGACCTTCAGCGGGTTGTTCTCCGCCATGTCAGTCGACCTCCTCAACCGTCACGAGGTGGCGGACGGTGTTAGCCATTCCGCGGAACTCGGGGCGGTCCTCCTTGACAACCACGTCGTGCAGGCGCTTGAGCCCGAGCGAACGCAGGGTGTCGCGGTGGTTCTGCTTGCTGCCGATGTACGACTTCGTCTGCGTGATCTTGAGGCGAGCCATTACGCACCCGCTCCCGCACGCGCACGGAGCAGAGCCGCGGGGGCGACGTCCTCGAGGGGCAGACCACGGCGAGCCGCGATCTCCTCGGGACGCTGCAGGCCCTGGAGGGCCGCCACGGTCGCGTGCACGATGTTGATCGCGTTGTCGGAGCCGAGCGACTTCGACAGGATGTCGTGGACGCCGGCGCACTCCAGAACGGCGCGCACCGGGCCACCGGCGATAACACCGGTACCGGGGGAAGCAGGCTTGAGCAGGACGACGCCCGCAGCCTTCTCGCCCGTGATCGGGTGGGGGATGGTGCCCTGGATACGCGGGACCTTGAAGAAGCTCTTCTTGGCCTCTTCGACGCCCTTGGCGATGGCCGCGGGAACTTCCTTGGCCTTGCCGTATCCGACACCTACGGTGCCGTCACCGTCTCCGACCACGACGAGCGCGGTGAAGCTGAAGCGACGACCACCCTTGACAACCTTGGCAACGCGGTTGATCGCGACTACGCGCTCAACGTAAGCGGTCTTCTCGGCGGCAGCGCCACCGTCGCGACCCTTCCGGTCCCGCCGCTCGCCGCCACCGGCACCGCTTCCGCGGCGCTGGGGTCCAGCCATTGGATTTACCTCTCTCTGTTACGTCCGTTAGTCCCGGAACCGGGGCTTAGAACTTCAGCCCGGCTTCGCGGGCGGCGTCAGCCAGAGCGGCAATGCGCCCGGCGTACCTGTTGCCACCACGGTCGAACACGACAGTCTCGACACCCGCGGCCTTCGCGCGCTCGGCGACGAGCGCGCCGACCTGCTGTGCCTGGGCGCTCTTGTCGCCCTCGCCACCGCGGATCGAGGTGTCCAGGGTCGACGCCGAAGCGAGCGTGTGGCCCGCGATGTCGTCGATGACCTGCGCAACGATGTTGCGGTTGGAGCGCGTCACGACCAGGCGCGGACGCTCCGGCGTGCCGGAGACGTGCTTGCGGACACGGACGTGGCGGCGCTTGATGGCAGCGCGCTTGTACGCGTCACCCTTGGCGATCTTTACACCGTATGCCATGGCTTACTTACCCGCCTTTCCGACCTTGCGGCGGATAACCTCGCCGGCGTACTTGACGCCCTTGGCCTTGTACGGGTCGGGCTTCCGCAGCTTGCGGATGTTAGCGGCGACCTCGCCGACCTTCTGCTTGTCGATGCCCTCGACGCTGAGCTTCGTGGGCGACTCGACCTTGAAGGTGATGCCCTCGGGGGCCTCAACGACGATCGGGTGGCTGTAGCCCAGG
Source organism: Streptomyces sp. NBC_01197 (assembly GCF_036010505.1). Classification (NCBI taxonomy): domain Bacteria; kingdom Bacillati; phylum Actinomycetota; class Actinomycetes; order Kitasatosporales; family Streptomycetaceae; genus Streptomyces; species Streptomyces sp. NBC_01197. The sequence continues at coordinate 2,972,614 of NZ_CP108569.1, forward strand.
GCGAACTCCAGGTTGGAGCCCTTCGCCTGGACGCGGTAACCGACACCGCTGATTTCGAGCGCCTTGGTGTATCCCGTGGTCACGCCGGTGATCATGTTCGCCACCAGCGTGCGGGACAGGCCGTGAAGGGCCTTGTTCTGACGCTCGTCGTTAGGACGGACGACGTTGAGCACGCCGTCCTCGCCCTTGGTGACCTCGATCGGCGACGCGACGGTGTGCGAGAGGGACCCCTTGGGGCCCTTCACCGCGACCGTACGGCCATCGATGGTGACGTCCACACCGGCGGGAACCTGAATGGGGAGCTTGCCGATTCGCGACATTGGCTTTTCCTCCGTTCCCGACTACCAGACGTAGGCGAGGACTTCCCCACCTACGCCCTTCTTGCTGGCCTGCTGGCCGGTCAGGAGACCGTGGGACGTGGAGATGATCGCCACGCCCAGGCCGCCGAGAACCTTCGGCAGATTGGTGGACTTCGCGTACACACGCAGACCCGGCTTCGAGATCCGCTTGATGCCTGCGATCGAGCGCTCGCGGTTCGGGCCGAACTTCAGCTCGAGAACGAGGTTCTTGCCAACCTCGGCGTCCTCGGTCTTCCAGCCGGTGATGAAGCCCTCCTGCTGGAGGATCTCCGCGATGTGCGACTTGATCTTGCTGTGCGGCATCACGACGGAGTCGTGGTACGCCGAGTTTGCGTTACGCAGACGCGTGAGCATGTCTGCGATGGGATCAGTCATGGTCATGAATTGGCCTTCGGCCTCTCTCGCCGGGGTTTCCTGTATGCGCCATCCCTCTCCCCACTCAGTGGCGGGACGGGTGCGGTGCGGGGACCTACGGCGTAGTAAGCGTTTTGTCAGCGGGCTTCGCCCGCGGGCGGTCGGGCGGCAGAGGCCCAACCCCGCAAGCCTACGGCATACGGAGGAGGGCTTCTGCCGACCAGATGCTTACCGAGAGCCTCCGATAATTCCCGGAAAGGGAATTACCAGGAGCTCTTGGTCACGCCCGGCAGCTCGCCGCGGTGGGCCATCTCACGAAGGCACACACGGCACAGGCCGAACTTGCGGTAGACGGAGTGGGGCCGGCCGCAGCGCTGGCAGCGGGTGTACCCGCGGACGCCGAACTTCGGCTTGCGGGCGGCCTTAGCGATCAGGGACTTCTTCGCCACGGTCAGTTCTCCTTGAACGGGAAGCCGAGGTGACGAAGGAGGGCACGACCCTCGTCGTCATTGGTCGCCGTGGTGACCACGGTGATGTCCATGCCCCGGACCCGGTCGATCTTGTCCTGGTCGATCTCGTGGAACATGACCTGCTCCGTGAGACCGAAGGTGTAGTTGCCACGGCCGTCGAACTGCTTCGGCGACAGACCGCGGAAGTCGCGGATACGCGGAAGCGCGAGCGACAGCGTACGGTCCAGGAACTCCCACATCCGGTCACCGCGGAGGGTGACGTGGCAGCCGATCGGCTGCCCCTCGCGCAGCTTGAACTGCGCGATCGACTTGCGGGCCTTGGTGACGGCCGGCTTCTGACCGGTGATCGTGGTGAGGTCCTTGATGGCACCGTCGATCAGCTTGGAGTCGCGGGCGGCGTCGCCCACACCCATGTTGACCACGATCTTGACGAGACCGGGGATCTGCATGACGTTCTCGTACGAGAACTCCTCACGCAGCTTGCCGGCGATTTCCTCGCGGTAGCGCGTCTTGAGACGCGGCGCAGTGGTGGCAGTCATCAGATGTCCTCACCGGTCCGCTTGGCAACGCGGATCTTGTTGCCCTCGTCGTCAAAGCGGTAGCCGACGCGGGTGACGACCTTCTTGCCGTCCTTCTCCACCACCAGCTGAACGTTGCTGACGTGGACAGGGGCTTCGGTCGTCACGATGCCACCGGTCTGCGAACCACGAGCGGTCTGGCCGGCCTTGGTGTGCTTCTTGACCCGGTTGACACCCTCGACGAGGACACGGTTCTGCGTGGGGTAGGCAACGATGACCTTGCCCTGCTTGCCGCGGTCCTTACCGGTGATGACCTGAACCAGGTCGCCCTTCTTGATCTTCATGCTTACAGCACCTCCGGCGCGAGCGAGATGATCTTCATGAACTTCTTCTCGCGCAGCTCACGGCCCACCGGGCCGAAGATACGGGTGCCGCGGGGGTCGCCGTCGTTCTTCAGAATGACGGCGGCGTTCTCGTCGAAGCGGATGTACGAGCCGTCCTGACGACGACGCTCCTTGACGGTGCGAACGATGACCGCCTTGACGACGTCACCCTTCTTCACGTTGCCACCGGGGATCGCGTCCTTGACGGTGGCGACAATGACGTCACCGATACCCGCGTAGCGGCGACCCGAGCCACCGAGAACACGAATGGTGAGAATTTCCTTCGCACCCGTGTTGTCGGCGACACGAAGTCGCGACTCCTGCTGGATCACGTCTATCTCCTGATCGTCTGCCGGTTCCCGGCGGGGGACTCACGTAAGTGACTTACGCGGGTCCCCCGCCGAGCCTGGCGGAACTGACCTGAGCGATGAGCTCAGGGATTCTTACTTGGCCTTCTCGAGGATCTCGACGATGCGCCAGCGCTTCGATGCCGACAGCGGCCGTGTCTCCATGATGACAACACGGTCGCCGATACCGGCGGCGTTGGCCTCGTCGTGCGCCTTGAGCTTGTTGGTACGGCGGATGACCTTGCCGTACAGCGCGTGCTTGACGCGGTCCTCGACAGCGACGACGACGGTCTTGTCCATCTTGTCGCTGACGACGAGACCCTCACGGGTCTTGCGGAATCCGCGCTGCTCAGTCGTCTCAGTCACATTCTTCTCGCTCATCAGGCGCTCTCCACCGTCTCGATGCCCAGCTCGCGCTCACGCATCAGGGTGTAGATCCGGGCGATGTCCTTACGGACGGACTTGAGCCGACCGTGGTTCTCGAGCTGTCCGGTCGCCGCCTGGAAGCGGAGGTTGAACAGTTCTTCCTTGGCCTCACGCAGCTTGGCGACGAGGTCCTCGTCGTTCAGCTCACGCAGCTCGGTCGCCTTGATACCGGCCGCCATCACGACTCACCTGCCTCGCGCCGCACGATGCGGCACTTCATCGGAAGCTTGTGGGCGGCGCGGGTGAGCGCCTCCTTAGCGACCTTCTCGTTCGGGTAGGACAGCTCGAACATCACCCGGCCGGGCTTGACGTTCGCGATCCACCACTCCGGGGAGCCCTTACCCGAACCCATGCGGGTCTCGGCGGGCTTCTTGGTGAGGGGACGGTCCGGGTAGATGTTGATCCAGACCTTGCCGCCACGCTTGATGTGGCGGGTCATCGCGATACGAGCAGCCTCGATCTGGCGGTTCGTCACGTACGCCGGCGTCAGAGCCTGGATGCCGTACTCACCGAATGCGACCTCAGTTCCACCCTTCGCCATACCACTGCGCTTGGGGTGGTGCTGCTTGCGGTGCTTGACCCTACGAGGGATCAGCATGTCGGTCAGGCCTCCGTTCCAGTGCTCTCAGCCGGAGCAGCGGCGGCGGGAGCCTCGGCCTTGGGGGCCTCGGCTGCCGGCGCGGACTGCTGCGGCTTGCGGCCGCGGCCGCCACGCTCGCCACCACGGCCACCACGGCCGCCGGCTGCCGGACGGTCACTGCCGCCACCACGGGCCGGGCGGTTACCCGCACGGGCCGCGGCGTTCTCGGCACGGACCTCGGCGATGTTCTTGACATTGCCCTTGTAGATCCAGACCTTCACGCCGATACGGCCGAAGGTCGTCTTGGCCTCGAAGAAGCCGTAGTCCACGTTCGCGCGGAGCGTGTGCAGCGGCACACGGCCCTCGCGGTAGAACTCCGAACGGGACATCTCGGCGCCGCCGAGACGGCCACCGCACTGGATCTTGATGCCCTTGGCGCCGGCCTTCATCGTCGACTGCATGCTCTTACGCATGGCGCGACGGAAGGAGACACGCGAGGAGAGCTGCTCGGCGACGGCCTGGGCCACCAGCTGAGCGTCCACCTCGGGGTTCTTGACCTCAAGGATGTTGAGCTGGACCTGCTTGCCGGTCAGCTTCTCCAGCTCGCCGCGGATGCGGTCGGCCTCGGCGCCGCGGCGGCCGATGACGATGCCCGGACGAGCGGTGTGGATGTCGACGCGGACGCGGTCGCGGGTGCGCTCGATCTCAACCTTCGAGATGCCGGCGCGCTCCATGCCCTTCGTCATCATGCGACGAATGGCGACGTCTTCCTTGACGTAGTCCTTGTACAGCTTGTCGGCGTACCAACGGGACTTGAAGTCCGTGGTAATGCCGAGTCGGAACCCGTGCGGGTTAACCTTCTGGCCCATTACCGGGTTCCTTCCTTGCTGCTGACGACCACGGTGATGTGGCTGGTCCGCTTGCGGATCCGGTAGGCACGGCCCTGGGCGCGCGGACGGAACCGCTTCAGGGTCGGGCCCTCGTCGACGTACGCCTCGGAGATGACGAGGCTGCCGGCGTCGGTGTGGTCGTAATTGTGTGCAGCGTTGGCGATGGCGCTGTCAAGCACCTTGCCAACCGGCACGCTCGCGGCCTGCGGGGCGAAACGCAGGACCGCCTGAGCCTCCGTGGCATCCATGCCACGGATAAGGTCCACCACGCGGCGGGCCTTCATGGGCGTGACGCGGATGTACCGCGCCTGGGCCCTGGCTTCCATGGTTGTCCCTTCGGTGTCGTTCATAGTCTTCGCACCCCGCCTTAGCGGCGCTTCGACTTGCGGTCGTCCTTGACGTGGCCGCGGAAGGTGCGGGTCGGCGCAAACTCGCCGAGCTTGTGGCCGACCATCGACTCGGTGACGAACACCGGGACGTGGATCTTGCCGTTGTGCACCGCGATGGTGTGTCCCAGCATGTCCGGGATGATCATCGAGCGCCGGGACCAGGTCTTGATGACGTTCTTGGTGCCTGCTTCGTTCTGTACGTCCACCTTCTTGACAAGGTGTCCGTCGACGAAAGGCCCCTTCTTGAGACTGCGCGGCATCTAAACCCGCTCCTAGCGCTTCTTGTTCGTCTTGCGGCGGCGGACGATGTACTTGCTCGAAGCCTTCTTCGGCGAGCGAGTACGACCCTCCTTCTGACCCCACGGGCTGACCGGGTGACGACCACCGGAGGTCTTGCCCTCACCACCACCGTGCGGGTGGTCGACCGGGTTCATCGCGACACCGCGGACGGACGGGCGGACGCCCTTCCAGCGCATACGGCCGGCCTTGCCCCAGTTGATGTTCGACTGCTCGGCATTGCCGACCTCGCCGATGGTGGCGCGGCAGCGGATGTCGACCAGGCGGACCTCGCCCGACGGCATACGAAGGTGCGCCATGGCGCCTTCCTTCGCGAGCAGCTGGACCGAAGCACCCGCGGAACGGGCGATCTTCGCTCCGCCACCGGGACGCATCTCGATGGCGTGGATGGTCGTACCGACCGGGATGTTGCGCAGCGGCAGGTTGTTGCCCGGCTTGATGTCGGCACCTGCGCCGTTCTCCACCCGGTCGCCCTGGCCCAGCTTGGCCGGGGCGAGGATGTAGCGCTTCTCGCCGTCTGCGTAGTGCAGCAGCGCGATGCGCGCGGTGCGGTTCGGGTCGTACTCGATGTGCGCGACCTTGGCCGGCACGCCGTCCTTGTCGTGACGACGGAAGTCGATCACACGGAAGGCGCGCTTGTGTCCGCCACCCTGGTGGCGAACGGTGATCCGGCCGGTGTTGTTACGGCCGCCCTTGCTGTGCAGAGGGCGAACCAGCGACTTCTCCGGCGTGGACCGCGTGATCTCGACAAAGTCGGCGACGCTGGAGCCACGACGGCCCGGGGTCGTCGGCTTGTACTTGCGGATACCCATTTCTCAGTCCTCGGAATGTTCCGGACTTCTGGACGACTCAGGCCTCCGTTAGGAGACCGGGCCGCCGAAGATGTCGATACGGTCGCCCTCGGCAAGGGTCACAATGGCGCGCTTGGTGTCAGCGCGCTTTCCGAACCCGGTGCGGGTGCGCTTGCGCTTGCCCTGGCGGTTGATCGTGTTGACTCCGGTGACCTTGACCGAGAAGACCGCTTCCACGGCCTGCTTGATCTGGGTCTTGTTGGAGCCCGGCGCGACGATGAACGTGTACTTGTTCTCGTCGAGCAGCGCGTAGCTCTTCTCGGAAACAACCGGCTTGACGAGGACGTCGCGCGGGTCCGTGAAGGTCTTGCTGGTAACGGTCGCCTCAGCCATCAGACGTCGCTCCCTTCGGTCTCAGTGGTGGCCTTGGGGCCAGACACGAAGGACTCGAAGGCGGCCTTGGTGAAGACCACGTCATCGGATACGAGCACGTCGTACGTGTTCAGCTGGCCCGGCTCCAGGAGGTGCACCTGGGGCAGGTTGCGGGCGGAGAGCCACGCGGCCTCGTCCGAACGCTCGGCGACCAGGAGCACGTGCTTGCGCTCGCTGACCTTGCCGAGGAGGGACTTCGCGGCCTTCGTGGAGGCAGCGCCCTCGACCACGCCGGATACGACGTGGACGCGAGCGTTCTGCGCCCGGTCGGTGAGGGCACCGCGCAGGGCGGCGACCTTCATCTTCTTCGGGGTGCGCTGCGAGTAGTCACGCGGCTGCGGGCCGTGGACGACGCCACCGCCGGCGAACTGCGGCGCACGGGTCGAACCCTGGCGCGCGCGGCCGGTGCCCTTCTGGCGGTAAGGCTTCTTACCGCCACCGCGGACTTCGCCACGACGCTTGGTCTTGTGCGTGCCCTGACGGGCCGCGGCCAGCTGTGCGACAACGACCTGGTGGATCAGCGGGATGCTGATCTTGGCGTCGAAGATCTCCGAGGGGAGTTCGACGGTCCCGGCCTTGTCGCCTGCCGGCGAAAGGATGTCAATGGTGCTCATCGGTTCCTCAAGCCCCCTTGGCCGCGGTACGGACCAGGACGAGGCCGCCGTTCGGACCGGGGACCGCGCCCTTGATGAGCAGCAGACCCTTCTCCGCGTCAACGGCGTGGACGGTCAGGTTCTGGGTGGTGACCCGCTCGTTGCCCATGCGGCCCGCCATGCGCATGCCCTTGAAGACACGGCCCGGGGTGGCACAGCCACCGATGGAGCCAGGCTTACGGTGCACGCGGTGGGCACCGTGGGAAGCCTTGCCACCCTTGAAGTTGTGGCGCTTCATGACACCGGCGAAGCCCTTGCCCTTGCTCTTGCCCGTGACATCGACCTTGATGCCGGACTCGAACACCTGGGCGGTGATCTCCTGGCCCAGCGTGTACTCGCTGGCGTCAGGGGTGCGGAGCTCCACCAGGTGGCGGCGCGGAGTCACGTCGGCCTTGGCGAAGTGACCCTTGAGGGGCTTGTTCACCTTGCGAGGGTCGATCTCGCCGAAGGCGATCTGGACCGACTCGTAGCCGTCGATGTCGTTCGTACGGACCTGCGTCACGACGCACGGCCCGGCCTTGACGACGGTCACCGGGACAACCCGGTTGTTCTCGTCCCAGACCTGGGTCATGCCGAGCTTCTCGCCCAGGACGCCCTTGATGTTCTTAGTCATCTCGCGCGTCACCTCAGAGCTTGATCTCGATGTCGACGCCCGCCGGCAGGTCGAGACGCATCAGCGAGTCAACCGTCTTCGGCGTGGGGTCGAGGATGTCGATGAGGCGCTTGTGCGTGCGCATCTCGAAGTGCTCGCGCGAGTCCTTGTACTTGTGCGGCGACTTGATGACGCAGTACACGTTCTTCTCAGTGGGCAGCGGCACCGGGCCTGCGACCGACGCACCAGTTCGCGTCACCGTCTCGACGATCTTCTTTGCCGAAGAGTCGATGACCTCGTGGTCGTAGGCCTTGAGCCGGATGCGGATCTTCTGTCCCGCCATGGCTACTCAGTAGTCCTGTCTCTCGTAACGCTCTGGGACCCGGCGGGTCCTGCGTCCGTCTCCGACCCACGCGGTCGGGCGTGTCGCATTCCCTCTACGAAGATCTCCCGAAGGATTTCCCAACCAAGGGGTGCGGGCCAGTGACCGCGAGCCGGGGGCGAACACCCACCGGGCGCCTGGTCGGCACCCCGCTGACGCTTCCCGGAAGATTCCCGTACGTCCGCCTCAGCGCTGCCTTACGGCAGTTGGGGCGACGAGTACTGTGGGACTTGCTTCCAGTCCTCCCGACGGGAGGCGCGCAGCATCGGCACTCAACCGAGCAACCCCGATAGTCTGCCATACGGGTCACCACGGACGCCAATCGCGGCCGGAGACTGTACCCCAGCACTCCCCCGGCCGGACGCGGCCCACCTGTGAAGCCGTACGGGGCGGTCGGGCGGTGTTGCCCCCATCACCTCAATGGGTGAATACAGGTTGCTTCTGCATATGCCAGAGGCCCATTACTCCTAGCGTTCCCCACATGGTCAATTCATCGCATGAGGCGATGCACCGCGTACTACCTGGCCCATCTGCACGCAAAGTACGGCCTGGGTCCGGTCCTGCTGGTGGTCTGCCAGGACGAGTCCACCGCACGCTGGGCCACCGGCCCGATTCGTATCGGCCCACCGGAATGGCCCTCGCTCACGGTGCGGCCCCTGGTGCTTGGCCCTCACAACGTCCCGGTCGTGACCGATGCGTCGGTCGCGGCCCGGGACCTCCCGCTGGCCGTGTTCTCCGCCATCACACACGGTAAGAAGCCGTATGCGGCTGCCATACTGAAGGCGCTGGCACCCGCGCTCAAGACCGTCGACCCGGACACAGCGACGATTCTCGCCGAACTCACCGAACTCGGCCTGGGTGACAACCCGGCCGCCACGATCTGGAGGAAACTCATGGCCGCCGACCTCTCCTTCTTCCGCTCGGAGACCTCCCAGCGTCTGCGCGCGGAGGGCCGTGCCGAAGGGGAGGCCAAGGGCGAGGCGAAATCCGTTCTGCGGATCCTTGACCGGCGCGGTATCGAGACCTCTCAGGAAGTGATCGACCGGATCACCGCCTGCGCCGACCCGGACACCCTCCTGAGCTGGCTCGACCGGGCGCTCACCGCCACCACCGCGGACGATCTCTTCACCGAGGACTGACGCCGCTGCTCGCAGCTGCGCCTCACAGCGGGCTGGCCCCGCTCCAGCGGGAGCGGGGCCAGTATCACCAGGCGCTTCTCTCAGCTTCTCAGATGACGCCCTGGGCCAGCATCGCGTCCGCGACCCGTTCGAAACCGGCGATGTTGGCACCGGTCACGTAGTTGCCGGGTGTGTCGTAGCGCTCGGCGGTCTCGTAGCAGGTGTGGTGGATGTCCTGCATGATCCGCAGCAGCTCGTCCTCGACGCGCGCGGGCGTCCAGGTGTCACGGGCCGCGTTCTGCTGCATCTCCAGGGCGCTGACCGCGACACCGCCCGCGTTGGCCGCCTTGCCGGGGCCGAAGGCGACTCCGGCCTCGTGCAGGACGTCCACCGCCTCCATGGTGGTGGGCATGTTGGCGCCCTCGGAGACGGCCTTGACCCCGTTGCGTACGAGAGTGGCGGCGGCTTCGGCGCCCAGCTCGTTCTGGGTGGCCGACGGCAGTGCGATGTCCGCGGGTACGTCCCAGACGCTGCCGCCGCTGATGTACCGGGCGGACGCGCCGCGGCGCTCCGCGTACTCGCTGATGCGGGCGCGTTCGACCTCCTTGACCTGCTTCAGGAGTTCGACGTCGATGCCCTTGTCGTCGATGACGTAGCCACCGGAGTCCGAGCAGGTCAGGGCGTTGGCGCCGAGGGCCTTGAGCTTCTCGATGGTGTAGATGGCGACGTTGCCGGACCCGGAGACCACCGCGGTCTGCCCCTGCAGGTCCTCACCGCGGCGGCGCAGCATCTCCGCGGCGAAGTAGACGTTCCCGTAACCGGTCGCCTCGGGACGGATCGCCGAGCCGCCCCAGGAAAGGCCCTTGCCGGTGAGGACACCGGACTCCCAGCGGTTGGTGATGCGCCGGTACTGGCCGAAGAGATAGCCGATCTCGCGGCCGCCGACGCCGATGTCCCCGGCGGGCACGTCGGTGTGCGCGCCGATGTGCCGGTGCAGTTCCGTCATGAAGGACTGGCAGAAGCGCATGACCTCGGAGTCGGAGCGGCCGTGCGGGTCGAAGTCGCTGCCGCCCTTGCCGCCGCCGATACCGAGACCGGTCAGCGCGTTCTTGAAGACCTGCTCGAAGCCCAGGAACTTCACGATGCCGAGGTTCACCGACGAGTGGAAGCGCAGACCGCCCTTGTACGGGCCGAGCGCGCTGTTGAACTCGACCCGGAAGCCGCGGTTGACGTGCACCCTGCCCCGGTCGTCCTGCCAGGGCACCCGGAAGATGATCTGCCGCTCGGGCTCGCAGAGACGCTCCACCAGGCTCGCCTGCGCGTAGTCGTCCCGCACGGCCAGCACCGGCGCCAGGCTCTCCAGTACTTCGTGAACTGCCTGGTGGAACTCGGGCTGGGCCGGGTTGCGGTGCTCGATCTCGGTGCGCAGGGCAGCGAGCTTGTCCTTCGAAGAACTCGTGGTTGGCGGTGTCACAGGTGTCCCTTCCGGTCGGGCGCAGACGGCGGCCGCCCGTGTGCGGCGGGCGGCCACCGGCCCCAGTGTCTCCCCTCAACGATCGTCCCGGCGAGAACACCTCTGCCCAGCCGTCCGGTTACTGAGACGGCGGAGGGGCCGACGGGCCGGCGGACGGCGGCGCGGCAGTGCTGACGGCAGGCACTTTCTGCCGGTTCGCGTGCTGTGTACGAGCCACCGCGAAACAGGGCCGGAGCATCACCGCCACGGCACCCGGCGCCGCCCCGGCCGGGCATCCGGACCTTCCTCCACCGCCTTCACCTCCCGTAACAGCGTCCGGCCTGGAGGCAACCTCCGGTCGGAGAACCCCGTCAAGCAGACCGGGAGAGCACGGGAGGGCCCGTGCAGGGGAGCGGACGGAGCACCATCATGGGGATATCGCACACAGGGATATCGGAGGGGCCCGGCCCCGCCCACCAGGAGCCCGGTCCCGCCCGCCAAGGATCTGGCCCCTCCCGGAGGTTCCTGCTCGCGGGGCTCGGTACGGCCGCCGCGGCCGCCGCGCTCACCGCCTGCTCCGTGCCCGCCTCGCCGCGCCGCACCACCAGCACCGCCGACCCCATGCCGGGCAAGGCCATCTCCATAGCCAGGCACGACCGGCTCATGCAGATACTGGCCCACCCCGACGACGACATGTACTTCATGAACCCGGACACCCAGCGGATGCTGGACTCCGGAACGCCCCTGGTCTGCGTGTACGTCACCGCAGGTGAGGCCACCGGTATCAACGTCATCGCGGGCCAGCCGCGCCCCGTCCCCGACAAGCCCGCCTACTCATCGGCCCGCCACCAGGGCCTGCGCCAGGCGTACGCGGTGCAGCTGGGCCTCTCCCCGTTCACGAAGTGGCAGAAGGACGTCGTGACCCTGCGCGGTGGCCGCCGCGCCGAGGTCAACACGCTGGTGCGGGGCGTCCGCCGGGTCGAACTGGTCTTCCTCAACACCGCCATGCACACCTCCCACGGGCGGCTCGGTCTGCCGTCGCTCTGGGCCGACCGGGGGCTCAGCCTGCGGACCGTGGTCGCGGAGGGCTCCCCGCTCCAGGAGGCGGACTCGTACACGTACGACGCCCTGGTCGACGTGCTCACCGGGCTGATGGCGCAGTACCGCCCGACCGTCATCCACACCCTCGACCCCGACCCGGACATCCAGCACAGCCCGACCGCCGTCCGCCGCAAGGACAGCGAGCAGGTCGGCTACTCGGACCACGCGGACCACACCGCCACCGCCTCCTTCAGCTGGGCGGCGATGATCCGCTGGGTCGCGGAGGCAACGCAGGGGAAGGGCGAGGTGCCCGCCTTCGTAGCCACCGCCTACCGGGGCTACTACAACCGCCACTGGCCGAAGAACCTGTCGCCGAAGGTGCTCGCCCAGAAGGCCGCGAACCTGCTCCCGTACGGCGGTAACGAGGCCTGGAACTGCGGAAACCCGGGCGGCTGCGGCGACTACAACGTGGGCATCGGCCGTCCGCTGACCAACAAGAAGGGGTGGGTCCGCTCCACCCACTACCGCTATCCGGGCCCGCGTCCCGTCCTGGCCACCGGGCAGGACGGGCGCCTCGTCGGGTACGGGGTCCTCGGCCTGCGCGCGGTCCGCTGGCGCGAGACGGCGCCGGGCAGCGGCCAGTGGGGGGCGCCGCACGACCTGGGCGGCGGACCGCTGGCCCCGACGCTCGGTGCGGCCGCGCTCAAGGACGGCCGGCAGCTGCTGTTCGCGCTGCGGTTCTCCTCGATAGCAGGCCACGGCGCGGCCAACACGCGCGAGATAGTGCTACTCCAACAGCGCACGCCCGGTGGGAAGTTCGCGGCGTGGACCGGGCTCGGCAACCCGGAGAGCGACCCGGACCGGGGTCGTCGAATAGGCGTCCCCGTCGCGATCACCGACCGCGCGGGGCAAGTACACCTCTTCATACGCGACGCCGCCCAGGGCATCAGCACCCGGGTCCGGTCCACCGGGGGAAGCTGGTCCCCCTGGCGGAGCCTGGGCGGCGGCCAGATCCAGGACGGCCTCTCCGCCATGGTCGACTCGGCGGGCCGCGTCCATCTCTTCGCATCGGGCCGGGACACCGTGCACCACTGGACCCAGACCGTCGCGGGCGGCCCGGTGCTGCTGTACCCGGACCCCCTCCTTCCACTGCCGGGCGACTCCCCCACCGCGACCGCCGCACCGGACGGCGGCGTGGACGTGTACTACCGCAGGCCGGCGACGGCCGCGACGACCCACGTACACCTGGGCGGCACCCGCCCCGGCGCCCGTGCGGGCACCCGCGCCGACACCCGCGCAGCGGAGCCCGCGCTGCTCGGCCAGGACGATCTCGGCCGCATCCAGCTCCTGCTGAACGGGAAGGTGCTGCGGCGCACCGACGGCGTCGTACCGCTCGGGGGGGCCTCCCTGCTGGCCGAGGGCACCAGGACCGCCAGGATCGCCGGGGACTCTTCCGGCCCGACCGTGGCGGGTCTCGGCCCGGGAGCACTCCCCTGGCTGTGGCGCCCGGTCCGGGACGTGTAGCCGTACAGCAGCCGGACCAGCGACACGGCGAAGAGACGGACTCAGAAGAGCCGGACACACAGAAGGGCCCCCGGTCCGCCGCGAACGGCGGGCAGGGGGCCCTCTGCTGTTACCAGGTGCTCTGTGTGAGCAGCCAGGTCAGACCGTCAAGTGATTACTTGAGGATCTTCGTGACCTGGCCGGCGCCCACGGTCCGGCCACCCTCACGGATGGCGAACTTCAGGCCCTCTTCCATGGCGACCGGCTGGATCAGCGCGACGGTCATGAGGGTGTTGTCACCCGGCATGACCATCTCGGTGCCCTCGGGAAGGGTCACAACGCCCGTTACGTCCGTGGTACGGAAGTAGAACTGCGGGCGGTAGTTGTTGAAGAAGGGGGTGTGACGGCCACCCTCGTCCTTCGACAGGATGTAGGCCTGGGCCTCGAACTCGGTGTGCGGCGTGACCGAACCGGGCTTGATGATGACCTGGCCGCGCTCGACGTCCTCGCGCTTGATGCCACGGAGGAGCAGACCGACGTTCTCACCGGCCTGGCCCTCGTCGAGCAGCTTGCGGAACATCTCGATGCCGGTGACCGTGGTGGTGGTCTTGTCCTGCTTGATGCCCACGATGTCAACGGTCTCGTTGACCTTGAGGACACCACGCTCGATACGACCGGTGACGACGGTGCCACGACCGGTGATCGTGAAGACGTCCTCGATCGGCATCAGGAACGGCTTCTCGACGTCACGCTCGGGCTGCGGGATCGACTCGTCGACGGCCTTCATCAGGTCGAGGACGGTCTGGCCCCACTCCTTGTCGCCCTCAAGGGCCTTGAGCGCCGAGACCTTGACGACCGGAAGGTCGTCGCCCGGGAACTCGTACTCGGAGAGGAGCTCACGGACCTCGAGCTCGACGAGCTCCAGGATCTCCTCGTCGTCCACCATGTCGGCCTTGTTCAGCGCGACAACGATGTACGGCACGCCGACCTGGCGGGCCAGGAGCACGTGCTCCTTGGTCTGCGGCATCGGGCCGTCGGTGGCCGCGACCACGAGGATGGCGCCGTCCATCTGCGCCGCACCCGTGATCATGTTCTTGATGTAGTCAGCGTGACCCGGGCAGTCGACGTGCGCGTAGTGACGCTGCTCCGTCTGGTACTCGACGTGCGCGATCGAGATCGTGATACCGCGCTGGCGCTCCTCGGGAGCCTTGTCGATCTGGTCGAAGGCCGAGGCCTCGTTCAGGTCCGGGTACGCGTCATGCAGCACCTTGGTAATGGCGGCCGTGAGGGTCGTCTTACCGTGGTCAATGTGACCGATGGTGCCGATGTTGACGTGCGGCTTAGTCCGCTCGAACTTCGCCTTCGCCACTGGGTCCTCCTGGAGTGGTTCTGTACGCCTTGCTTCATCGGCGCCAGGTGATCTTTGCTGGGATGCCGGGGCCCGGGGCACCCGCCGCATTGCTTGCGCTCTGCGTCGATTGCCCCAGTGGCTCCGGTGATAAGCCTAAAGCGTGGACTCGGAAGAGTTACTCGCCCTTGGCCTTCGCGATGATCTCCTCGGCGACGTTCCGCGGAACCTCGGCGTAGGAGTCGAACTGCATCGAGTAGCTTGCGCGACCCGAGGTCTTGCTGCGGAGGTCTCCGACGTAGCCGAACATCTCCGAGAGGGGCACGAGGCCCTTCACGACGCGAGCGCCGCTGCGCTCCTCCATGGCCTGGATCTGGCCACGGCGGGAGTTGAGGTCGCCGATGACATCGCCCATGTAGTCCTCGGGCGTGGTGACCTCGACGGCCATCATCGGCTCGAGGAGCACGGGGGACGCCTTGCGGGCACCCTCCTTGAACGCCTGCGAACCGGCGATCTTGAAGGCGAGCTCCGAGGAGTCCACCTCGTGGTAGCCACCGTCGAGAAGGGTGATGCGGACACCCACCATCTCGTAACCGGCCAGGATGCCGAACTTCATGGCTTCCTGCGCGCCCGCGTCCACCGAGGGAATGTACTCACGGGGGATGCGGCCACCGGTGACCTTGTTCACGAACTCGTAGGTCGCGTCGCCGCCCTCGATGGGCTCCATCGCGATCTGCACCTTCGCGAACTGGCCGGTACCACCAGTCTGCTTCTTGTGCGTGTAGTCGATACGGTCGACGGTCTTGCGGATCGTCTCGCGGTACGCGACCTGGGGCTTGCCGACGTTCGCCTCGACGCGGAACTCGCGCTTCATGCGGTCGACGAGCACCTCGAGGTGAAGCTCGCCCATACCACCGATGATGGTCTGGCCGGTCTCCTCCTCGGAGTGGACCTGGAAGGAGGGGTCCTCCTCCGAGAGCCGCTGGATGGCGACACCCAGCTTCTCCTGGTCACCCTTGGACTTCGGCTCGATGGCGACCTCGATGACCGGCGCCGGGAAGTCCATGGACTCCAGGATCACCGGCTGCTTGTCGTCGCAGAGCGTCTCACCGGTCGTGGTCTGCTTCAGCCCCATGACGGCGATGATGTCGCCCGCGCCCACCGACGCGATCTCCTCACGCTTGTTCGCGTGCATACGGTAGATCTTGCCGATGCGCTCCTTCTTGCCCTTGACCGAGTTCAGCACCGCGGTGCCGGCCTCGAGGCGGCCCGAATAAATCCGGACGAAGGTGAGCTTGCCGAGGTGCGGGTCACTCGCGATCTTGAACGCAAGACCGGAGAACGGCTCGTCGTCGGACGGCTGGCGCTTGACGACGGTCTCGGGGTCCTTGACGTCGTGGCCCTCGATGGCCTCGACGTCCAGGGGGGAAGGCAGGTAGCGGACGACCGCGTCGAGCAGGGGCTGAACGCCCTTGTTCTTGAAGGCCGTGCCACAGAAGACGGGAGTGACGGTGACGGAGTCCGCGCTGCCCTTGGAAGCAAGGGTGATACGGCGGATCGCCGCGTACAGCTGCTCCACGGTGGGCTCCTGGCCCTCCAGGTACAGCTCCATCATCTCGTCGTCGTTCTCCGAGACGGCTTCGAGCAGCTTGCCGCGCCACTCGTCGGCCGCCTCGGTGTGCGTCTCCGGGATGTCGACGACGTCGTACATCTCGCCCTTGGTCGCCTCGGCGGACCACACAAAGGCCTTCATCGTCACGAGGTCGACGACGCCCTTGAAGTCGGCCTCGGCACCGATCGGGAGCTGCATGACCAGCGGAACCGCACCGAGGCGGTCGACGATCATGTCGACGCAGCGGTGGAACTCGGCACCGGTACGGTCAAGCTTGTTGACGAAGCAGATACGCGGCACGCCGTAGCGGTCCGCCTGACGCCAGACAGTCTCGGACTGCGGCTCGACGCCCGCGACACCGTCGAACACGGTGACAGCGCCGTCGAGGACGCGGAGCGAACGCTCCACCTCGACGGTGAAGTCGACGTGACCCGGGGTGTCGATGATGTTGATCGTGTGATCGACATCGTTGAGCGGCCAGTGGCAGGTCGTCGCGGCCGACGTGATCGTGATGCCGCGCTCCTGCTCCTGCTCCATCCAGTCCATCGTGGCTGCGCCGTCGTGGACTTCACCGATCTTGTAGCTCACACCGGTGTAGAAGAGGATCCGCTCAGTGGTGGTCGTCTTGCCCGCGTCGATGTGGGCCATGATCCCAATGTTGCGGACCTTGGCCAGGTCAAGCGAAGTGGTGGCCATAAGGCTCAATCTTCTCTCGGTCTCGATGTGGGTAGCGACTACCAGCGGTAGTGCGCGAAGGCCTTGTTGGACTCGGCCATCTTGTGGGTGTCCTCACGCTTCTTGACGGCAGCGCCAAGACCGTTCGAGGCGTCGAGCAGCTCGTTGGTGAGCCGCTCGGTCATCGTCTTCTCGCGACGGGCGCGGGAGTAGCCGACGACCCAGCGCAGCGCGAGGGTGGCGGCGCGACCGGGCTTGACCTCGATCGGCACCTGGTAGGTGGCGCCACCGACACGGCGGGACTTGACCTCGAGAGACGGCTTGACGTTCTCAAGAGCGCGCTTCAGCGTGATGACCGGGTCGGCGCCGGTCTTCTCGCGAAGGCCCTCCATGGCGCCGTACACGATCCGCTCGGCGGTGGAACGCTTGCCGTTCAGCAGGATCTTGTTGATCAGCGAGGTGACAAGAGGAGAACCATAGACCGGGTCAATGATGACCGGGCGCTTCGGGGCGGGGCCCTTACGAGGCATTCTTACTTCTCCTTCTTGGCGCCGTAGCGGCTGCGGGCCTGCTTGCGGTTCTTGACACCCTGGGTGTCGAGCGAACCGCGGATGATCTTGTAGCGAACACCGGGCAGGTCCTTCACACGGCCACCACGCACGAGCACGATCGAGTGCTCCTGCAGGTTGTGTCCCTCACCCGGGATGTAGGCCGTGACCTCAATGCCGGAGGTCAGACGAACACGCGCGACCTTACGGAGCGCCGAGTTGGGCTTCTTCGGGGTGGTCGTGAAGACACGGGTGCAGACACCACGACGCTGGGGCGAGCCCTCAAGCGCGGGAGTCTTGTTCTTCTCGACCTTGTCCTGCCGGCCCTTCCGGACCAGCTGCTGGATCGTAGGCACTACTTCTCCGGTTTCTGTGTGCCGTGTAGAACTAACCTGGAACCACTCCGACCCACGCGGTCGGGTGTGTCGAATACTGCAGACCCCCGCCGAGGTGGCGGGAAGGGCACAGATTGCGGTGGTCACTTACAGCTCGTCATGCGGTTGAAGACACGCACAGGAGCCAGGGCACACCCCAGGCACAAGGTCAGAGCGTACCTACCGCATCGGCTGCGGTCAAAACAAATGCCCACGCGGGCGGACAGACCGCCCCGGGGCCGCACAGAGCGGGCCGGCCGGGACCGGGTACGCCGTGAGCCGGCACCCCGAAGGGCGGCCACCCCGCTGGGATGACCGCCCTTCGTCAGACATACGCCTTACTGGTTGTACGGACCGTAGTCGTAGTCCTCCAGCGGGACGGCCTGGCCGGAGCCGGTGCCGAACGGCGAGTAGTCGATGTCGTCGTAGCCGACGGCCGAGTACATCGCGGCCTTGGCCTCCTCGGTGGGCTCCACCCGGATGTTGCGGTAGCGGGCGAGGCCCGTACCGGCCGGGATGAGCTTACCGATGATGACGTTCTCCTTGAGGCCGATCAGGGAGTCCGACTTGGCGTTGATCGCCGCGTCGGTCAGGACCCTGGTGGTCTCCTGGAAGGACGCCGCCGACAGCCACGACTCGGTGGCCAGCGAGGCCTTGGTGATACCCATCAGCTGCGGACGGCCGGAGGCCGGGTGGCCGCCTTCCGTGACCACACGACGGTTCTCGGTCTCGAACTTCGAGCGCTCGACGAGCTCGCCAGGCAGCAGTTCCGCGTCGCCGGACTCGATGATCGTCACCCGGCGCAGCATCTGCCGGATGATGATCTCGATGTGCTTGTCGTGGATCGACACGCCCTGCGAGTTGTAGACCTTCTGGACTTCGCCGACCAGGTGGACCTGGACCGCGCGCTGGCCGAGGATGCGCAGCACGTCGTGCGGGTTGGTGGCACCCACGGTGAGCTTCTGGCCCACCTCGACGCGGTCGCCCTCGCCCACGAGCAGACGGGCCCGCTTGGAGATCGGGAAGGGCGTCTCCTCGCTGCCGTCGTCCGGGGTTACGACGAGCTTCTTCGTCTTCTCGGTCTCCTCGATGCGGACGGTGCCCGCGGCCTCGGAGATCGGCGCGACACCCTTGGGTGTACGGGCCTCGAAGAGCTCGACGACACGCGGCAGACCCTGCGTGATGTCGTCACCGGCCACACCACCGGTGTGGAAGGTACGCATCGTCAGCTGGGTACCGGGCTCACCGATGGACTGGGCGGCGATGATGCCGACCGCCTCACCGATGTCGACCAGCTTGCCGGTGGCCAGCGAGCGTCCGTAGCAGAAGGCACAGGTGCCGACCGCGGACTCACAGGTCAGGACCGAGCGGGTCTTGACCTCCTCGACGCCGGCGCCCACCAGGGCGTCGATCAGGACGTCACCCAGGTCGACATTGGCCGGCGCGATGACCTTGCCGTCGATGACGACGTCCTCGGCGAGCATCCGGGCGTAGACCGAGGTCTCGACGTCCTCCGTCTTGCGGAGCACGCCGTCCTCGCCCTTGACCGCGATCTTGAGCTTCAGACCGCGCTCGGTACCGCAGTCCTCCTCGCGGATGATCACGTCCTGCGAGACGTCCACCAGACGACGGGTCAGGTAGCCCGAGTCGGCGGTACGCAGGGCGGTGTCCGCGAGGCCCTTACGGGCACCGTGGGTGGAGATGAAGTACTCCAGTACGGAGAGACCCTCACGGAACGACGCCTTGATGGGACGCGGGATCGTCTCGTTCTTCGCGTTCGACACCAGACCACGCATACCGGCGATCTGCCGCATCTGCATCATGTTTCCTCGGGCACCCGAGTCAACCATCATGAAGATGGGGTTCGTCTTGGGGAAGTTCGCGTTCATCGCCTCGGCAACCTCGTTGGTCGCCTTGGTCCAGATCGCGATGAGCTCCTGCGTGCGCTCGTCCTTGGTGATCAGACCGCGCTCGTACTGCTTCTGGACCTTCTCGTCCTGGGCCTCGTAGCCCTGGACGATGGCCTTCTTGGCCTCCGGGACGACGATGTCCGAAACGGCGACGGTGACGCCGGAACGGGTCGCCCAGTGGAAGCCCGCGGCCTTCAGGTTGTCGAGCGTCGCCGCCACGATGACCTTGGGGTAGCGCTCGGCCAGGTCGTTGACGATCTCGGAGAGCTGCTTCTTGCCCACCGAGTAGTCGACGAACGGGTAGTCCTCGGGCAGCAGCTCGTTGAAGAGCGCACGGCCCAGGGTCGTACGCAGCCGGAAGGTGTCACCCGGCTGGTACTCGGGCTCGCCCGGCTCGGCGACCGGCGGCACCCAGCCACGCGGCGGGATGGTGCCCACCGGGAAGCGGATGTCGACCTTCGCCTGCAGCGACAGCTCGCGGTTGTCGAAGGCCATGATCGCCTCGGCCGCGGAACCGAAGTTCCGGCCCTCGCCGATGACCTTGCGCTCTGCCTCGTCGGTCGTGAGGAAGAACAGTCCGAGCACCATGTCCTGGGTCGGCATGGTGACGGGACGGCCGTCGGCCGGCTTCAGGATGTTGTTCGAGGACAGCATCAGGATGCGGGCCTCGGCCTGCGCCTCTGCCGACAGCGGCAGGTGGACGGCCATCTGGTCACCGTCGAAGTCCGCGTTGAACGCGGTGCAGACGAGCGGGTGGATCTGGATGGCCTTGCCCTCGACCAGCTGCGGCTCGAAGGCCTGGATGCCCAGGCGGTGCAGGGTCGGCGCACGGTTCAGCAGCACCGGGTGCTCGGCGATGACCTCTTCGAGGACGTCGTACACCACGGTGCGGCCACGCTCGACCATGCGCTTGGCCGACTTGATGTTCTGCGCGTGGTTCAGGTCCACCAGGCGCTTCATCACGAACGGCTTGAAGAGCTCCAGCGCCATGGCCTTCGGCAGACCGCACTGGTGCAGCTTGAGCTGCGGGCCGACGACGATCACGGAACGCGCGGAGTAGTCCACACGCTTGCCGAGGAGGTTCTGGCGGAAACGGCCCTGCTTGCCCTTGAGCATGTCGCTCAGGGACTTCAGGGGACGGTTGCCGGGACCGGTGACCGGGCGACCGCGGCGGCCGTTGTCGAACAGCGCGTCGACGGCCTCCTGCAGCATCCGCTTCTCGTTGTTCACGATGATCTCGGGGGCACCGAGGTCAAGGAGACGCTTGAGGCGGTTGTTGCGGTTGATCACACGGCGGTACAGGTCGTTCAGGTCGGAGGTCGCGAAGCGGCCACCGTCCAGCTGCACCATCGGACGCAGGTCCGGCGGGATGACCGGTACGCAGTCGAGCACCATGCCCTTGGGCTTGTTGCTGGTCTGCAGGAACGCGGAGACGACCTTGAGGCGCTTGAGCGCACGGGTCTTCTTCTGGCCCTTGCCGGTACGGATGATCTCGCGGAGGCGCTCGGCCTCCTCGTCGAGGTCGAAGGACTCCAGGCGCTTCTGCAGGGCGGCAGCGCCCATGCAGCCGTCGAAGTACGTGCCGAAGCGGTCACGCAGCTCACGGTAGAGCAGCTCGTCGCCCTCCAGGTCCTGGACCTTGAGGCTCTTGAAGCGGCTCCACACCTCGTCGAGACGGTCGATCTCGCGCTGCGCACGGTCACGCAGCTGCTTCATCTCGCGCTCGGCGCCTTCGCGCACCTTGCGGCGCACGTCGGCCTTGGCGCCCTCGGCCTCCAGCTCGGCCAGGTCGGTCTCGAGCTTCTTGGCGCGGGCCTCCAGGTCGGAGTCGCGGCGGTTCTCGACCTGCTGGCGCTCGACGGAGACGTGTGCCTCCAGCGAGGGCAGGTCGCGCGTCCGGCGCTCCTCGTCCACAAAGGTGATCATGTACGCGGCGAAGTAGATGACCTTTTCGAGGTCCTTCGGCGCGAGGTCGAGCAGGTAGCCCAGACGGGACGGGACACCCTTGAAGTACCAGATGTGGGTGACGGGAGCGGCCAGCTCAATGTGGCCCATCCGCTCACGGCGCACCTTGGCGCGAGTGACCTCGACGCCGCAGCGCTCACAGATGATGCCCTTGAAGCGGACACGCTTGTACTTGCCGCAGTAGCACTCCCAGTCCCGGGTGGGGCCGAAGATCTTCTCGCAGAAGAGTCCGTCCTTCTCGGGCTTGAGCGTGCGGTAGTTGATGGTCTCCGGCTTCTTCACTTCGCCGTGGGACCAGGTCCGGATGTCGTCCGCGGTGGCGAGGCCAATCCGCAGCTCGTCGAAGAAGTTGACGTCGAGCACTTGTCGTCAATCCCTCTTTCGGGGGTTCGAGCCCCTCGCGTCAGCGAGAAAAATGGGCACTTCAGCAATGGTCTGAACGGGTCCGGGGAGAGCCGGCCGCCTCAGTGCGAGGCGGCCGGCCAACCCGTCAGACCTCTTCGACGCTGCTCGGCTCGCGCCGGGACAGGTCGATACCGAGCTCCTCCGCTGCACGGAAGACGTCCTCGTCCGTGTCGCGCATCTCGATGGACATGCCGTCCGAGGACAGCACCTCCACGTTGAGGCAGAGCGACTGCATCTCCTTGATGAGCACCTTGAAGGACTCGGGAATGCCGGGCTCGGGGATGTTCTCGCCCTTGACGATGGCCTCGTAGACCTTCACGCGGCCGGTCACGTCGTCGGACTTGATCGTCAGCAGCTCCTGGAGGGCGTACGCGGCGCCATAAGCCTCCAGCGCCCACACCTCCATCTCACCGAAGCGCTGTCCACCGAACTGAGCCTTACCACCCAGCGGCTGCTGGGTGATCATCGAGTACGGACCGGTCGAGCGCGCGTGCAGCTTGTCGTCGACCAGGTGGTGGAGCTTGAGGATGTACATGTACCCGACCGAGACCGGGTCCGGGAAAGGCTCGCCGGAGCGGCCGTCGAACATCCGGGCCTTGCCGGACGGGAGGACCATGCGGTCACCGTCGCGGTTCGGGATGGTGGACTCGAAGAGACCGGAGATCTCGTCCTCGCGCGCACCGTCGAAGACCGGGGTGGCGACGTTGGTGCCGGGGGCCACATCGTCGGCGCCGATGGACTTGAGGCGCTCCATCCACTCCTCGTTGCCCTCGACCTTCCAGCCCTGGCTGGCGAGCCAGCCGAGGTGGATCTCCAGGACCTGGCCCGGGTTCATCCGGGACGGGACACCCAGCGGGTTGAGGATGATGTCGACCGGCGTGCCGTCCTCCAGGAACGGCATGTCCTCGATCGGCAGGATCTTCGAGATGACGCCCTTGTTGCCGTGACGGCCGGCGAGCTTGTCACCGTCGGTGATCTTGCGCTTCTGCGCGACGTAGACGCGGACCAGCTGGTTCACGCCCGGCGGCAGCTCGTCGCCCTCTTCGCGGTCGAAGACGCGGACGCCGATGACCTTGCCGATCTCACCGTGCGGCACCTTCAGCGAGGTGTCGCGCACTTCGCGCGCCTTCTCACCGAAGATCGCACGGAGCAGGCGCTCCTCCGGGGTGAGCTCGGTCTCGCCCTTGGGCGTGACCTTGCCGACCAGGATGTCGCCGGCGACGACGTCGGCACCGATACGGATGATGCCGCGCTCGTCGAGGTCGGCGAGGACCTCTTCGGAGACGTTCGGGATGTCCCGGGTGATCTCCTCCGGGCCGAGCTTGGTGTCACGGGCGTCGACCTCGTGCTCCTCGATGTGGATCGAGGAGAGGACGTCGTCCTGCACGAGGCGCTGCGACAGGATGATCGCGTCCTCGTAGTTGTGACCCTCCCACGGCATGAAGGCGACAAGGAGGTTCTTGCCGAGCGCCATCTCGCCGTTCTCGGTCGCGGGACCGTCGGCCAGCACCTGGCTCTCGATCACCCGGTCGCCCTCGTTGACGACGACCTTCTGGTTGACCGATGTGCCCTGGTTCGAGCGGGAGAACTTGGCGATGCGGTACGTCGAGTACGTGCCGTCGTCGTTGGCGATGGTGATGTAGTCCGCGGATACCTCCTGGACCACACCGTCCTTCTCCGCCTTGAGGACGTCACCGGCGTCGACCGCGCAGCGGTACTCCATGCCGGTGCCGACCAGCGGCGCCTCGGACTGGATCAGCGGCACGGCCTGACGCATCATGTTCGCGCCCATGAGGGCACGGTTGGCGTCGTCGTGCTCGAGGAACGGGATCATGGCGGTCGCGACCGACACCATCTGGCGCGGCGAGACATCCATGTAGTCGACGTCGTCGCCGGGGATGTAGTCGACCTCGCCACCACGACGGCGGACCAGGACGCGCGGTTCGGTGAACCGCATGTCCTCGGAGAGCGTCGCGTTGGCCTGGGCGATGACGAAGCGGTCTTCCTCATCGGCCGTCAGGTAGTCGACGTCGTCGGTGACGACCCCTTCGACGACCTTGCGGTACGGCGTCTCGACGAAGCCGAACGCGTTGACCCGGCCGTAGGAGGCGAGCGAACCGATCAGACCGATGTTCGGGCCTTCGGGCGTCTCGATCGGGCACATGCGTCCGTAGTGGGACGGGTGCACGTCACGGACCTCGAAGCCGGCCCGCTCACGGGAGAGACCACCCGGGCCAAGAGCCGACAGGCGGCGCTTGTGGGTGAGACCCGACAGCGGGTTGTTCTGGTCCATGAACTGGGACAGCTGGCTGGTGCCGAAGAACTCCTTGATGGAGGCGACGACGGGCCGGATGTTGATCAGGGTCTGCGGCGTGATCGCCTCGACGTCCTGGGTCGTCATGCGCTCACGCACGACGCGCTCCATCCGGGCCAGGCCGGTACGGACCTGGTTCTGGATGAGCTCGCCGACATTGCGCAGACGGCGGTTGCCGAAGTGGTCGATGTCGTCGGTCTCGACGACGATCTGACGGCCGGACTCGCCCACCGTCTCGGTCTCGCCCGCGTGCAGCTTGACCAGGTACTTGATGGTGGCGATGACGTCGTCGCTGGTGAGGACACCGGCGTCGAGCGGCTCGTCGGCGCCGAGCTTCTTGTTCACCTTGTAGCGGCCGACCTTCGCGAGGTCGTAGCGCTTGGGGTTGAAGTAGAGGTTCTCGAGCAGCGTCTGAGCAGCCTCGCGGGTGGGCGGCTCGCCCGGTCGCAGCTTGCGGTAGATGTCGAGCAGTGCGTCGTCCTGGCCCTGGGTGTGGTCCTTCTCCAGGGTGGCGCGCATCGACTCGTACTCGCCGAACTCTTCAAGGATCTGCTCAGTGGTCCAGCCGAGAGCCTTGAGGAGGACGGTGACGGACTGCTTGCGCTTGCGGTCGATGCGGACACCGACCATGTCGCGCTTGTCGATCTCCATCTCCAGCCAGGCACCCCGGGACGGGATGATCTTGGCCGAGAAGATGTCCTTGTCGGACGTCTTGTCGATGGAGGAGTCGAAGTAGACACCGGGCGAACGGACCAGCTGCGACACCACGACACGCTCGGTGCCGTTGATGACGAACGTGCCCTTGTTGGTCATGAGCGGGAAGTCGCCCATGAAGACCGTCTGAGACTTGATCTCACCGGTCTCGTTGTTGGTGAACTCGGCCGTGACGAAGAGCGGCGCAGCGAACGTGAAGTCGCGGTCCTTGCACTCGTCGATCGAGTTCTTCGGGGGCTCGAAACGGTGGTCGCGGAACGTCAGCGACATCGACCCCGAGAAGTCCTCGATAGGCGAGATCTCTTCGAAGATCTCTTCCAGACCGGACTTGGTGGGAACGTCCTGTCCGCTCTCGAGAGCGGCCTCGACGCGACCCTTCCAAGCGGCATTCCCGAGCAGCCAGTCAAAGCTCTCGGTCTGCAGCGCAAGGAGGTTCGGAACCTCGAGGGGCTCCCTGATCTTTGCAAAGGAGATGCGCAGCGGGGCGGTGCTGGCGCCGTTGTTCGTATTGGAGGTCGAGGCGTTGCGCGAGGCGGCCAAGAGGGGGTCCTTCCGAGGGCTCGGACTCACTACGCGCGTACCGGTCCCAAGCGGGGCACAGAGAGAGACATCCCAGGTCAGGGAGGGCAGTCGTCAATGCTCAAGCGTGGGCATGCCCCTGGTGACGGGCAGGAGGCAGCTAACAGGCAGCGCAAAGGGTCAGTGTAGCCACTGGGCTCACTGATGTCCAGAGCGGGTTCTGGGAGACCCTCATTCTTCTTCTCAACACCTGCGTCAAAGCTTCCCTCTTCGTCGCCGATCCATGCCTCGGATACGGATCGATGTGACGACGCGTCCTGAGAATTGCGCGCTCCGTGCGGTTCGTCAAGGCCCCCCACCCCTCGGGGGTCGCCGTCAGCCGCACTGCCGGAGCGAGAGAAGCCACCTGGCCCGGCGCGCAACGAAGATCACCATACTCGTCACGGCGGGAAGAGCAAGGCAGGCAGGAGGGGCGTCAGGCACGCGGAAGGGCGACCACCCGGATGGGTGATCGCCCTTCGCTGTGCAGGTGTACGCCGAGGGCGTACGAGGGAGTCCGGGGACTCCCGGGTATTACTTGACCTCGACCGAGGCGCCGGCGCCCTTGAGGGACTCGGCGGCCTTCTCAGCGGCCTCCTTGGCGACCTTCTCGAGGACGGGCTTCGGGGCGCCGTCCACGAGGTCCTTGGCCTCCTTGAGACCCAGCGAGGTCAGCTCACGCACGACCTTGATGACCTGGATCTTCTTGTCGCCGGCACCGGTGAGGATGACGTCGAACTCGTCCTGCTCCTCAGCGGCCTCGGTGGCGCCGGCAGCGGCACCACCAGCGGCGGCTACGGCGACCGGGGCGGCAGCCTTGACGTCGAACTTCTCCTCGAAGGCCTTGACGAACTCGGAGAGCTCGATGAGGGTCAGGGTCTCGAACTGCTCGAGCAGCTCGTCCTGGGACAGCTTCGCCATGATGGCGTCCTTCCACTTTTCGGCAGGTGCCGGATGTATATGACGGCGGGCGTACGGGGCCCGCTGCGACGCGAAGCCGAATTACTCGGCGTCGGCCTCGGCGGGAGCCGGCGTACCGGCACCGCCCTGCTCGACCTTGGCGCGGAGGGCGTCCGCAGTGCGGACGAACTCCGACAGCGGGGCCTGGAAAGTCGCCGCGGCCTTGGCCATCGACGCCTTGATTCCACCGGCCACCTTGGCGAGCAGAACCTCGCGGGACTCGAGGTCCGCGAGCTTCTTGATCTCATCCGCGGACAGCGCCTTACCATCAAGGACACCGCCCTTGATGACGAGGTTGGGGTTCTCCTTGGCGAAGTCACGAAGACCCTTCGCCGACTCCACCGGGTCACCGGTGACGAAGGCAACCGCCGTCGGACCTGCGAACAGGTCGTCCAGCGTGTTGATCCCGGCCTCGTTGGCCGCGATCTTGGTCAGCGTGTTCTTCACCACGGCGTACTGGGCGTTCTCACCGAGCGAACGGCGCAGCTGCTTGAGCTGGGCCACGGTGAGACCCCGGTACTCGGTCAGCACAGCGGCGTTCGAGCTGCGGAACTTGTCCGCCAGCTCGGCTACCGCGGCAGCCTTGTCGGGCCTTGCCATAGAGCGTCGGCCTCCTTCCGGGTGATGAGGACCGCTCAGAAGGGGCTGGACAGACGAAACGCCCCGGCACAGGTGCACGGGGCGCGAGCTCGACCGGACGAATCCGGGAGCACTTCCACGATCACCTGCGCGAGTCGCCCGCTTCCAGCGGATCCTTCGGCCACCGCGCCCTCTTACGAGCACACGGCAACGACCAGCGGTCTTTGGCTTCGTCGGAAGACTACGCGAACGGGGGCACGCCGAGCAAATCCGTTCCCCGGCAGCTGATTGAGCGCCCGGCTCAGGGGTACAGGGCGGCGTCTTCACCAGCGGCGCCTGAGACCTCCATGAGCCGGGAGAGGTCCCGCGCCGTACCAGGGTGCCGCCGGGTGTACGTGATGCCCAGGGCGCCCCGTGACGCCGCCGATCCGGGCCACGGCGCCCTTGACCCGGGTGCGCTTCTCCACGGGCCCACGCAAAGAAACCGGGCCCGCACCTCCGGAGAGGTGCGGGCCCGGCTCACAGCACTCGTGTCCCGCGGCTGCCTGTCGATCCGGAGGATCAGACGGCGGCCGGGTCCTCCTCGACGAGGAGGTTGCGGGTGCGGTTGGAGTCCAGCGGGATGCCGGGGCCCATCGTGGTGGCCAGCGTGGCCTTCTTGATGTAGCGGCCCTTGGCGGCCGACGGCTTCAGACGGAGGACTTCCTCCAGCGCGGCGGCGTAGTTCTCGACCAGCTTCGTCTCGTCGAAGGAGACCTTGCCGATGATGAAGTGCAGGTTCGAGTGCTTGTCGACGCGGAACTCGATCTTGCCGCCCTTGATGTCCGTGACGGCCTTCGTCACGTCCGGGGTGACCGTTCCGGTCTTCGGGTTCGGCATGAGCCCACGCGGACCGAGCACGCGGCCGAGGCGGCCGACCTTGCCCATGAGGTCCGGGGTGGCGACGACGGCGTCGAAGTCCAGACGGCCCTTCGCCACCTCGTCGATGAGCTCGTCGGCGCCGACGATGTCGGCGCCCGCGGCCTCCGCGGCCGCAGCACGGTCACCGGTCGCGAAGACCAGGACCCGGGCGGTCTTGCCGGTGCCGTGCGGCAGGTTCACGGTGCCGCGGACCATCTGGTCGGCCTTGCGCGGGTCGACGCCCAGACGCATGGCGACCTCGACGGTGCCGTCGAACTTGGTCGCGGAGGTGTCCTTGGCGAGGCGGACGGCTTCGAGCGGGGCGTACAGCTTGTCCGCGTCGACCTTGGCGTCCGCAGCGCGGAGAGTCTTGCTGCGCTTCACTTCTGCTCCTAGATGGGGAGTGGGAGTCGTGGTGCGGGCCGGCGCTGGCCCTGCCACTGTGGTGCGGAGGGGGGCTTGATCAGCCCTCGACCGTGACGCCCATGGAACGGGCGGTGCCGGCGATGATCTTGGCCGCGGCCTCGATGTCGTTGGCGTTCAGGTCGGGCATCTTGGTCGTGGCGATCTCGCGGACCTGCTCGCCGGTGAGCTTGGCGACCTTGGTCTTGTGCGGCTCGCCGGAGCCCTTCTCCACGCCCGCGGCCTTGAGGATCAGCTTCGCGGCCGGCGGGGTCTTGGTGATGAAGGTGAAGGAGCGGTCCTCGTAGACCGTGATCTCCACCGGCACGACCATGCCACGCTGCGACTCGGTCGCGGCGTTGTAGGCCTTGCAGAACTCCATGATGTTGACGCCGTGCTGGCCCAGCGCGGGGCCGACCGGCGGAGCCGGGTTGGCCGCGCCGGCCTTGATCTGGAGCTTGATAAGCCCCGTGACCTTCTTCTTCTTGGGAGGCATTGCTCTCTCCGGGTCCTAGTGAGAGTGTTTCGCCGCCATCCGGTCATCCGGACGGAGGCATACCGCGCAACGATAACGGGTATAGCTGCGCGACCAAAAACCAAGCAGGTCAGACGGTCCCCCGCAGGCGGGAGGTACCCCCTGCGTGAGCCGGTCTGACCTGCTTGGAAGGCGTGTGTTCCAGAAGCCTCAGAAGCTCCGGGGAACTGCTAGTTCTTCTGGATCTGGTCGAAGCTGAGCTCGACCGGGGTCTCGCGGCCGAAGATCTCGACGAGGCCCTTGACCTTCTTCGAGTCGGCGTTGATCTCGTTGATCGTCGCCTGGAGCGTCGCGAACGGGCCGTCGGTGACGGTGACCGAGTCGCCGACCTCGAAGTCGAGCACTTGGACCTCGACCTTGCGGGCCGGAGCCGGCTTGCCCTCGGCCTCGGCGGCCTCGCGGGCGGCCTTCTCCTCGGCCTCCGGGGCGAGCATCTTGACGATCTCGTCCAGGGTCAGCGGGTACGGGTCGTAGGCGTTGCCGACGAAGCCGGTGACTCCGGGGGTGTTGCGGACGACGCCCCAGGACTCGTTGGTGAGGTCCATGCGGACCAGGACGTAACCGGGAAGCTTGTTCTGGCGGACGTTCTTGCGCTCGCCGTTCTTGATCTGGACGATCTCTTCCTCGGGCACTTCGGCCTGGTAGATGAACTCCTCGACGTTCAGCGAGACGGCGCGCTGCTCCAGGTTGGCCTTCACACGCTTCTCGTAACCGGCGTACGTGTGGATGACGTACCACTCGCCGGGCAGACCTCGGAGCTCCTGGCGCAGGGCCTCGACCGGGTCGACCGGGGGAACGTCGGCGGCCTCTTCGGCAGCCTCCTCGTCCTCGGCCTCTTCAGCGGCGTCCTCGACCTCGGCGGCGGCTTCGGCGTCCTCGGCGGACTCCGCCACGGCCACGGCCTCGTCCTCGGTGTGCACAGCGGACTCTTCGGCGGGCTGACCGGCGACGGCATCGGCAGCTTCGGCCTGGTCCGGCTCCACAGCGTCTGCCGCCTCGACGATGTCGAGCTCGTCCTCTGCGGACTCGAAGCTTTCGCCCGGCTCGACGGCCTCGTTCAGGTTCGGGTCAGACACGGTGGCTGCTTCTTCCTGGATACAAATCGGGTGGAACATGCGAAAAAGACGCCGCTCCCGGCGCCTTTCGCGGATCAGCCAAAGACGTACTTGGCGGCCTGGTTGAACCCATAGTCAATCACGGTCACGATGCCGATCATGATGACGACGAAAACGATCACTACGGAGGTGTAGGTCGAGAGCTGGCTACGAGTCGGCCAGACGACCTTGCGCAGTTCCGCGACGATCTGGCGGTAGAAGAGCGCGAGGCGGCCGAAGGGACCCTTCTTGCCGCGCTTCCCGCCCTTGCGTGCCTTCTTCGACTCCGGCGCTTCATCCTGCGCATCAGGCACGTCGATGGAGCCGACGGCGTCCGTCACGATCTCTCACCTGATTCCGGGTCGTGGCCGTGCCGCGCCCGGTGGAGCCGCACGGCGGTGCATAGATGTACGTACATGCGCACACAGCCTGGCGAAGGTGTGTGTAGCAGGGCCGGAGGGACTTGAACCCCCAACCGCTGGTTTTGGAGACCAGTGCTCTACCAATTGAGCTACGACCCTTTGTGGTTCCCCCAACCTACCGCATCCGACCGGGTGCACGGAGTGCGCTCGGCGGGACGGTTGGTGGAGGCCAACGACGAGTGAGTGTACGTGGTCGGGGGCCTGACGTCGAACAGCTTCGGCCGGGGCGGTCCACGGCCGGCCTGTGTCTTCCGGTTCCGGCCCGGTTCCCGCTCGGTGTACGGCCGTTGCCCGGCCGGGTGTCCGGACCGGTGTCCAGCGGTGTCCGCCCATCGAAACCTGTGTGCCGAGTCCGTTTGCGGTCTGGGACCATGGGCCCCATGAGCGCCGCAACTCCTCCGACCGAGCGCAGGGTGTCCGCCCGCATCGGTGCCATCTCCGAGTCCGCCACCCTGGCCGTCGACGCCAAGGCGAAGGCCCTGAAGGCCGCCGGGCGTCCGGTGATCGGCTTCGGTGCCGGTGAGCCCGACTTCCCCACGCCCGGCTACATCGTCGAGGCCGCGATCGAGGCCTGCCGCAACCCGAAGTACCACCGCTACACTCCGGCCGGCGGGCTCCCCGAGCTCAAGGCCGCCATCGCCGCGAAGACCCTGCGCGACTCCGGTTACGAGGTCGAGGCCTCCCAGGTGCTCGTCACCAACGGCGGCAAGCAGGCCATCTACCAGGCGTTCGCCGCGATCCTCGACCCGGGCGACGAGGTCATCGTCCCGGCTCCGTACTGGACCACGTACCCGGAGTCGATCCGCCTCGCGGGCGGTGTCCCGGTCGAGGTCGTCGCCGACGAGACCACCGGCTACCGGGTCTCCGTCGAGCAGCTGGAGGCCGCCCGTACGGAGCGGACCAAGGTCGTCCTCTTCGTCTCGCCCTCCAACCCGACGGGCGCCGTCTACAGCCCCGCCGACACCGAGGCCATCGGCCGCTGGGCCGTCGAGCACGGCCTGTGGATGATGACGGACGAGATCTACGAGCACTTGGTCTACGGCGACGCCGAGTTCACCTCGCTGCCCGCCGTCGTGCCCGAGCTGCGCGACAAGTGCATCGTGGTCAACGGCGTGGCCAAGACGTACGCCATGACCGGCTGGCGCGTGGGGTGGATCATCGGCCCGAAGGACGTCGTGAAGGCCGCGACCAACCTCCAGTCGCACGCCACCTCCAACGTCTCCAACGTCTCGCAGATGGCCGCGCTCGCCGCGGTGTCGGGGAACCTGGACGCGGTCGACGAGATGCGCACCGCCTTCGACCGGCGCCGCAGGACCATCGTGCGGATGCTCAACGAGATCGACGGCGTGCTCTGCCCGGAGCCGGAGGGCGCGTTCTACGCGTACCCGTCGGTCAAGGGGCTCATCGGCAAGGAGATCCGCGGCAAGCGCCCGCAGAGCTCGGTGGAGCTGGCCGCGCTGATCCTGGACGAGGTCGAGGTCGCCGTGGTGCCCGGTGAGGCGTTCGGCACCCCCGGTTACCTGCGTCTGTCGTACGCGCTCGGTGATGAGGACCTGGTCGAGGGCGTCTCCCGGGTCCAGAAGCTGCTGGCCGAGGCGACCGACTGACCGGACGGGCCGCACGCGCCCGTCCGACAGCTACGGCACGTACAGCACACAAGGAATGGGTCTCCGGTTCTCCACCGGAGGCCCGTTTCTTCGTTCGGTCGCCTCCTCGTTGGGGGAAAGCGGCTACCGGTGCGGCGGGTCCGTGCGGCAGGATCCTTGGATGGAGCGAGTACGTGACATCCGGCTGCTGCCCAAGGCCCATCTGCACCTGCATTTCACCGGGTCGATGCGGCCCACGACCCTGCTGGAACTGGCCGGCAGATACGGCGTGCACCTGCCTGAGGCACTGACCGGCGGTGAGCCCCCGAAGCTGCGGGCCACCGACGAGCGCGGCTGGTTCCGGTTCCAGCGGCTGTACGACATCGCGCGGTCCTGTCTGCGCACCCCGGAGGACATCCAGCGACTGGTGCGCGAGGCCGCCGAGGAGGATGTAGCGGACGGCTCGCAGTGGCTGGAGATCCAGGTCGACCCGACCTCGTACGCCCCGTTCCTCGGCGGGCTGATCCCGGCGCTCGAAGTCATCCTGGACGCGGTGGACGCCGCCTCGCGCGACACCGGGCTCGGCATACGCGTGGTGGTCGCGGCGAACCGGATGAAGCACCCGCTGGACGCACGGACCCTCGCGCGCCTCGCGGTGCGCTACGCGGACCGCGGTGTGATCGGTTTCGGGCTCTCCAACGACGAGCGCCGGGGCATGGCGCGGGACTTCGACCGCGCGTTCGCCATCGCCAGGGAGGGCGGTCTGCTGGCCGCGCCGCACGGCGGGGAGCTCAGCGGGCCCTCCTCGGTGCGGGACTGCCTGGACGATCTGCACGCCGCGCGGATCGGGCACGGGGTACGGGCCGCCGAGGACCCCCTGCTGCTGAAGCGGCTGGCCGAGCGCGGGGTGACCTGTGAGGTCTGCCCGGCGTCGAATGTGGCGCTCGGCGTCTACGAGAAGGCCGAGGACGTACCCCTGCGAAAACTGTTCGACGCCGGGGTGCCGACGGCGCTCGGCGCGGACGACCCGCTGCTGTTCGGGTCGCGGCTCGCGGCCCAGTACGAGCTGGCGCGCGCGCAGGGGTTCAGCGACCCCGAACTGGCCGAGCTGGCACGGCAGTCGGTGCGCGGCTCGGCGGCGCCGGCGGACGTCCGGCGGAAGCTGCTCGCCGGCGTCGACGACTGGCTCACCGACTGACCTCTCGTACGACCCCCCGCAGGAGCGTGCGGGCGAGCCCGGCGGCGAACACGTCGAGCGGCTGCGGGGGCCCGCCCTCCTCGGTCATGTCGTACGCGAAGGCGCGCTGGGCGCAGGCGCCGAGCAGCAGTGAGGCGGCGGCGTAGGTGTCGGCGCCGCTGTCGATCCGGCCCGCGTCCCGCTCGGCGCGCAGATAGCTGTCGACGCCGCGAATGGGCATGTGGGGGCCGGTGCCGAGTTCACGCATGGCCGCTTCGTGGCGCCGCTTGAGCTGGGGGTCGGCGTAGAGCGAGGCGGCGATCGGGAAGCTCTGCTCGTAGAAGAGGGCGGCCCTGCGGGCGATCTCGGTGAGGTTCTCCTCGACACTGTGCAGCTGCGGCTGGACGGCCAGTTCGTCAAGGAGCGGGGTCAGCCTGGGCAGCCGCTCCCTGAGAACGGTCACAAACAGCTCTTCCTTGCTCGCGAAGTGCTTGTAGAGCGCCGCTTCCGAACAGCCGGCCGTCCTGGCGATCTCCTTGGTGGTGGTCCGGGCCAGGCCGATGGTCAGCATGAGGCTGTGCGCGGCGTCGACGATCCGGCCGCGGGCGGGCTTCTGCTGCGCGGGTGGCTGCACGGGCGCTCCTACCAGGCTTGACGGAGAGGTGAGTGACTGCCCACTCTAGGGGTGAGTGAATACTTACCCACCTTGTATTCACCCCCATCTTGGGAGGGTGCGCGATGAGGCTCACAGTGTTCGGCGCGACCGGCGGTATCGGCGGAGAGATCGTCCAGCAGGCGCTGGCCGGGGGCCACCAGGTCACGGCGGTGGTACGCGATCCGGCTCGGCTCACGGCGGCCGGGGCGGGTCTCGATGTGGTCCGCTCGGACCTCCGCGACCCGGAGCCGCTGCGGGCGGCGGTGGCCGGGCGGGACGCGGTGCTCTCCGGTCTGGGGGCGCGCGGCCGCAAGGACGCGGGTATCACCCAGGTGCTGACCCGGCCGGTGCTCGCGGCCATGGAGGCGGAGGGCGTACGGCGGCTGCTGGTGGTGAGCGCGGCGCCGCTGGCACCGCCCGGGGACCAGTCGTTCGCCGACCGGGCCGCGCTCGGATTGATCGGCGTGATCCTGAAAGCGGTCTACGAGGACCTGCGGGTGATGGAGGCCGAGGTCGCGCGCAGTGCGACGGACTGGACGTCGGTCCGGCCGCCGAAGCTGACGGACAAGCCGCTGACCGGCAGGTACCGGACGGTCATCGGGGGCAGTCCGCGCGGCGGCCGGAGCATCTCGCGCGCCGATGTGGCGCACGCGATGCTGACCATGATCGACGACCCCGCGACGGTGAAGCAGGGGGTCGGGGTCGCGTACTGAGGGGGCGGCGCCTGCGCTCGTTACAGGCTGACGCCGACCGTCACCGGCTCGTTGACCAGCGTCACGCCGAACGCCTCGTGCACGCCCGCGACGACCTCGCGGGCGAGCGCGAGCAGGTCATCGGTGGTGGCCAGGCCCCGGTTGGTCAGGGCCAGCGTGTGCTTGGTGGAGATGCGGGCCGGTCCCGTTCCGTAACCCTTGGTGAAGCCCGCGCGGTCGATCAGCCAGGCCGCCGACGTCTTGGTCAGCCCCTCCCCCGCCGGGAATGCGGGAGGCGCGGTGTCCGCGCCCAGCCGCTCCCGTACCCGGGCCACAAAGGCGGCGAACTGTGCCTCGTCGAGGATCGGATTGGTGAAGAAGGAGCCGGCCGACCAGGTGTCGTGGTCCTCGGCGTCCAGCACCATGCCCTTGCCGGCGCGCAGCTTCAGTACGGTCTCGCGGACCGTCGAAGCGGGCACCCGGTCGCCCGCTTCGACACCGAGGACACGGGCCGTCTCCGGATACTTGACCGGGGCCGAGAGGCCGCCCGCGTCTTCGAGCTGGAAACGCACCCGCAGCACCACATAGCGGTCGGGTTCGGACTTGAAGCGACTGTGCCGGTACGAGAACCGGCACTCGGCGTTCGAGAGGGTGACCGTCTCCCCTGTGGTCCGGTCGTACGCGACGACCTCGGTGAGGGTCGATGAGACCTCCTGGCCGTACGCCCCCACGTTCTGGATCGGGGTGGCGCCGGCGGAGCCGGGGATCCCGGCGAGGCACTCGATGCCCGCGAGCCCGGCCTCGACGGTACGGGCCACCGCGTCGCTCCACACCTCGCCGGCCGCGAGTTCGAGCGCGGTGCCGGAGAGCGAGAACCCGCGTGTCGCGATCCGCAGGGCGGTGCCGGCGAACCCCTTGTCGCCGATGACCAGATTGGAGCCGCCGCCGATGACGAGCAGCGGGGTGCCGCTCGCGTCCGCCTCCCGGACGGCCGCGGTCACTTCGGCGTCGGTCTCCGCCGTGACCAGCCGGGCCGCGGGGCCGCCGAGGCGGAAGGTGGTCAGGGGGGCGAGTGGGGCTTCAAGGAGTTCCTGCACGGGCCAAGCGTACGAGAACGGCCCCGCCGGTCGGGCAGGGCCGTTCTCGTACGGAGGTCAGGGGTGCGGAAATGAGGTGCGGAGGTGAGGTGCGGAGGCGGACTACGGCGCCGCCTCAGGCGAGGCGGACCACCGCGCGGGACATGCCCAGCACCTTCTTGCCGTCACTCATCGCCGTGAGATCGACCCGCACCGTCTTGTCCTCGGGTTCTCCGACGACAGCTCCGACCTTGGCGCTGACCTCGATCAGCGCCCCGTCGGCGTCGTTCGGAACGACCACCGGCTTGGTGAACCGGACGCCGTACTCCACGACCGCACCCGGGTCCCCGACCCAGTCGGTCACCACCCGGATCGCCTCGGCCATGGTGAACATCCCGTGCGCGATGACGTCGGGCAGCCCGACCTCCAGCGCGAACTTCTCGTTCCAGTGGATCGGGTTGAAGTCGCCGGACGCACCCGCGTACTGCACCAGCGTCGCCCGCGACACCGGGAAGGACCGCGCCGGCAGCTCCGTGCCGACCTCGACGCTCCCGTAGGAGATCTTCGCTGTCACCGTCACGCCTCCCCGGCCGCGCGCGCGACCAGCTTCGTCCAGGCCGTCACGACGTGCTCGCCGGACTCGTCGTGGACCTCGCCGCGAATATCGATGATGTCGTTCCCGGCAAGGGACTTGACCGCCTCGATGGTCGAGGTGACCGTGAGCCGGTCCCCCGCGCGGACCGGGCGCCGGTAGGCGAACTTCTGATCGCCATGTACCACCCGCGTGTAGTCGAGACCCAGCTGCGGATCCTCAACGACGACGCCCGCGGCCTTGAAGGTGATCGAGAAGACGAACGTCGGCGGAGCGATGACGTCGGCATGCCCGAGCGCCTTCGCCACGTCCACATCGGTGTACGCGGGGTTCGCGTCACCCACCGCGTCGGCGAACTCGCGGATCTTCTCCCGGCCCACCTCGTACGGCGCGGAGGGCGGATAGGTCCGCCCCACGAAGGACTGGTCGAGCGCCATGGCTCACTACCTCCTGGTGGAGTGCCGGGAATCGGAAAGAATCACAATAACCGCGAGTAACCGCAGAAATGACGCGAGGCCGCCCCCGGTAAGGGGACGACCTCGTGTCTGTGCCTGTGGAGATCTGTTCTTGTGGAAAGAACAGCCTGGATCAGCGCGTTTCGCGGTGCGCGGTGTGCGAGTTGCAGCGCGGGCAGTGCTTCTTCATCTCAAGACGGTCCGGGTCGTTACGCCGGTTCTTCTTGGTGATGTAGTTCCGCTCCTTGCACTCCACGCAGGCCAGCGTGATCTTCGGGCGGACGTCGGTGGCAGCCACGTGAGTGCTCCTTGGACGGATGGACGGATGAACGCATAAAAGAGTAGCCGATCGAAGGACCGAGCCCACCATCGGCTACCGTGTGTAGCGGTGACCGGACTTGAACCGGTGACACAGCGATTATGAGCCGCTTGCTCTACCGACTGAGCTACACCGCTTTGCTACGGAATCCCTCACCCGAAGGTGAGGGCTCCCGCACCAGAGCCCCAATACGGAATCGAACCGTAGACCTTCTCCTTACCATGGAGACGCTCTACCGACTGAGCTATTGGGGCGAGCGATGAAGACATTACACGGTCCTTCGCCGTCTCCCAAATCCTTATGAAGGCCCCTCTCCGCCCCTATCCCCGGCCCTCTCCCCGCTCCCTTCTCCACCACGGCGTCCCGCCTTCCTCCCGGCTTCCACCAGCCCCTCCTGCCGCCGTTCGGCCCACGGGACCCATCGGCCACAGGAGTCACTCCCGGTACGACTAATCCGCCCCTCCTCGAAGCAGGACCGCCCTCCCCCATAGGCTCGCTTCACGCTGTGTGACCTCGCACGTCACGCCCGGCCCAGCACCCAGGAGCGCGATGCCCGACAGCCAGCCGCGGCCTCCCGAAGGAGCCACCGCAGACACCACCGCGCTCCTCCTCCGCGGGGCCCGCCTGGCCGACGGCCGCACCGTGGACGTCAGCATCAGCGACGGGCTCATCGAAGCCGTCGGCACGGCCGGCAGCCTCACCGCACCCGGCGCCCGCGCCTCCGCCCCGCGCGTCGAGCTCGACGGCTACCTGCTGCTCCCCGCACCCGCCGAACCCCACGCCCACAGCGACACCGCGCTGACCGCCGACGCCGGGCCCGGGCCGGGCCCCGACACCACCGGTTCCGTCCCCGACATCCAGCGCCGCGCCACCGAAGCCGCCCTCCTCCAGCTCGGGCACGGCGCCACCGCCCTGCGCTCGCACATCCGCATCGGCGACGTCCAGGGCCTCGGCGCCATGGAGGCCGTGCTCCAGGCCCGGCGGTCGCTGCGCGGACTCACCGACCTCACCACCGTCGCCGTGCCCCGCCTGCTCACCGGCGTCGCCGGCGCCGATGGCCTCGCCATGCTGCGCGACGCCGTGAAAATGGGCGCCACCGTCGTCGGCGGCTGCCCGGACCTCGACCCGGACCCGACCGGTTACACCCAGGCCGTCCTCGAAGTCGCCGCCGAACACGGCTGCGCAGTCGATCTGCACACCGAGGGTGACGACCCGGCCCGGCTCGCCCGGCTGGCCGCCATGTCCGGCGGGCTGCGCCCCGGCGTCGCCATCGGCCCCTGCGGCGGGCTCTCCCGGCTCCCGCACGACGCGGCGGTCCGCGCCGCCGGCCGGCTCGCCGCCGCGGGCGTCACCGTGATCTGCCAGCCCCAGGGCGGCTGCGGCGGGGTCGAGAGCCGCGGGACCGCGCCCGTACGGCTGCTCCGCACAGCCGGCGTACGCGTCGCCGCGGGCAGCGGCGCACTGCGCGACCTGGCCAACCCGGTCGGCCGCGGCG
This sequence comes from Streptomyces sp. NBC_01197, assembly GCF_036010505.1. Taxonomy (NCBI): domain Bacteria; kingdom Bacillati; phylum Actinomycetota; class Actinomycetes; order Kitasatosporales; family Streptomycetaceae; genus Streptomyces; species Streptomyces sp. NBC_01197. The sequence continues at coordinate 3,010,954 of NZ_CP108569.1, forward strand.
ACCCCCTGGAGGCCGCGTACCTGCTCGCGTCCCAGAGCGGCCTGCGGCCCGACGACGCGTACGGCGCGGTCAGTTCGGCGCCGCGCGAGGCGATGGGGCTCCCCGAGGTACGGGTGGAGGCGGGCTTCCCCGCCGAGCTGCTCGCCGTACGCGGGGACCAGCTCTCCGCCGCGCTCTCCCTCGCGTACAGCAGGATCGTCATCCACCGCGGGCGGGTGGTCGCGCGGACCAACGCGGTCCGCGAGTACTGCGACTCGACCGCCCCCAGCGCTCTCGAACTGCCGCGTCAGGGACGGGCCGGCACCGGGCCCTGAGCGCCGGCCCCGAGGGCTGCCGAACCGTCTGTTGAACGCACAGCCGACCGGGCCCGTGCCCTGCGTTCACCGGACCGGCGCCCGGCCGGGAACCTCCGCGCGGGCCGTCCCGCCACCCGCGCGGGCATTCCTGAGCGCGCGACGCCGACGGAGCGTACCGTCGGAAACATGCGCATTGTCATCGCAGGTGGACACGGTCAGATCGCGCTGCGGCTGGAGCGGCTGCTCGCCGCGCGCGGCGACGAAGTCGCGGGCATCATCCGCTCCGCGGGGCAGGCCGACGACCTGAGATCCGCGGGCGCCGAACCGGTCGTACTCGACCTGGAGTCGGCCACCGTGGACCAGGTGGCCCAGGCCCTTTCCGGCGCCGACGCGGTGGTCTTCGCGGCGGGTGCGGGCCCCGGCAGCACCATCGAACGCAAGGACAGCGTCGACCGCGACGCGGCGGTCAAACTCGCCGACGCCGCCGAACAGGCCGGTGTACGCCGTTACCTGATGATCTCGGCCATGGGTGCCGACTCCACCCACCAGGGCGACGGAGTCTTCGACGCCTACCTCCGGGCCAAGGGCGCGGCGGACGACGCCGTGCGGGCCCGCCGCACCCTGGACTGGACGGTGCTGCGCCCCGGGATGCTGACCGACGACGCGGGCACCGGCCACGTACGTCTGGAGGCCGGGACGGGCCGGGGCCAGATCCCGCGCGACGACGTGGCGGCGGTGCTCGCCGAGCTGGTCGAGACCCCGGCGACCGCTGGTCTCACCCTGGAGCTGATCGGCGGATCGGTGCCGGTGTCGGTCGCCGTGAAGGACGTGGCGGGAAACTGATGCAGAACCCACCAGTGGCCGTCGAGCGGGCGGCGCAGCCGTACGCGGCGATCCGGGAGACCGTCACCATGGACACGTTCCCGGTGATCGCCGACCGGTTGGTGGAGGTGTTCGGCCGGCTCGCCGATCGCGGGATCGAGCCGGCCGGGGCGCCCTTCTTCCGGTACGACGTCATCGACGTGGAACGCGGCATGGAGGTCGAGGCGGGCGTACCGGTGGCTCAGCCGCTGGAGGCCGCGGGCTGGGACGTCAACGAGGCCGACGCCGACGCGGGTGAGGTCTTCACCGGCACGCTGCCGGCCGGCCGGTACCTGACGGTCACCCACATCGGCCACCCCGACGAGCTGTTGGGGGTCACCGCGGGCCTGCTGGAGTACGCGGCGGCGCGCGGCATGGAGTGGGACATGGCGAAGACCGACGTCGTCGAGGAGTGGGGCTGCCGGCTGGAGATCTACAAGACGGATCCACGGGAGGAGCCGGACATGTCCAAGTGGGAGACGGAACTGGCGTTCCGGCTCGCGGACCCGGGTTCGCAGAGGTAGCGGTAGCCGGAGCCGTAACTGCAAGGGCCGCCTGCCTGGAGCTGGAAAACCGGCCGGAAAAACCAGAAAGCCTCTGACCAGAAATGCTGGTCAGAGGCTGATTCCAGTGGCGGCGCCAGGGTTCGAACCTGGGTAGGCTGAGCCGGCAGATTTACAGTCTGCTCCCTTTGGCCACTCGGGCACACCGCCGGGGTTTGTCGCTGCGGAACCGCGTGCTGCGGGAGTCCGTGGCAACGACGTAAACGATACCTGATGACACGGGGTGCTTCGCCACCCGATTGATCAGGGACGGACAGGGTCGGCCGCGGCGCAGCCCTTAGGCTTGCGCGCGACAGGCCGGGACACCGTTCGTGCCCCTCAACACACCCGATACAAGGAGCCACAGGACATGGCCGACTCCAGTTTCGATATCGTCTCGAAGGTCGAGCGGCAAGAGGTCGACAACGCCCTCAACCAGGCCGCCAAGGAGATCTCACAGCGTTACGACTTCAAGAACGTCGGCGCCTCCATCGACTGGTCGGGCGAGAAGATCCTGATGCAGGCGAACACCGAGGAGCGGGTCACCGCGATCCTCGACGTCTTCCAGACCAAGCTGATCAAGCGCGGGATCTCGCTCAAGGCGCTGGACGCGGGCGAGCCGCAGCTGTCCGGCAAGGAGTACAAGATCTTCGCCTCCATCGAGGAGGGCATCTCGCAGGACAACGCCAAGAAGGTCGCGAAGGTCATCCGCGACGAGGGCCCCAAGGGCGTCAAGGCGCAGGTCCAGGGCGAGGAACTGCGGGTCAGCTCCAAGAGCAGGGATGACCTGCAGGCCGTGCAGGCGCTGGTGAAGGGCAAGGACTTCGACTTCGCGCTGCAGTTTGTGAACTACCGCTGATCAGCCGACCTGACCTGCGCGGACGCCGCTGGACAGACTTCACGGGGCACGACGGGGGCACATCGCCGAGGACCCGCCTCGGCGGCGGGCCGCGTTGTGCCCTCGTCGTCGGTCAAGGCTTGGGCCGCCGCGGGTGGCGTGACATATGACGTCCGAAATCCGCCGGTCCGGCTGGTCCGTGTGCCGCAGACTCGTAGGTGTCCCCGGTGGAACGGCCGCCGGGACGCTGCGAGGAAGGGAGCGACCGATGGCAGTCCGCACAGCGATCTGGACGACGGTCGGCAGCCCGCTCGGTGAGCTGCTGCTGGTGGGCGAGGAATCGGCGGAGGCGCGGGGCGGGGTGGCGCTGGTCTCGCTGTCGGTGCCGGGGCAGAAGGGCGGGGTGTCCGCCGAGGATGCCGCGGCCGGGGGGTGGCGGCGGGATCCGGCTGTGTTCACCTGGATCACCGACCAGCTGCGGGCCTATTTCGCCGGTGCCTCGACCCGGTTCGAGATCGACTACGCGGGGGGCGGAACCGACTTCCAGCGGCGGGTGTGGGCCGCGCTGGACGGTCTCCCGTACGGCGCCACGGTGTCGTACGGGGAGATCGCGGGGCGCATTGGGCTCTCGGGCACCGGAGTGCGCGCTGTGGGCACCGCGATCGGGCGCAACCCCTTGCTGGTCGTACGGCCGTGCCACCGGGTGATCGGGGCCGACGGGGCGCTGCGCGGGTACGCGGGCGGGCTGGAGCGCAAGCAGTGGCTGCTGGGACTCGAAGGGGTTCCCGCGTCGTGACGGAGTGGCGGGCCGGCCGGGGCTGCGGGGTGGGTGCGGCCGTATGACCGGGCTGTTCCCGCGGGAGCGGGTGGAGGTCGCGCGCGGTGCGGTGCATGTTCCGGAGTGGCTGTCGGTGGAACGCCAGCGGGTGCTGGTCGCCGCGTGCCGCGAGTGGGCGCGGGGGCCTGTGCCGCTGCGGTATACGCGGCTGCCGGGCGGGGGTGTGATGTCCGTACGGACGGTGTGCCTGGGGTGGCACTGGCAGCCGTACCGGTACGCGCGTACCGCCGACGATGTGAACGGAGCGCGGGTGGCGGAACTCCCGGAATGGCTGGCGGAGTTGGGGCGGTCCGCGGTGGCGGAGGCGTACGGGGACGACAGTGGCGCCGGTGGTGCCGGGGCCGTGTACGCGCCCGATGCGGCGCTTGTGAACTTCTACGACGGTGACGCGCGGATGGGCATGCACCAGGACAAGGAGGAGCGGTGCGCTGCTCCGGTGGTGTCACTGAGTCTGGGCGACACGTGCGTCTTCCGTTTCGGGAACCCGGAGGGGCGGGGGCGGCCCTGTACGGATGTGCGGTTGGCGTCCGGGGATCTGTTTGTCTTCGGAGGACCTTCGCGGTTCGCGTACCACGGTGTCCCGAAGGTCCTTCCGGAGACGGCTGATCCGGCGGTGGGGCTGCTGGGCGGGCGGCTGAACATCACACTGCGAGAGACGGGGCTCGGTGGCCCTGCCGACCGCGGGTGATCAGTGCCGACCGCTCGGATGATCAGTTCCGACCACCGGTGATCAGCGACGGCCACGGGCGATCAGTGGTGTCCCGGGCCGCCCGGGTATCCGGGTGCGCGGTCAGCGCAGGGTGCCGGTCAGCGGTGTGAGCGGGAGTTACCGAAGAGCAGCCGGTAGACGATCAGCAGGACAAGTGCGCCCACGATGGCGGAGATCCACGTCGCGCCGTCGTAGAAGTGCTTCGCCACCGGGTGGTTGAAGAAATGCGAGGCGCCCCATCCGCCGACGAAGGCCCCCACGATGCCTATGAGGGTGGTGCCGACGAGACCGCCCGGGTCACGGCCGGGGAGCAGGAACTTGGCGATGGCCCCTGCGAGCAGTCCGAGGATGATCCAACTGATGATTCCCATGAACAGAGCCTGCCTAACGTTCGGTGTCTTAAACAGGGACGTCGAGGCGGCACTGCTGGTTGCGTGGCTGGTCGCGGACGTGTCGTGACAGGAATCGGTGGTGTGGGCGTGGTGAGCCGCCGGCCGGTGCTGCTCAGCGGGCGGTGAAGGGCTGGTCCGTGGGGACGATCTCCTTGCCCAGCGGCATCAGGGAGACGGGGATCAGCTTGAAGTTCGCGATGCCCAGGGGGATGCCGATGATGGTGATGCACAGGGCGATGCCGGTGAAGATGTGGCCGAGTGCGAGCCACCAGCCCGCGAGGACCAGCCACAGAACGTTGCCCACGCAGGACGGGGCTCCGGCGTCAGTGCGGTCAACCGCAATGTAGCCGAAGGGCCAGAGCGCGTAGACACCGATGCGGAACGCGGCGATCCCGAACGGGATGCCGATGATGGTGATGCAGAGCAGCGCGCCCGCGAGGAAGTAGCTGAGGAACATCCAGAAGCCGCACAGGACGAGCCAGATGATGTTGAGGATGGTCTTCATGTCCGGGGACCTGCCATCTGTTCGAGTCGGGAGATGCGCTCCGCCATGGGCGGGTGTGTGGAGAACACCTTGGACAGTCCCTGACCGGGGCGGAAAGGGTTCGCGATCATCATGTGACTCGCGGTCTCGATCCGGGGCTCGGGGGGCAGCGGCAACTGTTTCGTACCGGCGTCGAGCTTGCGCAGCGCGCCTGCGAGAGCGAGCGGGTCGCCGGTGAGCTGGGCACCCGACGCGTCGGCCTCGTACTCGCGTGAGCGGCTGACGGCCAGTTGGATGAGGGATGCGGCCAGCGGGCCCAGGATCATGATCAGCAGCATACCGATCAGGCCCGGGCCCTCGTCGTCGTCGGAGCGGCCGACGGGGATGAGCCAGGCGAAGTTGACCAGGAACATGACGACGGAGGCCAGGGCGCCGGCGACGGACGAGATCAGGATGTCGCGGTTGTAGACGTGGCTGAGCTCGTGGCCCAGGACTCCGCGCAGTTCGCGTTCGTCGAGGATCTGCAGGATGCCCTCGGTGCAGCAGACGGCGGCGTTGCGCGGGTTGCGCCCGGTGGCGAAGGCGTTGGGTGCCTGGGTCGGCGAGATGTAGAGCCGGGGCATGGGCTGGCGGGCCGCGGTGGAGAGCTCGCGGACTATGCGGTAGAGCGCCGGGGCCTCGAATTCGCTGACGGGCCGGGCCCGCATGGCGCGCAGGGCCAGCTTGTCGCTGTTCCAGTAGGCGTACGCGTTGGTGCCGAGCGCGACGACGAGCGCGACGATCAGGCCCGTACGGCCGAAGAAGCTGCCGATGACGATGAGGAGGGCGGACAGCCCCCCGAGGAGGACAGCGGTCCTCAGCCCGTTGTGCCGGCGGTGCACGGTACGCCCTCCAAGTCGTGCGGCGGGGAACCTTCGCTCAGTGGCCCAGTTCACTGTCCACTGTCCAGTGGACCCTCCCTCACTGGTCAACGCCAGGCGAGGGACGCTAGTTCCCTTGTGCGCGCGGCCCGTGGTGTGCGCCGTACGGGTGGGTCAGCCCTGGGCGGGGACCTTCACCAGCGCCAGGGCCTCGGGCACGGGCTCGACCTGGCTGGTGCAGTGGGCGCAGCGGGAGGCGACGGCCGGGATCTCGGTGTAGCAGTACGGGCAGTCACGGAGGGCCGCCTTGATGTCCACGGGCTTGTCGGCGGTGAAGCGGGACTGGATCTTGGCCAGCGGGACGACGACGCAGAAGTAGAGGACTGCGGCGGTCACGAGGAAGGCGACTCCGGCGTTGATGAGGAGGCCGTAGCGGAAGTGGGCGCCGTCGACGGTGAACTCGGCCTTGCTGAAGTCGCCCATGGCGGAGCTGGTGGCGAGGCCGATGAGGGGGGTGATGAAGGCGGTGCTGAGTGCGGTGACGACTGCCGTGAAGGCGGATCCGACGGCGAGACCGATGGCCAGGGAGATGACGTTCCCGCGGAGGATGAAGTCTTTGAACCCGCTCAGCACTGGTTGCTCCTTGATTCGGTGGTCTCGGTGGCTTCGGTGACTGCGGAAGCCCGGCGCGCCGCTCTCCGGTGCGCCCCTCGGTGCCGCTCTCCCGCGTCGTACTGCCTCTGCCCCGGGGCGTGCGCCGGAGCGCCGTTCGTGGTGTGAGCCCGGCGGAAGACCGTAGCAAAACTCAGAAGAGGCTGCCGGACGCGAAGTGCAGGACCAGCTGGGGGGCTACCGAGAGTACGGCCCCGGCGGCGGCCGCGAGAGCGACGGTGAGGGTGAGCGGCACGGGGACACGCAGGCCGGGGGCGGTGTCGCCGGTCGCGGAACCGGTCGGAACCGCGGCGACCGGGGGTGTGCGGAACAGCACAGCGGTCCAGCGGAGGTAGTAGTACAGGGCGATGGCCACGTTGACGGCCATGACGGCGGCGAGCCAGCCGAGGCCCGCGTCGACCGCGCTCTGGAAGACGGTGACCTTGGCGAAGAGGCCGATGATCCCGGGGGGAAGCCCGGCCAGGCAGAGCAGGAAGAAGGCGAGCGCCAGGGCGGTGAAGGGCCGCGTGGCGTAGAGGCCGTGGTAGTCGCTCAGGCGTCTGCCGGGGCGGGAGCGGGCGACGAGGGCCACGGTGGCGAAAGCGCCGAGGTTCACGACGGCGTACATGAGGGCGTACGCCACGGTGGAGCCGGTCTCGCGGTCCGAGGTGTATCCGGCGGCGGCGATCGGTACCAGGAGGTACCCCGCCTGGCCGATGGAGGACCAGGCGAGGAGCCGGACGGCGCTGTGGGCTCGGGTGGCCTGCTGGCGCAGGGCGGCGGCGTTGCCGACGGTCATGGTGAGGGCCGCCAGGACGGCGATGGCCGGGCCCCAGATGTCGGCGTACCCGGGGAAGGCGACGACGGTCACGAGGATGAGCCCGGAGAAGCCGACGGCCTTCCCGATGACGGAGAGGTAGGCGGCGATGGGCAGGGGTGCGCCGACGTAGGTGTCGGGGGCCCAGAAGTGGAAGGGCGCGACGGCCGTCTTGAAGGCGAAGCCGACCAGGGTGAGGACGACTCCGGCCTCGGCGAGGGTGTCGAGCTGCGGGGCGGCCTGGGCGGTGGCGATGCGGGTGAGGTACAGGGTGCCGGTGGCCGCGTAGACGAAGCTGACGCCGAGCAGGGTGACTGCGGTCGCGGTGACCGAGGACAGGAAGAACTTGAGGGCTGCTTCGGAGGAGAGGCGGTCGCCGCGCTTGAGGCCGACAAGGGCGAAGGCGGGCAGCGAGGCCACTTCGAGGGCGACGACGAGGGTGGCGAGGTCCCGCGACGCCGGCAGCAGCGCGGCTCCGGAGGCGGAGGCGAGCAGCAGGAACCAGAATTCGCCGGCCGGGAGGCGGTCGCCGCCGGTCTCGCTCATCGAGAGCAGTGCGGTGAGCAGGGCGCCGCCGAGTACGAGCAGCTGGATGGCGAGGGTGAAGTGGTCGGCGGTGTAGCTGCAGGCTCCGTGACCGGTGGTGAGGCAGAAGGTGGAGCGGTTGCCGTGGCGCAGAGGCAGGAGCATGAGGACGGCGGCGGCGAGTCCGGCGACCGCGGTCCAGCCGAGGAGCGGCTTGCGGTGGTCGGGGACGAAGAGGTCGGCGACAAGGATGATCAGCGCGGTCACGGCGACGATGACGGGCGGGGCGATCGCCAGCCAGTCGACGGACTGGACGAGGGAGGTCATGCCTTGCCTCCTGCGAGGAGCTTCTGCACGGCCGGGTCGGAGAGGCCGAGGAGGGCCGCGGGCCACAGGCCGGCGAGGACGGTGAGGGCGACGAGCGGGCTCCAGGTGGCGAGCTCGTAGCCCTGGAGGTCCTGGATGTCACGGACGTCCTGAGCGTCTTGAATATCCCGGATGCCCTGCGTCTCGTGGCCCTCGGCGTGCCGGCGGCTGCCGCCGGTCGCGGGGGCGGCGGGCTCGGCGGGGGCGGGCTGTGCTTCCCGTGCCCCGGGGTCTTCGTGTGCTTCTGATGCGCGGGGTGCTTCTGGTGCTTCTGATGCGTGGGGTGCTTCTGGTGCTTCGTGGGTGAGCTGCGGTGCGCTTCCCATGCAGACGCGGCGTACGACGAGGAGGAGGTACGCGGCGGTGAGCAGGGTGCCGAGGGCCGCGAGCGACATGAAGGTGAGGAAGGCGGGGCGGCTGAGCCCCCTCGCCGGATCGAAGGCGCCGAACATGGCGAGCATCTCGCCCCAGAACCCGGCGAGTCCCGGCAGTCCGAGCGAGGCGACGGCGGCGAAGGCGACGAGGCCGCCGAGCCGGGGCGCCCGGCCGTAGAGGGCGGCGCCGGCGGCTCCGGCGAGCGTGTCGAGGTCGGCGGTGCCGTACCGGTCCTTGAGGGCGCCGACGAGGAAGAAGAGCAGCCCGGTGATGAGGCCGTGGGCGATGTTGGCGAAGAGCGCGCCGTTGACACCGGTGGGGGTCATCGACGCGATACCGAGGAGTACGAAGCCCATGTGTCCGACGGAGGAGTAGGCGATGAGCCGCTTGAGGTCGCCCTTGTTGCCTCGTCGGGCGAGCGAGAGGCAGGCGAGCGATCCGTACACGATGCCGACGACGGCGAACGCGGCGAGGTAGGGGGCGAAGGTGTGCATGCCTTCGGGCGCGATGGGCAGGGCGATGCGGACGAATCCGTAGGTGCCCATCTTGAGCATGACTCCGGCGAGGAGGACCGAGCCGGCGGTCGGCGCCGCGGTGTGGGCGTCGGGGAGCCAGCTGTGCAGCGGCCACATCGGGGTCTTCACGGCGAGGCCGATGGCGATGGCGAGGACCGCGACGACCTGGGTGGTGTGGGTGAGGTCGCGGCCGTTGTCAGTGGCGAGTGCCACCATGTCGAGTGTGCCGCTTTTCACGCCGATGAGGAGGATGCCGAGCAGCATGACGACGGAGCCGAGCACGGTGTAGAGGATGAACTTCCAGGCGGCGGCGGCGCGTTCGGCGCCGCCCCAGCGGGCGATGAGGAAGTACATCGGGATGAGGACCATCTCGAAGGCCAGGAAGAAGAGCACCAGGTCGAGGACGGCGAAGGTGGCGAGCGTCCCCGATTCGAGGAGGAGGACGAGAGCGACGAACGCCTTGGGGGACGGGCCCGCGGGGGGCTTGAAGCAGGAGTAGAGCGCGCAGAGGAAGGTCAGCAGCGCGGTCAGTACGAGAAGGGGGAGCGAGATGCCGTCTGTACCCAGATGGATCCGGACGTGGAGCGCCGGGATCCAGCTGATGTCGGTGGTGGCCTGCATCTTCGACGGGTGGTCGCGGTCGAAGCCGAGCGCGAGGACGACCGCGGCGATGAGCACGGCGCCGGTGACGACCACACCGTGGCGGAGCACGGCCTGCTGGGGTGTCCTGCCCCTCAGTCCGGGCGGTGCGGGCAGAAGCGCCGCGACGGCGCCGATGGCCGGTGCGGCGACGATGAACGCCAGAAGGAACTGCATCACGGATGCGCTGATATCGATCACGGCTCACGATCCGGCGTAGGCGTTGGCAAGGGCGACGGCGGCGATCACCAGGACGACGGATCCGGCGAGCAGGGCGCTGAGGTAGGTCTGCAGGTTGCCGGTCTGGGCCCGGCGGAAGGCGGCCCCCAGCCAGCGGGGTACCGCGCTCGCACCGCGTACGTAGGTGTCGATGACCTCGCGGTCCAGGAAGCGGACCAGTTGGGCCGCGGCGAGTACGGGGCGTACGAAGGCCCCGGTGTAGAGGGCGTCGAGGTGGAAGCCGGTCGCCGCGTGGCGGTGGAGCGGGCCGAGGAGCAGTCTGCCGGGGTCGAGGGGGTCGGGGGCCGAGGCGATGCTGCCGTAGACGGAGCGGTGCGTGGCGATGGCCTCGGCTTCGACGGTTCCGGGGTCGGCCTCCGGGTGGGCGGTAATGGCGCCGATCGGGGGCTGTTGGGCCATGGCCGTGGTGTGGCGCCAGGTGCCGTAGGTGACGAGGCCGCCGACGAGGGCGACGCCGGTTCCGAGAACGGAGGTGGTGAGGGTCGGGGCGAGGCTCTGGCCGTCGAACCAGCCGCTGAGGCGGCCGGCGGTGAGGCCGAAGCCGATGGTGGGGATGGCGAGGAGCCAGAGCACAGCGTTCATGGCGAGGGGCTGCTTGCCCTGGTCGGGGGCTTCGCTGCCCTTGCCTCGGAAGGCGAGGAGCCAGAGCCGGGTGGCGTAGGCGGCGGTCAGCAGGGCGGTGACGAGTCCTGCGATCAGCACGGTCCAGCCGGCGCCAGCGGGGGCGATGGCGCTCTCGCCGAGCGCGGTGTTCTCGGCGGCGCCGAGGACGGACTCCTTGGAGAAGAATCCGGCGAAGGGCGGGATGGCGGCGAGTGCGAGCAGGGCGATGGTCATCGTCCAGAAGGCGTCGGGGATGCGCTTGGGCAGACTGTCCATACGGCTCATGGCGGCCAGGGAGTTGGTGCCCGCGGCGTGGATGACAACGCCGGCGCCGAGGAAGAGAAGTGCCTTGAACGCGCCGTGCGAGAGGAGGTGGAAGACGGCGGCGCCGCGGTCGCCGACGGCCAGGGCGCCCGCCATATAGCCGAGTTGCCCGATGGTCGAGTAGGCGAGGACGCGTTTGATGTCGTCCTGGGCGAGGGCGGCGAGCGCCGATCCGATCATGGTGATCGCGGACATGACGGCGAGGACGGTCATGGCGGCCGTGGATACCGCGAACACGGGCAGCAGCCTGGCGACGAAGTAGATACCGGCGGCGACCATGGTGGCCGCATGGATCAGGGCCGAGACGGGGGTGGGGCCCGCCATGGCGTCGGGCAGCCAGGTGTGCAGCGGGAACTGCGCGGACTTCCCGGCGACGCCGGCGAGCAGCAGCAGGGCGATCAGTGTGGGGTGGTGGAGGCCACCGTCGGAGACGGTCCGCAGGATGCCGGTGATGCGGAACGTTCCGGCGTCGGTGGCGAGCGCGAACAGGCCGATCAGGAAGGGGACATCACCGAGTTTGGTGACCAGGAAGGCTTTGAGTGAGGCGGAGCGGGCTTCGGCGGTCTCCCAGTAGTGGCCGACGAGGAAGTACGAGCAGATGCCCATGACTTCCCAGCCGACGAGCAGCACCATCAGGTCGCCCGAGTAGACGACGAGCAGCATCGCGGAGGTGAAGAGCGAGACGATCGCGGCGTACGAGGGGTAGCGCGGGTCGTCGCGAAGATAGGCGGTCGAGTAGATCTGCACGCATCCGGCGACGGTCACGACCAGGACGGCGACGAGGGCGGCGAAGCCGTCGACGTGCAGGGACAGGTCGATGGGTACGGAGCCGGTGGGGGTGAACCGGGTGGCCGTGTCGATGGCCTGGCCGCCGCCCTGCCGGACGGCCACGGTGATCGCGAGTGCGGCTGCGGCGAGCGTCGGGAGGATGGCCAGCGGGCGGACGAATCCGGGCGCGACACGGCCGGACAGGAGTCCCGCCACGGCTCCCAGGAAAGGGAGGAGGGGAACGAGGACGGCGAGGGTCGTCGTGGTCACGGGGCAGCCTCTGCCTTCTCCTCGCGGTCTTCAGGTCCGTCGGGGTCGTGGGGGCGGTGAGGTCCTTCGTGGTCGTCCGGGCCATCGGGGCCTTGCGGCTCTTCCGGGTCGTCCGGGTCCGGTGATTCGGCGGTGTCGCGGAGCTTGTCGATGTCCGTCGTACCCCGGTTCCGGTGGACCGCCAGGACGATCGCGAGGCCGATGCCGATCTCGGCGGCGGCGATGGCGATCGTGAAGAGGGTGAGCGCCTGCCCGGAGTGGAGCTTGTCGCGCAGCCAGACGTCGAAGGCGACGAGGTTGAGGTTGACGGCGTTGAGCATCAGCTCGACGGACATCAGGATCAAGATGACGTTGCGGCGGGCGAGGACTCCGTACAGCCCGGTGCAGAAGAGGAGGGCTGCGAGCACGGCGGGATAGACGAGATGCATCAGCGCTGCTCCCTGCTGTTCTCGGCTGCGCTGCTCCCGGTTGCGCTGCTGCGGGTTGCTCCGCTGTCTTTCCCGGCTGCGCTGTTCTTCCGGGACAGGACGATCGCACCGACCAGGGCGGCGAGGAGGAGCACGGAGAGCGCTTCGAAGGGCAGGACCCAGTTGCGGAAGAGGGACTCGCCGGAGGCCTTGGTGGAGCCCTGGACCGGTCCGTGGAGGTTGATCCAGGTCGTACGGAACGCGTCGACGACCACCCAGACGAGTGAGGCGGCCGCCGCGCCGGCCACCGCGAGCGCCACCCAGCGGTTCTCCGAATCGGCGTCCGGGGAACGGCCGATGGGGGCCTTGGTGAGCATCAGTCCGAAGAGCAGGAGGACGACGACGGAGCCGACGTAGATCAGAACCTGCACCCAGGCGATGAACTCGGCTGTCAGCAGCAGGTATTCGACGGCGAGACCGCCGAGCGCCACGATAAGCCAGAGCGCAGCATGCACCAGCTGCCGGGTCGTGACGGTGAGGACCGCCGCGCCGAAGGTGGCGATGCCGACGAGGACGAACGCGATCTCGACGCCCGACGGGGACAGGAACCCGGGGTGGGCTGCGGCTGCGACGGCGACCGCGTCTGCTGCGCGACTCACGCCTCCCCCTCCTGCCCGGCCTGTTGGGCGGCTTCGAGTTTGTCCGCCGCCTTGCGTGCGGCGGCGATCTCCTTGGGCTCTTCGGCCGCCGGGTCGAGCGCGGGGGGCGCCGGCACGGTCCACATCCAGTCGCGGAGTTTGTCGCGCTCGTGAGTGAGTTCGTGGATGTCCGTCTCGGCGTACTCGAACTCCGGGGACCAGAACAGCGCGTCGAAAGGGCACACCTCGATGCAGATACCGCAGTACATGCAGAGCGCGAAGTCGATCGCGAAACGGTCGAGGACGTTGCGGCTCCGCTCGCGTCCGCCCGGCGCGGCCGCCGGGAGCGTCTCCTTGTGGGAGTCGATGTAGATGCACCAGTCGGGGCACTCGCGGGCGCAGAGCATGCAGACGGTGCAGTTCTCCTCGAACAGCCCGATGACGCCGCGGGAGCGGGGCGGGAGTTCGGGCTGGACGTCCGGGTACTGCGCGGTGACCGTCTTCTTCGTCATCGTGCGGAGCGTCACGGCCAGGCCCTTGGCCAGACCGGAACCGGGAACGGGAGGCATCAGCCGATCGCCACCTTCACAATGCCGGTGAGCGCGATCTGCGCGAGAGCCAGCGGGATGAGTACGGTCCAGGCCAGCTTCTGGAGCTGGTCCTCCCGGAGCCGCGGATAGGTCACACGGAGCCAGATCACGCCGAAGGCCAGGACGGCCGTCTTGAGGAGCATCCAGACCCAGCCGAGCCCGTCGCTGCCCCAGGGGCCGTGCCAGCCGCCGAGGAAGAGCACCGCGGTGAGACCGCAGAGGATGACGATGCCCGCGTACTCGGAGAGCAGGAAGAGCGCGAAGCGCAGCCCCGTGTACTCGGTGTAGGCGCCGAAGATGATCTCCGAGTCGGCGACGGGCATGTCGAAGGGCGGACGCTGGAGTTCGGCCAGCCCCGCCGTGAAGAAGACCAGGCCGCCGACGATCTGCCACGGGATCCACCACCAGGCGAACGCGTCCAGGATGCCGGGCAGGGAGACCGTTCCGGCCGCCATCGCGACGGAGGCAGCGGCGAGCAGCATCGGCAGTTCGTACGCGAGGAGCTGCGCGGCGGTGCGGATTCCGCCGAGGAGCGAGAACTTGTTGGCCGACGCCCAGCCCGCCATGAGCGAGCCGAGAACACCGACGCCCATGACGGCAAGTACGAAGAAGATCCCCGCGTCGACGACCTGGCCGACCGCGCCTTCGCCCGGTCCGACCGGAATGACCAGCAGGACAAGCAGGTACGGGAGCAGGGCGACGGCGGGGGCGAGTTGGAAGATCCGCCGGTCGGCATCCGCCGGGACGACGTCTTCCTTCTGCGCGAACTTCACCCCGTCCGCGACGAGCTGGGCCCAGCCGTGGAATCCGCCCGCGTACATGGGGCCGAGACGGCCCTGCATATGGGCCATGACCTTGTGCTCGGCCTGGCCCACGAGCAGCGGGAGGACGAGGAAGGCGACAAAGACGACGACCAGCCGGATGGCGACGTCGAGTACGTCGTTCACGCGGTATCGCCTCCGGCGGGGGTGTCGGGGTGGGGTTCGGTTTCGGGTCGGCGCCCGGGACCGGTTTCGGACTCGGGCGCGGTTTCGGGCTGGGACTCGGGCTCGGGCTCGGGTGCGGTTTCAGGCTGGGGCTCGGGCTCGGGCTCGGGCGCGCGCTCAGGTGCCTTGTCGTCGGTGGGCCCGTCCTCCGTGGGCGGATCCTGCTGCGGCTCGAAGGCCGGGCGGGCGTTGCGCCACGGCGCGTCGTCGCTGCCCGCCGGGGGTGTGGTCTCCGCCGCCCGCTGGGATGTGGACCCCTCGGACACACTCCGGCTCCGCCGCGGACCGGCCGGTCTGCGCCCGGCGGGCGTCCTCCCAGCAGGAGCTCCCGGAGACGAAGCCGGGGCCTCCGCGCTCGCCGGTGCCGTTCCCTCAGCGGGGGCCGTTCCCTCAGCCGGGGCCTGGGCCTGGGCAGCCGAGGCCTGGCCCCGGGTCCGGGGGGTCTCCTCCTCCCCCGCCGTGGCCGGTGACTGGCTTGTGGAGCCCTCGTTCACACTGCGGGCGCGCCGGGCCGGGCGGTCGCCCGCCGCGCGTGCGGCGCGTGCCGGGCGGGCCGGGGCCGGGGGGAGCTGGCCCTTCTGCGGGCCCCACTCGTTCGGGTCGGGGACGCCGGGCGGCAGCATCTGGCGGCGCTTCGCACCCCCGGCCCCCGCTCCGTGACCGGCCGTGGACTCTCCCGGCTCCTTCGCGCCCGGCCATGCCTTCACGACGCGGGCCGCGAGGACGAAGTCCTTGCGCAGCGGGTGGCCTTCGAAGCCCTCGGGCAGCAGGAGCGGCACCAGGTGCGGATGGTCGGTGAAGGCGACGCCGAACATCTCGTGCGTCTCGCGTTCGTGCCAGCTCGCGCCCGCGTAGATCCCGACGGCGGACGGCAGGACCGGTGCGGTGTGCGGGACCGTGGTGCGTACGAGCAGGCGGCGCACCGTACGGCCTTCGAGTGCCACGACGTGGGCGCAGACCCGGAAGCCGGTGTCCGGTTCGTCGACGGCGGACAGCCAGTCGAAGTACGTGCAGCCGAGCCGGTCCCTGGCCGTCTCCAGGGCGCCGAGCCAGGAGGCGGCCGGTATGTCGACGGTGAGCAGGTCGTAGCTGTGCCCGGCGGTGGCTTCCTCGCCGAAGAGTTCGGTGACGGCTTCGGGGAGCCGGTCGTACGGGTGCGTCACTGGCCTGCCCCCGGTGCCGGCGGCGGGGCGATGAGGCCGCTGGTCAACTGGGCGGTGGAGGGCGCGGAGTAGCGCTCGCCCAGCGACTCCCTGGCGATCTTCTCCTGGAGCTTCAGGATGCCCTGGAGGAGCGCCTCGGGGCGGGGCGGGCAGCCGGGTACGTACACGTCGACGGGGATGATCTGGTCGACGCCCTTGGTCACGGAGTACGAGTCCCAGTACGGGCCACCGCAGTTGGAGCAGGCGCCGAAGGAGATGACGTACTTCGGTTCGGGCATCTGCTCGTACAGCCGCTTGACCGCGGGGGCCATCTTGTCCGTCACCGTGCCGGAGACGATCATCAGGTCGGCCTGGCGTGGCCCCGGAGCGAACGGGATCACGCCGAGCCGGATGAAGTCGTGCCGGGCCATGGAGGCCGCGATGAACTCGATGGCACAGCAGGCGAGACCGAAGTTGAAGACCCACAGGCTGTAGCGGCGGCCCCAGTTGAGGACCACCTTCATGGGTTCGGGGGCCAGCCGGGAGAGCACTCCGAGCCGCTGCGGGCGGGCGGCTTCGGGCAGTTGGCCGGCCTGCGGGTGGCCGGCCGGTGACTGGCTTTCCGGCAGCTGCGGGTCCGGCAGATCGACGGGGTTCGTCACGTCCATTCGAGGACGCCCTTCTTCCATGCGTAGAGCAGTCCCACGGCCAGGAAACCGAGGAAGATGAACATCTCCACCAGCGTCGCCGCCCCGTATCCGTCGGCCGCGAAGACCGTCGCCCACGGGAAGAGGAAGATCGAGTCCACCGCGAAGATCACGTAGAGGAAGCCGTAGACGTAGTAGCGGACCTGGGTGTGCGCCCACCCTTCGCCGACGGGGTCGACGCCGCACTCGTACGTCAGCAGCTTCTCGGGGGTCGGCACCACGGGCCGCAGCAGCCGTCCGGCACCGAAGGCCACGGCGACGAAGAGCACGCCGACGACCGCGATGACACCGACGACCGAGTACATGTGGAAGTACTCCGAGTAGCCCGAGTGGCCCGAGCTCTCAGCGCGAGCCGCGTAATCCGCGTGGCCCGTCTGGCCCGCGTGGCCCGTCTGGCTCGCGGCGAGAACCGCTCGGCCCGCCGCGGCAACGGTCGGTCCCGGCACGTCCGGCCCTCGCTCCCTGCGCCCTTTTCGTCGCCTCGTCCGTCACATTCGCCACGTTCGACGATCCGTACGCACGGGAGTCTAGGCCCTGATAAACACTTGGTAAGCAGCCGGATCCGGCACAGCGTCCGGCACGGGGCCCGCCGCATGGTGGGGTTATCCCTACATTCATCCCACCCAGCCGCCCCATGGCATCCGCCCCGGGGGCCCGGCACTCTTGGCGCATGACCGCGATCAACTCCCGTCGGCTCGACTCCGACCGGCCACCGCCCGCGCGCTTCGCGTTCGACCGGTTCACCTGGAAGGAGATCGCCCATCTCCTGACGAACCTGCCGGCTGCGATCGTCGGCTTTGTTTACGTGCTGTTCATGATTGCCCTGGGCGGCGGCCTGGCGGTCACCGTGGTGGGCCTGCCGCTGCTCGCGCTCGGACTGCTCGGGGCGCGGCAGCTCGGCCGGGTGGAGCGGGCCCGTACGCGGGCGCTGCTGGGCGTCCGGGTGGAGGAGCCGAGCCCGCTGTTCGTCAAGCGCGGTGGCAGCTTCTTCACCAGGCTGTGGATGAGCCTCAAGGACCCGGTGGGCTGGCGGACGATGCTGTACGGATTCATCCGTCTGCCGTGGGGCGTGCTGACGTTCTCCCTGGTCCTGACCAGTCTGTTCGTGCTCTGGCCGGTGCTGCCGTTCATCGCGCGCGGTCTGGCCAACGCCGACCGGGCCATGGTCCGCGGGCTCCTCTCCCCCTCCGACGAGCTGGAGCGCCGGATCGCCGAGCTGGAGACGGACCGCGGGGTGGTCGTGGACACTGCCGCGGCGGATCTGCGCCGCATCGAACGGGATCTGCACGACGGGGCACAGGCCCGGCTGGTGGCGCTCGCCATGGGGCTCGGCCTGGCCAAGGAGAAGCTTTTGGAGGACCCGGACGCGGCGGCCGTGATGGTCGGCGAGGCGCACGGCGAGGTCAAACTGGCGCTGCAGGAGCTGCGTGACCTGGCCCGCGGTATCCACCCGGCCGTCCTGACCGACCGCGGGCTGGACGCGGCGCTCTCCTCGATCGCCTCGCGGTGCACGGCCCCGGTCCGGGTGCATGTCGATCTGGCGGAGCGGCCGGCCGAGGCGATCGAGGGCATCGCGTACTTCACGGTCTCGGAACTCCTGCAGAACGTCAGCAAGCACGCCCAGGCGCGCTCCGCTTCGGTGGAGGTGTGGCGCGCGGCCGACCGGCTGCTGATCCGGGTCGAGGACAACGGGCGCGGCGGGGCGCGGCTCGACGGCGGTACGGGCATGGCGGGGCTCGCCGACCGGCTGGGTGCGGTGGACGGCCTCTTCGTACTGGACTCACCGGCCGGCGGACCGACCACGGTGACGGCGGAGCTGCCCTGGCGCGACCGCGGCTGACGCGGGGACGGAGCGCCGCCGGACGGGGCACTGTCTGACCGGGCACTGTCCGACGGGGCATGGGCCGAGAAGGCGTGGCCCTGAGGGGCGGTGTCCGAAGGGGCGCGGCCTGAAGCGGTACGGCTTGACCGGGGCACTGTCTTCACCCCGGGGGTAGGGAAAACCCCCGGTCGAAGACGGTGCCCCTCCTCATGGTCGGCGGCGGTCCGGGGCGGGAGCATGGACACAGGCAGCCGGCCAATCACCGACGCCGGCACAGATACCAACACCAACACCGGCACAGACACCGGCTCCAACACCAACATCAACACCGAGAAGACGAAGAGAAACGGACACCGCCATGGCCACGGATCACGGCATCACCACCCGGGACCACCGCGTGCCAGCGGTGCTGCGTGCGCCGTTCGAGGGCCGTACCTGGCGTGAGTTCGGATATCTGCTGCTCTCACTGCCTATCAGCATCGTGCTCTTCACCGTCGGGATCACGATGTTCTCGCTGAGCGCGGGCCTGCTGGTGACCTTCGTCGGCATCCCGCTGCTCGCCGTGGGTCTGACCATGTGCCGGGGCTTCGGGGTGATGGAGCGGGCCAGGGCACGGGCGCTGCTCCGGGTCGACATCGCGGACCCCGCGCCGGTCCGGGGCAGGACCGGCGGCATGATGTCGTGGGCGGGCGCCGTCCTGAAGAGCGGGGCGTCCTGGCGGCACCTGCTGTACTCACTGGTGCACTTCCCGTGGGCGGTCTTCGCCTTCGTGGTGTCGGTGGTCCTGTGGACGTTCGCCTGGTCGATGCTGACGTACCCGCTGTGGCAGTGGGTCTTCCCGGCCTACACGAACACGAGCGGCATCCAGCTGTACGGCGACGCGACGCACAGCGTCTACCTCGACAGCCCCTTCGAGATCACCCTGACCGCCCTCAGCGGTCTGGCCTTCGTCCTCGCCACCCCCTGGGTGATCCGCGGACTGGCCGGGGTCGACCGGATGATGGTGCTCGGGCTGCTCGGCCCGTCGCGCCTGGACACCCGGGTCACCGAGCTGGAGTCGGACCGCGGGGTGGTCGTGGACACTGCCGCGGCGGATCTGCGCCGCATCGAACGGGATCTGCACGACGGGGCACAGGCCCGGCTGGTGGCGCTCGCCATGGACCTCGGTCTGGCGAAGGAGAAGCTGACGGCGGACCCGGAGGCGGCGGCCCGGATGGTCGACGAGGCGCACGGCGAGGTCAAGATAGCGCTGCAGGAGCTGCGCGATCTGGCCCGCGGTATCCACCCGGCCGTCCTGACCGACCGCGGGCTCGACGCGGCACTCTCCTCGGTCGCCTCGCGGTGCACGGTGCCGGTGCAGGTGGAGGTGGACCTGCCGGCCAGGCCGGCTGCGGCCATCGAGGGCATCGCGTACTTCACCGTCTCGGAGCTCCTCCAGAACATCAGCAAGCACTCCCGGGCCACCCGCGCGAGCGTGGACGTCTGGCGGGTGGACAACCGCATCATGCTCCAGGTGACCGACAACGGCCGGGGCGGCGCCGCCGGGCCCGGGGGTGACCTCGCCGCTGGTGCGGGTGGCGGCGGTCTGGCGGGGCTCGCGGAGCGGCTCGACGCGGTCGACGGGCTGCTGGTCGTGGACTCGCCGGCCGGAGGCCCGACGACCGTCACCGCCGAACTGCCCTGGCGCGACTGAACCCGCCTCTACGCGACTGACCCACCCGTGTTGAACGCACCCCTACTGAACGCACCGCGCCTGAACCCCTACGCGGCCGACCCGCTCCCCCGCTACCGCCGCGTCCGACAGCCCGCGACCCCGCCCCCGCCCGATAGTCCGAGCTCCCGCCCGTTCGGCCCCCGATGCTGGGATGCTGGTGTGCGCAGGCAGGAACTTTTACCAAGTGGGGGGCTTCAGCGTCGTGGAGGACAGAGTGCGAGTGGTCATCGCCGAGGATTCAGTGCTGCTGCGGGAGGGCCTGACCCGGTTGTTGACGGACCTCGGTCACGACGTCGTCGCCGGTGTCGGGGACGCGGAAGCACTGATCAAGACGGTCGGGGACCTGGCGGCGCAGGAGGCGCTGCCGGATGTGGTGGTCGCGGACGTACGGATGCCGCCCACCCACACCGACGAGGGGGTCCGGGCGGCCGTACGGCTCCGCAAGGAGTACCCGGGAATCGGGGTGCTGGTCCTGTCGCAGTACGTGGAGGAGCAGTACGCCACCGAGCTGCTGGCCGGATCGAGCCGGGGCGTCGGCTACCTGCTGAAGGACCGGGTCGCCGAGGTCCGGGAGTTCGTGGACGCCGTGGTGCGGGTGGCGCAGGGCGGGACGGCCCTCGACCCCGAGGTCGTGGCGCAGCTGCTGGGCCGCAGCCGCAAGCAGGACGTGCTGGCCGGGCTGACTCCGCGCGAGCGCGAGGTGCTGGGGCTGATGGCCGAGGGCCGTACGAACTCGGCGGTGGCGAGGCAGTTGGTGGTCAGCGACGGGGCGGTGGAGAAGCACGTCAGCAATATCTTCCTGAAGCTCGGGCTCTCCCCGAGTGACGGGGATCACCGTCGGGTGCTCGCCGTGCTGACCTATCTGAACTCGTAATTACCTGACACCCTGTCAGATAGCGAGGTCGGGGCCGTATCACGGGAGCGGCCCCGGGCAGGTCCTAGATCCAAAGGATGAGCACCCAGCGCAAGCGTCTGATGACACCGAAGGGCCGGAGGGGCGGTTCCAATGGCATTAAATCCGGGCAATTCGATGTCCCAAAAAGGCGTCCACCCTATGAGCCTTCCAGGGAAGGCCACCCTTACCGTCGTAGGGTGGGGTCCGGTGTGCCCGGGCAGCCGGGCGCATCCGAGCAGCCGCCCGAGGGAGGTCCAGTTCAGTGACCAGCCAGGTCAGTAGCCCAGCCGAGCAGGCCGACGGATCCGATGAGGCCGTTGTCGGGGAACAACGCGCCTTTCTGATCGACAGCGATGCCTCCGGCCTGATGGACAAACAGGGCAGCGCCGAAGAAGGCAGCGCCGAAGAGGGCAGCGGCGCCAAGGAGGTACGCCGGCTGAGCCGGGTGATCATCCGGTTCGCGGGGGATTCGGGTGACGGGATGCAGCTGACGGGAGACCGGTTCACTTCGGAGACCGCGTCCTTCGGGAACGACCTCTCGACGCTGCCGAACTTCCCCGCTGAGATCCGCGCGCCCGCAGGCACCCTGCCCGGGGTCTCCTCGTTCCAGTTGCACTTCGCCGACCACGACATCCTCACCCCCGGGGACGCGCCCAACGTCCTCGTAGCGATGAACCCCGCCGCGCTCAAGGCGAACATCGCCGACGTACCACGCGGTGCGGACATCATCGTGAACACCGACGAGTTCACGAAGCGGCCGATGGCGAAGGTCGGCTACCTGACCTCGCCCCTTGACGACGGGTCCCTGGAGGCCTACCAGGTCCACCCGGTGCCGCTGACGACGCTGACGATCGAGGCGCTCAAGGAGTTCGGGCTCTCCCGCAAGGAGGCCGAGCGCAGCAAGAACATGTTCGCGCTGGGGCTGCTGTCGTGGATGTACCACCGGCCCACCGAGAACACGGAGCAGTTCCTGCGGGCGAAGTTCGCGAAGAAGCCGCAGATCGCGGAGGCGAACGTCGCCGCGTTCCGGGCCGGCTGGAACTTCGGTGAGACGACGGAGGACTTCGCCGTCTCGTACGAGGTCGAGCCGGCCGCCACCGCGTTCCCGGCCGGGACCTACCGCAACATCAGCGGAAACCTGGCCCTGTCCTATGGGCTGGTCGCCGCGGGCCGGCAGGCGGACCTGCCCCTGTATCTCGGCTCGTACCCGATCACTCCGGCATCCGACATCCTGCACGAACTGTCCAAGCACAAGAACTTCGGCGTGCGGACCTTCCAGGCCGAGGACGAGATCGCCGCGATCGGCGCGGCCCTGGGCGCCTCCTTCGGCGGGTCCCTCGGGGTGACCACCACGTCGGGCCCCGGCGTGGCGCTCAAGTCCGAGACCATCGGGCTGGCCGTCTCACTGGAACTGCCCCTGCTGGTCATCGCGATCCAGCGCGGCGGCCCCTCCACCGGCCTGCCCACCAAGACCGAACAGGCCGACCTCCTGCAGGCCATGTTCGGCCGCAACGGCGAAGCTCCCGTCCCGGTCATCGCACCGAAAACCCCCGCGGACTGCTTCGACGCCGCTCTGGACGCCGCCCGGATCGCCGTGACGTACCGGACGCCGGTCTTCCTGCTCTCCGACGGCTACCTCGCCAACGGCTCCGAGCCCTGGCGCGTCCCCGAGGCCGGCGAACTGCCCGACCTGCGGGTGCAGTTCGCGACGGCGCCCAACCATCAGCTCGCCGACGGCACCGATGTGTTCTGGCCGTACCAGCGCGACGCGCAGACCCTGGCCCGCCCCTGGGCGGTGCCCGGCACACCCGGGCTCGAACACCGTATCGGCGGGATCGAGAAGCAGGACGGCACCGGGAACATCTCCTACGACCCCGCCAACCACGACTTCATGGTCCGCACCCGCCAGGCCAAGGTCGACGGCATCCAGATCCCGGACCTGCACGTCGACGACCCGGACGGGGCGCGCACCCTGGTCCTCGGCTGGGGTTCGACGTACGGGCCGATCACCGCGGCGGTACGCCGGCTGCGCACGGACGGCATCCCGATCGCGCAGACCCATCTGCGCCACGTCAACCCCTTCCCCGCCAACCTCGGCGAGATCCTGAAGGGTTACGAGAAAATCGTGATCCCGGAGATGAACCTCGGCCAGCTCGCCCTCCTCATCCGGGCGAAATACCTCGTGGACGCCGTCTCCTACAACCAGGTCAACGGCATGCCGTTCAAGGCGGAACAGCTCGCGACGGCACTCAAGGAGGCCATCGATGCCTGACACCAACGAACTCCTGAACCTGGTGCCCAAGGCCGAGGCGAAGCAGTCCATGAAGGACTTCAAGTCCGACCAGGAAGTCCGCTGGTGCCCGGGTTGCGGCGACTACGCCGTCCTCGCCGCCGTACAGGGCTTCATGCCCGAACTCGGCCTGGCCAAAGAGAACATCGTCTTCATTTCCGGCATCGGCTGCTCTTCCCGCTTCCCGTACTACATGAACACCTACGGGATGCACTCCATCCACGGCCGCGCGCCCGCGATCGCCACCGGCCTCGCCACCTCCCGCCGCGACCTGTCCGTCTGGGTCGTCACCGGCGACGGCGATGCCCTCTCCATCGGCGGCAACCACCTCATCCACGCCCTGCGCCGCAACGTCAACCTCAAGATCCTCCTCTTCAACAACCGGATCTATGGGCTGACCAAGGGCCAGTACTCGCCGACGTCCGAGGTCGGGAAGATCACCAAGTCGACGCCGATGGGCTCCCTCGACTCGCCGTTCAACCCGGTCTCGCTGGCCATCGGCGCCGAAGCGTCCTTCGTCGCACGCACAGTGGACTCCGACCGCAAACACCTCACGAGCGTGCTGCGCGCGGCGGCCGACCATCCCGGCACGGCGCTGGTCGAGATCTACCAGAACTGCAACATCTTCAACGACGGCGCCTTCGACGCCCTCAAGGACCGCGAACAGGCCCAAGAGGCCGTCATCCGCCTGGAACACGGGCAGCCCATCCGCTTCGGCCCCCCCGAAGCCCCCAAGGGCGTCATCCGCGACCACACCACCGGCGACCTCGAAGTCGTGGACGTCACCCCGGAGAACGAATCACGGATCCTGGTCCATGACGCGCACGCCACGTCGCCGACCACCGCCTTCGCCCTCTCCCGCCTCGCCGACCCCGACACCCTCCACCACACCCCCATCGGGGTGCTCCGCGACGTCCAACGGCCCGTGTACGACACCCTGATGAGCACCCAGCTCGAAACGGCCGTCGAACAGCACGGCAAGGGCGACCTCGCCGCCCTCCTCGCCGGCAAAGACACCTGGACCGTCGCAGGCTGAATGCGTGTTGAGTGCGGATGCGTACGGGCTGAGTACCGGCTGAGTACGGATTGAGAAGTACGGATCAGGCGTCGACGGACGCCGCGCCGGGCCCGGTTCTGCTGCGTCAGGACCGGGCCTTGTCGTATGCCTCGCGCGCCGTGAACACCTCGTCGATCCGCCGCTCGGTCCACCGGGCGAGCCCCCACACCTGCTCGGCGGCCTCCTTGCCGAGGGGCGTGAGCGAGTAGTCCACGCGCGGCGGGATGACCGGTTTGGCGTCGCGGTCCACGAAGCCGTCCCGCTCCAGTGTCTGCAGTGTCTGGGCGAGCATCTTCTCGCTGACCCCGCCCACCTCCCGGCGCAGCTCACTGAAGCGGTACGAACGCTCCAGGAGCGCGGCGAGGACGAGCACACCCCAGCGACTGGTGACGTGCTCCAGGATCAGACGCGAGGGGCACATCGCCCGGTTGACGTCCGGCGCGGACCGGGCCGCCGCCGCGTCACTCACACTCACCGGCTCACCCGCCGGTCCTCCCACCACTTCACTTACGCCCATACCAGTACCTTACTTCAAAGTGGGTACTTTCCGATAGTTAGTACCGGTCGTATGGTGAGCTCCAGAGGGCGTGGAACCGCACAAACCACCCACAGAATCTGAACCGCTCTCATCACCCGAACCACTCTCACCACCCGAATCCCAGGGAGCACATCACCTCATGAGCATCGTCGTCACCGGAGCCACCGGGGCCCTCGGCCGCCTCGTCATCGATGAGCTGCTCGGCAGGGTCCCCGCGGACCAGGTCGCCGCCGTCGTCCGCAGCAAGGAGAAGGCCGCCGGCCTGGCGGCGCGCGGCGTCGAGCTGCGGGTCGCCGACTACAACGACCCGGCGAGCCTCGACGGGGCGTTCCGCGCGGGCGAGCGCGTGCTCCTCATCTCCGGCAGCGAGGTCGGCCGGCGCGTGCCGCAGCACACCGCGGTCATCGGTGCGGCGAAGGCGGCGGGCGTCGCACAGCTCGCGTACACGGGAATACTGGGCGGCCCCGACGCCGACTTCCAGCTGGCCGCCGAGCACAAGGTGACCGAGCAGCTGATCCTGGACTCCGGGCTTCCGTACACCTTCCTGCGCAACGGCTGGTACAACGAGAACTACACCGGGAACCTCACGCCGGTCCTCGAACACGGCGCCGTCGTCACCAACGCGGGCGACGGCCGGGTCGCGTCGGCCGCCCGCGCGGACTACGCGGCAGCCGCCGCTGCCGTCCTCGTGTCGGACGGCCACCTGGGCAAGGTCTACGAGCTGAGCGGCGACATCGCCTGGTCCTTCGCCGAGTACGCGGCCGAGGTCGCGAATGCCTCCGGCAAGGAGATCGCGTACCGCAACGTCCCGGCGGCCACGCACCAGGAGATCCTGGTCGGCGCGGGTCTCCCGGAGGAATTCGCGGCGATCCTCGCGGACGTGGACGCGGCCATCGAGCGCGGCCTGCTGGCCGGCACGAGCGGTGACCTGGCCCGGCTGACGGGGCGCCCCACCACCCCGATCGCCGCCTCCGTCGCAGCCGCGCTGGCGTCAGCGTAAAGCCGGAGTGACCGTAAGGCCGGTGCGACCGTAGAGCGGGCACGACCACAGAAGCCGGCGCGACCGAGGAAAGCCGGCACGCCATGAAACCGGCACGGCCGTACGGCTGTCATGACCGTATGCCGTCACGGGCATGACAGCCGGGCCCTCCTCCCGTTACCTTCACTCCGTAAGCCTCATGCACTCGACGGGTGTCGGACGATTTCAGGGGAGGGCCCGTGAAGGGCACCAGCGAGCAGCGGGCAGGGTTCCTGAACGGCGCTGCGGCGTACGTGCTGTGGGGGCTCGTCCCGATGTTCTGGCCACTGCTCAAACCGTCCGGCGCCCTGGAGATCCTGGCCCACCGCATGGTGTGGTCCCTGGGCGTCGTGCTGGTCGCGCTGCTGCTGATGCGGCGCTGGGCCTGGATCGGCGAGCTCGTCCGTACGCCCCGCCGACTGGGACTCGTGGCCATCGCGGCAGTCGTCATCAGCGTCAACTGGGGCCTCTACATCTGGGCCGTGAACAGCGGTCAGGTCGTCGAGGCCTCGCTCGGTTACTTCATCAATCCGCTGGTCACCATAGCGATGGGGGTCCTGCTGCTCGGTGAACGGCTGCGCCCCGCTCAGTGGGCCGCCGTCGCCACGGGCGTGGTGGCCGTGCTGGTCCTCGCCGTCGGATACGGCAAGCCCCCGTGGACCTCGCTGCTGCTGGCCTTCTCCTTCGCGACGTACGGGCTGGTCAAGAAGAAGGTGAACCTCGGCGGCCTGGAGTCGCTCGCAGCGGAGACTGCGGTGCAGTTCCTGCCGGCGCTGGCGTATCTGATGTTCCTCACCGCGAGTGGCGAGTCCACGTTCGGCTCCCCCGCCCACGGAGCGCTCCTCGCGTCGACCGGCCTGGTCACCGCGGTCCCGCTGGTCCTCTTCGGCGCGGCGGCGATCCGGGTACCGCTCTCGACGCTGGGGCTGCTCCAGTACTCGACGCCGGTCTTCCAGTTCGGGCTGGGCATCCTGTACTTCCACGAGGCGATGCCACCGGAGCGATGGGCGGGCTTCGCGCTGGTGTGGCTGGCGCTGACGCTCCTGACCTGGGACGCCCTGCGGAACGCGCACCGGACACGGGCACGTGCGGCGCAGCTGACAGCCGAAGCACGGAAGCGGGAGCAGGTACGGGAGCGGGAGCAGGCACCGGAGCAGTTGCGCGGACAGGAACCCGGAGACGACCGCGGACAGGCCGCGGGGCCGGACACCGCGGGTCCGGCGTCGAATGAGCCGACGGCCACCGGTCCCGCCGCCTGACCGGCCCCGTACCGAACCCAGCCGACCTGGCTGCCGGGGCTGCTGCCCGGCTGGACCCCGCTCTCAGCCGCCCAGCCCCTTCAGGACATGGGCGATCAGCCGGGTGATCTCCTCCGAGTCGTACGGGGTTCTGCGCAGGCAGTGCCGGTAGTAGAGCGGCCCGTAGAGCAGCTCCACCGCAAGGTTGAGGTCGGCGTCCACGGGGAGCGCGCCCTGCTCCTGGGCGCTGCGCAGCCGGCCCGTCGCGCCCTTGACCCGCGGGTCGATGAACTGCTCCTGCACGGTCCTGGCGAGTTCGTCGTCGTACTGGATCTCGGTGAGGATCCCGGCGTACGCGGGGCCGAGCGGCGGATGCGCGAGGAGCCGCACCACTCCGGTCATCTGGGAGTGGAGATCGGCGGCGAGGTCGCCGGTGTCGGGGAACGGGCGGGTCCGGATGACCGCGTGGTCCAGTGCTTCGAGCAGCAGGGCGCCCTTGGACGGCCACCAGCGGTAGATCGTCTTCTTGCTCACACCGGCACGGGCGGCGATCGCCTCGATCGTGGCGCGGGCGTACCCCCGCTCGACACAGAGCGCGAGGGCGGCCGCGAGAATCGCCTGCTGCGATTTCTCGCTCCGGCGCGCGGGATTGGGCGTGAGGTTCACCGCTTGAGTCTATTCACCTGAGCCTGTGCACCGGTCGCGGCCGGGGACGATACGTAGCGTCTTGACAGCGGAAGGTGGACACCCGAGAATACGGGTGGGGAAACGGTACGTGTCGTGTCGAGCCGCGTCGGGGGACGGCTTCTCGGTACGGCACGTGCCCTCCCTTTCTCCTTCCCCCGCTCGTCCCGTCCGCTTCTGGTCAAGCCGCGATGTCCTTCGTGGTGAACCGCGCCCAGGCCGCCGAGCCGAACACCACGGCATACAGGCCCTGCAGGCCGAGGTTCTTGACGATCTCGTCCCAGTAGACCGGCGCGCGCAGCAGGTCCGCGAAGGACAGCCAGTAGTGCGGGAACAGATACGGCTGGATCGCGTGCAGCTGCGGGATCCCGTCCAGGATCTGCACCGTGATCACCAGGCCGACCGTCGTCGCCATCGCGGCGATTCCGCTGCTGGTGAGGGTGGAGACGAACAGACCGACGGCCGCGACTCCGATGAGCGATGCGGCGACGACGGCCGAGATCAGCGCTGCCCGGCCGAGGCCGTCGGTGAAGGAGATCTGGGTCCCCGAGATCGTCGTGACATCGCCGAGCGGGAAGAGCAGCGCCCCCACCGCCAGCGCGGAGGCCGCCACGGTCAGGGTCGCTGCCAGGCAGAAGGCCACGGCGCAGACGAACTTGGCGAGCAGCAGCCGCGTCCGCCCGGCCGGGGCGACCAGCAGATAGCGGAGCGTCCCCGCACTGGCCTCAGCCGCCACGGAATCCCCCGCGATGACTCCGATCGCCATCGGGAGGAAGACCGGGAGGGTCGCGGCGAGCGCAGCGAAGACCAGGAACAGGCCGTTGTTGGTGATGTCGGTGAGGAAGGCGGGGCCGTTGCCGCTGGGATCGCGGGCCGTGGAACCGTGGTCCGTCTCCAGCTTGACGGCGATACCGATGAGGACCGGGACCGCGGCCAGTACGGCGAGCAGAGCGAGGGTGCGCCAGCGGCGGAAGGTGATGGTCAGCTCGGAACGGAAGAGGCCGAGCTGACGGCGCGGGTACAGGGCGCGCGGCTCGCCGGATCCGCCGGACTGCCGCGGCCCGGCGCCCCGGGGCGCCGGGTCCTGCCGTGCCGGTTCCTGCGGTACGGCCCCGGGCGGTGCCGCCGGACCCTGCTGCGTCTCCTGCCGGGACGTCTCAGCCTGCGACATCGAAACCCTCTCCGGTGAGTGCGACGAAGGCGTCCTCCAAGGAGGCCCGTTCGACGCCGAAGGACCTGACCCGGACGCCTTCCCGTACGAGAGCGGTGTTGAGGTCCGCCATATCGGTTCCGGCCGACGGGATGTCACCGGTCACCCGGTCCCCGCTCACCTCCACGTCGGCGACGCCCAGCTCCTTGAGCACGCGGGCGGCCACGGCCGGGTCCGGTGTGCCGACGGCGAGGCGGCCGCGGGTCGCGAGGTCCGCGACCCGGCCCTGGGTGAGCAGCGTGCCCCGGGCCATCACGGCCGCGTGGGTGCAGACCTGTTCGATCTCGTCCAGGAGATGGGAGGAGAGGAAGACCGTGGTGCCGTCGTCCGCCAGCTCCCTGACCAGGGTTCTGATCTCCCGCATCCCTTGCGGGTCGAGCCCGTTCGTCGGCTCGTCCAGTACGAGCAGTCCGCGCGGCTGGAGCAGGGCCGAGGCGAGGCCGAGCCGCTGCTTCATGCCGAGCGAGTACGCCTTGGCCTTCTTGGCGGACGCGTGGGCGAGCCCCACCCGTCCGAGGGCGGCGTCGACACGGGCGCGCCGGGTGCGGGGGTCGGCCTGCGGGTCGGCGGAGTCGTAGCGCAGCAGATTGTCGCGGCCGGAGAGGAACCCGTACAGCGCGGGGCCTTCGATGAGCGCGCCGACGCTCGGCAGCACGCTGCGGGCGGCGCGCGGCATCGGCTGTCCGAGCAGGCTCGCGGTGCCGGAGGTCGGGGCGATGAGGCCGAGGAGCATCCGGATGGTGGTGGTCTTGCCGGAGCCGTTGGGCCCGAGGAAGCCGAAGACGCTGCCGCGCGGGACAGTGAGGTCCAGGCGGTTCACCGCGAGCTGGCCGCCGCGGAAGCGTTTGGTCAGGGCATGGGTTTCGATGACGGCTTCAGGCATGGCGATGGTCCCGTCGTTCGGCGCACCGTGCGGTCCAGGCTAACGGGGCGCGGGTGGCACGGAGCTCAGCCGGCCCGGAACAGCCGGCCCGGACAGCACACCCGAAACGGCCGGTCCGCCGGGACCAGCACACCCGCACAGCCGGACGGGTCCGGCCGGGCTCCTGGGAGCCGGCCGGACCCGCCGCCGTTCCTACTCGGCCGCGTCGGCCGCCTTGACCAGTGCGCTCTTGTCGACCGTTCCGACGAAGATCCTTCCGTCGTCCGTCATCAGCGCGTTCACCAGCCGGGTGTGGAACACGGTGCCCGAGCCGAACGAGCCCGTCACCCTGTCCCCCAGCGAGCTGAGGAACTTCTGCGCGTCCACCGGGCCGCCGCTCTTCTTCGCGGAGCCGCCCAGCGCGCCGATGCCCTTGCCGCTGCCGGTGTCGATCCTGGCCACCGACGTCCAGCCCTTGCCGATGATGTTCAGGCCCTTGAAGTCCTCGGGTGACGCGGACTTCAGGTCCTTCGGGGCGCCCTTCGGAGCCAGCTGCGTACCCTTCGGGGCCAGGTGCGTACCGGCCTTCGGCGTGGCGCCCTCCGTCACCTTCGCGCCCTTGGGCGGAGTGAAGGAGAAGGTGGAAACCGCGGGCCTGCCGAAGTCGACCTTGGTGAACCCCACGTCGATGGCGGCCTTCCCACCGCTGCTCGGCGTGAGCGTGAACTTCAGCGGGGTGCCGGTCTTCGAGTCCACCGCGATCCGGACCGAACCGATCGTGGAGCCGGACTGCTTCGGCCTGATGAGCAGCTGGTACGCGTCGCGGCCCGCCACCTGTGCCGTGCCGTCGACACTCACCGATGTCGTCGGGCCGACGGCCTTCAGCGTCTGCTCGGCGAAGTCCTTCGGGGTGGCCGGGAGCTTGTCGGTGCGGCCCTTCCGGGCGTCCGCGGAGGCGCCGGTCTTCGAGTGGTAGACCTGGTTCGACTGGCTGTCGTACGCCCAGACCTGCTGGTCGTTGTGGATCAGGCTGTACTCGGCGGCGTTGTCCAGGATGGACACCCGCTGCTTGTCGGGGCCGTCGGCGGCCACCCGCAGGGTGTGCGTGCCCGAGGCCAGTTCCATCAGCTTGGAGTCGGGCGCCGCGCTCGACCCGCCCTTGCCACCGTTGCCGCTGCCACCGCTGAGCGCGCCCCCGCCGAGGGACCCGGCCAGACCGCCCAGTGACGGGATGCCCAGGTCCGAGCTGACTTTCACCGTGCCGGACAGCTGCTGGGTGTCCGATGCGGCCATCTTCTGGATGAGCTGCTGCGCCGAGATCTTCGGCAGGCTGGGGTCGCCCGAGCTGGCGAGCGCCGGCACGAGACCGATCGTCGCCGCCGCTACCCCCGCCACTCCGACCGGGACGAGATAACGTGCCGCCTTCCGGCGGCCTGCGGCGGAAGTCCCGGCCTCCCCGGTGCCCTGTGCACTGTCGTTCGGTGCCATGTGTGCCCTACCTCCGTGATCGGCGGCGATCCGTACGGTTGCGCTCGTCCACCCCGCGCCGCCATTCTCACCCGAATTGGTGGGGTGTGTTGCGGTCCATCTCACCAAATTCCCGGGACGTACGCGTCAGCCCCCGGGAGCAACTCCGCCTAGTACTGCGGTATGACGGGCGGCACCGGCAACTGGTCCTGCCCCGTAGGGGAAGGAGCCGGCCGGGGCGGGCCACCCGTCCGAAGGACCCGGCCCGCGCGACCGGACCAACGAGCGACCGGCCCAACGAGCGGGCCGGGCCCGGGCGTCCGCCGGCGCCACCACCTCATGCCGGCCCAAGCAGAAGGACCCGTCCGCAGGTACGCGGCACGGGTCCCGGAAAATAGCTCAGCAGCCGGCAGACCGGCAGCTCAGCAGCCGACGGCCCCGCCTCCACCAAACCGCCTCACCCCACGCGGTGCACCACCGCGCCGCACAGCTCCTCAAGGGCGGTCTTCGCGAAGCACTCCGGCAGCGGCGCCAGCGAGGCGCGGGCCTCCTCCGCGTACCGCACGGTGTCCTGGCGGACCTGCTCCAGGGCCGGGTGCGCCCGCATCAGCCGCAGCGCCTCGGCGTGCCGGGCGTCGTCCGTCAGGTCGCCCGACAGCAGCTCGACCAGGGCGAGATCGTCCGGACGGCCGTGCTCGGCGGCCTGGGCGCGCAGCCGCAGCACCGGCAGTGTGGGGATGCCCTCGCGCAGGTCCGTTCCCGGGGTCTTGCCGGACTCGTGGCTGTCGCTCGCGATGTCCAGTACGTCGTCGGCCAGCTGGAACGCGGTGCCGAGCCGCTCGCCGTACTGCGTCAGGATGTTCACCACGCTCTCGTCGGCGCCGGACATCATCGCGCCGAACCGTCCGGAGACCGCGATCAGGGAGCCCGTCTTGCCCGCGATGACGTCGAGGTAGTGGCTGACCGGGTCGCGGCCGTCGCGCGGGCCCGCGGTCTCCAGGATCTGGCCGGTGACAAGGCGTTCGAACGCCTCCGCCTGGATGCGTACGGCCTCCGGGCCCAGGTCCGCCAGGATGTGCGAAGCGCGCGCGAAGAGAAAGTCGCCGGTCAGGACCGCGACCGAGTTGTCCCAGCGCTTGTTGGCGCTGTCCACCCCCCGGCGTACATCCGCCTCGTCCATCACGTCGTCGTGGTAAAGCGTGGCCAGGTGGGTCAATTCGACCACAACGGCAGAAGGCACGACCCCAGGCGCATAAGGGTCACCGAACTGGGCAGCGAGCATCACAAGAAGCGGACGAAAGCGCTTACCCCCGGCCCGTACGAGATGCTGCGCGGCCTCCGTGATGAAAGGGACCTCGCTCTTGGTGGCATCGAGCAGCCCGGCCTCGACAGCCGCCAATCCGGCCTGGACATCGGCCTCAAGTGCCTGGTCCCGCACGTTCAGCCCGAATGGCTCGACGACGGTCACGAGGGGATCTCCTGTCTGCTGACGATCACACGGATTGTCGATGTGTCGCTGTCCGCACTCAAGTCAGCGTATCCGGTCCTCTTTCGATCACCATGAGCGCCTGCCCGCCCACCCCGAGCACATACCGAAGGTGACCGGTATGTTCAAAACAAGTCGATTCGAATGGGAGCAGTACCTTTGTCCGGAACAGAGCCGCAGCCGGGACACGCACCACCGTCCCAGCCCCCGCCGGAACCGGGCCACGACCATTCGTTCTTCGGCCAGCCACGCGGTCTGGCGACCCTCTCGAGCCTGGAGATCTGGGAGCGGTTCTCGTTCCTGGGGATGCAGGCCATCCTCGTCCTGTACTTCACCGCCGCGGTCAACCAGGACGGTCTCGGCATGTCGCCGGGAGCGGCGGCTTCCATCTCCGCCGCGTACGGCACGCTGGTCTATCTGGTCTCGGTGGCGGGCGGCTGGCTGGCCGACCGCATCCTCGGTTCGTACCGCGCGGTCCTCGGCGGCGGCATCCTCATCGCACTCGGCCACTACTCGATGGCGGTCCCGGCGGCCGCCATGACCTGGGTCGGCCTGGGGCTCATCTCGCTCGGTACGGGGCTGCTGAAGCCGAACGTCGCCACGCTGGTCGGCAAGCTGTACCGCACCGAGGACCAGCGCCGCGACGCCGGTTTCGCCCTGTACTACATGTGCATCAACATCGGCGCCTTCCTCGGTCCGCTGATCACCGGCTGGCTCGGTGACCACAAGGGCTGGCACTGGGGCTTCTCGGCCGCCGCCGTCGGTATGACGCTGGGTCTGATCCAGTACGTCCTGGGGCGCCGCACCATCGCGGGCCGCACCGACGCCGCCGAGCAGGCGATGCCGCCCGCCGCGATGCGCCGCGCGGTGAGGATGATCGTCGGCGGGGCGCTGGCCGTCGCCGTGGTCGCCGTGATCCTCGGGCTCTCCGGCTGGCTGACGCTGGACCGCACCGTCGACGCGCTGACCATCATCTCGGTGCTCGCGCCGATCGTCTTCTTCACCGTGATGTTCCGCAGCCCCCGGGTGACCAGGGCCGAGCGGGGTCATCTGCGCCCCTACATCGTGCTGTTCCTCGCCTCGGTGGTCTTCAACTTCATCCTCTTCCAGGCGTACTCGACGATGATCCTGCTCGCGTCGACCAACGCCAAGACGGAGATCTTCGGCTACCACTTCCCCGCCAGCTGGTACGCGTCGGCGCTCGGCGCGTTCGAAGTGGCGCTGGCCCCCGTGGTCGCGGCCGTCTGGGTCCGGATGGGCCGGCACCAGCCGCACGCCTCCAACAAGATCGCCATCGGCACCATCCTCGGCGGCCTCTCCTTCCTGATCATGGTTCCGGCCACCTCCGGCCGCACCGGCAGCGACTGGCTGATGTCCGTCTGGTGGATCGTCGGCTCGTACGCGCTGCTGGGCCTCGGCGACATCCTCGTCGAGACCTCCGGCATGTCCGCCACCACCAAGCTCGCGCCCGCCGCCTTCGCCAGCCAGACGATGGCGCTCTGGTTCCTGTCCCTCGCCCTCGCCAACGGCATCCAGGCGCAGATCGTGAAGTTGTACGGCGAGGTCTCCGACCCGGCGTACTTCGGTGTCAACGGCGCCATCGCCGTCGTCGCCGGGCTCGCGGTCGTCGCGGCCGCCCCCTGGCTCAAACGCACCATGCACCCCGTCCACTGAGGAGCGCCTGCCGTGGCTCGAATCCGCACCGAATTCCCGTACGAGACCCGCCGCGAGGACGTCTGGATCCCGCTCCCGGACGGCACGCAGCTGTACGCCAGGATCTGGCGTCCGGTCAACGCGGCCGGACCGGTCCCCGCCCTGCTCGAATACCTTCCGTACCGCCTGAGCGACTGGACGGCGCCGCGGGACTCGCAGCGGCACCCCTGGTACGCGGGCCACGGATACGCCTCCGTACGGGTGGATGTGCGCGGCCACGGCAACTCGACCGGGATGCCCGGTGACGAGTACGACGCCCAGGAACTGGCCGACGGGGTCGAGGTGGTGAACTGGCTGGCCGGGCAGGACTGGTGCACCGGCAAGGTCGGGATGTTCGGCATCTCCTGGGGCGGCTTCAACTCGCTCCAGATCGCGGCCCTCGCCCCCGAGCCGCTCAAGGCCATCGTCACGGTCTGCTCCGCCGACGACCGCTACGACAACGACGTCCACTACATGGGCGGCTCGGTGCTCGCCGTCGACATGCACGCCTGGGCGGCCACCATGCTCGCCTTCGTGTCGCGGCCGCCGGACCCGGCGCAGGTCGGTTCGGTCTGGCGGGACATGTGGCTGAGCCGGCTGGAGGCCGTGGAGCCGTTCATCCACACCTGGCTCGCCCACCAGACGCGCGACGACTACTGGAAGCACGGCAGCGTCTGCGAGGACTATCCGGCCATCGAGGCGGCGGTCCTGACCGTCGGCGGCTGGCACGACCCGTACCGGGACACCGCCCTGCGTCTTGTCGGGAATCTGGATCCGTCGCGGGTGCGGGGGCTGATCGGCCCTTGGTCGCATCAGTACCCGGACAGGGGGCTGCCGCCGGGACCGGCGATCGGCTTCCTCCAGGAGACCCTGCGCTGGTGGGACCACCATCTGAAGGGCGAGGACAACGGGGTGATGGACGAGCCGCTGCTGCGCTCGTGGATCAGCGAGTCGCACCCGCCGGCCACCGTCTACCCGGAGCTGCCCGGCCGCTGGGTCGGTGACACGGCCTGGCCGTCACCGCATGTCACACCGGTGTCGTACGCGCTCCAGGGCGACCCGATGGAGGTCAGGTCGCCGATGCAGACCGGTCTGGACGCCGGGCGGTTCTTCCCGTTCGGCAACGAATCCGATCTGCCGCCCGACCAGCGGGACGAGGACGCGAAGTCCGTCTGCTTCGAATTCCCGGTCCGCCAGGCTGCCATCGAGATCCTGGGCCGCGCGAAGGTGCACCTCTCGGTGCGCTCCGACGTCCCCACGGGGCAGGTCGTCGCCCGGCTCTGCGACGTCGCACCTGACGGCTCGTCCACCCTGGTCACCCGGGGCGCGCTCAACTTCTCGGCGCGCCACGGCCGGGACCGGTCGGACCCCTGGGAACCGGGCACCACCGAGTCGCTCACCTTCGAGCTGAACGGCATCGGCCACACCTTCCCGCCCGGCCACCGCATCCG
Organism: Streptomyces sp. NBC_01197; assembly: GCF_036010505.1. Taxonomy (NCBI): domain Bacteria; kingdom Bacillati; phylum Actinomycetota; class Actinomycetes; order Kitasatosporales; family Streptomycetaceae; genus Streptomyces; species Streptomyces sp. NBC_01197. Next base: position 3,046,761 of record NZ_CP108569.1, read on the forward strand.
CCTCTCGGTCTCGTCGGCGTACTGGCCGTGGATCTGGCCGCAGCCCGACTCGGCGCACGGCTGGATCCTCGACCCCGCGGCCTCGACCATGGAACTCCCGGTCCGCGCGCACACCGAGGACGACATCACCTTCGATGAGCCGGAGCAGTCGGAACCGCTCGGCGTGGTCTACCCGGAGAACCCGGACGAGCGCCCGGAGCGGCTGGTCGTACGCGATGTGGCGAAGGGCGACTGGCGTCTGGAGGTGGACCCCAGGTACGGGGGCACCCGGATCTACCCGGACGGCCTGGAGTTCAGCGAGGACGCACTGGAGACGTACACGATCAATGAGGCGGACCCGCTGTCGGCGCACACCCGCTCGGACTGGTCGATCCGCCTGCACCGCCCCGAGACGGGCTGGGACGCCCGGGTGCGGACCCGCTCCGAGATCACCTGCGACGACCAGGACTTCATCACGACGAGCGAAGTGGTGTGCCAGGAGGGCGAAGAGGTGGTGTTCCGGCGGAGCTGGGAGAAGCGCATTCCGCGTACGGCGGGGTAGTGCGACGGGATAGTGCGGGGGTGGGCGCCTGCGGCGGGCTTGCCCCGCCCCGCCCCTTCCCGAAGCCGGGGGCAAGCGGCCGGGCCCGTGTCCGCAATCGCCGGACGGGCTTGAAATGGCGGGGCAGCGGGGTGGCCCTCAAGTGCAGGGCGCGGGGCGCGGCGGCGGCGCTGTTGAGAGCTCGGCCCGGGCACGGCGGGTGCGGGTTCGAGGACGCGCCCCCCTGGGCAGGACACCGCGAACGTTTCGCCAGCTGACGCGGCCCGCCCCGCCCCCGTACCGTGGGTCTGTCCACAGACCTGAAAGCGAGGCAGCACCCCATGCCTGAGCAGAGCCCGCTCGACCTCCCCGAAGGCGACCCCTTCGGCCCGCACAACCTGCCGTACGGAGTCTTCTCCACCCCTGAGGATCCCGACCGGCGCCGGGTGGGCGTGCGGATCGGCGGCCATGTACTCGACGCGGGGGCGGCGGCGCTCGCGCTCGGCTCCCCGTACAGCAAGCTGCTCGACCGCCCCACGCTCAACCCGCTGCTCGCGGCGGGCCGTACGACGTGGCGCGATGTGCGGCGCGCGCTGACCGCCTGGGTGACCGTCCCGGCGCACCGTCCGGTCATAGAGCCGCTACTGCGTCCGGTGGCGGACGTCACGATGCATCTTCCGTACGAGGTCGCCGACTATGTCGACTTCTACGCCAGCGAGCACCACGCGACGAACGTCGGCAGCATCTTCCGGCCGGACTCGGCGGCGCTGACGCCCAACTGGAAGCATCTGCCGATCGGTTACCACGGCCGTTCGGGCACGGTCGTCGTGTCGGGCACCGATGTCGTACGTCCTTCGGGGCAGCGCAAGGCACCGTCGGACCCGGCTCCGGTCTTCGGGCCTTCGGTCAAGCTCGACATCGAGGCGGAGGTCGGCTTCGTCGTCGGCGTCCCGTCCGCGCAGGGCGGAACCGTTCCGCTGTCCGGCTACCGGGACCACGTCTTCGGCCTCCAGCTGCTCAACGACTGGTCGGCGCGCGACATCCAGGCCTGGGAGTACGTACCGCTGGGCCCCTTCCTGGGCAAGTCCTTCGCCACCTCGGTCTCGGCCTGGGTGACACCGCTCGAGGCCCTCGACGCGGCGCGGACCGCCCCGCCCGCGCGCGAACTGCCCCTGCTCCCCTACCTCGACGACGCGTCGGCCGAGGAACCGGGCGGCCTTGACCTGCGGATCGCGGTTTCCATCAACGGGCAGTCGGTCTCCGAGCCGCCCTTCGCCGGGATGTACTGGACGGCCGCCCAGATGCTGGCCCACACGACGGTCAACGGCGCCTCGCTCCGCACCGGGGACCTCTTCGGCTCGGGCACGGTCAGCGGGCCGTCGCCCGAACAGTGCGGCTCGCTCCTCGAGATCACCTGGAACGGGACCCGGCCCCTCGAACTCGACGGCGGCAAGCGGACGTTCCTGGAGGACGGCGACGAGGTGACGCTGACCGCCTGGGCGCCGGGGCCCGACGGGACCCGGGTCGGCCTCGGCGAAGTGACCGGAAGGATCGTGCCCGCACGATGAGCCAGGAAGCGCCGACGCTCCCCGAGGAACTGCTGCTGCTCGCGCTGGACCCGCGCCGGGGCAAACCGTTCTGCCGGAACCGCTATCTGGAGTTCGGCATGGCCGGTGCGGCCCTGGCCGAACTGGAGCTGCAGGGGCGGATCTCCGAATCGCACGGGAAGGTGACGGTGGATCAGCCGCTGCCGCCGCACGACCCGGTGCTCGCGCGGGTGCTGGAGCTGCTGCCGGCCCCGGACAAGCGGAAGTCCGCCGGGGGCGTCGGCGCGCGCTACTGGATCCGCCGGACCGGCCGCACGGTGGAGGGGCTGTACCTGGACCACCTGGTGGACGAGGACGTACTGACCCGTGAGACGCGGCGCTTCGCGGGGCTGCTGCCCTATTACCGTCATCCGGCGGGCCCGCGGAGCTGGTCCGCTCAGGCCCGGGACCGCTTCCTGACGACGGAGGCGGCAGGCTTCCCGGACCCGCGCAGCCGGGCGCTCGCGGCGCTCGTCACGGCGGTGGGCCTGTCCCGGATCGTCGCCCGGGACGGCGGGAAGTCCCGCGCCTCGGTGCGGCACCTGATGCACGAGGAGTGGACCGCCCACGCGGTGCACCGCAACGTCCAGATCGACCGGGCGAACCGGAGCGGCGGGGGGTGAACAGGGGGAGCGCCGGGGAGGGCGTGGCACCGCCCGGGTCGCCCCGCCTCTACGCCTCCGGGTCGTCGGGGTAGTCCGAGAAGTCCGGCTCGTCCCAGGCTCCCGGGTCGTCCGGCTCACCCTGCGCGGGCACCCGGGCGGCCGGGGCCGACGAGACGGCCTGGCGAGTCTGGGCAGGCCGGACGGGCTGGTCCGCCGTGTCGGCCGACTGGTCCGGTGCGGAATCGCCCGGGCCCGTCAGCGCGCCCAGCACGCCGAGCACGCCCTCCCCGTACGTCGCCAGCTTCTTCTCACCGAGGCCGCCGATGCCACCGAGCTCACCGAGCGTGGCGGGCCGCACGGTGGCGATCTCGCGCAGCGTCGCGTCGTGGAAGATCACATACGCCGGGACGCCCTGCTCCTTGGCCTGCTTGCCGCGCCAGGTCCGCAGCGCCTCGAAGACCGGCACCGCCTCCGCGGGCAGATCGGCCGCCGCCGCAGCGGCCCTGGCCTTCTTCTCACCCTTGGCCGCCCGGGCCACCACGGCCTTCTCCGGCTCCTTGCGGAGCCGGACCTCGGTGTCTCCGGAGAGCACCGAACCGCTGGTGCCGGTCAGCACCAGCGTGCCGTACTCCCCCTCGACCGCCAGCAGCCCCTGCGCCAGCAACTGCCGCACCACTCCACGCCACTGGGCCTCCGGCACGTCCTCGCCGATACCGAAGACCGAGAGCTGGTCGTGATCGAACTGGATGACCTTGGCCGTCCTGCGGCCGAGCAGGATGTCCACGATCTGGCCGGCGCCGAACTTCTGCCTGCGCTCGCGCTCCAGCCGTACCACCGTGGACAGCACCTTCTGCGCAGCCACCGTGCCGTCCCAGGTCTCGGGCGGTGTGAGGCAGGTGTCGCAGTTCCCGCAGGCGGGGGTCACCGCCTCCTGGCCGAAGTACTGGAGCAGCTGGGCGCGGCGGCAGTCGGCGGTCTCGCAGAGCGCCAGCATCGCGTCCAGATGGGCCGCGGCCCGGCGCCTGAACACCTCGCCGCCCTCGCCGCCCTGGATCATCTTCCGCTGCTGCACGACGTCCTGGAGCCCGTACGTCATCCACGCCGTGGAGGGCAGCCCGTCCCGCCCGGCGCGCCCGGTCTCCTGGTAGTACCCCTCCACCGACTTGGGCAGGTCGAGGTGGGCGACGAACCGGACGTCCGGCTTGTCGATCCCCATCCCGAAGGCGATCGTCGCGACCACCACGAGGCCGTCCTCGCGCAGGAAGCGCGACTGGTGGACGGCGCGGGTGCCCGCGTCGAGCCCCGCGTGGTACGGCACGGCCTCGACGCCGTTCTTGCAGAGGTACTCGGCGGTCCGCTCGACGGAGGCACGGGAGAGGCAGTAGACGATTCCGGCGTCCCCCGCGTGCTCCTCCTTGAGGAAGGCGAGCAGCTGCTTCCTGGGGTCGTTCTTGGGGACGATCCGGTACTGGATGTTGGGCCGGTCGAAGCCCGCGACGAAGTGCCGCGCGGCCGGCATCCCGAGCCGCTCGGTGATCTCCTGGTGCGTGGCGCGGGTGGCGGTGGCCGTCAGGGCGATGCGCGGTACGTCGGGCCAGCGCTCGCCGAGCAGCGAGAGCGCCAGGTAGTCGGGGCGGAAGTCGTGTCCCCAGCTGGCGACGCAGTGCGCTTCGTCGATCGCGAACACGGAGATCTTCGCGCGGCTCAGCAGGGAGAGCGTGGCCTCGACCCGCAGCCGCTCGGGCGCCAGATAGAGCAGGTCGAGCTCTCCGGCGAGCAGCTCGGCCTCTACGGTGCGGCGCTCGTCGAAGTCCTGCGTGGAGTTCATGAAGCCCGCGCGCACACCGAGAGCGCGCAGCGCGTCCACCTGGTCCTGCATCAGGGCGATCAGGGGCGAGATCACCACGCCCGTACCTGGCCTGACCAGGGCGGGGATCTGGTAGCAGAGGGACTTTCCGCCACCGGTCGGCATCAGCACGACGGCGTCCCCGCCGTCCACCACCTGCCCGATGATCTCTTCCTGCTCGCCGCGGAAGGCGTCGTAGCCGAAGACCCGGTGCAGGGTGCTGAGCGCCTCGCTCTCCGCGCCCCGCGCGTGCGCGGTCCGCTCCGCCTGCTCCGTACGCTCAGCCACTGCCTCGCCACTGCCCTTCATCGTTCCGCCCCGCGTTTCATCGTTCCGTCCCCCGTCGCGCTGGTCCCTCGCCCGTCCTGCCGGTCACTCCCATTCGCTCCTGCCACGATAGGGTCCCGCACCGACATCCCCGGACACAGCGGCGCATCCTGGGGTGCGCCCGTGCCGGCACCCGCCCCCGGTGCACGCCGGGACAGCCCGAGGCAGGCCGCGAAACCCCAGGTCAGCGACGTACGAAAGCCGTCGGGCGGGCCGGGGGACGCCCGGCCCGCCCGACGGCGGAGTTCGTACGGCGGAATTCCTGCCGCGGAGATCACAAGCCCGGCTACCGGACGAAGACCCCCGCCTGGCTCGCCAGGTCCAGGAAGTACTGCGGGGCGAGCCCCAGCACCAGCGTGACCACGACACCCACGGCGATCGTCGTCATCGTCAGCGGCGACGGGACGGCGACCGTCGGGCCGTCCGCCTTCGGCTCGCTGAAGAACATCAGCACGATGACCCGGATGTAGAAGAACGCCGCGATGGCGGACGAGATCACACCGACCACGACCAGACCGCTCGCCCCGCCGTCGGCCGCTGCCTTGAACACGGCGAACTTCCCGCTGAACCCGCTGGTCAGCGGGATGCCCGCGAAGGCCAGCAGGAAGACGGCGAAGACCGCGGCCACCAGCGGTGAACGCCGCCCGAGCCCGGCCCACTTGGAGAGATGGGTGGCCTCGCCGCCCGCGTCCCGGACCAGCGTGACCACGGCGAAGGCGCCGATCGTCACGAACGAGTACGTCACCAGGTAGAAGAGGACCGAGCTGACGCCCTCCGGTGTGGTGGCGATGACACCGGCCAGGATGAACCCGGCGTGCGCGATGGACGAGTAGGCCAGCATCCGCTTGATGTCGGTCTGCGTGATCGCGACGACCGCGCCGCCCAGCATGGTGATGATCGCGACGGCCCACATCACGGGCCGCCAGTCCCAGCGCATCCCCGGCAGCACCACGTACAGCAGCCGCAGCAGCGCACCGAACGCGGCGACCTTGGTGGCGGCCGCCATGAAGCCGGTGACCGGCGTCGGCGCACCCTGGTAGACGTCCGGGGTCCACATGTGGAACGGCACGGCGCCCACCTTGAAGAGCAGCCCGAGCAGGATCATCGCGCCGCCGATGAGCAGCAGCGCGTCGTTCCCCATGGTGTCGGCGAGCGCCGGGTCGACGTTCTGCACGGTGCCGTTGACCACGTCGGCGATCCGCGCGTACGAGACGGAGCCCGCGTACCCGTAGAGCAGGGCGATCCCGAAGAGCAGGAAGGCCGAGGAGAATGCCCCGAGCAGGAAGTACTTCACGGCCGCTTCCTGCGACATCAGCCGCTTGCGGCGGGCGACGGCGCAGAGCAGGTAGAGCGGAAGCGAGAAGACCTCCAGCGCGATGAAGAGCGTCAGCAGATCGTTGGCAGCCGGGAAGACGAGCATGCCACCGATGGCGAACAGGGCGAGCGGGAAGACCTCTGTGGTGGTGAACCCGGCCTTGACCGCAGCCTGTTCGCCGTCGCTGCCTGGTACGGCCGCGGCCTGCGCGGCGAAGGAGTCAGTACGGTTGCCGTGCACCTCCGGGTCGAGCCTGCGCTCGGCGAAGGTGAAAACGGCCACCAGCGAGGCCAGCAGGATGGTGCCCTGCAGGAAGAGCGCGGGCCCGTCGACCGCGACCGCGCCCATCGCCGCGATGTGCGCCTTGGTCGAGCCGTAACCGCCCGCCGCCAGCGCGACGACCGCCGCGAAGGAGGCGACGACCGCCACGACGCTCAGGAACACCTGGGCGTAGTAGCGGCTCTTGCGCGGTACGAAGGCCTCGACGAGGACGCTGAGCATCGCCGCACCGAGAATGATCAGCACGGGTGAGAGCTGCGCGTACTCGATGTGCGGGGTCGGGATCTTGCCGATGGGGCCGGCCGCCCCCGTTGTCCACAGGCTGTGGACAGCTGTTGCGCTCACTTCGCGGCCTCCACTGTGGGCTGGGGGTCCTTCTTCTGGACGTCGGACATGGTGTGCTTCACGGCCGGGTTGACGATGTCCGTCAGCGGCTTCGGATAGACGCCGAGGAAGACCAGCAGCGCGATCAGCGGCAGCACGACGACCAGTTCACGGACCTTGAGGTCCGCCATGCCCTGCACCGCCGCCCTGACCGGTCCAGTCATTGTGCGCTGGTAGAGGACCAGGACGTAGAGCGCGGCCAGCACGATGCCGACCGTCGCGATGATCCCGGCGGCCGGGTACGCGCTGAACGTGCCGACCAGGACCAGGAATTCACTGACGAAGGGCGAGAGGCCGGGCAGCGACAGGGTGGCGAGACCGCCGATCAGGAAGGTCCCGGCCAGCAGCGGGGCCACCTTCTGCACACCGCCGTAGTCGGCGATGAGCCGCGAGCCGCGCCGCGAGATCAGGAAGCCGGCCACCAGCATCAGGGCGGCTGTCGAGATCCCGTGGTTGACCATGTAGAGCGTCGCGCCCGACTGGCCCTGGGTGGTCATCGCGAAGATGCCCAGGATGATGAAGCCGAAGTGCGAGACCGAGGCATACGCGATCAGCCGCTTGATGTCACGCTGGCCGACCGCGACCAGCGCGCCGTAGACGATGCTGATCAGCGCGAGCACCAGGATCACCGGGGTGGCCCACTTACTCGCCTCCGGGAAGAGCTGGAGGCAGAAGCGCAGCATCGCGAACGTGCCGACCTTGTCGACCACGGCGGTGATCAGCACGGCGACCGGGGCGGTCGCCTCGCCCATCGCGTTGGGCAGCCAGGTGTGCAACGGCCAGAGCGGCGCCTTCACCGCGAAGGCGAAGAAGAAGCCGAGGAAGAGCCAGCGTTCGGTGCTGGTCGCCATGTGCAGCGAGCCGTTGGCCCGCGCGGCGACGATCTCCTGGAGGGAGAAGTTCCCCGCGACCACATAGAGGCCGATGACCGCGGCCAGCATGAGCAGGCCGCCGACCAGGTTGTAGAGGAGGAACTTGACTGCCGCGTACGAGCGTTGGGTCGCCGCCGCCTCGTCGCCCCCGCCCGACGCCTTGGCGGCGAATTGGGCGGGAGCCGCCCGGTCCCCGAAGCCGCCGATGAGGAAGTACATCGGGATGAGCATGGCTTCGAAGAGGATGTAGAAGAGGAATACGTCGGTGGCCTCGAAGGAGAGGATCACCATCGCCTCGACGGCCAGGATCAGGGCGAAGAAGCCCTGAGTCGGCCGCCACCGATAGGGCCGGGTCTCATTGGGGTCTCCCCTGCTCGAACGGAGTTGAGAGCTTGGGGAAGGATCGGCATCGTGCCAGCCCGCCAGCATGACGAACGGGATGAGCAGGGCGGTCAGGGCGATCATCGCGAGCCCGATGCCGTCCACCCCCAGCTCGTACCGCACGCCGAAGTCCTTGATCCAGGCGTGTGATTCGGTGAGCTGGTAGCGGGCGCCGCCGGGGTCGAAGCGGACGAGCTGGACGGCGCCCAGGGCGAGCGTGCCGAGCGAGAAGAGCAGCGCGAGCCACTTCGCCGCGGTGCGCCGCGCGGCCGGGACCGCGGCGGTGGCGATCGCACCGACCGCCGGAAGCGCGGCGGTCGCCGTCAGGAGAGGAAAGGACATGGTGATCAGACCGCCCTCATCAGCAGGGTCGCGGCGACGAGGATCACTGCGCCGCCGAACATCGAGGCCGCGTAACTGCGGGCGTAGCCGTTCTGCAGTTTGCGCAGCCGGCCCGAGAGCCCGCCGACCGAGGCGGCCGTGCCGTTGACGACGCCGTCCACCAGGGAGTGGTCGAGGTAGACCAGCGAGCGGGTGAGGTGTTCACCGCCGCGGACCAGGACCACATGGTTGAAGTCGTCCTGGAGCAGGTCGCGCCGGGCGGCGCGGGTGAGCAGCGAGCCCCTGGGGGCCACCGCTGGCACGGGCTTGCGTCCGTAGACGAGCCAGGCGATGGCGACGCCGATCACCAGGGTCACCATCGTCCCGGCGGTGACGACACCGGCGCTGACCGGTGAATTGCCCTCGGAGTGGCCGGTGATGGGCTCCAGCCAGTGCAGGAAGCGGTTGCCGATGCCGAAGAACGCGCCGGCGAAGACCGAGCCGAAGGCCAGGATGATCATGGGGATGGTCATCGACCTGGGCGATTCGTGCGGGTGCGGCTCGCTGTGCTCACCGCGGTGCTCAGCGGCGGGCTCGACACTCGGTTCGGCGGGGGAAGCGGTGGGTGTGTGGCGCCACCGCTCTTCACCGAAGAACGTCATCAGCATGACCCGTGTCATGTAGAACGCGGTGATGCCTGCGCCCAGCAGGGCCGCGCCGCCGAGGATCCAGCCCTCGGTGCCGCCCTTCGCGAAGGCCGCCTCGATGATCTTGTCCTTGGAGAAGAAGCCGGAGAGGCCGGGGAAGCCGATGATCGCCAGGTAGCCGAGGCCGAAGGTCACGAACGTCACCGGCATGTACTTCCGCAGGCCGCCGTACTTCCGCATGTCCACCTCGTCGTTCATGCCGTGCATGACCGATCCGGCGCCGAGGAAGAGTCCGGCCTTGAAGAAGCCGTGCGTGACGAGGTGCATGATCGCGAAGGCGTAGCCGATCGGGCCGAGGCCCGCCGCCATGATCATGTAGCCGATCTGCGACATGGTCGAGCCCGCGAGGGCCTTCTTGATGTCGTCCTTCGCACAACCGACGATCGCCCCGAAGAGCAGCGTGACCGCGCCGACCACCACGACGGCCAGCTGCGCGGTAGGGGCGGCGTTGAAGATCGCGCCGGAGCGGGTGATGAGGTAGACGCCCGCGGTCACCATCGTCGCCGCGTGGATCAGGGCCGAGACCGGGGTCGGGCCCTCCATCGCGTCACCGAGCCAGGACTGCAGCGGCACCTGCGCCGACTTGCCGCACGCGGCGAGCAGCAGCATCAGGCCGATGGCGGTGAGCTTGCCCTGCGACGCGCCCCCCACGGAGTGCAGGACCGGGCCGAAGGCGAAGGTCCCGAACGTGGTGAACATCAGCATGATCGCGATCGACAGGCCCATATCGCCGACGCGGTTGACGATGAAGGCCTTCTTGGCCGCCGTCGCCGCGGACGGCTTGTGCTGCCAGAAGCCGATCAGCAGGTACGAGGCGAGGCCGACGCCCTCCCAGCCGACGTACAGCAGCAGGTAGTTGTCGGCCAGGACCAGCAGCAGCATCGCCGCGAGGAAGAGGTTCAGATAGCCGAAGAAGCGGCGGCGCCGCTCGTCGTGCTCCATGTAGCCGATCGAGTAGATGTGGATCAGTGTGCCCACACCGGAGATCAGCAGGACGAACGTCATCGACAGCTGGTCGAGCTGGAAGGCGGCGTCGGCCTTGAAGCCGGCCACCGGGATCCAGCTGAACAGGTGCTGGTGCAGGGTGCGGTGGTCCGCGCTCTTCCCCAGCATGTTGACGAAGAGGACGGCCGCCAGCACGAAGGACGCGGCGGCGAACAGCGTGCCCAGCAAGTGGCCGGCACGGTCGAACCGCCGCCCACCGCAGAGCAGTACCGCCGCTCCGAGCAAAGGCGCTGCGATCAGCAGCGCAATCAGGTTCTCCACTGTTCAGCGTCCCCTTACAGCTTCATCAGGCTGGCGTCGTCGACCGAGGCCGAGTGGCGGGAACGGAAGAGCGACACGATGATCGCGAGCCCGACCACGACCTCCGCGGCGGCAACGACCATCGTGAAGAACGCGATGATCTGGCCGTCCAGGTTTCCGTGCATACGGGAGAAGGCGACGAACGCGAGGTTGCAGGCGTTGAGCATCAGCTCCACGCACATGAAGACCACGATGGCGTTCCGCCTGATCAGCACCCCGGCCGCGCCGATGGTGAACAACAGCGAGGCGAGATAGAGATAGTTGACCGGATTCACTTCGCCTCCTCCTCTTCCCGGTCGGGCCGGTCGGACCGACCGGCCCGGTCACCCTCGGACCCGTTGCGGTCCCCGGCGATCCCGGCGTCGTGGCCGTGTCCCGACGTACGGCCGAGCCGCTCCTCGGAGCGCTGCTCCAGCGCCCTGAGGTCCGCCATGGCCTGGCTCGACACATCGCGGATCTGGCCCCGCTGACGCAGGGTCTGCATGACGGTGAGCTCCGACGGGGTCCCGTCCGGGAGCAGTCCCGCGACATCCACGGCGTTGTGCCGGGCGTAGACCCCGGGGGCGGGCAGCGGCGGCAGCTGCTTGCTGCGTACGCGGTCCTCGGACATCTGCCGCTGGGTCCTGGCCTGTTCGGTGCGCTCCCGGTGGGTGAGCACCATCGCACCGACGGCCGCCGTGATGAGCAGCGCGCCGGTGATCTCGAAGGCGAAGACGTACTTGGTGAAGATGAGGGCCGCGAGACCCTGCACATTGCCGTTGGCGTTGGCCTTGCCCAGGCCCGTGAAGGTCTTGAGCGAGGCGTTGGCGATACCGGCGATCAGCAGGATCCCGAAGCCGAGCCCGCAGAGCACGGCCAGCCAGCGCTGGCCCTTGATGGTCTCCGTGAGCGAGTCGGCCGCGGTGACGCCGACCAGCATGACCACGAAGAGGAAGAGCATCATGATCGCGCCGGTGTAGACGATGATCTGGACGACGCCCAGGAAGTACGCGCCGTTGGCGAGGTAGAACACCGCCAGGATGATCATGGTCCCGGCGAGGCTCAGCGCGCTGTGCACAGCCCGCCGCATCATTACGGTGCAGAGCGCGCCGATAACGGCGACCGTGCCCAGCACCCAGAACTGGAACGCCTCACCGGTGGAGGTCAGGGAGTTCACGCCTGCGCCCCCTCGTTCGGTGCCCCGGCCGCGGCCGTCGGCCCGGCCGTCTCGCCCTTGGAGACCGCGGTCTGGCGGACCGTACCGGGGGCGGCCTCGGTCACCAGGCCCCGGTAGTAGTCCTGTTCGTCGGTGCCCGGGAAGATCGAGTGCGGGGAGTCGACCATGCCCTCGTCCAGACCGGCGAGCAGCTGCTCCTTGGTGTAGATCAGATTGGCGCGGCTGCTGTCGGCCAGCTCGAAGTCGTTGGTCATCGTCAGCGCCCTGGTGGGGCAGGCCTCGATGCAGAGTCCGCACAGGATGCAGCGGGCGTAGTTGATCTGGTAGACGCGGCCGTACCGCTCGCCCGGGGAGTAGCGCTCCTCCTCGGTGTTGTCCGCGCCCTCCACATAGATCGCGTCCGCCGGGCAGGCCCAGGCGCACAGCTCGCACCCGATGCACTTCTCCAGTCCGTCCGGATGCCGGTTGAGCTGGTGCCGCCCGTGGAAGCGGGGCGCCGTCGTCTTCTCCTGCTCCGGGTACTGCTCGGTGAGCCGCTTCCTGAACATGGCCTTGAAGGTCACGCCGAAGCCGGCCACCGGGTTCTGCCACGGAGCCTTGGGGTCCTGGGGGGTCCCGCCCCCAGAAGCCTCATTAGAGCGGTCAGGCATCGTCAGCCTCCTTTCCGTCACTCACAGTGTCCACGCCGCCACTGACAATCAGCTCCCGATCCGTGCGTGAGCGCCGCCGGGGTACCGGCGGAAGGGTCTGTCCCGGCAGCGGCGGTACGGGGAAGCCGCCGGCCATCGGGTCGAAGGCCGGCCCCGGGCCCGCGGCTTCCTCGGCGGCCCGCCCCTGCTTCTCCTGCTTGTCACGGAAGATGTCGTAGACGAAGGAGAGCAGCAGGATCGCCACGACGGCCCCGGCTCCGTAGAGCACGATCCGGGAGTAGTCGTAGTTGTCGTTGCGCAGCGCCCGCACGGTCGCCACCAGCATCAGCCAGACCACGGAGACCGGGATGAGGACCTTCCAGCCGAGCTTCATCAACTGGTCGTAGCGCACGCGTGGAAGCGTGCCGCGCAGCCAGATGAAGAAGAAGAGGAGGAGCTGGACCTTGATGACGAACCAGAGCATCGGCCACCAGCCGTGGTTCGCGCCCTCCCAGAAGGTGGAGATCGGCCACGGGGCCCGCCAGCCGCCCAGGAAGAGCGTCGCGGAGACCGCCGACACGGTGACCATGTTGACGTACTCGGCCAGCATGAACATCGCGAACTTGATGGACGAGTACTCGGTGTTGAAGCCGCCGACCAGGTCGCCTTCGGACTCCGGCATGTCGAACGGGGCGCGGTTGGTCTCACCGATCATCGTGACGATGTAGATGATGAAGGAGACCGGCAGCAGCACGATGAACCAGCGGTCCTTCTGCGCGTCCACGATCGCCGAGGTCGACATCGACCCCGAGTAGAGGAAGACGGAGGCGAAGGCGGCGCCCATCGCGATCTCGTAGCTGATCATCTGCGCGCAGGAGCGGAGTCCGCCGAGCAGCGGGTACGTCGATCCGGAGGACCAGCCGGCCAGGACGATGCCGTAGATGCCGACCGAGGCGACCGCGAGGATGTAGAGCATCGCGATCGGCAGGTCGGTGAGCTGCATCGTCGTACGGTGGCCGAAGATCGACACCTCGTTGCCCGACGGGCCGAAGGGGATCACCGCGATCGCCATGAAGGCGGGTACCGCGGCGACGATCGGCGCGAGGACGTAGACCAGCTTGTCCGCCCGTTTGACGACCAGGTCCTCCTTCAGCATCAGCTTGATGCCGTCGGCGAGCGACTGGAGCATGCCCCAGGGGCCGTGCCGGTTGGGGCCGATGCGCAGCTGCATCCAGGCGACGACCTTGCGCTCCCACACGATGGAGAAGAGCACGGTGATCATCAGGAAGGCGAAGCAGAAGACGGCCTTGAGGACAACCAGCCACCAGGGGTCCCGTCCGAACATCGACAGGTCCTCGGTCGCTGCGAGGTAGTAGTTCGTCACGCCTCCACCTCCGTCGTGGCCGCGGGTGCGGCTGGTGCGGCCGGTGCGGCGGAGATCCGCACCAGTTCGCCCGGGCGGGCGCCGGTGTCGCGCAGGACGCCGCCGCCCGTCGAGTTCAGCGGGAGCCAGACCACCCGGTCGGGCATCTCGGTGATCCGGAGCGGCAGTTGTACGCCGCCCGCGGGGCCGGTGACGGCGAGGACGTCGCCGTCCTTGACGCCCGTCTCGTCGGCGGTCGCGGCCGACAGCCGGGCGACCGCCGCGTGCCGGGTGCCGGCCAGCGCGTCGTCGCCCTGCTGGAGCAGCCCCAGGTCGAGCAGCAGCCGGTGGCCCGCGAGTACCGCCTCCCCCTCGGAGGGCGGGGGCAGCGGAGCGACTGTGCCGGCCGGGTCGCCCGCGTACTGCCCGGTCCAGGCGCCGAGCCGGTCCATCTCGTCGCGTACGGACGCGATGTCCGGCAGCGCGAAGTGGCTGAGCCGGTCAGCGCCTCCGACGGCGGCGAGCGCGTCGGCGAGCATGTGCAGCACCCGCGAGTCGGCCGGGGCCAGGGTGCGTGTCATGTGCTCGGGCTTGAGTGACGCCTCGAAGACCCGTGCCCTGCCTTCCCAGTTGAGGAAGGTGCCTGCCTTCTCGGCGACGGCGGCCACCGGGAGGACCACGTCGGCGCGGTCGGTGACCGCGCTGGGCCGCAGTTCGAGCGAGACCAGGAAGCCGACCTTGTCGAGCGCCTCCTCGGCCCGCGCCGGGTCGGGGAGGTCCGCGGTCTCGACACCCGCGACGAGCAGCGCGCCCAGTTCGCCGGTGGCGGCCGCTTCGAGGATCTGTCCGGTGTCCCGGCCGAAGCGGTGCGGGAGTTCGCGTACGCCCCAGACCGCGGCCACCTCCTCGCGGGCCCGCGGATCGGTGGCGGGGCGGCCGCCGGGCAGCAGCGCGGGGATCGCGCCCGCCTCGACGGCGCCGCGCTCCCCGGCCCTGCGGGGCACCCAGACCAGGGCGGCGCCGGTGGCGGCCGCCGTGCGTACGGCGGCGGTGAGCGCGCCGGGTACGGCGGCGAGCCGTTCGCCGACGATGATCACCGCGCCTTCCGTACGGAGGGCTTCGGCGGCCTGCTGGCCTTCGGCGTCCAGGCCGACCCCGCCCGCGATGGCGTCCAGCCACTCGGTCTCGGTACCGGGCGCTGCGGGCAGCAGCGTGCCGCCCGCCTTCTCCAGGCCGCGTGTGGCGTAGGGGGCGAGGGAGAAGGTGCGCTGCCCGTGACCGCGGTGCGCCTTGCGCAGCCGCAGGAAGATGCCGGGGGCCTCCTCCTCGGACTCGAATCCGGCGAGCAGGACGGCCGGGGCCTGTTCCAGCGAGGTGTGGGTGACGCCGCTCCCTCCCCCTAGGTCCCTGCCGCGGCCCGCGACCCGGGCGGCCAGGAAGTCGGCCTCCTCGGCGGAGTGCACCCGGGCGCGGAAGTCGACGTCGTTGGTGTCGAGGGCGACACGCGCGAACTTGGCGTAGGCGTACGCGTCCTCGACGGTGAGGCGGCCGCCGGTCAGGACGCCGGCCCGGCCGCGCACCGCCGCGAGGCCGTTCGCGGCCCGCTCCAGCGCCTCCGGCCAGCTGGCCGCTTCCAGTACGCCGTGCTCGTTCCGTACGAGCGGGGTGGTGAGCCGGTCCGGGCGCTGGGCGTAGCGGAACGCGAAGCGCCCCTTGTCGCAGAGCCACTCCTCGTTGACCTCGGGGTCGTTGTCGGCGAGCCGCCGCATGACCTTGCCGCGCCGGTGGTCGGTGCGGGTCGCGCAGCCGCCCGCGCAGTGTTCGCACACCGAGGGCGACGACACCAGGTCGAAGGGGCGGGAGCGGAACCGGTAGGCCGCCGAGGTCAGCGCGCCGACCGGGCAGATCTGGATGGTGTTGCCGGAGAAGTACGACTCGAACGGGTCGCCCTCACCGATCCCCACCTGCTGGAGCGCGCCGCGTTCGACCATCTCGATCATCGGGTCGCCGGCGATCTGGTTGGAGAAGCGGGTGCAGCGGGCGCAGAGCACGCACCGCTCGCGGTCGAGCAGCACCTGGGTCGAGATCGGTACGGGCTTCTCGAAGGTCCGCTTCTTGCCCTCGAAGCGGGAGTCGGAGTTGCCGTGCGACATCGCCTGGTTCTGCAGCGGGCACTCGCCGCCCTTGTCGCAGACCGGGCAGTCCAGCGGGTGGTTGATGAGGAGCAGTTCCATCACACCGTGCTGGGCCTTCTCGGCGACCGGCGAGGTGAGCTGCGACTTGACGACCATGCCGTCGGTGCAGGTGATGGTGCAGGAGGCCATCGGCTTGCGCTGGCCCTCGACTTCGACGATGCACTGGCGGCAGGCGCCCGCGGGGTCGAGGAGCGGGTGGTCGCAGAAGCGCGGGATCTCGATGCCGAGCTGTTCGGCGGCGCGGATGACCAGGGTCCCCTTCGGGACGGAGATCGCGATGCCGTCGATGGTCAGCGACACCAGGTCCTCGGGCGGCACTGCTGCCTCACCGCCCCCGGAGGGAGCGCTGTTCGTCGTCACTGTCATGCGTTCACCTCCGAGATGTGCCGGGGCTCGTCGGCCCAGACGGTCGACAGGGCAGGGTCGAACGGGCAGCCCTTGCCGGTGATGTGCTGCTCGTACTCCTCGCGGAAGTACTTGAGCGAGGAGAAGATCGGCGAAGCGGCGCCGTCGCCGAGCGCGCAGAACGACTTGCCGTTGACGTTGTCGGCGATGTCGTTGATCTTGTCGAGGTCGGACATCTCGCCTTTCCCGGCTTCGATGTCGCGGAGCAACTGGACGAGCCAGTACGTCCCTTCGCGGCAGGGCGTGCACTTGCCGCAGGACTCGTGCGCGTAGAACTCGGTCCAACGGGTGACGGCCCGCACCACACAGGTCGTCTCGTCGAAGCACTGGAGAGCCTTGGTGCCGAGCATCGATCCGGCGGCGCCCACGCCCTCGTAGTCCAGCGGCACGTCGAGGTGCTCGTCGGTGAACATCGGGGTCGAAGAGCCGCCCGGCGTCCAGAACTTGAGCCGGTGGCCGCGCCGCATGCCGCCGCTCATGTCGAGCAGCTGGCGCAGGGTGATGCCGAGCGGGGCCTCGTACTGGCCGGGGCTGGTGACGTGCCCGCTGAGCGAGTACAGCGTGAACCCGGCGGACTTCTCGGTGCCCATCGACTTGAACCAGTCCTTGCCCCGGTTCAGGATCGCGGGAACCGACGCGATGGACTCCACGTTGTTCACCACAGTGGGACATGCGTAGAGGCCGGCGACAGCGGGGAAAGGAGGCCGGAGCCTGGGCTGGCCGCGGCGGCCTTCCAGGGAGTCGAGGAGTGCGGTCTCCTCACCACAGATGTACGCGCCCGCCCCCGCGTGCACGGTGATGTCGAGGTCGAGTCCGCTGCCCAGGATGTCCTTGCCGAGGTAGCCCGCCTCGTACGCCTCGCGGACCGCTTCGTGCATCCGCCGCAGTACGGGGACGACTTCGCCGCGCAGATAGATGAAGGCGTGTGCGGATCTGATCGCGTAGCAGGCGATCACGATGCCCTCGATGAGGGAGTGCGGGTTGGCGAAGAGGAGAGGGATGTCCTTGCAGGTTCCCGGCTCCGATTCGTCGGCGTTGACGACGAGGTAGTGCGGCTTTCCATCACCCTGCGGGATGAACTGCCACTTCATCCCGGTGGGGAAGCCTGCGCCGCCGCGGCCGCGCAGGCCCGAGTCCTTGACGTAGGCGATGAGGTCGTCGGGCGCCATGGCGAGGGCCTTCTTCAGCCCCTCGTACCCGTCGTGCCGTTTGTACGTCTCCAGGGTCCAGCACTCCGGCTGGTCCCAGAAGGCGGAGAGTACGGGGGTGAGCAGCTTCTCGGGGCTGGTCTCGCCGTCGCCCTCGCCGTTCCCGCTGCCGTTGAGCTCGGTTGCCACGCTCATCACTCCCCCTCCTCTGTCACGGGGCCTGCCGGGTGCTCCGGGTCTGACGCCGAGGTCTTCTGCGGTGCGTCGTGCGAGCTGAGGTGCTCGGAGCCGGGCTGGGGAGGAGCCTTCGGTGAGCCGCCGCGCGGGGACACCACGCGCGCCTGCGGCGCCTCGCCCTTCGCGAGCCGCAGGCCCACCAGCGACGCGTGTCCCGCGCCGCCGGTCGACTCGACCGCTCCGTCCCGCTCGTCGGGGAAGCCGGCCAGGATCCGGGAGGTCTCCTGGTAGGTGCAGAGCGGCGCGCCCCGGGTCGGGGCGACCTGCTGTCCGTCCCGGAGGTCGTCGACGAGCTGCTTCGCGGACTCGACGGTCTGGTTGTCGAAGAACTCCCAGTTGACCATCAGGACCGGCGCGAAGTCGCAGGCCGCGTTGCACTCGATGTGCTCCAGCGTGACCTTGCCGTCCTCGGTGGTCTCCCCGTCGCCGATGTCGAGGTGCTCGCGCAGCGCGGAGTAGATGGCGTCGCCGCCCATCACCGCGCAGAGGGTGTTGGTGCAGACGCCCACCTGGTAGTCGCCGCTCGGCTTGCGCCGGTACATCGAGTAGAAGGTGGACACCGCGGTGACCTCGGCGGTGGTCAGTTCCAGCGACTCCGCGCAGAACCGGACACCGGTCCGGGTGACGTACCCCTCCTCGGCCTGCACCAGGTGCAGCAGCGGGAGCAGCGCGGACCTGCTGTCCGGGTAGCGGGCGATGATCTCCTTGGCGTCCGCGTCGAGCCTGGCGCGTACGTCGGCCGGGTAATCGGGGGCGGGGAGCTGGGGCATGCCCAGGCTCGTCGGGGCGGCCGATGCCGCCGGAGTCGCCGGAGCCGCCGAATGAGCTTCCGTCATCGGTCGACGCCTCCCATCACGGGGTCGATGGACGCGACGGCGACGATGACGTCGGCGACCTGGCCGCCCTCGCACATCGCCGCCATCGCCTGGAGGTTGGTGAAGGACGGGTCGCGGAAGTGGACGCGGTAGGGGCGGGTGCCGCCGTCCGAGACCATGTGGACGCCCAGTTCGCCCTTGGGCGACTCGACGGCGGTGTACGCCTGTCCGGCCGGGACCCGGAAGCCCTCGGTCACCAGCTTGAAGTGGTGGATCAGGGCCTCCATGGAGGTGCCCATGATGTTCTTGATGTGGTCCAGCGAGTTGCCGAGTCCGTCCGGGCCGAGCGCGAGCTGCGCGGGCCAGGCGATCTTCTTGTCGGCGACCATGACCGGGCCCGGCTCCAGCCGGTCCAGGCACTGCTCGACGATCCGCAGCGACTGGCGCATCTCTTCGAGGCGGACCAGGAAACGGCCGTACGCGTCACAGGTGTCGGCGGTCGGCACCTCGAACTCGTAGTTCTCGTAGCCGCAGTACGGGTCGGTCTTGCGCAGGTCGTGCGGGAGGCCCGCGGAGCGCAGGATCGGCCCGGTCGCGCCGAGCGCCATGCAGCCGGCCAGGTCGAGATAGCCGACGTTCTGCATACGCGCCTTGAAGATCGGGTTGCCGGTGGCGAGCTTGTCGTACTCCGGCAGGTTCTTGCGCATCGTCCTGAGGAACTCGCGCAGCTGGTCCACGGCGCCGGGCGGCAGGTCCTGGGCCAGTCCGCCAGGCCGGACGAACGCGTGGTTCATCCGCAGGCCGGTGATCAGCTCGAAGAGGTCGAGGATGAGTTCACGGTCCCGGAAGCCGTAGATCATGATCGTCGTCGCGCCCAGCTCCATGCCGCCGGTGGCGATGGCCACCAGGTGCGAGGCGAGCCGGTTGAGCTCCATCAGCATGACCCGGATCACCGAGACGCGGTCGGGGATCTGCTCCTCGATGCCGAGCAGCTTCTCGACGCCCAGGCAGTACGCCGTCTCGTTGAAGAACGGCGTCAGGTAGTCCATGCGCGTGACGAAGGTGGTGCCCTGGACCCAGGTCCGGTATTCGAGGTTCTTCTCGATGCCGGTGTGCAGATAGCCGATGCCGCAGCGGGCCTCGGTGACGGTCTCGCCGTCGATCTCCAGGATGAGCCGGAGCACACCGTGCGTGGACGGGTGCTGCGGCCCCATGTTGACGACGATGCGCTCGTCGTCGGCCTTGGCCGCGGACTGGACGACCTCGTCCCAGTCGCCGCCGGTGACTGTATATACAGTCCCCTCGGTCGTCTCGCGGGCCGAGGCGGCCGAGGCGCGGGGAGCTTCACTGGAAGTGGTCATCAGGTGTACGACCTCCGCTGGTCCGGAGCAGGGATCTGGGCGCCCTTGTACTCGATGGCGATCCCGCCCAGGGGGTAGTCCTTGCGCTGCGGGAAGCCCTGCCAGTCGTCCGGCATCATGATCCGGGTGAGGGCGGGGTGGCCGTCGAAGATCAGGCCGAAGAAGTCGTAGACCTCGCGCTCGTGCCAGTCGTTCGTCGGGTAGACGGTGACCAGCGACGGGATGTGCGGGTCCGCGTCCGGCGTGCCGACCTCCAGCCGGATCAGCCGGCCGTGGGTGATCGAGCGCAGGTGGTAGACCGCGTGGAGTTCGCGGCCCTTGTCGCCGGGGAAGTGCACGGCGCTGACACCGGTGCAGAGTTCGAAGCGCAGGGCCGGGTCGTCGCGCAGTGTCCTCGCCACGGTCAGCAGGTGCTCGCGGTCGATGTGGAAGGTGAGTTCGTCCCGGTCGACGACCGTCTTCTCGATGGCGTTCTCCGGGACGAGCCCCTGCTCCTCCAGCGCGCCCTCCAGCTCGTCGGCGACCTCGTCGTACCAGCCGCCGTAGGGGCGGTTCGTGGCTCCGGGCATGGCCACGGTCCGTACGAGACCGCCGTATCCGCTGGTGTCCCCGCCGTTGCGGGCGCCGAACATCCCCTTGCGTACGCCGATGACCTCACCGTCTTCGCCGCGCGGGGCGGGCGCCGCGCCGTTCTCTTCGCGCTGCTCTTCGTCGCCGCTCACCGCAGCAGCCCCTTCATCTCGATCGTCGGGAGCGCCTTGAGGGCCGCCTCCTCCGCCTCGCGGGCCGCTTCGACCTGATTGACCCCGAGCTTGGAGCTCTGGATCTTCTGGTGGAGCTTGAGGATGGAGTCCATCAGCATCTCGGGACGCGGCGGGCAACCGGGCAAATAGATATCAACCGGGACGATATGATCTACACCCTGAACAATTGCGTAATTATTGAACATGCCGCCTGAAGACGCACAAACCCCCATGGAGATAACCCACTTGGGGTTGGGCATCTGGTCGTACACCTGCCGCAGGACGGGCGCCATCTTCTGGCTCACCCGCCCGGCCACGATCATCAGGTCCGCCTGCCGCGGCGAACCGCGGAAGACCTCCATGCCGAACCGCGCGAGGTCGTAGCGGCCCGCACCCGTCGTCATCATCTCGATGGCGCAGCAGGCGAGGCCGAACGTGGCCGGGAAGACGGAGGACTTCCGCACCCAGCCGGCGGCCTGTTCGACGGTGGTCAGCAGAAATCCGCTCGGCAGCTTCTCTTCGAGTCCCATGGTGTGCTCCTCAGCCCCTCAGTCCCATTCCAGACCGCCGCGCCGCCACACATACGCGTAGGCGACGAAGACGGTGAGCACGAAGAGCAGCATCTCGACGAGCCCGAAAAGCCCCAGGGAGTCGAAGGTGACCGCCCAGGGGTAGAGGAAGACGATCTCGATGTCGAAGACGATGAACAGCATCGCCGTCAGGTAGTACTTGATGGGGAAACGGCCACCTCCGGCCGGCGTGGGTGTCGGTTCGATACCGCACTCGTACGCCTCGAGCTTCGCCCGGTTGTAGCGCTTGGGACCGATAAGCGTGGCCATGACCACGGAGAAGATCGCAAACCCCGCCCCGAGGGCGCCGAGCACGAGGATGGGCGCGTAGGCATTCACGCTCCTCGCTCCTTCCAGTCGTCCTTGACCGTTGGACCGCATCGGGCCGGCTCGTCCGCCTCGCTCCCCCGCCGTCCTGACGAAGATCGCGAATATGTGAAGCAGGTCACAAGCCCGACTGCTCCGCATCCTATGCCCGCCGGTCTGTGATCTGCGACACGGGGTACGACAACGCCTTTGTGATCTCCACCACCTGACGAAGGATCATCAAGTCGGATGACCGGTGATCTTCATACGTGAAGCGCCCGAGTGGTCACGAGACGTGACATCTCACTGCGTCAGCGCTGGTCGAGAGCGTGCGTCACTATCAAGTAGTGGCTCTTCCATGCAAATTGGCGATGGACACGGATGGGTGATATCGGAACTTCGGCTCGGCAGAGGGAGGCGCCCGGCAGCCGCAGGGCGGTGCGTGCACGCGTTCACTAGCGGGCCCGGGGGTAACTACGGGGGCGACAACGGAGGCGATCGCGAAGGCACCGCAGGGTCGGCCCGGACACGATCCCGAAGCGGTCCGACAAGCACCCCGGACGCGATCCGGAAGAGTGAGCAGAAGAGAGGCGGAGGAGCGGCATCCGCGGCTTCGGTCGCGGACGCAGCACCGGCGCCCTCCGGTTCGCGGCAGCCATGTGACCTGCCTCACCCGGCCCGGGTGCGGAAGAAGCAGGGCTTGGCCAACCTCGTGAACGGATGGTAGGCGTCGGGCAATTCGGGCGTATTGCAGAAAGCCCATGATCACGACCTTGATCGCGCCCGCCCGTATTGCCCGTTTCGGCGTCAATAAAGGCCGCAGGCAACCGGAATGGAGTGTTCCAGTCGTAACTGTGGCGCAACACACGTTTGTTGAAGCCACCCCGGAATGCCTGATAGCGGTAGTGCTCATGTCCCACACCGCTCACATACCCAGCCACCGGAAGCCCCGCCGCAGCAGCGCAGCCAGGACCGCGCTCCGTGCCGGAGTCGCCGGTGGCGTTCTCAGCACCATCGCAGTGGCGGGTGCCGCTGGTTCGGCGAACGCGGCCGAGCCGGTGAACGAGAGCACCATCCAGATGCCCACCCTCAGCGCGGCCCAGGTAGCCGACGTCACGGAGCAGGTCGCCTCCGACCTCCAGCAGCAGGCCCAGCAGGACACCGCGGCCCAGGAGGCCGCCAAGGCCGCCAAGAAGGCCCACACGGAGGCCGTGCACAAGGCGGAGGCCAAGAAGAAGGCCGAAGCGAAGGCCAAGGCCGAGGCCAAGGCGAAGGCCGAGGCCGCCGCGCGCGCCTCTCGCTCGTCCGCCCGTACGGCGCTGCACGCCGTCACCACGGCCGCCAGCTCGTCCACCTCCTCGCTGGGCTCCGGCTCCGTCGCGTCCATCGTGAGCTTCGTGAAGTCCCACATCGGCGACGCGTACGTCATGGGCGGCACCGGCTCCAGCTCATGGGACTGCTCGGGTCTGGTCCAGGCCGCGTACAAGAACGTGGGTGTCGACCTCCCCCGCGTCTCCCAGGGCCAGTCGACCGCGGGCACCCAGGTCTCGCTGAGCAACCTGCAGCCCGGCGACATCCTCTACTGGGGCAGCTCCGGCAGCGCGTACCACGTGGCCATCTACGTCGGCGGCGGCCAGTTCGTCGGCGCGCAGAACCCGAGCACCGGTGTGGTCGAGCGCCCCCTGAGCTACGACCAGCCGACCGGCGCGGTCCGCGTCCTCTGAGTCCGCGTCCTCTGAGTCTGCGTCTTCCGAGGCTGCGTCCTCCGAGTCCGCGTCCTCCGAGTCCGGCGCCTGAGCCTCCGGGCATCTGAGCACCGTTTGCGTCTGGCCGAAGGGCCGTCACTTCCCCCGCTCGGGAGTGGCGGCCCTTCGGCGTACGGCGGCGGCGGAGTGGCCCGGCCGTTTCGCTGCCCGGTACGCCCGTTACGTGGGCATACGCTGCTGCGCCGGAGCGAATACGGCCACCAGACAGCGACTCAGCCGGAGGTAGCGATGCGTCAGACCGGTCTCGCCGGGGAATCGGCCGAATACATCAGTGCCCGGGAGGAACTGGGGCGGGCCGAGATCGAGCTGATGCGCCACCGCGAACGCGTCGCGGACCTGCGTCGCCGGCTCCCGCTGGGCCCGGTCGTCGACGACTACGTATTCGAGGAGGGCCCGGCCGATCTGCAGGCCGGTGACGGACCGGTGAAGACCGTGCGCCTGGCTGAACTCTTCACCCGGCCCGGACGGGACCTGATCGTCTACCACCTCATGTACGGCAAGAAGCAGACCGAACCGTGCCCCATGTGCACGATGTGGATCGACGGCTTCAACGGGGTGGCCCGCCACGTGGCGCAGAACGCCGATCTGGCGATCGTCGCCGCGGCTGGCCTGCCCGAGCTCCGCGCGCACGCCCGAAACCGGAAGTGGACGAACCTGCGTCTGCTCAGCGCCGGTTCCAGCACCTTCAAGTCCGACCTGGGCAGCGAGGACGCCGACGGCGTCCAGGACTCGCAGGTGTCCGTGTTCACCCGCGACGACGACGGGTCCGTACGCCACGTCTACTCGGCCCACCCACGGATGTCCGACGACATCGACCAGCGGGGCATCGACCTGCTGAGCCCGGTTTGGCACCTTCTCGACCTCACCCGCCGGGGGCGGAAGGACTGGTTCGCGGCGCTGCGCTACTAGGGCCTGCCGGACGCGAAGGCCACGGCCGCCCGGGCAGGAACGCCGCGACCGCCCGGGCAGGACGCGGCAACCGTCCGTACAGGCGCCGACAGCAGGCCCCTGTCGCCCGCCCCGGTATCCGCTTCTCCCACTGACAGGGAAACCGCCGTGGCCCCCGCCCGTGTCCGCCGCATACCGTCTCGGCCGACCCATCCGTCCGCCGAGAGGAGCCGGCGATGCCGTCGCCGTCCGCCGCCCCACCGAGCCCGGATCTTGCCGAGCGTGTTGCCCGGTTGGAGGCGCGCCAGGAGATCGAGGAGCTGAAGTACCGCTACCTGCGCGCGTGCGACCACAAGGACCCCGAGGAGTTCCGCGCCTGTTTCATCCGTGCGGGCGCCGACATCGACTACGGCGAACTGGGCTCCTTCGCCACCGTCGATGACCTCGTCACCCTCTTCAGCCGGATCGCGCTGGCCCGCGGCACCGAGGGCCACATCGTCCTGGACATGCACCACGGCCTGCACCCGCAGATCACCTTCCGCTCACCCACCGAGGCCAGCGGCCGCTGGACGCTGCGCTTCCGGCAGCGCAATCTCGCCGAGGAGACCGAGCGGGTGATGTGCGGTGAGTACGACGACCGGTACGTCGTCGAGGACGGCGCATGGCGCCTGGCCAGGCACCACTTCCGCACCCTGTGGTCCCTGAGCCGCCCGCTGCCCCAGGGGTACGCCGTCGACCAGGGAGGGTTTCAGTGACCGGGGCGACCGTGACGCGCGTCGCGCTGGTCACCGGTACCGGCAAGGGCGTCGGCCGGGGCATCGCCACCGCGCTCGGCGCGCACGGCTGGACCGTCTACGTCACCGGCCGGGGCGAGCCAGATCCGGGCAGCCCGCAGGCGGAGACCGTCCGCCGGGTCACAGAGGCCGGCGGCGAGGGCATCGGCCTGCGCTGCGACCACCGCGACGACTCACAGGTCGAGGCAGTGATCGCGCGGATCACGGGCGAGCGAGGCCGACTTGACCTGCTGGTCAACAACGTATGGGTGGCGCCCGACGGCATGGCCGGATTCGACGAGCCGTTCTGGACCCGGCCCGTCTCCGACTGGGAGCCGCTGGTCGGCATCGGGCTGCGCGCCCACTACGTCGCATCGGTGCACGCGGCCCGTCACATGGTGGCCCGCGGCAGCGGTCTGATCGTCAACATCTCCTCGTTCGGCGCCCGGGCCCCGCTGCACTCGGTGCTCTACGGCATCTCCAAGGCGGGCCTGGACAAGATGGCCGCCGACATGGCGCACGAACTGCGCGCGTCGGGGGTGTCGGCGCTCTCCCTCTGGCCCGGCCTGGTGCGTACGGACGGGCTGGTCGAGGCCGGTGTGAAGGAGGTGGCCGGGTTCCGGCTGGCGGACGCCGAGTCACCCGGATTCGTCGGCTCCGTCATCGCCCGCCTCGCGGACGACGACCGGTTGCCGGAGCGCAGCGGGCACACGTATGTCGTCGCCGAACTCGCCGAGGAGTACGGAGTGACCGAACCCGACGGCCGACGGGCCGCCTCACACCGAACGGCCTTCGGCGGCGGCCCGCTGTACTGACCGGCCGACCGGGGTGGCGGGGCGGCGGGCCCTGAGCGCGCCGGCGCGGGTCAGCGTGCGGGGCCGGATCTGAACGGTGTGGTTCGGACGGCCCCCGGCGCGGGTCAGCGTGCGGGGGCCGGATCTGAACGGTGTGGTTCGGACGGCGACGCGAAGGGCAGCCGGAAGGGCCGCCCAGGGCATCGGCCCTGCCCCGCAGGCCGATGACACCATGTCATGGCCTTGACTAGTGTCCGGGGGTGAGCATCTGGACTTCTCTGGAGCCTGCTTCCACCACGGTGGACCCGGGCAGTACGGCCACCGTGCGGCTACGGCTGCGCAACACGGGCGACGTCGTCGACGAGTACCGGTGCGTACCCGTCGGTGACCTGGCCCCGTACGTGACCGTCGAACCACCGACCATCCGACTTTTCCCCGGCACCACCGGCACCGTGGACCTCACGTTCGCCCCGCCACGCACCCCCGACGCCATCGCCGGACCCAACCCGTACGGCGTCCAGGTCATCCCCACCGAACACCCCGAGGCGACCACCGTCCCCGAGGGCAACGTCACCATCACCCCCTTCTCCGAAATCCGCGCCGAACTCGTCCCCCACACCGTCAAGGGCCGATTCCGCGGACGCCCCAAGCTCGCGATCGACAACCTCGGCAACACCAAGCTCACCGCCTCGGTCAACGGCAGCGAGAACGGCGACCAGCTCTCGTACGAGATCCTCCCGGCCAACGTCCAGATCGAACCCGGCCGCGCCGCCTTCGTACGCGCCACCCTCCGCCCCCGCCAGATCACCTGGTTCGGCCGCAAACAGGACCGCCCCTACCGCCTCGCCATCCAGCGCTCCGGCACCAAACCCCACGACGTCGACGGCCTCTACGTCCAACGCGGCGTACTCCCCCGCTGGCTCGCCACCGTCTTCGCGATCTTCATGGCCATCGCCATCGTCTTCGTCATGTACTGGTTCACCCACAAACCCACCGTCGCCACCCGCGCCGTGGCGAAGGTCGAGCAGGCAGGTGCCATCCCCGCCCCGACCCCCACGCCGAGTCTGCCGCCACCCGCGGCCAGCGAGCCCCCACCGCCCTCCCCGTCCGCTCCCAACCCGGACGCCGGCAACAGCGGCGGTGGAAACGGAGGCAGCGGAGGCGGAGGCGGAGGCGGCGCACCCAAGAAGAAGCCCGATCCGGCGAACGCCAAACACGTGGAGATCAAGAACTCGGTCACCCACCTGTGCGCCGAACTCCCCGGCAGGGACAAGGGCCAGATCGGCGGCCCGGTCCAGGAGAGCGACTGCAACCCCACGGACCAGGACAACCAGATCTGGGACCTGGAGGTCCAGCGCCCGCACGGCGGCCCGAACAACAACAGCCTCTTCCAGATCCGCAACATCAAGGACAGCCTCTGCATGGACCTGCCAGAGGGAGGCGCTCAGCCGGTCGGGGCCCAGGTGTCCGAGTTCACCTGCGCCGGCACCAATCCCGACAACCAGCTGTGGTGGCTGGAGAAGCAGGACGACGGCCACTACTGGTTCCACAACTACGCGAGCGACGGGCTCTGCCTCAACGTCGACGGTTACAGCCATCCCGGTCAGCCGGTCACCACCAAGAACCGGCTCACCCTGCACCAGTGCAGCAACAACGATGACCGGGAGTGGGACATCATCAAGGTCGCCCCTGGCCTGTAACCCCGCGAGTTTGTTGACGCGGGTGACGGGTGGCCGACCGGCGAGTGCGGTGTGGCAGCGGTGGTGGTTGTTGTTGTAGGTGTGGCGGAAGTCTGCCAGGGCGTCGGGGCGTTCGGTGTTGCTGGTGCAGAGCCGCAGGAAGCGAACGCTTCAACCGCACCCTGCTCGCCGAACGCGCCTACCCGTTGACCGTTGCCGAGGAACCGATCGGCCAGCTAAGTTCACCCAGCGGTCCATCTCGTTCCGGACCGGTGCTGTCGACGAGGAGGTGTGGAGCACATGCGCAGGAGTGCCCAGCAGTTGTGCCCGCGTACTGACCTTTGCCACCTCCTCACGACGGAGACGCCTTGCCGATTCGCATCACCCCACTGACCGACCCCGCTCATGGGGCGCACAGCCGACGCCTTGCCTGGCTGGCGTCCGACGCCGATTCCATCCCCGTCGGGACGGCCTTTCTGCGCCTCTTCGATGGCGGACAGGCGCACCTGGCCGAATTGACCCTCCACGTCCATCCCACGGAGCGCCGCGAGGGCGTCGGCTCCCGACTCCTCGACACAGCTGTGGCCGCCGCCCGGGACAACGCCCGATCCTGCGTCACCGCGCAGGCCGAGGCCGGCTCGCCCGGCGACCGCTTCCTGTCGGACCGCGGGTTCCGCGAGGTGCTCACTCTGAGGTTCGCCCGCTTGCCCCTGGCCGGCGTGGACCCCACCACCCTCGCCGAGATCGTCGAGCGTCCGCATCCCGGCTACCGCCTGGCTTCATGGCAGGGAACCGTTCCCGACGATCTCGCCCAGACGTTCGCCGCCTCACGCCGTGCTATGGACGACATGCCCATGGAAGACACCGACTACGGCGCCGTGACCTGGGACGTGGACCGGGTCCGGGCCGCGGCGAAGGCCGTGCAGGACCGCGGCGACCAGCTGCACACGGTCGTCGCCATCGACACGACCGACGACTCGATCGCCGGGTTCACAGAACTCGTCGTCTCCGGCAGTGGCACGGGTGATGGCCAGCACTACGGCACCGGCGTGCTGCCCGAGCACCGCGGACACGGCCTCGGCCGATGGATGAAGGCCGAGTCGATCCGACAAGCCCTCGGACGCTATCAAGACCTCGGTGGCCTCCTGACCGACACCGCCGACAGCAACACGCACATGAGGCACATCAGCGACAGCCTCGGCTACGTGCCCACACACACGACACTCCAGTACCAACTCGACCTGTAGAGACCATCGGACGACGGGCCGGACCTGGGCATCACCTGGTCCGGCCCGTCGGCATTTTCACAACAGGGGTTCTCAAGGTCGAGTCCGCATCCGGGAAGGTGCGCCTGGACCTGTCCCGGATGGTTATCGAACCTGCGGAGAGCCCCTCCACGCACAAGACCACCTCGTCGGCGTCTCCAGACCGCGTCTTCGGCGTCTCCTCAGAAGGCTCATCGGGTTGTCATCGGCTCAGGATGGTCAGCCAGTCACGCAACAGCGCTGCTTCGGTGGTTCTGAACCCGGCGTCCGCGACGGGGTCGGCGCCGCGGCCGTCACCGACAGCAGCCAGCAGCGCCTGAGCCCGGTCGGCGATTCTCGTTCGGGCGTCGGCCGCCGGTTCGGTGCTGACGATCGAGTCGATGACGGTGTCACGCAGCCCGGTGAGCGGGGCCGGGTCGCGGTCGCCCTCGGGCTGCGCCAGCAGCAGCAGCACGGCTCCGGTCGTCGACGCCTCGATGGCCCGAGCAGCCGTCTCGACCGGAACGCGGAGCCGGCCCTGCTCGCGGGCCCGTTCGAGCAGACGGCGCAGGATCTCGGCGTTCTCCTGGGCGGCGGCCGGGCGGCGCCCCGGGCGCAGGTTGCCGTACATCAGGGCGTAGGAAGCGGGATTGCTCAGCCCGAAGTCGACGTGGATGTTCCAGCCGCGCCGGATGTCGTCGATCGCATCCTCGCTCGGTTCCAGTCCCCGCTTTTCGGCCAGATAGCTCTCGAACACGTAGCTGCCGAGGGCGTCGAGCAGGCCGTCCTTGTCCCCGAACAAGCGATACAAGGCAGGTGTCTGCACCCCGGCGGCGGTCGCGACCGCCCGCGTCGAGATGCCGGCCGGGCCGTGCTCGGTCAGCAGCTCGGCCGCCGCCTGCAGGATCGCTTCCTGCTGGTCACGTCGTTCCGCACCCGTCTCGGGCGAGCCAAGGTCCCTGCGCATATGTCGATGGTAACAAGATTCCGTTGACATTGACGCTGACACCGATACGTGATTAACGTTGACGGCGTCACCACGGATAGCGACTCGTTACGATCACTAGGAGGTCTCATGACGAACCAATCCATATCGACCGTCCGGCTCGGCTCCGACGGCCCCGTCGTCGGCGCGCAAGGGCTGGGCTGCATGGGGATGAGCGAGTTCTACGGCGACACCGACGACGACTCGGCCCGCCGGACCCTCGACGCCGCCCTGTCCGCCGGTGTCACCTTGTTCGACACCGCCGACATGTACGGCCAGGGCGACAATGAGCGTTTCCTCGCCCCGTTCGTCGGCGCCCACCGGGACGACGTCGTCATCGCGACCAAGTTCGGCAACGTCCGCGCCGATGACGGATCGATGTCGATCAGCAACGACCCCGCCTATATCCGCCGTGCCGTCGACGCCAGCCTGACGCGGCTGGGCATCGAGGTCATCGACCTCTACTACATGCACCGCCGCGACCCGGCCGTCGCGCTGGCCGACTCCGTCGGAACGATGGCCGAGCTCGTCCAGGCCGGCAAGGTCCGCCATCTCGGCCTGTCCGAGGTCACCGGCGACGAACTGCGCGAAGCCCACGCGCACCACCCGATCAGCACCGTGCAATCGGAGTGGTCGCTGTTCACCCGCGACATCGAACGCAGCCTCGTACCCACCGCCGCCGAACTCGGCGTCGGCGTGGTCGCCTACTCCCCGCTCGGTCGCGGCCTCCTCACCGGCGCCCTACCAAGCGAGTTCGCCGCCGGCGACGTCCGCTCCCGGTTCCCCCGCTTCACCGGCGAGAACGCCCAACGCAACGCAGCGCTCCTGCACCCCATCACCACGATCGCCGCCGACCGCGGCGCCGCCCCCGCACAGGTCGCGCTGGCCTGGCTGCACCAGCAAAGCGCCGTCCACAACCTCACCGTCGTGCCGATCCCCGGCACCCGGCGCCCGAACCGCCTGCAAGAAAACCTCGCCGCACTCGAACTCACCCTCACCGCCGACGAACTAGCGCAACTCGAACCCATCGCCGCCCAGGTCACCGGCGACCGGTACCCCGACATGACCGAGACAGCCAACGCCCGCGAAACCTGACCAGCCGACCGCACCCACGAACCACCACGGACCACCATGGACCACCACGGACCCAGGAACGGAACAACAATCATGACCAGCATCACCGTCGGTATCGCCTACACCTCCGGCTACGGCCACACCCGCGAACTGGCAAACGCCGTCGCCCAGGGAGCCGCATCAGTACCCGGCACAATCGTCGAAATGATCGACGTCGCCACCATCACCGACGACGACTGGCGCACCCTCGACCGGTGCGACGCGATCATCTTCGGCAGCCCGACCTACATGGGCAGCGCCTCCGGCGCCTTCCACACCTTCGCCGAAGCCACCTCCGCACGGTGGATGACCCGCGCCTGGCAGGACAAAATAGCCGCCGGATTCACCAACTCCGGCTCCATGAGCGGCGACAAACTGCACACCCTGCAGTACTTCTCGATGCTCGCCGCCCAGCACGGCATGCACTGGATCAGCCTCGGCCTGCTCCCTGGCTGGAACACCACCACCGCCAGCGAACACGACCACAACCGACTCGGGTTCTACCTCGGCGCCGGCGCCCAGACCTGGAACGACCAGGGCCCCGAAGCCGTCCACGGCTCCGACCTGTCCACCGCCCGTCACCTCGGGCAGCGAGTAGCCACCCACACCAGCCGGTTCGCAGACACCCTCGACCTCACCGACAGCCCCGCCGCCACAGCTGGCTGAGGTCATTCGAGGGGCGCAGCAAACGGCGCGCTTCCGTCGTTCACGGGGCCGTTTCGAGCGTGAACCAGACGGACTTGGACCCGATCGGATCCGGTCAGCTCCAGGATCCCGCAGCCCCGCCGCCCCCTGCACGCCTGCGAAAATCGACGCAGTAACGATAAAAATCGACATCGTGTAGACTTTTACTGAAGGGAGCGGCCAGGCTCCTCGCGAGACCTCCCTGGAGGACCAATGGAGAAGCGGAACTGGCTCATCAC
Source organism: Streptomyces sp. NBC_01197 (assembly GCF_036010505.1). Classification (NCBI taxonomy): domain Bacteria; kingdom Bacillati; phylum Actinomycetota; class Actinomycetes; order Kitasatosporales; family Streptomycetaceae; genus Streptomyces; species Streptomyces sp. NBC_01197. Next base: position 3,078,301 of record NZ_CP108569.1, read on the forward strand.
CGGCGTCAGCACGGGCCTGGGGCGCGCTTTCGCGCAAGCCGCCCTGGCCGCCGGGCACACCCTCGTCGGCACCGTCCGTTCCGAGGAGGACCTGCGGGCCTTCGAAGAGCTCAGGCCCGGGCAGGCTCACGGCCGCATCCTGGACGTGACGGACGGTGACGCCGTCTCCGGCGCCGTCGCGGAGGTCGAGCGGAGCGTCGGCCCTCTGGACGTCGTCGTCGCCAACGCCGGCTACGGCCTGGAGGGAACCTTCGAGGAAACCCCGCTGGCCCACGTGCGACGGCAGTTCGAAGTCAACGTGTTCGGGGCAGTGGCCACCCTGCAGGCAGCACTGCCCCACATGCGCCGACGCCGCCGCGGACACCTGATGGCCGTCACCTCCATGGGCGGGCTCATGGCCGTGCCCGGCATGTCCGCCTACTGCGGCAGCAAGTTCGCCCTGGAAGGCATCCTGGAGGCGCTGGGCAAGGAAGTCGCGCACTTCGGAATCCATGTGACGGCGATCGAGCCCGGCTCCTTCCGCACCGACTGGGCCGGACGGTCCATGACACGTGCCGCGCGGACCGTCGACGACTACGACGAAATGTTCACCCCCATCCGCGAAGCGCGGCAGAAGGCCAGCGGGAACCAGCTGGGCAACCCGGCCAAGGCCGGGGAAGCGGTCGTGCGCATCACCTCGGTCGAGCAGCCGCCGGCCCACCTCGTCCTGGGCTCGGACGCGCTGCGACTGGTCACCGCCGCGCGTACGGCTGTGGACGAGGACATCCGCGCATGGGAGACGCTCTCCCGCACGACCGACTTCGCCGACGGTGCTCAGCTCTGATGCCCGGCCACCACCCAGCGCGGAGCCGACGCACCACCGAACGCAAGGGGGACGTCCGGGAGCGGGCCATCCTCGACACCTGCGAAGCCCTGCTGGCGCAAAAGGGCTACGACGCCATGACCGTCGGCGACATCGCGCAGGGCGCCGGCATCACACGCGGCGCCCTGTACTTCTACTTCGGCTCCAGGCAAGAAGTGGTCACGGCGCTCGTGGCCCGGACCGTCGAGCACCTGTGGGAACGGTCCCGGGTCACCGCGCAGACCGACGAGCCACGCCAGGCCATCGCGGCAGCCATGCAGCGCACGGTCGAGTTGTGGAACGAGCACGGCCTGGTCATGCGCACGGCCATCGACCTGTCGTTGACCGTGCCGGAGATCGGCGAGCTGTGGAGCCACACGGCTGACTTGTTCATCGCCGCCATCACCGCAGTCCTGGAACGGGCCGGCATCCAGGCCGGCGCCGAACCGGACCAAGCCTCAGCGATGGCACGCGCCTTGTGCTGGATGATCGAGCGGACCTTTTACCACGCCTCACAGGAATCCCGCGAGAAGCTCCAAGAGGCGTCCGCGACATGCGAACACATCTGGCTGACCAGCGCCGGTCTGACCACCTGAGCCATCTGCCAAGCACGCGGCCCGGTCTCCCAGTTGTCCGACTCCGCACAACTCGCCGCTGCCGGTCGTGGGCGCGGCGAGGCGCGGAGCCATGGCTGACACCCTCACTGACGCGGGACGGCGTCCCGGTCGGTGCAGCTGAACTGAAGCTTCTTCAGAGGGAAGTCGGGGGTCGGTCCGTGTGCGTCACCGGGGTATCCGTGGGTTCGACAGGAATGTGTGGGGTGAGGCGTTGCTGCGCAGGCCTATCCCTGGGCGGTGGGGCGAACGACGATGTCGCCTACATCGACACCGTCCGGCTGTTCGATGGCGAAGGCGATGGCGCGGGCCACCGCGTCCGGCGAAAGAGCGATCTCCATCATCTTGTCGATCTGGTCCTTCACAGCCGGATCCATGCGCTCTGCGAAGTCCGTGCGGACTGCGCCGGGCGAGACGACGGTCACGCGCAGGCTGTCGCCGGCCTCCTGGCGCAGGCCCTCGGAGATGGTGCGCACGGCGTTCTTCGTGCCGGCGTACACCGATTGGAGCGGCACGATGCGCAGTCCGGCGGTGGACACGGTGTTGACGAAGTGCCCGAAGCCCTGCTCCCGGAAGACGGGAAGGGCTGCGGCGATCCCGTACAGGACCCCTTTGAGGTTGACGTCGATCATCTCCTCCCAGTCCTCGACGCGCAGGTCATCCAGACGGGAGATCAGACCGATCCCGGCATTGCTGACGAGGACGTCGAGCTTGCCGTATCGATCGCGTGCCAGCGTGACGAGGCCGGAAAGGTCCTCGTGTCGCGTCACGTCCGTGCGGGCCCAGGCGGCTTCACCGCCGGCCTTTTCGATGCGGGCGGCCAGGGCCTCAAGACGCTCCGGACGGCGTGCCCCGAGGACGATCTTCGCGCCGCGCTCGGCGAGCAGGAGCGCGGTCGCCTCACCGATGCCGCTGCTGGCGCCCGTGATCGCCACGACTTTGCCTTCGATTCCCGACATGATGGACGGTCCTTCCAGTAGAGGAGTGGGGGCGGCCATGCCCTACAGTGAAAGTGGAGGCCCCGCCACTTCATCCACACTAAGTGGCGGCCCCTCCACTTAGCAAATGGAGACAGGGGAGAGACATTGATGGCCCGGGATGCAGGACGCCCGCTGAGGGCTGACGCACAGCGGAACCGGGACAAGATCCTGGCCGCCGCGGTGCGCGTGTTCACTGAGGAGGGACTGGATGCGCACTTCGAGCGCATCGCCAGAGAAGCGGGCGTGGGAACCGGCACCCTCTACCGCAACTTCCCGACCAGGGAGGCTCTGATCGAGGCGGCGTACCGTAACGAAGTGGCCCGGCTGTGCGACGCCGTCCCCGGCCTCCTTGAGGCGATGTCGCCGCCTGAGGCCCTGCGAGCCTGGACTCGCCGCTTCATCGACTACGCCACCGCCAAACTCGGCATGGCCGACGCCCTGCGAGCCGTCGTCAACTCGGGAACCAATCCCTACGCCGACAGTCACGAGATGATCCAGGCCGCGCTCTCCTCCCTCATGGACGCCAATACCGCTGCCGGAACGATCCGGTCCGACATCAGCCCGACCGACATGTTCGCCGCCCTCGCCGGTATCGCCCTCACCTCGGCCAAGCCCGAGCAGCGAGACCAGGCCGAACGCCTCCTCGACCTCACCCTGGACGGACTGAAACCTGCTCCGTCGCGGCTCCCCGAGAACTGACGGCAGAAGCCCGGACATCATCGAGGCTGCTGTTCAGCGGCCTGTTCCAGTAGTGCTCGCGCGAGTACTGGACTTAGGCGGCCCGCACTCGCCGTGCCCCCGCTGTCACCAGGGCGACCCCCATCAGCGCACCGCTCACCCACACCGGCGCCCGGTAGCCGAATCCGGCGTCCAGGGCCAGGCCGCCCGCCCAAGGCCCCAGCGTGGCGCCCAGGTTGAAGGCGGTCGTGGAGAAGGCGCCCGCGAGGCTCGGGGCTTCGGGGGCCTGGTCGAGGACGCGGGCGATCAGAGCCGTCCCCGTACCGAACGCGAACGCCCCCTGGGCCAGGATCAGGGCGAGGGCCACCGGCGGGCTGCCCGCCGTCAGGGCCAGGGCGCTCCAGCCCAGAGCGAGGGCGACCATGCCGGAGGCGATGAGGGCCGTGGGGCGGAGATCTGCGAACCGGCCCGCCACGGTGACGCCGAGGAAGGACCCCACACCGAAGAGCGCGAGCGCGGCGGGTACCCAACCGGCCCCCAGACCGGTCTCCCTGGTGAGGAGCGGCTCCAGATAGGAGAACGTGCAGAAGGTCGCCCCCTGCACCAGGGCCATCGTGAGCAGGGTGAGCCGCAGGCGGGGGCGGGTCAGGACGCGCAGTTCGGTGCGGACGGGTACGGGTTCGGCGTCGGGCCGCCCCGCCGGGACGCTCCGTACGATCGCCAGGGCCGCCGGTACGGAGATGAGAGCGACCGCCCAGAACGCCGACCGCCAACCCCGCCACTCCCCCAGTACCGCCCCGGCCGGTACCCCGACGACGCAGGCGACCGTGACCCCGCCGACCACTACCGCCGTGGCGCGCGCCTTCAACTGCGCGGGAACCAGGGAGACCGCCGTCGACAGGGCCACCGCCCAGAAGCCCGCGTTGGCGACGGCGCCGGCGAAACGGGTCGTGAGGAGCACTCCGTAACTCGGGGTGAGCGCACCGAGGATGTGCACGGCGACGAACACCGCGAGGAACAGCAGCAGCGCACGGCGCCGGGGCCAAGTGCGGCTGAACAGCGCCATGAGAGGCGCGCCGATCACCATCCCGACGGCGAAGGCCGAGGTCAGCAGACCCGCTGCGGCCAGGGAGACGTTCAGGTCGGTGGCGATGCCCGAGAGGAGCCCGGACAGCATGAACTCCGATGTGCCCTGGGCGAAGACCGCGAGCCCGAGGACGTAGACAGCAAATGGCATGGGAGGGTGCACCCCTTGGTACGGAACAGTCGACGGAGCCGTCATGGACGGACAGGCCGGTGTGCGGGGATGCGGGCCGCGCCGGTCGTACGCGCCGGGAGCCGGCATACGTAAGGCCATGACGCCGTGACGCCGTGAGGCCGTGACGCGGAAGAATTCCCGGCTGAGCCAGCGGGGCATGACTCGGTGAACAGCGCTTCAGCGTGCAGCCGAGGAGGAAGTGGCGGCCCGTACCCGCGGTGGTCCGGCGGCGACAGAGCCGTGCGAAGAGCTGCCCCTGACCCCTGTCGGGTCAAGAAGAGCTGCCCCTGACCCCTGTCGGGTCAACTGGCCTCAGTCAGCAGGAACTCGGCCACCGGAGCACCGGTGGCCTCTGTCTGTCGGACTCGGGGCAGGCCATGGAAGTGACGGTATCCGGCCGGGTGGTCGCGGTGCCAGTGATTAACGCCGAGCTTGCACGGGCGGGGCCGCCCACGGCGTGACCAGAGCGAGGCGTCATCAAAGGAGGGCGGGATCAATGGAAGGCGTGAGCGGAGGATGTCATAAGAACTGGGCTGCTCACGGGCCGCTTCGGCCACGTCGCGGCGACATCCAGGCGGCCCGTTTCCGCGTCGAACGCCGCCGCCTGAATCGCAAGGGGGTCACACGTGCTGCGGGGCTTCGTCCTTCAGCATCCCGCGGACCTGCTCGCGCAGCTCACTGCTGTCCGTGTGTCCGTGTACCGAAGCGGCGTGCTCGGACGCCGCGCGTACGACTTCTTCCTCCTCGCCGCTGATGGTCAGCGTGCAACCGGATTCGCTGGGCATGTCCCGGCAGTCGGCGACCTTACGCATGACTAACCTCCAGTCCGCCCCGCCGTCCCCCCCGCCGTACCGCCGGCCTGCGGGCACTGAAGCCAGGCCATGGGCCACGGGGAAGACATTGGGGCCACATTGGCCATATACCACCAATATAGGTATTTCTTACCAAGAACACCAGCTTGCGGTCGTTCCGTCAGGTCGATGTAACGGACCCCGCCGGACGGCTGCCGCGTAGCACGGGACCGGAGTGTCCCCCTTCCTCCGCTTTCTCGTCACAGCGAGTCGACTCGCATGTCACAGGGGCGTCTTGATCGAACTTCGGTCAGAACAACCTGCCGGTGGGAGGACACATACCAAGCAGCAACGCCCGCTCAACCGGAGCGAGCGTGACGACACCGCTTCCCTGGAGTACCGATGCGCGTCAAGAAGATCTCCGCTCTCGCCCTCGTCGCCGCCGCCGCCGGCCTCTCGCTGACCGCGTGCGGCAGCAGCGACGGATCGAGCGCTTCCGCCGCCAACAACAGCAGCGCGTCCAGCACGGCGAGCGGCTCGACCGGGGGCCAGGGCTCGACCTCGGGCTCCCCGTCGTCCGGTTCTTCGGCGTCCAACTCCTCCGCCGGCGCCTCCTCCACCAACTCCTCGTCCGGTTCCTCCACCGGCTCCAGCACGGCCGGCAAGGTCGCCACCAAGAGCGAGTCCGCCGGGTCGGGCTCCAGGTGCGACGCCGACCACCTCGCCCTCAGCGCCACCTCGGCGGGCGTCAAGAACCAGATCGTGATCAACATGAAGAACACCGGTTCCGGCACGTGCAGCATGCACGGCTTCCCGGGCGTCCAGCTCATCGGCTCCGACGGCCTGGGCGACACCGGCCCCAACGCCGCCCGCACCGACGCCTCAGGGTCCACCATGACCATCGCGCCCGGCGAGGAGACCCGCTTCCTGCTCCACTACATCCCGGACACCAGCGGCTCGGGCAAGACCTACACCCGGCTCGACGTCACCCCGCCCAACGAGCGGGTCTCGGAGATCGTGAACCTCAACAAGCTGGCCATCACCGTCTCCCCCTCCACCGGCAACGCCCCCGACGTCTACGTCGACCCGATCGGCTACCACACCGGCTCCGGCAAGTGACCCCAGGGGCTCCACGTACACCCTGGTCCAGCCAGGCGTACAACGTGCTGTTGTGGCCACGGACACGGCGGTTGTTTGACCGCAGGTGCACGGCTCGCTTTGATCTCGGGTGGCAACGCCAGGTTGTCCGGGCTGGGAAAACGGTGGGACATCCGCTGGGACATCCGTCGGGACATCCGGTAGGAAATCCGGCGGGACCGGGCCGGAGAGCAGAGTGAGCGGGAGGTGCGCTGAGCGTGGTGTCCAGGCAGGCGCTGGGACGGCAGTTCGGGTGGCTCTGGGCGGCATACGGGGTCAGCACGCTCGGTACATGGCTCGCGTTCGACTCGTTCTCCCTGATCGCGATCCTCGCACTGCACGCCGGAACGACCGAGGTGTCACTGCTGTCCGCAGCCGGGCTGGCGGTCGGTGCGGTGGTGGCCATGCCGCTCGGCCCGTGGGTGGACTTCCGCCGCAAGCGGCCGGTGATGATCGCGATGGACCTGATCCGGTTCGCCGCGCTGATGACCATCCCCGCCGCGTACGCGCTCGGCGGGCTCAGCTTCGCCCAGCTGCTGGTCGTGTCGGTCGTCGTCGGCGCGGCCGACATCACCTTCACCGCGGCGAGCGGGGCCTGTCTGAAGGCGCTCGTACGGCAGGAGGACCTGCTCATCGCGAACGGCCGGTTCGAGTCCACGACCTGGACCGCCACCATGCTCGGACCGCCGCTCGGCGGGGCCGCGATCGGGATGTTCGGCCCGGCGCTGACCGTACTCGCCAACGCGGTCAGCTACCTGCTCTCCGCCGCGGGGATCCGCGCGATCGGCGGCAAGGAGCCGCATCCCGAGCGGGCCGCCGTACCGAGGCAGCGGTTGGGCGACCTGCTCGACGGCTGGCGGTACATCCTCAGCCACCCCACGCTGCGTCCGCTGTTCCTCAACTCGATCCTCTTCAACGGCCTGATCATGGCGGCCTCCCCGCTGCTCTCCGTCCTCATGCTCAGCCAACTCGGGTTCGCCCCCTGGCAGTACTGTCTCGCCTTCGCGGTGCCGTGCGTCGGCGGTCTGATCGGCTCACGGGCGGCCCGCCGGCTCGTCACGCGGTACGGGCAGCACAGGGTGATGCTCGCCGCCGGGGTACTGCGGGCGTGCTGGTCGCTCGGGCTGGCCTTCGTCCGGCCGGGCGTTGCCGGGCTGGTGCTCGTCATGGGCGTCGAGCTGGGCCTGATCGCCTGCTGTGGGGTGTACAACCCGGTGCTCGCCACCTACCGGCTGAACCACGCCGAACCGGGCCGGGTCGCCCGTACGCTGTCCGCATGGTCGGTCACCGGTAAAGCCACCACTGCGGCCATAACGGCCCTGTGGGGCCTGCTGGCCGCGGCCACCGGCCCCCGCACCGCGATCGCGATCACCGGTCTGCTCCTCCTGGCGACCCCGCTGCTGCTGCCGCGCCGCGACCCCTCAGCACGGCCCGAACCGGAACCGGAACCGGAACCGGCCGGGAGCCCCGCGTGAGGACGGCGGCGTAGGCGACTCGCCACGTCAGAGCCCGCGTTGACAGGGCCCCGGCCCGTACCCGCACAAGTCCCGGTCAGGAGTTGGGTGCCACCTTCGACAGCCCGTTGATGATCCGGTCCATCGCGTCCCCGCCGGTCGGGTCGGTCAGGTTCGCCAGCATCTTGAGGGTGAACTTCATCAGCACCGGGTGGGTCAGGCCGCGCTCGGTGATCAGCTTCATCACCTTCGGGTTGCCGATCAGCTTCACGAACGCGCGGCCCAGCGTGTAGTAACCGCCGTACGTCTCCTTGAGGACCTTCGGGTAGTTGTGCAGCGCCATCTCACGCTGCGCGGGCGTCGCCCGCGCGGTGGCCTGGACGATCACGTCGGCCGCGATCTGGCCGGACTCCATGGCGTACGCGATGCCCTCGCCGTTGAACGGGTTGATCATGCCGCCCGCGTCACCGACGAGCAACAGGCCCTTGGTGTAGTGCGGCTGGCGGTTGAAGGCCATCGGCAGGGCCGCGCCGCGGATCGGCATCGTCATGTTGTCGGGGACGTAACCCCAGTCCTCCGGCATCGACGCGCACCACGTCTTCAGCACCTCACGCCAGTCCAGCTCCCTGAAGGCGGCCGAGGAGTCGAGGATGCCGAGGCCGACGTTGGAGGTGCCGTCACCCATGCCGAAGATCCAGCCGTACCCGGGGAGCAGCCGGTCCTGCGGACCGCGGCGGTCCCACAGCTCCAGCCAGGACTCCAGGTAGTCGTCGTCGTGACGCGGCGAGGTGAAGTACGTACGGACCGCGATCCCCATCGGCCGGTCGTCGCGGCGGTGCAGGCCCATGCCGATGGAGAGGCGGGTGGAGTTGCCGTCGGCGGCGACAACCAGTGGGGCGTGGAAGGTGACCGGGGTCTTCTCCTCGCCCATCTTGGCGTTGACGCCGGTGATCCGGCCGGTGCGCGGGTCGGTGATCGGGGCGCCGACGTTGCAGCGCTCGTGCAGCCGGGCGCCCGCCTTCTGCGCCTGGCGGGCCAGCTGCTCGTCGAAGTCGTCACGCTTGCGGACCAGGCCGTAGTCCGGGTACGAGGCGAGTTCCGGCCAGTCCAGCTGGAGGCGTACGCCGCCGCCGATGATCCGCAGGCCCTTGTTCCGCAGCCAGCCCGCTTCCTCGGAGATGTCGATCCCCATGGAGACCAGCTGCTTGGTGGCGCGCGGGGTCAGCCCGTCGCCGCAGACCTTCTCGCGCGGGAAGGCGGTCTTCTCCAGGAGCAGGACGTCGAGTCCGGCCTTGGCCAGGTAGTACGCGGTCGTGGAGCCGGCAGGGCCTGCCCCGACGACGATCACATCTGCGGTGTGCTCGGAGAGGGGCTCGGTCACGGCGGGAACTCCGGAAGACTCGATTTCGCGTGCCGCACGGCACTGGACAGGTGCAGTCTATGGGGACCGCTTGATCGATCAGCTGAAGGGTTGGAACGAAGTGAACAAGCCTGCGCCGGTCGTCCGGCTGCGCGTCCCCACCGACGAGGACGCCCTCGCCTGGCACCGGGTGTTCGACGATCCGGAGGTCATGGAGTTCCACGGGGGCGCGGCGAAAGAGTTGTCGGTGTACGAGGAGTTGACCGCGCGGCAGCGCAGACACGACGCCGAGCGGGGCTTCTGCCTCTGGACGGTGCTCGACGGGGAGGGCGAGGTGATGGGTTTCACCGGCGCGCAGCCCTGGCCGCACGAGAACTTCGGGCCGGTCGGCCAGATCGAGATCGGCTGGCGGCTCGGGCGGAAGTACTGGGGCCACGGGTATGTGACCGCCGCCGCCCGCATGACGCTGGAGCGCGTACGGGCGGCCGGTGTCGGTGAGGTGTTCGCGATGGTCGACGCCGGGAACGCGCGGTCTGTCGCGGTGACGCGGCGGCTCGGGATGGAGCTGCACGAGACCTTCATGACACCGGTGTCGAAGCGGAAGGGACACTGCTTCCGCCTTGACCTGCCGGAGGGGACCGGCTGAGGGGGAGGTGGGGCGTGGGGGCGCGACTCCGCGTCCCCACCCGCCTCGGTTCACTCCGTCCGCTTGAAGCCCCGGTGCAGTGCCACGATGCCGCCGGTCAGGTTCCGCCAGGCGACGTCCGCCCAGCCGGCCTGCTGGAGGCGGGCGGCGAGTGCGGGCTGGTCGGGCCAGGCGCGGATCGACTCGGCGAGATAGACGTACGCGTCCGGGCTGGACGAGACGGCGGTCGCCACCGGGGGCAGCGCCCGCATCAGGTACTCGGTGTAGACGGTGCGGAACGGGGCCCAGGTGGGCTGCGAGAACTCGCAGATCACGACCCGGCCGCCGGGCTTGGTGACCCGGTACAGCTCCCGTAGCGCGGCATCCGTCTCCTGGACGTTGCGCAGCCCGAAGGAGATCGTCACGGCGTCGAAGACCCCGTCGCGGAAGGGCAGTTTCGTCGCGTCGCCGGCCGTCAGCGGGAGGTACGGATGGCGCTGCTTGCCGACTTGGAGCATGCCGATCGAGAAGTCACAGGGCACGACGTACGCACCGGTCTGCGCGAACGGCAGCGAGGACGTCGCGGTCCCGGCGGCCAGGTCGAGGATCTTCTGCGCGGGGCGGGCGCCCACAGCCTTGGCCACCTCCTTGCGCCACAGCCGCGCCTGCCCGAGGGAGAGCACGTCATTGGTGAGGTCGTAGTTCGCCGCCACGTCGTCGAACATCGAGGCGACTTCGTGCGGCTGCTTGTCCAGGGATGCTCGGGTCACCCGGCCATTGTGACGTGCGGCCCGTCGGAGCCCGGCCACAGGGTGAGGTCGGCGCGGCAAGAAGGCGTACCGCCGCCCGCCGGGACGCTCAGAGCTCCAGCAGCGCGGACACGTCGAACTCGACGGCGAACGGCTGCTCCGTGACCAGCCGCTTGGTGTGCACCGGGTGGGTGACCGCGGGGATGTACTCATGCCGCTCGTGATGCAGCCAGTATTCGTGGATGCTCAGGCCGTCGTCCTTGCCGAGCTCGGCCCGCCAGTAGTACGGAATCTTGGACTCCGCGAAGAGGGCGGGTTTGCGCACCCGGTCGTCCTGCCGGGATCCGGGCGAGACCACCTCGACCGCGAGGGCGACCCGGCTCACCGGGATGCATTCCAGCTCGAAGACGTTCAGTCCCGTGGGGTCGTAAACGATCACGTCGGGGCGAGGTGCGTTGTACGGATCCACCAGGACGCACTGCTCGGTGAGCACTGCGTACGGTGTGACCCGTGCGTCTTCCAGTCGGCGCGCGATGCTGTCGCGCACCCGGTTGTGCCACACCTTTCTCTGCCCACGGGCCACGATCGCTCCGTCCACGAGTTCCCAGTCGAAGGGCAGCTCGAGATCCGTCACCTGCTCGATGGTCCAGCCCGCGGGGGGCGGGAACATCCAGTTGTCCTCGGTGGCCTGTTCCGTCCGGCCTGCGATAGCCATGACTGCTCCCATGGACCTGAGTGTGAACGGAGAGATGGAGTGCGGTCCTGTGTACGACGGTACCGTCACTCGAAGTCGTGAGCCCGTGGCGCGCCATTGACTCGCGGGTCGTCAGCGCGCTCGGTGCACCATCCGGCCCGCGATACACGTCACCAGACAGTTTCCGTCGTCGCCGTACACCGCGAAGTCGGCCCGCCCGGACACGGCGAGGGCGCGGGGCGACTCCGGGAGCGGGCCTCCTGAGACCACGCACAGGCCCGACCGCTCCACGGCCGTACGGACGGCCGCCCGCTCGAACGGTCCGGCGAGCGACGTCGTGCCCGTCGCGAGGAGCCGTTGCAGCCCGCGCCGGGCGCTCGCGCCCCAGCGGACCTCGGTCATCCCGAGCGCGGCCAGATCCTCGCCGGTCAGCGGGTCGGAGCCGAGGCCCTCGCGGGGATCGGGCCAGTAGGCCGCTCCGAGGAGCGCGGGCGCGTCCGGCTCATGGCGGCCGGGGGTCAGCACCCCGTCCCAGCTGCGCAGCCGGGCCCGGTCGCCGAACGCCGCGTCCAGCTCGTCGTACGGGCCGAGCGCCGCGATGCGGTCGCCGTCGATGACGACCGCGTCCGCACGCGCCCGGTGAAGGGTCAGCAAGGCGGCCTCAGTTGGCGTCGAGGAGCTTCAGCTCGGGGTGGGCCGTGCCGCCCTCGATCGCCGTGGACGAGAAGTGCGAGACGACGCGGTCGTCGACCGGGTCGTTCGCCGGGTCGTCGTGCACGACGAGGTGCTCGTACGTCGTCGCACGCTGCGCGGGAACGCGGCCGGCCTTGCGGATGAGGTCGATGATCTCCATCCGGTTCGACCGGTGCCTGGCACCGGCCGAGGAGACCACGTTCTCCTCCAGCATGATCGAGCCGAGGTCGTCGGCGCCGTAGTGCAGCGACAGCTGGCCGACCTCCTTGCCGGTCGTCAGCCAGGAGCCCTGGATGTGGGCGACGTTGTCGAGGAAGAGCCGGGCGATGGCGATCATGCGCAGGTACTCGAAGAGGGTGGCCTGCGTCCGGCCCTTCAGGTGGTTGTTCTCGGGCTGGTACGTGTACGGGATGAAGGCGCGGAAACCGCCGGTCCTGTCCTGTACGTCGCGGATCATCCGCAGGTGCTCGATGCGCTCGGCGTTGGTCTCGCCGGTGCCCATGAGCATGGTCGACGTGGACTCGACACCGAGGCCGTGCGCCGCCTCCATGATCTCCAGCCAGCGCTCGCCGGACTCCTTGAGGGGTGCGATGGCCGTGCGCGGCCGCGCGGGCAGCAACTCGGCGCCCGCACCGGCGAAGGAGTCGAGCCCGGCCGCGTGGATCCGCGAGATGGCCTCTTCGGCCGACACCTTGGAGATCCGCGCCATGTGCTCGATCTCGGAGGCGCCGAGGGAGTGGATGACGAGCTCCGGGTACGCCTTCTTGATGGCCGAGAAGTGCTCCTCGTAGTACTCCACCCCGAAGTCCGGGTGGTGCCCGCCCTGGAACATGATCTGCGTACCACCGAGCTCGACGGTCTCGGCGCAGCGGCGCAGGATGTCGTCGAGGTCGCGGGTCCAGCCCTTCTCGGTGTCCTTCGGGGCCGCGTAGAAGGCACAGAACTTGCACGCCGTGACGCACAGGTTCGTGTAGTTGATGTTGCGCTCGATGATGTACGTGGCGATGTGCTCGGTCCCGGCGTACCGCCGCCGGCGCACGGCATCGGCGGCCGCACCCAGCGCGTGCAGCGGGGCGTCGCGGTACAGCACGACCGCTTCCTCGGGAGTGATGCGCCCGCCTGCGGCGGCACGGTCGAGGACGGCTGCGACATTTACAGACGTAAGGTCGGCGTTCTCGGTCACCGGGCGGGTCCTTCCCAAGGGGCTACAGACGACCGATCCAGCCTACGCCAGGGGGCAGCGCGAAAGATTGCGCCCCCTTTGCCCGGTTTCCCAGCGGGGCTTCCAACGCCGACAGCACCAAGCCCGTCCTGGGGGCGCCTCCCAGCGGTAGCGGGGGGAGATTGAGGACAACGCCGCCCCATCAAGCCCGTCCTGGGGCCTCCCATGGGGCCTCCCAGCGGTAGCCGGGGTAGCTTGAGGGCCGGGGCCCGGGGCGGAGCCCCGAAAGGCCCGCACCGCCACACCCCGCACCGCGCCACGGGCACCACCCCGCCACCGCGTACCCGTACCGTCACCCCGCAGCCGCAACTCCCCCACGCCACCCCGGAAGCAGCTCGTCCAGCAACGCTTCCGTGCGCGGCGGCAGCCCCCGGTCCCCGCTCCGGACGGCCAGGTCCGCCGCGAGTTCCCGCACCCGCGCCTCGTCGCCCGTCGCGTGGGTCGCGCGCAGCATCTCGTTCCACAGCCGCTCGTCCGCCGAGGATCCGGAGACGGCGGCCCGCAGCGCGGCGATCGCCTTCTCCGGCTGCTCCTGCTCCAGGTGGTGCGCCGACAGGGCCAGCGCCACATCCGCCACAAGCAGCGGCAGCTGCGTGTCGATGATCTCGTGGGCCAGCCAGGTGTAGCGGCCCTCCGTACGGTCGGCGAGCAGCGGACCGCGCACCAGCCCGAGCGCGTCCGTGAGCAGCCGCTCCCGCACCGAGGCGCGCCGCGCGCCCCGGCCCTCGGTCGCCTCGTGGTGGAGCGAACGGAGCACGTCCAGGTCGGAGACCACGGACGGGGCGAGCGTGAGCCGCCCGGTGCTGTCCGTACGGAGCCGGGCCGAGCCGTCCTCGTCGGTGCCGAGCCACAGCCGCAGCCGCTCGATGAGCGCGTCGCACACCTCCGGGGTGACTCCGCGCGGCCACATGGCCGAGGCGAGTACCCGCGGGTGGACGCCCTCGCGGTGCAGCAGGAGCAGCGCGAGCGCCTCGTGCAGCAGGGCGCTGCGTTCGCTGTCGGGGGTGTCGAGGCCGATGATCTCGTACGGGCCGACCAGCCGCGCGTACACCGCGGGGCGGCCCTGTTCGGTGATGTCGACCAGGAACGGGCGGGCCGGTTCTGGCCCGTCGCCTTCCGGAGTGGCGTCGGCGAAGAGCCGTACGACCGCTTCGTGCTGGGCCTGCGGCAGCAGCTGGGCGTCGAGTTCGAGACCGAGCAGCGGTGCGAGCAGCCTGCCCTCGCCGGTGATCTCCAAGTCCCAGGTGGCGCCCGGCAGTTGCCCGGCCGAACCGGCGCCGATCAGGCAGCCGATGCCCAGCCGCCCCGAGTCGGCGGTGAGTTCGGCGAGCGCGGTGGCCTCGTCGGCGGTGGGTTCGTCCGCGACGAGCACCAGGTGCGGGGCCCATCGGGTCTGCTGGGCCGGGCCGGTACGCCCGGTGAGGACCGAGTCGTGACCGGCAGCGCCGAGCGCGCTGCGGCGCTGCCCGATCTCCGCGCCGAGCGTCTCGATGAGTTCGTCGACGGAGCCGAGGTGGCGCAGCCGCGTCGGGGCCAGCGGGCTGAGCTCCGCGCCGAATCCCACGACCGTGACGGTCATCCGGTCCGACCAGCCGTTGGTGGCCAGTTCGGCGGCGACGGACGAGAGGACGGCGGCGCGGTCGGGGTCGGCCCCGGTGAGCGCGACGAGACCGGGCACGGCCTCCAGGTTCAGCAGCAGCCGCGCGTCGTCGCGGGTGCCGAGGCTGACGAGCCCCGGGTACGGGGCGGCCGCGCTCTCCGGGTCGATCCCCTCGTACGCCGCGACGGTCGACCGCTCAAGCCGCCAGAACGTCTGGTCCTGGCCCTGCTCCCACGGCGCCGGCGGTGTCCCGGACGGCTGGGCGAGCTGGAGGTGCAGGTCGTCGTCGGTGAGCCAGGCCGCGTACACGACGGGCAGCGGGCGGCTCTCCCCGCCGAGCGAGGTGGAGAGGCCGCGCAGCGCCAGGTCGAGGAAGCGGACGGCGTCGGGGTCGGCCCCGACCAGCAGCGCGTCGTGCACATCGGCCTCGTCGCCGGTAGGGACCGGCGGCTCCATCCCGCGTCGGCCGGCCACTGCCGTCATCGCCGACTGCCACAGCGCCATCCGGCGGCGGCGGCCCAGCGCGCCGAGGATGCCGGCAGCGAGCAGCGGGGCGCCGATGAGGGCGGCGGAGAGGCCGATCCCGGAGTCGGAGCCCTGCGAAGGGGCCTCGGCGACCGCGCCCGATCCGGCACCGGAGCCGGTGGACGGCGCGTTCGGAAGGCGCTGTTCCGGTACGGAGATCTGCGCCGTCGGGCTGTCACCACGGCTGCCGCCCTGGTGCTGCTGGGCGGGCTGCTCCTGGTGGTTCCCGGACTTGGCGTAGTCGTCGATCTGGTGGCGCACCTGCTCGGAGATGCTCGGCGCCTGGTCGGGCATCTCCACGACCTCGCCGCCGTGGGCGTCGGCCGGCATCTCCATGATCCAGCCGGGCCGGATCAGACTCGCCTCGGACAGCTTCGTGCCGTCCGGCTGCATCCGGTCCTTGTTGAGCTGGTAGATCTCCTTGTACCTGCGGCCGTCGCCCAGGTGGCGCTGGGCTATCTCCCACAGCGAGTCGTGGTGGCGCCCCTCGGGCGGGCTGATCCGGTAGAACTTCGTCGCGCCCTCGGTCCCGGCCCTCGCGTTCGCCTGCTCGGCGTGTGACTGGGCGTCGGCCTGCGAGGCCACGGCGGCCTGCGCCTGCTGCGCGACACCGACCCCCGGGGCCTGCTGCGCGGCGGCGACCGTCGGCTTGTGCGTCGACTCCAGGGACTGCCCGAACTGCGCGATCCCAGGCGCGAAGCTCGCGGCGGTGGCGCTGACCAGGAGCAGCGCGGCGATCAGCTGCCGGGCCAGCATCTGGCTCGGCCCCGCGCCGGGAATGCGCGAGGGCATTCCGACTCCGGAGACCGCGGCCTTGATCTCCACGAGGACGCACGCGGCGAACTGCGCCCAGGCCAGCCAGACAACGCAGATCAGGATGTTCACGAACGTGTCGACGGTGATCTGCTGCTGCACCATGTCGAAGGACGGCATACCGTGCGGCAGCGGCCAGCCCTGCGTGGACAGGGCGAGCGGCACGGCGAGCAGCAGCCCCGCGAGCGCGAGAAACGCGAAGAACGCCTTGGCGAAGTCACCCGCGGTCCGTTGCCGGGGCAGAGGCTGAGGCGTCCGGTTGGTCGGGCCCGTCGAACCGGGAGTATTGCGCGCCATGGCGGGTGTCCTGTGGGGAGGGAGCGGGTTCGGGATCGTCGGGGGTTGTCGGGGGTTGTCGGGGGCTTAGGGGGCTTCGGTGGTGTTCACGGGTCGTCAAGGGCTGCCCGGATCGTCGGGTCCGGAAGTCGGGGGGTGGACTGAGCCTACCGAGATGGTACGGACGGTTTCGAAAGACAGACAGGTCCCGACGGACACAACGCGTCCGATATGACACACCTGTTGACACTTGCCCCGATTACGCGAGCATCACGACCACTCGGCACCGGCTTCCTCACGACCGGGCTACGCCGCTGACGTCCGAGGACCGCAGGCCGGCCGGAAACCGTGGATACACGACTAAGCGGCCAAAACGGGCCGCAGAGCAATTGGGTCGGCTCAACGTCCCGCACCAGAAAGGCGGTTGATCCAGAGACGGCCCAGCCCCCATGCTCTGGCGACCGCCACCGACCGCCACCGACCGGCCGACAGCCACCACCAGCTGCCCGCCGTCATCCCATATTCCGGTCATGTACAGCACCAGCACCAACACCAACACCAACGATCAGAGGAACGGCTCATGAAATACGCACTCGTGATCTTCGAGACGGATGCGTCACGCGCACAGATCCAGGCCGACCGAGCCGCCTACCGGAAGGCGTACGAGACCTGGATCGGCGAGACCGCAGCCGCGGGAAAGCTGGTCGGCGGCGATGCGCTGGAGACCGAGCACCAGCGCCCCGTCACCGTACGCAAAGCAGCGGACGGGTCCCCGACCGTGACCGAGGGACCCGTGCACGGTGGCGGGGAGACCCTCGGCGGCTGGTTCGTACTGGAGGTGGCCGACCACGCCGAAGCGGTCGAACTCGCCCGCAGCTTCCCCACCCCGGAGGCACTGGAAATCCGCCCGCTCCTCGAATCCGCCTGAGCGGCAGCAGCACCCTGAACGGCGAGCGGTCGGTGGGCGGTTGGGGCGCCTCGGTCGATCAGTCCATCGACGCCGGAACACACCACCCCGGCCTCCCCTCAGCTGGACGACTGACCGGTCATCTGGGCGCTCCACTTCGCACGCCAGGCCAGTGCGTCGCGTACGCCTTCCGTCGTGGTCTTCCGGGCGCTCCAGTCCAGTAGTTCGCCCGCACGGTCGCCGGTGGTGTAGCAGCCGATCACATCACCGGGACGCGGTCCGGCCTCACGAACGTCGAGGGTCTCCCCGACCGCCTCCTCGAAGGCCGTGACGAGTTCGCGCACGGTGGTGCCCTGTCCGGTACCGACATTGATGACCTGGTACCGGTCGTCGGCGCCGGGTTTGACCACCTCGTCGAAGCGCGTGAGAGCGGCAACGTGCGCAAGGGCCAGATCCCAGACATGGATGTAGTCGCGGATACCGCTGCCGTCCCGGGTGCCCCAGTCAACTCCGGTGATTGTGAAGGGCGTTCCCTCGGCGTACGCCTCGATGAGCTTGCCCAGAGCGTGGGTCGGATTCGGGTCCTGCAACCCCGTACGCAACTGGGGGTCGGCCCCGATCGGGTTGAAGTACCGCAACGCGATGACGCGGACGGGGGCCGCCACGGTCCAGTCCTGGAGAACCTGCTCCATCATCTGCTTGGTACGGGCGTAGGGGCACGCCCCGGCCACCGGGGAGGTCTCGTCCACCCGGGCGTCGGCGGTGGGTACGTAGATGGAGGCGGAACTGCTGAAGACGACGCGCTCGCAGCCGTTGCGCTGGAGGGATTCGAGAAGGTCGACGGTCTTGGCGACGTTCTCCCGGTAGTAGTGCAGCGGCCGCTCGACGGACTCGGGAACGACGATCTTTGCGGCGCAGTGCAGGGTCGCCACGATGTCGGGGTGCTCGGCGAACACCTGGTCCAGCAGGGCCTGGTCGGCGATATCCCCCTGGTAGAAGACACGGCCGTGGACGAACTCACGCCGGCCCTTGGAGAGATCATCGAGGATGACCGGAGTGATCCCCTGATCGATGAGCGCGGAAGCGACGGTACTACCGATGAATCCGGCACCGCCGGTGATCAGAATCTTGGTCATGCGCGGGATTCTCCCCCAGGCTCACCGCCGCCGTCCGGTCCGCGCCGCCCGGTCCGACAGTCGCGGCACCCACGGCAGCGGCCGGGCTCGGGTGACCGGAATGCGCGGTCGCAGATATCGCAGTTCTGCAGCGGAGCCGGCCGCCTGGCCCCTTCTCGGCCACGGAGAGCAGGCAGCCGGGGCGGCACCAGGGCGGCGAGCCGGTGGGCGAGGAGGGCCCCGGGCCGTCTCAGAGGCTCCGGCAGATTGGTGGTGAGGACGGCCCGTACGGCGTCGGGATGCGCATCGCGTTCGAGCCAGGCGGCGACGGCGGGAGCGAGCCGCGTGATGTCGGTCTCGGCCAGGAGCAGCGTTGGTTCGGCCCGGCGCAGGCCGGAGAGCAACTCGACGGCCACGCGGTGGCGTTCCGCGTCAGGGACCAGCGGCTGTGGAAGCGCAGGGCGTGGGGATGACGGGGACGGCTGCGGTGGCTGGGGTCGGGGGGTTACGGAGACACGGGACTCCGTAACCAGGCAGGAGCGGGGGGCGTGCGTGGCGGAGGCGTGCGCAGTAGGGGCGGGGACCGGGCGGCTGGGCGCGGACAACGTACGGGATAGTGACGGCAACGGCGCCTTGCGCTGCGCCGCGCGTGCGGAGGTCGGCGGGACATGCCCGGGGCTCACGTCGGCGCCCGGCTGGTTGCCCGGCTGGTTGTACGAGACGGTGCGGGTGACGACCCGGCCGTTCGGGAGGCGTTCCCGGGTACGGCGCAAGTAGCCGTGAGCCTCCAGCTCGCGCAGTGCGGCGGCCACGCGGGCCTCGCTCTCCGGGAAACGGTCGGCGAGCACCTTGACGCCGATCCTGGCTCCGGCGGGCAGGGACTGGATGTGAACGGCCAGCGCGATCGCGACGAGGGACAGCCCGCGGTGCTGGGCGAGGTGGTTGCCGACGACCGTGAAGCAGGCGGTGTGCCGGGAGTTGATGTGCACGACTCCGGAGGGCCCGGCGTCGGGCCCGGCGCTGGCGGGCGCAGAACTGGAGGACATAGCACTGGAGGACATGGCACGGGAGGCCACTGCGCCCCGGAGATCACGGGACGGGGCGCGCGGGGGCGCGCTAACCTGCTGGGTATCCATCGGGAAGCTCTCTTCTTCCTCGGTGGTCAGGCCCTCGGATCAGGATTGCAGTCCTAGCCGGGGGCCGTCACATGTCTGGGGTTGTTGGTCGTGGCGAGCATATGCCGACCAACCCGCCCCAAATCCACCCCGGTTGGCAAACCTCACCCTTGTGGGTGACGGAGGGCGCGGGTGAGGCCGGGTGGGGTTGGGAAGGTTATTTCTCTCAGTACTTGAGAGTTCTTACGTCGCGGGAGACAGCGTCACGGCCCACCGGGTCGCGGATCCCCGCGACCCGGTGAAGACGGCCACGGTGCCGCCGCAAATAGCCCAGATTGTCACTGTACGAGATCGAGTTCGGCCCAGACCGTCTTGCGCGGGACAGGACCGGGCGTAACCCCCCAGCGATCCGCGAGCGTCTCAACGATCAGCAGACCCCGCCCCCACTCCACGTGACCACCGGGAACGACCTGGGCACCGGGTCCCGGCGGAAGCCGCTCACCCCGTGCATCACTCACCTCGATCCGCAGCAGCGCTCGCCCGTGCACCGCGAGTCCCAGCTGGAAGTCCCGGCCCTGCACACGACCGTGGGTCACGGCATTGGCAGCCAGTTCCGCGACGATGTGCGCGGCCGACTCGGACGGCAGCCCCCAGTGCCCCAGATGCGCGGTGGTGAGCAGCCGGGCCAGCCGCGCACCCCGCCGGGTAGGGGAAAGCAGAACGGTCAACGTACGGCCGGGATCGGGGTGTTGAGGCAGATCGAGTTTGTGGTTCACGTCACTCAGCGTGGCCGGACGCCGCTACGCTGAGAAGTATCGACGCGTGTACGGACAGTGACTGTCCAGCGGTTGTCCGGGCCTGTCCAGCCGGTACGGCCGCCGGTGCGCGACAGAACCAGTACGGGTGGAGGCGGGTGCCCATGCCGGGCGATGACGGCAGGGAGTACACGACGGACGGCGCGGACGACGCGGACCGGGATGTCGACCTGGAGGACGACTCGGGGGCGGTGATCGCGGCGGTGGGCAGGCAGATCCGCCTGTGGCGTGAGGCGGCGGGACTACGGGCGGCAGAGCTGGGCGCGGCGATCGGGTACGGCGAGAACCAGGTCTACAAGGTCGAGGCCGGAAAACGCATCCCGAAGCCGGAGTTCCTCGACCGGGCGGACGACGTGCTGGGCGCGGGCGGGAAGCTCGCCGAGATGAAGAAGGACGTGGCGGACGCCAGGTACCCGAAGAAGGTCCGGGACCTGGCCAAGCTGGAGAGAGAAGCGGTCGAGCTGGGGGCGTACGGCAACCACAACATGCATGGTCTGCTGCAGACCGAGGAGTACGCACGGGCGCTCTTCGAGATGAGGCGGCCCTCGTTCGGGCGGGACGAGATCAACCGACACGTGGCAGGACGAATGGGCCGCCAGGAGATCTTCGAACGGCAACCGGTGACGATGCTGACCTTCGTCCAGGAAGAAGTCACGATCAGGCGCCCGCTCGGGGGCAGAATGGTGGCGCGGCGGCAGCTCGAACATCTCTTGGAGATCGGCCAGTTGCGGAACGTCGAGATCCAGGTGATGCCGACGGAGCGCGAGGACCATGCCGGAATGGGTGGCCAGCTCCAACTGCTGAAGTTCGACGACGGAACGGCGGTGGGACACTGGGAAGGCCAGTTGTCCAGCCGCCTGATCTCCGACCCCAAGGAGGTCCGGATCATCGAGCTGCGGTACGGAATCATCCGGGCTCAGGCTCTCACCCCACGGGAGTCTCTGGCCTTCATCGAGAAAGCGCTGGGAGAGACATGACCCGCAAGACGTCAGCCGGAGACGGCTCCGCGCTGGAGTGGATCAAGAGCAGCTACAGCAGCAACGACGGCCCCGAATGCGTCGAGATCGCAGCGGCGACGAGCATCATTCACGTCCGCGACTCGAAGAACATCCCGGGCCCGCAGCTCGGCTTCACGCCGGACGCATGGACGGACTTCGTGACGTACGCGTCCAGGAACTGACCCCTGAGCACTCGCGCCCCGATGCCCGGCCAGTCCGGGCATCGGGGCGCGCTGCTGCCCGAACACACCCCGGCATCACTCCGGCTCGCGTGCCGCGCGGCGTAGTACGGGAGGGCGCCTTTGCTTTCCGTTGGTTGCTGGAGCGAAAACCGATGGAGGACAGTATGCGTGGCCGCTCCTGGGCAGACGAGCCGGACGAGGCAGATGGGACGGCCTGTCGGTAGCACGAGTACGGGGGTCAAAGTGGCGGATCACATAGCGGTGTCCACATCGGAACTGCGGGAAATCAGCCGGTCGGTTGCAAAGCTGAAGTCGCACTTCGAGGGCGCCAAGGACCTGGTCGACTCCTACGACGCGGAGATGGGATCGGGCGACGTGGCGGACGCGCTCGACGACTTCGCGGACGACTGGAAGAAGAAGCGCAAGCAGCTCTGCGACGGCCTGGAGTTCCTCGGCAAGACGGCCGGCTCGGCGGCCAAGGCCTACGACGGCCTCGACCAGCACCTTGCCCAGGCCCTACTGAAGTCCGAGCCGAAGAAGAGCGGCGAGGGCAAGTGAGCGACGACTTCTCAGGCGTCGACTGGCAGACGGCTTGCTACGACGACAAGGAATTCACCCCGGGCGACCCCTACGAGGTGGCACGGCTCGGCAAACGCATCGCCGACACGGCCGCCCTGATACAGGAGCAGGCCACCAAGCTGCACAACCTGGTCGACGGCAACGGCTGGGACTCCGACGCCGGGCGTGAGTTCACGAAGAAGACCGCAGAAACCGTCGGACTTCTCACCAAGTCGCACCAGCGCTACGCGGCCGCCGCCGACGCCCTCGGCGCCTCGGTGGGCCCCGAACCCGCCTCCGACGAGGCGCGGGAGAACTGGGCCACCGCCCTCAACCACGCGCAGACGCTGGTCCGTACGGCACTCAAGAAGGCCAAGGCCGCCGATGCGGACGGCAGCCACTTCCAGAAGCAGATCGATCAGCATCCCGGCCACGACCACCACCCCGACAAGCAGAAGCTGCACAAACAGAAGGAGTCGGCCGACTCGGACCTGGAGGACGCCAAGACGGACCTCCGGCACGCGCTGTCCTACCGGGACACCCAGGCCGGTTACGCCAAGTCGGCCATCCACGACGCCGTCGACCACGACGGGCTGAAGGATCCCAAGCACCACTGGTGGGACAGCGTGGAGGACTGGGTCGCGAAGATCGGGCACTGGGCGGGCGTGGCAGCGGCCATCCTCGGGGTGCTGGCCCTCGTGCTGAGTTGGGTGCCGGTACTCGGTGAGGTTCTCGCGGCGCTGGCTCTGATCGCATCGGTGGTCGCTCTGGTCTGCGACACCGTATCGGCCCTCGACGGTAAGGGCACCTGGCTGGACGTCGCCATCGACGCGATCGGCGTGCTGTCGTTCGGCGCCGGCCGACTGCTCGGCACTGCGGCGAAGGAGGCCTCCGTGGCCGCACGGGGGTCCGCCGCCGTCAAGGACGTGCAGCTGGCACGGGACATCGGGCTGAATCCAGCGGCTGCCCGTGGACTCGGCGAGGCACTCAACGGGATCAAACCTGGTCAAATCGGCAAGGCGCTCGCCGAGGGGCCCGCCGAACTCCTGCCGCGGATGCGTTCCGTGGTCAAGGAGTCCCTGAACGCCAAAACCTACGTCAACGACATCAGGATAGCCGCGGGGAAGCTGCCCGGCGAGGAAAGCCTGGTCAGCGAGGGTGCCCCCAAGCTCGCGCAGATCGCGGGCTCCTCGTTCAAGAGCATGGCGGGCTACGGCAAGAGCCTTTTCATCGGCAGTCAGACCCTACCGCTCGCGGCCGGCTGGTCGAACCTGGCGCCGATCAGCGACGGGGAGTCGTGGATCACCGGGCCGGACGGCCTGGGCAGGGTGAAGGAGGTTCCCGGGCTGGGGGCCGGCGGCATACCGTTCTACAACTGGCGCTGGAGCACACCCGGGGACGGCGGCTGACCCGGCCGGCTGCGGAACACCGCAAAGCAGGATCACAGAAGCAAGGAAAGCAAGGACCACGTGGCGAGTGAGGACGAGCGAACCGTCGACGATCTGTTCGCGGAGCTGCCGGAGGACGGGCGGCGGACGCTGGAAGAGATCGGCATGGGGCTGCCGGAACTGCGCCGTATCGCCGACGGCGAGGGCGGCGGCATGCGGAGAGTGCGCGGTGTCCTGTCCGAGTTCACCGCCAAGGCTGATCCACGACGTCCCGGTGACGACGAGGGGCCAGATAGGCGGACCGCTGTGTGGCCGTGGATGCGACTGCTCCTCGCCGCCGTCGCCGGGTGCGTCGTGTGCTTGCTGTCCACCCTCATGCTGGGGAGCGGCCTCTCCCTGCTGGTGGGGGTCCTCTGCGGAGTGGGTGTCATCCTCGCGGCGCTCGGGACCCGGGCGTCGCACGGGGGCCTGGTCCTGCGGTGGCTCACAGTGGCGGCGTACTTCGTCCTGATCTTCGTCGCTTCCTACACCAGCCAGGAGTGGTATCTGCAGCTGCGCGGAGTGGAGCAGACGGCCACCATCACCGCGCCGAGCCACCAGTGGGCCCACGGGACTCGCCAGACCCACTGCCGAGTCAGGTTGCAGGACCGTTCCGTGCATCAGGTGTTCCGCAACAGGGAGGACTGCGCTGACCGGGTCGGCGCCAAAAGCGCTGCTGTGGTCGACCCGTCCGGCCACTACCGTCCCTTCCTCGGCTCGAAGTCCGACATCGGCGACACCGCCGAAACCGCTGTGTCCCTGGGCGCCGCTGCTGTCCTGCTTCTGGCCCCGGCCGGCGCCGCCGTCATCGGCCGGGTTCGACCGCGGCGGAACAGCGCCGATCGAGCGAGGGGAACGACGTGACCGCATCTCCCGGATCAGGCAGCACACCCGACATGGTCCGCACGGCCACCACACCCCCCTCCGACTACCGCATAGCCGTCCCCGAAGGCTGGGAACGCATAGTCCTCGACCCCGACCGCTGGACCCACCGCATCGACAAGCTGGTCAACCGCGGGCTGCGCCGGACGAAGGCCACCTCGCAGTTGAAGGCCGCGCTCGCGGACCGGCTCCGGGAGCAGGCCGAGGCCGCGCACGCGAATGGCGGCGTGGAGATGTACGTCGTCAACCAGATCATCGGCCAGGTGCCGGTGTCCGCCGGCCTGGTCGTCACCGTCCTGCAGCCGCCGCCGGGCACCGTGGCCGGGGCCCTGTCCGACATCGCTCTGTCCCTGGGGGCCCGCGGCGCCGACGTCACCATGGCCGACCTGCCCGCGGGCTCGGCCGTGCGCCATCTCCACCGTCAACACCCCGCGGCCGACGACCCGGACGGCAACAAGCTGCCCCTCACACACCTGGACCTCTACCTCGCCGTGCCGAACAGCGAGCAGCGCCTGCTGCTCTCGTTCTCCACCCCGACTCCGACGTCGATGGAGCCGCTGGCGGACGCGCTGGTGACACTCTTCGACTCGATCGCCCGCACTCTGCAATGGATGGCCTGATGCCCGAGTACTCCGCGTCCACGGTACGTATGCAGGCGCCGGACGACGCCGTCTCGCTGCCGGTACGCGAACTGGTCGACCTGGATGCATGGGCCGCTGACACGGCCCGGCTGCGCGTGGGCCCCGAAGGCGACGGACGGCTGACCGAGGCGCTCGCCGCCGAACTGCGCGAGGCTGCCCTGGATTCGCGCGATCGCGGGCCGGTCACCGCGCTCTCGTACGTCCCCACGCCGCAGTTGGGGGAGCTGGCCCGCATCGAGTTGTCGGCGCTGGTCGCCGACGAGACGTACCCCACGGTGACCGTCGATCTGCTCCACCGCTACCTGGCCGCTCCGACGGACATCTCGCTCCGACCACCCGAGGCCGAGCTGCGGGCACTCCCCGCCGGGCCCGCGGTTCGGGTGCGGCACGCATACGTCCAGGACGCCGACCGGGACGGGGCGGGCACCGTCATGGAGACCTGCGCCTACGGCATCTGCCCGGACGAGAAGTGGGGCCTCGTACTGCTCACTTCGTGGCGGGCCCTCGCGCACACCGACGCCCTGTGCACGCTGACGGACAGCCTCGCGCAGACGGTCACTGTGGCCTCCGCGGCGGCACACTGAGCCCGTACGCACAGCCGCAGGCACCGGCCCCTGGACCCGGACCCGGAGTATCGCGTCCGACGACGTCCCTGGAGCAGGAACGTTGGTGGCCCGGTTGGCCGTGCACTGACTGGGCATGCTGGTCTCCCGTCTGCTGTCAGAGAATCCACCAGCGCATCACCCGTGCACACAGCCGCCCGGGACGCGCGGAACATGCGCAGTCGCGACTGATTTGTCACGGCCAGGTCACCGCTCCCGCACATGGCACGGAATCCCCTGACCGCCCTCTGATGCCCTTTACATGCGACTGGTAGCTTCGAATGCCCTGAACGTTTGCAGTCCGGCCTGCCGGCCCGCTGTCGCCAACCGGGGGAGAACACTCGTGGCCCGCCGCACTCCAGCCATCGCCGCCGCACTCGCTGTCAGTGCGGCCCTGCTACTGACCGCTTGCGGAGGCAGCAGCAACGACGCCTCCAAGGACAAGATCAAGGGGGCGGACGAGGGAACGAAGAGCCCGTCTGCGTCGGCCTCCACCTCTGCGGCGCCGGGTGCGGCGCGGCCGGAGATCACGGTCCCCCACTCCTTCCAGCTGAATTTTCAGGGTTGGAACAGCAGCGACCCCGACGAGCAGGCCGTTCTCAACGACGGCAAGGAACAGGTCCGTGCCGGGTACGCGGCGATCATGGCCAACGCTCCCGATGCCGAGTACCTGACGTTCTACGACACGGCGGCCGGTCTCTCCCAGGACCAAGAGTGGATAAAGACCTACACAGGTAAGAACCTGACGCTCATCGGCAAGGCGCCGGTCTATGACGCCAAGGCGAGAATGCTCGGAAGCAATAAGACACGAGCGATCCTCAACTACTGCATGGACGAGAGCAAGGCATACACAAAGGGTCGCAAGACAGGCAAAGTCGAGGGAAACCCGGCAGGTACGGATCCCAAGGTGTATTACACGTCCACTCTGCAGAAGAGCTCACAAGGCGTCTGGCAGACCGTGTCCACCACCTCCAAGAGGGGTGGCTGCCCGTCGTGAACTCACGTCGCAGGATGACAGCGCTCACCGCGGCCTCGCTCGCAACGGTCGCTCTCGCCTCCGGCCCGGCCCACGCCATCGGAGGTGGCGGGACAAAGGGCGGCTCCGACGGCCGGAGCGTCAGCGCCTCCGCGACCCACTCCCAAATCCGGCTCAGCTATCCCAAGGGAGGCGGAGGGAGCGGCAGAAAAGGCAACCTGGCTGCGATCGATCCCAACTGGAAACCGCCCGCGTGCTGGTACGAGCCAGTCTTCACGCCAGAAGGCTTGAAAAGCTTCGTGAAGTCGTCCGGCGGCGACGGCGACGTGGGTATCCACGAGTCCTGGTACGGCACTGGCCTCTGGACCGACCACTACAAGGACGGCAAACCCGAAGCCAACTTCGACGACCCCAGCTCCATGGCTGATGGCTACAAGAACTACAACATCGGCAAGGGCGGCTACTTCTGGCGGAGCGTAGCGCCGGACGAATCAGATCCCGATTCCTGGCAGTGCGGCCGCATCATGTTCTGGCAGCCCGCCGGCCAGGTGCCGAAGATCCCGCACGCGCCCACACCGAAGATGCTCGCCGAGTACGCGTACAACCAGGTCAAGGTCCCCGAGACCAAGATCGAGCTGAAGCCGCAGACCAAGTCCACCGTGAACCTGCCCACCTGGGTCTGGCTGGACAAGGGCACCTTCAAGGACGTCGTCGTACGCGCCGAACTGCCCAACACCGGGCTCTGGGCCGAGACCACCGCAAAACCCGTGAGCCTCCACCTCGACCCGGGCACGGACGACGCGGACACCTTCCCCTCCTCCGGCACCTGCACGTTCAACAAGGACGGCTCCATCGGCACGCCCTACACGTCGGGCGACGCCAGCCAGAACCCGCCCTGCGGCATCAACTACCTGCACGCCACCGACGGAGGCCCGTACCAGCTCAAGGCGTCCATCACCTGGAAGATCAGCTGGCAGGGATCCGACAACGACGGCACGCACTCCCTCCCGGACGGAACCTTCCAGACCACCCTGGACATGAATGTCCAGGAAATCCAGACGATCAACCGCTGACAGAGCGAGCGAGAGTGCGGCACCAACGACCTCGGCCTGTCCTTGACATAAGCCACACCTGGCCGGGGTATCGTTTCTCGACTGACATGTACGCGGTTGTGAACGGGGTGGGGCAGCATGTCGGATTTGGCGAAGGATGCTGTGTCGATGGCGAAGGCGGCGTCGGGGCTGCGAGGGGCACGGCATCACACGGCGAAGCCGTTGCAGGATTTCACGTCGGCGTCGCACGATCTGTCGGCGTTGGGTGCGTTGGGGTCTTTGTTGAAAGCGACGGGTGATATCCGGGAGGGGATGCACACCTTGTCGGGTGTGACAGCGTCGCTGAACGAGGAGTGGGGCCAGGAGGCGAAGCTCCTGGGTGAGGTGTCGGATGCGTTTGATCTGCTGGATGTCCTGCTGAGTGCGGCCGCGCGCGCGAAGAAGGGCTGAGCCCGGTGGTCGATCTCAACCCGTTGCACTGGATCAGCAAGGCGAACCACGCTTTCGGCGACACAATGGCCAGTGGTCTGGAGTTCCTCGGGATAACCGACCCGGCTGTCGACCCCGATGGGGTCCGTGAGATAGCCAAGCACTGGCGTTCCCTGGCCAAGGGTCTCGAGGACGCTGCCCATGCCGCCGAAGTAGCCATGTCCGGTGTGACGTGGGAGGGCGAGACGGCCAAGGCGTTCTCCAAACGTGCCCGGACCATGCGCAAGCACGCCACCGACACCGCGCACTCGATGCGTGAGGGCGCCACCGCCCTGGACAAGTTCGCCGACGAGGCCCATGAGCTGATCACTCAGATCGGGGTGATGGTCGCGGAGATCGCCGAGTTCGAGATCGCCGGTCTCGCCCTGTCCGTCCTGACCGCCGGCATGTCCGAGGTCGCCTCCACCCTCGTCGCTGGCGAACGCGCCCTGAAAGTCATGGCGCTGATCACCAGGATCGAAGAATCCGGAAGTGCCCTCGGTGCCACGGTGCGGACCGCGATGGAAGCCATCCGCAACGTCGAACGGGCCCTGAAGGCTCTCAAAGAGATCAAAACAATCGCGAAAATCGGTAAACTCGCCTCCGAGGGTGCCAAGTTCACCGCGTTCACGACCGCCCTCGAAGACCCGGGAGCGTTCAAGGACCCTGGGAAACTCGCCAAGCTCCTCACCGAAGGCGCTATCGCGGGCGTCGGCCTCGGCTTCCTCGGTAAGGCACTCGGCAAGGGACTCAAAGCCCTCAAACCAGGGGAGATAGCCGACCTCGCGAAAGCGCTGAAACTCAACGGGTCAGGGCTCTCCCGCCTCAAACTCCGCCCCTCCGAGTGGGAAAAGCTCCCCGCATCGATCCGCGGCATGTTCAAGGAATGCAAACTCGACCCGATCGACGTCGCCACCGGCGACATGCTCCTCCCTCAGACCGACCTGAGCCTCCCCGGCACGCTCCCCCTCATCCTGGAGCGCACCCATATCTCGTCCTACCGGTGGGGCGGCTGGTTCGGCCCCTCCTGGGCCTCCACCCTCGACCAACGCCTCCAAATCGACGACCAAGGTGTCATCTACACCACCCCTGACGGCGCGCGCCTTATCTACCCCCACCCAGACCCCGACAGCAACAACCCCGTCTACCCCGAAACAGGATCACGCCTCGCCCTGACCTGGGACACCGAAACCGACGGCGCCCTCACCATCACTGACCCCGACACCGGCCACACCCACACCTTCCACACCCCCCAACCCACCAACGACGGACAAGCCGTCGACCTCCCCCTCCAAACCATCACCGACCGCAACAACCAACGCATCACCCTCCACTACACCGACAACGGCACCCCCACCCACATCACCCACACCGGCGGCTACCACCTCACCCTCGACCACCACCCAACCCAACCCCGCATCACCGCCCTACGCCTCATCGATCCAAGCAGCCCCGACCCCTCCGGCACCCTGCTGCGCTCCTACCAGTACAACGACGAAGGCCACCTCACCCACGTACAGAACTCCTGCGGACTCAACCTCAAGCTCACCTACGACCCCGAAGGCCGCATCACCTCCTGGACCGACAGCAACAACACCCACTACCGCTACACCTACGACCAACAAGGCCGCGTCACCCGCACCGAAGGCAGCGGCGGCTACCTCAACGGCACCCTCACCTACAACGACACCACCCACACCACCACCGTCACCAACTCCCTCGGCCACACCAGCCACTACCAACACAACAACGCCTACCGCCTCATCCGTACAACAGACGCCCTCGGCTACCTGACCGAGCAGGAATGGGACACCGAGAACCGACTCACTGCCGTCACCGATCCGCTCGGACACACCACCCGCTACACCTACGACGAACAAGGGCGTACGGCATCGGTCGTCCGACCGGATGGACGAACGGCGACCACCGACTACAACGGCATTGGCCGACCCACGACGGTCACCTCACCCGACGGCTCCTCCTGGGTCCACGAGTACGACGCCCGCGGCAATCCCACAGCGATCACGGAGCCGACCGGAGCCACCACGCGCTACACCCACAACGGTGCAGGCCACCTCACGTCGATCACAGACGCTCTCGGCAATACCACCCGCATACGCTCGAACCGAGCCGGTCTCCCTGTTGAAATCATTGATCCTCTCAACGCGGCTACCCGGTATGAGCGAGATTCCCTCGGCCGCCCCACTGCCCTCACGAACCCCCTCGGCCACACAACGCGTCTCGAGTGGACACTCGAAGGCAAGCCACTTCTGCGCATAGGCGGCGACAGAACCAGGGAGTCCTGGACCTACGACGGTGAGGGCAACTGCACTAGCCACACCGGGGTGAGAGGTGAGGTTTCACGCTTCGAGTACACGCACTTCGACCTGCTTTCAGCTCGCACTGGTCCCGACGGTATACGCCAGGAATTCAGTCACGACACGGAACTCCAACTTACTAAGGTCACCAACCCGCAGGCCCTGACTTGGGAATACCATTACGACGCGCTCGGCCGTATAGCTTCCGAGACAGACTTCGACGGCCGCACACTCTCCTATCGCAGCGACGCCGCAGGGCGGCTGAGCCATCGCACCAACGGCGTGGGTGCGACCATCCGCTACGAGCGGAACCCTCTCGGACAGACCACGCTCAAGGACGTCGCCGGTGCCGTCACCACATTCGAGTACGACTCCTCGGATGCTCTCATGCTGGCAGTCGGACCCGGTGTCACCTCCTCCTACACGCGCGGGCCGCAGGGACGCCTTGAGAGTGAGACCGTCAATGGCAGGACGCTGTCCTTCGAATACGACGACCTGGGACGCCGGACACACCGCACGACGCCGGGGGGTGCGGTCAGCGAGTGGATTTACGATGCGGCCAGCCGACGTACAGGACTGACAGCCTCAGGGCACAGCCTCGCTTTTTCCTACGACGCCGCAGGACAGGAAGTCTCCCGCGATCTCGGCACGGCACTCACTCTGTCCCACACGTTCGACGAACTGGGCCGTCTCACCAACCAACGGGTGACAAGCGCGGGCCGAGACACTCTTCTGCGCAGCTTCACCTATCGCTCAGACGGCTACCCGACCAGTATCGAAGACCTCCGATCGGGTACCCGACGGTTCGATCTCGATATCTCTGGACGCGTCACCGCGGTCCACGCAACCAACTGGACAGAGAAATACGCCTATGACGAGGCGGGCAACCAAATCTCGGCGTCATGGCCTGCCACCTCCTTCGGCACCGATGCCACAGGCGAGCGCGAATACGCAGGCACGCGTATCACGCGAGCGGGCAATGTGCGATACGAGCACGACGCACAGGGTCGCATCGTGCTACGCCAGAAAACACGCTTGTCGCGCAAGCCTGATACCTGGCGTTATACCTGGGACGCTGAAGACCGCCTGATATCGGTGGTCACCCCGGACGGTACGGTCTGGCGTTACCTGTACGACCCCCTGGGTCGTCGTATCGCCAAGCAGCGCATGGCCGCAGACGCCGAAACTGTCGTCGAGCAGATCGACTTCACGTGGGACGGCTCAACCCTCTGCGAACAGACAACATCGATCGCGGAGCTGTCAACCCATGTCACGGTGACCTGGGACCACAACAATTTTCTGCCACTCGCCCAGACCGAACGCGTCACATCGGCCTGCCAGGAGGAGGTCGACGAACGCTTCTTCGCGATTGTCACCGACCTCGTCGGCGCCCCGAGCGAACTCATAGACGAAGAAGGCAACACAGCCTGGCACACAAAGACCACTCTCTGGGGCGCCACCAGCTGGAACACCAACGCCAGAGCCTACACACCGCTCCGATTTCCCGGTCAATACTACGACCCTGAAACCGGGCTCCATTACAACTACTTCCGCCACTACGATCCTGAAACCGCTCGCTACCTGTCGGTCGATCCGCTTGGCCTCACCCCTGCACCGAATCCCACTGCGTACGTACGGAACCCGCACGTATGGTCGGACCCTCTCGGATTGGCGCCGTGCTTCGCTGAACAAAAATCCAAGGCACTGCGGGATGCCGGAGTTCCGGAGGGAACCAAACCATTCGACGTGAACGAGTGGACCGAAGCCACCACACCTGCCTGGCAAGGAAGCAAGCGATTGCTGGGGCCGGACGGTAAACCCATTTTCTACACGACAGAGTGGTACGAGACACCGTCAGGAGATATCGTCGTATTCCAGGACCATTGGTTTGGGCATCAGGAACCAGGGACTCCGGGACACCAGCCGGCGCACGTACACGTGAGACCGTACGACAATGATCGTAACGGTCAGATCCCCGGATGCGAGGAGCATTACTACTATGACGTGGGTTGATTTTGTCAGGAATCGCGGAGTCCTGGATTCACTCTTCGCAGACTCAGTACCACCACTCGAAGAACTTCGACTTCGATCCATTAATCTTACCTATATTGGCCCTTCCCTCACCTTGAGAGTCGACCTTCCATCATTCCCCCTTTCTAATTCATCACTCGAGTCCCAGGGTGATGAATTCGACACCCTGCAGTGCCAGCTCTCCTTTCAGGCCGTCGAGGAAATCGCCTTGACCAACTGGAAAGGTCCGGAAATCTGTACAATCCGCATCGCACCTCGGCCAGACTACAGGATTCAGGTCGAAGTGACGGGCGAGAACCTTCACCTCTCGTTCCGCAGCATCCGCGACATCCTTATCGACCACTTCAGCGCGTTCAAAATTAATAGTGATGGGTCTGACAGCGGGCGCCATCACTACACGCGAGGAATCGACGCCCGAATGTACACTTCACCACCCGAAACCCATGAAGCGAGCTTTTATGGATAACGCCACCTGGCCCACTTTTCTGTCCGACCCCCGCCAGATCCTTGACCTTTACGACCAACCCCCCGCACTGAACCGATGCGATCTCTTCTATGTCCATATCGATGAACGCGATACAAGCATCACATTCGGATTCGAGACAAGGGAACTTCCGGCACGCCCCCGCCAGAAATGGAAAAAGAAGCCATTCAATTCAATCAGATTTTTCATTTCCTTCACTGGCATCTCGCGGATCCGCATCAACGGCTGGGAGAGTCCCGGGGAGAAGGAAGTTGAGATTTCTCGACACGGTGAAGACGAATTGACGGTGCACGTCACCAGTAAAGCCAGCGAACTTAGCAACGCCAGTGACCTTGCTTTCCAAGCCGAATCAGCCTCGCTCACTCATTCTGCCGCCCAGTTGATGGCACCGGGTTCCGGTCCCTGAGTGCACACCTGGTCCGAGTAGAATCCGATCCATCTGTATGGCAAAGCGTTCAAACTGCGGTGGCCGATCTCAATCCGCCCTACTGCACCAGCAAGGTCAACCACGCTTTCGGGCACACATGGCCCGTCACCGAGGTCGCGAACCCCCTGGGACAGAAATGGCGTTACGCCTACGACGCCGCCGGCCGCCCGGTCTCGGAGACGGACTTCGACGGCAGGGTGGTGACGTACGAGCACGATGCTGTCGGTGAGTTGAAGTCCCGCACCAATCCGCTCGGTCATACGACCAGCTACCAGCGCAACGAGAACGGGCAGGTGACCCACAAGAACGCGGCGGGTCACCTCACGTCGTACGTCTACGACGAGGCCGACCGTCTGGTGCAGGTGACCAACCCCCAGCTGACCGTCTCTCTGCAACGCGACCGGTGTGGCCGAGTGCTGTCAGAGACGGTCGGCGACCGCACCCTGCTTCACTCCTACGACGAGCTCGGACGCCGCAACGGCCGCACCACACCACACATGCCACCAGCGAGTGGACCCACGACGCCGCCGGCCGACGCGATGTTCTGACCGTCTCGGGCCGTGGCATATCCTTTTCCTACGACTCTGTCGGCCGTGAGATCGGACGGGGATTCGGCAGCGGCCTCAAGCTGTCCCAGCAGTTCGATGAAGCGGGCCGTCTCGGGGCCCTCGAGGTGACTGCGGTGGGCAAAGGGCTCGTGCAGCGTCGGGCCTACGCCTACAGCAGTCACGGCGAAGTGGTGGGCGTCGACGACTATTTGCGCGGAGAGCGGAGCTTCGATCTCGGCCCGGCAGGCAGAGTCACAGCTGTGCACGCCAGGGACTGGACCGAGACATACGCCTATGACGCTGCCGGAAACCAGGCGGATGCCCACTGGCCCGACGCTCACCCGGGGAGTGAGGCGCGCGGCCCGCGGTCCTACTCGGGAACACGCCTCACTCACGCGGGAAACGTCCGTTTCGAATAGGATGCCGCCGGCCGGATCACTCTCGGCAGAGAACCAGGCTTTCCCGTAAACCCGAGACGTGGCGCTATGCCTGGAACGCAGAGGACCAGCTCTCCGAAGTGATTACACCGGACGGAACGGTGTGGAGATATCTGTACGATCCCCTGGGCCGGCGGATTTCCAAGTCCCGCCTTTCGGGCTGCGGCGAGCACGTTCTCGAACGGATCGAGTTCACCTGGGATGGGACCACGCTGTGTGAACAGACCTCGCACTCTGCGGATCTCGCCCGCTGCGTGACACTGACATGGGACTACGAGGGCCTTCACCCCATCTCGCAGACGGAACGGATCACCTCGGTGGACGCACCCCAGGAGGAGGTCGACCGTCGGTTCTTCGCCATCGTGACCGACCTGGTCGGGACACCGACCGAGCTCGTCGACGAAACAGGGGAAGTGGTGTGGCACACTCGGTCCACGCTCTGGGGAGCCGCGACCTGGCGAGCCGATTCCCCGGTGTACACCCCTCTTCGGTTCCCCGGTCAGTACTTCGATCGGGACTGTAAAACGTTCGGTGTAATTCCCGATCATGGAAGATGCATCGATGACCAGCGACGACGTGACCGAGATTGAGACCGCCGAGCCATCCGAGGCCGTGCTACCGAAGTCTGTGGACGATCGCCTGATTGATGAACTGGTGGGCCGGGCTCAGGCCGAGGGCCTTCAGCTGACCGGCGAGGGCGGGCTGCTGCAGCAGCTGACCAAGCGGCTCCTGGAGTCCGCCCTCGAGGGCGAGATCACCGACCACCTCGGCTATGACAAGCACGATCCCGCCGGGAAGAACGGCGGGAACAGTCGCAACGGGGCCCGTGGCAAAACCGTGCTGACCGATGTTGGCCCGGTCGAGATAGCCGTGCCCCGGGACCGCGAGGGTTCCTTCGAGCCGAAGATCGTCAAGAAGCGTCAGAAGCGCCTGTCGGGCGTCGACGAGATGGTGATCTCTCTCGCCGCGAAGAGGCTGACGACCGGTGAGGTCCAGGCCCACCTTGCCGAGGTCTATGGCGCCGAGGTGTCCCGTCAGACGATCTCCACGATCACCGACAAGGTCCTCGAAGGCATGGCCGAATGGCAGAACCGGCCCCTGGACGCGGTCTACCCAGTGGTCTTCATCGACGCCATCCACGTGAAGATCCGCGACGGCGCCGTGGCGAACCGGCCCATCTACGTCGCCCTGGCCGTCACGGCCGAGGGCCGGCGGGACATCCTGGGGCTGTGGGCCGGCGACGGCGGCGAGGGCGCCAAGCACTGGATGCACATTCTCACCGAGATCAAGAACCGCGGAGTGAACGACGTCCTCATGCTGGTCTGCGACGGGCTCAAGGGCCTGCCCGAGGCGGTCGAGGCCGTCTGGCCCCGCACCGTCGTGCAGACCTGCGTGGTCCACCTGCTGCGGAACTCCTTCCGCTATGCCGCCCGCCAGGACTGGGACAAGATCGCGAAGGTCCTCAAGCCCGTCTACACCGCGGCGACCGAGGAAGCCGCACTCGAGCGGTTCGCGGAGTTCGCCGACGCGTGGGGCAAGAAGTATCCGGCGATCGTCCGGCTCTGGGAGAACGCCTGGGAAGAGTTCACTCCCTTCCTCCGCTTCGACACCGAGATCCGCCGCATCGTCTGCACCACCAACGCGATCGAGTCCGTAAACGCGCGGATCCGACGGGCAGTGAAAGCCCGCGGCCACTTCCCGAACGAGCAGGCCGCCCTGAAGTGCGTCTACATGGCGATCATGTCGCTGGACCCGACCGGCAAGGGCCAGGCCCGCTGGACCATGCGCTGGAAAACCGCCCTGAACGCCTTCGACATCACCTTCGACGGCCGACTCTCCGCAGCACGCCAGTAACCCTCAACAACCCGAGTTACACCGCTCGTTTGACAGACCCCTTCGATCCCGAGACCGGGTTCCATTACAACCTCTTTCGGTACTACGACCCGGAATCTGCTCGATATGTGACACCGGACCCCCTCGGCCTTGAGCCAGCTCCCAATCCCCGTACCTACGTTGACAATCCGCATACGGAGTCGGACCCTCTCGGCCTCAAGCCATGCAAGATTCACGTCTCGCCGGTGGCGTCGGACTGGCCGACAAAGGGAGCTCATATCCATGTGGGCAAGGACGAGGTGAGCATCGCCGTCAACAAGGAGGGTGAACTCGTTGGCACCCCGATCCGGCTCAAGGGGGGTCTGGCCACCAACAAGAGCGTGAAGCAGGCCGTCGACGCGGTGGCGAAGGATCCCAAACTTCGTGCGGATCTCATCGTCAAGGCGACGTCGGCGCGGGAGCACATGCTCGATCACAACTGGGGCAACAAGCAGAACCGCGCGGATGAGATGAAGAAGCTCATCGACAAACTGGAGAGCATGCCGTGACAGGACTTCGGTTTCTTGCCCTGCTCATCGCCACGGGCAAAACGAACGGTGTGGGCATCGGCTCGTCCGTCTCCGAAGTCCATGAAGCCCTCGGTGAAGGCTTCATGGAGGAGACCGACGAGGACGGTGTATCGCTCCGGAGAGACTACGGCGCCCTTGAGGTGACCTTTTCCGGAGAGCCCGACGGAGTGGTGACCGGCATTGTGGTCGAGGTGCACCGTCTCTCCGGTGACTCCGACACCCGGGCCGACGCCTGTCAGGAACTGAAGGTCGACTTCCCCGAGTACACACGCTGGACCGAACTCGCTCAGGAACTGGAGGAGACGGCCGGTATCCCCATGTTGAAGATCTCTTCACAGAGGGAGTTCCTCGAATACCGGGCAGCCGGAACGAAGGTGTCGGTACATGTGGTCAACAACGACGAGGAGCGGGACGACTGGCCCGGACACGGGGATGTGTGGAGTGTGTCGCTGGGGTGACGCGGCCACTGTCGTTGATCCCGCGGGCTATGTCGTAAACCCTTTTACCTGGGTGGATCTCTTGATCCTTTGCCCCTGCAGCCCCGGCACGAAGGATGACAGAACTCGATCGTCGAGTCGTTGAAGGGACCGTCCGCTCAGGGGCATGGGATTGTAGATCGCGATTTCCTGACGGTACCGAGTCCGTATGGAGATTTCCTTCGGAAATCCAATGGACCTTCTAGCCTCGATCTTGCATGAGGGGCGACGAATCCGCCGGATGGGATTCAGAGAAGAGACACAACAGGGGCCACTTGCTCGGCGCCCTGCTTGGTGGATCGAACGAGGACCCCAGAAACTTCGTCACCACGCACCAGTTCGCAAACTCGCCCGTAATGCGCCACTGCGAGCTGCAGGTCCAGCAAGCCGTACGGCACGGCGACACCGTCCGCCTCCGCGTAACTCCGCATTACCACAGCGATAGCGACACGATCCTCGTCGGATTTACCCTTGAAGCACACAGCGAAAATGGCTTCAAGTTCCATGCATATTCTAAGGACCCGAAGGAAAGACGTGCCAACAGAGCTCAGGGCGGAACCTTGAATTCGGTTACGATCCTCAATGTCCCCAAGTGTTCCTGATCCTCAGACCATGCCAAGCTCGTTGTAGTTGGTATTGGTGCGACACCAGGATGAGGTGTGCGCCATCTCGTGGAGGAATGATCCATGAACGCACCGCTTAGGGAACTGGTCGACTTGTACGCTCCCTCCCGGGAGGCAACCGGGAAGGACTGGGACAGCGTCGAGCATCGGCTCGGCACCGAGTTGCCCCGCGACTACAAGGACTTGATCGAAGCCTTCGGCGCCGGCCTCTTCGACTCGCACATCTGGCTCCTGGAACCTCAATGCGAGAATCAGTCGCATGACCTCGAATTCGACAATGACGGTAGCATGGATGACCTCGAAGACTTCTGGGAGATGGGTGAAGAGAAGCCAGCCGAGTTGGATGAGTTCGGGAGCAAACTGATCTCCTGGGGTGGTACGCCCAGCGGCGAGGTTCTATTCTGGCTCGTGCGCCCGCATCAGGATCCCGAGACTTGGACGGTCATGATCAACGAGTCCCGTGGACCGCGCTGGGAACACCTCGAATTGAACTGCACGGAGTTTCTCTCCTCCGTCCTTTCGGGCCGTGTGCGTTCCAAAATCCTGTCATCTCGGCTCCCTACACCGGAACATGAGTTTCGCCCCTTCGGAACCAGTTGAACGTCATGGCATCCGTACGGTCAGGCTGATAAGGTCAGCCCGCCCGGAGTACCGCCAGTGCAAACACCAACCTCAGGTCGAGCCAATCCGCTTTCGGCATATAGGTTTTTACGCCTTGATCCGTGTGGCCCGACTCCAGTGCCACTTCTTCCTCGCCCGCCCGCCACGTCACCGGCTTGTGGACATAGTTCCCGCCGCCCCCGCTGTCGTCGCCGCCGAGGAGCAGGGAGTCCACGACGCTGTCGACGAGGCTCTCCGCCTGACGCGCTGCGGCCGCCTTGCCACGGGTCGCGACATCCTTGGCGCTGCCCTTCGCCCAGTGGTAGCGGGCGACGATATCCGGGTAGTCCGGTTGCCGGAACCACCAGGTGTGCTGGATGGTGCGCTTCGTGGCACCGGTCCTGTGGACTGTGCCGATCTCCTGGCCCTGCGCGTCCGTCACCCGGTACCGCTCACCGCCCCGCCCGCCGACGATCAAGGGCGCCAGTGCGCAGATCGGGGCTCCTGGAGACCGGGCATCGCGGATCTCGTACGCCTTGACTTCCACGTCGGCCTGGACGACCAGAGCGGCGGGGATGAATCGCTGCCCCTTTGGACCGGGCAACGGCACACGGATCGCCCGCGGTCCGGTCACCGCTTTACGGCGGAACGTGGCCGGCTGCTCCACATCACTGACCACGAACTTTTCGATGCCCTGCCAGGGCACCGGCTCGACCGGCGGCTCCGGGGCACGCCGCTGTCTTCCGAATGCCATCGTTCGTTTCCCTCCTCAGGTGGCGCGGGTGTTCAGCGGTTGACCGACTGGATCTCCTGAACGGCGACGTCCTTCGTGTCCCCGTAGGTTCCGTTGGGCAGGCTGTCGCCCTCGCCCGTGGTGCTGGTCCAGTTGATCTCCCAGGTGAGCGTCGCCCGCAGCGGATACGTGCCTCCGCCGGACGAGCGCTCGTACGTCACTCCGCAGGACGGGGTCCGGTCGGCGGAGCCCTTGGTGTACGGGGTGCCGATCGACTTGTCCGCGTTGAGCGGGCAGTCGCCGCTCGCCGGATAGACCTCCGCGTCGTCCGTGCCGGGGTCCAGGTGGAGGGCGACAGGGGTGGCGGTCGTGGTCGCGGAGAGCCCGGTTCCGGGCAGCGAGGCGGTCACCGAGACCGGCTTGAAGCGGGCCTTGTCCAGCCAGACCCAGGTGGGCAGGTTGACCGTGGATTTACCGGCCGGGGCTGCCTCGATCTGCGTTTCGGGGACGGGGAGTTCGTCGTAGGCGTACTCGGCGAGGATCTTCGGGCTCACTGCGAGTGGCTCGTGCGGGGTGGTGTTGTTCGGCACCCAGAACGGCGGCTTGTCGCAGGAGTTCGCTTCGGGGTCATCCTTGCGCTTCGGGTTGATGGCAGCTGCCCAGAACATTCCCTTGCCCTGCTGGTCAAGGTTGTAGTTCTTGTACTTGCCGTCCTTGTAGTAACTGTCGAGGAGGCCGCCCACGATGTCGCCGATACCGAAGATGCCCACCCTCCGCCAGGACTTGACCGTGGCCTGGATCTCCTTCGGCGAGAAGGCCGGCTCGTACCAGCAGGCCGGCGGAGTCCAGTTGCTGTCCGTGGAGGAGAGCGAGCCGGTCTTCGCGGTGCTGGGGTTGCCGTTGGTGGTGGTCCGGATGCGGGTCTGGACGGTGATCTTGCCATTGCCCGAGCCACCCTTGGAGCTGCCTCGCAGATGGCCGTCGTGTTCATACCCGCCGCCGGCAAACGCGGAGGTCGGTACGGCCAGGATGGTCAGCGTCAGCCCCGAGACCATGAGGAATTTCGACGCTGCCGGGCTCAACCTGCGCACTTGTCGGCCCCCGCACCCGAAATGACGCTGGTCGACTGCCAGACGCCCTTGTCGTTCTTCTCCAGGCGCTCGTTGAAGAATGCGTAGTCGTCCGCCGAGCCAGGAGAGTGCGTCACCTTGCCGGTCTTGCGGTCCTTGGGGTACGTCTTCGTCGCGTCCTGGCAGTAGGTCAACGCTACGGCCCCGCCCTTGAGAGGGGTGACCTTACGGTTGTAATAACGAGTGGTTCCCACGTACGACCTGCCGTCGTCATAGAACCCCTGGATAAACGCCAATGCTGCGGTGAGCGCATCGCCCTTGTTGTAGAACTGCAGCGCAGGTGTCAACTTCTTGGCATCCGTGGTGATCGCCGCATTGATGGCGTCGAGGTTCCGGGCGTTATCCGCAAGGACCGCGTCCTGCTTCGGGTCCCCCGTCTTCCCGCCCTCGAAGACGTTGCTCACGCCCTTCGGCAGCACGACCTTCGGCCGCTTGATCCCGTCCCCGGAAGCCGAGGCGGAAGGGGCCGCCGCCTTCGTACCGGTGTCCGCTCCCGGCACCTTGTCCGCCTTGTCGGAGGACGACGAGTCACCGCCGCCGCACGCCGACAGCAGCAGCGCGGCGGCGACCGCCAGCGACGCCGCGCCGGCCCCGCGGCGCACGGAACGTGAGTGGGATGTGTGCTGCATGAGGGTGTGTGCCTTTCCATCTGAACCGGGGATACCCAGCGAACGGGTCACCATCAGCCCGTGACGGACTCGGCGACCGAAGAACCGTGGACGGTTATCGAGTGGCTGTAGAACAGGCCCGTCAGCACCGGCTGGTAGGTCAACTGCACCGTCACCTCCACCCGTTGCGTGTTGGCGGCCGTGCAGTGCGATGCGCCGATGTCCTGGCCGGACATCCCCATCTCGACCGCGAAGGCGTGCACGCGCGCGTTGCAGTTCTGGTAGTTGATCGGCGCGGGCCCGCCCCGGTTGTTGTACAGGGCCTCCCGGTCTATGTCCTGTGCCGCGTACCGCGCGGCCTGTTCCGCGATGTCCGCGGCACGTTCACGCTGCGAGATCGACAGCCCGCCGTCCACCACGAACGCGGCCAGGGCCAGGAACAGGAACGCGAAGATGATGACCGCGGCGGCGCCCGACCCCCGGTCGTCCAGCTGGGCCCGGCGGGACTCGATCCATCCGGTGAGCGCGTTCACTGCGTCCTCCGGTACGGGTCGATCGGCGAGGTCGAGTGCCCGCTCAGGGTGGTGGGGATGTTCAGGCCGAGCATCGCGAGTCCACGGATCTGGCAGCTCACGTCGACGGTGAAGAAGCCGCCCTTGACGAACCCCTTGGCCGTGACGGACACCGGGCCGGAGCAGACGTCGGTCAGATCCGCGTCGGCGGCTCTGCGCGCCTCGGACATCGCGACGCCGCCGTCCTTCTGGATCGAACCCGCACGGGCGGCGTCCCGCGCGGCGCTGTCCACGGCGCCGCGTCCCTCGACCAGCTGCCCGAAGCCCACGAGCACCAGAATAAAGAGGATCATGATGGGGGCGAGGATGACCACTTCGATGGTCGACAGCCCGCGGTCGGCGCCCCCGAGCCTCAGTCGCGTACGCAGGGCGTGACCCCGCGTACGTACGCCGAAAGCCCGCGTACGTATGTCGAAAGCCCGCGTACGTACACCGATAGCCCGAGTACGTACAGCGCTCCGCCGCCCACGCCCCGCAGCCGCGCCCGTATCGAACGCCCTTCGCCCCGCCACCCGTTGGCCTCTCATCAGTCCCGCACGAACCGCTCGACGGGCCCCCGCGACTGCGCGTGCACCGTGAGGCCCAGCCCGGGGAAGACATTCGGGACCTTCGCCGTGATCTCCACACCCACCGTGTCCTTGTCCGGCTGGAGCATCGTCACGTTCGGGCCCAGCACCAGCTTCGAGCCGAGCTGGTGGATGTAGCTCTGCACGACGTCACCCGCGTCCCCGCGCCAGCCCCCGGGGTTCGCGTCGGCCTCGGCCCGCGCCTTGCGCGCGCCGGCCTGCGCGGCCGCCTGGGCCACGTGGTCGGCGAAGAAGTACAGCGCGAACTGCACCGTCGCGAAGATCATGAAGAACAGGACCGGCGTCAGGAAGACGAACTCGATCGCGGTCATGCCGGAGTCACCGCGGGCGGAGGCTGCCTCCACCCTGCGGCGTACGAACGCTCTGATCCTCTGACGCACCAGCACCGACTCAGTGACTCGACTCGATCGATCGGACTCGGAAATGAACAGTCACCCCGGAAGGTTCACGGAAGGCCCCGGCCTCAGCAGGTGCCGCTCGCGCTCGCTCCCTTGATGCAGTTGCCGACCTTGTTGGCGCCGTCACTCAGCGCGGAGTTGATGATCGCGGCGACCACACCGACGATCGCCACGACGACCGCCGAGATGATGACCCACTCCACGGCTGACGCGCCGCGGTCGGTGTCCTCGGAGCGGGCGCGCTCGACGCGTGCCTGCAGGAACGTGATCAGGAAGTCGACAGTCGGGTGACTGAAGCGGCGTCCGAACATGGGATGAAATCCTCTCAAGAGAAGGGGAAGCGGGATCAGACCTGGAAGACGCGCATCGCGGCCGGATAGATGAGGAAGACCAGGAACCCGGCGCAGAGAAGCAGCTGTGCGACAAGCATCGACTGCGACTTCTCACCCGCCGCCCCCTCGATCTCGGCCATTTCGCGGTGCCGCATCGTCTCGGCCCTGGAGGCCAGCGACTCACGTACCTTCGCCCCGTCGTCGGCGACGAGCGCCAGCGACGACGACAAGTCCTTCAGTTCCTCGATACCCAGGTCCTCGCCGAGCCTGCCGAGCGCGAGCCACTGGCTGGTGCCGGTGATCCGGGCGTCCGCGAGCGCGTTGCGGATCCGGCGCAGCGCCCAGCCCTCGCTCACCTCGGCGGCGGCCATCAGCGCCTCGGGCAGACCGCGCCCGCCGGCGAGGTTCATCGAGACGAGGTCCAGATACGCCCCGATGACGCGGCGCAGGTCCTTGCGCTTGTCCGCGGCGTCCCGGCGTACTTCCAGGTCGGGCAGGAAGAAGAAGAGCAGACCGCAGACCAGCGCGAGCCAGACCGGGATGATCGGGCTCTTGCTGAAGCCGACCACCACGACGATGGCGAAGAGCATCGGGCCGAAGATCAGGCCGACCACGCCGAGCAGCACCTTGGTGGCCAGGAACCCTTCCCAGCCGCGGTCGAGGACCGCGAGGTCGGAGCGGAGCGAGCGCTGCTCCCAGCCCTGCTGCAAGTAGAGGTCGGCGATCCGCACCCCCACCCGGGCGCGCAGCGAGCCGAGCCGGCCGTCGTGCGATTCGTGGTCGCCCGGCCGCTCATACCCCGAACCGGCCGCCCGCAGTGCATCGATGCGCTGCACCTGCGAGACCGCGGAGCGCTTCGTACGCGACAGGGCCCGTACGAGGACGAAGACGCCGAGGCCCAGTACGGCCCCGATCAGTACCGGTGCGGTGAGGATGTCGATCATCGCGGCGCCCCCTGGCCATGGTTGAACGGCGAGCCCTGCGGAGGCTGCTGCTGTCCGCCCTGATTCGGTCCGCCCTGGTACTGGCCACCGGGAGCCTGCTGGCCACCGGAATACTGGCCACCGGGAGCCTGCTGGCCGCCCGGGGCCTGGTGCCCGACAGGAGCCTGGTGTCCGACGGGAGCCTGGTGTCCGACGGGAGCCTGCTGGGCGCCCTGCTGATGGGACGCGTGCTGGGTCGCGTCGGGCCGTACGAACCGGACCTCGGGTTCCGCGCGGACCAGGAAGCGCTCCGGCGTCTCGATCACCGACAGCTTGCGCAGCCACCAGAAACCGAGCGCGAACAGACCGCACACCCCGGCCAGCACCAGCTGACCGATCGGTGAACCGTACGGGGAGACGAAGTCCCGGTTGAACACGGCGAGTCCGAGTACGAACGCCACCGAGACCACGACCACGATCTGCACACTGCGCCGGGTCGACGAGCGCTGCGCCATCACCCGGTGGCGCATGTCGATCTCCTCGCGCGCCGATTTGGAGAGCGCGCCGAGCACCTGGCGCAGACCGGGGCCGCGCAGCTTGGCGTTGAGGATGAGCGCGGCCACGATGATGTCGGCGGAGGCGTCGTTGATCTCGTCGGCGAGGTACTGGAGGGCCTCCGGCAGCGGCATCCGGGCGCGCAGCCGGTCGACCAGCGCGTCCAGGTGCGGGCGCAGGGCGGGGGCCGCGGCGCGTGCGGAGGCAGGGATGGCCTGTTCCAGGCCGACCGCGCCCGCGATGGTGTCACGGAGCGACTCGGTCCAGCCCGCGAGCGCCTCCACCCGGCGCATGGCGACCTTCTCCTGGGCGGCGCCGCCGAAGAGGCGGTCCCAGAAGAAGACGAGCAGCCCGGCGGCGACTCCGGCCACGGTCCAGCGGGTCAGCAGCAGGACGACGAGTCCGACGCCGACGGCGATTGAGCCGCGCCGGCCGATGAACTGGAGCAGTTCCCTGGCCCGTTCGCCGCTCTCGGCTTTCACATGGCCGGGCTTGGGCTCGAAGCCGCGGATCGCGACGATCAGCAGCGCGAGACCGCCGCCCGCCGCGACTCCGCACCCGAGTCCGAGCAGCAGCTGCGGATCGAAGAACCCGCCCAACGAGGAGATGCCATTCATACGGTCTCCTTCACC
Source organism: Streptomyces sp. NBC_01197 (assembly GCF_036010505.1). Taxonomy (NCBI): domain Bacteria; kingdom Bacillati; phylum Actinomycetota; class Actinomycetes; order Kitasatosporales; family Streptomycetaceae; genus Streptomyces; species Streptomyces sp. NBC_01197. The sequence continues at coordinate 3,123,165 of NZ_CP108569.1, forward strand.
CCCAGGCCCCTGAGGGGCGGTAGCCGTGTACGGCGAGGTCGTCGAGGCACGCCACCGGGGCGTGCGGCAGGACACGCCCGTCGGGCGTCTCGGCGAAGACCTCACTGGAGAGGACGCGGCCGTCGACGCCGTTGACCTCACGGACCGAGGTGACGGCACGCTGGAGGCGGCCGCCGCTCTCGAAGTTGTTGCGGCGCTGCACGAAGACGACGAAGTTGACGGCTCCGGCGATGAGCATCTGGCTGGCCTCGATGGGCAGCCGCTCGTTGGCCTGGAGCGCGTAGGTGGAAATACGGTTGAAGACCTCACTCGAACTGTTGGCGTGGATCGTGGAGAGCGAGCCGTCGTTGCCCTGCGACATCGCGTTGAGCATGGTCACGATCTCGTCGCCGAGCACCTCACCGACGATGACGCGCGAGGGGTTCATACGGAGCGAACGGCGTACCAGCTCGCCCATCGAGATCTGGCCGAGCCCCTCGGAGTTGGGCAGCCGTTCCTCGAACGCCACGACGTTCGGGTGGAGTTCGGGGAACTGGTCGAGCCCAAGCTCCAGCGCGCGCTCCACCGTGACGAGCCGCTCGACCGGCGGGATCTCATTGGCGAGGGCCCGCAGGAGTGTGGTCTTGCCGGCGTTGGTGGCGCCCGCGATCATGATGTTCTTACGGGCGCGGACCGCGCAGGCGAGGAAGTGGGCCAGTTCGGGGGTGAGCGTGCCGTTGCCGACGAGGTCCGCCATGAAGACCTTGCCCATCCGGGCGCGACGGATGGAGAGCGCGGGCCTGCGGGCGACCTCCATCACGGCCGAGAGCCGCGAGCCGTCGGGGAGCCGCAGGTCGAGCTGGGGGTTGGCGGAGTCGAAGGGGCGGGACGAGAGTCCCGAGTACGCGCCGAGCACCTGGATGAGTTCGACGAGTTCCTCGTCGGTGTCGGCCACCGGGTCGACGCGGGCCTCGCGCCCGTCGGCGTAACCGACGAAGACCTGGTCGCAGCCGTTGATGTCGATGTTCTCGACCTCGGGGTCGTCCAGCAACGGCTGGAGGCGCCCGACTCCGAAGAGTGCCGCGTGTACGGCCGCCGCGTACTGCTCCTCGGTCTCCGCGTCGAACGGGGTACGCCCGGCGTTGATCTCCGCGCGCGCGTACTCCTCGAGTATCTGGGCGATGACGGCGCGCGCGTACTGCCGCTCATCCTCCCCGGACATCGGCGGCGTGTTGCTGACCTGGTCGATACGGCGCTGCTCCGCGATCCGGTCGCCGGCCTCCTGCCGGTACCGCTTGACCAGGCTGTGATCGACGACGTCGCTCATCGACCGGCCCCGGCGCCCGGCTGCGACCAGGCGGCGCCGAACTGCTGGTGGACGTCGGCGGCGACCTTGCGGGCGCTGCGGATCAGCAGCGACTTGTCGAGCCGGCCGCGGCCCCGCCCGGAGAGCAGCGCGGCACCCGAGGTGTCGTGCGCGAGCGTGCCGATGACCCGGGCGCCGGTCTGGGCGGCGACGAGCATGTCGTTGACCTGGTGGGCGACCTTGGCGGACGCACTCGACTCGACGACCAGCAGGACGCCGATGAGCGGGGTGGCCAGCTGCGACATTCCGCGCTGCCCGCCGTGGAGCTGGGCGGCGAGGGCGGCGGCCCGGTCCCGTACGCGGGCGATGTGCTCCGGTTCCGTACGGGCGACGAGCAGCACGAGGCTCGCCTGCGGCAGCAGGTCGAGCGCGGGCGAACCACCGGCGATGCGGCCGATGTCGGCGATCACGTCGGCGGGGGCGTGCGGTGAGTCGCCGAGGGTGGAGAAGGCGTGTCCGAGGGTGGGCCAGACACCGGCGAGGCCGGCGGCCTGCTCGGCAGAGCCGATCCCGACGAGTAGCTCCAGGCCGCCGGCCATCGGCTGGGCGTGGTCCCAGAGCTGGTCGGCGGCGAGCCCGCGACGGGCGGCGGCGGCGATGGAGAGCAGGCCGGTGTTCGGGTTGAGCGGGCCGCCGTTGGAGGCGGTGGTGCGGTAGACGAGGTCCCCGCCGGCCGGGTCGGCTTCGGCGAGCAGCGCCCGCCGGGGCCAGACGGCGGCGAGGGCGAGGGCGGCCGTGGTGACTCCGGGCGAACCCTTGTCTGCGGCGAGGGCGATGAGCGCCATGTCTTCTGCGTTCCTCTGTGTTCCTCTGGGGGTCCGTCGGTCAGCCGTTGTGGGAGGGCACCGCGACCACGGCGGCTTCGCCGGCGGATGCGGCCTGCGACAGGGCTGCGGCCTCGGCGTTGTCGACCAGGAGGGTGACCGCGAGGTTGCCGCTGCTGATGGTGGAGTCGTTGGGCTTGGCCGCGTAGTTGACGGTGGCCCGATTCACGATGATCCCGCCACCGGAGGCCCCGGAGGTGCTGGACGAGCCGGACTGGCTGCCGCTGCTGCTGGAGCTGGAACCGCTGGAGCCGTTCCGGTCGCCCACCCGGTAGACGGTGACGGTGTCGCCGGCCTTGATCCCGACGGGGTACTGGCCGTCCTTGAGGGAGAGTCCGACGACGGCCTTGCCCGCGGGGGTGCCCTTTTCGCCGGTGAACATCTCGCCCACCAGCAGGGACCCGGAGTAGAGGGCGCTCCTGGCGGTGAGGGTCTTCTCGACCGTGCCGAGCTGGTCCCACTTGATGTAGTTGATGGAGCTGTCGTTGGCGACCATCACCGACGTGACGTCGCTGTCCGTGATGGCCTGCCCGGCCTCGACGTTGTGCGTCAGTTTGGCGACCTCGACCCGGTTGCCGGCCCGGAGTACCAGCACCGTGGCTCCCAGCGCGCCGACGAGGATCAGCAGGACGGCGAGCGCGGCGAGGGCGGGCTTACGTTCACGGGCGACGGTGGGAAGCCGCTCACCGGCCGACTGGGCGGGTGAGGGAACCCTGTGGTTGCCTGCACCCGTGCGCTCCTGGACCTTCACGCCGCTTCTCCCCGAATCCCCGAAATGTTTCTCTGCGACATATAGCGAGTCGACTTCGCCGCCATTTATCCGGTTCCGATTCCCAGGCCACCGGAGGCTGTCAAGTCATCGCACCGTAGCAGCAGCACATAAGCGCCTCAAGACGAGATAAGGATCGCGAACTTCACGCCCATCGCCAGGATCGGTCCAAACCGGTCAGAAACGACGGGCCTTGAGGGCCGCCCAAAGATTCACGAGATTTCCCCGTAGCCGCTGCACGACAGGGGGTCGACCGTTGCATCCGCCAACCCTTCACCGGGATCGCCGATCGGGGCCCTCCAGCCCGCAGCCACCCCGGAGACCCACGATGCACACGCAAATTCTGGCGCCCGTGGCATCCGCATCGCCCTCACAACTGGGCAGTTGGGGGCACGGAGGGAGGGGCGGCGGCGCGACGAGGACACGGGCGGGGCCCCCGCGCGGGCCCCGCTCAACGCTGGGGAGGCACCCGGCACGAACGTCAAGCCACACCTGGGGTCACCGGCGCGAACTCGGCGCGCTCCGGGGGCGCACCGAGCCCGAAGCGGCGCTGGACAGAGCCCGAAGCGCGGGGGGTTGCGAGATGACAGCGACGGCGACGGCCCATGGTCCTACCGCCCAGCGGCTCAGCCGCCCAGCAATATGTGAAGCGTGAACAAAGCGTAATCAAGACGGAACCTTGACCCCGCCCGGCAGCACCCGAGCCCCTCGGATCCCCCAGGAACCCCAGGCGACAGCCATCGAGCACCGGCCCCCACGCGTCCACACACGCACCATTCACCCCGAATCATCACCCGGGTCGCGCCCTGCTCACCGAATTCAGCCTGGTGAAACCAAGTACCGCCCGGATAGCGTCAATTACCTCCAGTCCACAACCGCCCCACCGGGAGTCGCCAGTGAACCGCCGATCCTTGCCCGCTGCCGCAGCCATCGCGACCGCAGCGGCACTCCTCCTGACCGCGTGCGGCGGGGGCGGTGACAGCAAGCCGAAGGACTCGGGCAAGATCGCGGGGGCGGACCAGGGGGCCTCGAAGCCGGCTTCGCCGAGCGCTTCGGCTTCAAATGGCGCCCCCGGACGCCCAAAGGTCGTCCTGCCGTCCGATCTGAAAATGACCTTCGAAGGGTCGGCCACAGGCGATCCCGCCAAGGATGCCGTTCTGTCGGACGGCGCTGAGCGCATGCGCGCAATCAATGGGGCAGTTGGCGGTACGGACCCAAAGTATGCGGCTCTGAACTTCTACGACACCGGAAAAGCGCTGGTAGAGGCGTCGAGCTGGGTCGAGAAGTTCAAGCAGGCGGGAGTCTCCATCACGGGCTCCATCACCTACTTCAATCGCCAGGCGACCATCGAATCCAGCAAGTCCGCGTCCCTCACCTTCTGCGCGGATGAGAGCAAGGCTTACTCAAAGAAGATCAAAACCGGGAAGGTCATCACCACAGCGCCGTCGAAGAACGACTTCATCCTTTACCGGACTGGACTCGTGAAGAACAGTGATGGCGTGTGGCAGACCAGCCAGATTGTTTCCACGGCGGGGGCTGCTTCATGCGTGAAATGAGCAGGCCGGTACTCGCAACCTGTGTAGTGTCCGGACTCCTTTTGATTGCAGGGGCACCCAATGCCTGGGCCGGAGTCACCGTGCCGGGTGGAGGCCGAGAAAGTACCAGCCCCAGCCCTACGGGTGGCAGCTCCAAGAACGAAGGCAGCCACGGGACCATCGCAGCGTCCGCCAGCGGTGTCTCATTCGACCGTTCCAAGAACGGCAGCGGCCCGGCAGCCGGCCCGGTGGCGGCAGCCGGAAATTGGACGCCACCCGCCTGCTGGTATGCGCCGAAATACACTGCGGCCCAATTCAAGGCGTATGAAGAGCCCATTTGGGAAGCCGAATCAACTGGCCCCGAATGGGATGCTCAGCAACGCAAGCGATACGTGGACGGTTCCCCGTACAAGAACTTCAACTTGAGTAAAGCAGATGATGGTTACTGGTGGACGTCGTTCCCCAATGAGAACTTTCCCCCTGGTTGGGATGCCTGCGACAAGCCGGATTTCTGGGTGGACAAGGGCGCCCCACCACCCGATGCCCAGGCAGTAACGCCGGAGATTCTTGCGCACCTCGCCTATGCCGAGGTCCGAGTTCCGGGCACCAAAGTCACGCTCGCCCCCAACGGCAACACTAAAGTGAACCTTCCAACTTGGGCCTGGCTGAACAAAACGGACTTCAAGCCTGTATCCGTAACAGCTTCCGTACCAGTCCTTGGCATTGAGGCCACAACAGTCGCCAAGCCAGTCTCCTTGAAGCTCGATCCCGGCACTTCAGACGCCGAGACCTACCCCGGCTCCGGCGAGTGCACCTTCAACGGGGACGGTTCGATCGGTACTCCGTACGTAAAGGGCGACGCGGACAAGACCCCACCCTGCGGGCTCACTTACCTCCGCGCCTCCGGCTCCGACGGCCCGTACAAGCTGAAGGCCACCATCACCTGGAAGATCAGCTGGACCGGCACCGGCCAACCCGCCCCGAAGAGCCTCCCCGACGGCACCTTCGGCACCACCCAGGACGTGACAGTCGACGAGATCCAGACCATCAACCGCTGACCGCCACGACGACTCCGTGGCCCTCGGCTTGGTGGTTTGGAAGATCACCCCTGCAAAGACGTGTGGAGTGGGGGGCGTGGCGTCACCCCTGCGAGATCTCCACGGTTTCCACATCCGTATCGGCCACGGTGAGAATGTGTTCGCTATCTGCTCGACCGGCTGTGGCGTCTCCCATACGCGGGCTCAGGCGACCGTGGCCGCCCGAGCAGCGAGCAACCGGGCGCGTGACGCCCCGAATCCTGGCCCCCCGGTGGCATATCATCAGCACCACGCACAAGACAGCACCGTCCGAGAGATTTCAGGCCATCAATCGATGACGCGAACACGGGATACGGCATGACTGACCTACGACTCGACGGCACGATCTTCGATGACCTCCGGAAGACGTTTTCGACGGTGTCAGACCGGATGTCCGATGTGCGAAAGACCTTGCGAGGTACGGACGGCTCCGTCGTCGGCGCGCACAAGCTGGTAGACGACGTCCACGACTTCGCCGGCGACTGGGGCTACGGCGTCAAGCAGCTCGGCAAGCACACGCACAACGCGGTCAAGATGATCGACAAAATCGGTAAGTCTTTCGACAAGTTGGACCTGGATCTCGCAGAGTCCATGAAGCCCCAGAAGCCGAAGGGCAAGTGACGTGACCAAGCGCCCCGCCTTCCCCCACATAGGCTGGGATCCCACCCCCGGCGATGTGGAACAGACCAGGGACCTCGCCAAGCAACTCGGCAAGCTGGCCAGCGAACTGGGTACGTCACTGAGCGAACTGCAGCGCATCGAGTGCGGCGCCTGGAAGGGCAAGACCGCCGTTGCCTTCACTGAGCACATCTCAACAGACGTCACACCGCTGATCAAGAAGAGTCATGACTCCTTCGACAAGGCATCCCGGGCACTTCACCGGTGGGCAGGCGAGCTCCAGGACTTCCAGGACGAAGCAGATCGCCTGGAGAAGGCCGCCGGAAAGGCACTCGACGACCTGTCCAAAGTCGACGAGAAGCATCCTGACAAGGACGGAAAAGCAGGCCAGGCCGTCAACGACGCCGAAGGCAAGGTCGACGATCTCCAGTCCCGCTACAACAAGGCCGCCGGAGCCATCAGCAAGGAACTCGACAAAGCCGGCGACATCGCACCCGACGAACCCGGCTTCTGGGACAAACTCGTACACGGCGTCGAAGACGCCTGGAACGCCACCGGAAAGTGGATCAAGGATCACGCTGATGTCATCAAGGCCATCGGTGATGCGCTCAGCTTGATCAGCAGCGTCCTCGGCATTCTCGCCATCATTACCGCGCCCTTCGAGCCGGTTGGAGCCATTTTCGCCGCTGCCGCAATGATCACAAGCGGGGCCGCTCTCCTGACACATCTGGTAGCCAAAGCCGCCGGAGCGGACGTCAGCTGGGTAGACATCGGGTTCGATGCGCTCGGCGTTCTCCCCGGCATCAAGGGACTGACCGGAAGCGCTGAACTCGCCAAGGGCGCGAGCGCCACCGTGCGTGCAGCGAAACTGGGCGAGGGATACCGCGGGGTGACCAGCATCAGTAAGTCGTTGGTCCTGTTCGGCCCGCTGAAGGCCGTCCCCATGGTCAAACTCGGGGAAGGTGGAAGCCGCCTGGCGCTGGCTACTGAGGCCGGCCTACAGAACGTCCGCAAGGGGCAGTGGCTCGGGAGCCAGGGAGTAAATCTACTCTCTTCTAAGCTGCCGTTCATCAAGGAAGTGAACCCCATGAGCGTCGGCAGCCGGGCAGTTGATGCTGCCATCAAGACGGGGACCACAGCACATAAGGCATACACGTATGCAAAGGACGATCTCGGCTTCGGAGACAACTTTCACGCAGCCGCCTCCAACCCGTGAGAGAGCCCCCTGTGACCACCGAAAGTCTCCAGCTCCTCGGAGTCGACAGCGGCACGCTCCCGCCGATGGGCTTCCAGCTCCCTGTCGGATTGCACACGGTTGAAGTGTCGCTCGATGCAGAAGAGCGCGCGACGGCTGTTACCCAGCTTGTCCGGGACATCTACCCGCTAGGCGAAGAACCTCTATGGGACGTTATGAGCGCTACCTACAGTGCCATGGCGGACGAGATGCTCAGCAATGGCGTCTCCTTCTTCGGTATCGGCCTGTACGACATTGGCAACCGCGGTGTCGCCCACTGCGCTCTGACCGTGGCTGTCTTCGAGTCCGACCAGACCGACCAGGACGTAGTCGCGCACGGCACTCTAAAAATCCTGAGCCAGGACCGGGTGCGCGATGTCCGCTGGCTAGACCTGCCATGCGGGCCAGCTGTTTCTGCCATCTCCCTGCGCAGTCTTTTGGTGGATGGAAAATTCACACGCGACGGCACAGACCAGGAATTGCTCATGGGCCAGATCCAGGTGCACGTGCCATTCTCCACCGGGCCCTACACTGCGGTATTCACCCTGGACACCGCATCCATGGACCAGTGGGACGACTTCTCCCGCGCCATGGCGGATATCGTCCGCTCAGTGGACTTTAACGCCATTCCTCCACAAGACGGACAGTCCGAGTGAACCGAATGAGTCTCTGAGAGTTGAGCCAATGGATTGGTACCCCGCCCCGGACGAAGACCTGCGGATCCGTACAGCGGCCAAATTCGCCACCGGCATGGCGCCGGCTGTCGCCGGTTGCCGTTGGTTCCGGAACCCCGAGCGCGCCGACATCCAAGGCGAACTGCCCCAGTGGCCAGCCGGTCCGGCCTTCACTCCCCGGTCGACAGCAGACCGTGCCGCACGCCGTACCGGCCGTGCCTTCCTCGTCGGCATCCCGCTCATCGCGAACCTTGTCGCCGGCTTCGGTGGGGCGCTCGGTTCGCCGTTCGGGGACGTGCCAGTGCGGGGCAATCCGGAAGAGCCCGAGAACGAGGTCGAGGACTTCCCCGTCATGTGGGCGGCACCCGGGACGCTCGCACGTACCGTCCCTTGGCAGTTGGACCCCTCGCGTCGCCCGGATGGTTACATCACGGATGCCGTGCTCACCGATCGCCGACTCGTCTTCCTGGGTAACCAGCAAGGAACCTTGAGCAAGGCCGACGAGCTCTGGGAAGTTCCCAGGAAGGACATCGCAGAGGCCCGGCAGATGAAGTTCAGTGAGATCAGTGGGGACATCCGCATCCTCTTCCGGGACGGGTCCTGGATCCGCCTGTTCACGGGATCACCGGACAGCTCCGGGCATCTGGCCCAGCTCATCAACGGATCGATCCACGCCCTCACCGAAGCCGATCTCACCGAGGGCCAGCGGTACCGCGTACGGGACTTCCGGCAGGAGCTCCCGAAGAACGCCGAGCCGCCCACCTTCACCCTGCTCAAAAGCGGCATCGTCCAGGTCGACTGCCGCGTCCCGGCGAAGGCCGGACAGGGGCTCTTCGAGACGCACTCAATCCTGATGAGCCCATCGGGCGGTCCGGCAAAGCCTAAGCCGGGCGACCTGTAGACCCGCCCATCGGGCTTCTCCGGGCCTCCCGAGTCCCAGCCCCAGCTCTGGGGCTGGGACTCGGGGGACCCGGGCCCCCACTCCCGAAGAAGAACCGCTTGATCAATGCAGAGGCGCTCCCCAAGAGTCCTGCTTCTATGCCACTCGCCCCGCGTTGGTTCTCCTTACGACCGCAACACACGACTCGCTAGAGTTCGCACAACGGTACGCAGGCGTCCCAGCGGCCGCCGGAGGTGCCGACTGCCCCGAATCGAGGAGCGGGAGGAGCGTGCCGTACTTCGAGATCCCGGCGGAGCGGAGCGTATGGGCGGCCACGGGCTACGGCTCGCTGGTCCGGTCGGATGAGGATGGGATGGCGGCGCGGGTGGGCTGCGGGGAGTTCTCGCGGGCTGCTGGGCGGTCGTGAGCGCTCCGCAGTCCGGGAAGCGCTCACCCCGGTCGACACCGCGACGAAGCCACGGACAGGAATCCCGCGGGGGGGCAGGGATCTTCTGGACAGCAGGAGTCCCCGGTGCGGTGGGCATGCCCTTCGCACCGGGGACCCTGAACGCCGGCGAGACGGCCGGTGTTCTAGCCCTTGGTGCCCTTGGCCAGCTGCTCGTCCAGGTCCCCGTACGCCTTGGCGGCGTTCGTGAGGAACTTGGACATGCCCGTCAGGCCGTCAATCGTGTCCTTCGCGCCCTTCGTGAACTCCTTGAAGGAGTCCTCGAATGCCTGCGAGCCCTTGCGAGTGGTGTAGCCGTCCTTGACCAGACCCTCGATGTACTTCTCAAGGTGGTCCAGCGTCTCGTCGAGCTTGGTCTTCGACTTGGTCAAGTGGCCGGCGGCCTTTTCCATCTCGTCATAAGTGATATCGGCGTCTTTGCCCATGAGGCACCCACTTCCTAACTCGCCGCAGGGCCAACCCCCGTGGCTCCCGACACGGATCATTCGACTGTCCGCTCGAAGGGAAGCTTACGGGTGGGCCCAGTGGGAGCACACCCTCGTTGAGGCCACCGGATCCGTGAACCGGTGCACAGCCCGTTGCCGACGGGAAGGGTCCAGCCGCTATCGTCACTGGCACTGTTGCCTGCGTTCCGGAGCAGCCTCAGGTCCATGGGGAGGACAAACGTGCGCCTGACTCTGACCGTCGTCGATCCGCTCGGCGGTTCCAGCGCCGATGTCGTGCTCGATATCGATCCCGAGTCCTCGGTCGGGGACATCTCGCGCGAATTGGCGCACCATGTCGGTCAGGGCGGTGGCGCGCAGATCATCCCTCTGGGTGGCCGCGCCACCAGGGACGGTTCGCCCCTCGTCTACGTCGACGGGTATGCCGTAGATCCCACGGCCACGATCGTCACCTCGCCGTTGCGCGAAGGTGCGGTCGTGAGTCTGCACGATCCGGCGGGATGCCTGCCCGGCGAACCGACCGGACTCGTTGAGCTGCGCGTTGCCGGCGGGCCCGCCGCCGGCGCCGTGCACCGGCTGGGAGTCGGGCGTTACGAGATAGGTAACGGCCCCGCCTCGTACATCCGGATCGACGACCCCGAACTGCCCCCGCGCGCCGTCACCTTGTCGATTGCAACCGATGGCACCTGCCAAGTCACGGTCCACGCCGAAAAGAGCGGTGTACGCCTCGACGGTGAGGCACTGGAAGGCGACGACTGGCCGCTCGGCAGCCAGCTGGCCGTCGGGAATTCGCTGCTGGAGATCGGGCGTTACTCTCCCCCCGACGCCGCGCTCAAGTGGTCCGATGACGGCGCCGGCCTCGATTACAACCGGCCGCCGCGGCTGCGGCCCCCGGAGCGGGAGACACGCTTCCGGCTCCCGACTCCGCCCCGCGATCGCGAGACCCGTCCGCTCCCCTGGCTGATGGCCATTTTTCCACTGGTCTCCGCCGTCGTCATGGCGTTCCTCTTCGGACGCTGGTACTACCTGGTCATGGCCGTGATGAGCCCGATCATGCTGGTCGGCAACTACTTCATGGACAAGAAGCAGGGCCGGAAATCCCATGCGAAGCAGGTCAAGGAGTACAAGGAACACAAGGCCAGGATCGATGGCGAGGCGCAGGACGCGCTGGTCGCCGAGCGGCTCGACCGCCGCCGCTTCAACCCCGACCCGGCCCTGGTGCTCTCCCTCAGCACCGGCCCCCGCACCCGGCTCTGGGAGCGGCGGCGCACCGACCGCGACCATCTGCTGCTGCGCGTGGGGACCGGAAAGCTGCCGTCCGAGGTCGTCCTCGACGACCCCGAGCAGGACGACCACCGCCGGCAGGTCACCTGGGAGATCGAGGATGCCCCCGTCACCCTGCCGCTGGCCGAACTCGGCGTGATCGGGTTCGCCGGCCCCGGGGATTCGGCGCGTTCGCTCGCCCGGTGGGCGGTGGCGCAGACTGCCGTACTGCACAGTCCGGTGGACGTGCAGGTGTACGTACTGACCGAGGGCGCGGCGCAGGAAAGCTGGGACTGGGTCCGCTGGCTGCCGCACGCGCGGCCCTCAGGAGCGCACGACACAAACGTACTGATAGGTACGGATGCCGAGACCGTCGGCGCCCGTATCGGCGAACTCACTCAGCTCCTCGACGCCCGGCAGAAGGCGGCCAAGGAGACCGGGAACAAGGTGGCGTCCTTCTCGGATCCGGACATCGTCGTCATCTGGGACGGCTCGCGGCGGCTGCGGTCGATGCCGGGTGTGGTCCGGCTGCTCCGCGAAGGCCCCGCGATGGCGATGTACGCCCTGTGTCTCGATTCCGAGGATCGGTTCCTGCCGGGCGAGTGCCAGGCCATCGTGGTCGCCGAGCCGCGCCCCGAGGAGCACCGCACCGTGAAGACACCGGCCGGAGCGGCGCCCGCACCCCAGGCCTCGGGCGGCTTCCCCTCGTTCCAGGCCTGGCACGCTACCGAGGCCACGGCGACCGAGGCCGCCCAGGGTGTGCCGCAGCTCCGGCTGCGCGTCGAGCAGACCGACTCCGCGCGGATCGCCGACGTCCGTCCGGACTTCGTGTCTCCCGCCTGGAGCGCCCGGCTTGCCCGTTCGCTTTCGCCCCTACGGGACATCAGCGGTGAGGCCGAGGACTCGGCGCTGCCGGGCGCCAGCCGACTGCTCGATGTGCTCCAGCTTGAGCCGCCGACCGGCGAAGCTGTCGCGGGACGCTGGCGTACCGGCGGGCAGTCGACGATGGCCGTCGTCGGTGAGTCGTATGACGGGCCCTTCGGAATCGACATCCGCCGCGACGGTCCGCACGGGCTGATCGCCGGTACCACCGGTTCCGGTAAGTCGGAGCTGCTGCAGACCATCGTCGCCGCGCTCGCGGTCGCCAATACGCCCGAGTCCATGACGTTCGTACTCGTCGACTACAAGGGCGGTTCGGCGTTCAAGGACTGCGTGAAGCTACCGCACACGGTCGGCATGGTGACCGACCTCGACGCGCACCTGGTCGAGCGGGCCCTGGAATCCCTGGGCGCCGAGCTCAAGCGGCGCGAACACATTCTGGCGGCGTCCGACGCCAAGGACATCGAGGACTACCAGGACCTGGTGCGCCGTGATCCCTCGCACGCACCGGTGCCCCGACTCCTCATCGTCATCGACGAGTTCGCCTCCATGGTGCGGGACCTGCCGGACTTCGTGACCGGCCTGGTGAACATCGCCCAGCGGGGCCGTTCGCTCGGCATCCACCTTCTGCTCGCCACGCAGCGGCCGAGCGGGGTGGTCTCACCCGAGATCCGCGCCAACACCAACCTCCGTATCGCGCTTCGGGTGACGGACGCCATCGAGTCCAGCGACGTCATCGACTCCCCCGAGGCAGGCAACATCTCCAAGAACACGCCGGGGCGCGCTTACGTACGTCTCGGCGCATCCTCCCTCGTGCCGTTCCAGTCGGGGCGCGTCGGCGGCCGGCGGCCGGGCGCAGCCGACCCTGCGGCCGTGGCCCCGTGGGCGGGTCTGCTCGACTGGCAGGAGCTGGGGCGCGCCGCCCTCAAGAAGCCCAAGTCCGAGGCGCGCGAGGAAGAGGAGATCACCGACCTCAAGGTCCTGGTGGACGCCGTCCGGGAGGCCAACGAACGCCTCGGCATCCCGCCTCAGCACAGCCCGTGGCTGCCCGCGCTCGCCGAGACATTGCTGCTCGACGAGGTCCCGGAGGCCCGCAGCACGGGCTCGCTGCCGCCCGCTCCGTACGGTGTCGAGGACATCCCCAGCGACCAGGCACGGCGACCGGTCTCCATCGACTTCAGCACCTTCGGTCACCTGCTGATCGGGGGCGCGCCCCGCAGTGGCCGCTCTCAGGTGCTACGTACGATCGCGGGCTCGCTCGCCCGTACGCACTCGGTCGCCGATGTCCATCTGTACGGGGTCGACTGCGGCAACGGCGCCCTCAACGCGCTCACCCGGCTGCCCCATTGCGGCGCGGTCGTCGGCCGAGCGCAGACGGAGCGCGCCGTGCGGCTGGTGAACCGGCTGAAGGGCGAGATCACCCGGCGGCAGGAACTCCTCGCCGAGAAGGGCTTCGCCGACATCGGCGAACAGCGCTCCGTCGTCCCGGCGGAGGAGCGGCTGCCGCACATCGTGATCCTCCTCGACCGCTGGGAGGGCTGGCTGCCCACTCTGGGCGAGGTCGATCACGGTGAGCTGACCGACCAGGTGGCACTGATCATGCGGGAAGGCGCAAGCCTCGGCGTGCACATGGTGATCGCCGGTGACCGCCAGCTGCTCATCGGGCGGATCGCCTCGCTGACCGAGGACAAGTACGGCTTGAGGCTCGCGGACCGCACGGACTTCTCGATGCTGGGCATCAACGCCAAGAAGGTGCCGGACGAGATTCCGCCCGGCCGCGCCTTCAAGAACGAGTCGGCCACGGAAACGCAGTTCGCGCTGCTCGCCGGGGACTCCACTGGTCAGGGCCAGGCGGCCGCACTGAGCGCCATCGGCGAGCTGGCGACCGCCCGGGACGGAGCGGTACCGCGCGGGCTGCGGCCGTTCCGGGTCGACACCCTGCCGAGCCGTATCTCCTTCGCGGACGCGTGGGAGATGCGCGACCCGGCTGTGTCGCAGTCCCCACTCTGGGGCCTGGTGGGTGTCGGCGGCGACGATCTGATCGCCTTCGGCCCCGATCTGTCCCAGGGGGTCCCGACGTTCGTCATCGCGGGCCCCGCCAAGTCGGGCCGCAGTACGGTCCTGCTGAACCTGGCCCGCTCGTTCATGAGCAAGGGCGTACGCCTGCTGATCGCAGCACCGCGTCAGTCGCCGATACGCCAACTGGAAGGCCAAGAAGGCGTCCTGAAGGTCTTCACGGACGACGACATCGACAGCGACGATCTCACGGAGGCCATCTCCACGGCCACGCCCGAGGCTCCGGTGGCGGTCCTGGTCGACGACGGTGAGTCCCTGGAGGACTGCGACGCATCCTCCGTCTTCAAGCGAATCATCCAGCGGGGCGCCGAACAAGGTCTGGCATTGGTCATCGCGGGGGACGAGGAGGAGGTCTGCAGCGGGTTCAGCGGCTGGCAGGTCGACGCGAAGAAGGGGCGCCGGGGCGTGCTGCTTTCGCCCCAGGACTCCTCCAGTGGTGAGCTGATCGGCATTCGTACGACGCGCAGCATGGTCGGCGGGCCCATCGCCCCCGGAAAGGGGCTCATGCATCTCGGGGACGGCGAGGTGTGGACGGTGGTCACTCCCATGTAAGCAGGACGGAGCGGGAGCGCCATGTCTCCCGCTCCGCTTCCGCCGGGTTGCCGGATGCCCTCGCCCGTCAGACAGCGGGCAGCGCGTACAGCTCGTCCGTGTGCGCCACGAGCAGCCGGTTGCCCGCCTGGGTGATCTCCCACTCGCCGTTGTCCGAGACACCGTCGTTGTAGTCCCAGCGGTACTTGCCGGTCTTGGCGTTCAGCGCGTAGATCCCGCCCTTGTCGAAGACCGAGGCGATGTACAGCGAGTCGCCCGCGCGCACCATCTGGTCGCCGAAGGGGCGGCTGCCGAGGTCCTCCATCCAGCGCTTCTTGCCCGTCCTGGGATCGACCGCCCAGACTCCCCCGTCGTAGTCCATGACGTACAGGACCCCGCCGAGCACCGACGGCCTGCGGAAACCCCGGCGGCCTCCGGCCGGGAGGGCCCACTTGTCATCGCCCGTCCTCAGGTCCACCGCGCGCAGATCGCCGGGGCCCCCTACGTAGACCATGCCGCCGAAGACGGTGGGCTTCACCTGGTCGTCGGCGATCTTGCGATTCCACAGCTGATGGCCGCCCTTGGCGTCCCGGACGGTGAGGTTGTACTTGGCGTCGTCCTTCGAACCGTGCGTGTACGCCAGACATCCGCCGCCCACGTTCAGATCGACGTACTGCTGTGTGCCTGCGTCCCGTTGCTCGCTCCAGAGGACCTTGCGTGTGCGGATATCGATGGCGACGATGTTGTTGAGTTCCTCGTCCGCGGCGCCTCCGGCCAAGTCGGCGATGGCGTAGATCCGGGTGTCGTCAACGGCCGTCACGTAGACGGACGAGTGCATCCTCCCGCCCAGGCGGGTACGCCAGTTCTCCTTGCCCGTCCGGATGTCGTAGCCGATGATCGTGCCGTCGTATTCCTGCCCCGGGAGGTAGAGCGTGTGGCCCGAAGCCGTCGCCTTGTCGCCGGCCCCGGCCAGGTTTTTCCTCGCCCACCGCTGCTTGCCCGTCTTGACGTCGTAGCCGGCCGTAGTGGTGCCGACGACCACGAAGACATCGCCGAAGGCCGTGGGCGGCTCACCGTAGTTGCGCGTGAGGTGGGCCGCCTTCACATGCCAGAGCGGCCGTGGGGCCATCCCGTTCGGCGGCGTCTTGAAGACCTCCGGCTTCGCCTGCTTCTTCTTCGTCTTCGAGTCCGACGCATCGGCTGAATCGCCGCCACTTCGTGCGAGCAGCCACGCGCCGGCACCTCCCACGACCGCGACGCCCGCGACGCCGCCCGCCGCCAGGCCCAGGAAACGGCGGCGCGACGGCTTGACCGCTGCGTTGGTAGGGGTGGCCGCAGGCGTGGCGCCCGGGGTGTCCAGAGTGGTCGGCGCCGGGCCGTACGTACCGGACACCGAAGAGACCTGGGAATGCGCCGGGAGCTCCGACAGCGGAGTGTTGCCCCCCGCCGGGGTTTCGAGGTCCAGGATGCGCGAGGCGTGGGTGGCGATCGTCGACGAGACTGCCGAGGGGAGCCAGTCCCTGAATACCTCGCCCGTGTTTCCCGGATCGAGCGACTGGAGGATTTCCGCCGGGGTGGGACGCTGCGCCGGTTCCTTGGACAAGCAGGCGCGGATCAGGCCGGTCAGCATCTGGGGAACACCCGTCAGATCCGGCTGGGCGTGCACCACCTGGTAGAGCATCGTCGCCGGGGCCACCGCGTCGCCGAAAACGTTGCGCCCGGTCGCCGCGAAGGCGAGGACCACACCGAGCGAGAACACGTCTCCTGCCGTACCCACGTCCTGTCCCATCGCCTGCTCCGGCGGCATGAAACCGGGCGAGCCGACCACAACTCCCGTCTGGGTTATACGGTTTCCGTCCACCGCGCGGGCGATACCGAAGTCGATGACACGCGGGCCGTCAGCGGCGAGCAGCACGTTGGACGGCTTGAGGTCGCGGTGTATAAGGCCGGCCGCGTGGACCTCCTGCAGCGCCGCGGCAAGGCCGGCACCGAGCGCCCGGACGGTGTGCTCGGGCAGGGCCCCATGAGTGTCGACGACATCCGTGAGATCCGGACCGAGTACGTACGCCGTTGCGAGCCAGGGCAGTGGCTCGTCGGGGGCGGCGTCGACCACCGGTGCGGTATAGCGGCCCGATACCCGCCGGGCCACGTCCACCTCGTGACGGAACCGTTCCCTGAACGCCGGGTCCGTGGCGAGGTCCTGGCGTACCACCTTCACTGCGACCGTGCGCCCGCCGGGTGAGCGAGCCAGGTACACCCGGCCCATTCCGCCCGCACCGAGCCGTCCCAGCAGTCGGTAATTTCCCAGCGTTCGGGGGTCGTCCGGCTGCAGCGGGTCCATGTCAGTGATCCTTAGGGTGTCTGCTCGTCAGGCTCGGTGCCTCCGACACCATAGAGAGTGCTGCGCGACGGGGTACGCCGAAGGGGCGGTATGCGGGACGGATTCCCGCCACGATCGTGGGTTCACGAGCGCCGGAGTGTCCCCCTCGGATTGTCCGCCGCCGACTCCGCCGGTACGGAAGGGGCTCTCCTACAAACGGAATTGTCCCGTATTCCCTGAGGGCTCAGGGAATACGGGACATCGCGGGTCTCGACGGACACGGCCGCACGCGTTTGCCCCCGCTCCAGGGCACCGGGTCGTCGTCAGTCGCTGTCCAGGCCGTCGCCGGGGACGGCGTCCTGGGGCGACACGTGCCAGTTGGTGACGATCGGCCTGTCGACGATGATCTTGCCGGTGGGCACGCTGACCGGGTCGGTGTGGTCGTCCTGGCTCACGGCGGTGATGATCTCGTTCAGTTCCTTGCCGCCGTCGGTGTTGGTGGTCTTGGGGTTCACCCCTGCATAGGCGGTGGTGGCGCCGCTCAGCTTCACCGGGGCGCCGACGGACTGCTCGGCCGGTCCCGCTTCCGTACCGTCGGAGCCGAACGCCACCATCGGGAGCGCGGACGGGAGCGTGCAGGTGATACCGGGGTTCGCCCTCACCGAGATGAGGATGTAACCACCTGCCTGCGTCTCGGACTTGGCGCCCCACTTCAGATCGTTGGCACCGCAGGTCTGCCCGTAGCCGCTCTTGTCCCCGCTGCTGCTTCCGCTGCCCTTGCTCTTGGCTGCGGCGCCGTTCGACGAGGTGCCGCTGTTGCCGGATGCGCTGCTGTCGTCGCCGGACGTGGCGCCATCCGCCGACTTGCTCTTCTCCGCCTCAGCCGAGACGTCCTTGCCGCCTGAGCTCCCGGCCTTGCCTGCGGTGTCCTGGGCCTGGTCCGCGGAGTGTGCCACGGCGGCCGAGTCGGACCCGCCCTGGCAGGCGGTCAGCGACAGGACGGCGGCTACCGCCATGGCGGCCAGGGTGGACGTGCGGATGAGGTTCTTACGCATGGGTGGGCTCCCCGTAGTGATCGGACTGCTTCAGCAGAGATCGGACTGCTTCAGCCGGACGCGGCGCCAGGCTCGCGCCCTGCCGACGACAACGAGCTTCGTGGGAGCCGGGCATACCCGCAATGATCTACCGGAAAGGAGGGACACTGGAACGGCGAAACGGCCTCTGACCTGCGGGAACGCCGTACCGCTGGAACGGTCGCCCGGGACGGCGGTACGGGCCGGAACGCTCATCGGTCCGTATCGGCCCGTAGTGGAAAGCGGCCCGAACGGCATGTAACGGGAGCGGCCGGGGGCAGCCGGGGGCCGTCAGGGGCGATCGTGGGCGCCCAACAGCGGCGCCCACGGTCCGGAGTTCGGGGTTCGGGGTTCGGGGTTCAGCCGTCAGGAACCGAGCAGTTCGACATGCACGTCCGCGGGGAAGCCCGTCGTGGAGCCGACCCGCCGGGCGAACTCCTTGACGCCCTCCAGCTGGTCGGCGCCGAAGCGGAAGTCCAGCGTCGTGAAGTAGCGCTCCAGCAGCTCCGCGTCGAAGACCTCCCAGTGCGATGCCTGCTCGGCGACCTTGGCGACCTCCTCAAGCGACACGTCGCGGGAGGACAGGAACGCCTCGTGGACCGCCTTCACGACCTCGGGCTCGCGCGCGGCGTAGTCCTTGCGGGCGGCCCAGACCGCGAAGACGAACGGCAGCCCCGTCCACTCCTTCCACATCTGGCCCAGGTCATGGACCTGGAGGCCGAGCTTCGGGGCGTCGTGCAGTGCGGCACGCAGCGCCGCGTCGCCGATCAGGACCGCCGCGTCGGCCTCCTGCATCATCACGCCGAGGTCGGGCGGGCACCGGTAGTAGTCGGGCGCGACCTCGTACCGCTCGGCCAGCAGGAGCTGCGCCAGGCGTACGGAGGTGCGCGAGGTGGAGCCGAGCGCCACCCGCGCCCCGTCGAGCTGCTCCAGCGGCTTCTTGGAGACGATCACGCAGGACATCACGGGACCGTCGCAGCCGACCGCCAGATCGGGGAAGGCCACGAGGTCGTCGGCGTTCTTGAGGAACTCGACGAGAGTGACGGGCGCGATGTCGAGGTCGCCCCGGACCAGCTGTTCGCTGAGCTTCTCGGGGGTGTCCTTCGTCAGCTCCAGATCGAGCAGGGTGCCGGTACGCGCCAGCCCCCAGTAGAGCGGGAGACAGTTCAGGAACTGGATGTGCCCGACGCGGGGCCGGCTGCGACGGTGGTCGGCTCCGGCGGCGTGTTCCGCGGTGTGCGCGGGGGCGGTCCCGGTGGCGTGTCCGGTGACGGGTTCGGCGGCCTCTTCGGCGTATGAATTGTCCACATCGTGAGGCTAGACCCGCGTTGTAGGCTGGAAAACGCAGGGTGGTCCGTCAGCCTGACGCGCCGCGGCCAAACGTCCGGGTGAAGTGATCTTCGCCTCTATCGTGGGCGCGCGGGTGCGTGCTAGGCTCGCCCGCAAGTTGCAGTTTGGTTTCCCTTGCAGTACAGAGCCTGCGGAGCATGTGACCCGCAGGCTTTTGTAGTTTTCAGACTTCTTAGCAGGTTCTGGAGCAGGGCAACCCTTTGGCCCAAGGAGGGCTTATGGCTACCGGAACCGTCAAGTGGTTCAACGCTGAAAAGGGCTTCGGCTTCATCGCCCAGGACGGCGGCGGCCCGGATGTCTTCGTCCACTATTCCGCGATCAACGCGTCTGGTTTCCGCTCGCTTGAGGAGAACCAGCTCGTGAACTTCGACGTCACGCAGGGCCCGAAGGGTCCGCAGGCGGAGAACGTCACCCCGGCCTAGTTGCCCGGGCCGATCGGATCGCGGTCGGGATAGCACCACCCAAGGAGCCCCTCTCCGTACGTTCGCGTACGGAAAGGGGCTCCTGCCTTTCCCTCCCGGCTGCCTCCTGCCGTCCGCCGCCTCCGGCGTCCGGCCTCGGCCCTGCCTACCGCCGCCGGTACAGCTCCTCGATCTGCTCGCCGAAGTCCTTGGCGATCGCCGCCCGCTTCAGCTTCAGCGACGGTGTCAGATGCCCGCTCTCCTCCGTGAAGTCCACCGGGAGCACCGCGAACTTCCGGATCGACTCGGCCCGCGACACCAGCCGGTTCGCCTCGTCGACCGCCCGCTGCAGGGCTCCCCTCAGCTCCTCGTCATGGACCAGTTCCGCCATCGGGACACCCGCCTTCTTCCGCATCAGCCGCCAGTGCGCGAGGCCGTCCGGCTCCAGGGTGATCAGGGCGGTGACGTAGCTGCGGTTGTCGCCGACGACCATGCACTGGCCGACCAGCGGGTGCGCCCGCAGCCAGTCCTCCAGGGGCGCGGGCGCCACGTTCTTGCCGCCCGACGTGATGATGAGGTCCTTCTTGCGTCCGGTGATCGTGAGGTAGCCGTCCTCGTCCAGCGCGCCCACGTCGCCCGTGGCGAACCACCGGCCGGATCCCAGCCCGGCGCTGCCCGCGTACTGCCCGGTCCCCGCGTTCTCGCCGCGCTGCCCGTCCCAGTAGCCGGCGAAGACCTGGCCGCCGCTGAGCAGCACCTCACCGTCATCGGCGATCCGGACCGCCGTGCCGGGCAGCGGCCAGCCGACCGTGCCGAGCCGCGGCTTCATCGGCGGGGTGACCGTAGCGGCGGCCGTCGTCTCGGTGAGGCCGTACCCCTCGAAGATCTGGATCCCGGCGCCCGCGTAGAACGCCGCGAGCCGGTGGCCGAGCGGGGAACCGCCGCAGATCGCGTACTTCACCCGGCCGCCGAGCGCCGCCCGTATCCGCCGGTAGACCAGCGGGTCGTACACGGCGTGGGCCAGCCGCAGCCCCCGCCCCGGCCCGGCCCCGGTGCCGTGCTCGGCGGCCTCCAGCGCCTCCGCGTACCGCTGCGCGATCTTCGCCGCCCGGTCGAAGGACGAGGCCCGGCCCATCTTCTCGGCGGTGGCGCGACCGGTGTTGTAGACCTTCTCCAGGACGTACGGGATCGCCAGCAGGAACGTCGGACGGAACCCGGCGAGGTCTGCCAGCAGGTCCTCCGTACTGATGCTGGGCGCGTGCCCGAGACGCACCCGGGCCCGCATACAGCCGATCGCCACCATCCGGCCGAAGACATGGGAGAGCGGGAGGAAGAGCAGCGTCGACGGCGGGTCCTTGCTCACCGACCTGAAGACCGGGTGGAGCAGCTCGACCGCGTTGTCCACCTCGGCGAAGAAGTTGGCGTGGGTGAGGA
The DNA here is from genome assembly GCF_036010505.1 of Streptomyces sp. NBC_01197. NCBI lineage: Bacteria > Bacillati > Actinomycetota > Actinomycetes > Kitasatosporales > Streptomycetaceae > Streptomyces > Streptomyces sp. NBC_01197. Next base: position 3,144,356 of record NZ_CP108569.1, read on the forward strand.
CGCAGCCCTTGGGGCGGCCCGTGGTGCCCGAGGTGTAGATCAGGGTGGCCACGGAGGCCGGCGAGCGCCCGGCCCTGCGTTCGGCCACCGCCTCGTCGGGTACGTTCCGGCCCGCGTCCTTCAGGATGCCGATCGCGCCGGTGTCGAACTCCCAGAGCTCCGCCAGGGCGGGCAGCTGGCGGCGCTCCACACTGACCAGCCGGGCCTGCTCCTTGTTCTCGACGGCGCAGGCGACCGCGCCGGAGTCCTGGAGGATCCAGCGGACCTGGAAGGCGGAGGACGTCGGGTAGACCGGGACGGTGACCAGGCCCGCCGCCCAGGATGCGAAGTCGAGGAGAGTCCACTCGTAGGTGGTCCTGGCCATGATCGCGATACGGTCGCCCGCCGCCAGACCCGCCGCGATCAGCCCCTTGGCGACGGCATGTACTTCGAGGGCGAACTCCATGCACGAGACGTCGGCCCAGCGGCCGTCCGGCTGCTTCCGGCTGAGGACCGGCTCGTCGGGTGCCTGGTAGGCGTTGTCGAACGGGATGTCGGCGAGCGAACCCTGCTCGACGGGCCGGACCAGCAGCGGTACGGAGACCTCCCGTACCGTGCCGCCCACGCTCCGCTTGTGCGGTTTCAACTGGTGCACTGACACGGTCACTTGCGGCTCCTCATGTCCGGGCGAGGCTGAGATCGCGGCTGTGCTTGAGGAAGGCGCCCGAGACGAACTCGTCCCGGTCCTGACCCATGAGTAACCTTACTCAGGAGTAAATCTACGGCGCCGCAAGGAGTCCGGACAGAGGCCGGTCGCTATCTGCACTTCACCGCCACAGCACCCGGCTGTTTCCTGACCGGCAGGCCCGGGTCTCGCGAAGGTGCACAGCGCGCCGTATCCCGTCGTACGGTGGCTCGCGCCGGGCGGCCGGGTCGGGGCCCTCGCCCCCAAAGCTCACGGCACAGGGCATCTTCGGGGCATCACCCTGAACGCCGTGGCACCCGGCTTCATCGAGACCAAGATGACGGCCGCCGTCCCGCTCTTCATCCGCGAGGCGGGCCGCCGGATGAACTCACTCGGGCGGAGCGGCCTCCCGGCCGACGCGGGCGGAACGTTGGCATGGTTCGCCCACCGGCGCCGGGAGAGCGGACCGGCGGTGTGGTTCGCCCACCCGCGCCGGGAGAGCCGGACCGGTGGCGTGGTTCGCCAACCCCGCGCCGGGCGGCGTCAACGGCCAGACCGTACGGGTCTGCGGGCAGAGCCCGTCGGGGGCGTGATCAGATGCGCACCGCGGCCTGGAAGCTGCCGATGGTGTTCATCGACTCGTAGCGGACGTAGGCACCCGGGTACGGCGCGTGCAGCACGGTGTTGTTGCCCGCGTAGAGCCCCACGTGCTGGGTGTTGTTGAAGAAGACCAGGTCACCCGGTTTCAGCTGACTGCGCGAGATACGGGTGCCCTCGTTGATCTGGGTGTACGTGGTACGGGTGATCTGGGCACCGGCCTGGGCGTAGGACCACTGGGTCAGACCCGAGCAGTCGAAGGCATTGGGGCCGGTGGCGCTGCGCACGTACGGCTTGCCCACCCGGGTGGCGGCGGCCTGGAGGGCGGCGGCGCCGAGGGCGGAGGCGGGGGCCTCATGGCCGAGTTCGACCCGGTCACCCGCGTCGCGGCTGGCGCGCACATCGTCGTCGTGCATCTTCGCGCGCTCGGCGACGGTCAGGGTGTTGAGCACCTTCCGCGCCTCGGCGAGCTTGTCCTGCTGCTTCTTCTTCCGCTCACCGAGCGTCTTGCGGACGTCCGCGAGGTCGCGCAGTTTGCCCTGGGCCTCCGTGCGCTCCTGCGCGAGGACCCGCTGCTTCTTCTGGATCTTCGCCAGCGACTCGGCCTGCCTGGCCGTCAACTGATCGAGTGCGGAGGCCCGGTCGAGGAAGGTGTCCGGGTCCGAGGCGAGGAAGAGCTGCACCGAGGGGTCGATCCCGCCGTCGCGGTACTGCGATGCGGCGATCGAACCGAGGCCGGCGCGGAGTGTGTTGAGCTCCTGCTGGCCACGGGCCACCCTGTCCTGCAGCTCGCCGGTCTGCTTCTCCAGCTTGTCCTGCTGCTCCTTGGCCCCGTTGTACTGCTCGGTGGCCACCTCTGCCTCGTCGTAGAGCTTGTCGACCTTCGCCTTCACCTCGCTCCTGGTCGGCTTGGGATCGGCCTGAGCGGCCTGGGAGGTCAGGGCCACGGCGGCAGCGGCGGTCGCGGTGAGCACGGTCACGCGGGCACGGCTCGGCTGCTTGGGACGACGGTGGGACGCCACGAAGGCGAGCTCCTTCTTCCTCAGAGCCGCCTACCGGGCTGTGGGGGGAAGTGAATCCCCGGCTCCGTACACATCACGGACTCGGCGGTGCCTTCGCTGACACCCCGGGTGGGCGATCAATCGCGCGAAGGTTCGAGGCCCAACCCTAGTGACCTTCTTGTGACCATTACAATCTTCACAGGAAGAAACTCGACGTACGACGCACTTCTTTACTGACAACGCACGGCGCGTAGCGGCGACTTGACGGCCCGTTGCATACCTTCCGATACGCCCCCGCATGGCACCGGGTCTCATGGGCGGCTCGTCGGTCTACACCTTGTGTGCGAGGAGCAGGACTTCCTGGAACTGCCGCTTGTCAGTGGGCTTCGGCTCGATCACCACACGGGCCGACGCCGCCAGTCCGTGATCGCGCAGGAGCTCGGCGAAGCGATCAGGGAACCAGCGGTAGGCCGTCACCACCGCGTGGTCGTAGGCCTGCGTCTCGTGGTGGGGGCCGTCAGTGGCAGAGAACCCGATCAACATGTGCCCCCCGGGAGCCAGGACGCGGGCGATCTCAGCCAGGATGGCGGGCAGGTCCTTCGGCGGGGTGTGGATGACGGACCACCGCGAGAGCACCCCGCCGAGCGCACCGTCCTCGATGTCCAGCGCGGCCATCGATCCGACCTCGAACCGCACCCCGGGGTTGGCTTCGCGGGCGAGCCCGACCATTACGGGGGAGGCGTCGACTCCGAAGGCGTTCAGGCCCAGCCCCTGGAGGTGAGCCGTGATGTGGCCGGGTCCGCAACCGAGGTCAGCGACCACGCCGTCACCATTCGTCCGCACCTGCTCCGCGAAGGCACTCAGGAGGGCGCGCTCCAGAGGACGGTCGCGCATGGAGTCGTGGAACAGCTCCGCGTAGGTGGCGGCGATGGCGTCGTAGGCCTCGCGGGTGGTGCGCAAGGTGTCGAGTTCGGTCACCTGAGGACCGTAACGGGAGGAGAGGGCTTGCGTTTGAGTAATATCCGCATCCGCCCGGCGGGGCCGGCGCCTGGCCGGCCGGCCGGTTCCTGGTCTGTCCGCTTCCTGGCCGGTCACGGACCAAGCGATGAGTTTTTCCACACGGGAGAGTCCCACTCTCACCACCGCTGTCGACAACATAGGAGAAACAAATGCCTCAGCTACTGAGAGTGCAGAACTTCACCGTCTCCAGTGACGGAATCGCTGCCGGTGAGGATCAGACCCTTGAGCGTCCCTTCGGCCACGTCGACCCCGGGAGGCTGTTCAGCTGGGCCGGCGCCACCGCGAGCTGGCCCATGCGTACCGACTCCGGGGGGAGCCGGGGCCTGGACGACTACCTCACGCGCGACTTCGCACACAACATCGGTGCCGAGATCATGGGCCGCAACAAGTTCGGCCCCCAGCGCGGGCCCTGGCCCGACCTTGAGTGGCGCGGCTGGTGGGGTGACGAGCCCCCGTTCCACACCCCCGTGTTCGTCATGACGCATCATGACCGCCCGTCGTTCACGCTCTCCGACACCACCTTCCACTTCGTCGACGGCGACCCGGCCACGGTCCTGGAGCAGGCACGGCAGGCGGCGCAGGGCAAGGACGTCCGGCTCGGCGGCGGGGTCACCACCATCCGGGAGTTCCTCGACGCCGACCTCGTCGACACCCTGCATGTGGCGGTCTCACCGGTGAAGCTGGGGACCGGACTACGACTGTGGGAGTCCCCCGATGAACTGCTCGACCGGTTCCACCTGGACGTCGTGCCCAGCCCGAGCGGGATGACACACCACTTGTTCTGGCGGAAGTGACAGGCCGAGCCCCCTCGGGAAGACCGCTGCGGCCCACCGGAGCCTCCTGCGACCCGGCCAGTTCGTAGCATCAGCCCCCGGCCGGCCCGAGGAGCTGGAGGTCCTTGTACCCGGAGTGTGGCTTGCTCTCGGCGGGGCCGGCGTCGCCGACGTTGATGTCCGCCACCTTCCACAGGCGGCCGGCGAATTCGAGAGTGTCGCCCACGCGGGCGTCCCGGTAGGCGGCGTCCCCGCCGTCGCGGCTCGCGATACCGATATCGGCGCGCGGACCCGGGTTGACCTCCGTCACCACCGCGCTGTACTGCCCGCTGTACTCGTTGTTCGGCACGTGCCACCTGAGGCGAAAGCGACCGTCGGCCAGAGACGGCCACGTGGCGCCCCGCAGCGGCAGCAACCCAGCCACCACGACCAGCACCTGACCCCCAGGTAACCTTACTTTCGAGTAAATACCTTACAGATCACGGAGCCCGGATCATGAGTGACCGCCCCACGCACTCCCCCGGCCTGCTGCTCTCCATGGTGCGCGGTGCCGTGGCTTCGCCGTTCAAGCGTGTGGTCTCGGCCGAGGCGCCGTTGCCCGCCACCCGGCTGGTTCGGGGCGGGGCGCGCATCGATCCCGGTCGTCTCGCCTCGTACTCCCGGGTCTGTGGCTTCGATCCGGGCGGACCGCTCCCCCTCGCCTATCCGCATGTACTCGGCTTTCCGCTGGCCATGCGGCTGATGACGGCCCGCGCTTTCCCGCTGCCGGTTCTCGGGCTCGTCCATACCGGCATCGAGATTACCCAGCGGCGGGCCCTGGACCCGCGCGATGAGCCAGAACTCACCGTATACGCCAATGAGTTGAGGCCCCACCGGCGCGGTACCGAAGCCGTCATGGTGACCGAGGCCCGGCTGGCGGGTGAGCTGGTCTGGGAGTCCCGGAGCAGGTATCTGGCCCGGCACCCCATGTCGGCCGGGTCCGAGGCGATGCCCCGTACGGACAACGCCCAGCCGCACCCCGCGGCAGGAGCCCCCGCCGCCATCCACACCTGGGACCTGCCCGCCGATCTCGGCCGCCGCTACGGTGCCGCCTCCGGGGACCGTAACCCGATCCACCTCCACCCCCTCACCGCGAGGCTCTTCGGCTTCCCGCGTGCCATCGCGCACGGCATGTGGACCGCCGCCCGCTGTCTGGCCGCCGCCGAAGCCCCCGAAGTCGTCCACGTACGCGTCGAGTTCAGGGCGCCGGTGCTGCTGCCCGGGACCGTGACGTACGTCGGCGGAGCAGGGGCCTTCCAAGTTCTGAGCCAGGGGGCCCGACGGGGCGGAGCGCATTCACCTCACGGGCGTGGTGACGGCGCCCAGCGGTCCCCGTTCATAAGGTTCTCCAGGCCCGACCAGGCGAAGTTCATCAGCGTCGACGCGGCCTCCTTGGCCGAGACCCCGGGCATTCCGTTCGCCCATCCGGCGAGGGATTCCGCCGCGCCCACCAATGCCTGCGCGAGGCCCGCCACATCGCCGTCCGGAAGGGCCGGGTCGCGGTGCGCCTCGCGGGCCGCCGCCGCGATCAGGCCCGTCGCGAAGCTCGTGATCTCGTCGCGCATCGCGGTGACTTCGACGACGAACGGCTCCCCGTGCGTACAGGCCTGGTGGTGCAGGATGTTCCAGCCGTCCGGGTGGCGCGCGGTGTGCTCGAAGAAGGCGCCGACGCCGTGCCAGAGCTGCCGGTCGGCGGGGTCCGCGGGATCCACCCCGGCCCGTACCGCGGCGACCAGGGCCTGGGCCTCGCGGCGGATGCACGCGGTGAAGAGTTCTTCCTTGGAGTTCAGGTACAGATAGACCAACGGCTTGGAAACGCCCGCCAGTTCGGCGATCTCGTCCATCGAGGCGGCCCGGTAGCCGCGCTGCCCGAACGTCCGCACGGCAGCGTCCATCATCTGCTGCTCGCGCACCGCCCTCGGCATCCGCTTGGCCTTGGCCGCCTTGACCGCACTCACCTCAGAGCCCCTCCAGCCAGTTGGTCCACACCAGGCAAGAGTACGGGTCCGGCCCCTCTCCCGTGGTACGGAGAGGGGCCGGGTGGCGTGAAGTGAACGATCAAGCAGCTGTCAGGCCGCGACCGGAACCGACTGCTTCTCCTCGGCGTCGGCGGCGCGCACCTCGCGCTCGTCGACCGGCGAGGACGAAGCGGAGTTGAACGCGTCGAGGTCCAGGATCTTCTCGCGCGCCGAGACGATGACCGGGATCATCGCCTGGCCGGCGACGTTCGTCGCGGTGCGCATCATGTCCAGGATCGGATCGATCGCCATCAGCAGGCCCACACCCTCCAGCGGGAGTCCCAGCGTGGAGAGGGTCAGCGTCAGCATCACGGTCGCGCCGGTCAGTCCGGCGGTGGCCGCCGAGCCGATGACCGAGACGAAGGCGATCAGCACGTAGTCCTGGATGCCGAGGTGCACGTCGAAGATCTGCGCGATGAAGATCGCGGCGATCGCCGGGTAGATCGAGGCGCAGCCGTCCATCTTGGTGGTCGAGCCGAACGGCACCGCGAACGAGGCGTACTCCTTCGGCACACCGAGGCGCTCGGTGACCCGCTGGGTGACCGGCATGGTGCCGACCGAGGAGCGGGAGACGAACGCCAGCTGGATCGCGGGCCAGGCGCCCTTGAAGAACTGCAGCGGGTTGACCTTGGCGACCGTCGCGAGCAGCACCGGGTAGACGACGAACATCACCAGCGCGCAGCCGACGTAGATGTCGGCGGTGAACGTCGCGTACTTGCCGATCAGGTCCCAGCCGTAGTCGGCGATGGCGAAGCCGATCAGGCCGATGGTGCCCAGCGGCGCGAGGCGGATGACCCACCACAGGGCCTTCTGGAGCAGTTCGAGTACGGCCTCGCTGATCTTGAGGATCGGCTCCGCCTTCGTACCGAGCTGGAGCGCGGCGATACCGGCGACGGCGGCCATGAAGACGATCTGCAGGACGTTCAGCTGAGTGAACGGCGTGACGACGTCCGTCGGAACGATGCCGGTCAGGAAGTCGATCCAGGAGCCGGAACCGTCGGGCGCCTTGCCGTCCTTCGGCGTGAGGCCGGTGCCCGCGCCGGGGTTGGTGATCAGGGCGATCGCGAGGCCGATGACGACGGCGATCAGCGACGTGATCATGAACCACATGACCGTACGGGTTGCCAGCCGGGCCGCGTTGTTGACCTTGCGCAGGTTGGTGATCGACACCAGGATCGCGAAGAAGACGAGCGGGGCGACCGCCAGCTTGAGCAGCTGGATGAAGATGCCGCCGACGTGCTCCAGCGTGGACTTGAGCCAGCTGATGTCCTGGCTGCGGGCCAGCCAGCCGAGCAGGACACCCAGGATCAGACCGGTGATGATCTGGGCCCAGAACGGGAACTTGTCGAATATTCGGGTCTTCGCGGGGCCGGCGCCCGCGCTGGGGCTGTCGGTGGAATTCGCGGGAGCCTCAGGACTCTCGAAACCTGCGGACATGGGGACACTCCGGTGAGGACGCGGCTGTGTGCTCGGTACGGAGCACGGGAGGACGGGGGTGCGGCGCCCAACAGGAGGGGCGCCGCCGCATGAGGCCGATCAGAAGCGGCGACAGGCCGCGGACATGGAGGGGGTCCCCCCTGGTCGAGCGCAGCCGAGAGCTTGGGGGAGGCAGAGATCGACATGCAGGCGCTCCACGAGCGCAGGGCTCCTGGGATGCGGGCGCACGGCTGTCTTCATGTCGAACACGTTAACACTTGAACTTTGAGTGCCTCAAAGCCGTTCTTTGGGGCAGGGAGCGCGGCAGTACGCGAAAACGCCGGGACCCCGGTGCTGGAGCGACTCGCTCCTGCCCGGGGTTCCCGGCGTGTGTGACGTAACTTACGGTGCTTGCCCGCGCCTTGGGACGGCTGCGGGGGCGCGAGTGGAACGGAAGCCGACGGCCTACTGGGTGAGGCCGTCCTCCTGCGTACGGTTGGCCTCCAGCTTGGCCTTGGTCTGCTCGACCTTGTTGATCAGCTGCTCGGACATCTTGTCGCGCTGCTTGCGCAGCAGGACGAAGCTGAGCGGCGCGGAGATGACCAGCGCCAGCAGGATCGTCCAGATGAAGTTGGAGCCGCCGAGCCCCTTGGGGATGATGCCGAAGTGGACGAGGACCGCGCAGAAGACCAGGGATCCCATGAAGATGACGATCCGCATCGCGGTGTAGCGAATCGTGGCGCCCGGGTTGGCTACAGACACGGCTGGGGCCTCTCTCTTCGTACCGATGATCGCTGGTGCTTCAGGGCCTGCCCGACAAGTGAAGCACGCCCGACTTGCGATCACCCCGGCCGGGGTACGGATGCGCCGCGCCGGGGTCAGAACAGCGGCAGGTACATCATGATGTCGCCGGGGGCGACCCGGATCGCGTCCGGCACCCGGCCCACTTCCTTGTAGCCGCAGGACTCGTAGAACCGGTCCACCCCCGTGCCGCCCCGGCAGGTGAGGCGGATCGCCTCGATGCCGTCGAGGGTGCGGGCGGCGTCCGCCGCCGCTGTCATCAGGTCGCGGCCGTACCCCTTGCCCTGGTGGGAGGGGTGGACCATCACGGTGTACAGCCAGATCCAGTGGCGCATCAGGCGGTGCGTGTTGAGCGTGAGGAATGCGGTGGCGGCGACCGCGCCGCTCCCGTCGCGGCCGACCAGCAGCCGGACGCGGCCCTCGGTCATCGCGGTCAGATGCTTGATCAGTTCCGGGCGGACGTCGTCGGACGTGACCGGCGGGACGAAGCCGACGGCGCCGCCGGCGTTCGACACATCCGCCCAGAGCGCGGCCACTTCGTCCCGGAGCCTGGCGTCCATCCGCGGGTCCAGTTCAAACGTGAGACTCATACGACCAGCGTAGGAAAGCACGGAACCCCGGCCGTGGCCGGGGTTCCGTCGTCGAGGCAGGGAGAGCGAGACCCGTTCAGAAGCGCATGGGCTGCGGGGCGTCGCGTCGGGCCGGGTCCGGGCCGTCGAACTCGCGGACGATCTCGTACTGCGTGTTGCGCTCGACCGGGCGGAAGCCCGCGTCACGGATGAGTTCGAGCAGGTCCTCGCGGCCGAGCTTGTTCGGCGTGCCGTAGTTGTCGGCGTCGTGGGTGATCTTGTACTCGACCACCGAGCCGTCCATGTCGTCGGCGCCGTGCTGCAGCGCGAGCTGCGAGGTCTGGACGCCGTGCATGGGCCAGAAGACCTTCACGTGCGGGACGTTGTCGAAGAGCAGCCGGGAGACCGCGAAGGTCTTCAGCGCCTCGGCGCCGGTCGCCATCGTGGTGCGCGCCTGGAGCTTGTTGCGGACCTTGCCGTCCTTCATGTCCACGAAGTCGTGCTGGTAGCGCAGCGGGATGAAGACCTGGAAGCCGCCGGTCTCGTCCTGGAGTTCACGCAGCCGCAGTACGTGGTCCACGCGGTGGCGCGGCTCCTCGATGTGGCCGTACAGCATCGTCGCCGGGGTCTTGAGACCCTTCTCGTGGGCGAGGCGGTGGATGCGCGACCAGTCCTCCCAGTGGGTCGAGTGGTCGACGATGTGCTGCCGGACCTCCCAGTCGAAGATCTCTGCGCCGCCACCGGTGAGCGATTCGAGGCCGGCCTCGATCAGCTCGTCCAGGATCTCCGAAGCGGAGAGCCCTGAGATTGTCTCGAAGTGGTGGATCTCCGTCGCGGTGAACGCCTTGAGGGCGACCTGCGGGAGGGCTTCCTTCAGCGCGCTGAGCGAGCGCGGGTAGTAACGCCACGGCAGCGTCGGGTGGAGCCCGTTGACGATGTGCAGCTCGGTGAGGTTGTCGCCCTCCATCGCCTTGGCGAGGCGGACGGCCTCCTCGATGCGCATCGTGTACGCGTCCTTCTCGCCCGGCTTGCGCTGGAACGAGCAGTAGGCGCACGAGGCAGTGCACACATTGGTCATGTTGAGGTGCCGGTTGACGTTGAAGTGGACAACGTCGCCGTTCTTGCGCGTACGCACCTCGTGGGCGAGGCCGCCGAGCCAGGCCAGGTCGTCCGTCTCGTAGAGCGCGACGCCGTCCTCACGGGTCAGCCGCTCACCGGCCCGGACCTTCGCCTCGATCTCGCGCTTGAGGCCTACATCGTTGATCGACGCAGTCATGTGCGGCCGCCTCCCATATGCGTACGTAAACAACCAGCCAACCGTACTCCCCCGTCCGCGCGGCGCCGGGACCCGGCTGGCAACCGGCTCGCACCCGGCAGCGGGGGCCGGGTCAGCTCGGCTCGGGCAGCTCTCCGACGCGGTTCTCCCACTTGGTGGAGAGGACGATCGTGGTGCGGGTCCGGGAGACGCCGCGGGTGCCGCTGAGCCGGCGGATCGTGCGCTCCAGGCCGTCCACGTCGTCGACCCTGACCTTGAGCATGTACGAGTCGTCGCCCGCGATGAACCAGGCGTCCTCGATCTCGGCCAGGTCCTTGAGCCGGTGGGCGACGTCCTCGTGGTCGGCGGCGTCCGAGAGCGAGATACCGATGAGCGCGGTCACCCCGAGGCCGAGGGACTTGGCGTCGACGGTGGCGCGGTAACCGGTGATCACGCCGGCTGCCTCAAGGCGGTTGATGCGGTCGGTGACGCTGGGCCCGGAGAGCCCCACGAGCCGGCCGAGCTCGGCGTAGGAGGCCCTGCCGTTCTCCCGCAGCGCCTGGATGAGCTGCCTGTCCACCGCGTCCATACTGTTGAAGCCTTCCATTGTTCAGCAATATCGCGAGTTTACGTCTAGAATCTAAGGCGCGCAGGGAAAACGCCCTGCGAATCTTCCATCAGGAGTGATGTTCACCGTGTACACGATCGAGATGGCCTACGCCCGCATGCGTGAGCTGCAGGACCAGGCCAACCGTTCACGTGACCAGCGGCTCGCCGCCGCAGCCCCGGCCCGCCGTACGAAGCGGCACGCCAAGAAGCGCTGACCGGCCGCCGGGACCTGGCCCGGCACAGTGCATCAGCTGTCCTTGCGGGAGCCACCGAGCTCTCCCTCCCAGCGGCGGTACAGCCGGTGCGGCACCCCTGCCGCGTCGAGCGCCCGGCCCGCGACGAAGTCCACCAGGTCCTGGATGTGCGTCGCACCCGCGTAGAACGCCGGAGAGGCGGGCAGCACCACGGCGCCCGCCTCGTCCAGGGACACCAGGTGGCGCAGCGTCTGACCGTTGAGCGGGGTCTCCCGCACCGCCACCACCAGCGGGCGCCGCTCCTTGAGCGTCACGCTCGCCGCCCGCTGGAGCAGGTCCTTCGAGAGCCCGAGCGCGACCCCGGCCACGCAGGCGGTGGACGCCGGGACGATGATCATGCCCTTGACCGGGTACGAACCGGAGGACGGCCCGGCGGCCAGATCCCCGGCGGCCCAGTGCCGTACCGCTCCGGTCCCCTCCGCGAAGAGGCCCGGGTCCACCGCGAAGGTGTCCGGCTTCCCGTCCGCGCCCCTGGCCAGCCAGGCCCGCAGGTCCTCCGGCCAGTGCGCGTCGCGGAAGGCGATCCCGGTCTCGTCCAGCAGGGTCAGCCGCGACGAGCGGCTGACCACCAGGTCCACGGCCTCGCCCGCGTCGAGCAGCCCGCGGAGCACGGACGCCGCATAGGGCGTACCGGACGCCCCGGAGACCCCGACGATCCACGGCCGCCGCGGCTGCTGATTGTGTACATTCACGCGCTCCACGTGTCCGAGCCTATCCGGGCCCGTCCGGCAGGCCGGAGACGGGAGGCGGGTCGCCGACGGGGGGCAGGCCGGACGGGTGTCACACCGTCAGGCCCCGCACCAGCAGATCGAGCAGGGCGCACACGAACAGGGCGATCCCGATGAAGCCGTTGACCGAGAAGAAGGCCCGGTTCAGCCGGGACAGGTCGTGCGGCTTCACGACGTTGTGCTCGTAGACGAAGGCCACCGCGACGATCACCAGGCCGGCCCAGAAGAACGCCCCGGCGTCCGTCGCCACCCCGTACCAGACCAGCAGGGCCGTGGTCACCGCGTGGCAGGCGCGGGCGCCGTACAGGGCCGCCGGGATGCCGAAGCGGGCCGGCACCGACTTCACTCCGTGGGCCCGGTCCGCCTGGACGTCCTGGCAGCCGAAGATCAGGTCGAAGCCGCCGATCCAGATACCGACCGCGAGGCCGAGGATGACCGCGTCCCAGGACCACTGGCCGGTGATCGCCAGCCAGGCGCCGACCGGGCCGATGGCCTGGGCGAGGCCGAGGATCGCGTGCGGGAAGTTGGTGAAGCGCTTCCCGTACGGATAGACCACCATCGGGATGACCGCGATGGGCGCGAGCGCCAGGCAGAGCGGGTTCAGCGCCGCCGCCGCACCGAGGAAGACGACGACCGCGACCAGCGCGCCCGTCCAGGCCGACTTCACCGAGACCGCGCCGGTGACCAGTTCGCGGGATGCGGTGCGCGGGTTCCGGGCGTCGATCTCGCGGTCGATGATGCGGTTGCAGGCCATCGCGAAAGTACGGAGACCGACCATCGCGATCGTCACCAGGAGCAGCCGCCCCCAGTGGATGTTGCCGTCAAGCCGGTACATCGCGGTCAGCGCGGCGATGTATGCGAAAGGCAGCGCGAAGACCGAGTGCTCGATCATCACCAGGCGGAGGAACGCCTTGGTCCTGCCCGGTTGTTGCGGCAGCGCGGCGGCGGATGCGCTCACAGGCCGTACTCCTTCCAGCGCTTCGTCACCCGGTCGGCGACAGCAGGGTCGGACCGCACCATCTCGGGCCAGCCGCCGTCCCGGGTGTAGCCCTCCTCGGGCCATTTCCTGGTGGCGTCGATACCGGCCTTGCCGCCCCAGAACTGCTGGTAGGAAGCGTGGTCGAGATGGTCGACCGGGCCTTCGGCGACGGTCAGGTCACGTGCGTAGTCCGTGTTGCCGAGGGCCCGCCAGGACACCTCGTGCAGATCGTGCACATCGCAGTCCGCGTCCACCACGACGATCAGTTTGGTGAGCGACATCATGTGCGCGCCCCAGACGGCGTGCATCACCTTCTGGGCGTGCTTCGGGTACTTCTTGTCGATCGAGACGATCGCGCAGTTGTGGAAGCCGCCCGACTCGGGCAGGTGGTAGTCCACGATGTCCGGAATGATGATCTTGAGCAGCGGCAGGAAGAAGCGTTCCGTCGCCCTGCCCAGCGGGCCGTCCTCGGTCGGCGGACGGCCGACGACGATCGACTGGAGCAGCGGACGCCGGCGCATGGTGACGCAGTCGATCGTCAGTGCGGGGAACGGTTCCTGCGGGGTGTAGAAGCCGGTGTGGTCGCCGAAGGGGCCCTCGGGCAGCGTCTCGCCCGGCTCCAGCCAGCCCTCCAGGACGACTTCGGCCTGGGCGGGGACCTGGAGCGGGACCGTCCTGCAGTCGACCATCTCGATCCGCTTGCCCTGCACGAAGCCGGCGAAGAGGTACTCGTCGATGTCCTCGGGGAGCGGGGCCGTGGAGGCGTAGGTCACGGCGGGCGGCGCGCCGAAGGCGATGGCGACGGGCAGCCGCTCGCCCTTCCTGGCGGCCACCGCGTAGTGGTTGCGGCTGTCCTTGTGGATCTGCCAGTGCATCCCGATGGTGCGCTTGTCGTGGCGCTGGAGCCGGTAGAGGCCGAGATTGCGGACCCCGGTCTCGGGATGCCTGGTGTGCGTGAGCCCCAGGTTGAAGAAGGAGCCGCCGTCCTCGGGCCAGGTGAAGAGCGCCGGGAGCCGGTCGAGGTCCACGTCGTCGCCGGTCAGGACCACTTCCTGGACCGGGGCGGCCTCCGTCTTCACCTTCTTCGGCGGTACGTGGACCATCGTGCCCAGCTTGCCGAAGGCCTCCCGTACGCCGACGAAGCCCTGCGGCAGCTGGGGCTTGAGCAGGCCGCCGATCCGGTCGCTGATCTCGTCGTACGAGCTGAGGCCGAGAGCCTTGAGCAGCCGCCGGTCGGTGCCGAACACGTTCATCGCCAGGGGCATCGACGCACCCTTGACGTTCTCGAAGAGCAGGGCCGGGCCGCCCGCCTTGTTGACGCGGTCGACGATCTCCCCGACCTCCAGGTGGGGGTCGACCTCGACCTTGATGCGCTTGAGGTCGCCGTCGCGCTCCAGCGCCCTGAGCAGCGAGCGAAGATCGTCGTAAGCCATGCGGTCCAGTCTGTCATCCCCAGCGGTGAAGCCGGAGCCCGCCATGTGCCGGGCGGGACGGAGGACCGGCGGGCGGCGGCGAGCGGCGCGGCGGCCGGTGTCCGACCGTTACCCTGTGGCCGTCATCGGGGCGTTGCGGACGTCTCGCAGCCATTCCCGGGGGGAACGTTCGACCATGCTCAGGTATCTGCCCTTCCTGCTGGTCCTGGCGCTGTGGGTCTACGCCTTCATCGACTGCCTGAACACGCCGGAGGAGGAGGTCCGCGGTCTGCCCAAGGTCGTGTGGGTCCTCATCATCCTGATCTTCGGCGAGGTGCTCGTCGGCCCCATCGCCTGGATCGTGGCGGGCCGGACCCGGCGCGGGGCGAGCGCCGCCGGTGGCGCGCCCGCCGGACGGCAGCGCGGCGGGCGGGCCGCCTGGACGGCGCCGGACGACAATCCGGAGTTCCTCAACAGCCTGCGCGAGGGGAACAAGAAGGACGAGTCGCTGCTCAAGGACTGGGAGGCGGACCTGCGCCGCCGTGAGAACGAGCTGCGCCGCCGCGAGAGCGGCGAGGACGTGACCTGACCGCCGGGCGGACGGCCGGAGAGGGTGGTGCGGGTGGACAGGACAGAGCGGGTGAACACGGTGCGGCAGTACGGAGACCAGGGCTTCCCGGACCGCGCTCTGGCGCAGCGGTGGCTGGCCACGGCGGTCGCCGAGGCGCGGGCCGGGCTCGCGGAGGGCGGCATTCCGATCGGGGCCGCGCTGTACGGGGCGGACGGCACGCTGCTTGGCCGCGGGCACAACCGGCGGGTCCAGGACGGCGATCCCTCGACGCACGCTGAGACGTCCGCCTTCCGAGCGGCGGGGCGGCAGCGGTCGTACCGGGGCACGACCATGGTCACCACCCTCTCGCCCTGCTGGTACTGCAGCGGTCTGGTCCGGCAGTTCGGGATCTCCCGGCTGGTGGTCGGCGAAGCCGCCACCTTCCACGGCGGCCACGACTGGCTGGCGGAGCACGGGGTGCGGGTCGTCGTGCTCGACGACGCCGAATGCACGGGGCTCATGCGGGACTTCATCGCCCGCAGCCCGGAGCTCTGGAGCGAGGACATCGGCGAGGACAGCAGCACCGGCACCGGCGAGGACGTCGTCGCGGAGTGAGGGGCGCCCTCCGCTTCCCGGCGTCCGAAAGCCTATGCCCCTCCCAACCCACCCTCGGTAAGCTGATGTTGACGCAGTGACATCTGCGCACACCGGCGTGGGAGGTGCTGTGGAAAGGGAGTTGTACGCACGGGGCGGTCTCCTCCACGGTCTCGCACCACGGCTCATCGGCCTGCCGCCGCACGGCTTCCAGCAGACACCCGTCGAGGCGTTCGGTGGCCGCCGGGACGACCTGCCGGTGACCGTCCTCACCGGTGGACGCGGCATGGGCAAGACCGTCGTACTCAAACAGCTCCGCACCAACTACCGCGGCCGCACCCCCGTAGCGCTCATCGACTGCGAGCACCCGGACTTCGCGGCGCTCCCGTCAGGACACCGGCGCGCCCCCTTCTGGTCCCCGGCCACCGAGGCGCTCTCCGTACTCGGGGAGCAGCTGGGCCCGGCCGTACGGGGCGCCGGAGCCATAGAGTTCCCCCGGCTGGCCGCCGGTCTGATGGCCATCGCCTCCACCGGGTGGGACCCGAACAACAGCCAGCAGGTGCACGACGAGGCGCTGCGGCTCGGCCTCCTCGTCGAGTCGGGGGCCCGGCTCAAGGGCCTGGGCAAGGGCTGGCTCGTCAAGCTCACCGCGAAGTTCGCCGCGCTGTGGACGGGCGCGCCGCCCGGTCTCGACGTCATCGTGGAGACCACCGTCGAGACCCTGCTCGAAGACCTCTTCGACCGGGGCCAGCGCGCCGCGGCCAACTGGTACGGGGACTACCCGGGCGCCGGAGGCCACGCCAAGCGCGGGCTGAATCTGCTGGCCCTGCAGTTCCACCGGCAGCGAGACAGCGACGCCCGTGCGCTCGCCGAGCGGCATCTCGTCGGGGCGCTCCGCGCCGATCTGCGGGCCGCCTACCAGGGGATGGGGCGGCTGCGCCGGGTCGGCAGGCCGCTGGTCCTGCTCGACAACGTGCAGGCGCCGCTGGGCCGCAGGCTCCTTGAGCCGGTGCTGCGCGACCGGGCGGCGGGCCGTCTTGACCAGGTCGTCTTCATCGGCACGCTGCGCGGTGACGACCATCCGGCGCTGCACTCGGCCGAGCGGTGCCTGCTGCCCGAGGTGACCCACTCCACCCCCTGGACGCGGGGGACCGAGGTCGCGTCGGGCGCGCTCACCGTGCAGCTGACGGAGCTGGGCCCGGAGCATGTGAGCCAGCTGCTCGACCACGAGGACCCGGGGATGCGCACCCCGCCGCTGCTGGCCCGCTCCATCCACCGGCTGACCGGCGGGCGCCCGCTCGGGGTGGCGCTGCTGACGAAGGCCGCCGGACAGGCGGCCGCCCGGCTCACCGTGCCGGCCGACGACGGCCTCGACGACCTCACCCCGGGCGTGCTGCTCTCGCTGCCCGTCGCGCTGCGCGAGGACGAGCCGGGCCGCCCGACCGTGACCGAGCTGCTCCAGCAGCTGGTGCCTCCGGCCAGGCTCGACCGGCTCGCCGTGCTGGCCGCAGCGCACAGCACGGCGGACGCCGAAGTGCTCGCAACCGCCCGGCTCGACCACGACGGCGGCCGGGCCGGCGTCCTGCCGATGCGCGATCTGCTGGCCGACGAGTGCTGGCCGGCCGCGCCCGACCACTTCGTCGGCGACCCGTTCCTGCGCACCCTGCTGCTGCACCGGCTGCGCCACCCCGCCGGGGAGTCCTCCTCGGCCTCGGGGCTCTGGCGCGAGGTCCAGGAGACGATGCGGGACCACTGCGCGGGGCTGGCCCCGCGCCGCCTCCACCACGAGCTGGCGCTCGGCACCACCGAGAACGCCGTCGCGCATCTGCGGGACACCTTCCGCGAAGCAGACGCCGCCGGCTGGCTCGACGAGCTGCGCTTCATCGCGTCGGCTCCGCACTTCGCGGAGCACGACGTACGGCGCGCGGTGGCGCTGGGGCGGACCGACGCCGAGCAGCAGCCTCCGGCCGGCACCGACCGCATGTTCCATCTGCGCATCCGCCGACTGCTGTACTGCGTCTGGCAGTTGACCGACCTGCTGGCGCTGCCCGACGGGGGGCTCACGGAGAAGATGGGTGACGAGCTGGCCCAGCTGTCGGCGCTGCATCCGACCGGCAACGAAGTGCTCTGGCACGCCTCCAGGACTTGGCCGTCGGCCGTCCGGGAGTGGCGGAGCCCGGACCGTACCGCTAGCGACCCAGGGGGCGTCACGCCGTGAGCAACAGGTTCCGCGAGTTCTTCTGGTACACGGGGCTGCGCCGCATCATCACATCGGCGGTCGCCCTGGTCCTGCTCGCCGGTGCGGGCATCGCCGCGTACGCCGTCTACACCCCTGACCTGCACTGCGCGAAGGGCGTCGACCGCCCCGAGCAGGGGGCGGAGTGCATAGGGGTCAACGGCGACGGTTACGACTTCGGGCGGCCCCCACTGCACGACGTGGCGCAGGCCATCGCCCGCGAGAACAGGACGCTCAAGAAGGGCCAGTACGCGACGGTGGCGCTGCTGCTGCCGCTGACCTCGACGGACAGCGACATGGCGAACAAGGTGCTGCACGAGGCGCAGGGCGCGTTCGTGGAGCAGTACCGCGCCAACCACGACGACAACGACCAGGTGCCGAAGATCCGGCTGGTCCTCGCCAACACCGGTGTCGGCAGCGGCCAGTGGGCCACGACGGTGCGCGAGCTCAAGGGCATGACCGGCGCCCCGGACCAGCTGCGCGCCGTCTCCGGTGTGGCGACCAGCAGCGACGCCACCCGCGACGCGGTCAGGGAGCTGACCCGCAGCCACATTCCGGTGATCGGCACCACCATCACGGCCGACGACATCTCCAACAGCGCCAAGGGCATCCCGTTCCCGGGGCTCGCCCGGGTCTCGCCGACCAACAAGGACGAGGCCGACGCGCTGAAGAACTTCGCGGACATCGACCCCCAGAAGACGCTCCTGGTACGCGACACCCACCCCGGCGACCACTACACGGAGACGCTGCGGGCCGCCTTCAACGGAATGCTGGAGGGCGCGCCGTACGAGGACCGGGTGTACACCTCGCCGCCCGACCAGTCCGAGGACGGCTCGACCGCCAACACCTTCGCGCAGATCACCGACGCGATCTGCTCGGCCCGCCAGGTGAACACCATCCTGTTCGCCGGCCGCCACACCCAGCTGCGGCAGTTCGTGAACGCGCTGGGCAACCGGATCTGCGTACGGACGAAGTTCACCATCCTCACCGGTGACGAGGGTTCGTACCTCGGCTACGACACCAAGCTCAACAAGAAGGCGCTGAAGCCCAAGAAGGGCGCGGAGCCGGTCATCGTCCAGTACGCGGCGCTCGCGCACCCCGGCGCCTGGTCGAAGGCGACCGACCCGGACATGCCCGCGACCGGCGGCAGCCCGGCCGACTACACGGCCTTCACCAACGCGGTGGCCGCGGCCTCGGGCAAGGGCGTCGGACCGATCGGCCCCATCGACAGCGCCTCACTGGCCGACGGTCAGGCGATCATCGCGTACGACGGGATGGCGACCGCGGTGACCGGGATCCGCAGGGCCAGGGCGAGCAGCAGCGCCCTGCCGGACATCGAGGACGTCGGCGCGGTCTGGTCGAAGCTGCAGGGGCCGCTGCGGGTGAACGGCGCGAGCGGCTGGATCTGCCTGGACAACTACGGGAACCCGTACGACAAGGCTGTGGCAATAGTGCAGTTGACGCAGTCGGGCACCCAGGAGTTCGTGAAGCTCGCCTGGCCCGACAAGACGAAGAAGCCGCCGGCTCAGGAGTGTCTGCCGCCGCGCGGCCGGTAGGCGGCCCGCAACTCCTGGCGCCGTTCCCGGTTGCCTGCCGGTCCGTCCGGCGGGAACCGGGGGTGGCCCTCCAGGGCGTCGTGCAGCAGCTCGAAGTGCTCGTGCCAGCAGGCCAGCGCGTCGGGCCGCCGGTCGCCGGGGCCGGTGAACTCGTGGGTGAAGCGCACCACGGTCGCCTCGGCCCCGACGGATTCCAGATGGAACCGGACCCGGCCGTGCCCGGCGAAGGTGTACTCGGCGACCCGCTCACCGTCCCAGGCGGTGAGAGTCCCGGCGGCCGCCTCCGGCATGTCAGGTCCGCGCAGGGCGACCCGGCCGCCGAGCCGCGACTCGAAGACCTCGGCGGCGGCGAGCCACTGCCGCAGGCCCACCGGGGTGGCCACCGCCCCCCACACCCGGGTCATCGCGTACGGCAGGAAGAGGGCGAACCGCAGGGTGTGGGTGTCCCCGTGACTGGTGCTGGTGCCCTGTGCGATCGGCTCGGTCATGGTTCAAGCCTCGCCCAGCACGGCGTGTTCCACACCGGAAGAGGGCCGGTTCACCGACGCGTGTCGGGAACCGGCCCTCCGGGTGACCATGTGCGGCAGGGCTGAACGGGCTCGCTCAGACTCCGGCGTAGGAGTGCATGCCGTTGATGAAGATGTTCACGCCGTAGTAGTTCCAGATCCAGCAGGCGAAGGCGAAGAGCGCCAGATAGGCGGCCTTGCGGCCCTTCCAGCCCGCGGTGGCGCGGGCGTGCAGGTAACAGGCGTACACGACCCAGGTGATGAACGACCAGGTCTCCTTGGGGTCCCAGCCCCAGTAGGTGCCCCAGGCGTCACCGGCCCAGATGGCGCCCGCGATGATCGTGAACGTCCAGAGCGGGAAGACCGCGGCATTGATGCGGTACGCGAACTTGTCGAGCGACGCGGCGGACGGCAGCCGCGAGAGAACCGACTCGGCGAAGGCGCCCGGCTGCTCACCCCGCGCGAGCTTGGCCTCGTAGCGGTCCCGGAAGAGGTAGAGCGCGGTGCCGACGAAGCCCATGTAGAACATGGCGCCGCAGATGATCGCGGTCGAGACGTGGATCCACAGCCAGTACGAGTGCAGCGCCGGGACGAGCTGGTCGCTCTTGGTGTAGAGAACCGTGGTGGCCACACCGAGGTCGAGCAGGACCGTGGTGACCAGGGCGAGCCCCAGCCAGCGGACGTTCTTCTTGACGATGAGCAGGATCAGGTACGCCGCGACCGCCACCGAGGAGAAGGTGATCGAGAACTCGTACATGTTGCCCCACGGCGCCCGCTGCACCGACATGGCGCGGGCCACCACACCGCCCGCCTCCACCAGGAACCCCAGGACGGTCAGCGAGATCGCCATCCGCCCGTACAGGTCGCCCTTCTCGGTGCCGCCGGCGGCGCCGGGGCCGTCGGGGACGTCGCGGGAGCCGGCGGCGGAGCGGGTGATGATCTTCGGCCGGTCCAGTACAGCGGTGCCGCCGCCCTGCTTCTTGACCTGTACCGCGGGGGCCGCGGCCGTGGTCGCGGTCAGCGCGGCGGCGGTACGGCCCACCTTGCTGCGGGCGCCGAACGTCCACTCCGCGATGTGCGCGAAGAAGGCCAGGGTGTAGACGGCCATCGACGAATAGATGAGCACATTGCTGACGTTCGCCAGGTGCTCGTTGGTTGCGGCGGCGAGATTCACTTCTCGGCCCCTTCGGGAGTCTCTGCGGATGCAGCGGAATCAGGCGCCGACGGCGCCACTGAATGGAGCGTTGCGGCCAGGTCGGCCAGCTCCTCGGGGAGCTTCGCGGATTCGCTCCGGCCGAGCCCGGCCATCTCCACGACGGTCACACCGTCCTCTCCCCGTACGGCGCGGACCCAGATGCGGCGGCGCTGGATGAACAGCGATCCGGCGAGACCCGCGATGGCCGCCAGCGCGCCGACGAGCGCGAAGTCGGTGCCGGGCTGGTGCGAGATCTTGAAGCTGGCCCACTGCTTGACGCCGACGAACTGGATCGATCCCTCGCCGTGCGGCAGCTTCATCGTCTCGCCGGGCAGCAGGAGCTTGGCGAGCTTGTTGCCCTTGCTGTCCTTGTACTGCGTCATGTGCTTCGAGTTGAGCTGGTACACGCTCTGCGGCAGCCCCGAGTTCACCCCGAGGTCACCGTGGAAGCCGGAGACTGCCATCACCGGGAAGTCGAGCCCCGGGAAGGTGGAGAACATCGTGCCCTTGCCCTTGCCGGCGTAGGTCGGCACGAACATCGTCTGGAAGCCGAGCTGCTCCTTCTTGCCGGCGGCGTTGCGGTAGCCGTCCATCACCTTGATGGCGCCGGTCGACGTGGCGTTGGAGTCGAGGGGCAGCAGCGGCACCGCGTCCCGGTAGATCTCCTTGCCCTTGGGGTCCTTGACCGAGACGATCGGGGCGTAGCCGTGCGAGACCAGGTAGACCTTCGAGCCGTCGACCTCAAGGGGTGTGTTGACCTTGATGACGCCCTTCTTGTCCTTGCCCTCGGCGCCCTCGGAGTACGTCACATGGGCTTCGTACTTGCGGGGCGTGCCGCGGTTGGGCCCGTTCTTCTCGTACGTCCCGATGAACTTGTCCAGCGTGAAGCTGAACGGCGCCAGTTTGTCGGGGTCGAAGAGCGTGCCGGCCTTGAAGTCGTCGTACTGCGTGAGCGTGTTGGAGAAGCCGTCGCCGTCGACGACCAGCTTGCCGCCCTCGGACTTCCACAGCTGGCCGCTGGCGAAGGAGACCAGGAGCACGATCAGGGCGATGTGGAAGAGCAGATTCCCGGTCTCGCGCAGGAAGCCCTTCTCGGACGCGACCGCACCCTCGGTGATGTGGGCGCGGAAGCGGCGCTTCTTCAGCATCGCGAGCGCGGCGTCCCGGACGGCCTCGGGCTCGGACTCCGTACGCCAGGTCGTGTACGCGGGCAACCGGGTCAGCCGCTTGGGCGCGCCCGGCGGGCGGCCGCGCAGCTGTCCGACGAACTGCCAGGTGCGGGGCACGATGCAGCCGATGAGGGAGATGAACAGCAGGATGTAGATCGCCGAGAACCAGACCGAGCTGTAGACGTGGAAAAGTCCCAGCTTGTCGTAGATCGGCGCGAGCACATCGTGCTTGGCCTTGAAGTCGGTGACCTTCAGCTCGTCGATGCTCGTCTGCGGGATCAGCGAGCCGGGGATGGCACCCAGCGACAGCAGAAGCAGCAGGAGCAGCGCGACCCGCATCGAGGTCAGCTGCCGCCAGAACCAGCGGATCCAGCCGATGACACCCATGGCGGGGAGGCTGGAGACCGGGTCTTCCCTGGGCGCGGTGGAGAGCTGCGACCCGGCTGCGCCGAGGTCGGTCTCGCTCTCGGCGGCGTCGCTTCCGGCGGCGCCCGCGGCCTCTTCCGAAGTGGTGTCCTCCGGATTCGTGGCGTCCGTCGTTTCAGTCGTCTTGCTCATGTGGAACTCAGATCCCCACCGTGTAGCCGGATGACCAGACCTGCATCTCCTGGATGATGCGGTCCCAGGCGCCGGTGACGAGCAGCAGTCCGGTCACGATCATCATGATCCCGCCGATGCGCATGACCCAGGCGTAGTGCTTCTTGACCCAGCCGAAGGCGCCGAGCGCCTTGCGGAAGGCCACGGCCGCGAGCACGAACGGCACTCCGAGACCGAGGCAGTAAGCGACGGTCAGTATGGCGCCGCGGCCGGCGGTGCCCTGCTGCGAGGCGAGCAGCTCCACGGAGGACAGCGTCGGCCCCAGGCACGGCGTCCAGCCGATACCGAAGAGCGCACCGAGCAGCGGGGCCCCGGCCAGACCGGTCACCGGACGTTTGTGCAGCCGGAATTCACGCTGGGTGAGCCAGGGCATCATGCCCATGAAGAAGATCCCGAGCAGGATCATCAGCCCGCCCAGCACCTTGCTGAGGATGTCCTGGTACGCGAGGAGCTTGCTCCCGAAGAAACCGAAGAGCGCACCGCCCGAGACGAAGACGGCGGTGAAACCGACCACGAACAGCGCGGCGCCCGCCGCCATCCGGCCGCGTCTGGCCTGCGCGAGATCCGAACCGCTGACCCCGGTGACGTAACTCAGATAACCGGGGACCAGCGGCAGGACGCACGGCGAGAAGAAGGAGATCAGCCCGCCCAGTACGGCGATCGGCAGGGCGACCAGCAGGGCGCCATCGGTGACGGTCCCGCTGATCCCGGATTCGGCGGCCAGAGTGACGAGCGCGCTCACCGGATCACTTCTCCGCGATCAGCGGGTCGATCATCTTGCGCAGTGTGTCCTCTTCGACCCCGCCCGCCTTGCGGGCAGCGATCTTCCCGTCGCGGTCGACAACGACCGTGGAGGGAATGGCCTGCGGGTTCAGGCTGCCCGCGGGGAAGCGGAGCAGCAGCTTGCCGCTCGGGTCGTAGAGGCTCGGGTACGGGACGTCGTAGTTCTTCTCGAACGCCTTGGCCGGGCCGGTGGAGGTGTCACGGGTGTTGATCCCGACGAACTCGACGCCCTTGGACTTGAGGTCCCTGGAGACCTTCGCCAGGTTCCCCGCCTCCGCGCGGCACGGCGGGCACCAGGAGCCCCAGACGTTGAACACCACGATCTTGCCCTTGTAGGCGCCCGCCACGTCGAGGGTCTTGCCGTCGACGGTCTTGCCGGACAGTTGGGGCGCGGTCTGGCGCCCGCTCTTCGCCGCGGTGACGATGCCACTGCTGCTGGTGACGTAGCGGGAGCCCTGGGAACTGCTCACCTTGGCGCCGGATCCGCACGCCGACAGAGCGAGCGCGGAAACCGCGACCACTGCGCCCAGCTGGGCGGCGCGGCGGACATCGGTGCGGCGACGGAGAGGGCGCGTAAGAGCCATGTGAAAAGTTTCGCATGGCCGGTTCCCGGATCTCGGGCACCCCCCTCACTGCCCGGAAAGCCCGATGTCAAGCAGCCTTAAGGAAACTGTTCCAACCACCGGCCGGCCGCTGCCCGACTTCGAGGGAACGCAGCTTGTCGAGCACAGCGGGGTCCTGCACATCGAGCCAGTCGCAGAACTGCCGGAAGGAGACGAGCCGTACGTCGGGACGGCCCGCGATCTTCTTCATCGCTTCCTCGACTGCGTCCATGTAGATGCCGCCGTTCCACTCCTCGAAGTGGTTGCCGATGTACATGGGTGCGCGGTTCGTTTCGTACGCCCGCTGAAATCCGGCGAAATACGAGTCGGCCGCCTGCCTACGCCAGTAGGGATAGTGCGACGTCATGCCTTTTGTCGAATTCTTGGACTGGTTGGCCAGCATGTTGTAGTCCATCGAGAGCACCTCGAAGTTGTGCCCAGGGAACGGGATCTGCTGCAGCGGGAGGTCCCAGAGTCCGCCGCGCTTGACCGGCCAGGTCTGCATACCGCCGGGCGAACTGGCGTCATAGCGCCAGCCGAGCTTCTTCGCCGTGGGCAACAGATTGTCCTGGCCGAGCAGGCACGGGGTGCGGCTGCCGACGAGTTCCTTGCGGTAGTCGAAAGGCAGCGGGGGCTCGTCGTGCCAGCCCGTGTTCGTCCGCCATTCGGTGACGAACGAGACGGCCTGGTCGATCTCGCTCTGCCACTGCTCGGGGGTCCAGTTCCCGACCGAACCCGAAGTGGTGCCGCAGAAATGCCCGTTGAAGTGCGTCCCGATCTCGTGGCCGTCGAGCCAGGCCTGGCGGGTGTACTTCATGGTCGCCTTGATGTGGTCATCATTGAGATAACCGATGGCGGATGCGCCGACCGGGTTGTTCGGCGGGCGGTAGAGAGATTTCTTCGACTCGGGCAGCAGGTACAGCCCGGAGAGGAAGAACGTCATCCCGGCCTGGTGCTCTTTCGCGAGTTTCAGGAATCGCGGGAAAAGGCCGTTGCCGACCTCGCCTGCGCCGTCCCAGGAGAAAATCACGAACTGCGGCGGGGTCTGCCCCGGCTCCAGGCGCACCGGCTTCTCCGGCTGGTTCGGCTGGAGACCGGTGTCGGCGGTGGACCCGTCTCCGATCAGCCGGAGCGGACCCTTCTGCGGGCCGGCGCCCGCACCCCGGCTGCCCTTTTCCGTGCTGCCGACTGTGGACTTTCCGCCGGCTCCGCAGCCTGCCAGGCCGGCCGCGGCCGCAGCCCCGGCCCCCAGTCCCAGCAGGCCCCTCCTGCTCATGTTGCGCATCGCGTCACCCATCTGTTGCGTCGTCCGACGGCCCATACAATCGGGCAACCGGTCAGATGATGGGATTAACGTGATGGTTCCGACTAACCGGTACTATTTTTCACCCTATGCGCCGAACGCTTTTGCTTTTCCTTTGGCGGGCTTTGCACCGGCCAGGAGATGGGACGGCACCAGGTCCCTCGCCGGTTCCGTGTAACCGACGGAGACGATCCGGTCACCCTGGTACGTGAAGGTCGTCAGCGAGGCGAGCGTGCACTGCCGCTTGCGCGGGTCGTGCCACAGGCGCCGCCGCTCGACGAAGCTCCGCACGGTCCAGATCGGCAACTGGTGGCTGATGCAGACCGCCTCGTGCCCGCGGGCGGCGTCCCGCGCGGAGTTCAGCGCGCCCATCATCCGGACGACCTGGTCCACGTACGGCTCGCCCCAGGACGGCCGGAACGGGTTGGTGAGGTACTTCCAGTTCGCGGGCCTGCTCAGGGCGCCGTCCCCGACGCCGAACGTCTTGCCCTCGAAGATGTTCTCGGCCTCGATGAGCCGCGCGTCGGTGGCGAGTTCGAGGCCGTGCGAGGTGGCGACCGGGGCCGCGGTCTCCTGCGCACGCTCCAGCGGGGAGGCCACGACATGGGTGACGTCCCGGCCCGCGAGGTGCTCGGCGACCCGGTCGGCCATCTGCCGGCCCAGCTCGGAGAGGTGGTAGCCGGGGCGGCGCCCGTACAGCACACCGTCCGGGTTGTGCACCTCACCGTGGCGCATCAGATGCACGACGGTGATCTCGTTGCTTCTGACACTGCTGCTGTCGTTCATGCGGACACCTCGGCGGCGGCTCGGGCGGCGGCGGGCAGCGCGGCGGCGATGCGCTCGACCGCCCGCTCGTCGTGCGTGGTCGAAACGAACCAGGACTCGAAGGCCGACGGCGGGAGGTAGACACCCTGTTCCAGCATCGAGTGGAAGAACGGGGTGAAGCGGAAGGCTTCCTGGGCCTTGGCGTCCTCGTAGTCGCGGACGGGGCTGTCGCTGAAGAAGACAGAGAACATGTTGCTCGCCGTCTGGACCGTGTGCGCGACACCCTCCTTGCTGAGCGCCGCGGTGACCAGGCCCTGGATCTCCCGGGAGACCGCGTCGACCTTCTCGTACGCGGCGTCGTCGAGCAGCCGCAGCTGGGCGAGCCCGGCGGCGGTGGCGACCGGGTTCCCGGAGAGCGTGCCCGCCTGGTAGACGGGGCCGACGGGCGCCAGATACGCCATGACGTCCGCGCGTCCGCCGAACGCGGCGGCCGGGAAGCCGCCGCCCATGACCTTGCCGAAGGTCATCAGGTCGGGGCGGACCCCGTCGACGCCGTACCAGCCGGCCTTCGAGGTACGGAAACCGGTCATCACCTCGTCGGAGATGTACAGCGCGCCGTCGGCGGAGCAGAGCTCCTTGAGCCCGGCGTTGAACCCGTCGACGGGCGGCACCACTCCCATGTTCCCCGCGGACGCCTCGGTGATCACACAGGCGATCTCACCGGGGTGGGCGGCGAAGGCCTGGCGTACGGCTTCGAGGTCGTTGTACGGCAGGACGATGGTGTCGCCGGTCTGCGCGCCGGTCACCCCCGGCGTGTCGGGAAGCCCGAAGGTCGCCACACCCGATCCGGCGGCGGCCAGCAGCGCGTCCACATGTCCGTGGTAACAGCCGGCGAACTTCACCACCTTGGCCCGGCCGGTGAAACCGCGGGCGAGCCGGATGGCCGACATGGTCGCCTCGGTGCCCGATGACACCAGGCGCACCTGCTCGACGGGCTCGATACGGGCGACGATCTCCTCGGCGAGTGCGACCTCGCCCTCCCCCGGCGTACCGAAGGAGGTGCCGCGCGCGACGGCGGCCTGCACGGCGGCGACGACCTCGGGGTGCGAGTGCCCGAGGATCATCGGACCCCACGAGCACACGAGGTCGACGTACTCACGGCCGTCGGCGTCGGTCAGATAGGGACCGGTACCGGACACCATGAACCGGGGCGTACCGCCCACGGCACGGAAGGCGCGTACCGGAGAGTTCACCCCGCCGGGGGTCACAAGGGACGCACGGTCGAAGAGCGTCTGCGAAACTGGGGCATCGTATTCGTACGGATAGCTCACACAAGCCATGGTGTCAGAGGCGCAGACGGTATTGCGGACAGGTGTTTCACCGCACATCCGTGGGGGAGGTCTCTGACACGATGATCGGGTTGCGCGGCGGGGGCCGCGAGTGGTCGGGTGGAGATATGCATCGCGGTGGCGGACTGGGTGAGGGGACCGATGACCTCGGTCCCGAGCCTGCCCGAAGGGGAAAGCACCGACGAGAGGCAGAGGCGCGGGCGAAGGCACGGAGTACGGGAAGCAGGAGTGGTGGGCTTGTGGGCGTGACCTACAAGTACTTCGGCGCGCCCGACGGGGCGACGGCGGCCCGGGTACCGGTCACCATGCGCCCCGAGCAGCTGGGCGGCGACGAGCTCGGCATGGGCGGCATGTTCACGAAGATAAAGCCGGAGACGATGGCCGCCATGGTCCTCACCGGCATCCAGGGCATACCCCTGGGCAAAGTGCCCCCACTGGAACTGGTCGTGCTGCACCCCGACTACGCGGTCGTGAAGCTCCCGATGACGGTCGTGGACCCGCTGCGCGGGGTGGGCGAGGAATCGGTGGGAGCCGCGGCCTTCATCTGGTCGACGGTCCCGGACCGCGGCGGCCCCCGGGACGCGTTCAACGCGTACCAACTGCTGCACGAATGGCAGGACTTCAGCCACCGGCTGCATGACGCGGGGCATCAGGCTTACTGCCTGGTGTGGCCGTGAGCGGGGCCGGTACCGTACCCGGTCGCCGGTGTGCCGTGCCGGACGGACATACCGGGCGGAGGCGTCAGGTGGAGCGGTGCACGGGTGGATCGGACCAGCCGAGCGGATAGAGCACGGCCTCCTTGCCCTGGACGGCGGGCTCCCCGCCCGCGTCGCTGAAGGCCGTCAGCGCCTTCACCAGGGCCGACCTCTCTTCGGGGGCGAGCTTCTCCACCACCGTGGCGATCTCCCGCCGGCGGCGGGCGGTGACCTCCTCGACCAGCCGGCGCCCCTCGGCGGTGAGGCGCAGCAGTGTGGCCCGCCGGTCGTCCGGGTCGGACTGCCGGTCGGCGAGGCCGGCCGAGATGAGGCGGTCGAGCATGCGCATCGCCGTCGACGGATTCACATCGAGCAGTTCGGCGAGCACCACGAGTTTCGCCGTGTCGTACGTCGACAGCACGACGAGCAGCCGGAACTGAGGCAGCGTGACCCGGTCCTCCACCTCGGCCAGCGACCTGGCCGACACGGCCACCAGCAGACGGGACGCCGTCAGCACCGCGTGGGTCACCGCGTCGACGTCGTCGGCGCCCGGGGCGGTTGCGCTACCGGGGCGGGCGGTGGGTACCAGGGGCCGTGCCCGGGTCGGCATCGGTACCAGGGCCGGTGGGGTGCGGTCGCGCGCTCATGCTTCTTTGTACCGCGCCGAGCGCCGGGTTTCCGCCGCCGGTGCCCGCCCCGGTTTCAGGACCAGCAGGGCTACGCTGCCGCGGCCACCGGGTGCAGCGCCCGCAGTGCGCTCTGGTGGGTGATCCAGCCGACCGGGGCGTCCCGGTCGGCGTCGAGTACGGGCAGTCCGGTGCCCGGTGCCGAGACCAACGCGTGCAGCGCCGCCGACAGCGGCATGTCCGAGCGGAGCCGCGGCGGCAGTTCGGCCAGGTCCCCGGCCGTGGCCGGTGCTCCGGCCTCACCGTCCGGGGTCTCGGCCAGGGCCTCCGCCACGGCTCGGGCGGTGACCGTCCCGACGTACCGGTCGTCCGCGTCGATCACCGGCAGGCTGCCGTGCTCGGAGTGGGCGAGCAGCAGCGCGGCTGCCGACAGCGTGGTCGCGGCGGGCAGCGGATACGGGAGGTCCTCCATGACCTCGTCGACCCGCTGAGTGCCCAGTGGGGCGCCGGGGGCCGCGGCGTCGAGGTCGATGCCACGGCGCCGGAGTTTCAGGGTGTAGACGGTGTCGCGGCCGATCAGTTTGCTGACCAGGGTGGCGGTGACGACAGCCAGCATCAGCGGCAGGATGATCGAGTACTCACCCGTCAGCTCGAAGAGGATCACCACCGCGGTGATCGGCGCCCGCGCCGATCCGGCGAAGACCGCTCCCATCCCGACCAGCGCGTACGCCCCGACCGCCCCCGCCGTGCCGGGCAGCAGCTGCTGCATCCCGATCCCGTACGCGGAACCGAGCATCGCGCCGATGAACAGACTTGGTGCGAACACCCCGCCGGAGCCGCCGATCCCGATGGTCAGGCTGGTGGCGAGGATCTTGCCGATCAGGAGCAGCAGCAGGAACCCGGCGGCGTACCGGCCCTCGGCCGCGTTCTCCAGAACCGGGTACCCGACCCCGTACATCTCCGGAAGCGCCAGCAGGACAACGCCCAGCAGGAGTCCGCCGGCCGCGGGCCGCAGCCACTCGGGGCCGCGCCACGCCCAGTCGCAGGCGTCCTCGATCCAGTAGAGGGTGCGGGTGAAGCCGATCCCCGCACAGCCGGCCGCGATACCGAGCAGGGCGAACAGGCCGTACTGGGCGACGTGTTCGACATGGAACGACGGGAGGTTCAGAAACGCGGCGTTCCCGAACGCGGCACGGCCGATGACGCTCGCGGCCACACTGGAGAGGACGACGGCGCCGAAGGACTCGATGGCGAAGTCCCGCAGGATGAGCTCCATCGCGAAGAACACCCCGGCCAGCGGGGCGTTGAAGGTCGCGGCGATACCGCCGGCCGCACCGCAGGCCACCAGCAGCCGCATCCGCCCCTCGGTGACCTTGGCCAGCCGGCCCAGCGTGGAGCCGAGTGCCGAGCCGATCTGCACGATCGGCCCCTCACGGCCCACCGATCCGCCTGACCCGATGGTCAGCGCCGAGGCCAGCGACTTGACGACCGCCACACTCGCGTTGATACGGCCACCGCGCTGGGCGACCGCGAGCATCACCTCGGGCACCCCGTGGCCGCGGGCCTCCTTGGCGAACCGGTCCACCAGCGGCCCGTACAGCAGCCCGCCGACGACCGGCGCGAGCAGCACGAAGAACGGGCCGAGCCAGGACACGTGCGGGTTCGCGGCATGTCCGGCGCCCGAGTAGTCCACGTGCCCGGAGAAGAGCTGCGTGAAGGTCTTGATCAGCCAGCGGAAGACTATGGACCCGAGTCCCGCGCCGATGCCGGTCAGCGCGGCGAGCACGGCGAGCTTCCCGTGCTCCTCGCGCACCCTTACCGCCCCTGCGACTCCTCTGCTCAACATGTTTGCATTATGCAAAAATATATGGAGCGAAGCTACACATGTGACTCTTTGCACTAGGCAAATGAAGTCGGGACGGGAGGGACCTCCTGGTCAGCCCCCGCTGAGGCCGGAACGGCCAGGCGGGCACGGAGAGTGGCAGCGAACTCCTCGGCCCTGGCCAGCTGGATCCGCAGGTCGTCGACCCGCCCGGCGGCGGCCTCCTCGTATCCCCGGATCCTCTCCAGGAGTGCCGCGCGGTCGGCCGCGCCGAGCGGGGCCGGGTCGTCCAGACGGTCGGTGGCCTCCAGGAGCCCGCGCATCTCGTCCAGCGTGAAACCGAGCGGCTTCATCCGGCGGATGACCATCAGCCGCGCCACATCCGCCTCCGTATAGAGGCGGAACCCGCCCTGGGAGCGGGCCGACGGCCTGACCAGTCCGGTTTCCTCGTAATGCCGGATGGTGCGCAGCGACAGTTCGGTACGTGAGGCGACTTCGCCGATCTGCATGTGCTCGCTGCTCACCTGTATGCCTCTCGCGCTTCCCGGCCGGTGCGGCCGCCACCGGTCTCTACCCTAACGTTAGGGTAGAGTTTGCTGTCGCCCGCGCGAGACCCGTGTGTCCCCATGGCGCCGGGGTGCCGCCCGGCATCTCGTATCTCCCGCATCTCCCGATCCCAGGCCGCCGCACGCTCCTCGGTCCGGATGGTGCCCGAGCACGACAGGTTCCTTCCCCCTTGCGCTCATCAGTTCTGCCCGGCTCCGTCCGAGGACCGCGTCCGGCCCCCGGTGCCCGGCCTCCCTGGCTGAATCCGCGGGTCTTCCGTACGGAGGTGCTGGCCGGCCTCGTGGTTGGGCTGGCGCTGATCCCCGAGGCGATCTCCTTCTCCGTCATCGCCGGTGTCGATCCCAAGGTGGGCCTCTTCGCCGCGTGCACGATGGCCATGGTGATCGCCTTCGTCGGCGGCCGCCCCGCGATGATCTCCGCATCGACCGGTTCGGTGGCCCTTGTCGTCGCCCCGGTCGCCCGGGAGCACGGACTCCCGTACCTCCTGGCGACGGTGATCCTGGCGGGTGCGTTCCAGATCGCCCTGGGCGCTCTGGGCGTGGCGAAGCTGATGCGGTTCGTGCCGCGCTCGGTGATGGTCGGCTTCGTCAATGCGCTGGGCATCCTGCTGTTCACCGCCCAGATACCGAACCTGACCGGTGTGCCCTGGCCGGTCTATCCGCTGACCTGCGCGGGCCTGCTCCTGATGGTGTTCTTCCCGAAGCTGACGAAGGTGGTCCCGGCGCCGCTGGTCTCCATCGTGATCCTCACGGTCATCACGGTTGCCGCCGGCATCGCGGTCCCCACCGTGGGCGACAAGGGCAGGCTGCCCTCGTCGCTGCCGGTTCCGGGCCTGCCGGACGTGCCGTTCGACCTCCACACCCTGACCGTCATCGCTCCGTACGCCCTGGCGATGGCCCTGGTCGGGCTGATGGAGTCCTTGATGACGGCGAAGCTGGTGGACGAGATCACCGACACGCGCTCCGGCAAGACCCGGGAATCCATCGGGCAGGGCATCGCGAACATCGTCACCGGCTTCTTCGGCGGTATGGGCGGTTGCGCGATGATCGGCCAGACGATGATCAACGTCAAGAACGGGGCCCGGACCCGGCTGTCCACCTTCCTGGCCGGGTTCTTCCTGCTCATCCTGTGCATCGTGCTCGGTCCGGTCGTCTCCAGGATCCCCATGGCGGCGCTGGTCGCCGTCATGGTCCTCGTCTCGGTCGGCACCTTCGACTGGCACTCCATCAGGCCCGCCACGCTCAAGCGGATGCCCGCCGGCGAGACCGTGGTCATGGTGATCACCGTGATCATCACCGTCGCGACCAGCAACCTGTCCATCGGAGTGGTCGTCGGAACCGTCACCGCCATGGTGATCTTCGCCCGCCGCGTCGCCCGCCTCGCCGGGGTCAGCTCCGTCCTGGACCCGGACGGCGGCCGGATCACCTACACGGTGACCGGCGCGCTCTTCTTCGCCTCGTCGAACGACCTGGTAACCCGGTTCGACTACGCGACCGACCCGGACAGGGTCGTCATCGACCTGACGGCGTCCCATGTCTGGGACGCCTCGTCCGTGGCCGCACTCGACGCCATCACCACGAAATACGAGCAGCGGGGCAAGGCCGTCGAGATCGTCGGGCTCAACCGCCCCAGCGCCGAGATCCACGGGAAACTCACCGGCGAACTCACCGGCGGTCACTGAGCACAGCACCGGGTGGCACGGCACCGGGAGGTCAGCCCGGCGGGGGCTCCTCCCGCGCCGGGCCCCCGGTACCCGGCGCCCGGCACTGCGCCGTGCGGCTGACGTACGGCCCCCGGTCGACCGCGTACACCGGGCCCGTACGGAATCCGGCCCGAGGATCGGCGGATGGCCAGGCATCTTCGGACGACGGATCCGGCAACCGATCCGGCAGTAGCAGGTTCAGCGGCGAGCGGGCCGGTGGTGACAGCCTCAGCGGCAGCCAGTACGGCGGCGGCAAGTTCAGCAGGAACCGATCCGGCTCCGGCTCCGACTCCGGCGACCGTGCGGGCAGGTGGGCGCCGTGGCCGGGAGCAGTGACCGCGGAGCCGACGGCGACCGCGCCCCGCGCCCGGCCGGGCCGGCGACCGGGGCCAGCCCTTACCGGAAGGAGCGGAAGGAACCAGGGCCTGCTGCCCGGCGGGGCGGCGGGCTGCTCGGCCGGGCGCGGGTGCTCGCCGTCACGGCGCCGCCCGGCCCCTTCCGCCCCGCCTTCTGGCGCAGTCC
Organism: Streptomyces sp. NBC_01197; assembly: GCF_036010505.1. Taxonomy (NCBI): domain Bacteria; kingdom Bacillati; phylum Actinomycetota; class Actinomycetes; order Kitasatosporales; family Streptomycetaceae; genus Streptomyces; species Streptomyces sp. NBC_01197. Next base: position 3,177,630 of record NZ_CP108569.1, read on the forward strand.
GCTCCGCGGACCGTGGCTGACGGCGGTCCTCGGCCTGGTCCTGCTGTGCGGCATCACGGTCCTGTTCATCACCGGACTGCTGTCGTACGCCGCCTACAACCCGGGGCTGGGGGCGCTCAACGACAAGACGCCCGGCAAGGGGCTGCTGGGCTTCTACCTGTTCACCTGGCCCACCCACCCCTACTGGCTCTACCGCCTCACCCAGGGCGTACACGTCACACTCGGGATCGTCCTCATCCCGGTGGTGCTCGCCAAACTCTGGTCGGTCGTCCCGAAGCTCTTCGCCTGGCCGCCCGCGCTCAGCCCCGCGCAAGCCCTGGAGCGCCTCTCGCTGATCCTGCTGGTCGGCGGGGTCCTCTTCGAGTTCGTCACCGGCGTGCTCAACATCCAGCTCGACTACGTCTTCCCCGGCTCCTTCTACACCCTGCACTTCTACGGCGCCTGGGTGTTCATGGCCGCCTTCGCGGCCCACGCCGTGCTACGGCTGGGGCGGATGTGGCGGGCGGTGCGCTCCCGCACCCTGCGTTCGGTGCTGGCCACCGACGCCGCGCACACCGAACCGGAGCCGCCCGATCCGTACGGCCTTGTCGCTGCCGCGCCCGCCCGCCCGACCATGAGCAGGCGGGGCGCGCTCGGACTGGTGGGCGCCGGATCGCTGGCCCTGCTCGTAGTGACCGCGGGGCAGAGCATCGGAGGCTCCCTGCGCCGCACCGCTCTGCTCGCCCCGCACAACCGCGACCCCCTGCCGGGCCCGAACGGCTTCCAGATCAACAAGAGCGCGAGCGCCGTAGGCATCAGGGCGTCCGACATCGGTCCCGGCTGGCGCCTGGAGATCTTCGGGACACGGAAACTCACCTTCACCCGCGCGCAGTTGCTCGCCATGGAACAGCACACGGCCCAGCTGCCGATCGCCTGCGTGGAGGGCTGGTCCACCGACGACCAGAGCTGGTCGGGGCTACGCCTCTCCGACCTCGCCGCCCTCGCCGGCGCGCCGCATGCCACCAGCGTCCTGGTCGAATCCGTACAGCTCCGGGGCGCCTTCAGCAAGGTGCTCCTGGCGGGCAATCAGATCAGCAACCCACTCTCACTGCTCGCCCTGCATGTCAACGGAGCACCGCTCTCCACCGACCACGGCTACCCCGCCCGGATCATCGTTCCCGCCAACCCCGGCGTGAACAACACCAAATGGGTCCGCCGCCTCACCTTCCGGACGTGACCATGAGCCTCTTCTCACGCCGCTACGGCGCCCACCCCGTCCATCTGCTCGTCATGGCCTGCTGTTTCACGGTCGCCGGGTACGCCGCGGTGCAGCTCCTCATGGGCCGTACCGTCGCCGTCGCCGTCTGGTTCATCGGTGCCGCGCTCCTGCACGATCTCGTCCTGGTGCCCCTCTACAGCGCTGCGGACCTCACCGCCCAGACCGCGCTCCCGCCGCGCAAGGATGGTAAAAGCAGTAAGGACCGTAAGGGCCGTTCGGCCGGGCGCCGCGGGCTCAACCATCTGCGTACCCCGGTGGTCCTGTCCCTGCTTCTGCTGCTGGTCTGGTTCCCGCTGATCCTGCGCAGGTCGGCCCCGTACCACCAGGACACCGGGCTCTCGGACAGCGTCTACCTCGACCGGTGGCTGCTGATCACCGCAGGACTGTTCGCCGCCTCCGCGCTCACCGCCCTGATCAGCACGGCCCGTCGGCGGACTCGCCGCCGCCGGCCTCGGGTCTCCCGCACGGACGACGGCTGACAGCTAACGGCTCCAGTGCGGGTCCCGGCCGGTGAGAGCGAGGACTCGGTCGAACGCGGAGGCCCCGGCCGCCACCTGCACCGGCTCGCCGAAGACGCCCCCGGCGCGGGCCATCGGGGCCATGTCCGCGAGCGCGGGTGAGAGCTCGTCGACCACGGCCGGCTCGGGCACGAAGTCCTGACCGGTCGCGCGGGCCAGGTCCCAGGCGTGCACGGTCAGATCACCGAGCACCATGTGGCCGACCGTCCTGGCCGGCAGGTTCATGGCGCCCGCCGTGCCGTCCTCCGCACCGGGCGCGGCCCACGCGGTGACAAGAGCCGCGGTCTCCTCACCGAACCTGCGCCGCCAGTCGCCCACCACGTACTCCGGCTCGGAACTGAAGTCCACGTCCTTACGGGCGGCCAGCGCCTGGAAGTTGACCAGGACGTGGATGAGGTGGTTGACCAGTGCGTGTACGTCGTACTCGGCGCACGGCGTACGGTCCGCGAGCTGGGCGTCCCCGATGCCCCGGACCACGGTGAGCGCCCGCGCGGCGGCGGCCGCGAGCAGATCGCTGATCGCCGGCGCACCCGGAGCCCCGGAGGCGGCCCCGCCTCCGTTGACGTTCTGGACCTCGTTCTCGTTCTCGTTCATGGTTCCGACGTTAGGCGCGGCCGGGCGGAGGCGTCTTGAAGAAACGCGACATACGATCACTCGCATGTCAGGCCCGCCGCCCGGCCCGGCGCACGGCCCCCGGCGCGATACCAGGGGCATCGTCGACGCCCCCGAGCTGTTCGCACGCGTCCGGTTCCGCCGCCGCGCACCGGCGCCCGCGCTCCGTCCGTATCTGGAGCACTACTGGCTCATCGACTGGGACCTGGCCGAACCGCATGTCTCCCATGTCGTGCCGCACCCTTCGGTGAACATCGTCTTCCAGCACTTCGGCGGCGCGCCCGCGTTCGGCGAGGTCGCGGGTGTCGGGCTCGGCCTGTTCACCCAGACGCTGGCCGGGGTGGGCGCGGTGTGCGGCATCCAGTTCCGGCCCGGCGGATTCCGTCCCTTCGTACCGGACCGTCCGGTGGCGGAGTGGACCGGACGCCGTGTCCCGCTGCCCGAGGTCCTCCCTGATTCCGGCGCCTGGCCGGCGGACGTCCTCACGCCGCCCGACGAGGACGCACGGGTGGCCGCGCTGGACCGCTTCCTGCTGTCGCTGGCTCCCCGGCCCGACCCGCAGGCGAGCCGGGCGATGGCCCTGGTGGACCGGGTGCGGGCGGACCGTACGATGCGCCGGGTCGAGGAACTGGCCGCCGGGGAAGGCGTATCGGCGCGGTCCCTGCAACGGCTCTTCGCCTCGTACGTCGGCGTGAGCCCCAAGTGGGTGATCCTGCGCTAACGCATCCACGAGGCCCTGGAACGCGCGGAGACGGACACGGCGGTCGACTGGGCGGCGCTCGCCGGCGAACTGGGCTACAGCGACCAGGCGCACCTCACGCGCGACTTCACCGCGACGATCGGCGTGCCCCCGGCTGCGTACGGCGTCTCGCCCCAGTCGTAGCGGGGACGGAGTGCGGGTGGGCGGCCGGGGCGGAGCTCCCGGGAGCAGGCGCTCCCGGGAACCGGCCATCGGCTGCTGAGCTGCTGAGTCGGACTCAGCTGCTGAGTGGGATCAGCCGCTGAGTCAAATTCAGCTGCTGAGGAGTTCGTTGCCCGCCTTCAGGGCGTCGCTACCGGCCTTCGCCGCTCCCTTCACGGCGTGCACCTTCTTGCCGACGTTGTTCCCGACGACACTCTTGGCGATGGGCTTTGCCTGCTCGCCGACGGCGGCCGTGGTCTGGGCCGTGTCGCTGAGCGTGCCCCCGAGGCTGCTGGCCTGGGCGGCGGGTGCGAAGGCGGCGAGGAGGGCGGATCCGGCGGCTGCGGTGGTGAGAATTCGACGTACGTTCATGGTCGGGGTAACGCACGGAGGCGCCCGAAGGCACGCCCCCGTCAGCGGATCGGCCCCGAGTGGCCACCGAACCCACTCGCACGGGGTGAGTTCACAGGGGCTACCGGACGGTCGGCTGACCCTGCCGAAGCACGCCCCACCACTCCCCCGACACAGCAGAAATCTCTGGCCCGGCCCCCGGCCCGATGACATCCTGGCAGCGTGAACGGACCGGAGATCCACCTCGAAGTCGCCCCTGAACTGCGACTCTTCCTCCCATCGGAACGCCGCCAGGGACGTACGACCCTGGTCACCGACGGCTCGTCCTCGCTCGGCCACGTCGTCGAGTCGGCCGGCATCCCGCTCACCGAGGCCGGCCGGCTGGCCGTGGACGGCCGGACCGTACCGTCCTCGCACATCCCGCGCGCGGGCGAGATCATCGAGGTGCACGCGGTGGAGCGCCCCCAACAGGTTCCCGGCGCCCCGCTCCGCTTCCTGCTGGACGTCCATCTCGGCACGCTGGCACGGCGGTTGCGGCTGCTCGGCGTGGACACCGCGTACTTCAGCGAGGACATCGGGGACCCGGCCCTCGCCACGTACTCGGCGCAGCACCGGCGCGTCCTGCTCTCCCGGGACCGGGGCCTGCTGCGACGGCGCGAGCTCTGGGCCGGGGCGTACGTCTACAGCGACCAGCCCGACGAACAACTCCGCGACGTACTGGGCAGGTTCGCCCCCGACCTCGCGCCCTGGACCCGGTGCAGCGCCTGCAACGGCGAGCTGGCCCCTGCCACCAAGGAGAGCGTGCGCGAGCGGATCGAGGGCGGCACCGAGCGCTCCCACGACGTCTTCGCCCAGTGCCTCGTGTGCCGGCGGGTGTACTGGCGCGGGGCGCACCACCACCGCCTTGAGGCCATCGTGGCCGACGCGCTGCGCGAGTTCAGCCCGGCGCCCCGCTCCGCGGACGGCTGATCCGCAGCACGCTCACCACCTCCGCTCACCACCCCGCTCAATCACCCCGCTCAACCGCCCCACCAGCAACAGCCCCGCAGGAAGACCTGCCAGGCTGGCCCCATGCTGATCCTCCGCTCAGTCGCCCTGTTCGTCGTCGCCGCCTTCTTCGAGATCGGCGGCGCCTGGCTCATCTGGCAGGGCGTACGGGACAGCAGGGGCTGGATCTGGATCGGCAGCGGCGTCATCGCGCTCGGCATCTACGGCTTCGTCGCGACCCTCCAGCCCGAGGGCCAGTTCGGCAGGATCCTCGCCGCGTACGGGGGGATCTTCGTCGCCGGGTCGATCGTCTGGGGCATGGTCGCCGACGGCTACCGCCCGGACCGCTGGGACGTGACGGGCGCACTGATCTGCCTGGCCGGGATGGCCGTGATCATGTACGCACCACGTGGCCGCTGACCGGGCATATCCTGGCAGCGCGTCCCGCACCGACCACCCCGGCCGCACCCACCGCCCTCCCGAGGAGCCTCGCCATGACCGCCGCCACCAACCGCATCGCCGTCGTCACCGGAGCGAGCAGCGGCATCGGCGCAGCCACCGCACGGCAGCTCGCCGCAGCCGGCTACCGGGTCGTGCTCACCGCGCGCCGCAAGGACCGGATCGAGGCCGTGGCGGCGGAGATCAACGCGGCGGGCCACCAGGCCACGGCGTACGCCCTGGACGTCACCGACCGCCCGGCCGTCGAGGAATTCGCCACCGTGTTCCCCACCATCGGCGTCCTGGTCAACAACGCGGGCGGCGCACTCGGCGCGGACCCGGTGGCCACCGGCGACCCGGCGGACTGGCGACAGATGTACGAGACCAACGTCATCGGCACGCTCAACCTCACCCAGACCCTGCTCCCCGCCCTGATCGCGAGCGGCGACGGCACGGTCGTGATCGTCTCGTCCACGGCGGGCCACGGGGCGTACGAGGGCGGTGGCGGTTACGTGGCCGCCAAGAACGGCGCCCGGGTGCTCGCCGAGACGCTCCGCCTGGAGATCGTGGGCCAGCCGGTACGGGTGATCGAGATCGCCCCCGGCATGGTCAGGACCGAGGAGTTCGCCACGACCCGCTTCGGCGGCGACGAGGAGAAGGCCGCCAAGGTCTACGCGGGCGTGGCGGAGCCGCTGCTGGCGGACGACGTGGCCGAGACCATCACCTGGGCGGTGACCCGCCCCAGCCACGTCAACATCGACCTCCTGGTGGTCCGCCCGCGCGCCCAGGCGTCCAACACCAAGGTGCACAGGGAGCTGTGACCCAGCCTGTCCCGGCTGCGGGTCAGCCCTTCACACACACGACCTGCTTGAGCTTGGCCACGACCTCGACCAGGTCGCGCTGCCGGTCGATGACCTGCTCGATCGGCTTGTACGCGCCAGGGATCTCGTCCACGACACCGGAGTCCTTCCGGCACTCCACCCCCTGCGTCTGCTCCTCCAGGTCCCGCGTGGTGAAGCGGCGCTTCGCGGCGTTCCGGCTCATCTTCCGCCCGGCGCCGTGCGAGGCGGAGTTGAAGGCCTTCTCGTTACCGAGGCCCTTCACGATGTACGAACCCGTGCCCATCGAACCGGGGATGATCCCGTAGTCACCGGATCCGGCGCGGATGGCGCCCTTCCTGGTGACCAGCAGGTCCATGCCCTCGTACCGCTCCTCGGACACGTAGTTGTGGTGGCAGCTGATGACCGGCTCGAAGGTCACCCGGGCCTTCTTGAACTCCTTCCGGACCACGTCCTGGAAGAGGCTCATCATGATGGCCCGGTTGTACTTCGCGTACTCCTGCGCCCAGAACAGGTCGTTCCGGTACGCCCCCATCTGCGGGGTGCCGGCGATGAACACTGCCAGGTCGCGGTCCACCAGGCCCTGGTTGTGCGGGAGTTTCTGTGCGACGCCGATGTGGTGGTCGGCCAGCTCCTTGCCGATGTTCCGGGAGCCCGAGTGCAACATTAGCCAGACCGAATCTGACTCATCGAGACAGAATTCGATGAAGTGGTTTCCCGAGCCGAGCGAACCCATCTGCTTCACAGCCCGGTCCTGACGGAATTTGACCGCTCCGGCGACCCCGTCGAACCGTGTCCAGAAGTCGTCCCAGCCCGCCACCGGGAAGCCGTGCAGCCGTCCCGGCTCCACCGGGTCGTCGTGCATCCCCCGGCCCACCGGAATGGCCTGTTCGATCTTGGAGCGCAGCCGCGACAGATCGCCCGGCAGATCGTTCGCCGTCAGTGACGTCCTCACCGCCGACATTCCGCAGCCGATGTCCACACCGACCGCCGCCGGGCAGACCGCCCCGTGCATCGCGATCACCGAGCCGACCGTCGCGCCCTTGCCGTAGTGCACGTCCGGCATGACGGCGAGGCCCTTGATCCAGGGCAGTGTGGCGACGTTCCGCAGCTGCTGCATCGCGCCGTCCTCGACCGACGCCGGGTCGGCCCACATCCGGATGGGGACCTTCGCACCCGGAACCTCTACATACGACATAACTCCTCGATTCCCCCGAACAACATGAAAGAGAAAAATACGCATCAAGATCCGCGAAAACGACAGCGGACCGGCGTGTACACCAGTGCGTGCGATAGACATTGTGTCCGGTCACCGTCAGCAGGCGGTATCCGTTTTCCGTTCCGAAGGGAGCCTCGGACAGTGCAGCGAAGGGCTTACGTTCCCGGCTTGGTGCTGCTCGCAGCGCTCGTCACCGGCTGCACGGCCGGTTCCGGGGCCGATGGTTCCGGAGCCGACGCGAAGCCCGGCGAGACCACTCCCGCCGCGGCGCCCGGCAAGTACTCCACCCTGCCCGAACCCTGCCGCGCCGCCGACCAGGGCGTGCTGAAGGACATGTTCCCGGAGATGGCCGACCTGCCGAAGGACCAGCAGGAGAAGGCATACGCGGGCACACCCGAGGCGACCTTCGACACCGACCGCCAGGTGGGCTGCCGGTGGCAGGCCGACGCGCCCGCCGATGCCCACCGGCTGCGTATCTCGATGGAACGCGTCGTGAGTTACGACACGACCGTCAGCGACGACGACCAGGCCAAGACCCTGTACGAGCAGAAGCTCGCCGCCGCCGGCATCCCGGCGGACGGCTCCTCCACCGCGAGCCCGTCCACCGGCGCGGATGGCGGTACGCACACCGGCGCGGACGGCGGTACGGACGCCGACGCGGACAGTGACACGCAGGGCGGCACGCCCGCCGCCGGAAAGACCGGGCAGAACGGCGGGCAGAAGAGCGGACACGACAGCACGCCGGACGCCACAGGCAGTGGGCGGAGCGACGACGGGCAGCCGGCGGACGGCCTCCAGTCGCGGGCCCTCAGCGGCCTGGGCAGCGCCGCCTTCCTCGCCGACATCCCGGCCAGGGCCGGTGCGGCATCCCCGCAGCACACGGTCCGGGTGGTCTTCCGCGCGTCGAACGTCCTCGTCACCGTGGAGTACAGCGAGGAGCCCGCAGAGGCGGGCACTCCCCCCGACACCAAGAGCCTGCAGGACAGGACGCGGGCCATGGCCGGCAAACTCGCCGACCAGATCAGTGAGTAATCCGCCGGCCGGCGCCCCCGGCGTACCGTGGCGGCCCGGACCGTGCGACATATACGTCACGTACGTGCCGTACAACACATACGACCCGTACGACACACGCGAGCCGTACGAAACATGAGTGAAGGAACCATGCACCGATCAGCCCCGCGACTCACCCGCCTTCTCGCCTGTGCAGCCGTCCCCGTGATGCTCGTCGTCGCCGGCTGCTCGTCGGACTCCGGCTCCAGCGGCAAGAAGAACTCGAGCTCCTCCCCCGCGCCCAGCGCGTCGGCGTCCCCGACCGTCGCGAAGGCGGTGTACGCCAAACTGCCCGACGCCTGTAAGTCGATCCCGGCGAAGACCGTCTCGGACCTGGTTCCCAAGGCGAAGGACAAGTCGGGAACCGAGATCAAGTCGACCGACCTGTCGGCCCGCGCCGGGTGTTCCTGGAACGGCCTGGAGAGCAAGGGCACCAAGGGCTCCCAGTACCGCTGGCTCTCCGTCTCGTATCTGCGCTTCGACTCCGACAGCGTCCTCGGCAGCGGGCAGAAGCGCGCGCAGGACCAGTACGCCAAGGCAGTGGCCGACGTGAAGGCGACGGACGGCGCGAAGAACGTCAAGACGGTGACCACGCCGGGCATCGGCAACGAGGCGACCACGGTCACCTACGAACAGCGCAAGACCGACGCGGACTTCATCTACGCCGTGGTCATCACGCGTTCGGAGAACGTCATCACGACCGTCAACCAGAACGGCGCCGGCTACGAGGGCCTCAAGTCCCCCTCGGCCGACGATATGTCGAAGGGGGCGCAGACTGCGGCCAAGGCGGCGGTGTCCTCGCTGACCGCAGCCAACAAGTAGCCCCCGCAAGCGCCTTCGGGCACCCGCCTCCGGAGCCCGGCCCCCTCGGGGACCGGGCTCCGGGCGTACCCGCGCAACGCCGTCCGTACGCATGTGCCAGGCTGTGCCCGCCGGATGTCGAATTCAGGAGGGGGCCGCGGGTGGCCGCGATGCAGTTGACACGCACCCACCGGATACTCATCGCACTCGTGGTCGCGGGTGCGGTGATCATCGCCGGGATCGGTTTCGTGGGGTCCTACGCGGCTGTGCGCGAACTCGCCCTGGAGAAGGGCTTCGGCTCCTTCTCGCTGGTCTTCCCCGTCGTTCTGTAGCCAGTGACCTGTTGCTGGGCTCGTCGTTATGGCGTGAGTGAGCACAGTTGATGTGGGTGGCGGGCGCTGGCGCGCGTACCGGTACAACCTGAAGACACAGAGCCGGGGCCCGTTACCCGAGGCGTGCACCCGGTTCGCGTCCGATCTCGTGTCGTGGGTCATGGCCCTGGGCGGGAGGCACGGGCAGTGGTTCCTGATCGGCCCTGACGGTCGTCCCGACCTGCGGGTGAACTCGTTCTTCGGGTCGCCGAAGATGAAGGGCCGGGCAGCGCGGACGAACCGGGACTATGCCTACTCGGTGTGTCTGTGGTTGAACTTCCTGGAGTCCTTGGGGCGGCGCTGGTGGGAGGCGTCCGAGGACGATGCGCGGGAGTTCCAGTTCTGGCGGGTGACCGATCCGCGTAACCCACGACGGGTGCAACGTAGTTCGTTCTACCGCGACGCCGCGGGGCTGAAGACGTTCTACCGGTGGATGGGCGGACGCTTCCAAGTGGTCAACCCCTTCGAGGAGTTGGAGACCTCGCGGGGCCGCAAGCAGGAAGACGTGAAGTGGCTCGACCCGGCCGGCTACGCGCGGTGGCGGGACCTCGGGCTGCGCGGGCTGGATCTGGACGGCCGCGAGGACCCCGCGTGGGGTGGCCGCAACGAGCAGCGGGACGCCGTATTTGCCGACGGCTTGTACGGCACGGGCCTACGACTGTCGGAGTGGGCGAGCGTGGTGCTGCCGGAGCTCCCGGAGGAGGCGCGAGGGCGGGGCTACTACACGTGTGCGCTGGCTGACGCGTGCGCGAAGGGCGGTTACGGGCACACGTACTGGATGCCGCGTGCGGTGCTCTCCGACGTGTTGTCGTACGTGGAGGGGGCAAGGGCGCGGTCGGTGCGGCGGGCCCAGGTGGCGGGCCGCTATGAGCGGGTGCCTGAGCGGCGGATCGCGGTCGGTTTCGAGGGGCGTCAGGCGGTGACGTTCGAGGCGGAGAGCGGGGAGCGGGAGACGACGGCGTGGAACGAGCTGGATCCTGCTGACCGCAAGCTGCTGTTTCGGCGTACACCGCAGGGGCTGGAGCCGCTGGCTCTCTGGCTGAACGAGGACGGACTGCCCCGGGACGGGCACGGGTGGCATCACACCTTCGAGGCCGCGAACGAGCGGATCGCCGTGCTCGGGCTGAAGGACTTCAGCTGTACGCCGCACATGTTGCGGCACTCGCTGGCGCTGAAGTGGTACTCGGTCGCCAAGTTGGTGCAGGCCCGCCAGCTCGGGCATCTGTCGCAGGAGGAGACCCGCGACTTCAGAGAGCAGTTCGGCGATCACTGGCATCTGGTGCAGACGATGCTGGGGCACCGGCAGGTGGAGACGACCAAGAACGTCTACCTGGAGCCGTTTCGGAACCTGGAGGTGGAGCTGCTGCTGCGGCACGCCGACGGGTTCCCGGTGGAACGGTTCATGGCGGATGTCTTCACAGCCCATCCCCGGGTGCGTACGGATCCGCTGGCGGTGCGGTGAGCCGCCGGGGGCGTGAGGCCGCGCTGCCGCAGGCGGGAGCGGAGCGGGCTTGGGGACTGCACCGGGTCGGCAGCGCTCTGGTGGTGCGCTGCTTCGACGAGACGACGGGTGTGTCCAAGGATTACGGCTTCTCGCATCTGAGGGTGTCGCGGGAACTGCACGAGATGCTGGCCAGGGCGTTCGCGTCGCGGACGGCGCCCGGCGGTGGGCTGACCTCCTTGGATGCGATGAATCTGGCGTACCGGGCGGCGACGCAGTTGGCCGAGCACGTGGCCGGTCTGGTGTGGAGTCCTGTTCTGCCGGAGCATCTGCTGCCGGAACATCTGGACGGCCTGCTGGAGAGCCGGAGCGGGTTCGTCTCGGCGGCGCGAGACCTGGAGCACGTCAAGCTGCTGCTGGCGCACGCGGAGGGGCTCAGTGAGGCGTTGCGCGCCAAGCTCGGTGAGAAGGGCCCGCGCCGGGCGGAAGGGAAGCGGAAGGAGAGTCTGAGCCGGGCGGAGTTCAGGCGGGTCGCCGAGGCGGCGCGAGCGGACCTGCGGGGTGCTGCGGCCCGGATTCGCGGTAACCGGGAGACGCTGCGGGCTTGGCGGGCCGGTGAACTGCCCAATGACGGGGATCTTGCCGGTCAGCGGCGCATGGAGCTGCTGGAGAGCGTGGACCGGGTGGGCGACGTGCCGCGCACGTGGGCCCAGTGCCATGGCCGGGAGGCCCCACTGCCATGGGTGCACCGGTTCGGCACGGTGGAGGAGATCGTGTCGTCGCTGCATCTGACGCGGCGCGAGGCGGTGGCGGGCGCGGTACTGATGGGGGTGCTCACGGGCGAGAACGCGAGTGTGCTGTGGGCGATGCCGGCGGCGCATCATCGTGCGGACGGATACACAGGTGATCTGGGGACGGCGATCGTGGCGGGCCGCAAGTCGCGCCGTGACCGTCATCAGCACATGAGTCTGGTGTTGTCGCAGGTGCCCGACTGGATCAGCATTCCGTCCGACCCGCAGAGTCTGTCGACGAAGGACGAGCTGCACACCGCGTTCGGCCTGTACGTGCTGCTGCACGAGCTCACGGACAGGTCACGAGAGCTGCTCGGCTCGCGGCGGTTGTTGGTACGACAGGCGCTGACCAGCCCGGATCTGCCGAGCCTGTCGGAGAACTTCGAGGACACCATGGTCCAACCCTGGGCCCGCGCACATGGGTTGCAGGCGGACAAGAAGGATGCCAAAGAGCGGCCGGTGCCGCTTCGGGTCACCTTGGGCATCATCCGGCTGACCCATCTGGAACTGCATCAGCGGCCGGTGGCGCAATCGGAGCGGACCCTGGCCACCACCTATCTGGCACGCAACCGGGGCAATCTCGCCGAGTACCAGAAGGTGGTGGCAGACGCGCTCGCGCAGGAGGTGGCCAAGGCGAAGGCGCGCGGAGCGATGGCCGCCCTTTCCGAGGAGGACCTGCGGCAGGCGCAGGAGGAACCGGAGCAGGTCGCCGCCGCGTACGGCGTGGACGTGGCCACGCTGCAACGGATGATCGACGGTGAGCTCGACACCGTGATGAACGCCTGTGCGGACAACACCGGCGGCCAGTACGCGCCCGCCGGTCAGCCGTGCCGGGCGTCGTTCATGCTGTGCCTGGACTGCCCGTGCGCGCGGGCACTCCCCCGCCATCTCCCCGTCCAGGTCCTGGTGCACGACCGGATCGAGGAGCGGCGCGCGCAGATGCCTGCGCTGCAGTGGGCGCAGCGGTTCGCTGCCCCGCAGGCTCAGCTCGCCGATCTGCTCGGCCAGCACTCCAAGACCGTGGTCGATGACGCACGGGCCGGTGCCACCGATGACGACCGGGCCCTGGTGACCCGGTTCCTCAGCAGGGAGCTCGATCTTCGATGATGAGCCAATCCGCCATCGCGCTTCTCCGGGACGACGCTCCCGACGGGCTGCCCAAGGGCACGGAGTGGCCCGGGCCGGACACGCTGGTTTTGCTGCGCCGGGAATGCCGAGGAGGTACGGACCGTCGGGCGCTGTCGCGGTTCGGCGATGACCGGTGGATTTTGACCCCGGCCGTCTTCGAGGCCCACACCAAGGCCGTAAGCCTGAACTTCCGGCCCGTTCCAGCGCCTTGGCGGCTGGAGGTGAAGTACTACGTGTGGCAGCTGCTGAATCTCCCCCGGACCAGGAGCATGCGCAATTCCCGCGGGGAACGGATCTCCCCGCTCACGGTCTCCATCGTGTTCCCACAGCTCAAAGCCTTCGTGCGATGGCTGCACCAGCAGCAGGCCACATCGTTCGCGCAGGTCACCCCGGCCCATCTGGACCGCTACCTCGACGACCTCAGGGACGCGAAGATCTCTCTGGGTCTCAGATACCGGCGGGTGGGCGAGGTCCGGCGGCTGTGGGCGCACCGGGAGATCCTGCCGCCGTTCATGCGGCTACCGTCCACCCCTCCGTGGAACGGCGAGGACCCCCGCGACCTGTTCAAGAAGGTCCGCCCACAGATGGAGAACCGCACCCCCCGCATCGACGAGCGGGTGATGCAGACGCTGCTGGTATGGGCGCTGCGGTTCGTCGAGGACTTCGCCACGGACATCATGTCCGCGCACGCCGAGCACACCCGCCTGCACGCGTTGAGCCCCGAACTCATCCGCCGCCCGGCAGGCCAGCAGAAGCGCGGCGGCTACCTTCCGGGCCAGCTGCGCCGAGCGGTGATCGACTACCTCGACAAGCTGCGCACTGACGGGGGCCACCTGCCCGGGCATCTCTCCAACGACGGCAAGCTCCAGATCGACTGGCGGCACATCGAGCGCCTCTTCGTCTGCTCCGCCGAGATCAGACGCAACGGCACCGGCCGCCTGATCATCGAATCCGGCCTGCCCATCGACTCCGACATCCCCCTGGACGTGTCCGTCACCGGGCTGCTTGAAGGGAGCCCTTGGCGCAGTTCAGCCATCGGATATCACGAGGCACCCCGGCTGGCCCGGCTGCTGAGCACGGCCTGCTTCATCGTCATCGCATACCTCTCCGGCGCACGCCCCGGGGAGGTCCTCTCCTTGCGCCGCGGCTGTCTGCGCAAGGATCCCGAGACCGGGATGCTGCTGATGGGCGGGCTCTACTACAAGAACGCCGTGGACGCCGACGGCAACAAGATCCCCCAGGGCGCGGAACGCGCCGACCCCTGGGTCGTCGTGGCACCCGTCGCCCGGGCCATCGAGGTCCTGGAAGAGCTGCACTCCAGCGAGCTGCTCTTCCCCACCTACATCGAGAGCTACCGCCGCCCCACCACCCGCCTGGGCGCGGCACGCGACGTCCAGAGTGCCTCCGAGGACATCACCGACCTCACCCAATGGATCAACGCGTACTGCGCCCGCCTCGAGCGCACCGACCGGGTCCCCGACGACCGGCACGGTGCTCTCTCCCCCTCCCGGTTCCGCAGGACGCTGGCCTGGTTCATCCGGCGCCGCCCACGCGGCCTGGTCGCCGCCGCCATCCAGTACGGCCATGTGCACGTCCAGATGCTCCAGGGTTACGCCGGCTCCTACGATTCCGGCTTCCCCGACGAATACGCCTTCGAGGACTGGCTGTACCGCATGGAGACCCTGGCTGAGGACGAACGCGCCCTGGCCGCCGGTGAGCACGTCAGCGGGCCCGCCGCCGACACCTACCGACACCGCGTGAGCGGAGCCCATCGCGCCTTCGCCGGACGCGTCCTGACCAGCACCGCCCAGTCCCGCGACCTGCTCGGCAACCCTCTGCTCCAGATCCACCACGGTCCCGGCATGACCTGCGTCCTCAACCCGGCCACCGCCGCCTGCCAGCTGCGTGGCACCGCCGACGATCCCCTGGTCACCCCCGACATCGACGATTGCCGGCCTAACTGCCGCTGCCTCGTTCGCACCGACCGCGACATCGCCCACGTCGAACAGCAGGCGGCCGAACTCGAAGAGACCGTCGCCGATCCCCTCGCCCCGCCCATTCGTCACGCGCGCGACCAGCACGAACTCGCCCGTCTTCAAGCAATCCTCGACGCTCACCACGAGGGCAGGAAACCGACCCGATGAACGGCTCCCCCACCACCGCTGCCGAGACCGACCCGGTCCGCAAAGCCATCCTGGCCGCGATGGAGCGTATGCTCTCCGGCTCCCCCAAGCGCTCCACCGGTCGCCTCAGCGTCTCCCAACTCGCCATCGAAGCCGACGTCAGGCGCTGGCAGTTGACCCACCGGCACACCGACCTGCGCGACCTCTTCCAGGACCGCGTCCGACAGGCCGAGGACTCCCGCGGCACACACCAGAAGACGGCCGAGGAACGGGACGACCTGCGCCGACGGCATGCGAACTTGCAGCGCTACTGCTCGGAGCTTGAGGAACGAGTCCAGACGTACGCCACCGTGATCAACCTGATGGCGCTGGAGTACGAGGCGCTGACCGAGCAGAACGCGGAGTCAGCACGAGTGCTGCCCCTGCCGTCCCGGCGGACGCCTCGCACCTGAGCTCTACGGTCCGGGACGCCGAAACGGCTATTGCCTTCCCCCGGGCGAGCGCAGCACGCTTGGCGTAGCCGTCTGTCGCCACGCCGCCTGGGCGAACGGCAGCTCTTCGGGATTGTGCCCCAGGCGCACCAGCGTCCAAGCCACCTCGTATGGGATCGAGGGCGTATGGGCTGCCATCAGGCGACGTACGCGCCACTGCGTCACTGGCGCGAGCAGCCAGCGGGTAGTTGGTGTCTTCACTGCCGAACTCTCGCACGCAGTCGGCACTCAGTGGACTGCCCACCTTCTCGCCGTGCACTGGTGTAGCGTTTTCGGCCAACTTCATGGGTGTTTGAGGATGATGACTCGCCCTCCTGATAATCGTAGGGGGCTCCAGTACGGAGAGCACCGATTTCACAGGGGTGGGCAAAGTGGGTGAATTGGACTTTCCTGTCTTGGCGGCGTCTGCTGCCACTCAGGCCTTCGGGTTCCTCTACGGTCAGCTGGGGTCTCTCTTGCAGCGCCGGCGAGACAGGCGAGCTGGAGTGTCCGTGCCAGCAGAGGAAGTTCCGGTAGCGGGAACAGAGATCGTGGCTTCGTCGGTTGACCGGTTCCGACCCGATGACACGATCCTCGAACGGCGCGGTCAGGAGCTCGAACTCTTGGCGGAAGCCTTGGAGGAGTACGTAGGGGCGACGGAGCTTGACGGCCAGGATGTACGGCTTCGACGCAATCTAGGGCGCCTGCGTCGCGCTCTGGAAGAGATCTACGGCCTGGAGTTCGCAATTTCTGACGATGACTCATCTGAGTCTGGAATCAGGATCCGACAGAAAGTCTCCAACGCTCACGACGAGGTGACCGGCATCGACGTGGAGTCTGCTGGGGCATCGGCTCGGGCCGAAGTGAACCAAGACATTGATACGGCGCACAAGGGATCGAAAATTGTCGGGGCCCGCATCAAGCGTCTTGGATAGCAGAGCGCCCTGCTGAACTATGGATAGTCGCTTGAAATTCGGGGGAATTAAATGAACACGGAAAACGAAGACCGCGACGGTGGGATCCCCGTAGTTGGTAGGTCGGCCGGGCGCTGGAGGCCCAGCTTCTTCAATCGAGATGCCTCGGATGATGCAGCCGATCAAGAGGTTACGGAAGAGCAGGAGTCGCAAGAAAGTGACACCGGTGACGGCTACCCTCTCACGGTAGACGAAAAGAGGGGTATCGAGAACCCTTATGCCGTGCCGCCGAATGCTCCTGTGGCAGGGTCGACATCTTTTCCCGGCCAGGCACATAGTGATAAGACGCCAGGCGAAGAAGGCTATCCCATTGGGCAGGGGTCGGGAAATGCGGGGGTAGGTGCAGGCCTAAGTCGCGAAGGGGCTTCGGAGGTGAAGAAGCCGGACGAAAGTATGAGTCCAAGCCCCTTTGGTCTATCCGGTGGAGGGTGGCTTGGTGAGAGCGCGGACAGCGCTGATCGACCTTCTCCCGAGGTTAGCCCAGCCGCTGTAACGGGAATCGATGCTGGAGAAGAAGCCCAGCCCGATGGCTCTGGGATCTCGCAAGAGATTTCGGAAGAGACGGGGAGTTATCCAACCCCTGTAGCTTCAGGAGTTGACGCTAGCGAATCTGCCGCCGACGTGGCGGAGGCCTACTCCGACTGGGCAGCGGAGACGGCTGGAACGGTTGGATCGGCAGATAACGCCGAACGCGCTTCGGAAAGCGGCGTGTGGCTCTCGACGTCGGAACCCGGTGATCCATCAATTCCCTCCGATGGTAGCGATTTGCTGGCAGGTGAGAACTCCCTTCACGAGTCGCTGCCAGGTGTTCCGGCTGAACTGCTGACAGAGATCCCTCGCCTGGCAGAACTCGCTGCCCTAGTGCGGCAGGCTGTTGGCTTCAACTTCGGCCGCGTCACTGGCGTGGAGCTCACCGCGGTAATCGATCAGATGGCTGATCATCAGCAACTGGACGATGATCACCTGGATCTAATTCGGGCAGTGTTTGTCCGTCCTCGAGGGTACGAAAAGGTCCGTGCGGACCTGGTGACCCCAGGTTCCATTTCGGTCATCTCAGGTGACGCGGGATCAGGACGAAAGACGGCTGCAGTCCACGTGCTCGCCGAGCTACGTCGTGCCGGAATGTCTGTTCGTACCCTCAGCTACGGCATTGATAGTAGCTTTCAAGCACGCCGAATGCCACGCATAGACAACTGCGCATTTCTACTCGAATTGCCTCCGGATGAGGATGAGTTCTCGGTTTCTACTAAGTTCGGGCGAACACTGGATGATATCGCCGGGATCCTGAAAAGTACGAAATCCCGGCTCATTGTCCTTACTGACACGGATCAGTGGGAACGGGTGGGAGGTGGCGCATCCGTCATTGCCCGGAAACTGGAACGTCCAGATGCAATCAATGTCGCCAGGGCATGGCTTCGCCTTGATCTCTCCGATGGCGTTGCTCGGCCGTGGACGGATGACCCTCGAATCCAGTCGTTCCTGGCTGACCAAAGCCCAAGCGCAGCCATGGAAATGGTCGATCTCATTCTCCAGGCATGCAACGCATCGCTTGAGGATCTCTCCGATGCCGATTCGGACGCCGACTCGACTGACAGCACTTCGAGCGTGACGGACGTCGATGATTTCAATAGAAGAGTTCTCAGCGTCGTGTCGGCGCGCAAGAACTGGTTCTCGCAACTGCTCAAATGGCACAAGAAGCCTCAGCGCACAGGATTTGAGCGCAATTTCCTTGTGGTGGCAGCAGCCCTGCGCGGGGCGCCGATCGGGCACATCTATAGCCAGACCGGCGCACTGGCAGGATTGATCGGAGGACATAAGCCCGAGCTGCAGGGACAGGACGACATCGGCGTGATCCAGCTCGTCGATTCTGTCGATGCCCGCCTGAGCGGCGATTATGTCGAGTTCTCCAAGCCTGGATGGGATGAGGCCGTCCTGGACTATTTCTGGAGAGATCGACCTCTTGGAAGGGAAGGTTTCCTGAAATGGATGGCGAATGCGCCTCTAAAGTCCACCACTCAAGGTGTCAAGGAATTCAATTCTGAGGAGCGCGCCCTTCTGGCGGAGCGTATGGCGTTCTTCACTCTTCGATGGGCTGCGCGTCACGGCACACCAGAGAATCTGTCAACGATCGTCACTGCCTGGCGCAAGGAAAAGACGCTGGAGCAGGCCGTTGTGCGCCTGGTCACTGCGGCCGCGCTCCATCCTGTGATCGGTCGCGATACCCACCAGGTTCTCTATGATTGGGCTAAGAAGCCCAACGAGGATGCTTCGTTGAAAGCGGCCGTGGCCGACGCGTGCGCCGGAGAATTTGGAACTACCTATCCGGGCAAGGCCCTTGTGCGCTTGCGCCATGTCGCTACCTCTTCGGATCCGGACGTCATCCAGGCAGTGAACGCGGCTGTCCAGAAGCTTTGGGAAGAAGACTCGGTACGCAGCACGCTATTCAGTGAAGTGATCAAATGGTGCGCTTCGGGCGATGAAGGCCGTCAAGCAGCCGGTCGACGCGGCTTCGTTGCGCTGGCTGAACTTGCAGTAAACGAGCAAGGCGCACCACTTCCCGCTCTTCTCGCAGCACAAGATTCCATGGGCTGGAGACCAGGTAAGGACGACCTCGCGACAGGCTGGCGGGCCGCTCTCGACCCGAGCGTAGATGAGGAGCAGTGCCGTGATGCACTGGATCTCTGGTTGAACGCGGCGCTAGAGGATACGGAGATCCGCGAAACCACGATCAGAGTGCTGCGCAAGGCAGTCCAAGACGAACCTGGGGATACGCGACAGGCTCGCCCGAGGCACCGGCTGATTGACCGCATGAACATCTGGCAACTTCCGTTCCCCAAGACGGAAGAGCAGCGACGGCGGGAAGATCTCCGCCGCGAGATTGAAGACGCAGTGCACTCCGACAAGGCCCGCGCGCTTGACCTTCTCCCGAAGACGCAAGGCTTGGACTCCCACGAGGCAGTGGAAGTTGAGCAGGATGATCAGTAGGAGACAACGTCGCATCGCCCAAGACGCTGTCATTGAAGATCCCACCCGCGCGTCCAGGAAATGGGGCTACGAGTTCCGGGATCTCTGGCAAAGCAGGGACAGTGAACTGCACTTTCAGGCTTACGTTCGTATTGAGTGGGAGGTTCTGGGGGATTTTGCGGGGGTCGATTCTAGAGTCGCCGTCTCAATGTGGACACAATTGATCGCCGAGAAGATGGCTCGTGAGGCCACGGTCCTCCGGAGGGAAGCTACGGAGAATGCGATCAACCATGACTTGGCAATTCGACTGCCTCACGAGGACGGCTCAGTAAGGGTGTTGCGAGCTAGCGTCACCCTGGACGTCGAGGAAGGTGTCCTGGAAGAGGCAAAAAGGCGCTTGGACATGAGGCGCCAGCTGGAACTGGACAGCCTGACCCGCCAGCAAAGCTCAGCCCAAGTTGCCTTCATGCGGGAGGAGATACTCCGCGATCCCGTGAATGCTCGCCTGCACTGGCTCCTCAAGAGCCCAACGTCGGAGATCGCAGATGAGGAGACCTGGCTCAACCTTGTTGGGCAAGCCAGCATGTGGAGCAACGACAGCCGCTGGGTCCACGTTGCACGCCTGATAGAGAAGTTCCTTTCCGGCCTGAGCGCGGAGAACCGCCGTGATCTGCTCGGTGTCCTCAAGAAGGTATTCGCCGGCTACGGAGAAGAGGACCTTGCCGCAGAGATCCCGGACGAGTGGGGGCGTGACAGCGAGTAGGCGTCACGGCGCGTTCGGGGGCGTCACGGAAAAGATCAAGGAAGAGCAGCGCAACCAGTAGCTGCAACTGGACCAGTCCCCCGAGCAACAGCGGGGTCACGGGCAGGACAGAGTGAGCAACAGGCCCGTTGTAAAAGAACGCACGCCGACCACCGTTCTGACCTGCGATGCAGTTGCCCTTGCGCGATAGCAACACACCCAACAGGCAAGCGATATAACGATCGGGATCGACGCGGGGATCTGTGTGCTGCTCGCGCTGGATCTGCTGCTGACCTGGATCCGTATCCCGTTCCCGCTGCTGCGCCAGACCGCGTGGCTGCTGACGGCCGCGACGATCGCCTTCAACGGCGCCGCGGCCTGGCCCGACCCGCTGGGGACCGGGATGCACGCGGTGATCCCGGTGCTGTTCGTGGTCTGTGTCGAGGCGGCGCGCCACGCGGTGGGCCGGATCGCCGACATCACGGCCGACAAGCACATGGAGGGCGTGCGCCTCACCCGCTGGCTGCTCGCACCGGTCCCCACCTTTCTGCTGTGGCGCCGGATGAAGCTGTGGGAGCTGCGCAGGTACGACGAGGTCATCAAGCTCGAACAGGACCGGCTGATCTACCAGGCGCGGCTCCAGGCCCGGTTCGGGCGGGCGTGGCGGCGCAAGGCGCCGATCGAGTCGCTGATGCCGCTGCGGCTTGCGCGGTACGGGGTCCCGCTCGCGGAGACTGCCCCGTCCGGGCTGGCCGCGGCCGGCATCGAACCGGCGCTGCTGCCTCCGGCGCCCGCTTTGGAAGCGGGGACCAGGGCCGAGGACCCCGCCGCCGTGGCACCCTCTCCGGAGGCCCAGGCCCCGTCGGGCCCCACCGGCCGGCAGCGGGAGCAGGAGCCGCCGGCCACGCACGAGAGCCCGTGGTTCGCGGCGCCGCAGGTCTCGCAGGAGGCGTACACGGGCACCTACGACCCGGCGTACGAGCCCGCGTACGACCAGTACCCGCAGGGTTACGAGTCCGGTTACGAGCAGGGTTACGAGCCCGGTTTCGAGCCGGAGTACCAGCAGGGGTACGACACCCAGCAGTACGACCAGGCCCAACAGCCCCAGCCGTACGACCGGACCGAGCGGTACGACGGACACGACGGACCGGACCCCGTCGGCCCCTCAGACCCCGCGCAGGTCAGGGTCCCCACCGGAGCGGGCGGCTCGCGCCCCCTCGGTGGTGTGATCCCCGGGCCGCGCACCGAGGCGGACCCCGCCAACGAGACCGCCGGGACCAACGGGGCGGACAGCCCCGAGGTGCAGGGGCTGCCGGAGGACGTGTCCCGCGAGGACGCGTACTTCGGGGCCTACCGCAAGTTCATCAGCGAGAACAACGAGGTCCCGACGGTGCGTCAGTTCGGCCGGTACTTGAAGGATCTGTACGGCGTCACGGGCCGCAACAGCGAGACCCTGAGCGACAGTTCGCTCCGTCCGTACCTGGCCCGCTTCCAGCAGCGTTACGCCGAGGAGCTGGACGCGGAGCACATCGCGTGACCGGGCAGCGGTTCACGTAACCACACAGCACAGAGAACACGAGGGCCGCCGTCGCCGGGAAGAACCCGACGGCGGCGGCCCTCGCCCGGCGTACTCAGGCCGCGAGCAGCTTCCGTACCCGGTCGGCGCCGACGGCGAGCAGCAGCGTGGGCAGCCTCGGCCCGGTGTCGCGGCCGACCAGCAGCTGGTAGAGCAGGGCGAAGAAGGTGCGCTGGGCGACCTTCAGCTCCGGGGTGGGCTTGGCGTCCGGCTCGAAGCCGGCCTGGACCTTCGGTACGCCGTAGACGAGCGTCGTCAGACCGTCCAGTGACCAGTGCGTGTCGAGACCTTCGATCAGCAGCCGCAGCGACTCGCGGTCCTGGTCGCCGAGCGCGGCCAGGGTCTCCGTGTCCGGCTCCATGCGCACCAGGGTGCGCTGTTCGGCCGGGACCTGGGTGGTGATCCAGTTCTCGGCGCGGTCGAGCCGGGGGCGTACGTCGTCGAGCGAGGCGATCGGGTTCGCCGGGTCCAGTTCGCTGAGGATGCGCAGGGTCTGGTCCTCGGCACCGGCCGTGATGTCCGCGACGGATGCGAGGGTGCGGTACGGCAACGGGCGTGGGGTGCGCGGGAGTTCACGCTCCGCCGTGCGGGCCGCGCGGGTGTGCGCGGCGGCGTCGGCGGGGAGCGCCGAGCCGTCGGCGACCTTGGACTCCAGCTTGTCCCACTCGTCGTAGAGCCGCTGGATCTCCTGGTCGAAGGCGATCTTGAAGGACTGGTTGGGCCGCCGCCGGGCGTACAGCCAGCGCAGCAGCGGAGCCTCCATGATCTTCAGCGCGTCGGACGGGGTGGGCACGCCGCCCTTGGACGACGACATCTTGGCCATGCCGCTGATGCCGACGAACGCGTACATCGGCCCGATCGGCTGCACGCCGTCGAAGATCTCGCGGACGATCTGTCCGCCGACGACGAACGAGGAGCCGGGCGAGGAGTGGTCGACGCCGCTGGGCTCGAAGATGACGCCCTCGTAAGCCCAGCGCATCGGCCAGTCGACCTTCCAGACCAGCTTGCCGCGGTTGAACTCGCTGAGCAGAACCGTCTCGGAGTGCCCGCACGCGGTGCAGGTGTAGGAGAGCTCGGTGGTGTCGTCGTCGTACGAGGTGACCGTGGTGAGGTCCTTCTCGCACGCGCCGCAGTAGGGCTTGTAGGGGTAGTAGCCGGTGGCACCGCTGCTGCCGTCGTCCTCGTCGGCGGCGCCGGACCCCTCGGCGGCCTCGATCTCGGCCTCGTCGAGCGGCTTCTGGCCCTGCTGCTTCTGGCCCTGCTTCTTCTTGCCGTCGGCACCGCCGCCGTCGGGGCCCTGCTTCGCGGGGTCCTTCTTGGTGCGGTACCGGTCGAGGATGGCGTCGATGTCGGCGCGGTGCTTCATGGCGTGCAGGATCTGCTCGCGGTAGGTGCCCGCCAGGTACTGCTCGGTCTGGCTGATCGGGTCGTACTCCACGCCCAGCTCGGCGAGCGCCTCGACCATGGCGGCCTTGAAGTGCTCGGCCCAGTTCGGGTACGCGGACCCGGCCGGGGCGGGTACCGATGTGAGCGGCTTGCCGATGTGCTCGGCCCAGGACGCGTCGATGCCGGGGACGCCGTTCGGCACCTTGCGGTACCGGTCGTAGTCGTCCCAGGAGATGAGGTGGCGCACCTGGTACCCGCGCCGCCTGATCTCGTCGGCGACCAGGTGCGGGGTCATCACCTCGCGCAGGTTGCCCAGGTGGATCGGGCCCGAGGGGGAGAGACCGGACGCGACGACGACCACCGGTGCCCCGGCGCCGGAGTGTTTCGCGCCCTCGGCACGGCGCTCCGATTCGGCGATGACATCGTCCGCGAAACGGGAGACCCAGTCGGTCTCGGTGCTCTGAGCCACGATCGGCACGTCCTTCTTTCTCGTACGCCTTCAAACAAAGGGCGACTGCCATTCTCCCAGGTCCCTCCGGGAGAGCGAAAACGGCTTTCCAGGCCGTCGGACAGCCATGGGATACTTATGCCTGATCCCCTGTACCCCTATGGAAACGGCAGTCGGCCCCATGCCTGAGCCAGTCTCGGTCAATTCCCTCGCTTCGACGCTCCAGCAGCACCTTGCGGACGCCCTGACGGCAGCTCTGCCGGATGCCGGTGCCGCGGACCCGCTGCTGCGCCGAAGCGACCGGGCCGACTTCCAGGCCAACGGGATCCTGGCCCTGGCGAAGAAGCTGAAGGGCAATCCGCGCGAGCTGGCGGCCACGGTCACGGCGGCGCTCCCGGCCAATGACCTGATCAAGGAGATCGAGGTCTCGGGCCCCGGCTTCCTGAACATCACGCTCACCGACCGGGCGATCACCGAGACCCTCGCGGCGCGCGCGGCCGACGCCCGGCTCGGTGTGCCGTACGCCGCGCAGGCGGGCACCACGGTCATCGACTACGCCCAGCCGAACGTGGCGAAGGAGATGCACGTCGGGCATCTGCGGTCGGCCGTGATCGGTGACGCGATGGCGAAGATCATGGAGTTCGGCGGCGAGACGGTGATCCGCCGCCACCACATCGGGGACTGGGGCACCCAGTACGGGATGCTCATCCAGTACCTGATGGAGCACCCGCACGAGCTGGACCACGAGGACGGGGAGGAGGACGGCGAGGCCGCCATGTCCTCCCTCGACCGGCTGTACAAGGCCTCGCGGGCGGTCTTCGACTCCGACGAGGAGTTCAAGGCGCGCTCGCGGGACCGGGTCGTGGCCCTCCAGGCCGGGGACCCCGAGACGCGGGCGCACTGGCAGCGCTTCGTGGACGAGTCGAAGATCTACTTCTTCTCGGTCTTCAACAAGCTGGACATGGAGATCGACGACGCGGACATCGTCGGCGAGTCCGGGTACAACGACATGCTGGAGGAGACCTGCCGTCTCCTGGAGGAGTCCGGTGTCGCGGTGCGGTCCGAGGGCGCGCTCTGTGTCTTCTTCGACGATGTGAAGGGCCCGGACGGCAATCAGGTCCCGCTGATCGTGAAGAAGACGAACGGCGGCTACGGCTACGCGGCCACCGACCTGTCGGCGATCCGCAACCGGGTGCAGGACCTCAAGGCGGACGCCCTGCTGTACGTGGTGGACGTCCGGCAGTCGCTGCACTTCAAGATGGTCTTCGAGACGGCCCGCCGGGCGGGCTGGCTGGAGACCGGCAGCGGCGAGGCCAAGCCGGTGCAGCTGGCGTTCGGCACGGTACTCGGCGCGGACGGCAAGCCGTTCAAGACCCGGGCGGGCGTGTCGGTGCGGCTTGTGGACCTGCTGGACGAGGCGATCGAGCGCGCGACGGCCGTCGTGCGGGAGAAGAACAACGAGAAGGTCGGTCTCACCGAGGCCGAGATCGTCGAGAACGGCGCGCAGATCGGCATCGGCGCGGTGAAGTACGCGGACCTGTCCACGTCGGCGGCCCGCGACTACAAGTTCGACCTCGACCAGATGGTGTCGCTCAACGGCGACACCAGCGTGTACATCCAGTACGCGTACGCCCGTATCCAGTCGATCCTGCGGCTGTCGGGCGAGGCGAAGCCGGTCGCGCACCCCGAGCTCGAACTGGCACCGGCGGAGCGCGCGCTGGGGCTGCACCTGGACCAGTTCGCGGAGGTCCTCGCCGAGGTCGCCGCCGCGTACGAGCCGCACAAGCTGGCCGCGTACCTCTACCAGCTGGCCTCGCACTACACGACGTTCTACGCCGAGTGCCCGGTCCTCAAGGCCGGGACGCCTGAGCAGGTGGAGAACCGGCTCTTCCTCTGCGAGCTGACCGCCCGCACCCTGCACCGGGGTCTGGCGCTGCTCGGCATCCGGACGCCCGAGCGGCTGTAGGCAGACAGCCGGGGCCGCCCCTTCACTGGAGGGGCGGTTCCCAGGTGTCACCGCCGAGCGGGTGCACGTACCGGGGCCGCCCCTGCGCGCTGCTCGCGCGGAACGGCTTGCCGTGGTCGTCGATACGGACCGTCCCGTGCCGGCTGCCGCTGCTCCACTGGAGCTCCAGGTACCAGCTGACGTCGTGCGCCGAGGTGTGGGCCTTGATCTCCAGCACCTGCGGGTCGGTGGTGGACACCCTGTACGGGAAGTCGGTGGCCGGGACCTTACGGTCGCCCTGCACCCCGGCGGCCGGATCGGCCAGCGGGGTCCCGGTGTCCAGGTTCACATCGAATCCGGCCGGGGTGAGCCCGCCGCCGCAGCCGTCCCCCATCGCGTACGAGGCCCAGGCGAGCGGCGCGTGACGGGCCACGATCCGCACGTGGAGGGCCTGGAGCACCACCGCGTCCGCCGTCTTGCCCTGCACGGACAACTCGATCCGCGCACCGCCGCTGGAGACGCCGCCCAGCGCGTCGGCCCAGCTGGCCGCGTCCTGCTCGGCCGGGGGCGGCGGCATCTTCGCGGCCGGCCGGTCGACCAGATACGACTGGCTGCACGGGCTGTCCCAGACGTACGGCCGGACGTTCACCGTCAGCGGTACGGCGGGAACGCTGCGGCCGTCGGCGCCCAGCGCGCCACCGTCGTCCGGCGCCCGGTGGCTGCCGGTCGGGGATGGTGTGGTGGAGGCGGAGGGGCCCGGGGACCGCTCCGCACGCTTCTTCGCCGTGGCTCCGGCGGTGCCCGTGGCGCCCGCCGACGGGCCCGTGCGCGGTGCGCCGTGCGAGAGCCCTGCGGCGGCTCGGGGCTCAGGGGTGGCAGATCCCGCGTTCCCGACGGCCACCGCCACCGGGACGGCCACCGCGACGGCCACGACGGCGGCCCCGGCCAGCCAGAGGCGTTTGGCCTTGCGGGGGGTGGGGGCGGGGTCGGGAGCTGACCCGGCTTCGGGGGTGGCTTCGGGGTCGGTCGCGGGCGCGGTCTCCGGCACGGCTTCCCCTTCCGGCCCCTGTTCCTGCGCCACTTCCGCGGCCCTGGGCGCCGCCGTGTCCTTGGGCCGCCGCCGGGCCGCGTCGGCCAGCAGCCACCGCCGGTGGAGCGTGATCAGTTCGTCCGGGGTCGCCGCACACAGCCGGGCGAACCGCTCGACCGGCGCGTAGTCGGTCGGCACGGCGTCGCCGTTGCAGTACCGGTGCACCGTGGACGTACTCATATGAAGCTTCCCGGCCAGGGCGCCGTAGCTGCGCCCCGAACGGCTCTTCAGCTCACGGAGCAGTGCCGCGAATTCCTCGGTCTCGGAGCCCACGGCCACCGTTCCCCCTCGTTCCTCATCCCGGAATGCGTTCCAGGAAGGCGTTCCAGGGACGTCCCGTCTCCCCAGGTCAGAGTACGCGCAGCCGTTCCAGCGTCCCCAATGGTCCGGGAACGATTGCAGCCCGAATCAGCCACCCCACAAGCTGAGTTCGTGTTCAACCGACTCCGGCACGGATGCGGACTGAGCATGGTCGACGCATTCGCCCTGGTCGTACTGGCCCTGTCGGCGACGACGGTCGTCCTGCTCATCGGTCATCTCTGAACTTCGCGGCCGATACAGATCGCACAGATCGCACGGACCGCACACATTCACCGCCCTGCACAGACCACTGAGGAGCATCGCCATGAACATCCGCCGCACCCGCATCATCGGCGCAGCCACCACCGGCCTGATCGCCGCACTCGCCTTCACCGGTCTGTCGGCCGCCACCGCCACCGCCGCACCGGCCAAGGCGAAGACCCCCAAGATCGTGACCTGCACCCCCGGCAACACCAAGACCGTGCTCTCCCGGGTCAGCCGCCCCGTCAACCACCTGTTGATCAAAACCACCAACACCGGCAAGAGCCCCTGCTACGCCTACGGCGCCCCGCTCATCGGGTTCGACCACCCGCAGTCGACCGTCTGGATCGTGCAGAGCGAGCCGCAGGCCGTCGTCACGCTGGAGCCGGGCCAGTCGGCATACGCCGGTATCCGCACCTCCGACGCCTCCGGCGAGGGCGAAGGCGGCCACTGGTCCAAGGAGATGTCCCTCAACTTCCAGGGCCGTGACATGGCCGGTTCGGTCGGGTCCACGGCCTTCCCTGCGGTGCCCTCCAAGACGTGGGTCGACGACTCCGCCGCCGTCTCGTACTGGCAGACCACGTCGGCTGCCGCGCTCACCTGGTAGCCACCCGGCGGACAGCCGGGCACCCGGACAGACCAGTTGGCCCCACGTACCGAACCCCGTAAGGAATCTCCCATGCAGATCCGCCGTACCCGCCGCGCCCTCACCTTCCTCGCCGTCGCCGGGGTGACCGTGCTCGCCACCGCGGCCTGCGGTACGAACGGAAGCGGCGCCACCGGCTCCCCCGACGCGGGCAAGAGCGCCGGCTCTTCGGTGTCCGGCTCCCCGGCCGCCGGCTCGTCGACTGCGACCGGCACGTCCGCTTCCAAGGGCGGCAAGGCCGGTTCCTCCGCAGAGGGCGCGGAGTCCTCGGGCTCCTCGGAGGCTTCGGGGAACAACAGCGGCGGGTCAGGGCCGACCTCGGTCAAGAGCGACGCCTCGGCCGTGAAGGGCGGCAGCCACGCGGCCGATGCCACCTGCTCCACCCAGGCCATGAAGATCGCGCTGGTCTCCACGGGCGGCACCCTGCCCGCCGTCGTCCTCAGGGCCACGAACGCTTCCGGCAGCAGCTGCGACCTCTACGGCTTCCCGACCGTGGGCTACGACGGAGCGCAGGCAGCCGTCGGGGCCGACGAGCACAGCAAGCCGCAGGCAGTGGTCACCCTCGCGCCGGGCCAGTCCGGATACGCCGCCATCAGCCTTCCCAACGGCGCCCACAAGCACCGCGAGAAGGCCCTCACCGTCGGCCTGCTCGGCAGGGACATGGGCCCGATCGACGGCCAGGCCACGGTCATGGTCACCTCCGGCTCCGGAATCGCCCTGAGCGACAGCTCGACGGTCAGCTACTGGCAGTCGAACGAGGCCGCCGCGCTCCAGTGACCAACCAACCGCCCCACCGGGTCCGGGCCATCACGCCGGCGCCGGAACGCCCTGGCCCCCTTCACTGGTGGCCAGGGCGTTCCGGCGTCCGATGGCCCCCGAGTGGGGCTGGTCAGCACCTCACCCCCCGAACCACCCCGCCACATCCACCCGGAAGCCGCCGCCCGGGACCGCCCCCGGCACGAGGGCCCGCAGGTCGGACTCAAGCCCGGCGAGCCGTTCCGCGCCCAGGACCCGTGCCCACTGCGCGTACAGCTCGTCGAAGATCTGGCCCGACCGCACCAGCACCTCCACCCCGCGCGGGGTGAGCAGCACCAGCTTGCGCCGTCCGTCGGCGGGGTCGGCGGCCCGTTCGGCGTACCCCAGCTCCTCAAGGCGCTCCACGGTCTTGCCCGCCGCCTGCTTGGAGACCCCGAGCCGCCGCCCCACCTCGCTGGCCGTCGCGCCGCCCACCCCGATCGCCTGGAGTGCGAAGCCGTACGCGGGGCGCACGTCCGGGTGCCCTTCCTCGGCGAGGCGCGCGTGCAGTTGGTCGATGGCCGAGCGGAACCCGGCGAAGAGCAGCATCGGCAGCTCGTACCCGCGCCCGTCAGCCACGGTGCGGCCCCCCGTTGCAAATTTCGACAACCTGGTTTACGTTTTCGTCAATCACGTTGTCGAGTTTAGAGCGAAGGGCCAGCCATGACCATCACTGCTTCCCCCGACCACACTGCGTCTCCCGACCACACCGCCTTCCCCTCCCACACGGTCGAGTCCGCCCCCGCAGCGGCCCGCCGCGCCATGCAGGCCACCACCGACCGCCTGGGGTACCTCCCCTCCCCCGTGGCCCGGATGGCGACCTCCCCGCAGACCCTCGACGGCTTCCTGAAGCTCAGCGGGATCTTCGAGTCGACCACCCTCTCCCAGCTGGACCGCGAGGTCCTCATCCTCACGATCGCCACCCGCAACGAATGCCACGTCTGCGTGGCCATGCACACCGCGAAGCTCACCGCGATGAGCGCGGACGCCGGCCTCATCGAGGCCCTGCGCAGCCAGCAGCCGCTGGCGGACGGCAGGTTGGAGGCGCTGCGCACCTTCACCCTGGAGGTACTGGCCACCGCAGGCGCGGTCACGGCGGCGGGGCTCCAGGCGTTCCTGAGCCAGGGGTACACCAGCCAGAACGCCCTGGAGGTGGTCCTCGGCATCGGTACGTACACCCTCTCGACCTTCGCCAACCGGCTGACCGGCGCCCCGGTCGACGACCAGCTCGCGGCATTCGCCCCGCGGTGACGAAGGCAGGCTGGTGACGGAGAAAGCCCGGGCGGCATCTGAGCCCACCCGCACCACGCCATGCCTGAGCTGCACCGCACACCACGCGGTGCAGCTCAGGCATGCCGGGACTGTCCGGAACCGTTCAGTCGAACTCGCACCACACGACTTCGCCAGGGCTGCGGCCCGTCACACCCCACCGGTCCGCCAGCGCCTCCACGAGCACCAGCCCCCGCCCGGACTCGTCGGCTTGTGACCGGTCGGCCAGGGCCGCGACGCGCGGGGTGCCGTCGCCGCTGTCGTGCACTTCGACCCGCAGCAGCCCGCCCCTCTACGACCGGAGCTGCAACCGGTACCCCCGGCCGGGCGGGACGCCGTGGAGCACCGCGTTCGTGGCCAGTTCGCTCACACAGAGCAGCACCTCGTCCGCCCGCGCGGCCTAGCGATACGGGGAGTTCGACACCATGCACCCCAGAAAACGTCCGAGGAAGAACGCGTCGGCCACGCCCCTGTGGTTCAAATCGAGCTACAGCAGTGAACAGGGCGGCGACTGCCTCGAAGTCGCCGCCCGCCCCGCCGCCGTCCACGTCCGGGACTCCAAGAACACCGACGGCCCCACCCTCACCCTCACACCCGCCGCCTGGTGCTCCTTCGCCAGGTTCGCCACCAGCACCGGAACCCCCTGATCCGTCCCGCACCGGTGGCAGGATGACAGCAGGCCAACGGGAGAGGTACCGAAGACATGTCTGTGATCCACCGAACCACCGCGACCCCCACCAAGCTGGAGCTGCTGGCCGCCTGGCTGCCCCGGCAGCCCTGGTACCTCGGCGGCGCGGGCGGCAAGCCCGAGCTGGCCAACGCGGGCGGCTACCGGCTGGACGACCCGACCGGCGAGGTCGGGATCGAGTTCATGCTGGTCACCGACGCGTCCGGGGACGAGCCCGTCACCTATCAGGTGCCGTTCAGCTACCGGGGAGCGCCGCTCGAAGGAGCCGGCGACGAAGCGCTCATCGGCACCATGGAACACGGGGTGCTCGGCGAGCGCTGGGCGTACGACGGAACTCACGATCCGGTGCTCGTCGCCCAGCTGGTCGCCCTGATGGCGGGCGCGGCCGTGCCTCAGGACCAGAACGTCAGCAATACCCCGGACCCGACAGTCGAGGGGCACTTCACCGCCCCTGAGCACCCCGTGGCGACCGGGATCACGGCGGTGGCCGACGACGAGGACGGCACCGACGTGCGCGTACAGACGGCCAACACCGCAGGCCCCGGGCTGACCCTCCACATCAACCGGGTGGTCCGCCCCGGCCAGTCCGCCACCGCTCAGGACCTGGGCCGCGTCACGGGGAACCTGTCGCTCCCGGACGGCACGAAGGTACGCGCCGTGTACGCGGTCGTACGCGAGACCGGCCCGGCCGCCTAGACCGTACGCGTCCCGGCGGGCCCGCCCCCGCGGGACGCCAGTACGGGTGGACTCCACACCGCGCCGGAGTGTCGGAGTCCGACGCCTCCCGGATTCATAGCATGATCCGACCCTCACTCTGGGGTTCCGTGTCGTGGTGTGAACTGGATGGGCAGGCACGTGTCAGTGACTCGTCGGGCTGTACTCGCCGCCCTGGCGGCCGCCGGGCTGGCGGGCTGTGACGCCCGGTCAGGCCCGCCGGCAGCGTCCCTGTCGCGGCGTACCACCCCCTCCGACATCGAACCGCCCAGCCGCACCCCGCTCGCCGGCCGCAGGACCGGACCCGAACCGGCGGCGCCCGCGATGACACGTGCGGCGGTGGTCGCCCGGTACGGTTCGGCGCGCCCGACCAGCTGGGGCTTCGACGCGCCGGGCGTCCTGACCGCACTGCCCCCGTCCCCGCCTCCCTCCGCCTCCCCGTCGCGGCGGGCCATCGCGCTGACCTTCGACGCGTGCGGAGGCCCCGGGGGCAGCGGTTACGACAAGGACCTGATCGGCTTCCTCAGATCGAGGAAGGTACCGGCGACCCTGTTCATCAACTCCCGCTGGATCGACGCCCATCCGGCGGTCTTCCGCGACCTCGCAGTCGATCCGCTCTTCGAGATCGCCAACCACGGAACCCGGCACCGCCCGCTGTCGGTCTCGGGCCGTTCCGCGTACGGCATTCCAGGAACGCGCGACGCGGGCGAGGTCTTCGACGAGGTCGCGGGCAACCACCGCGACCTCACCCGGCTGCTCGGCAGCGCGCCCCGCTACTTCCGGTCCGGGACGGCGTACTACGACGACGTCGCGGCCCGCATCGTGGGCGCCGTCGGAGAACGCCCGGTGAGTTTCACGGTCAACGGCGACGGCGGCGCGACCTTCACCCCCGAGCAGGTCCACACCACCGTGGTGGCCGCCCGGCCCGGCTCGATCGTGATCGGCCACATGAACCAGCCGACGGGCGGCACAGCCGAGGGGATCGCCACCGCGGTCCCCCAACTCCTCGCATCAGGCCATCACTTCGTCCGGCTCTCCGACACCACCGGACCGTCGGCTCCCCTCACCCGGCCAGGACGGCGAGGCTGAGCCGCCGTAGACGGGCGGGATCGGCGATCACCTCGTACGCCGCGATCCTGTCCTCCTCGATGGTGAAGGTGAGCGCGAACAGCAGCTGACCGTGCGGAGCAACCACGACACCCACCGCTCCGTCGACCAGGGCCAGTTCGGCGGCCTGCGACCTGCGGGCGAAGTGCACGGTGCCCTCCGCTACGACCCGGACGCCACGGACCTCGGCGGCCATGCCCGGCGCCAGCGCGGCGGGGTCGCAGCGGCGCACCACGTCGGGGGCCAGCACCGCGAGGATGCCGGTGAGGTCACCGGCCCGCGCGGCCGACAGGAACGCGGAGACGACCTTCCGGTGGCGGGCGAGTTCCTCCGCCGGGATCACCGGGGTGCCCTGCACCTTGTGGCGAGCGCGGCTTGCCAGCTTCTTGGTGGTGGCGGGTGTGCGCTCCACGATGGGGGCGATCCGGTCGAAGGGCACGGCGAACATGTCGTGCAGCACGAAGGCGATGCGTTCGGCGGGTTCAAGGGTGTCCAGCACCACGAGCAGCGCACGGCTCACCGAGTCGGCCAGCACGGCCTCCTCCTCCGGCCGGCTCCCCCGGGCGGGCCCGGAAACCTGGTCGAGCACCTCGCGCTCGGTGAGTTCCTCCCGCCGTGACGTACGCGAACGCAGCATGTCGAGGCAGATGCGGGTCACCACCGTCCGCAGCCAGCCCGCCAGGTTGTCGACACTGCCGGCATCGGTTCGGCCCAGACGCAGCCACGTCTCCTGTACGGCGTCCTCCGCCTCGCCCCACGAGCCCAGCATCCGGTAGGCAATGGCCTGGAGCCGGCCGCGCTGCGCCTCGAAACGTTCCGCCAGACCGTCGTGCTCGATCACTGGTCACCTCTCCTCGTCCTGGACCGTCAGCTCTATGACGAACACAAGCCCGGTGAAGTGACAGGAGAACCGAAAATGCCGTCCTTGCTGCATCTGGATTCCAGCGCCAACCGTTCCAGTGACTCGGTCAGCAGGCAGCTGACCACGCTGTTCGCGGAGACCTGGCGGGCCCGGCACGGCTCCGCCGGGTACCGGTACCGGGATCTGGCCGCCGACCCGGTGCCACCGCTGGACACCGCCTACTGCACGCTGGGGCGGCGGCTTGAGCAGAACGGTCTTCCCTCCCTGGCCGACGTCGGCGCATGGATCCGCGATCCGGCGGAGGAGCGGGAGTGGGCACTGACCCGCCCACTGATCACCGAGCTGCTGGCGGCCGACACCGTGCTGATCGGTGCCCCGATGTACAACTACTCGGTGTCCGCCCTGCTGAAGGCCTGGATCGACCGGGTCGGGTTCCCCGGTGTGTTCACCGACCCGGTCACCGGGGGCAACCTGCTGCGCGACGCCAGGGTGGTGGTGATCACCACTCGGGGCGGCGCCTACGGCCCAGGCACTCCGCGGGAAGCATGGGACTTCCAGACGGCCTACCTGCGGACGTACTTCGCCGAGCAGGGGATGCCCGAGGAGAACATAAGGTTCGTCAGCGCCGAGATGACCATGGCCGGACTTGTCCCGCACCTGGCCCCGTACCGCCCGCTGGCGGCGGACTCACTGGCAGCGGCACGAGCAGCGGTGACCGCGCTGGCCACCGCCGCCCCTGCGGACTCGGACTTCCCTCAGCACGCACCCGGCCAGGCAGTACAGGAAATACCCGGGCCGGATCAGAGGCGGTGAATAGACGGGCCACGTTCGCCGTGGCCCGTTCGTTTCCCCCGCGACTGCTCAGAGCCGCCCTGCGACCTCCGTAGCCCAGTACGTGAGAATCATGTTCGCGCCCGCCCGCTTGATGCCGGTCAGGCTCTCCAGGATCGCCTTGTCCCGGTCGATCCAGCCCTTCTCCGCGGCCGCCTCGATCATCGAGTACTCACCACTGATCTGGTACGCGGCCACCGGCACGGACACCGAATCCGCGACCTTCGCCAGGATGTCCAGGTACGGTCCGGCCGGCTTGACCATGACCATGTCGGCGCCCTCGGCGAGGTCCAGCTCCAGTTCGCGCAGGGACTCCCGGGCGTTCGCCGGGTCCTGCTGGTACGTCTTGCGGTCGCCCCGCAGCGAGGAGCCGACGGCCTCACGGAACGGGCCGTAGAAGGCGGACGAGTACTTCACCGCGTAGGCGAGGATCGACACGTCCTCCTTGTCGATCGTGTCCAGCGCGTCCCGGATCACGCCGACCTGGCCGTCCATCATGCCGCTGGGAGCCACCACATGGGCGCCCGCATCGGCCTGGACCTGCGCCATCTCGGCGTACCGCTCAAGCGTCGCGTCGTTGTCCACCCGGCCCGACTCGTCCAGGACCCCGCAGTGACCGTGGTCGGTGGTCTCGTCGAGGCAGAGGTCGGACATGATCACCAGGTCGTCGCCGACCTCGGAGCGCACATCACGCAGAGCCACCTGGAGGATGCCCTCCGGGTCCGTGCCCGCCGTGCCGACGGCGTCCTTCTTGTGGTCCTCGGGGACACCGAAGAGCATGATCCCGGCGACACCCGCGGAGACGGCGTCGACGGCCGCCTTCCGCAGGGTGTCGCGGGTGTGCTGGACAACGCCCGGCATCGCCGTGATCGGCACCGGCTCCCCGATCCCCTCCCGCACGAAGGCGGGCAGGATCAGATCGGACGGGTGGAGCCGCGTCTCGGCCACCATGCGGCGCATCGCCGGAGTGGTGCGCAGCCGCCGCGGACGGGCGCCGGGGAAAGATCCGTACACAGTCATCCTCAGTTACCTCTTCGAACTCTTCGGTTCTTCGGCTGCGGTTCTTCGGCTGCGGTTCTTCCGGCCGCGGATCCAGCCCGCCGCTCGCCCGGGTGCGCGTCGGCGCGGCCCGTCAGGTGGTGCGCCGCCTGCGGCCGCCAGGACGGCGTTCGCTGGGACGGGTGACCGCCTCGCCCGCCTCCCTGGCCGCCTCGCGGCGCTGCGCGCCGAACTCGGCGAGCGCCTCCGCGAGTCTGAGCACCGAGGGCTCCGGCGAGAGTACGTCCACCCGCAGCCCGTGCTCCTCGGCCGTCTTGGCCGTGGCAGGACCGATACAGGCGATGACCGTCACGTTGTGCGGCTTGCCCGCGATCCCCACGAGGTTACGGACCGTGCTCGAAGAGGTGAAGAGGACCGCGTCGAAACCGCCGCCCTTGATCGCCTCACGGGTGTCGGCCGGCGGCGGCGACGCGCGCACCGTGCGGTACGCGGTGACGTCGTCGACCTCCCAGCCCAGCTCGATGAGCCCGGCCACCAGGGTCTCGGTGGCGATGTCGGCGCGCGGCAGGAAGACCCGGTCGATCGGGTCGAAGACCGGGTCGTACGGCGGCCAGTCCTCAAGCAGACCGGCGGCCGACTGCTCACCGCTCGGTACGAGGTCGGGCTTGACGCCGAACTCGACCAGCGAGGCCGCGGTCTGCTCGCCCACGGCGGCGACCTTGATCCCCGCGAAGGCACGGGCGTCGAGACCGTACTCCTCGAACTTCTCCCGGACCGCCTTGACGGCGTTCACGCTGGTGAAGGCGATCCACTCATAGCGTCCTGTGACCAGGCCCTTGACCGCACGCTCCATCTGCTGCGGGGTGCGCGGCGGTTCTACGGCGATGGTGGGGACCTCGTGCGGCACGGCGCCGTACGAACGAAGCTGGTCGGAGAGCGAGGCCGCCTGCTCCTTCGTACGCGGAACGAGCACCCGCCACCCGAAGAGCGGCTTCGACTCGAACCACGACAACTGGTCGCGCCGGGCGGCCGAGCTGCGCTCGCCGACCACGGCTATGACCGGCTGGTGCCCGTCCGGCGACGGGAGCACCTTGGCCTGCTTGAGCACCTGGGCGACCGTGCCGAGCGTCGCGGACCAGGTGCGCTGGCGGGTGGTGGTGCCGGCGACGGTGACGGACATCGGGGTGTCGGGCTTGCGGCCCGCCGCGACCAGTTCACCGGCGGCGGCGCCGACCGTGTCGAGCGTCGTGGAGACGACCGCGGTCGCGTCACTCGCGCCGACCTCGCTCCAGCAGCGGTCGGACGCCGTACGGGCGTCGATGAAGCGGACGTCGGTGCCCTGCGCGTCCCGCAGCGGCACACCGGCGTACGCGGAGACGCCCACCGCCGTCGAGACACCGGGGACGACCTCGAACGGGATGCCCGCGGATGCGCAGGCGAGCATCTCCTCGCCGGAGTTCCCGTCGAGTCCGGGGTCGCCGGTGACAGCACGGACGACCCGCCTGCCACCCCGTGCGGCCTCCATGACAAGATTGCCCGCATCTCGGATGGCCGGGATCCCGGCGGCTGTTGACGCTTCGTCAACAACCGTCAGCTGAGGCGTGCTTACGGTCGCTCTCGCATGGCTGCGTACGACGTCGAGCACGTGCGGCTCGGCGATCAGTACGTCCGCACTCGCGAGCGCTTCGACAGCGCGCAGTGTGAGAAGTCCCGGATCCCCGGGTCCGGCACCGAGGAAGGTGACGTGCCCATGCGCGGGAAGGGCGGCTGGCAGGTTCGACGAGGTGGGGTTCATCGTGCTCGCTCCCCCATAAGACCGGCCGCACCCTTGGCCAGCATCTCGGACGCGAGTTCGCGTCCGAGCGCCTCGTTGCCTTCGTGCGACGTGGGTACGGGACCGGTGGTGGACAGCTGCACCAGCGAGGAGCCGTCGGTCGAGCCGACGACGCCGCGCAGGCGCATCTCGGTGACAGCCTGCCCGTCGGCCAGGACGTCGGCCAGTGCGCCAACAGGCGCACTGCAACCGGCCTCCAAGGCGGCGAGCAGGGATCGCTCGGCGGTGACGGCGGCCCGGGTGTACGGGTCGTCGAGCTCCGCGAGCTGGGCGGCGAGATCAGCGCGGGATGCCGCGCACTCGACCGCCAGGGCCCCCTGGCCGGGGGCGGGCAAGATGATGTCGACCGGCAGGTACTCGGTCACTTCGCCGGCCCTGCCGACACGGTGGAGCCCGGCCGCGGCGAGAACCACCGCGTCCAGCTCCCCGCTGCGGACGAATCCGATGCGGGTGTCGATGTTGCCGCGGATCGGCACGGTCTCGATGCGCATCCCGTGGTTGCGGGCGTACGCGTTGAGCTGCGCCATCCGGCGCGGTGAGCCGGTGCCCACCCGGGCACCGTCCGGCAGCTGCTCGAAGGTCAGCCCGTCCCGCGCGACCAGCACGTCCCTGGGGTCCTCACGGACCGGGATCGCGGCCAGCACCAGATCGTCCGGCTCGGCGGTCGGCAGATCCTTCAGCGAGTGCACGGCGAAGTCGACCTCGCCGCTCAGCAGCGCATCGCGCAGGGCGGTGACGAAGACACCGGTCCCGCCGATCTGCGCGAGGTGCTCACGGGAGGTGTCCCCGTACGTGGTGATCTCGACGAGTTCCACGGGGCGACCGGTGATCTGCCGCACCGCCTCGGCGATTTGTCCTGACTGCGCCATGGCGAGCTTGCTGCGCCTGGTCCCCAGCCTCAAGGCATCGGTCATGCCCGCCCTCGGTTCTTGACGTCTGTGTTGCTCAGGTCGGTCAGATCGGCCCTGCTGACGGCCGCGACCGTCAGCGGGTCGAGGTCGAAGAGTTCCCGCAGCGCGTCCGCGTACCCGGCGCCGCCGGGCTCGCTCGCGAGCTGCTTGACCCGCACGGTGGGCGCGTGCAGGAGCTTGTCGACGACACGGCGCACGGTCTGCGAGATCTCGGCGCGCTCCTTGTCGTCCAGGTCGGGAAGGCGTCCGTCGAGCCGCGCGATCTCACCGGCGACGACGCCGGCGGCCATGGTGCGCAGGGCGACAACGGTCGGAGTGATATGCGCGGCCCGCTGGGCCGCGCCGAACGCCGCGACCTCGTCGGCGACGATCGTCCGTACGGCGTCGACATCGGCGGCCATCGGGGCGTCGGCGGACGCGTCGGCCAGCGACTCGATGTCGACCAGGCGCGCACCGCTGATGCGGTGGACCCCCGCGTCGATGTCGCGCGGCATGGCCAGGTCGAGCAGGGCGAGCCGCGGCGGGGCGGCTCCGTCGGCGGCGATACGGCGCACGGGACGGGGGGCGGCGGTTCCCGCGGTACCGGCCCAGGCGCCGTGCTGCTCCAGCGCGTCCACCGCGCGGGCGGCCGCGGTGGCCGCCGTGGCGTCGGCGGGCACATCGGAGAACGCGTCGGAAACCGCGTCGGCGGCCGTCCCGGCAGCCGGTTCCACGGTCGGCTCGGCGTCCGCTTCGGCAGCCGGTACGGCAGGGGTGAACTCCTCACCGAGCGCCCGGGCAACGGACTCCGCGGTCAGTACGAGGCCGGTCGCCCCCGTACAGGAGACGACGAGGTCGGCGCGGGCCAGCTCCCCGTCGACGGCGTCCATGGGCACGACCGCGGCGGTCACCCCGGCGCCGCCGAGGATCTCCGCGAGCCGCTCCGCACGCGCCTGCGTCCGGTTGGCGACGATGATCTCCCCGGCGCCCGCCCGGGCCAGCGTCGCGGCAGCCAGCGAGGACATGGAACCCGCGCCGATCACCAGGGCGCGCTTGCCCCGGGCCCAGCCGGCCACATCCGCGCCACCGGCGAGCTGTTCCAGGCCGAAGGTGACGACCGACTGCCCGGCCCGGTCGATCCCGGTCTCGCTGTGCGCGCGCTTGCCGACCCGCAGGGCCTGCTGGAACAGATCGTTCAACAGCCGCCCGGCGGTGTGCAGTTCCTGGCCGAGCGCGAGAGCGTCCTTGATCTGGCCGAGGATCTGGCCCTCGCCCACGACCATGGAGTCGAGTCCGCACGCCACCGAGAAGAGGTGGTGGACGGCCCGGTCCTCGTAGTGCACATAGAGATAGGGAGTGAGCTCTTCGAGCCCGACGCCGCAGTGCTGCGCGAGCAGCGTGGACAGCTCGGCGACGCCCGCGTGGAACTTGTCCACGTCGGCGTACAGCTCGATGCGGTTGCAGGTGGCGAGCGTCGCGGCCTCGGCGGCCGGCTCGGCGGCCAGCGTGTCCTGCAACAGCTTGGCCTGCGCATCAGCGGAGAGCGCCGCACGCTCCAGCACACTGACGGGCGCGCTGCGGTGGCTTACTCCGACGACCAGAAGACTCATGCCGGCATCACGGCGGGCATTTCCCCGTCGGGTCCCTTCCGGTCGGTGCGGGCTGCGCGGGCGTTCACCGTGTGCGCGGCGGCGGCCGCACTGGCCGCGTGCGCGGCGCCCCGTACCGGGGGCGCCTCGGTGTCGGGGTCGGCGAGCGCCCCCTCACCGGCCTTCCGCTGCTCGTGGAAGGCCAGGATCTGCAGCTCGATGGAGAGGTCCACCTTGCGTACGTCGACGCCTTCCGGCACCGAGAGCACGGTGGGGGCGAAGTTCAGGATCGAGGTGACACCGGCGGCGACGAGCCGCTCACAGACCGGCTGCGCCGCACCCGCGGGGGTGGCGATGACGCCGATCGAGACGCCGTTGTCCGAGATGATCTTTTCGAGGTCGTCACTGTGCTGGACGGGGATCCCGGCCACCGGCTTTCCGGCCATGGCGGGGTCGGCGTCGATCAGCGCGGCGACCCGGAATCCACGCGAGGCGAAACCGCCGTAGTTGGCGAGCGCGGCGCCGAGGTTACCGATACCGACGATGACGACCGGCCAGTCCTGGGTGAGACCCAGCTCACGCGAAATCTGGTATACGAGATACTCGACGTCGTAACCGACGCCCCTGGTCCCGTACGAACCCAGGTAGGAGAAGTCCTTGCGCAGCTTCGCGGAGTTGACCCCCGCGGCGGCTGCCAGCTCCTCGGACGAGACCGTGGGTACGGAGCGCTCCGACAGCCCGGTGAGGGCGCGGAGGTACAACGGAAGTCGGGCGACGGTGGCCTCGGGGATTCCTCGGCTACGGGTCGCCGGTCGGTGAGTTCGGCCAGTTGCCACGGTGCTCCTGCGGGATGAGCGAGGCTGCAGGCGGCCACATCCAGCAGGACCGCCCCGTCGAATGCAGGCTATGTCTTTGTGAACGCGTGCACAAAGATAGTGTCCGTTTTGTCCGTGCAAAGTGACCGGGGTCACGCACTTCGGCAACACATTGACGGAACCACTGACCGGTCCGATGCGTTGAGATCCCAAAGGGGACAAACCCGCACACACTCCTCACGCCTACGCCCCCGAGACCGCTCAAATCGCCCACGATGGTAGCTGTCTTTTTCCACGGGAGGCCCCGCGCGGACCGGTCACCCCGCCCCGGCCCGCCGTCCGTCCTCCCCCTCAGGAACGTCAGGAACCTCAGGAACGCAGCGCGCGGCGGAGGCGGTCGGGGTCGACCCGCCAGAAGGTGTGCTGGTC
The DNA here is from genome assembly GCF_036010505.1 of Streptomyces sp. NBC_01197. Lineage (NCBI taxonomy): Bacteria > Bacillati > Actinomycetota > Actinomycetes > Kitasatosporales > Streptomycetaceae > Streptomyces > Streptomyces sp. NBC_01197. The sequence continues at coordinate 3,218,082 of NZ_CP108569.1, forward strand.
CCCGTCGATGAGTACGACCGGAATCTGCTCCCAGTACGCCTCATTGAGCGCGGAGTCCCGGGTGATGTCCTTCTCCTCCCACGCCGCGCCGACCTCTTCGCACACCGCGGACACCACGACGCGCGCGTCATCACAGAGATGACACCCGGGCTTCCCGACCAGAGTGACGACCCGCTCGGCGGGATTTCCTTCACCGGCACCGTGGCCGGAACTGCGGCGGAAGAGAGGACTCATACCTCCATTCTCCGCCGCCGGCGCGGACACGTTCCGCATCGGCTCCTCCGGGCGGACCGGCCGCCACGCGGGCCCACCCGCGCCAACGCGGAGCCATCCGTACACCAGAGTTCACTCCGCCGCATTCCGTCAGGTGAGGAACGCTTCACCGAACTGGCTATGCTCGCACCATGGCCGCACTGGGATGGCTCACCCCTCGTAAGCGCTCGGCAACAGCACGCAGCGTGCTGGCAGGCGAGGCCGCAGCCGAAGCAGCCCGGAAGTCCTCGCAGGAGCCTGTACCGGCCCCGGTCGGCACCGCCGAAGAGGCCGCCCGGGAGCCCGAGTTCCCCGTCGCGGGCGACAGCCTGGCCGCAGCCTTCTTCGATCTCGACAACACCGTGATGCAGGGCGCGGCGATCTTCCACTTCGGCCGCGGCCTCTACAAGCGGAAGTTCTTCCAGCGCCGCGAGCTGGCCAGGTTCGCCTGGCAGCAGGCCTGGTTCCGGCTGGCCGGTGTCGAGGACCCCGACCATATGCAGGACGCCCGGGAGAGCGCCCTGTCCATCGTCAAGGGCCACCGCGTGTCCGAGCTGATGTCCATCGGCGAGGAGATCTACGACGAGTACATGGCCGACCGCATCTGGCCGGGCACCCGCGCCCTCGCCCAGGCCCACCTGGACGCCGGCCAGCGGGTCTGGCTGGTCACGGCCGCCCCCGTGGAGACCGCGACGATCATCGCCCGGCGCCTCGGCCTGACCGGAGCGCTCGGCACCGTGGCGGAGTCGATGGACGGCGTCTACACCGGCCGCCTCGTCGGCGAGCCGCTGCACGGCCCGGCGAAGGCCGAGGCCGTACGGGCGCTCGCCGCCGCCGAGAATCTCGACCTGGCCCGCTGCGCCGCGTACAGCGACTCGCACAACGACATCCCGATGCTCTCGCTCGTCGGCCACCCGTACGCGATCAACCCCGACGCCAAGCTGGCCCGTTACGCCCGCGAGCGCGAGTGGCGGCTGCGCGACTACCGGACCGGCCGCAAGGCGGCCAGGGTCGGCATCCCGGCCGCGGCCGGGGTCGGCGCACTCGCGGGCGGCACCGCCGCCGCGGTCGCCCTGCACCGCCGCCGCCACTGAGCGGTACGGCACCGGCCCGCGGGCAGATCACCGGCTCGCGCCCCGGCCATCAGCACGTCAGCCACCGCTGACCGGAACGTCAACAGCTCCGCGCCACCGCGCCGCTCCGGGGAACGCGGGCGAATCGAACTTCTTACCCTCCTGCGCCCGCCGCCAGTCCCGTTGCGGCCACTCGCGCACAAGTGACCCCCCAATCAAGCGGATCGTGAGGCTATCCGATCAATAAACGGTCACGAAGTGCTACTTGATCCGACGCGTAGACGAAACAGAAGCGACGTAATCGATGATTTGAGCAACTGGGTGTAGCACTGCCTGTACGAAGCGTTATTCTCCTCAGACGCATACCGGACCTCACTCGCCATCACGTCGAGTGAATCATCCAGCACTGCACGTGATGGAAGCTCTGCCTCTGGGAGTCCCGTGTACCCACACGTCGGGGTTGACGCCTCGGGCCTGGCTACGCTGCGCACAACGGTCCTTGACCAGCTGCGCGGCATTGTCCCCACCGCGTACGCCGTCCCCGCATTTGCCACAGCCGCGCCCGCCGGCCCCTGCTACGCCCTCGCCGAGGGCGGTGCGGCGGTCAGCAGACGCAGCCGTGGCGGCACCGGCACGTCCACCGCCCGTCGGCCTGCGGCCGACAGCGACAGCGCACGCATGATGGACCTCGTCGAACGAGCTCAGGCCGGCGAGGCCGACGCCTTCGGGCGGCTCTACGACCAGTACAGCGACACGGTCTACCGCTATATCTACTACCGCGTCGGCGGGAAGGCGACGGCGGAGGATCTCACCAGTGAGACCTTCCTGCGCGCTCTGCGCCGTATCTCCACTTTCACCTGGCAGGGGCGCGACTTCGGCGCCTGGCTGGTCACGATCGCCCGGAACCTGGTCGCCGACCACTTCAAGTCGAGCCGTTTCCGGCTCGAAGTGACCACGGGCGAAATGCTCGACGCCAACGAGGTCGAGCGCAGTCCGGAGGACTCCGTCCTGGAGTCCCTCTCCAACGCCGCCCTGCTCGAAGCCGTACGGAAGCTCAACCCACAGCAGCAGGAGTGCGTGACCCTGCGCTTCCTGCAAGGGCTCTCGGTGGCCGAGACGGCACGGGCGATGGGCAAGAACGAGGGCGCCATCAAGACGCTCCAGTACCGGGCCGTACGCACACTGGCCCGGCTCCTCCCCGATGACGCACGCTGATCACGACTCGCCACCAGTGCACAACTCACCGTCAGTCATGGCCTCATGACACTGCGGTCCGATCATCCTTCGTCCGTAACCCAAGTGCTGTGCGGCTCGTTGAGTGGGATGCAGGCTCCCTGTGGTCAAGCCACGCCCGCAGGTTCTCACCCGATCGAGTGGAAGCACTCAAGGTGGGCAACCTTCCGGACCCCGAGGGGAGTCGATCGTCATGACGAGAGGAGGTGCCGCCAGTGATCGGACAAGTTTCGGCACACCGGCGGGCGAACGCCTTCGCCCAGGCCCTGGAGGAGCAGACACTCCAGGGCTCGGCGGCCGACCAGCCCGAAGCTCCCACCGACCCGAGCGCACAAGGGCAGTTGCTGGCCCTGGTGACCGGGCTCGAAGAGCTACCGAGACCGCAGCTGGATCCTGAGGTCAAAGTGGTGCAGCGAGCCCAGCTCGTCGCCGCCATGGAGACGATGCTCGCGGGGGGAGGTGTGTCCGAGGGCCCTCAGGTGCCCGAACAGCGGACCGGCCGAGGCGCCCACCGGGCGTCCACGCTCCGGAAATTGCGCCCCCGCTCCCGCTGGTCGAAGGGCCTCGCTGCGGGCGGACTCACCGTCGGCGTCGCGGCCGGAGCCTTCAGCGGCGTCGCGGCTGCCAGCTCCGACGCCCTCCCCGGTGATTCGCTGTACGGGCTGAAGCGCGGCATGGAAGATCTCAAGCTGGGAATGGCGAACGACGATGCCGCCCGCGGCCAGATCTACCTCGACCAGGCTTCCACCCGTCTCCAGGAGGCACGCCGCCTCATGGAGCGCGACCGGGCGGGCCGGCTCGACCACGAGCAACTGGGCGAAGTGAGACGCGCACTGAACGGCATGAACCACGACGCCGGAGAAGGACACCGGCTGCTGCACGAGGCGTACGCGAGGGACGGGGCACTCGGCCCGATCCAGACGCTCTCCTCGTTCTCCCGCTCGCACCGGGAGGCCTGGAGCAAGCTCCGGGGCCGGCTGCCCGTCCAGCTCCACGACGTGGGAAACCAGGTGAACTCGGTCTTCGACGCCATAGACCAGGAGGTCGGTCCGCTCCAGTCGCAGCTGCCGCGCACCCCCGGCATCCCCGCCGCCCGTACCCCCGGGCACCCGGGCACCTCAAGGCCGGGCACACCCGGGACCGACCGTTCCGGACCCGGCTCGGCCGCCCCCGGCCACAGCGGCACGGGCAACGCCCGGCCGGAGCCCTCCGGCTCCGAGAGCGGCAGGGCCGACCAGGGCCTGATCGGCGGCAGCACGGGCGGCCTCCTCGACCCGCCGAAGAGCAGCAGCGGTTCGTCCTCGTCCGAAGGCACGGGCAAGTCCGGCGACGGCACCAAGCCCGCACCGGACGTCACCCTCCCACCGCTGCTCCCCGGCCTGCTCCCCGGCCTGGGCATCAACGGCGAGGACGCACAGCAGGACTGAGAGACAGCAGCAGTACCCGCACACGAAGGTGCCGGGCCCGGCAGATCACGGGCCCGGCACCTTCGTATCAGCAGACATCAGCAGACCAGCACGCTCAGAAGAAGACCGACCGCCGCTGCACCAGAAGCTTGTACAGCGTGTGCTGGATCTGCTCCCGCACCTGATCGGTCAGGTTGAACATCAGCATCGGGTCCTCAGCGGCCTCCTGGGGGAACCCGTCCGTCGGGATCGGCTCGCCGAACTGGATGGTCCACTTCGTCGGCAGCGGCACCAGCCCCAGCGGCCCCAGCCACGGGAAGGTCGGCGTGACCGGGAAGTACGGGAAGCCCAGCAGCCGCGCCACCGTCTTCGCGTTGCCGAGCATCGGGTAGATCTCCTCAGCCCCGACGATCGAGCACGGCACGATCGGCACCCCGGCCCGCAGCGCGGTCGACACGAAGCCGCCCCGGCCGAACCGCTGGAGCTTGTACCGGTCGGAGAACGGCTTCCCGAGCCCCTTGAACCCCTCGGGCATCACCCCGACGACCTCCCCGCGCTGGAGCAGCCGCTCCGCGTCCTCCGCGCACGCCAGCGTGTGCCCGGCCTTCCTGGCCAGCTCGTTGACAACCGGCAGCATGAAGACCAGATCCGCGGCGAGCAGCCGCAGATGGCGCTCGGCCGGGTGGTGGTCGTGGACGGCGACCTGGAGCATCAGCCCGTCGAGCGGCAGCGTCCCGGAGTGATTGGCGACGACGAGCGCCCCGCCGTCCGACGGGATGTTCTCGACGCCCTTCACCTCGACGCGGAAGTACTTCTCGTACAGCGGCCGCACCGCCGACATCAGCACCTGGTCGGTGAGCTCCCTGTCGTACCCGAACTCGTCGACGTCGTACTCACCGGTGATCCGCCGCCGCAGAAAGGCCAGCCCGCCGGCGATCCGCCGGTCCCAGTCGGTACCCTCCACGCGGTCCGCCTGGTCCCCCGCCGGGTGTGACGACAGCTCAGCCTCCCCGGCCGGGCCGGCCGGCCCGGCCCCCTCGGGCCCGGTCTGCTGCTCCGGTACGGGCGCGAGCGGCCCCGTGGCAGCCCTGCCGCTTGTCCCGGGCCGCTTGGCGGTCTTGCCACTCCTGTTCCGCCTGGCTCTCGGCTCGTCGCCGAAGGGGATGACCTTGGCATCGGCCATGTCAGATGCGCTCCTTGCTGACGGAGTGGGCGGGGATCACGGGCCGGGCGGCGGGTCCGGCAGGTCCGACGGATTCGGCGAAGGCAGCGACCCGGTCGACCGCCCGCCCCAGCGCCCGGGGCGGCAGCAGACCGTCCCCCCGGCTGAGCGCGAAGTCCTCGAAGGTCTCAGCCGTCGAGTACCTCGGTACGAAGCCCAGGGTCTCGCGCATCTGGGCCGTACTGACGACCCGGCCATGGGTGAGCAGCCGGATCTGCTCCGGCGAGAAGTCGGTGATACCGACGGTCCGCAGCGCGGAGCCGACCCAGTTCACGGCGGGCAGCAGCACCGGCACCGTCGGCCGGCCGAGCCGCCGTGAGCACTGCGAGAGCAGCAGCACACCGTCGCCCGCGATGTTGAAGGTGCCGCTGTTGAGCGTCCCGCGCGGCGGTTCGCCGAGCGCCAGGCGGAGTACGTCGATGACGTCGTCCTCGTGGACGAACTGGAGCCGCGGGTCGTAGCCGAACACCGTCGGCAGCACCGGCAGCGACAAGTACTCGGCGAGCGGGTACTCCGTGCTCGGCCCCAGAATGTTCGCGAAGCGCAGGACGCAGACCGCCACATCGGGCCTGCGCCGGGCGAAGCCCCGTACATAGCCCTCGACCTCGACCGCATCCTTCGCGAAGCCGCCGCTGGGCAGCGACTTGGGGGGCGTCGTCTCGGTGAAGACGGCCGGGTCGCGCGGCGCCGACCCGTACACATTGGTACTGGACTTGACCACCAGGCGCTGGACGGTCGGCGACTTCTGGCAGGCACCGAGCAGCTGCATGGTGCCGATGACGTTGGTCTCCTTGACCGTCGTCCGGCCGCCGGTGCCCAGCGGGGTGCCCGTGACATCCATGTGTACGACGGTGTCGACGTCGTACTCGGCGAGTACCCGGGCGATGGCGGGCTGGCGGATGTCGGCCCGTACGAAGACGGCGTCGCCCAGTCCGTGTGCCGGCTCCACGATGTCCACCGCGATCACCCGGTCCACCTCGGCGTCCCGCAGTATGCGGCGCACGAGCCGGCCTCCGAGCTGCCGGGCCACTCCGGTGACGAGCACGACCTTGCCCAAGATCAGCGCCTTCCCATTCGGACTCCCGTACGGGCCACGGTAGCGGCTCGATATCGCGCTGTACTGGTGATGCGCTGTGTGAAGTCATCGGAAATCTACCCGCAGGAACGCGCAGAGGCCCTCCCACCATGCTGGCGGGAGGGCCTCAGAACCACGTACAGCTGCCGCTTACTTCTTGTTGCGACGCTGAACGCGGGTGCGCTTGAGCAGCTTGCGGTGCTTCTTCTTAGCCATCCGCTTGCGCCGCTTCTTGATAACAGAGCCCACGACTACCCTCGCTCACTTCTCTTCACTCGGTGCGGGGCGTCTGGGCCCACACGACCTACGTCGGCCTAGCCTACCTGCCGCCGAGTGAGGGACGTAATCCGAGGGGAACCCTCAGACTCGACCGGACTCCGCTAGGCGGTCTGGACCCCCACAAAGGACTCGCGAAGGTACGCGTGCACTGCTTGCTCCGGGACCCGGAAGGACCTGCCCACCCGGATCGCCGGCAGATGACCGCTGTGCACCAGCCGGTACACGGTCATCTTGGACACTCGCATCACCGAGGCGACTTCCGCCACGGTCAGGAACCTGACCTCGTTGAGAGGCCTCTCACTCCCAGCAGCCATGACCCACCTGAACCTTCCGCACCCGACGGGGCACCGGCTTCCCCTTCCGGTGGCTCTTCGTCGTGGCGCGCTCACGCACCAGACTAGGTGCGGGTGATACGAGTGGGGAAGAGGAGTAACAGCCCCTTCCCTACTGGGACAGAAGCGCCCGATTGAGTACATAGCGGGTGAGCGGCCGGTAGTAGTCCGGCCGCACGGCGTCGTCGAGCGGAACGGCGACGGAGACCCGCCCCTCCGCCTCACCCACGAACAGCGCGGGGTCGTCGGTGTCGGCGAGCCCGATGGCCTCAACCCCCAGCTGACCTGCCCCGCAGACCCATCCGTGATCGCCGACGACCAGCCCGGGAAGGCCGTACGAGCCCCCTGCGGCGGCCTCGAGCGCGACCCGGACAGGCAGTGGGGAATGGGTGTGTGCGCCGGGCTCACTCCCCGGTAGCCGCACGCCGGGCTCGCGCATCAGCGCGACTCCCCGTACGTACTCCAGAAGGTGCGTACGTACGCCGAACCGGGTCGTTATGTCGACACTGCGGCCCTGCGCGGGGGTGAGGACAGTACATCCGGCCGCCGACAAGGCGTCTGCCAGCGCGGCGTAGAAACCGAGCAGCCGATGCGGATGCCCGGTCCCGAACAGCACACTGGCGCCTCGCGCCACAGCCTCGCCGAGCCTCACGGCGAACGCGTCGAGTGCGGCCAGCGTCCGCTCCGGGTCGATGACATCGGGCCCCGACCCATGACCCGGATCCCCGGACACCCCGCACCGCTCGGCCATCAGACCGAGCAACTCCCGCTCGTCCCAGACCCGTTCGGGATGGAGCCCGAGAGTCACCCGCGGGTCGCGCGCGGCGAAGAGCCGGTAACTGCGCAGACTCACCTCTCGCGGGGTGGCCACGGGCCCGGCCAGCCTGGCCGCCAACAGATGCGCACGGAGGGCGCCGGTGGTCAACACCCTGCCGATCGTGCCGCAATGACCGCGGGGGCGGGCGGGAACCGGGGATATCCGGCACAGTTGGCGTAACGCCCCGGCGAAGACCACCAAGCGGCCGCCCCGGCACAGCCACAACACACCCCTAAGCCCCCCCTAAGCCAGCAACCCCCGCAAGGGAAACACCGCCCGCCGAGTAGCAAGCACCGCCTGGTCCAGCCGGTCCGCCGGGTCGTACCCCTCGTCCCACGACCGCCAGGCCACCGGCCACCGCCCGTCCGTCATCCGGCCGGGCCCCACCCCCCGGGTCCGCGCGTACACCTCGTCCCGCCAGGACGGCGGGATCACCGACTCCGGATCGATCTCGGCGTGCCCGGCGATCGCCACCAGATGCGTCCACGACCGCGGCACGACGTCGGCCACCGCGTAACCGCCCCCGCCGAGCGCCACCCACCGCCCGCCGTCCGCGTACTCGTGCGCCAGCTCATGGCAGGCGACCTGCACCGCACGCTGCGCGTCCAGCGAGACCGCCAGATGGGCCAGCGGGTCCTCGAAGTGCGTGTCCGCGCCGTGCTGAGACACCAGCACCTGCGGCCGGAAGTCCGCGAGCAGCTCGGGCACCACCGCGTGGAACGCCCGCAGCCACCCGGCGTCCCCGGTCCCGGCCGGCAGCGGCAGGTTGACTGCCGCCCCCTCCCCCGCGCCCTCGCCCGTCTCGGTCGGGAAGCCCGTACCGGGAAAGAGCGTCCGGGGGTGCTCGTGCAGCGAGACGGTCAGCACCCGAGGATCGTCCCGGAACGCCTCCTGCACCCCGTCCCCGTGGTGCACGTCCACATCGACGTACGCGACCCGCTCCGCCCCCAGTTCGAGCAGCCGGGCGATGGCCAGGGCCGCGTCGTTGTAGATGCAGAACCCGGAGGCCGCACCCGGCATCGCGTGGTGCAGCCCGCCCGAGAAGTTCACCGCGTGGTCCGCCTCGCCGCGCCACACCGCCTCGGCCGCGCCGACCGACTGCCCGGCGATCAGCGCGGAGACCTCGTGCATCCCGGCGAAGGCCGGGTCATCAGGTGTCCCCAGGCCGTACGAGATGTCCGCCGCCGCCGGATCCGCCGACGCCGCCCGCACCGCGTCCAGATAGTCCGCCCGGTGCACGAGGCGCAGGGTCGACTCCCCGGCCGGTCTGGCGGCCACGACATCGACCGCGCTATCCAGTCCGTACGCCCGGACCAGCCCCATGGTCAGTGCGAGCCGCACCGGATCCATCGGGTGGCCGGGCCCGAAGTCATACCTCGTTACTGCTTCGTCCCACATCAACAGTCGGCGGCCACTCATGCCGGACACCGTATCGGGCGTCGCCGGCACCGAACGAGCGGGCGTACACGAGCGTCGCCAGCACGAGCACCATCGGGATGAGCATCGCGCCCCGGTAGTTCCACGCGTCACCGATCGCGCCCACCAGCGGCGAGCCGACCAGGAACCCCACGTAGTTGAAGATGTTGAGCCGGGCGATGGCCGCGTCGGAGGCGTGGGGGAACAGCCGCCCCGCGGCCGCGAAGGTCTGCGGCACGATCACACAGAGCCCGAAGCCCAGCAGCGTGAACCCGAGCATCCCCACCCAGGGACCGGTCGCGGCGGCGACCACACCGAACCCGGCAGCCGCGACGACGGACCCGAACCGCACCACGGCCACCGCGCCGAAGCGCCGCACCCCGAAGTCCCCGACCGCCCGGCCGAGCAGCGTGGTGACCATATAGACGTTGTACGGGACGGTGGAGAGCTGCTCGGAGCTCCCCAGTACGTCCTGCAGGTACTTGGCGCTCCAGTTGGAGACGGTCGAGTCGCCGATATAGGTGAAGGCCATCACCAGACAGAGCGGCAGCAGCATCTTGAAGACGACGGAACCACCGGCCCCACCGGCTACAACAGCCGCCCCGGCGCCCTCTCCCGCCCCGCTCGGCCCATCGGCCTCCCGTGCGTCCGCGTACCAGCGGCTCCCCATCAGGCAGACGGGCAGCAGCACCACGGCCACCGGCCAGTACAAGGTGAGCAGCGACAGATGCCAGTGCGCCCCGACCCAGGCGAGCGAAGCACCGGCGATCCCGCCGAGGCTGTACGCGGCGTGGAACCCCAGCATGATGCTGCGCCCGTACGCCCGCTGGAGGCTCACCCCCAGCATGTTCATGGAGGCATCCAGCGCCCCCACGGCGAGCCCGAACACCCCGAGCGAGACGGCGGCCTGCCAGACCTCGGTGCCGGCCGCGGCACCGAGAAGGGCCAGCAGCACCACGGGCTGCGCCCAGCGCAGCACGGCCGATGGCCGCACCCGCTTCACGAGCTGCTCGGTGCCGACGCTGCTGACGCCGGCGAGGACCGGAACGGCAGCCAGGAAGACGGGCAGCAGGCCGTCGGATATCCCGTAACGGTCCTGGATGGCGGGGATCCGCGTCACCAGGAGAGCGAACGCGGCGCCCTGCGCGAAGAAGCTGAGCCCCAGAGAGGCCCGGCCGTGCCGCAGGCGAACATCTGTCGTCATGGCGGCACAGTAGGCCCCCCGCCTACCCGTGGGTAGATAGATCAGGCAAGGAGTTGGAGCAGCTGCGACATATCCGAGAAGAAACCGTTCGCCCCGGCGAGCCGCTCGGCGGGAGTCATCGCCGTGAACCCGTACACGTCCATCCCAGCGGCATGGGCGGCAGCCACCCCGAGTGGGCTGTCCTCAATGACGACACACCGCTCGGCCGCCACGCCCATCTGCTGGGCGGCGTGAAGGAACAGGTCCGGCGCCGGCTTGCCCCGGCCGACATCCTGCGAGCTGAAGATCCACTCGTCCTCGAACCACTCGTCGAGACCGGTAGCCCGCTGGCCCACCCGGACCCGCTCGTGGCTGCCCGAGGAAGCGACGCAGTACGGGACGCCCTGGGCGACCAGTTCGCCGAGGACATCAGCGACTCCGGGGACCGGCCGCAGATCGGTCTCGTAGGCGGCGAAGATCCGGGCGTGCAAGACCTCGTCGAAGTCGACGGGGAGCTGCTGTCCGCTCCGCTCCAGGATGGTGTCGTGCACCCGGTGCACGGCGCCACCCATGTAGTCGCGGAGGGACTCGTCATACGAGGTGGGGTGCCCCAGCTCGGTCAGGTACCCCGCGAGGATGGTGTTGGAGATCGGCTCACTGTCCACAAGGACGCCGTCGTTGTCGAAGATGACCAGGTCGTAGCGCATACCCTGACCATAAACGCAAAAATGCCTCAGCCCCGGACCATAACGGTCCGGGGCTGAGGCTAAAAATTGTTCGGCGGCGTCCTACTCTCCCACAGGGTCCCCCCTGCAGTACCATCGGCGCTGAAAGGCTTAGCTTCCGGGTTCGGAATGTAACCGGGCGTTTCCCTAACGCAATGACCACCGAAACACTATGAAATTAACCAACACCGGTAACTACACGGTCGTTCGTTATTTCAGAACTAACACAGTGGACGCGAGCAACTGAGGACAAGCCCTCGGCCTATTAGTACCAGTCAGCTCCACCCGTTACCGGGCTTCCACATCTGGCCTATCAACCCAGTCGTCTACTGGGAGCCTTAACCCCTCAAAGGGGGTGGGAATACTCATCTCGAAGCAGGCTTCCCGCTTAGATGCTTTCAGCGGTTATCCTTTCCGAACGTAGCCAACCAGCCATGCCCTTGGCAGGACAACTGGCACACCAGAGGTTCGTCCGTCCCGGTCCTCTCGTACTAGGGACAGCCCTTCTCAATATTCCTACGCGCGCAGAGGATAGGGACCGAACTGTCTCACGACGTTCTAAACCCAGCTCGCGTACCGCTTTAATGGGCGAACAGCCCAACCCTTGGGACCGACTCCAGCCCCAGGATGCGACGAGCCGACATCGAGGTGCCAAACCATCCCGTCGATATGGACTCTTGGGGAAGATCAGCCTGTTATCCCCGGGGTACCTTTTATCCGTTGAGCGACAGCGCTTCCACAAGCCACTGCCGGATCACTAGTCCCGACTTTCGTCCCTGCTCGACCCGTCGGTCTCACAGTCAAGCTCCCTTGTGCACTTACACTCAACACCTGATTGCCAACCAGGCTGAGGGAACCTTTGGGCGCCTCCGTTACTCTTTAGGAGGCAACCGCCCCAGTTAAACTACCCATCAGACACTGTCCCTGATCCGGATCACGGACCGAGGTTAGACATCCAGCACGACCAGAGTGGTATTTCAACGACGACTCCACAACCACTGGCGTGGCCGCTTCACAGTCTCCCACCTATCCTACACAAGCCGAACCGAACACCAATATCAAACTGTAGTAAAGGTCCCGGGGTCTTTCCGTCCTTCTGCGCGAAACGAGCATCTTTACTCGTAGTGCAATTTCACCGGGCCTATGGTTGAGACAGTCGAGAAGTCGTTACGCCATTCGTGCAGGTCGGAACTTACCCGACAAGGAATTTCGCTACCTTAGGATGGTTATAGTTACCACCGCCGTTTACTGGCGCTTAAGTTCTCAGCTTCGCAACCCCGAAAGATCACTAACCGGTCCCCTTAACGTTCCAGCACCGGGCAGGCGTCAGTCCGTATACATCGCCTTACGGCTTCGCACGGACCTGTGTTTTTAGTAAACAGTCGCTTCTCGCTGGTCTCTGCGGCCACCCCCAGCTCACCAAGTAAATCGGATCACCAGGAATGGCCCCCCTTCTCCCGAAGTTACGGGGGCATTTTGCCGAGTTCCTTAACCATAGTTCACCCGAACGCCTCGGTATTCTCTACCTGACCACCTGAGTCGGTTTAGGGTACGGGCCGCCATGAAACTCGCTAGAGGCTTTTCTCGACAGCATAGGATCATCCACTTCACCACAATCGGCTCGGCATCAGGTCTCACCCTCCATGCCATCCGGATTTACCTGGATGACGGGCTACACCCTTACCCCGGGACAACCACCGCCCGGGCTGGACTACCTTCCTGCGTCACCCCATCGCTTACCTACTACCACCTTGGTTCAGCGGCTCCACCACTCCCCTTTGCCCGAAGGCTCCAGGGCGGCTTCACGGCCTTAGCATCAATGGGCTCAGTACTGGGCGTTTCAAAGCGGGTACCGGAATATCAACCGGTTGTCCATCGACTACGCCTGTCGGCCTCGCCTTAGGTCCCGACTTACCCTGGGCAGATCAGCTTGACCCAGGAACCCTTAGTCAATCGGCGCACACGTTTCTCACGTGTGTATCGCTACTCATGCCTGCATTCTCACTCGTGAACCGTCCACAACTCGCTTCCGCGGCTGCTTCACCCGGCACACGACGCTCCCCTACCCATCCCAGCCCCCGTTGGGGGTACATGCTGGAATGACACGACTTCGGCGGTACGCTTGAGCCCCGCTACATTGTCGGCGCGGAATCACTTGACCAGTGAGCTATTACGCACTCTTTCAAGGATGGCTGCTTCTAAGCCAACCTCCTGGTTGTCTCTGCGACTCCACATCCTTTTCCACTTAGCGTACGCTTAGGGGCCTTAGTCGATGCTCTGGGCTGTTTCCCTCTCGACCATGGAGCTTATCCCCCACAGTCTCACTGCCGCGCTCTCACTTACCGGCATTCGGAGTTTGGCTAAGGTCAGTAACCCGGTAGGGCCCATCGCCTATCCAGTGCTCTACCTCCGGCAAGAAACACACGACGCTGCACCTAAATGCATTTCGGGGAGAACCAGCTATCACGGAGTTTGATTGGCCTTTCACCCCTAACCACAGGTCATCCCCCAGGTTTTCAACCCTGGTGGGTTCGGTCCTCCACGACCTCTTACAGCCGCTTCAACCTGCCCATGGCTAGATCACTCCGCTTCGGGTCTAGAGCGTGCAACTCAAACGCCCTATTAGGACTCGCTTTCGCTACGGCTTCCCCACACGGGTTAACCTCGCTACACACCGCTAACTCGCAGGCTCATTCTTCAAAAGGCACGCAGTCACGACTGACAGTACAAGTACCGCCAGCGACGCTCCCACGGCTTGTAGGCACACGGTTTCAGGTACTATTTCACTCCGCTCCCGCGGTACTTTTCACCATTCCCTCACGGTACTATCCGCTATCGGTCACCAGGGAATATTTAGGCTTAGCGGGTGGTCCCGCCAGATTCACACGGGATTTCTCGGGCCCCGTGCTACTTGGGAGTCACACAAGCAAGCCGTTGATGTTTCAGCTACGGGGGTCTTACCCTCTACGCCGGACCTTTCGCATGTCCTTCGCCTACACCAACGGTTTCTGACTTGCCCAACAGCCGGCAGACTATTGAAGTGCAATCCCACAACCCCGCATGCGCAACCCCTGCCGGGTATCACACACATACGGTTTGGCCTCATCCGGTTTCGCTCGCCACTACTCCCGGAATCACGGTTGTTTTCTCTTCCTGAGGGTACTGAGATGTTTCACTTCCCCTCGTTCCCTCCACATGCCCTATGTGTTCAGGCATGGGTGACAGCCCATGACGACTGCCGGGTTTCCCCATTCGGAAACCCCCGGATCAAAGCCTGGTTGACGGCTCCCCGGGGACTATCGTGGCCTCCCACGTCCTTCATCGGTTCCTGGTGCCAAGGCATCCACCGTGCGCCCTTAAAAACTTGGCCACAGATGCTCGCGTCCACTGTGCAGTTCTCAAACAA